>NZ_JBGAGS010000013.1:0-286980 GCF_044226605.1 Prosthecobacter sp. | reverse complement strand
ATCCAGGCATGGCGGCAGCATCTGCAGTTCGCTGCGATCAGTTCCTCGAAGGTGGCTCATGCCCATCTTGTTGCGCATGAACGCCCCCGGTCAAACCGGTGAAATAGTTTTCACACAGCCTGGACAGCCCGCCCTACCTGGCGCTGGGTGGGCGGGATGTGCGTCGCTCGGCGAGGACGCTGTGGCTCATCTCGGCGGAGCGAGATGGCTACTGTCCAGAGCCGGCGTCGGGGGCTTTGGCTTTGAAGTAGCCGGGTTCGCAGCCGGGGAGGGGCTTGCCTTGGCGGTAGGTGGAGAGATCGAGGCCTGCGCCGATGGCGGCGCTTGGATCGTCGGTGGTGATGTTGTGGGATTCGGTGAAGTCGCGGGGTGGGGTGCCTTTGCGCTGGTCGAAGAAGCCGTCTTTTACCTGCAGGATGAGGTTGTTGAGGATGTGCCACTTAGGGGTGGCGAAGTCGCGTTTGGCATTGAAGGAGGAATAGACGAACGCTGCGTCCGAGCCGCCGGTGATGGTGTTGTGGTAGATGTAGCCTTCGGCGGGTGAGGAGTCCATGCTGAACCAGACATTGAAGGGGGTGCCGTCGATGAGGTGATTGTGATGGATGAAGACGGGGCCGATGCGGGGAAGCTTGAAGCGGAGGCCGCCGTGGGTGTGGCGCAGGGTGTTGTGATGGACGTTGACATCGATGCAGCCGACGCCGAGTTCGATGCCGGAGTCGCGGGTGTTTTCGATGATGTTTTCGGCGATCTCGGTGCCTCGACCGTGATTGGGATCGATGAGGGGCTTGTCGAGGGATTCAGTGCTGGAGTCACCGAGGCAGATGCCGTCGAAGGTGCGGTCGAGGTGATTGCGGAGGATGCGGTTGTTGGTGCCTGCGCGGATGAGTTCGATGCCGACGCGGTCGTATTTGCCGACGTCTTTGTGGATCTTCCAGATCTCGTAGTTTTCGCGGCGGTTTTCAGTGGTGGCACGCCATTCTTCGAAGGCGCCGCGGGTGATGTCGCAATCCTCGACGGTGCAGGATGAAGCGCCGCCGGTGAGGGCGATGCCGGTGTTTTCATAGGAGGTGACTTTGCAGCGGCGGATGACGGAGTCTTTTGCGCCTTCGCCGAGCACGATGGCCTCACTGCCGCCGCGGAGGGTGAGGCCTTCGACGACCACGCCTGCGGCGGCGATTTCGATCAGGGGGTTACGCGAAGGGGTGAATGAGAGTGTGGCTTTGTCCGGAGCTGCGCCGTCTTCGAGGCGGAGGTAGATTTTCTTTTCGTTGGGGTGATACATCCACAGGGCGCGGATGTGCTTGAAGCCGCCGAGGGACGGGCCTTTGACGAGGAGGGTTTGCCAGTGCCACTCACCGCTTTTTTCGGCGCGATCCAGGCGGATCTCGGCGATGAATTTGCCATCGACGAGGAGGCCTTCGGGGCGTTTGGAGAATGAGGCGACATAGACTTTGTCCATGCCTGAAGCGGCGGACCATTCGGCTTCAAGAGGTGTGGTGCCATCGATGATAGCGCCGGGTTCGCCGCGAAGGGTGAGCTGTTTTTCGAGGCGGACTTGCTCGTGGTAGATGCCGGGGGCGAGGACGAGGATGTCGCCTGCGTTTGCGGATGCGATAGCCTTGGCGAGGGGCGTGTCTCCAGAATTCTTCACCTGAATTTCGGCGGCTGTGGCGCCGCATGACGCGAAGAGCAAACACACAAACAGTGTCGCAGGGTTGGGAAAGGAGATCATGAGATGCGGCTCAACGTAGGAAACTCAGCGCTCCTGTCATGCGCATTCCCGAGGCTTCACGGTACTGCCTTGAGCGTGAGGTCATCCACGCAGAGGTCTCCCTGCTTGTTGATGAGCAGGTTGATTTTCAAATAGTGGCAGCTCTCCGGAAGCACCAGCCGGGTTTCGAACTTCGTCCACTCTGGTGAAACGGGAAGAGGCACATTGTGCTGATCGAGTTTGCTGATGTTTTCGTCTGGCTTCGTCAGATGGCGGGCCATGAAGGAGGCGATGCCCGTCGATTTGTAGCGGCAGGAAAATTGGTATGTTCCGCCCTTCTCCACGGCGATGGGGATGAAAGGAGTCACGGTGGCGGAGCCGCCGGCGGGTGCGGTCATCTTGAGGTAAACTTTTCCCTCGAGTGAGTCCGTTTTCATCCACTCGCTTTTTGCACCCTTGTTGAGGCCGATCTCCCAGTGGCTCTTTTCGGAAGCCTGCTCTGCCCGGGCTTCAAAACCTCCATTGGGGATCAGGTTGCAGGTGGGATCGCGCAGCCACTCGATGGCGTTCGCCAGCAGCATGTCCGTGTGGAGTTCATTCCCGCGTTTGGGAGTTGGCTTGGTCAGCGAGAGGAACTCGTTCCCGCCCTGAGGATCAGGCCCGATCAGCAGGGCCATGCCTCTGCCCCTGCGCTCAAAGGCTGCCAGGGAGAAGGGACCGCCGGCCGCCAGAACGGAAGTGGCATTCGCGCCAAGGCGCAGCAGCGGCCCTTCGGTAGCGCGCAGCAGCATGGGCACACCGGTGATCCAATTGTTGTAGGGTTTGTCTTCGGGATAGCCGAAGGTCAGGCGGTGATAGCCATCAAAGGTGGACTGATGAAGGGTGGTTCCGGACGGATAATATGCCTGCGCGTCAAAGAGCTTCGCCTCCAGCATCCACTTCGCGCCTTCGCCGATGGCGAGAACATTTCCACCGCTTTGCAAAAACGCCTCCACTTCCTTTTCCCGGGCCTGCACATCTTTGCCGCAGAGGATCAGAATGCGATGCTTCCCGTCCACACTGGCCGCGCGATCAAACGGACACGCGATGCGCTTCAGTGCCTCGTGCATGAATTCTGCGTCTGGCGCATCCAGCACCAGAACATCGGCCGCCGATGCTGCGGCAGTGGACGCCATCATGAGAGCGACAAGGAGAAAAAGTCTCATGGCATCTCCTCCAGAATCCAGAGCATCGCGGCGATGCAGAGGCGGTCGTTTGCGTTGTATTCAGAGCCGCTCTCCGGATGCGGGCTGGAGGCCACCACCCTGCCGAGGCCATAGTTTGCCGTGACCACGGCTGCGCAAATATTCTGGCGATCATACCAGCCAATGACATCGCAGCCCGCACGGGGCAGAAGGAAGTCTCCGTTCATGCGGGTGATGATCATTTCACGCGGCAGGGTGAGGCTCATGGGATGGGCTTTGGGCATCTGCACCTGATGTGCGCCCTGCCCGCGCATGTAGTAAAAGTCAGTGGGGACAAATTTGTGACCGTAGGGATGGCCGTTCGCAAACAACTGGCCCGCGCAGATGCCAAACAGGCCGCCGCCGCCGTGCAGGAAATCGCGCACATGATCCTCACCTGCCGCTGATACCTGGATCTGATGACCGCCGGTGCCCGGGTAGCCGAGCATGGAATACTTCGCCGCGAGGCCCGCGGATCCTGCGGCATAGGGCGTGCTGAAGGGCATGATCTCCCACGGCAGGCCGAGGCGCTCCAGGCGCGCCATCCAGTACATCCATCCGCCATGGAATGACATGCCGACGAGCTTCGGCTTCGTCTCCACGATCTTCGGCGCAGGCAGCTGGGCCAGGGCAATGTCCGCAAGCGCCTCCGCCTTGACCCGATAGTGCGCGGCGCTGACGTATTTCACCGCATCGGCCACACGGCCTGCTTTTGCCAGACGATAGGCGACCATGCGCTGAGGGAAATCTTCCTTGAGCGGAGTCTTGGCGCAAGCTTGCAGCGCTTCATCGGCCGCGCCCGCATCGATCAACATCGGGAGCAGGGTCTCGCGCAGCGGTGCTTCCAGCTCACGCTTGAGCGCTTCGGTGAGTGTTTTCAAAGCCACCGCCTTGTTCTGCACGACAAGGGCGGACTCCACCACCTGGGGCAATGCATGTGCCGTTTCTTCCGGAACCGTAAGACGAAGCGCAGAGTCGCAGGCGGCAGCGATGTGCCTGGCCGCAGCCTCCGCATCTCCTGCACGGTAGGCGCAAAGCGCCATTTCCTCCTGCGCGTGGCAGCGCCAGGAGGGATTTGAAATGGCCGGCAGCTCGCGAGTGGCGGCTTCCAGCAGTTTTGCGGCAGCAGGTGCTTTGAGGTGCCTGGCCCCGCCGCACAGAGCACGCACACGCGGCCAGCCTTCACGGGTCTGCGCCGCCGCTTTCAGCGCCTCATCCACCATGCCTTTTTTAGCGCAGCAGATCACGAGCACTTCAGACAGCATCGGCTTGTCCGACTCTTCAGTGGCGCAGACATCAGAAAGAATCGCTCCGAAGTTTTGAGCGGTCACCATCGGCATCGTTGCCAGGAGACGTATCACCGGGCTGCGAATGTCTTGCACGATCTTGATTGCGGCCTCGGCATCTCCCGCAGCCGCGATCCGACCGGAGGCAACGCGCAGTGCAAAGTCTCGCGTGTCTCCCGCTTCGATTTTGGCGGCTGCCTTCTGCAGCCCCGCCAGAGCCGCCTCTGGTGATTGTTTTTGCCGGATCAGTGACGCCGCCACCCGGGCGTGAGCCAGTACGGCCAGGTGAGTGTCACCACATTCGGCTGCGACGCGAAGGGCGTCATTGATCCCCCCCTTCTGCGCGAGGGCCTCTGCCTCGTCTCCCAGCATGGCGGACTTCCAACGTGCATCCGCCACGCAGGCCATGAAACGCCGCGCCTGCTCCGGCCTGTCCACGTGGCGGCACAGACGGGCCAGCGCGCAGACGGTGGGATGGCCCATGTTCTCCAGCTTGCGTCCGCTCGTCTCCACGCGCTTCAGGGCATCCGTGATGGCGCGGCCGGCCTCCCCGGTATCACCTGTTTCGAGTGAAGCCTGGGCAATGAAAAGCCATGCGACGAGATCATACTCGCGCATTTTGATCCCGGCCACGAGCTCGCGTGCTTTTGCAATCTGGCCGGTGAGCACCAGCTCCCGGCAGAATTCCACGGTCGTCTCATCGCGCACATCGTCATCGCTGGTGGCAGCACACATTTTGAGACCATGATCGAGCGCTTCGACCGCCTCCGACTTCATGCCAGCCATGCGCATGGTGATCCCGAGACGCAGAGCGGCTGTGAGCGGCGTGTCGCCTTTGTCGGTGCGTTTAACCGCGATTTGAAACGATTCCTTTAACAGGTCCTGGGGTCCTTGGCCCAGGGAGCTGTCTGTGCACAGAGCCAGTGAAACTAGGACAGAGAGGGCAGCCGATGAGGAACGCATGGTGGGAGAACCGTTGCCAGGCAGTACGGCGCCATCACTTCCTTTTGTTCATGTGCAGCGGGAGAAGGTTTGGGAGATATGGGTGCGGGTGAGAGCGCTGGGCTCCTCTCGCGGAGCGAGAGGGCTAATGTGCGGAAGGCTGCGCTGGAGGCAGCTTGGCGCTGTAGTGGACGGCGCGGTGGCGGTTGTCGTCGAAGGCGAAGTGAAGCCACTGGCCGTCTTTGCTGACGAAGCCGTCGGGGTAGTTCATGCGGCCTTTGGGTCCATCGACAGACTCCTGCTGGAGGACGCGCTGGTAGGGCCAGGTCTTCATGCCATCAAAGCTGATCCACAGGGCCATGGGGCTGCGGTGTTTGCTGTTGGGATTGTGCAGGATGGCGACGCGATCTCCGCCGAGATTGTAGAGGGTGGTTTTGCTGCCGGGATTGGGGATGTGGGTGATGGAGGCGAATTCGGGCCAGGTGAGGCCGCCGTCTTTGCTTTCGGCTTTGTAGAGCATGCCGCCGAGGCCGTCGCCACGGATGACCATGGTGATGCGGCCATCCGGATGCTCGAAGAGATCGTTCTCGGCCCAGCCGAAATAGCGGCTGTTCGGCGTGAGGCGAATGTTGCCGTGTTCGCTCCAGGTTTTGCCGCCGTCGCTGCTGATGAGGACGCCGTTGCGGGGATTGGTGAAGTCGCGGTCGAGCGGTGCGCGATCCTGCTGATCGTCGGGGCCGACGTAGTGCTGGAAGGGGGCCATGATGCGGCCGTCTTTGCAGACGATGTGCTTGCGGATGAAGGTGCGCTCTTTGAGGCGGCCGGGGACTTCGATGGGCTTGCTCCAGGTTTTGAAGGAATCATCGCTGGTGAGATACCAGGAGCGCCAGTCATTGGCCCAGTGCTTGGAGTGGGTGGAGAAGAAGAGGGTGCTGCGCTGGCCGAGGATCATGAGTTCTGTGGGGCCCTGGCCGATGGTTTTGCCTTCGCGGGGGAAGCCGACATCGAAGCGCTCCAGCGGGGTCCAGGTTTTGCCCAGGTCGTGGCTGCGGGTGACGCCAGTGTAGTTGAGGGGGCTGGGTTCGGTATCGCCACCGGCGAGGATGAAGAGAATCCAGGAGCCGTCGGGGAGCTCGCGCAGGGTGGTATCACATACCATTTTGTTGGGGGTCACACCATCGTAGGGGATGCTTTTGAAATCTTGTTTGGCGTCTTCAAGTGCCTGTGCGGCCCATTTGGGGTCCGGGGTGATGGATTTGGGGAGCTTGGGAGCGAGGGCTTTGTTGACGAGGTCTTTGCCGACTTTGGCGCGGCGTTTGATCTCCTCGGGGTCCATGGTGAGCTTGCCGATTTCGGCCTGCTTTTGCATGTCTTCCTCGGTGAATTTGACGTGGAGGATTTCGGCGTCGGTGTGGCGGTTCCAGTCATAGAGGATGTGGATGTCGCCATTGGGAGCCTGGAAGCCATCGGGATAGGAGACTTCGGCGCGATCGTCGATGAGGAAGCCTTTGCCCCAGGTCTTACCATCATCTTCAGAGAGGAAGGCTTTCATGTTTGAGCGGCGTGGGAGGCGCACATTGATGGGGCCGTTTTTGACGAGGAGGAGTTTGCCGGAGGCGAGGCGGCGAATGAAGAAGCGGGCACTGGGATTTTGAATGGAGGAGGGCTGGGGTTCGCTCCAGGTGGCGCCTTTGTCGGCGGAGGTGCTTTCGCTGATGCCGTCCTTGGTGCGGGCGAGCATCCAGAGAGTGCCGTCTTTGCGCTCGACGATCATGTGTTCGTCGAAGTCGGTGCGCGGGAAGGCGACGCCGCCGCGACGGGTCCAGGTTTTGCCCTGGTCGGTGGAGGCGAAGACGTTGGCCATGCGGATGACGTCGAGGTCTTTGTGCGCTTCTTTGTCCACGCCGGGGCCGTGCATGCGGTCGCGGGTCCAGAGGGAGACGGGGAGGAGCCAGTCGCCATTGGAGAGGACGGTGGGCTTGTTGAGGGTGCAGCCGTCGGCGAAGCGTGTGGGGGCGGTCCATTTGGGCTCGGCGGCATCGGGGTCATCGCAGCGGATGAACCAGTCGCCGCAGCGGCCGTCGAAGTAGCCGAGGCTTTGATCGAAGAAGCACCAGAGGCGGCCGAGAGGATCGGTCCAGAGATTGCCAACGAGGGCGCGGCGTTCGTATTTGACGCCGTTGAGTTCGCCGTCCTGGGGATCGATGACGACGCGGGGCTTGGACCATGATTTGCCGTCGTCGTCGCTGGAGGCGAGCATGAAGAAGCCATTGGGCGAGTCGCCATTGCCGACCCATGCGGCCCAGAGGCGGCCTTTGGGTGTGCGGTCGATGCCGATGATCATGTTGCCGGGGCGCTTCTCGGCGTCGTATTCGGGGCCGGGCTGGGTGTTGATGACGGGCGGTTCGAGCGTGAGATCGGCGAGGGCTTTGTCCTGGGCGCAGGCTTGAGCGGCGAACAGGGAGAGAAGCAGGAGCGTGTGTTTCATGGCTGGGATTGTGGGAGAAGAACGCCGGTGGAAAGGGGGTTCATGGGGAGGAAGGGGGAATTGGTGTGTTATGTTAACACCTACAAGAGTGCGGACGCGGGAGGGCCATGCCTTTGTTGTGGCGGCAGGATGGGTTTCTCGAGAACAAGAGGCTTTGGCGGGAGCGCTGATCGACGGGCAGGAGTGCCCATCGTACTTTCTTACTTGGCCTTCCAGATCTTGACGTCGTCGAAGAGGGCACCGGGGCCGTTGACGGTGAAGTGGAAGCTGCTTTTGGTTTCGTGGGCGATGCCGGGGGATTTGAGGTAACCGACGGGCTTGCCGTCCACGCTGACGCGGAGTTCGTCGGATTTCAGTTCGATGGTGACCTGATACCATTTTTGCTGCTCGAGTTTGAAGCTGGCGGCGGAGCCGCGGCCTTCGAGGAGTTTGTCGGCGTCTTTTTTGTGCGCGGGGTCTTTGCGCATTTCGTAGATGTCGTTGCGCATGACGCCTTCTTTGTCATCGCCGAGACGGATCTGAGTGGGGGCGAATGCGACGCGGCAGATGTGGCCAGCGTGGGAGCCTTTGAATTTTTGATCGTCGAAGACGGCGTTGAATCCGGTGGAGCCGACGAGTTTGAATTTGAACTCGACGACCACGTCTTTCATCGGGCGGTACACGCGGCCCACGGCACCGTGGTCAGAGCGTGTCTGCCAGCCTTTGAGTTCGCCGCCTTCGATGGCGAAAGTGGGGATGAGGGATTTCCATTCACCGAGATCTTTGCGCTCGAAGTTGTCGTCGAGGATGAGTTCGCCTTTTTGCGCGATGGGTTCGGCGGGGATGTCTGCGGCGGAGGCGAGCGTGGCGAGGCAGAGGAAGGCGAGTAGTTTCATGGTGGTGGCGCGGGAAACGTGCGGGCGCAGGGAATGTTGCGCTTCGTAATGCGGTAGCACGGGCGGGCATGGAGCGCTGGGCTCCTCTCGCGGAGCGAGAGGGCTACTTTGCCGGATAGCTTTGGGCATCCATCTCTTCTCCTGTGAGCTTTTTGATCTCGATCTTCATGGGCGACCTGGGTTTGAAGGTGAGGAGGATGTAGCTGTGCTCGCTGGCGAAGAAGGAGGACTTGGGATCGGGATATTTGTCGCCGTTGCCTTTGAGGGCGGTGTTGTAGTAGGGGAAGCCGTCCACCATGGCGCGCTCTGCGAAGTAGCCGAAGCCGGTGATGACGGCGGTGCCCTGCTGGAAGAGGCGGCCCCACTCGCCTTTCAGCTGGCTGCGCATGGTGGCGTTGCGTTCGTTTTGGAGAGTGATGGTGTGGCCGGTATGCGATGGCTCCATCTGCTGGCGATACCAAGCGAGCTGGGCTGAGGCGGCATCGAAGGGATGACCGGTCTGCCAGGTGGTGCCCATGTCCTGGATATGCTCGAGATCGAGAGCGACGATGCGAGCGGAGAAATCGGGGAAGGAGAGCGTCCAGTTCCATTCATTGCCGGGCAGGGCGAAGAATTCGCGATAGGCGGTGGCGTCCACGTCATACACGGCCTCGGGTGGCGGCTTGGGGCCTCGTGAGCGGATTTCGCGGTCATGATTGCCGAGAATGGGCATGAAGATGGTACTGCTGAAGACCTTGGGCTGAGAGTCGATCAGCGCGCTGAAGGCCCTCGTCCCTTCCCTGCCCTGCTGATGGAGGCTGCTCACGTTGTCCCCCGCGGTCATGAGCACATGCGGGTCGTCTTTGATCAAAGCGGCGAGGTCTGGCTGAGCGAAGCCCCAGTCGCCCACGACGGCGATGCGAAGTTCCTGGGAGGGCATGGATTTGAACGTGCAGACCTCAGACGTTTCGGTGCCGCTGCGCACTTGGTAGTGATAGGTGGCGTCTTTTTCAGAGATTGGGATTTCGATGTGGTGCAGCGTGACCTCCTCTGCTTTTGCCACCTTGCTTCCCAGAGATGCGCTGGTGCCATAGGAAACCTCTGAGTCTGCGGGCTGGGCGGTTTCCCAGTTCACGGTGAGGTGCGTGGGCTCCTCGCGCTGGATGGTCAGCCAGATGCGCTGGATGGAGGCGGCTCTGGAAGTGGAGCAGAGCAGGAGAAAGAGGAGGATTCGCGTCATGAATGTAAGAGAAAACAAACGCAGAGAGGGTGTGGATTCTCCAAAGAAGAGAGACGACACCGCGCTTGATCCGGCTCCGATCAAGGGATACTCTTCGTGCATTCCGGCCGGGCATTCTGCCGCGGCCTGTTCTTTGAAAAATTTCCTGCGGTGTTCGTTTTCGAGCTTTGTGGCCCGGCCCGATTAATCTAACCCGGGGGCTGCGCACTGAAGTGACATGTCATGCCTTTACTGGAAGACAGAGCTTCATCATGCGGGTTCCCACCTGGACTCATGGGATACGTGAGCCCTTTGTATTCGGACGGCACATGTGGGTTTGAAAGCGTCCCGGCTCCGCCCGGGGCGCTTTCCTTTTTCAACTATTTCAATCCGCCGCTTCCTGTCTGGATATTTGCCCGCGCTCTACAATCTGGACGGTGTTTGAAACACCCGCTCTATCGCTGGTGCTGTCAGGTTTGGGTGAGGGCGGCGTTTGGTGTCACCGCTACGCGGTTCCACGACATTGAAAGGGATGGGTGATACGGTTCCGTGGGTTGGCACCCACGGCTACGGTTATGTCAGCGCTACGCGCTTTCGGAGGGAGAGTCCGGAGGCTTAAAGTCTGCCGTGCGGCTCGGTATTCCGACACCGAGTTTGGTGCCGGCGCGGTATCGGGATACCGCGCTGCATCAGGCCTTCGGCTTTTTCTCGGGGAGGGGCTTGGGGTCGGCGTCGTTGATTTTTTCGGCGGGGCGGATGATGACGCCGACGGGCATGGAGGCTTTTTCCATGTTCATGAGCTGGCTGACGGTGACGAACTGATAGCCCTTGGCCAAAAGCTGGTCAAACATCCCGGGCATGGCGGTGATGGTGGGGGGATGGATGTCATGCGAGAGCATGATGGCACCGGGATGGGCGCCATTGACGAGGCGGCTGGTGACGGCGGCCACACCGGGGCGGCGCCAGTCCTGGGGATCGACCGACCACATGATGGTGGAGTAGCCGAACTCTGAGAACATCAGGTCTTTGATGCGGGAATTGATGGCACCATAAGGCGGGCGCACGAGATGCGGGCGCACGCCGGCGACTTCAAAGACGGCGTCTTCGGATTTTTTCAGCTCGCTGCGGATCTGCTCGTCCGAACGGCTGGTGAGGCTGCAATGGGTCCAGGTGTGATTGCCGATTTCATGCCCTTCCTCGATGATGCGGCGGACGATGCTGGGGTACATCTTCACCTGCTGGCCGATGAGGAAAAAGGTGCACTTGATGTTTCGCTCCTTGAGGATGTCGAGCAGCTTGGGGGTGAGACTGGGATGGGGGCCGTCGTCGAAGGTCATGGCCAGCGTCTTCTGCTGGATCTTGACGGAGGAGTAGGAGATGCGCGCGCCTGCTGGAGGCACGACGGGCATGGAGGAAGGGTTGTTGAGGCGCTTGGCGAGCGGATTTTCCTTTTCGACGTAGGGAGTCGCCTTGCGAGCTTCGGAGACGTCGATTTTTTCCGGCTTCGCAGCCTTGGGCGTTGTGCAGCCGGACTGGGCCGTCAACATGATGCCAAACCAAATGCTAAAATACATGCGTGGGGAGATCACAAGAAGGGCAGAATAAGGGGTGAAGGAGATCTGGGAAAGCTGGATTTTCTGAAAAACGGGAAGCTTCGTTGTTCTTGGTTTTTGGCTCGTCGTTTTGAAGGGAGGCGTTTTACTGCGCTGCGGTCAGCACTTCATGGGGAGTCAGGTGGCGCCAGGCACCTGGAGGCAGATCGGCGGGCAGAGCGAGGGTGCCGATGCTCTGGCGATGGAGGCTGAGCACGCGATTGCTGATGCGGTGGAACATGCGCTTCACCTGATGATAGCGCCCTTCGTGAAGAGTGAGGCGGGCTTGGCGCTCGCCTAAGAGAACGAGCTCGGCGGGAAGTGTGGTAATGTCCTCCGTGTGGAAATAAAAACCGCGGGCGAAGGACTCCACGGCATCCGGGGAGATGGGATCCTGAGTTTCCACGAGATAGACCTTGGGCACTTTTTCCTCGGCCATCATGAGGCGCTTGGACCAGCGGCCATCGTTTGTGAGGAGGACGAGTCCGGAGGTGCTGCGGTCCAGACGGCCGGCGATGTGAAGCGTGTGTTTGCCGGGATCGTCAATCAAATCGATGACGGTGGGATGCTGGTCGTCCTTGGTGGCGCTGAGGATGCCCACGGGCTTGTGCAGCATGAGGTAGAGGGCGCGCTCGGGCTGCTGGATCACACTGTCATCGATCTCCACCAGGGTGAAGCGATCCACGGGGTGGTGGCCATCAGTCACGATGACGCCATTCACGCGCACACGCCTTGCGGCGATGGCGAGGTGAGCGGCCTGCCGGCCCTGGGACTGGTGGCTGGCGATGAGGCGATCCAATTTCATGCGGCATGCTTCATGAGAGAAGACAAGTAGATGCCATGTGACGATCTGGCCACATGAGCATGTGACAAAAAACTCACTGCCATTTTTGTGACCAGCAAGCAGCGGCAAAGGGCGATGAGATGGTCATGAATGGCGGCCATGTTTACACGAATGAAAGGCGCCGTCATGGCGGTGCTGCTGGCAGGCGCTCAGATTGCATCAGGTCATGGGTCGTTCCATGAAATGATGGAAGAGCTGGCGTACGAGCTGAAGGAACGGCCGGAGGACTCCACGCTGTATGTGCGGCGAACGCGCCTGTACCTGGAGCACGAGGACTGGAAGGCGGCGCTGGTGGACATCGAACGCGCGGCGCGGCTGGGCAGCGACACAAGCGAGCTGGACCTGCTGCGCGCACAAGCCCTGGCCCAGGCGGGGATGCATGCGCAGGCGGAGGCGCTGCTGGCAGAATATTTGCAGACCCATGCGGAGCATGGCGTGGCACTGACGGCGCATGCGCGGGTGCTGGCGAAAATGGGGAGGACGGAAGAGTCGCTGAAGGCCTACCGCAACGCGCTGCGGCGCACGGCCGATCCGGAGCCGGATCTTTACCAAGAGGTCGCGGAAGCGCTGGCGGCGCAGAAGCTGAATGAGGAGGCGGTGGAGGTGCTGGAACTGGGGATGGCGAGGCGGGGCAATGTGCCGGCGCTGGTGCTGAAGGCGATGGAGTGGGAGACGGCCATGGGCCGGTATGACGAGGCTTTGAAAAGAATGGATGCCATGCAGCAGCAGGCGCCGCGACCGGAACCGTGGATGGCCAAACGCGCGGCGCTGCTGACGCAGGCGGGGCGCAAGGACGAGTCACGCGAGGCATGGACGGCATTGCGCGACCGCATTCTGGCCCTGCCCAATCTCGAGCGTGGCACGCATGCCATGAGCCTCATTCTGGAGGAAACGCAGCGGGCGCTGGCCGCGCTCGCACCCACGTCCGCCGAATCAACTTCCGTCACCCTCACTCCATGAAAGCCCCGCAACTGTTTGCCCTTGTACTGACCACCCTTGCCTGCGCGCACCAAGCGAGCGCGGCGAATTTCAACGGCGTCTTCCAGGAGAATTTTGACTCGATGGGGACTTCCGGCACGGCTCCGCCTTCCGGCTGGTCGGTGTATGGCGCCTTCGGTGGCAGCGCCACCACGTGGACGAGCAGCATCCCAGCCAGCGGTGTGGTGGGCGGCACGCAGACGACGGCCCTCACAGCAGCCACGGCTTACACCGCCACCAGCAATACCAACGGCTTCAACTATGCGACCACGGGAGCCACGGGCGACCGCTGCCTCGGAACTTCGCCGACTACAGGAGCGGGAGTCGTGCTTCAGCTTTCTCTCACCAACACGAGCGGAGCGGCCATCAGCGCCTTTCAGATCAGCTATGACACACGGCGATTTACGGCGCCGGCCACTGCCAATGAACTGCCGGGCTACTGGCTGTTTTACAGTCTGGACAATGGGACCACGTGGACCAACGTCTCCGCGACGAATCCCACGATCAGCACGGTGCCGAACACCACGGGCGTCAGCGTGACCGCGCCCACCACGGTCACGCTTGGCACGGCCTGGGCGACGAGCGGCACGCTGCTGCTGCGCTGGGTGGATGACAACGCCCAGCAGACCTCTCCGGACCAGGTGATGGGGCTGGACAACGTGACGCTCGCACTGCCGGTGACGGCAGCGAGCAGCCAGGCGCTGGCATTTAATGACACGCGGTATGTGACGATGGGGGCCGCGACGGCGACGCTCGGCGCGAGCAATCTGACGCTGGAGTGCTGGTTCAAGCGCACAGGCACGGGCACAACCACCTCGACCGGAACAGGCGGAGTCACAGCGGCGATACCGCTGGTGACGAAGGGGCGCTCTGAAGCGGATGGCAGCAACGTGGACTGCAACTATTTCTTTGGCATCGACTCCACCACGAACAAACTGTGTGCGGACTTTGAAGCGCAGGCAGGCGTGAGCGGGATCACCGCCGGGCAGAACTATCCAATCACCGGCACGACGGTGATTCAGAATGACACATGGTACCACGCGGCGGTGACTTATGACACGAGCACCTGGACCTGGAAGATCTATCTCAACGGAGTGCTCGACGCTTCCTTCACCAATCCAACCGGCGCGGCACCGCGAAACGACAGCATTCAGCATTTTGCGATCGGCACGGCATTGAACTCCACGGGCGTGTCCTCCGGTGCGTTTCACGGTGTCATTGATGAAGTGCGGGTGTGGAATGTGGCGCGAACCGCGGCGCAGATCTCCGCCAGCAAGAGTGCTGAGATCACCAGCGCCACCACGGGGCTGCTGGCGCGCTACGGCTTGAACGAAGGGACTGGGACTTCCGCCAGCAACGCGGTGGGCACGGCGGGTGCGCCGCTCGGCACGCTGACGAACAGCCCGATGTGGGTGGATGGCGCACCGTTCAATGCCAACGTGGCGCCCAGCGTGGCGCTGACGGCACCGGGCAATGGAACGACGGCAACCGTCAGCGCGGGAGTCTCGCTGGCAGCGACGGCGAGCGACAGTGACGGGAGCGTGACGCAGGTGGAGTTCCTGCGCGACGGCAGCGTCATCGCTACGGATACGACGTCGCCTTACAGCTTTACGGACTCCACCGTCACGGCAGGTGTGCACAGCTATGCGGCACGCGCCACGGACAATGGGAATGCGGTGACAACCAGCAGCGCGGTCTCCGTGAGCGTGCTGACCGATGCAACCCGCACTGGCCTGCTGTTTGACGGGGTGAACGATTACGTGACAATGGGAGCGGCGCCGGAACTCAATGCCGGCGGGCCGCCCTCGAATGGATTCACCCTGGAGTGCTGGTTCCGCAAAGAAGGCACGGGTGTGCCCTCCAGCTCAGGCAATGGTGGCGTGACTGGCGTTCCGCTGTTTGGCAAAGGACGAGGCGAAGCGGAAAACAGCAATGTGGACTGCAACTACTTCTTTGGTATCAACACAAGCGGGCTGCTGGTGGCGGACTTTGAAGCCTATCCCGTGAATGGCATCACCGGCGGGCAGAATTATCCCATCACTGGGACAAACACGCCGATCACCAACAACGTCTGGCACCACGCGGCGGTGACGTATGACGGCAACACGGCGACGTGGACGATGTATCTGGACGGCGTGGCCTGCGGCACCGCCACCGCAGCGGCGGGCGCGCTGCCGCGCTATGATTCCATCCAGCACTTCGGCATTGGCGCGGCATTTACCTCGGCCGGAGTGGCGGAGGGTGCGTTTGCGGGGCGCATCGATGAAGTTCGCGTGTGGAATTATGCGCGCAGCGCGAGCGAGATCGCGGGAACGAAGGATTATGAAATCACCAGCGCGACGGGATTGATCGGGCGCTACGGTTTGAATGAAGGAACAGGAACGACGGCGGCGAGCAGTGTGGGCAGCGGCACACCGGCGGGCACTTTGACGAACGGCCCGATCTGGGTGGATGGCGCTTCCTTTACACCGAACACACTGCCGACGATAACGCTGAATGCACCGACGGCTGCGTACTCGGGCATGGCACCTGCGACGGTTCATTTTGCCGCGACGGCGGCTGACACCGACGGAACGGTGGCGAAGGTGGAGTATTACAATGGCGCGACGAAGATCGGCGAAGCCACCAGCGCACCCTATGCCTTTGACTGGACCGGGGTGGCCGCAGGCAGTTATGTGGTGAGCGGGAAGGCGATCGACAATCAGGGCGGCGCGACCGTGTCCGCGACGGTGCCGATCACAGTCTCGCCGAATTCAAACCGGGCACCGACGATTGGGCTGGCGTCTCCGGTGGACAATGCCACGGGCATAGGCAGCAGCACGACACTGAATGTGACGCTCAGCGATCCGGAGGGCGATGCGATGGCAGTGACTTTCTATGGCCGTAAAACATCGCCGGCGGCTCCCGGCGCTGATTTCAGCCTGATCGCGGTGCCGGACACGCAGTTTTATTCGGAGAACGCAGGGCACAATCCCTCCGGTGGAAGTTCTGGGGCGGTGATCGGCCTGTACAATGCGCAGACGCAATGGATGGTGGACAACCGCAGCACGAGGAACATCGCCTTCGTGAGCCACATGGGAGACATTGTGGAAAACGGCGACACGAAAGAGCAGGAGTGGATCAACGCGGACGGCGCGATGAAGAAGATCGAGAACCTGACGTCGACCCTGCGGCCTTACGGCATCCCGTGGGGTGGCGCGCCGGGCAACCATGACTTTGGCACAGGCGGCGGCACGGGCACGACGACCTTCTACAACCAGTACTTTGGCAGCAGCCGCTGGGAGGGGCGGAACTACTACGGCGGCCACTTTGGCACGAACAACAACAGCAACTATGAACTCTTCAGCGCAAGCGGCCTCGACTTCATCATTCTGCATCTGGAATACAATGCGGGCGCGGTGAGCAGCTACCAGGCGATGCTGGACTGGGCGGACGCCCTGCTGAAAGCCTACCCCAACCGGCGTGCGATCGTGATGAGCCACTGGATTGTGAACACGGGCAATCCGGCGACTTTCAGCACGCAGGGCCAGGCGATCTACGACAACCTGAAAGACAATCCGAACCTGTTTCTCATGCTGTGCGGCCATGTGAACGGCGAAGGGCGGCGCAGCGATGTATTCCAAGGGCGCACAGTTTACAGCATCCTGCAGGACTACCAGGACATCGCGGATGGCGGCAGGGGATTTCTTCGCATCTACACCTTCTCCCCTGCGAACAATCAGATCACCGTGGAGAGCTACTCGCCGGTGCTGGACCGCGCGGTCAATGCGAGCGACAGCGTGCCCTCATGGACGGCGGCCTACACGCTGCCCTACAACATGCAGAGCGCGGTGACGGACTGGATTCCGCTGGGATCTGCCAATGTGGCGGCGGGTGGCACGAGCGCCACGCTGAACTGGACCGGCCTGGAAACCGGTGGCAGCTATGAATGGTATGCGAGCGTGACGGACACGATCAACACCGTGAGCAGCGCGACGGCACGTTTCAGCACGGCGGCGAACGCTGCGCCGACGGTGGCCATCACCGCGCCCACGGATGGCACGGGCGTGAGTTTGAACACGACGATCAACCTGGCAGCGAGTGCCGCGGATGCCGACGGCACGGTGGCGAAGGTAGAATTTTTTGACGGCAGCACAAAGATTGGCACAGACACGAGCGCGCCTTTCTCCTTCGCGTGGACAGGAGCGACGGCCGGCAACCACACCCTGAGCGCGGTGGCGACTGACGATGCAGGCGCCAGCACGCTCTCGGCATTCATCACCATTTCGGTGAACAACACTCCGCCGACGGTGGCACTCACTGAGCCTGACCCCGGTGAAATTTTTGACGCCCCGGCCTCCATCTACATGACGGCGGATGCGAGTGACAGCGATGGCACGGTGGCGAAGGTGGAATACTACGCCAATGGCACCAAGGTGGGCGAGGCCACCGCAGCGCCTTATGCCTTCTTCTGGAACAATGTCATCACCGGAAACTACAGTCTCACTGCCAAAGCCATCGACGATGGCGGCGCGTTTGCAGTTTCAGCAACGCTGGATGTGAGCGTGACGAATCTCGACAACACGGCACCTGCCGTTTCCATCACATCGCCGGCGGGTGGAGTGGCTTATGCGGGAACCATCACCGTCACCGCGGCTGCCACGGACACAGACGGCAGCGTGAGCAAGGTGGAGTTTTTCAATGGAAGCACAAAAATCGGCGAGGACACGACGGCGCCTTACAGCTTTGTCTGGAGCAGTGTGACGGCGGGGTCCTACACACTCACGGCCAAAGCCACCGACAATGACAACGCGGTGACGACCTCCGCGGTGGTGAACATCACGGTGCAGAACGCGCCGCTGGCCTTCTCGGAGAACTTTGACTCCATGGGCACCAGCGGCACGACTGCACCCACTGGCTGGTCGATGAAAAACGCCAACAGCGGAACCACAAACGCCACGTGGACCGACTCCATTCCGATTGCTGGAAATGGCGCCAATAGTGTCGCCGCGATGGTGGCGGCAGCGGGTGCACTGACCGTGAACAACGCACCCAGCGCCACCAGCAACAACGGCTACAATGCGCAGGGTGCGAGCAGCGCTGACAGGGTGCTCTGCACATCTCCAACTTCCGTGGCAGGCGTGGCCATCCAGTGGCAGGTGACCAACACGGGAACCACCACCGTGACGGCGCTGAGAATCGGCTACGACACACGACGCTACACCGCGGCATCGGCAGCGAACGAACTGCCGGGCTACTGGCTCTTCTACAGCCTCGACGGCGGCACCTCGTGGACCAATGTGTCCGCGCTGAACCCGACGTTAAGCGGCACCGGAGTGCAGGTGCCAAACACGGTCGGTGTGACGACGGTGCCGCCGACGGATTTCATGCTGAGCAGCGGATGGGCACCGGGTGCGGCACTGCTGCTGCGCTGGGTGGATGACAATGCCGTGGCCACCTCGCCGGACCAGATCATCGGTCTGGACAACGTGACACTTTCCGCTGCTGGCGCGCAGATTGGCAATGCGCCGACGGTGGCCATCACCGCGCCGCTGGCTACGGACAGCTTCACTGCGCCGGCAACGGTCAACATTACTGCGAATGCCGGCGACAGCGACGGCACGATCACAAAGGTGGAGTTTTACAATGGAGCGACCAAGCTCGGTGAGGCCACGAGTTCGCCCTATGCGTATGCTTGGGCCAATGTGACGGCTGCGAGTTACAGCGTGA
Source organism: Prosthecobacter sp. (assembly GCF_044226605.1). Classification (GTDB taxonomy): domain Bacteria; phylum Verrucomicrobiota; class Verrucomicrobiia; order Verrucomicrobiales; family Verrucomicrobiaceae; genus Prosthecobacter. Next base: position 268,134 of record NZ_JBGAGS010000013.1, on the reverse strand, counting down.
CCGCACGGGCCACGGACAATGATGGCAACATCACCATTTCCAGTCCTGTCAGCATTACGGTCAATGCAGCCCCTGGCTCCGGGACACTGACACGTGCCGCGTATTTGCAGCAGGCGGGGCCGACGACGATGACGATTCGCTGGCGCAGCAGCCAGAGCATCGCTGGGCGGGTAAAATTTGGTCCGGCGGCCACCACCCTGACCAGCACAGCGGATGAAGGCGCGGCGGTGACGGACCATGAAGTGACGCTCACCGGCCTCACCCCAAACACGACGTACTTCTACAGCGTGGGCTCCGCGTATGACACACTGGCGGGTGGAGATGCAGCGCACACGTTCACCACGCCACCCGTGGCAGGGAGCACGCCGAACACACGCATCTGGGTGCTCGGAGACGCGGGTACGGGCACCGCGAGCCAGACTGGTGTGCGGGATGCTTTTTACAACTGGACTGGCGCACGTGACCCGAGCCTGGTGCTCGAACTCGGCGACAACGCGTACAACTCGGGACTGGACAGCGAATTCCAAGCGAAGGTCTTCGATATCTACGGCAGTCTCATGAAGCGGGTGCCGTTCTGGTCCTGCCTGGGCAATCACGAAACGAATCAGGCGACCTCTTTTGTGGACACGTATCCCTACTTCTCCGTATACACGCTGCCGAAGAATGGCGAGTGCGGCGGGGTGCCATCAGGCACGGAGCACTACCACTCCTTTGACTACGGCAACATCCACTTCATCAACCTTGACTCGATGACGGCCAGCCGCTCCGCGACGGGAGCGATGGCCTCGTGGCTCACGAATGACCTGGCCAGCACCACACGCACGTGGATCATCTGCTTCTTCCACCATCCGCCCTACACCAAAGGCTCGCACAACTCCGACACGGAAACGGAGCTGATGGAGATGCGCTCAAACATCCTGCCGATTCTCGAAGCGGGCGGCGTGGATCTGGTGCTCTGCGGCCACAGCCACTGCTATGAGCGCTCGTATCTGCTGGACGGCCACTACGGCCTCTCCACCACGCTCACGGCGGCCATGAAGAAGAATGCGGGCGACGGCCGCACCTCGGGCAGCGGCGCTTATGTGAAGCCGCTCACAGGCCCGCGTGACCACTTCGGCGCAGTGTACAGCGTGACTGGGTCGGCAGGTCAGACCAGCGGTGGATCGCTGAATCATCCGGCGCACTTCATCAGTCTGAACAACCTCGGCTCCCTGGTGCTCGATGTGAACGGCAATACGCTGAACGCGACATTCCTGCGAGAGACTGGAGTGGCAAATGACACCTTCACGATGATCAAGCAGGGAGCGGCGGACAGCGACGGGGACGGATTGACGGATGAATTTGAAATCGCCAATGGACTCAACCGCAAAAGCGCCACGGACGCCACGACGGACAGCGACGGGGATGGGGTGAGCAACCTCGTGGAGTTCGCCTTTGGCACGAATCCAGGCGCGAGCGACAATGGCAAACTCGAAGTGGTCAATGGTGTGATCACCAAGCGTGGTCAGCCGGATGTTTCGATCACGAACACCGCTGATGGGGTGGACTTCCGCGCCGCCTTCTGCCGAAGGAAGGACCAGAGCACTGCGGGCCTTACCTATACCGTGCAGTTCAGCTCGGATCTGACCACATGGCAGTCCAGCACCGTCACGCCGACGGTCACTGCGGACGACGGCACCTACCAGGTGGTCACGGTGAAATACCCCTTCTTCGTCAGCGGCCAGAAGGCCCGCTTCTTCCGTGTCTCGATCTCCGCAAACTGAGCCCGCCCACCTTGGCGCACACACCGGTCATGAAACGCCTCCTTACCTTCGCACTTCTTTCGTTCGTCATGGGTCATGCCGCGCAGGCCGCGGTGATCTACAGCGGGCTGCAAAACCTCGCCATCCCGACCACCTTTGACGGTGTCTACGTCAATCTCGACAACGCCTCCACCAGCAGCTCCGCCATCACGGGCTGGGATATCAATCCCTTCTTTGGCGGAGCCGGCCTTGCCAACAGTGCAGCGTTTCAACCGGCACGGACTGGAACAGGCAGCACGGATCCCGTGGTCAATTTTAGCGCGGGGGATTTGATCAGCGGCGGCTTGTTTTATGCCTCCGGTTTTGGCGGCTCGGGGGATCCGGCCTCACACCTCGGCACGGGTACGGGCCAGTTTGCAGTGGGGCAGGAAGGGTATCTGGGATTTCGCTTCACCACGGATGCGAGCGCCGGCCCTTACTACGGATGGATGCGTGTGATCTTCACGAACAACAGCGCCGGTGGCCTCATCGAAGACTGGTCTTATGATAATACGGGAGCGCCGATCAGCATTCCTGCGTCGGCGGCGCCGGAGCCAGGACGCGGCCTGCTCCTGCTTTGCGCAGGTATTGTTGTCTGCCTGCGGCGTCGCCGCATGCCGGCTGGCGGGGAAACTGCCGGACTCAGAGTCACTCCATCAAGGAACTTCTGAGCAAGTGAGAGAGCGCCGGGCTCATCTCGCGGAGCGAGATGGCTGCGGTACGAAAGGCTGCTGTGCTTAAATCTCGCCGAAGTGTTTTTCGCGCATCTGGACGATGGCGTCGAGCATCTGCTCGGCTTCGGCACGCAGTTTGGCGTCCAGGCTGGAGGCGCTGCGGTTGTAGCGGCGGAAGAGGAGCTTGAGCTGCGCCTTGATTTCTTCCTTGGGCATTTTGGCGGTGATGCCGCAGAGATCTTCGGGGCTCCTGGGTGCTTCCACCTTGGGTGCGGCGGGCGGAGGCGTACCTTTGTTGACCTTGTCCAGCAGGGTGTTTTCCTTGGCCTTGGACTTGGGTGCCTCGGCGGGCTTGGCACCACCGAGAGATTTGGAGAGAGATTTGAGAATCTTGAACATGGGCTGGCTCCTTCAATGAATGGATGGTTATTCGATGCGCATGGCGCGAAGGTGGGCGCTGCGGCGCTTGAGCTCCTCGTCGGAAAGCACTCCGGCGCCCTTGTAGGTCACGGCAACCTCCTTGCTGCGGCCTGACTGCTTGTCCACCACGAGGGCGCGCACGCGCTGGTTCTCGTCGTAGCTGAAGGTCACGGCGACTTCGCAGCCTTTGGGACGGTTCGGCGGAACATCCAGAGTGAGGCGGCCGATGACGTCCACGAACTTGGCGTCCTCGTCTTCGCCCTGGGTGATGTCCACCTCGATGACGCGCTCGTTGTCCTCGGAGGTTTGATAGACCTGGGTGCGCGAGCAGGGAATGGGGGTGTTTTTGGGGATGACGATGGAGTTCATCAGCTTCTCCTCCTTCGTCTTCGCATTGTACACCATGGCCAGGGTGCCGTAGCTGGCATTGCAGACTTCCTGGATGCGGGAGGATTTTTTGGCGAAGAGGGCGGCGCCGAGAGCCACGCACTCGTCCACATTGCCGCAGGACTTGGGCGCCTTGCCGAACATTTTTTCGAGCATGGTTTTGACCTTGGGGATGCGGGTGGAGCCGCCCACGAGAACGACGTGGTCGATGTCGGAGGCCTTCAGCTTCGCGGAATCCAGCGCCTGCTCGACGAGGAAAACGGTGCGGGTGAGCATGCCGCGGATCATCTTTTCAAAATGGTCGCGGCTCAGGTCGATGCGGGCGATGCCGCTGTTCTGGTCATTGGCCACCGTGTCATTCACACGCTGGAGCTTGGAGAGCATTTTCTTGGCGTCTTCCGTGGCCTGGAGCACACGGCGGCGGTGGCGCTCGTCGCTGTAAAGAGCCGCGCCGGTCTGCTTGGTGTACTGCTCGGCATAGGCTTCGAGCAGGATGTCGTCAAAGTTGCTGCCGCCGAGGTGGCGTGCGCCTTCAGAGGTGAGGATTTTGATGTTGTCTCCCTCCACTTCCAGGATGGTGGTGTCCAGCGTGCCGCCGCCAAGGTCAAAGACGAGGATGCGGCCTTTGACACCCTGGGAGTGGGCGTAGTAGACAGCGGCGGCGGTGGGCTCGTTCACCAGACGCTTCACCTTCATTCCAGCCATTTCAGCGGCGGCGATGGTGCTCTTGCGGGCCAGTTCGTTGAAGTTGGCCGGGACGGTGATGACGACCTCGTTGATGTCTCCGCAGATTTTGGAGCAGTCGCGCTTGAGCTTGGAGAGGATGAGGGCGGAGATCTCCGCCGGGGTCCACTTTTTGCCGTCGATCTCGACGAGATGCTCCGGATCGTCCATGTAGCGCTTGATCTGGAAAATGGTACGGTCGGGCTCGCCGCCATCACGGGCGGCGCTGCCCACGAGCTTCACGTCTTCATGGGAGTCAAAGAACACGACGGAATGGGTCAGGCGCTCACCATCGGCATTGGGCACGATTTCAGGATTGCCATCAGGTTTCAGGTAGGCCAGCCCGGAGAGGGTGGTGCCAAGGTCGATTCCAACGTATTCAGCCATAACGATGTGTATAAAAAGGATTCCGGAAGCAATGTTACTGGCTGGAGGTCCGGACCTCCACTTTGCGCAGAATAATCTCGTGTCCCTCGCCACGCGAGAAGATAAAACCGGAGCGGCAGCTTTCGGTGACGCGGGGTTTGGCCTTGCCGGGAAGCGAATCCACGACGGTGATGCGTTTGCGGAGATCGATGTCGACCTCGGTGCCGGGAGCGACGTCAAATTCACTGACGCCGTGCTGGAGCAAGATGTCCTCAAAGGAGGCGCGCAGCGTGGCGAGCTGCTGGGGCACATCGCCCCCATTTGAACCGGTGTAGCGGGCGACGAGAGCATCGATGAGGTCGATGCGCTTGACGATGTCATTCGCAAACATGATGACCGTGCTTTCCTCCGTGGTAAGGCCGCGGCGCATGATCTCGTGTTTTTCCTCCAGCTCGACGAGCTGGCCGCGCAGGCGCTTCTCAATGTCCTGCCACTGCTTGATCTGCGCCTCCGCCTGGGCGAACTCCCGCTTCCTGCCTTCGAGGCGGACCAGCTCGGCCTTGGTTTCTTCAATCTGGCCCAGGGCGCGCTGCTGCGTGGTGCCGAGATCGGCGATGCGCTTTTCCAGTTCGGCGATGCGCTTCTTCTGCTCCAGTTCGTAATTTTGCAAAGCAGCGGCCTGCTTCTGGACATCGGCGCTGAACTTCCTGAACTCGGCGTCCGCGGCTTCCCGATCCTTGCGCGCCTGCTCGGCACGTGCGGATTCGCGGTTCAGCGACTCCTGGGCGGCATTCAGCTTCACCTGGATGGCCAAGTCCTCCTCGGAGGCCTTGCGCAGGGATTTGTTGATCTCCGTCTGGCGTGACTCCAGGCCTGCCAGCGCCTGGCCGAGGCCGAGGATTTTGCCGCCCACGTTGATGTACTCTCCCAGCTCGGTCTTTTTCGCCTCGATCTTGGAGTGCAGCTCCTTGTGGGACATTTCCACATCGGCCAGGGCCTGCTTCTGCGACTCGACCACTTTGAGCAGACGTTCCTCGTCCGCCTTGAGGTTCTGCACACGGTCAAGCCGCTGCCGCAGTTCGCCCTCGATGGCGGCTGAGTCTTTCCTGGCCGCATCCGATTTGGCCTTGGATTCTTTGACGCTTTTTTCGAGTTCGGCGAGCTGGGTCTCCGCTGCGCGGGCCTGCTCCTGTGCCGCCTTCAGGCGAAGGGCCTCCTTGTCCACATCCGCCTGCGCTTTCATCACGCGTTCCTCGCGTACTTTGTGCGCCTCCTCCAGCTGGGTGATCTGCTGCTGAAGCTCGTTCAGCTTCTTGTTCTGGCTGTCCGTGGTGACGTTCAGACGTGTGACAAACTGAGAAGCCTCCTCGCGCTCCTTCGTGACACTGACCAGCATGGCCTGGATGCCCGCCAGCTCCGTGGTGAGCACGGGAATCTGTTTGCGCAGGTTCTTGTCCTCGGTGCGCGATCTCTCGGCGGCGGCATCGGCTTCGATGCGTTTTTGCTCCGCCGCCTGCTGGGCGGCCACGGCCTTCTCCGTGCGTTTCTCGGCATCCACCGCCCTGGCTTCGCTGGTTTTGACGGTCTTGGTCAGTTCCGTGAGCCTGGCGTTCTCTGTCTTCAGCGAAGCCTCAAGCGCGGCGCATTCCTTCTTCAGCCTGTCCTGAGTGCGCTGAAGCTCCACCAGCGCTTTGTCTTCCGCCTGGCGCTGCGTTTCGGTGTCTCTAAGAGTCTTCGTGGCGGCGGCGATGCGCGTTTCCACATCCGCCAGCTCGGCCAGGCGCTTCTCAGCCGCGGCGATGCGGTCCTGCACGCCCTTGAGGCGGGTCTCGGCGGCGTTGGCCTCCGCGAGTTTCGCTTTCGTCTCGGCTTCGAGACTGGAGCGCTTCTCATTGAGCATTTTGTCGAGATTGACGGATTCGATGCGCAGGGCTTCGACGGCAGAGTCGGCTTCCTTCCGGTGCGCAATGGAGTCCTTCAGCGTGGCTGCGGCCGCATCGCGCTCCTTGACGAGAGCCGCGAGCTCCGCCTTCAAATTGTCTGCTTCAGCGCGGGTTTGCGTGACATGGCCGCGCAGATCCGGCAGGACGGACTCCAGTTCGGCGCGTTCCCTGGTCAGACGCTGGGTTTCGGCCAGCAGCTTGTCACGCTCCTGGGTGGCGGAGGCGATGGCGCCGCTGAGTTCCGCGCTCTGCTTGTTCACAGCCGCCAGCTCCTTCACGCGGTCATCGAGACCGGCCGTCTGGTGCGTGAGCTCGGCCACGCGAGCTTCGGCAGCGGCGATCTCCTTCTGCCTACTAGCCAGGCGGTCCTGCAGGTTTTGATGATCCGACTCCGCAGCGGAAAGCTTCTGCTGCGTGCTGGCATGAGTGGCGGTGAGTGTGGCGATGACGGCCTCCAGCCCGCTGATTTTTTCCACCAGGGTGAGGTGCTGCTGCGTGCTTTTTTCGGCGCTGGCGGAAGCGGCGGCAGCCTCCTTCTTCTTCTCGGCTGCGGAGGCAAGCGACTGCTCCAGATCCGTCCTGGCCTGCGCCAGCTGCTCGGCGACTTTTTTATGCTCCGCCTGCAGGGTCTTGAACTGCTGATCGGCGCTGCTGGCAAGGTCTTCCAGGTTCTTGGTGCGCTGCTCGGCGGCGGCGATCTTGGATTCGCGATCCTTCAGCTCGGCTTCCGCAGTGCGAACCTGCTCGCGCAGCCTGCCCATTTCCTGAGAAAGGGCGGTTCTCTGCTCGTCGATGGACTGCACCTCCTTTTCCAGCGTTTCGCGGCGCTGCGTGAGAGTCTGTGTGAGAAGGGTCTGCGCGCGGCCGTGCTCGGTGGCGGCAAGCAGCTCGCGGGTGCGTTCGTCACGATCCTTCACCAATGCGGCCACGGCAGCCACAACCTCGGCCTTGTGAGATTCGACGGCCTTGAGCGCCTCGGTGGCATCATGAAGCCTGGAGTCGGTGGAGGCCAGGTCTTCCAGTTTGTTGGTGAGATCCGCCGCCTTGTCATCCAGCTCCTTCACCTGCGCCTGCACCTCGGCCAGGCGGGTGCCGCTGGCGGCGATCTGCGCCTCCAGGAGAGCCTGGCGCTTCTCGGCATCCAGCCGCTCCTCTTCATCGAGCTTCCGCGTGGCCTGGGCCTGGCGGTCGATGTCTGCAAGGCGGGCCAGCGCGTCTTTCTCCTGCTGGGAAAAGGCGGCTTCCGCGTCCGCCTTCAGAGCGTTCAGGGAAGCGATCTTCTCCTCGGCCGCCAGGTGCTGCTGCTCAAGTTCGGCCAGCTGGCCGCGCACAGCTTTCATGCGCTGCTCGGCGGCGCCAGCATCCTCCTCGTGCGACTGCTGGCGGCCGAGCAAGGCAGCGATGGCGGCGTCAAGCATGCCACGCTGGTCCTCCATCTGCCCCAGCTTCTGCGTCACCGCGTTGAGACGGTCCTCATTGCCGCGCAGCTCCTCCACGCGGGCCATCATGGCCTTCTCCTCACCGCCTAGCTGTGCAATCTGGGACTGCGCGTGCTGCACCTGCTCCTGCGCTTTGGCCAGAGCCGCGTTGGCGGCCTCGATTTCGTTCTGCTTTGCATCGCGCTGCGAGTCGAGATTCGCAAGATCTGCGCGTCGGGAGTCGAGCTGCTTGTCGAGCTCCTGCACCTCCGCGCTGCGTTTCGCGCGCTGCTCGGCCTCCGCCTTCTGTGCATCCGCCTGTGCTGCGGCGAGGCGTTTTACCTCCGCCTCGGCCTCGCCGACCTGTTTTTGCAAACCGGCAAGTTTCTGCGCGGTCGCAGTTTCGTCGGCCGTGAGCTTGGCGAGGGCGGCGGTGCGTGCGGCGGCATCCGCAGTCGTCTTTTTGAGGGAATCGCTCTGCGCCGTGAAGGCCTGCTGCGCCTTCGCGAGTTCGGCCTGGGTCTGGGTGAGATCGGCGCGGCGTGCGTCGATCTGCTTGTCGAGGTCTTGCAGTTCCGCGCCGCGTTTGGCGCGCAGCTCGGCCTCAGATTTCTGGGCGTCCGCCTGCAAGGCGGCGAGGCGCTTCACCTCCGACTCCGCATCGGCGATCTGCTTCTGCAATCCGGTTAGCTTCTGCCCGGTGGCGGCTTCGTCCGCAGCAAGCCTGGCCACGGCGGCCTCGCGCTCCCGTGCGGCCTCCGCTGTCTGCTGGAGTGCCTCCTGCTGGGTGGCGAGGTCCGTGCGCGCCCTGGCAAGTTCCTCCTGAAGCCGGGAGAGTTCGGCCTGCGTTTTGGTGACTTCGGCGTTCTGCGCCTGGAACTGCAGGTCGAGCTTTTGAAGTTCCGCGCCGCGCTTGGTCCGCTGCTCGGCTTCCGATTTATGGGCGTCTTCCTGCAGGGTGACGAGGCGCTGGACCACGGCCTCGGCGCTGGTGACCTGCAGCTGGAGGTCGGCCAGTTTTTGGGTGGTGGAAGCCTCGTCAGCGCTGAGTCTTGCCAAGGCCGCCTCACGGGCGGATGCCTCCGTGATGGTCTTCTGAAGGGTGTCACTTCGGGCGGCCAGATCTGCCTGTACTCTGGCCAGTTCCGCCGCGCTTTTGTCGAACTCAGCACGCGTGGTTTCCAGGCGGCCATCGAGCTCCTGCAGGTCCGCGCTGCGTTTGGCGCGCAAGTCGGCCTCGGACTTTTGCGCGTCAGCCTGCAGCGTGGTGAGTCGTTTTACTTCGGCCTCCGCAGCTGCGGACTGCTGCTGCAGGGCTGCGAGTTTTTGAGCCGCCGCCGTTTCGTCCGCCGTCAGTTTGGCCAGCGCAGCCTCGTGCGCCTTCGTCTGCTCTGAAACCTGGCTCAACGACGCCTGCCGCGTGGCAAGGTCTGCCTGCACCTGGGCCAGCGCGGCCTGGGATTGGGACAGCTCGGCTGTTTTTGCCGCAAGCTGGGTGTCGAGCGTCTTGAGCTCGCCTCCACGCTTTGATTTGAGCTCGGACTCGGATTTCTCCGCCTCGGCAAGCTGCTGGGAAAGGCTTTTGAGCCTGGTTTCCGCAGCCGCCAGCTCGGTCTGCAGGGGGCCGAGTTTGCCGCTGGTGGCTGCCAGCTCGGCCGCTGCCTTTGCAGCCGCTGCGGCCTTCGAAGAGGATTCCTCCTGCGATTTCGCGAGGGAGGCGTTGAGCTGCTCCAGCGTCGTGCGTTTGACCGTGAGTTCCGATTCCAGGCTCTGCAATTCAGCGCTGCGCTGGGTTTTCAGCTCCGCTTCGGACTTCTGCGCGGTGGCGAGAAGCTGGTTGACGGCCGCAAGTCTATCCTTCGCCGCAGCTTCGTCTGCAGCCAGCTTTGAGATGGCCGTCTCCCGGCCTTTGCGCTGCTGCTCGGCTTCTGCGTGCAGGCTCAGAAGCCCCTTCTGGGCGGTGGCCAGATCCGCCTCAGCATTGACAGTGAGGGTGCGGGTGGACTCCAGCTTGCTCTCGAGGTTGCTCAGGTCCCGGCGTTTGGCATCGAGCTTGGCGGCATCCGCCTTGGCGTTTACCACCTCGGCGCGGGCGTTTTGCACCTGGCCGCGCAGCTTTTCGAGCTCGCTCTTGAATCCGGAGATTTCGGCCTGGGTCTGGCTCAGCTCCTTGCGGCGGGCTTCAAGCGTGCCATCCAGGGAGCGGACTTCCTCGCGCTGCTGGCGGAGTTTTTCGGTGTCATTCCGCTGCTCAACCGCGGGCTTGGCGGGAGCAGATGCTGGTGCCGCGACTGCGGAAGGCTTGGGAATGAGGGAAACAGGCGGGGTGCTGCCGCCTGGCTGCCTCGGCACATCGGCCGAAGAACGCTGAACGACGGGCTTGGTGACTTCGATTTTGCCGGTTTCCGGACTGGACTTCTGCAGCCCATCCTTGTCACGGGCAGGAATGCTTTCGGTATCGCCCTTTTTGCCATCTTCACGGCTGGGCTGTCCCCTGGGAGCGGCGACAGATTTGGACCCTCCGTCTGCAGCGAGGCCCTTGGGTGCGCGCTCACGAAAACGGCTCTCCAGCTGGCCAAACATGATGCGGTCCCCGCCTTTGACGCGAGCGCGCTCCACGCGCTTGCCGTTGACGAAGGTGCCGTTGGAGGATTTCAGATCGACGATTTCGTAGCCTCCGTCCGCCTGGCGGAGAAACTCCGCGTGAAAGCTGGAGATAAACGTATTGTCGATGACAATGTCGTTGCTGGCTTCACGCCCGATGGAAAGACGCTCTTCGAGGATGTCGAAGACGAACTCATTTCCATCATTAAGGTTGAAGGCCAGATACGGCATGCCGGACGAGCAGAAAGGACTGAAGGGTTGAGAGAATAAGGGTGGAAAATCAGTGAATCAAACTTAATGAAATCAGTCGATAGGGAAGATGGGTAAAGATCCTATTGTTACAAAAACCACTTCAACAGGACAGCATCATTTAAGATTTCTAAAATATGAAGGTCTTGCAATTCTTTAAATTTTTCGGCTTCCAAGCGCTGATTTTGAGCGGTTTGAACGGTTGCGCGGCCGGTCCGGCACCGGCAGCCCCTGCCGAAACCCTCCTTTCGGCAGCCCAAATGGACCAGGTGGGCAGGCGAATCTGGCAGAATGAGTGTGGCGGAACTGTGGCCGGGCTGACGAGTTGGAACGGCGGGGAGGAGTTTGCCTCGCTGGGCATTGGCCATTTCATCTGGTACCCGCAGGGGCGCAGCGGACCGTTTCAGGAAAGCTTCCCGCCTCTGCTGGCTTTTCTGAACGCCCGAGGCATTGCCACCCCGGCCTGGGCACGAGGCGCCTGCCCCTGGCCCACGAAAGCTGCCTTTGACGCGGATAAGAATGGCGAAAGACAGCAGGAACTGCGCGCGCTGCTGAGCCGCACCGTGAGACAGCAGACGGAATTCATCATGGCGCGCATGGAGGCGTCTCTGCCCAAGATGCTGGCTCAATCACGGAATCCTTCCAACGTGCAGTGGTCTTTCAACGGGCTGAAACAGACGCCCGAAGGTTCCTTCTGCCTCATCGATTATGTGAACTTCAAGGGCGAGGGAACTAGTTCAAAAGAACGCTATCAGGGCCAGGGCTGGGGACTTCTGCAAGTGCTGGAGGAAATGCCGCGCGAGAAAACCGTGGGGCAGATGCCGGGTGCGTTTGCTGAAGCAGCCAAGCGCGTGCTGAGCCGCCGTGTGGCCAATGCCCCGGCTGACCGCAAGGAGCAGCGCTGGCTGGCCGGGTGGCACAACCGCTGCGATGGCTACCGACGGAAACTTTGAGGCAGACTAGTCCTCTTTACGCTCGATTTTGATCTTCGGCATGGTGCCGAAAATCTTGTCGATGGTGTCGGTGAGGATGTTGCCGTTCATCTCCTTCGAATGGCGCAGGGCAAGGCCCGTGACGAAGGCGAAGACAAACAGGCCGGTGACGATAATGCCGGTCATGCACCCACTTTCCGTGGTGTCCGGGTAGCTGCCGGCCGCAGGCTTGCCGTAGGCTCGACGCACCGGGCTGAGCCCGCTCCTGGCTTTGACCCCGGGGGAAGGAGGTTCGTCATTGATGGTGGGCGCGGGTGCTGGCAGCGACTTGGGAAAACGGGGGCCAGCCATGGGTTTCTCCTCCAGGACCTCGGGGGCGTCTCCGGAATAGAACACGGCCTGCACATCTCCGAAGCCCACGCGATCTCCGTCCTTGAGCAGGGCTTCTTCGATCTCCGCGCCGTTCACGCGGGTGCCATTGCTGGAACCGAGGTCCTGCACGAAGACGCCTTTGTCTGTTTCCTTGAGAATGGCATGCCTGCCCGAAGACGAGGGGCACGTGAGCACTACATTGCTATCAGGATGTCTCCCGATGGTGGTGACATCGCTTTCCAGTTTGTGAACGAGCGTAGTGCCGTCCTCCATGTAAAAAACTACAGAGGCCATGAATGCTGTGGATAAAAAGGGGGTGAAGGATCGTAAAACCTGGATGAGGCACGAACAGCCGAACAGAAACTTGGGATTTTCCTGATGCAACGGCTATGTTCGCGTGAGAGAGTGAATTTATCCGCCTAACGTGTCATGCGCACACCCGCCGCCCCTACCTCCCTTTTTTGCACCGTAATTTGCACCTTGATGCTGCTCAGCCCCATGGTCTGGCTGCATGCCGGCGAGCAGGAGGATGCCGAGAAAGCCGCCAGCGCCCTGGCTTATGACCAGGAGGCGGAAGGCTACAACATCCGTGCGGAGGTGGTGACGAAAACCCTGGAAGCCAAGCTGGGCAAGGCCACGCGCATGCAGCTTTACAAGGGCAACGAGTACTGCTTCTGCGTGGCGGTGCCGAAAGGCTCCGGTGTGCACATCACGGGCGCGGTGCTGGACCTCGAAGGCAAGCCTGCGGGCGAGATCCTGCCCGTGCTGGACGGCTGGGGCTTTGTGCTCTTCTACAAACCGAAGAAAACCGGCATGTACATGATCGCCGTTCATCAGACGGACCAGGGCAAACGCAAGGAAGTGCCCGTCTCGATGGCGACCGGCTACAAATGATCAGCCCACTTTGAAGCTGCCGTCGGGCATCTTTTTGAACGTGTGAAGCGCGCCGCCATCCGCCGAATGATGGGTGAAGGTGAGGGCCTCCGCAGTGATCTGCAGATGAGTGAAGCCGTGGACGTCTTTGCCGAAGGGCGCCTCGTGCTTGCCGTCCAGCTTGCGGGTCCGCGCACCGCCACCGCCTGAGAGCAGATGGGAGGTGAAGAGGCCCTTCATCTCCAGATGCTGCAGATCGTGGTCGTGACCGCAGAGGTAGGCGTGAACCTGGTGCTTCTGAAACAGCGGCTCCCACTGCGCGATGAGCTGCTTGGTATCGCCGTGGTCGCCGTTCGAATAGAGCGGATGATGGCCCACCACGATGGTGAAGGGCGCGCGGGGCTTGGCCAGCTCCGCCTCCAGCCAGGCGAGCTGCTCTTTTTCCTCCGCCTCAGTCAGAGCACCACGCGGCTTTTTGGTCTTCTTGTCCACGCCGCCGGAGATGGCAGGAAAATTGGTGTCGAGGCAGATGAAGGTGACCAAGGGCTTGCCCACGGGACCCAGATCGAAGCGATACCACTTCGAGGGCAGCTTCCAGCGAACGCCGGGCTGCGACGCGTAGGCCAGCTGCACCTTCTCGCCGCCGGCGTTATCGTGGTAGTCGTGGTTTCCCAGCACCGCCCACATCGGTCCGGGGAAGACGCTGGACGGGTACATGGCCTCGATGTCCTTCTGCCAGCGCGGAGAGTCCACCTTGAAGCCTTCTTTGACGCCGCCGTAAAAATTGTCTCCGATGAGAAGCAGGCCCTCCGGCTTCATGCCATTGTCTTTGACAAACTTCTGCATGGCGGCCGCCACCTTGGCCTGGTCCGCACCGCCTGTGCCGAAATCGCCGATCATGAGCAGGTGCAGCGCATCCTGGGCGATCTCCGCCGAGGCCTGGTCCGGACGCAAGTTCAGGGCGAGAGCTGCGGAAGAGCAAAAGAGAGTCTGAATGGCGCGGCGGCGGGAAAGGAGCGAGGGATTCATCGTGCTGGCTGAAACGCGAGGCCTATGCACTTTCTCTCACCCATGCGTTTCGCCTTTCTGCTTCTGCTTCTCTGCGGTTGTTCCCGTGATGACCCGCCGGTCGCTCTCGGGGGGCGCACCATGGGTACCACGTGGAGTCTCAAAGTTTATTCCCCCACTTATCGGACAGTCAGCCCAAGCTTTGTTCAGACCAAGATTCAGCACCAGCTCGATGAGTGGGAAAACATTCTCAGCCATTGGAGGCCTGATTCCGCCGTCTCACGCTTCAATGCCTCCTCCAGCACGGACTGGATCTCTGTTCCCGGGGAACTCGTCGAGGTCGTTGAACTCGCGCAGCAAATCGGCAATGAAACCGACCATGCGCTGGACATAACGCTCGCGCCTCTCATCGATTTGTGGGGCTTTGGCGCCACTGGCAGGCGTGAAGTGCCGCCGACCGAGGCCGAGATCGCCAAGGCTAAAGCGCAATGCGGGTGGCAGCGCCTGCACACCCGCCACGAGCCCCCTGCCCTGCGTAAAGACATTCCCGAATTGCGCATCAATGTCAGTGCGGTCGCGGAAGGCTGGGCTATGGACAAAATAGCACGACAGCTCGAACTGATCGAGCTGTCGAATTTCCTGTTCGAAATCGGCGGTGAAGTCCTCGCCCGGGGTGAGTGGAGGGTGGGTGTGCAAACACCTGCGGCGCCGCCAGGAGAGGCCGCGCACACGTTGCTGCTCAAAAACCAGTCCATCGCCACCAGCGGCGTCTATCGCCAGCACTTTGGAGCGGCTGGCAAGGAATACTCCCACATCCTCGATCCGCGCAATGGCCGTCCCATTGAACACAGCCTCGAGTCCGTCACGGTGGTGGACGATTTTGCCGCGCAGGCTGACGGCTTCGCCACCGCCCTGATGGTTCTGGGTCCGAAGGAAGGACGGCGCGTGGCGGCACAATACCACCTGAATGTCGTCTGGTTTGAACACAAAAAATGAAGCCTTGCCCGAAAACATCGTTGCCCTGAACGCTCCTCTCGCTGCTATCATCTGTTTCCCCCCGCATGTTTTACGTCGCTGAAGATCACGAAGAAGGAATGACCGGCCGCGTCTCGCGACCGCCGCTGGCGCCGCGCATGCACCATGCCTTCTCGCATGAGGGCAAGATGGCCTCGTCTCCGCAGTTTGAATATCGACCGCAGCAGCAGCGCATGGCGGAGCTGGTGGGAGCGGCGCTGGATGGCAACCACGCCTTTGTGTGTGAGGCTGCGACAGGAGTCGGCAAGTCGCTGGCGTACCTGGTGCCAGCCGTCACGTTTGCCCTGGAGCAGAAGCGCAAGGCCATCATCTGCACGCACACGATCAACCTGCAGGAGCAGCTGATCTCGAAGGACATTCCCATCGTCAAACAGCTCGTGGGAAATTTCCACGCTGAGATTCTCAAAGGCAGGGGAAACTACATCTGCCCCACGCGGCTCAAGCGGGCGCTCAATGAATCAGCCGATCTTTTTTCCAGCTCTGAAGCGGGCGAATTGAAAATGCTGCTCGACTGGGTGGCTGAAACGGAAGACGGCACGCTGAGCGATCTGGACTTCACGCCGAGCGCACGCGTGTGGTCGCTCGTGTGCAGCGAGCCGCATGCCTGCACGCCGCGCCGCTGCCCGCCTGGCAGCCGCTGCTGGTACCAGGATGTGCGCCGCCGCATGGAGCAGGCGGACGTGGTGGTGCTGAACCACACGCTCTTCTTTACGCTGCTGGCCTCCGCGGATGAAACCACCGCTGAGGACTGCAACTTCCTCTTCCCGCGTGACTTCGTCATTTTGGATGAGGCGCACACCATTGAAAACGTGGCGGCGAAAGCCTTTGGGCTGCACATCAGTGAATCGAACATCAAATTCGAGCTTGGCCGCCTGCACAATCCGCGGAGCCGCAAAGGCTTCTTCCAGCTCGTGGGTGACAAGGATGGCGTGCGCGAAGTTTTGCAGACACTCGATCACGTGGAGAACTTCTTCCGCGATGCCGAGGCCGCGTGCAAATTCAACGCGCTGGGGCGCGAATTTCGCGTGCGTGAGGCGGGGCTGATTGAAGACACGCTGAGCCTGCCGCTGCAACGCCTCGCCCTGCGTGCGCAGAAAGCGGGCGATGCCGTGGACCGCGAAGGGACGAAGCTGGAACTGCTCGACCTCGCCAAACGGCTCACCAACATCCGCGTGGGCATCAAGGCCTTCTTGGATCAGGAGAATGAAGACCACGTGCACTGGGTGGAGCGCACGAACACGGACAACCGCATCGTGTCCTTCCACACCGCGCCGGTGGATGTGGCGCCGCGCCTGCGGCAGATCTTCTTTGCCAGCAACAAGGCCTGCGTTTTCACCAGCGCCACGCTGGGCATCGGCGCGGACGAAGAGCTGAACTACTTCCGCAACCGCGTCGGCGCTGAAGACGCACGCGCCGCGTGCATCGAGAGCCCGTTTGATTTCAAGAAGCAGATGAAGCTCTACCTGCTGAAGAAGATGCCGCAGCCGAGCGAGCCGGGCTATCTCGACAAGCTGGAGCACTGGATCACCCATTTCATCGATCTGAGCATCGGCCGCGCCTTCATCCTCTTCACCAGCTACAGCCAGATGACCTCGCTGGCGGACAAGCTGGAAGAGCACTGCGAGAAGCGCGGCTGGCGGCTGCTCGTACAGGGCCGCGGCATGCCACGGCATCAGATGCTCGCCGAATTCAAGAACGACACCCACAGCGTGCTCTGCGGCACCGACAGCTTCTGGACCGGCGTGGATGTGCCGGGCGAAGCTCTGAGCAATGTGATCATCACGCGCCTGCCGTTCGCGGTGCCGGATCATCCGCTGACCGCGTCGCGCATCGAGCATCTGGAAGAGCAGGGTCTTAACGCCTTTACCGAATACAGTGTGCCGGAAGCCATCCTCAAACTGCGCCAGGGCGTGGGCCGCCTCATCCGCACCGCAACGGACAAAGGCATCTGCGCCATTCTGGACAACCGGATTTTGACGAAGCCGTATGGACGCGCGTTTCTGGCGTCTCTGCCGGAGTGTCCGACGGAGATCATGCAGTGAGTTTCGATCTTCCTCTTCGTCCTACTCCTCCTCTTCCTCCCTTTCTGGAGCTCCGGAATCCGGGAGGAGGAGAAAGATGGTGATGCTCTACATCACGGGAACAGTCCGCGCATCTGCTTGGCCTCATGCACGCGCTGGATGCCGAGGCTCAGTGCAGCAAAGCGCATGCTGACGCCGCGCTTCTTGCTGAAGTTCAGCGCCTGCACAAAGGCGTGCTCGAGGATGCGGTAGAGTTTGCTCATCACTTCGCCCTCATCCCAGAAGAAGCTTTGCAGATCCTGCACCCACTCGAAGTAGGAAACGATCACGCCGCCGGCGTTGCAGAGAATGTCGGGGATCACGAAGATTTCAGGACGCTGCGCGATGATGGCATCGGCTTCCGGCGTCGTAGGCCCGTTGGCGCCTTCGGCGAGAATGCGGCACTGGATTTTTGCGGCGTTGTCTCCGGTGATCTGGCGCTCCATGGCGGCGGGAACCAGCACATCGCAGGGAGTGACAAGAAGCTGCTCGTTGGTGATGGCATCCGCCCCGTCAAAGCCGACGATGCTGCGCGTTTTGGCCACATGCTCGTCGAGCTTGGCGAGGTCGATGCCGTTCGCATTGTACAAACCGCCGAAGGCATCGCTCACGGCGATGACCTTGAGGCCCATCCGGGAGAGCGAGGCGGCGGCCACACCGCCCACATTGCCGTAACCCTGCACCACCGCCGTAGCGCCCTGGGCATTGATGCCCACGGTGTCCATGGCGCGTGAGATCAAATAAGCCACGCCGCGACCGGTGGATTCCTTACGGCCCAGAGAACCGCCCAGGCTCACCGGCTTGCCCGTCACCACTGCTGGAACACAGTGGCCGGTTTGAAGGGAATACGTGTCCATCATCCACGCCATGGTCTGCTCATTGGTGCCCATGTCCGGGGCAGGAATGTCGATTTGAGGACCGATGAAGGGGATCAGTTCCTGAGTGTAGCGGCGCGTCACGCGCTCCAGTTCACCGAGCGAAAGCGAGCGCGGATCGCAGGTGACGCCGCCTTTGGCGCCGCCGTAGGGCAGGCCGGTGAGGGCGCATTTCCAGCTCATCCACATGGCCAGCGCGCCCACTTCACCAAGCGTCACGTCCGGATGAAAACGCACACCGCCCTTGGTGGGCCCAAGCGTGAGGTGGTGCTGCACGCGGTAGCCCATGAAGACGGTGGTGCTGCCGTCATCCCGCCGCACGGGCATGGCCACGCTCACAGCTCGCTTGGGCATTTTCAGGCGGTCACGTGCACTCTCGGGAATCTCCAAAAAGTCGGCCACCAAATCAAACTGCTGGCAGGCCATGCGAAAAATCGGCGTGTCATAAACTTGCGGGATCGTGTTGCTCATGGTGCCTCTAATTACGCGCAGCGGTCCTTTTTTGCCATGCAGAAAATTGGTGTCTTGACAGTGCGGGCCGTCTCCGAACTAAATCGCCTGCATGCCCGCCGCCAAAGCACCCACCAGCCTCCGCCGTCTCTTCGATGAGATCGGCACCGTCGATCACGTCGGCATCGAGGAGCGCGTGGCAAAGTTCACCACGCGCAGCCTCAAGAAAAACTCGAAAGTCTTCGGACTGCGCCTCGCGGTTTCGATGGTGGATCTGACCACTCTCGAAGGCAAAGACACTCCCGGCAAAGTGGCCTCGCTGTGCCAGAAGGCGCTGCGCCCCCATGATATCGGCGATATTCCAGCCACCGCCGCCGTGTGCGTTTACCCCTCCATGGTGAAACATGCGAAGAAGCACGTCGGCGGCACATCGGTGAGAATTGCCTCCGTCGCCACCGCCTTCCCGAGCGGGCAGGCCCCGCTGAAAACACGCCTCGCGGAAGTGCATGCCGCCGTGAACGACGGCGCAGATGAAATCGACATGGTGATCAACCGTGGTGCTTTTCTCAGCGGCGAATTCGGCCGCATGCAGGATGAAATCGCAGCTGTGGTGGAGGCCTGCGGAGAAGCCACGCTCAAGGTCATTCTCGAAGTCAGCGAACTCGAAACCTACGACAACATCCGCGCTGCCAGCTTCCTGGCCATGCGCGTGATACGCCCCGGCGACTTCATCAAGACGAGCACCGGCAAGACCTCCTCCAATGCCACGCTCGGCAACAACCAGGTGATGCTGGAGGCCATTCGTGATCACTTCCTCGATACAGGAGTCCCGATTGCCATGAAACCTGCCGGCGGCATCCGCACGGCCAAGCAAGCGCTGCATTTCCTCATCGCTGTCAAAGAAACCCTCGGTGACGAATGGCTCACCAACCGCCGCTACCGCTTTGGCGCCTCCGCGTTGCTGAACGATCTCGTGCGCCAGTTCGAAAAGGAACGCACCGGTGTGTATCAGGCGCCATGGAATTTCAGCGAAGCCACCGAAGGTTATTGATTTCGTATGCCCAAGACCTCTGCCAAAACAAACCCCGCCCGCGAACTCGTCTTCGGCGATCTCTGGGACTACGATCCCGCGCCCGAAACCGCGGACCCGAAGCTGAAGAAACGGTATGACCTGTTCATCAACGGCGAGTTCGTTGCGCCACGTGCCGGCAAGTACTTCGCCACGATCAATCCGGCGCATGAAACGAAAATCGCCGACATCGCGCAGGCAGAGTCTGCTGATGTGGATGCGGCCTGCAAGGCGGCGCAGAAGGCATTTGCGAACGTGTGGAGCAAGATGCCGGGCAAAGAGCGGGGCAAATACCTGTATCGTATTGCACGGCTGCTGCAGGATCATGCGCGGGAGTTTGCCATCGCGGAGACGCTGGATGGCGGGAAGCCGATCAAGGAATCTCGCGATTTCGATGTGCCGATGGCAGCGGCGCATTTCTTCTATCATGCGGGCTGGGCGGACAAGCTGGAGCATCTCGCACCCGGCAGGCAGATTGCGCCGCATGGCGTGGTGGGGCAGGTCATCCCGTGGAATTTTCCGCTGCTCATGCTCGCGTGGAAGATCGCCCCGGCGCTCGCGGCAGGCAATTGTGTGGTGCTGAAACCGGCGGAGACCACCAGCATCACCGCGTTCAAGTTTGGCGAGATCTGCCAGGAAGCCGGCCTGCCCGATGGCGTGGTGAACATCATCAGCGGCGCTGCCGAAACCGGTGCGGCGGTGATCAATCATCCGCTGACGACGAAGGTGGCCTTCACCGGCAGCACCGAGGTGGGCAAGAGCATCCTGCGCAGCCTTGCAGGCACGGACAAAAAGCTGACGCTCGAACTCGGCGGCAAAGCCGCGAACATCGTCTTCGATGATGCGCCGCTGGACCAGGCCGTGGAGGGCATCGTGAACGGCATCTTTTTCAATCAAGGCCACGTCTGCTGCGCCGGCTCACGCCTGCTCGTTCAGGAAAGCATTGCCGATGCGGTGCTGGCCAAACTCAGGCGTCGGATCGCCACACTTCGAGTGGGCGACCCCATGGACAAGAACACCGACCTCGGCGCGATCAACAGCCGCGAGCAGCTCACGAAGATCGCTGACCTCGTCCAAAGCGGTGTGACCGAAGGCGCTGAGATGTACGACAACGGCTGCAAACTTCCCGCGAAAGGATTCTACTTCCGTCCTACTATTTTCACCAATGTGAGCATGAGCCAGCGCATCGCGCGCGAAGAAATCTTCGGCCCTGTGCTCAGCATTCTCACCTTCCGCACGCCCGAGGAAGCCGTCGAAAAAGCCAACAACACTCCCTACGGCCTCAGCGCCGGCGTGTGGACCGACAAAGGCAGCCGCATCCTCAAGCTCAGCACCCAGCTCAAAGCTGGCGTCGTCTGGGCCAACACCTACAACAAGTTTGACCCCACCAGCCCCTTCGGCGGATACAAGGAAAGCGGCTTTGGCCGTGAAGGCGGGAAGCAGGGATTGCTCGATTACTGCATCGTCCAATGAGAATTCACATCACCAAAACTCCCAAGTGCTACGTCGGCGGTGCCTTCATCCGCAGTGAGAGCGGACGCGTGACGGAACTCTGCGACTCCTCCGGCGCGTTCTTCGCCAACATCCCACAATGCACCCGCAAGGATCTGCGCAATGCCGTGGAAGCTGCCGCGAAAGCGGGGCCGGGCTGGGCCAAGCGCTCCGCTTTCAATCGCGGACAGATCTTGTACCGGCTCGCGGAAATGATGGAGGCACGCGCAGCTGAGCTGGCTGAAGCGGTGATGCTGGGTGGCGCTTCGAAAGCCCAGGCCACGCGCGAAGTCTCCGCCAGCATCGAGCGCGTGATACATTATGCAGGCTGGACGGACAAGTATGAGCAGGTGCTCGGCAGTGTGAACCCGGTGGCTTCTGCGCATTTCAATTTCACGGTCACGGAACCCATGGGCATCATCGGCATCATCGCGCCTGATGAGTCACCGCTGCTCGCGCTGATCTCCCTGATCCTGCCCGCCATCACCAGCGGCAACTGTGTTATCGCACTGGCCAGCAATACTCAGCCTTATCCCAGCATCCTGCTCGGCGAGATGCTGGCCACCTGCGATCTCCCCGGCGGTGTGGTCAATCTTCTCACCGGCCAGCGCAGCGAAATGCTCCCCACCTTTGCCACCCACGAGCACCTGCGCGCGCTAAGCGGTGCCGTGAATGCCGCAGACCGCAAAGCCCTCAAACTCGGCGCGGCCGAAAGCGTGAAGCGCGTGTCTTTGCTCAAAGCCGAGGAACCCATCGACTGGTTTGCCGGCACACAGCAGGGCGTGGAGCAAATCCGCGCGCTGGTCGAGTTTAAGACGACATGGCATCCCGTGGGGGCTTGAAGTTGCTAACGTGGACTTGCGCGTCAAAAATGTCGCCTCCATGACCGCCTACCAATCTCTCTGCGACGTTGTTTCTGAAATCTCCCTGCTGACCTCCACGGAGGCGGTGCTGAGCTGGGACCAGGAGACCTACATGCCGGCGCATTCGCTGGACCATCGGGCGCGGCAGATGGCGTATCTCACGGGCAAGGCGCATGCGCTGCTGACCTCGAAGAAAACGCTGAAGCTGCTGGAAAGCGCCGAGGCCGAGATGCCGGAAAACCCGACGCAGGCGGCGAACGTGCGCGGACTGCGCCGCGACATCAACCGTGCGACGAAGCTGCCGCAGAAGCTCGTGGAGGAGGAGAGCAACGTCTGCGCCCATGCAAAGGCGGCGTGGGTGGAGGCACGGGAGAAATCTGACTTCGTCATGTTTGCGCCGCATCTGGAGAAAGTGCTCGGCATCGCGCGCAAGAAGGCGGACCTGTTTGGCTACGGCGACGAGCCGTATGACGCGCTGCTGGACCTCTACGAGCGCGGCGCGAAGACGCGCGAGGTGGCGGCGCTGTTTGAAAAGCTGCGCCCGCAGCTGGCCGAGATCGCCCGCGAGGCGGTGGCAAAATCCGCCAAGGTAAAACGGGGTGCGCTGAAAGGGCGCTACCCCATCGAGAAGCAGCAGATCCTGAACCGCGAGATCGCGGAGAGCCTGGGCTTTGATTTCGAGGCCGGCCGCATCGACACCACAGCGCACCCTTTCTGCACCACGCTCGGGCCAGGCGATGTGCGCCTGACCACGCGCTATGATGAGACGGATTTCCTCTCCTCGCTCTTTGGCGTGATGCACGAAGCAGGCCACGGCTTGTACGAGCAGGGGCTGCCAGGGCTGGACTACGGCCTGCCGAGCGGCAGCGCAGCCTCGCTGGGCATCCACGAGTCACAAAGCCGCCTGTGGGAGAACCACGTGGGCCGCAGCCATCTGTTCTGGGAGAAGTGGCTGCCGCGTGTGCAGGAGCTCTTCCCACACCTGCGCAAGGTGAAGCCGGAGGCCTTCATGAAGGAAATGCGGCGCAGCGAGTTCAGCTTCATCCGCGTGGAGGCGGACGAGGCCACGTACGACCTGCACATCCTCCTGCGCTTCGGCATCGAGCGCCGCCTGGTGAAGGGCGAGCTGACCGTGCATGACGTGCCCAAAGTGTGGAACGAGGAATACCGCGAGTTGTTTGGCATGACACCGCCGGACGACCGCCACGGCTGCCTGCAGGACATCCACTGGAGCATGGGCGGGCTAGGCTACTTTGCCACTTACACGCTCGGAAATCTGAATGCCGCCCAGCTTTTCGCCACGGCGAAAAAGCAGCGCAAGATCGCCAGCGCGCTGGAGAAATGCGACTACGCCCCGCTGCTGCAGTGGCTGCGCGCCAATGTGCACAGCAAGGGCGCGGCGCTGCTGCCGGGAGAGATCATGGAGCAGGCCACCGGCAAGCCGACCGATGCCAAGTGGCACATCAAGCACCTGCGCGAGCGCTATCTGGCCTAGCCCTGGCGCACATGCCGGATGAGTCCGATCATGACGCCCTGAATGAGCAGCTCCCGTGCCGGCAGCAGATCGGGAAACTCCGGATTCTCCGCCTTCAGGTAGGGCTGGGAGTCCTTGACAATGTAGCGTTTCAAGGTGCTCTCGCCATCAATGAGCGCAGCGACGATGTCACGCGGCCGCGGCTCGCGGATTTCGAGAATGACGAGGTCGCCATCGCCAATGAGAGCGCCGATCATCGACTCGCCACGCACTTGCAGCGCAAAGCTTTTGGCGGAGCGTGGGATGCCGAGCGTATTCACATCGACGGAGATGCACCGGTCCGCATTCTGCACCATGTCCGCGGCAGCCATGCCGGCAGGGATCTGGCCGAAGACCGGAATGTCCACGATTTCAGCGCGGTCAAGGTCCTCCGGAAAGACCACCGCACGAGCCTTGTGAGGGTGGCGCTGGATGACACCTTTCTTCTCCAGCGCGCGCAGATGGCTCATGGCGGCGGTCTGGCTGGAGAAACCGAAATGACGCTGGATGTCACGCGTGGAAGGCATGACGCCGTTGGATCGCTGGTAGCTGCGCAGGTACTCGAGGAGTTCCTGCTGGCGGGCCGTGAGCCGGGAATCGGTGTCGATGAACATGGGAAGAGAGGCTGTTCGTGCGAACATTCCCCTTCATACGAGATACGCAAGATGTTTTCCTGCGGCGGTTTCGGCGCATAGTCCGCGCATGATGCGTAATATCTACCTGACAATCTTTGGGCTGCTGCTGCTCTCCGCGGCGGTGCATGCGCAGGAGATTGCACCCTTGAATCCAGCGAAAATGGATAAAACCGGCATGCTGCCCCCCTTCACCAAGGTGCTGGGAGAGCGCGCCGCAGCAGCCTTCGGCAAACAAGACTGGCCCGCCGCACGCAAAGCCTACGAAGAAATGCTGGAGATCGACGACGGCAACGCTCTCATCTGGGCCAACCTGGGCGCCGTGGAGCAGCAGGCGGGAGATCTCAAGCGCGCCATCGAATGCTTCGAGAAGTCCACCCAGATCAATCCGCAGCTCGCGCAGACCTGGACGGCGCTGGGCCTGCTGCTGCAAAAGCAGGGCGACACCTACCGCGCAGTTTCCTGCTTCACGCGCGCGATCCATGAAGATCCGGAAGATGCACGCCCGCACAACTACCTCGCCATCGCTGCGAAAAACCTCGGCTGGTCGGACGCGGCGGAGTCGGAATTGCACCGTGCCATTGAGCTGAAACCCGACTACGGCATCGCACATTTCAACCTGGCGCTGATGTTTCTGGAACGCCGCCCGCCCTCCATCGAGCTGGCGCGCAGGCACTATGAAAAGGCGCTGGCGCTCGGCGTGACGAAGGATGAAGTGGTGGAACGCCGGCTCAAGGAGTGACGCATGCAGAAATCCGCCGAACCTTGGAATCTTGCTCCACAACTCGAAGAACTGCGCGTGCAGGGTCTGTGGCGGGAACTGCGCCCGCTGGACGAGTCAGCAGGTGTCATCGTGCGCACTGGGGAACGGGAATGGATCAACTTTTCCTCCAATGACTACCTCGGCCTGGCTCATTCATCCGAGATGCAGCACGCACTGGCCAAAGGGATCGCCAAATATGGCGGTGGCTCAGGCGCGTCACGGCTGGTCTGCGGCACCCATCGCGCTCATGCCGCGCTCGAAGAGGCCCTGGCGGATTTCAAAGGCACGGAGGCGGCCCTGACCTTCAGCAGCGGATTCGCAGTCGCACTGGGCACCATCCCCGCGCTTGTAGGGGCTGGGGATACGATCATCCTGGACAAACTCTGCCACGCCAGCCTGGTGGACGCCGCACGGTTGAGCGGAGCGACGATCCGCGTCTTCCCGCACAACCATCTCGAGAAGCTTGAGCGCCTGCTGCAAACCGCACAAGGACGCGCATTGGTGGTGACCGAGTCGATTTTCAGCATGGACGGAGACGCCGCGCCGCTGCGCGAAATGGTGGAGCTGAAAGCACGGCATGGCGCCTGGCTGCTTGTGGATGAAGCTCACGCTGTGGGAGTGCTGGGACCGCAGGGTCGCGGACTTGCTGCAGAGCTTGGCGTCGATCAACAGGTGGATCTGCACATGGGCACCCTGAGCAAGGCCTTTGGCCTGAGTGGTGGCTATCTGGCCGCTTCAAGGCAGGTTGTGGATCTCCTCATTCAGCGCGCCCGCAGCTTCATCTACACCACCGCCCCGCCTGTCCATCTGGCCCATGCGCTGGGCAGCATTTTGGAAGTGATCCGCAGCGAGCAGGGCACCGCGCTGCGGCAGCGGCTGCACGGGCATGCACAGCAGATGCAGCAGCAGTTGTCGGAAATCGGCCTCGCTCCGGTACCAGTGCCTGCGGCCATTCTGCCGGTGATTTTGGGTGAAGCGTCACGAGCCATGGATCTCAGCGCGCGCCTGCGTGAATCAGGGTTCCTCATCCCCTGCATTCGCTACCCCACGGTGGCCCGGGGCAGTGCCAGATTGCGCATCACTCTCAGCGCGTGCCATTCGACCGCGCAGATCGAAGGCCTCGGCAGGGCTCTGCGAGGTCTGCTTTGAGGCTCACGGGCGGGGTTGCTGTCCCAAGATTTCCAGCGCCCGTTTGCGCGCGTCCTGGACCTCCTGCCGGTTCAGAGCGATCCCGTTTTTCCCCGAGGCCATCAGGTTGGTTCGTTCCTGCCGGTGCTGCAAAAACAACACATGCCCCAGTTCATGCGCCGTCACCCGTGCCACAATGTTTGCCGTGCCGCCTGTGACCTTGTGGAACTCGGGATTCTCACACACCACGACCGGCTCGCCATAAAAGAAGCCGTTGGGTCCCATGTCCTGCACAAAGCACACATCGATGGCCGTGGGACTGAATTGATGCGTCGGGATGGCAGACTTGACCCAGTTTCGATCCTTGATGAACCACCTTTTCGCAGGAATTTCGTGGGCTTGCAGCGTGTCAACCCCCTCCAGTTCAAAGTAAATTCCTGCGGGTGCCCAGATCGTATTCACCTCGGCAAAGAGTGCACGCACCTCCTTTTCCGTAAGCGTGGTCTGCAACCTGGGATTCATCTTTGATCTAACCAAGTGCGCTTGAACCTTCAGAGTGATCCGGGGAAGCTCTTCCGCAGCTCCCGCCACACACGAGCCGAGAACTAGTGCAGAGAATATCAGCAGGCGGCACATCCCGCTCTCTAGCCTCCCTGCGCATATCGTTCAACCAGCAAGTTTTAAGGCCCCCGCGCCGCGGGGTGATCACCCCAGGTGGCCTTCATTCATAATAGGCAAAAAAATGCGCGAAAAAACACTTTAAGGTAAAGAAAATACTTTCCAGTAGTTACAGCACCTGCTAGTTTCCCGTCTGAACGGCTCACGTACTTTGGCCCGGAACGCAAGTTCCGTGTCAATTCATGCGAGTGTCCGACCTCAAACCAACCAACCTAATACCAAACTAATCAGACTATGAAATTGAACGCATTGCTGAAAACGCTGGGGTTCTTGGCACTGGCCGCCACTCCCGTTGTGGCCGGACCATCCGCCCCTGTTAAGAACCCGATCGCTCCCGCTCCGGTGAACGACGACCTTGGAATCACCGCCTCCTTGGGCTATGACTCCAACTACGTCTGGCGTGGCATCAACTACGGCCAGCATTGGGTCCGTGCCGGCCTCAATGGCGCCCTCCTCCTCGTCGGCGGTGCCGCCGAAGACGGTGCAGGCAGCACCTCCCTCCTCTGGAATGTGGACTACGGTTCCCTTGCAGGCGACCAGGACAGCTTCTCCCCTACCCTTGGCCCCCCTCTGGCAGGCGTGGTGAAGACCACCAATTCCTTCCAGCGCCTTCAGCTTGGTGCCGCCGTCTCGCATGACTTCGGTCCTGCCAGCGTCAGCTTCGGCTACAGCTTCATCCACAACATGGGCTCCCTGGCCAACGGCCTGGGCATCAACCAGTTTGGCGCCCCCATCGGCGGCGGCTACGGCATGAACGACATCCAGCAGCTCACGATTGGGCTGGTACTTCGACGTGAACGCCAAGTCCACCATCGCTGTGACCGATGCCATCAGCATCGTCCCACACGCTGGTCTTGGCTACGGCCTGCACTACAATGCTGGTTTCACCCAGGCTTCCCGCAACCTCATCGGTGGCGGCGGCATCTTCGGCACCAGCACTGCTCGTTACGGCGTCACCGGTTGGACCGCACTGAACGTTGGCCTTGATTTCCCAATCAAGCTCAACAGCCGTGCGACCCTTACCCCCTACGTCGCCTTCAACCTGCCAATGGGCCCCTTCTCCAATCTGGCTCGTTCCTCCACCCTTCCGTATGCCGCTGGCATCGGCGGCGGCCCTGCCACCGCTTTCCACAGCGTTGCCTACTACGGCGTGACCCTGAGCGTCCGCTTCTAATCGTTCTCTGAACGGTTTCAACCTTTCCAAGGTTTTCCAAAACCTCCCGGTGCAAACCGGGAGGTTTTTTTTGTTTATCGTCAGCGGACGAGGCCGACCAGCCCTCCACACTCCAACCTGTGAAACCCACGTGCGGTCATTTGCAGTGCTGGTCCCTCTGGAGAACAGGCCTGACTGTTTCCGGCTGCGATTGAAGGCTTCAGGCCTCCGAAGAACGCATGGTATTCCACTGCCCTGATTCCAGCTTCGCTTTTTGGACTGACACCACGATCGCGCGACCACGAGGCAATCCTCATGCCAATAAACACTCAGCCTGGAAGAACAGGTTTTATGCGCGCTGGTGTGGCAGGCTTAACCAAGCAGCCGGTGTCTTGCATGCCCGCCGTTCTAGAATGGGTGTGTCAGCAGCGGCCACGTTTGTCAGTGTAAGGCAAACGCCAGAGCATGCGCGCACCCTCGTGGTCGGACGGGTTGGCGGAGATTGTAGCGAAGCGCAGAAAAGATGTGAAGGCAGGCACATCCAGCCAACGGCCGGAGCAAACGCCGCGCCTGTCCGTGCCTTTCCGGCCCCGTTTTTATGGCTCGTGCCATGAGCATTGGCTGCAAGGCAAACCATGGAGCACAGACTCCACACCTGGATGCAGAAGGTCACAACAAGGCCCTTGAGAGCCGTTCTGAAAAACGACCGGTGTGCATCTCCACATGCTCGAATCCCAGCGAAGCACGTGAGTTCAAAGCGGCTGCCACTAGAAGAGAGACGGTGGGCGAAGGGCGGGAAGTGGAAGCCTGTGCCTAGACGCTTCCAGCGCCCGACAAAAGCGCCCCATTTTGCACTCCCTTCTTGCCACAGTCCGCGCCTCCTGAGCGAACGGGGGGCCGCTCGCCTCCTTAGCCACGTCAGAGAAATACTGAGTCACATCGGCAGACAACCCACGCAATCCCCTTCTCCAAGCCAATACCATTCTGGATATCGCAGTTTTTGATAAAATTTTAACTATTTTGGACCCCTCCTTAACTTGGCACGCCTCTTGCTTGATCAAACATCGCTAGCTGCACTGCCATCCCGGTCAGTTCGGCGCCTCAACACCAACAATAACTAAACTCGACCCAACACATGAAGCCCAAAAGCATGACATCATTCATTGCCAAGTCGGTGACCGTTCTTGCTGCCTGTGCAGCGCTGAACGCTTCCGCTGACACTCCGGCAGCCAAAGGCCCTGCCGCCAAGAACCCCGTCCCGCCTCCCGCCGAACCCGGCGCTCTCTTCGACTCGATCGGCGCCACCTTCGACGCCGGTTACGACAGCCGCTACTACTTCCGCGGTCTTTGGTTCGCTGACAACATCATGTGGTCCGCTTTCAACCTCGCCGTGCCGATCCTCGGTGGCTCGGGTGAAGACGGTGTCGGAGCTCTGACCTGGGGCATCGGCGGCGCCTACATCAACACCGCCGGCACTCCCTATCCAAACGGTCCTGGCAACAAAAGCGCCTCGGGCTTCCAATATTCTGAAGTCGATGCCATCACCAACCTGACCTACAACGCTGGTTGGGCCAAACTGGGAATGCAGTACCAATACTACTTCTATCCCGATAACTACGGTGGCAGCATGAACGGCCTTCCAAACGCCGGCTCCGACCCAGAATTCGCGCTCAAAGGCGCGGGTGAACTTGGCTGGACCGTGACCGTGCCGATCAAGTCCTTCAACCTCTATGCAGGTTACTACTATGACTTCCGAGTCAATGGTCAGTACATCTCCCTCGGGGCTGATTACACCTTCGCTGTCAACGACTGGCTGAGCATCGTTCCTTCCTTTGCCACTGGCTACGGCATCGACTACTACACCGGCAACGGCTCCGCCGGCACCGGTCTGGTGGGCAACGCCGGCCAGAGCCTGCAGAACACTCCGAAGACTGGTTTCACCCACCAGCTCTACACCATCGCCGTGCCAGTCAAGCTGACCAAGGCCGTCACTTGGACGACCTACGTCGCGCTGAACCACAGCGACAAGCTCCGTGCCGCCCTCAACACGACTCAGAACGAGTTCTACTGGGGAACCAAGCTGAGCTTCGCGTTCTAATTTGCGGGGGCTTGATGCCTCACAAAAACACATCTGATTAGGTAGCTCCCGGCCAGCCGTTCAACTGGCCGGGAGCTTTTGTTTTGGCGCGGCGCTTCTTCCTGCTTAGCATCTGCTCCGCATGACTGAACACCCGCTTAACTGGAATTCGAACAACCTCACCCACGGCTGGCAGCGCGGCGTCACCGCTTTCTTCTGGGGCCTGGGTTTTAAAGAAGAAGACTTCAACAAGGCGCAGATCGGCATCGGTACGCCGCTGCTGGACGGCAACATCTGCAATGTCCATGCCCACGAGCTCGCCCAGCTCATCGCCCAGGGCTGCAAAGAAGCAGGACTCATCGGCTTTCCCTTCGGCGTCTCCCCGGTAAGTGACAACATCACGCAGGGAAACATTGGCGGCGCTGCCTCCCTGTGCTCCCGCAATCTCATGGCCAATGGTGCCGAGATGATTTGCACCTCGCACAGCTACGATGCGCTGATCGGCCTGCATCACTGCGACAAAAACGGTCCTGCCTTTGCCATGGCCCTGGCCCGCACCAATTATCCCGGCCTCATCGTCAATGGCGGCAGCATCATGCCCGGCTGCCACAAAGGGCATTCCACTTCCATCCTCGATGTGTACGATGCCGCCGCGAAGGAGAAGCAGGGCACCATGAGCTATGAGGAGTCCGAGCAGATCATCCGCACCGCCTGTCCTGGCGCGGGCGGTTGCGGCATCGCCGCCTCCTTCAATACCTGGGGCATCGCCCTTGAGGCCATGGGCCTCAGCCTGCCGGACACCTCCTCCATGCCTGCCATCGAAGCAGGCAAGCGCGAGGAATGCCTGCGTGTGGGAAAAGCAGTGCGCCGCCTGCTGGAGAAGAACCTGCGCCCGCGCGACATCATCACCAAGGCCTCCATCACCAACGCCATGACCGCCATCTGCGCCATTGGCGGCTCCACCAACGGCGTCCTGCACATCCTCGCCGTCGCTCGCGAGGCAGGTGTCGACTTCGACCTGCGGGACGTGCAGGCCATCGCACGTCGCACGCCGGTGCTGTGCAATTTCGCCCCGCGTGGTCGCGGCACCATGGTGGATCTCCATCGCCTCGGCGGCACCACCATGCTGCTGAAGCACATCATGAAAACCGGCCTGCTGGACGGCTCCTGCATCACCGTCACCGGTCAGACCCTGGCGGAAAACCTCGCCAATGCCGCTGAGGTGCCCTTCCCCAATGAACTCATCGCGCCCATCGATGCGCCGTTCAAAGAGTTCGCCGACATCCAGATCTGCTTTGGCAACATTGCCCCCGACGGGGTCGTCTTCAAAGTCTCCTCGCTGGACGAACCCAAGTTCCGCGGCACCGCGATTTGTTTCACGGATTCCAAAGGAGTCTCTGATGCCGCCGCGGCCGGTCGCATCAAGCCGGGCCACATCGTGGTCATTCGCGGCTGCGGCCCGGTGGCGCTCGGCATGCCCGAGATGCATGTGGCCAGCGCCGCCCTCGCAGTGCCTGAGCTTTATGGCAAGGTCGCCCTGCTTTCAGACACGCGTGTCTCCGGCGTTTCCGGCGGTGCCGTGGGGGTGCATTGCAGCCCGGAGGCGGCCGTCGGCGGCCCGATTGCCGTGGTGCAGGATGGCGATGAAATCGAATTCGATCTGCTCGCCGGCACCATTCATGTGAATGCGGACCTCGATGCGCGGACTCGCACGATCTTTCCAGTAAGCCATCCTTTCGGCTACCTCGCAGACTTCGCCGCCACCGTGACGCAGGCCCATCAGGGCTGTGTGCCGCGCTGGGTGGCGGAACGCAGCAAGTAATCAGCCCGCCATCTTCGCCGCCAGCAGCACCGCTTCCACGAGGCTGCGGCCATTCGCCCTGCCCTGCCAGGCGATGTCACAAGCCGTGCCGTGATCGACGCTCGTTCGCGGCACGGGCAGTCCCAGCGTGGTGTTCACCGCCGTGTCAAACGCCAGCGCCTTGAGCGGGATGAGGGCCTGGTCATGGTACAGGCAGATGTAAGCGTCCACCGCGCGACGTTTCGGCGCGATGAAGGCGGTGTCCGGCGGGAGAGGGCCTTCAATCGTGTGGCCTTTGGCCCGTGCCGCCGCGATGGCGGGCATAATGATCTTCTCCTCCTCGCCACGACCAAACAGCCCATGCTCACCCGCATGCGGATTGAGGCCGCACACCGCGAGGCGCGGCTTCTTCCCTCGCACTCGCTGCACCGATTCCGCGGTGAGTTCAATGACATCCAGGATGCGCTGCGTGGTCAAAGCTGGCACCACATCCTGATAACCGATGTGCACCGTCACCAGGCTGCAGATCATTTCCTCGGAAAAGAAGGTCATGCAGCTGCGCTCCGCCTGCATCTTCTCTGCAAACATCTCCGTGTGGCCGGGATAGGTGATGCCTGCGGCATGCAACGCCTCCTTGTTCAGCGGAGCCGTGGCCACCGCCGCCACCTGCCCCGCCAGCGCTGCCACGATGCTCTTTTCCACGTAGCGAAAACCGGCCGCTCCGGTCTTGGCGCTCACGGTGCCTGGCGTGAAATCCTCCGCATCAAATCCGTAAACATCCAGCACAGCAGGCTCTTCGATGCCCCCGCACTTCTCGTCCCAGCCAATCTCACTGATGATACGGTTGGGCGCAGGGAGGCCGGTCTGCCGCGCACAGCGCGAGAGCAGGCGCGCATCGCCAAACACCACCGGCGTGACGACTTCGCACACAGCCTCGTTGGCGAGCAGTTGCAGACATATTTCGGGACCGACCCCGGCAGGGTCGCCCATGGTAATGGCGATGAGTGGTTTACGCATGAACCTTCACTCTGGCTCAACGCAGCACCTTGTCGAGAAACTTGGTAACAATGGCCGTGCGTTCCTCATCATAAAACTCCGCGCCGCCATGCCTGCTCCCTGGCATGACGATCAGCGTTACCGGCAGCCCCAGCGCCTCATAGGCCTTCGCCAGCTCCTGGGACTGCTGCGGCGGCATCTGCGGATCCGCATCGCCATGAATGAGCAGCAGCGGTGGATCTTTCTTGTCCAGATGCGCGACCGGACTCGCCAGACGTGCCAGCTCCGGCTTCTTGTCCGGCGTGTCGCCCAGCAGCAGCTTCAGCGCCGGAATGCGAAACTCCAGGCCCTTCGGCGTGCTCTGGGCAAGAATCGTCTCCAGATTCGAAGCCCCAAAATAACTCACGATCACCTGCACATCGCTGCTTTGGTCCAGGTGCTCCCCCACTTTGCCCTCCAGTTCCTTGCTCCCATTGCTCACTCCCACCAGCGCCGCCAGATGCCCTCCCGCTGATGAACCGAGAATGGCGATCTTGCCGGCGTTGACGTGATACTTCCCTGCATTGGCCCGCAGAAAACGTATGGCCGCCTTGATGTCATGCACCTGCGCCGGAAACGGCGCCTGGGTGGACAGACGGTAGTCCACGCTCGCGATGGCGTAGCCTTTGTCATAGAGATCCACGACAGGCACATCCTCCTTCGATCCCGCACGCCATCCGCCGCCATGCACATACACCAGCAAAGGTGGGTTCTCACCCGGTGGCCGGTGCAGGTCCAGCTTGAGCGAAACCTCTCCCACTTTGGCATATTCAATGTCTGTCTGGGTGTCAGCGAGTGCTGTGGCAGTAAGGACAATCAGGAAGAAAAACAGGACCTTCATGGCTCGAACTTCATCTGCTCCGCCGGGACTTCCAGCCTGATTTTCGTGCCATACTCCAGCCCCGCCGTCCACGGCAGCAGCAGTTCCAGCACATCCGGCTTTTGAAAATGCACCGGCTTCGTGTCCGGATGCGGAAAGTAGATCCACCCGCTCACCGGCGCTGCGCCCTTTCGATGCACGGTGACATCGAAGAACGAAAAATCCTCCGCCGGATCCTCCGGATGCCACTTCAACGCCCGATACGTATGCTGCGGCTGCACCACCCGGTAGCTCAGCGGCGCGATGCTCACATTCAACGTCCCCGGATAAAACGCGCTCAGATCCAGCCCCAGCTCCTTGAAAAACGGCAGCTGCATGCGCACCGTGCCGCCGGGAAACTTCGGGTTCCCATTCAAGCCGGAAGCCACGCGATGCCCCTGGACGATGGTGGCGGAGATCATGCTGGGAGAGTTCATAAAGGTGGTCAGACCAGACGATTGCCTTTCTCGTCCTTTCGTCCACACATGACTCATGAGTTTCATATCGATTCCCGGCGGCACCATGGAACTGGGATGGCGTCATTCATTGGCTAAGGATGCAGTGGCATCCGTGGAGGTCTGGATGCCTTGGAACGAATTTGCCTGTCGTCTCTCCAAGCAGCGGCAGGTCCAGCTTCCACCTTTTGAAATCTCTGAAAACTGCCTGAAACTGGAAAACGTGATGGATCTCAATCCAAAGCTTTTCGCAGAAATCGAGACCCTTGAAGACTATTGCGATGCCGTGGACCGTGTACTTGCCCAGTTTGGCACGCGGTTGCCTACGGAAGACGAACTGGAGGCAGCCATGGGAGGGCACCTCTTTCCCTGGGGAGACGAAGTGCCTGATGGGATTCCGTACAAGATGGAAACGACTTTCGGAGCCCATCTGAGGCCCGGGTTGGCGGGTTTGATTTTCAACGGGGACACCTACAAGACAGAACTCACACGATGTGCTTTGAAACTTGGCGACGGCGGTGAAGCGGTTTGCGGCGGCTATCCCTGGCCTATGGCCTGGCTGTCTCTATCTCCGGCCCATCGCATTGACTCAACCGAACTGCATGAAGACGTGATTCACGAGTTCATGCAGTCCGCTGAGATCAGACAAGTGAAGCTCTCGCCTCCCTAAGCCAGGATCTGCTTGATCACATGACACGGCTCCACACCCGTCAGCTTAAAGTCGAGGCCCGCTTTGCTGAAGGTCAGCCGCTCATGGTCGATGCCCAGGCAGTGCAGAATGGTCGCCTGCAGGTCCGCCACATGCGTCTCGTCTTCCACAATGTTGAAGCCCATTTCATCCGTCGCGCCGAGTGTCACGCCCCCTTTGATGCCGCCGCCCGCCATCCACATGGTGAAAGCCTGCGGATGATGATCGCGTCCCAGGCTGCGGCCCAGTGACACGCTGGCCTCCACCATCGGCGTGCGCCCAAATTCCCCGCCCCACACCACCAGCGTGCTGTCCAGCAGGCCGCGCTGCTTGAGGTCTTTGACCAGCGCCGCGCTGGCCTGGTCCGTAGCCTTGCAGTTGTTGCGCACATTGCCCTCCACGTTGCTGTGCGCATCCCAGCCTTCGTTATAGACGTTGATGAAGCGCACACCGCGCTCCACCATTCGCCGCGCCAGCAGGCACGCGCGTGCAAACGACGGCACCTTCGGATCGCAGCCATACATCTTCAGCGTGGCCTCGTCTTCCTTGCTCAGGTCCATCAGCTCAGGCGCGGAGCTTTGCAGCCGGTACGCCATTTCATAATTGGCGATGCGTGTGGCCGTCTCGCCGTCGCCATCCAGTTTGAGGCGGCGCTGGTTCATCGCGTTGATGAGTTCAATCGTGTCGCGCTGCGTGCCTGCCTCAATGCCCTGCGGCGTGCTCACATTCAAAATCGGATCGCCCGTGTTGCGAAAGCGCGTTCCAGAATACACGCTCGGCAGAAAGCCGCTGCTCCAGCACGCCGCACCACCACTGATGCCGCTGCCCGTGCTCATGACCACAAACGAAGGCAGATCGCGCGTGTCGGCTCCCAGTCCGTAAGTGACCCACGACCCCATGCTCGGCCGCCCCGGCTGCGAGAAGCCAGTGTTCATGTAAATCTGCGCCGGTGCGTGGTTGAATTGCGTCGTGCGGCAGGACTTCACGATGGCGATGTCATCCACCACGGTGGCCAGATGCGGCAGCACTTCGGAAAGTTCCGCGCCACACTGCCCATGCTTCGCAAACTTAAAGCGCGGACCCAGCACGGCCGCGTCCGGCCGAATAAAGGCGTAACGCTGCCCGCCGATGATCGAAGGCGGCAGCGGCTTGCCCTCATACTTCGTCAGCATGGGTTTGTTGTCGAACATCTCGAGCTGGGAGGGAGCACCCGCCATGAACATGTGGATGACCGCCTTGGCCTTCGGCTGAAAATGCGTCGGCGCAGGCACATTCGGACTCTGTGCCGCACCATAGGCCGACTCGGCCAGCAGGGATGCTAACGCGATCTTGCCCGTACCGACAGCACAGTCCTGGAAGAAATGACGGCGGGTGATGTTGGAGATGTTCATGGATGCGTGATGGCTTCGTCGAGGTTCAGTGCGGCACGGCTCACGTCCGCCCAGAGGGCTTCATCCGTGACTTTTCTCTCGCGCTGCTTTTGCAGAAAGGCTTTGAGCATGGCCAGTTCGTCTGGGGCCGCGGGCCGCGTGGCCACACGGCGGAAGATGTTTTGCAGGCGTTCGTCATCCGTCTGAGACTCCGCAATGACCTTCTTTGCCAGAGCCTGAGCAGCCTCCATGAACATCTGGTCATTCAGCAGCGTCAGCGCCTGCAGAGGGCTGTTGGACACCTCCCGCTTCGCCAGGCAGGACTCCCCTGTGGGCGCGTCGAACGTCGTCGCCATCGCAAACGGCGCAGTGCGCTTGGTAAAAGTATAGAGGCTGCGCCGGAAGTGATCCTCCCCTTCGCTGGTTTTCCACTCCACTTTGCCATACGTGCCTTCGGAAGTGACACTGGCAGGCTGCGGCGGATACACACCCGGCCCTCCCATCTTTGGCGAAAGCACGCCCGCTGCCTTCAGCGCGGAATCGCGGATGACCTCCGCATCCAGGCGGAAACGCGCCCCGCGTGCCAGCAGCAGATTCTCCGGATCCTTCTGCGCGAGCTCGGGAGTGATGCGGCTGCTCTGCTTGTACGTCGCGCTGGTGACGATCAGCCGGTGCAGCTTCTTCATCGACCACCCCTGCTTCACCAACTCCACCGCCAGCCAGTCGAGCAGTTCCGGATGTGACGGTGGATCGCTCTGATAACCGAAATCCTCCAACGACTTCACGATGCCGCGTCCGAAAAATGCCTGCCACTGGCGGTTCACCGTCACACGGGCGGTTAGAGGGTTTTCCGGTGCAAAAAGCCATTTCGCAAATGTGAGCCGGTTCGCGGGCGCACCCTTCGGCAGAGCAGGGAGAAACGCAGGCACTGCCGGAGACACTTCCTCCTTCGGCTGCAGAAACTCACCACGATGGTAGCGATGCGTGGTGCGCGGGTTGCTGGCCGGACGTTCCTCCAGAACCAGTGTAGGCTGGCCACGCGGCGGCGTTTTGCGGGCGATCAGCAGCGGCTTCGCCGCCTTTTCCATTTCCGGCGTCGTTTCCAGGAAGCAGCTCAGCAGCAGGTCTTGTTTGGATTTGTCACCACTGACCAGAGCCTCCTCGACTTCCGGCGGCAGCCCGGTGGCTTCAGCGTGGTCGCTGGTGGTCACGGAGATGCGGAAGTGTCCCAGCGGACAGGCGAAGTGCTTCTCAAAGAGCAGCTTCAAATCAAAGCCGTTCGTGAAATCGACCGGCTGCTCGAAATGGAACACCGCCGCGTGCTGCACGCCATCACCACCCAGCACCTGCCACCCGCTGGACATCTCGCCATCGAGCGTGGCGCCTGCGTTGTTCTTCTTTTTCGCGGCGGCTTTTGCCTTGGCCTTGGGATTGGGGTTGGCTGCAGCAGCGTCATTGATGCGGTCATCCTCATCTTCATTGGTGTCTTCCGCCGCGGTGATCTTAAGGCGCTGGCCGTTTTGAAACGCCTGCAGCTCGCTCATGAAAAAGCCGCCGAGCGGACCTTCATAATTGGTCAGTCCCGGGCCGTTGTTTGGCAGGCTTGGATGAGATGTCACCTCGATCCGCAGGGCACGCACACCTTTGATCGGCGCCTTGAAGCTGAGATCATAAACATCGCTCTTCGAGATGTCGCCGCTGCCAAGGATGAACCCATCCGCCTGCTGCTCCAGATGCGGCATGGTTGTTTCCATTTTCGTCGGGCGCACGACCTCCCATTTGGAAGCGCGGTGTGCCTCTCCTTCCACCCAGCCTGCAAAACGGCTCTCCATGGCAGCCTTGCCGCCGGGAAACTTTGCCGGGAGTTCCGCCTTCAGTCTGGCAATCTTCTCCGCATGAGCTTTCTGCTGGGCCTCGATCTCGGGCGTGGATATGTAGTAGGTCGGCTCGCTGGCGTTGTTCAGCAGCGCCATGGTGCGGTAGAAGTCGGTGTGCAGGATGGGGTCGTACTTGTGCGTGTGGCACTGGCAGCAGTTCATCGTGAGTCCCATCCATGCCGTGCCGGTGACGCTGACCCGGTCCACCATCGCATAAAATCGGTATTCGTTCGGATCAATGCCGCCTTCCTCGTTCAGCATGGTGTTGCGGTGAAATCCCGTGGCGATGAGATCGTCCGGCGTCGCCCTGGGCAGCATATCACCCGCAAGCTGTTTGATGCTGAACTGGTCAAACGGCATGTCCGCGTTCAGCGCTTTCACCACCCAGTCGCGATAGGGCCAGATCGAGCGCGGCCGGTCCTTCTCAAAGCCGTTTGTATCTGCATAGCGCGCCAGGTCCAGCCACCGCCGCGCCCAGCGCTCGCCGTACTGCTTGGAGGCCAGCAGCGAGTCCACCAGCTTGTCATAAGCATCTGCCGACTTGTCATTCACAAACGCATCCGCTTCTGCAGGTGTGGGCGGCAGACCCGTGAGGTCCAGATACACACGACGCACAAGCGTGTGACGGTCCGCCTCAGGTGAAGGCTTCAGTCCTTCCGTCCTCAACCGGTCTTGAATGAAGGAATCAATGGGATGCATGCCCGCTGTGGGCAGCGCCGCCTGCTTCGGCGGCACATACGCCCAGTGCGCTTCATACGGCGCCCCTTCCGTGATCCACTGCTTCAGGATGTTCTTCGCACTCTCCGGCAGCACCGACTTCGTGTGCGGTGGCGGCATGACTTCATCCTCGTCCTTCGAGAACACGCGCTTGATCACCTCGCTTGCATCCGGCTTGCCCGGCACGATGGCCAGCTCTCCGGACTTGCCTTGGCCAATCGCCGCATCACGCAGATCCAGGCGCAGCTTGCCTTTGCGCCCCTGATCGTCCATGCCGTGGCATTTGAAGCAGTGCTGCGCCAGCACAGGCCGCACATCGCGATTGAAATCGACGGCGAATCCGGCGGCGGGCAGGCCAAGAAGAAAGAGGTAGGCGAGGCGTGTCATTGCGGTGGTCAGAAAACGCCTTGAGAAGACATTTTCTGACCATTAGACAAGCCTTGAGCAGGATCAGCCAGCGGAAAGTCAGTTCCCTACTTTTCGGTCACCTGAATGGGCACCAGCGAATCCGACGCCTGCTCCTCAATGGTGAAGTTCCCGGTTCCAGAGCGGGGGCGCTGCGTTTTCGCGTCCGTCCAGTACACCTGGCAGTAACCCTTGCCCGCCACCCGGTTCAGCAGCTCTAGCTGGCCCTGAGCGTCCGCCACGAGCTGCGTGGCCGTCCACGGTTCCTTTTTAAACTGCGCATGCCTCTCCGCATCTTCCGCATGCATGTTCGTACGGCCATAGCTTACCAGTTCGAGCCCGGGCCAGTTCAACTGAACGGTGGCACCTGCGGCAGGAGTACCATCCGGCAGCAGAATGCGGGCGGTTCTTTTCACACAGGGCCGCGTGTTCAGGGTCACGACTTCCTTGCCGCTCGAGCTGGCCAGATTCACAAGAGTCGCGCTCTCCACTCTCAGGGGGCCGCGAGTGGTCCAGCCTTTGCCGAGCCCGCACAGGCTCACCATGCCACGCGGCATGCCGGTGAAGTGAAAGCGGCCGTCACGCCCCACCGGCGCCCACACCACCCAGGGGGCGCTTGGCGGGTAACCTTTCATGATTTGATTCATCTCGCCTTCGGATTTCACATAGACCCTGGCGATCACTCCTCCGTCGCCTTCATAGTCCGATGGCAGACCCTCTACTTTTCCCTCTATCTCGACTCCCGGTGTGAGCGCCACGGTCATTTTCACTTCCTCGCTGCGATCCTTGGCGGCACGGATGGCTTTTGAGAACAGCACCCTCCCATCGGCGGTTGTGCCCTGCAGAAGGAAGTAAGTGCCATGCTCCAGCGCAAACCGGGTCTTCACCCTCCCGTCTTGGAGGGGCTGGTCCTCCGCGATCAGCCCCGGGCTGCTGCTGACCGACCATTTGACGATGGGGGTGGAAAATGTGAGATCGACCGCTGTCTCAGGATAAACCCGGAGATCCGACTTTCTGCCATCCATCAGCTCAATCTTGCGGGACTTGAATCCATCCTTTCCGGTACCGACGACCTGCACCCCGAAGGCTTTGCGGCCGGGGGCAGGCATGCGTGGAAACATCAGCGTGGCCTTGCCACGATCATCACTGGTGGCCACCACCGGTTTCACGAGCACTTTGTCCAGCCTCATGGGATTGTGGGCATGATCGACATAATCCAGGACTTCGATCTTCACTCCCGGCACCGGTTTTTTGTCCCGATCAACCGTCGTAATCTCGACTTTTCCGTCGGGCCCCTCAATGAAGACAGCAGGCTCAGACGCAGCCGTCGTGATCTCTGCGCGCGGCTTCGGGGTGAGATCTTCTTTGTTCAAAACGAGGTCCGCGAGCCTCAGGGGAGATGCCTCGTTCCCAGCCTCCACCTGGAAGCGCATCCACCTGCCCACATCCGTTGGCAGACTCATGCCGGAGGTTCTCGCATTGACATAAACACTGATCTCGTAGTTTCCTGGCTGCAGCTTGTCAGTGATGAAGCGTCCGTCCTGGTCCGGCTGCAGCATGCCGGGCACGATAACTCCGTCACGATTGATGGACAGATTGATGAAGTAGGCGTCGCTACGGTAGGTGAACCCTTCAGGCAGCACGACCCGCCCTTGCACAGCACGGCCCGCAGACGGCGTCTGGGATCGCAAGCTCGTCCCGAGGGTCAGTTGCCTGGGGTTCTGCGGGCCAGACCCCACGGTCACCAGCGTGGTCGGCAGATATTCATTTTTGATCCCTTCCCCTTCCACTGTCACTCCATTGAAGCTCGCGCCTGGCAGGATGTGGTCGATCTTGTAGTTGCCGTCCTTGTCTGTGGTGAACTTGATGGTGTGCCTGATCTTCAGAGTGTCCGGTCCGGACGCCAGAAAATCGGCGTCACCTTTGGCTTGGACAATCCCGGTCGCGTCCGCCACCGGTGTTCCATCGTTGCGGATCATTCGCCCGCTGAGGGAGGCCCAGCGCTCAAGTTTGAATACCGCCCCCGCCTTGAGCTCGCGCGCCTGCATCCGGGAAAATCCTGCCATGGGGTGCATGGCCACCACCCACAGCTTGTTCTTCAGCAGGGGATCCACATCCGGCAGCGCGAAGGAGCCGTCCTCTTTCGAGTAGTCCAGGCTGATGAAAAACTTGCCGGACGCCAGTTTCACCCGGTCGTTTGACCGCATCATCGCAGAGGAGATCGGCTGGGTGCTTTCATCGAGCCACGCCGAATCCTCCACCACCCAGACCATCGCTTCTTTGACCGCCTCGCCTTCAAAGTTCACCACTTTGCCAGGGATGCGCTCCACAGGCTCCAGCGCTGCGTCAAA
Organism: Prosthecobacter sp.; assembly: GCF_044226605.1. GTDB lineage: Bacteria > Verrucomicrobiota > Verrucomicrobiia > Verrucomicrobiales > Verrucomicrobiaceae > Prosthecobacter. Next base: position 227,039 of record NZ_JBGAGS010000013.1, on the reverse strand, counting down.
GACCGTCTCACGCTGCTTGATGTCAATCACTTTGGACTGCGAGGCCATGTCCTCCGCCCATGCACGCACGATGACCCCGTTCAGCTCGCGGAGCTTCACCGGCAGTCGGTATGCCCCAGCCTCATCGGTCCGCGCAAAGGGTTGCTTCCAATCATAGCGACTGACAAGGGTGACCTTGTTTTCGACGCCTATGAACACCCGCGCATCCTTGATGGGCCTGCCATCCCGCTTGTCCGTGATTTTCCCCATGATCCATGAGGTTCTGGCCATCACGAGTCGACGTTCCTGGCTTTCGCTGATGCCCAGGAAGGCGATGTAATTTGACTCGGCATAATCAGCGTGCTGCGCGCGCAGATTGAGTGAAGCGGATTTTGGCACCGCTTCAAAGCTGAACTTCCCGTCTTCACCCGTCCATCGTTCCTTCCAGTCCCCCCTTCCTGTAAGATCCATCTGCAGCCGCACCTTCGCCCCCCTCACCGGCCTGCCTTCCTCATCCACGACGATGCCCGCAACGACAGTCGTAGGCGAATTGTCTTCGGCTTTCGCAGCCTCCTTCGCGGCCACTTTCTTCGCCTCTTCCGCAGGAGCACTGGTCAGGCCGATCGCCGCCAGCAGGAGGAAGGCTCCGAGCCCGATCACCCACCGCGTGCGCCTGCCGCGCGCAATGTCCATCAGCCCTTCGATGCGGCGGCGCAGATCGTGTTTGTTTTCCGAGATGCCAAGCAGGCTCGCAGAGGCAAGCCACACCACCCATCCCGCCGTGGCGTGCTTGGCAAAACCAAGCAGCATCTCCCCATAACGGTGCGCCTCGGTGGCATCCGTGCAGCGCAGCGCATGTGCATCCGCCGCCATCTCCGCCTCCGTGCGCAGGCGCCGTGCGGCCACCCACACCATGGGATTGTACCAATGCAGAGCCAGCACACAGGACGCGAGAATCTGCGCCCACAGGTCACGTCTTTTCAAATGCGCCAGCTCATGCAGCAAAATCAGTTTCAAAGCAGCCGCATCTCTCCCTGCGGCCACTTGCCTGGGCAGCAGGATCACCGGGTTCAAAACGCCAAACAGGGACGGCGCGCGCACCGCATCTGTCACCAGCAGCCGCGGCGCGCGACGAACCCCCGCCAGGTTGCACGCCTCATCCATAACAGCGCGGAGTTCGCTGAAAGCCTCGCTGGCATCCTTTCGAATCCGACGCTTCAGCCGCAGATGCAGCACGACCATCACACTAAGCACAGCACCTGCTCCACCGAGCCAAAGCACACACAGCATCTGCCGCAGAGACCACCAAGAAACCGCTGCTGCAGGCGGACTCGCCGGAACCGCAGTACTGTCTGCGTCGCTCCGTTCCACCGTCTCTTCCACGTGATGAATGACAGACGCTTCAGCAGGAGCGTTCATCATCACCACCTCTTCCGGCACCGCCACAGGCGCTGGTTCAAAGATGGCCGGAGCATCGGTCAGTCCATGCAAAGAAAGGGCAAACTGCCCGAAGTCCGGCAGGATGAAACGCAGCAGCACCAGCAGCCAGAGGCCATGCCGCCACGCGGGTGAGAGATGCCGGTGCAACAGCAGCAGCACCAGCCCGACGGCCAGCGCGAGAAGGGTCCCCTTCCATGACAGGAGCAGCAGCGCCTGCGACCAAATTTCGACGGATTCCATGGTTGTGTTCATAAAGTCTCAAGAGTTGGGTTTGATCTGATCCAGCAGTGCTTTCAGCTCGGCGATGTCCTTCTTGGTCAGCGAATGATGCTCCGCCACATGCGCGACCAGCGGCTGCAATGCGCCGCCAAACATCCGGTCGAGGAAGCTGCGCGTCTCTTCCGCCACACAGGCTGTGCGCTCGACCGCGGGTGTGTAGAGAAAGCGGTTTCCCTGTGGCTCAGTGCTTAGCGCGCCCTTGGCCGTGAGCCTCGCCAGCAGCGTCACCACCGTGGCACGCTTCCATCCCCTGCCCTCCTCCAGCAGGGCCACGATCTCCTGGGAAGTGCGCGGGGACTTTTCCCACAGCAGCTCCATGATGTCCCATTCCGCTTCCGTGATGGCAACAGCCTCGGGCGCCGGTGGCGCCGCTTTTTGAACACGTTTTTTGCTCATGTTTACAACTGTAAACAAAAACGCTTACATTTGTAAACACTTATTTTTCTTCGCTCAAAAATTTTACTTCTTCCTCGGCTTCGTTCAGGCAAGAGCGGCCGCGTGGATCAAGTTCGCATAGGCCAGCGTCCAGTCTGCGCTCACCCTTCCTTGTGCTAAATCCCGGTTTTTGATCTTGAATACTTCAGGCAAAATCACTAATCATGACCTGCTTTGATGAATCCAAAGGTGGGCGGGCAGTGAGTCGTCCGGTTACTTCTCAACGAACGGCCGAAAGGCCACCCGGGCGGCGGTGTTCTCCCGTCCACCTTTGGATTCATCCTGGTCACGGCGCATGAGCTTTATCAATCAAACCAAAACTCAGGACGGTGGGAAGACTCAGAGTTCTCACCTCAACTGGATGGGTGGAAGATCGTGGGACATCAGCCATCCCGTGTTTCAGTTCCGCCTCGTCGCCTCCTCTTGTTTCTTCGGCGAGCCCATGTACTACCATCGCGATCCGGGGGATATGCGGCCCGCTGCGGAGCATCCGCGCACTTCCCTGCCGGATGCCGCACTCACGCTCCTGCGTGAAAGCCTGGACGAACTGGTGCCCGCACATTGGCGCGGCCTCACGCCGGCGGAACTCATGGAGCAGGCCATCGATGCAGCACTGGCTGCGGATCCCGAGGCCACGCTGCAGGAGGCCGCCCGCCTCCGCCAGGAAGACAGAATTCGCACCACCCCCCAGGTGGCTCTGGTGCGCGCGGCAAACCATGCCGCCGTGCGGGGTTCCGGCCTGATCGCGCGTTATGGTCCGCAGATCGTGCAACGGCTCGATGAGCCGGCCACGGGCCTGGCCTACCAGTTGGAAAAATTTGGCAGGCCCGTGCCGAACGCCCTCAAGAAACTCTGGGCCTCAGTGCTCGCAAAGGCAGACGAATACCAGCTGGCCAAGTATCGCCTCGATGCCAGGACCGTCAAAACTCTGGACGTGGTAAACCTCTGCCATCCCAAAAGCCCTGCAATCGACAAGCTGATGCGTGGCACGCTGCGCCTCGATGAAAACACCTGGGAATCCCTGATCTCTTCCCGCGGCGCCTCTGCTGAGACCTGGCAGCAGGCCCTGCCTCTCATGGGCCACATGGCCCTGCTGCGCAATCTCCGCAATTTGCTTGAGCACAAGGTGCCTCCTGAGCTCTTCCTTCCAGCGCTCAAACAAGGTGCGGCCAGGGGCATGCAGCTTCCGTTCCGTTATTACAGCGCCTATTGTGCAGTCAAAAAAACGGCACCACCATCCGTGCTGGATGCCATCGAGGAATGTCTGGTGACTTCTTTGGGGAATCTGCCTTTCTTTCCCGGACGAGTCATGAGCCTCTGCGACAACAGCGGCTCCGCCCAGGGGACCGCCACCTCCTCCATGGGAAGGGTGAAGGTCAGCACCATTGCCAATCTCACGGCCATTCTCACCGCCATGCAGTCCGAGGAGGGCTGGGTCGGAGTTTTTGGCGACGGCCTCGAAACCCGGCCCGTCCGCAAACGCAGCTCTGTTTTTGACGTTCTTAACGAAACCAATACCCTCGGCAAAGACATCGGTCAGGGCACGGAGAATGGCATCTGGCTTTTTTGGGACAAGGCGATCCGTGAACGCGAGCACTGGGACATGGTGTTCGTGTATTCAGACATGCAGGCGGGCCATGGCGGTCTGTTTGGCCTGCAGCCCGAGCAGTACGCCCGCTATCAGTGGGTGGACAGCCGCTACATCGACGTCCCCAAGCTTGTGAAGGAATACCGCAGGCAGGTAAACCCTGAAGTGAAGGTCTTCCTCGTCCAGGTGGCGGGCTATAAAGACACCATCATGCCTGAGTTCTTTGACCGCACCTTCATCCTCGGTGGTTGGAGTGATGGCGTGCTGCGTTTCGCCGCGCAGATGGCCGGCATCCATTCCGTCCCCATCGCGGGGACGGAGGACGAAGCCGCCTGAGCAGCTTCGTTCAAGTCAGACGACACCTGTAATTGTCAATATCCCCCGGAGCCGATTTTGCCGCCCGCTGCATCCAGCGTTCCTGCTGCCTCGCGTTTGCGGTAGTCATCCATCATCGCCGCCGTGGCCGTGGCACCGCAGCGTGATCCGCCGAGATCGCGCACCTTGATCAGACCATCCAGATCGCGCACACCGCCCGCTGCCTTCACCTGTACCTTCGGGCTGCAGCTCGCGCGCATCAGCGCCAGATCATGCTCCGTTGCGCCTTTGTAATTGTAGCTGCCATCGGCCTGCTTCACAAAGCCGTAGCCCGAGCTCGTCTTCACCCAGTCGGCGCCTGCGCGTTCGCAGATCTCGCAGAGCTTGCGCTTGAAATCATCGCTGCTCAGACCTGCGCCGCCGCTGGTCAGATAGTCGTTTTCAAAGATCACCTTCACCTTTGCGCCGTGCTTGTGCGCCTCGTCGCAGACGGCTTTCACATCCGCCTCCACGTAGCCCCAGTCACCGCCCAGCGCCTTGCCGATGTTCACCACCATGTCGATCTCGTTGGCCCCGTCCTTGCAGGCCAGCTCGGTCTCATAGCGCTTCGACTCCGTGGTGCTGTTCCCATGGGGAAAGCCGATCACACAGCCCACCAGCACACCGGAACCCTTCAGCCACTCCACCGCCTGCTTCACCGCATAGGGCTTGATGCACACCGAAGCCACCTGGTACTGCGCCGCCAGCTTGCACCCCGCCTCCAGGTCCGCGTCTGTCATCGTGGGATGCAGAAGGCTGTGGTCGATCATCTTGGCAAGGTCAGAGTAGCTGTATTTCATGATTGTGTGGAATTGGCTTAGCCAATTTCTAAATTGGCTAAGCCACTTGTCAAAACCCGATTTCACCCCAATGTCGTTCTCGTGGCGTCCATTCACGAACAACTGATCGAAAAGCTGCGGAAGCTTCTCCGCGGCAGCCAGTTCGCGCCCGGCGCCAAATTTCTCACCGAGCGTGAGATCGCCGAGCGCTTCAGCACCAGCCGCCCCACCGCCAACAAGGCACTCAGCAGCCTCGTCTCCACCGGCCTCCTCGAATTTCGCCAGGGCGCGGGCACCTTCGTGCGCGAGAGCGTGCTGGATTACGACCTGCAGCATCTCGTCAGCTTCACCGAGAAGGCAAAGGCCGCAGGCAAGACACCGGCCACCCAGGTCCTCGCCTTTCAAAAGATGCCCGCCACTGCCGCAGTCGCACAGGCCCTCAATGTGCCCCTCGGCGAGCCTTTGCTCTACCTGGAGCGCGTCCGCCTCGCAGACAGACAGCCGGTCATTTTCGAGCGCCGGCACGTCGTGGCGCGCTTTTGCAGCCGCATGACCAGGACCGATGCCAAAGACTCGCTCTATGCCTACTGGACGGCAAAGTGCCGCCTGGCCATCTCGGGCGCAGATGAATCCATCCGCGCCGTGAATGCCTCCAGGCCCCAGGCCGCCGCTCTTGGCATCGCCCCAAACACCGCCTGCCTGCTCGTGGTGGCCACCGGTTTTCTCGAAGGCGGAATGCCCTTATGGTGCGAAGAGACGCTCTACCGCAGCGACGTGTACGAGTTCCGCAATCAACTCGGCGGCGTCTCCGGCCCCAAGCCGGCTCAGGGCCGCATGCGACTCACTCCAGACGAATCTCAGGACTCGAAACGGTGAGCGTGGAGCCGTTTTCCTCCTGCGCGTGAACGGTGATGAGATCCAGCGTCTTCACATCCCCTTCGATGACAGCCTCGCCGCTGTAACTACCAGCACCACTTTCTTTCAGCGGCACGGAGGACCATGCATCAAACTCCATCGCGATGGAATAATCCGGATGCCGGTTCAGCGACCACCACAGGTCGTTTTTCTGCGGCGCACTGTGGTCAGGAAAGACCACCTGCACCGCCAGCTTGTGCGAGGCTTTGTCCCACTTCGCCGTCACCTTCGGTGGCGCCACCATGTGGCGTGCATCAAAGAAGTGATGCAGCGCAAACGCTCGCAGATTCTCGTCCACCTCTGGCAGGCCTCCGACGGATTTCACAAATCCCGCCTCCTTCGCGCCGCCATGCTGACCGCCGGGCACAATGTAAACGGGCAGCTGCGGAAAACGGCGGCCGAGCTCGACGAGTCCTGGACTGACGTTGTCATTCGAGCCCTGGTTGTAGAAGATTTCGGTGCCTCGTTTCTTCAGGGCATCCAGATGGTTGGTCGTGCAGCAGGCTTCCCAAGCAGCATTGCAGGCCGCCTTCATCTCCGCCTCGCTCCATCCAGCATCCCGCGCCATCTTCACCGTGATGCGCTCATCTGAGCGCGCCTTCTGCCTCACCAGCAGTTTCTCACGGCCCACGGGATCGGTCATCGCGGCAATGAAGTCATCGTTCATCTTCGTGATCTCCGCAGGCAGCATGCCCTCCACATACGTCCCGCCGGGGCTCTCGATCACCGGGGCCACGACGGGCATGATCGCCGTGATGCGATCATCCGCAATGCCTGCCGCAGCCGTGGCCACGCCTCGCTTCGAGCCGCCCGTGGCCAGCACCTTCTTTGGCTGAAACACTTCCTTTTCCGCCATGGCCGCCGTGAGGGCGCGCATGTCGCTGATGCCCCAGATCCACGCGGGCGTATAGCGCGTGTTCTTGGTCTGGATGAAATGCTCCTCCATCATCAGGTGCAGCTTTCCCACCGGCTCCATCGCATCGATCGGCACCATCCCAATGAAGACCAGCCCCACGCCGTTCTCCTTGAGCAGGCGCAGCTTGGCGCCAGAAGCGGCGGCAGGCTTCAGCTGCAGACCGGTGTTCTCTATGATCACATTCGTGCAAACACCCGTGGCAGGAGCCAGCATCGTCACCGGCAGCCGCACCTTCATGCCCGGCCACCACTCACACACCGTGATCTCCACCAGCTTCTGCCGGATCGCCGCATCTTTGGGATTGGTCTGCCAGTCCATGATGACCTGGGTTTCCAGCGTGCTCGTGTCACGAATCGCGGCCATGTCAAAACCACCACTGATGATGTCCGCATGAGCGCAGACAGCGGCAGACAGAAGGGCGGCGAGAAAAACGGCGAATTTCATCCTCACTCAACGCGCCATGCCGCAGACTTCTGTATGCAAAGCATGCATCCGGCGCACGTTTTGAGATTCATCATGTGCCTGCGCCCCTTCCTCCTCATCCTGCTGCTCATCCCCGCCGTTTCACTCGCGGATGATTTGTCCCCCTTCACGGCCGAGGAAACTCGCGCTTTCGCCCGCGAACTTTGTGATTTCGCCGTTCAACATCACATGAAGCGCGATAGCTCGCCTCAGCGCGGCATGATGTATGAATACCTGTGGTGGGACAAACGCGGGAAGCCCGACCAGTTCGTCGAAGGCGAGGCGCTCGACACCATGCACGACGGCGCATGGTTCGCGAACGCGATGGTGAATGCCCACCGCGCTACCGGGGACGCTCACTACAAGGAGGTGCTGGTGCAGTGGCTGCTGCCTTTCTACCTGAAGATGCTGAACCACAGCGCCGAGTTGTTTTCTTCCGACGTGGTTGATGTCAAAGCGGACATGAAGGACACCTGGAAGAACAGCAAGGAATGGCTGCTGCAGGGCCGCGAAAACGGCTTCGTTCCCTACTGGTGGGACGACGGTGCCTCAGTCAGCCTCGACATGATCCGCTCAAAATCCGAGCGTCCATGGTACCCTTGCACGAACGTCCTGGCAGCGAAGCCAAATCCTGAATTTCGCCTCAGTGGCTGGTCGCACGGCAGCTCCAACCACCTGGCGCAGGATCTCGCCATCCTGGTTCAGCAAGCGTGGGTGATGCTGCGCACCTCCAAAGATCCGGCCGAGCAAAAGCTCGCCGCTGAATGCGCACTCGCCGCAAAAAATCTTCAAGAATGCCGCGTACGCCATGGGGCCGGCAGCATCCCCGACGTCGTCGCAGCCTGCGCATTGACCAATGCCGACGCCGAACTCATGAAGCGAGTGCCCTCCTGGGAAAAGGAATCCAGGCTCTGCACCGAAAACCACTTCACCCGTGCCGTGCGCGATTTCAAACCCGGTCAGAAAAACAGCACTCCCGCCTTCGCCGATGACGACATGTACCTCTACTACGCCGGCATCGCGAAGCACGGCACGCTGCCTCGCCCACTCGCGCTTAAGCTGGCCTTCGATGCCTTCACCAATCCCATCCTCTGGCAGATCTACCGCGATGACGGCCCTGTCCCCCCCGGCATCAATCGCTTCGATCTCACCACGCTCAATTTCATCGACGGCAAGCCCGAGCACTACGCCTCCCAGGGCAAAGGCCCACACGGCAAGCCTCTCCCCATCGGCTCACGCATGGGCCCGCAAAACATGGCCGTCTGTGGCTGGGCGCTTCAGGCCATGAAGCAGGGCGGTGAATACGCGACCATCCCGGACCAGATCAAAACCGCCGTCGAGCAGATCACCGGCAAGCCCTGCCCTCACAGCGATGTGAAGGCCTGGCTAGAGCGCGAACTCGGCTGCGGCCTGCGCACCTGGCAGAACATCTTCAAAGAGCACGGCTACATCCCTACCGGCATCGGCTGCCAGACCGCCCTGCCCGGCGTGGCCAAAGACGTGTTCTCTGACAGCGGCGGCTACGCCCACCTCATCACCGCCGCCTCCATGTGGCTGATGTATCTCGAAGGAAAGCGTGACTGGGAGCTCTCAAAATAGACCAGTTCTCGAAAAGATTGTCATTTTGACCGGCGAGCGCAGCGGCCCCAGTGGCAAGGCGGGAGCGCCGCCTGCTATTGGAACATAACAGGCAAGCGACTAACGCAGCCAATGGGGCCACTCCGCCGTCCGGGCAATGTGACAAGATTTTCGAGAACTGGTCAAAAAAACAGCCTTGCGGACTCTCATCCGCAAGGCTGCATAATCGATCAGTCGGACTCTGCTTACTTCAGTGCCGCCTCCACATTGCCGACAATATCCTTGCCAGGCTTCAGCGTCTTCGCACCAGGCGTCCACTTTGCGGGGCAGGCCTCGCTCGGGTTCGCCATCAGGTGCACATTCGCTTCCAGCTTGCGGACGAGTTCGCCAGCGTCGCGACCCACGTTGTAGAAGTTCACTTCGGAGGAGACCAGCTTGCCTTCAGGATTGATGATGAAGGTGCCGCGCAGCGCCAGGCCGGTGCTGCTGTCATACACGCCAAACAGGCGGCTCACCGCACCCGTGGTGTCAGCAGCCAGCGTGTACTTAACGTTCTTCATCAGGCCTTCCGTGTTGCGCCAGACCATGTGCGCAAACTTCGTGTCCGTGGAAACGGCGATCACATGCGCACCCAGGCTCGCCAGCTTCTCCTGCTGATCGGCCAGGTCCGCCAGCTCCGTCGGGCAGACGAAGGTGAAGTCAGCCGGGTAAAACACCAGCACGGTCCATTTGCCGGCCTTCTTGATGTCAGCCAGCGAGACCTTGCCGAAGTCGCTATGCGCGGGCTCGTAAGTTTCCATTTCAAAGTCAGGCACATGCGAGCCGACCGAGGCGAGAGTTGTTTCCATGAGTATGCGAAGTTTTGGGATGTTACGGCGGTTTTAGCCGCCAGGGGGCACGACTTTTGCCGCCCATTCCTCCACCGGTCAAACGCTAAGGCTTCATTCCATCGAAAAGCCGATCGCCCCGAGCTGTGTTCGACAGTGACATGAAGGTTGGCGCCATATTGGCATCATTACTTGCTCCTGAAAATCCCGCTCTGCACCACCGCGTGAATCAGATCACGCATGCCATGCCCGCGCGCTTTGGATTGTGTGACGATCTTGTCGATCTCTCCCCGGTCGGCAAATCCCATGGCCCGGCCGGTGGCAAACGTCAGAATTTTCTCCGCCATGCAGCGCGCCACGCGGTCCTGATCGGAAAGCAGTATTTTTTGAAACTCTTCCATGCCGGCAAATTTCGCCCCGCTGCTGAGTTCTCCCGCAGCGTCCACCGGCGGTCCCAGGCGATAGCGCACGCGGCGGCCTTCCACCTTCAGATTCACCTGCTCTCCTTTGTCGATGCTGCGAAAGCGCTCACGCCAGCCCCCGATCACGTCATAGCTTTCCAGCGCGAAGCCCGGCGGATCGATCACCCGATGGCAGCCGTTGCAGCTCTCCATGTTGCGATGTTTGTCCAGCAGCTCACGCAACGTCGTGGCGCCACGGATGTCCGGCTCCACTCCAGGCACACCCGGCGGCGGTGGCGGCGGCTCCATGCCCAGCAGGCGGTCCATCACAAAGATCCCCCGCACCACCGGGGAAGTGTTCGTTCCATTCGCGGAGACTTTCAGCACACTCGCCTGCGTCAGAACACCACCGCGATGGCTGCCCTCGGTCAGGTTGACCTTCCTCAAGTCGAGACCGCTCACACCCTCGATCCCATAGTGCCTGGCAAGGCGTGAGTTCAGCATCGCAAAATCACTTCGGATCAGATTGGAGACACTCAGATTGCTCCGCACCAGCTCCGTGATAAATCCTCGCGTCTCACGCAGCATGGAGTCCAGCAGCAGGCTGTCGTATTCCGGATACAGCTGCTTGTCCGGCGTGGTAAACTCAATCTCACGCAGGTTCAGCCAGCCATCTGTAAAATCCGCGATGAAGCGCTCCAGCTTGCCGCTTTTCAGCAGACGCTCCGTCTGTCCGCGCAAGACCTCAGGCTGGCTCACTCGCGCGGCCAGCAGTTCCGCATCGGGTGCGCTGCGCGTGAGAAAGTAGCTCAGACGCGTGGCCAGCTGCGCGTCATTCAGCTTCCCATCCGGCTCCTTCAAATACAAAAACTCAGGCGAGCACAGCGCCGCAATGGCCGCCGTGCGGATGGCGATAAGGTAATCATGGCTCTCGCTCCATTCGGCATCGAACAGCTTATAATACGGCTCCGCTTCCGCAGCGCTCACCGGCCGTCGAAACGCCGCAGCGAGAAAAGCAGGCAGCGTTTTCCGCGAAGTCGTTACGGGATCCGCACATTCGGCAGTATAGGTCGGCTTGTAGTTGTACTTGCCCTTCATCCAGGGCTTTTCTGGCGGCAGTTCCTTCAGCTTCGCGTCGCCCAGCAGCAGCGTCTGCGCACGCGGCGGCCACTCCGTGATGAACGGACCTTCGAGCTCCACCGATTGCAGCGCCATGCCCTCGCCCGGATATTTGTCCGGACCATCTTTGACCGCAGAATGCCCATCCGGCCCGTTCAGCCCCTGTGCGCTAATCCAGATGCCATGGTTTTGCGGCATGTGCAGCGTGATCTCCACCGTCCCTGCTTTGCCTACGGGCAGCTCATGAAAACTGCGCGTGCGTGTATCCGCATTGCGAAAATTGAAACTGCCCGTGAGCAGGGCAAACACCACCGGCTCCTCGATCTGATAGCCATACCCGGTCACACGCACTTTGTACATCCCCGCGGCCTTCGACCGCAGATTCGGAATCACCGTGCTGGGATATCCGCCATCATTGAAGACCACGATCGCTCCGTCCTCCCGCTTCAGCCACTGCTTGCCCAGGTTTTCCTTGTTCCGGTCGCTCTCCAGCGTCGCGGTTAGGGTCGTCTTCTCCGGGCGCGTCTCCAGCGAGAACGCCGCATTCAGCGCCAGCTCCGCCGCCTCCATGTACCGCAGCATCTGGATGCCGGAGATCGAGAGAGCCTCGCCGATGTTGTCAAAACCCTGCGCGCGTCCGTCCTCCGGCAGGGCATCGGTCACATTCACACTCACCCCCAGCAAATCATTGATCGTGTTCTGATACTCGTTGCGGTTCAGCCGGCGCAGCACCGTGCCTTTCTGCGCATTGTACTTGGTGCTCAAATCCGCACCGAGCGCCGCCATGAAATCCTGCACCGCATCCGCCGAAGGCTGCTGTTTTTTTTTCGGCGGCGGCATCTCACCCGCCGCCACACGATCAAACACACGCACCCATTTTTTCAGCGCAGCGGCGTCCTTGCCATCAGTCGGCAGGCTGGACAGATCCAGCCCTCCTTTTTTCACTTCACCATCATGGCAGTCCATGCAGTTCTGCTCCAAAAACGGCTGGAATGCAGGCGCCGCGGCCAAGGCCGCTGAGGAGAAAAGAAAAAGAACGAGGGACCCGAAGTGCTTCATGTGCGGATTGATACTGCCTCTATTAAACGCCGCTCCCGGCGCGCTTCACTCGTCGAGCTTCGTCACCGTCACGCTCTGAATGTAGTACTTGTTGTAAACATTCCCGTCAGACACGAGCGAAAAATTGTAGCCCCAGTAGTTCACAAACTGTGGGTCCTTGATCTTCCAGCGCACCGTGTGCCACTCCTTGTTGTCCGGCACCGTGTACCACCCGCCCGCTGTCTTAAACCCATTCGTGGATTCATACACCAGCTTAAACCCCGCATTGTCATTCGCCGGATTCCGCCTCACCACCACGCTGATTTCAATCGGCACCGCCGCATACGAAAGGAAGCCCGGATCCACCAGAAACAGATTTCCTCCCGGCACATTGCCCGCACGCGCGGAGCCACCATACCCCAGCACCGCCGCCGCCACCGCATCGCCAGACCGCGAGTGCAGCCCCTTCTCCTCCGCATGCTCCCCCATCGTGATCGAAACCTCCTTCGCCCCGCTAAAATCCCCACCCCACGGCAGCGGCTTCGCGCGATTCCCCTTCGCCTGCTTCAGCAACTCTGCCGGAACATCGAGAACAAACACCGGCGCCGATGAAAGGTCATCACTCTTGTCCCCCGTCACCGCATTCACCATCGCCACCTTCTCACCAAAGCTCACCTTCTCCGCCATCCCCCGATAAGCCCACGCGATCAGCACCGTGCCCTTCGCCCCCTGAAACACAAAACCGTAATGCTTCCCATTCAAGAGCACCCATCCCAGATAATCCGGCCGCTGCCCCAGATGCTCGATCATCCGCCCCATCGCATGATAAGCCGGACGCGCCTCCCCTTTGCCATCCAGCAGCCCCAGCGGACCGCTGTCCCCATCCCGTCCTTCAAACCAGTGAATGCATGAAACACCCTGCGCGACCCCCATCGTGTAGGCCTTGATCAGCGCATGCGCCTGCCTGTCTGCACCCTTCTTCACATCGCATCCCAGCTCCGTAAAGATCACCGGCACCTGCGCTTTCGCAGGATTCTGCACCGCCAGCATCTTGCGCAAAGCGGGCACGATGTTCATGTACACCGCCTCCGTTCCCGCATTGTCCACGATGCCATCCAGCACCTCGTATGGATGCAGCGTGATGTAGTCGAAATGATCCTTCGCCCCCGCCTTGATCACCTGCTCCAGATAGTTGATGTGCGCCGACTTCGCCGCCAGCCCCACGCGGCATTCCGGATCGGCCGCCTTCGCCGCATCATACGCCGCCACCACGATCTTCGCATAGTCCGCTGGCGTCTGTTCACGACCTGTGAAATTCGGCGGCTCATTCCACACCTCCCACAGTTTGATCAGGCCTTTCGCACGCCCCACCACTGCCGTCACATAAGCCGACCACCCGGCCAAGTTGTTCACCGGCAGATTCCCGCGTGCATCCAGCGTGTTCCACTTCGGGTTCCCAATCAGCATCCCTCCAGTTTCAAAATGGTGCGCTGAAAAATACGCGAGCTGCTCATCCAACGCCTGCCACTGCCATTTCCCTTTTTCAGGCTCCACCTCACCCCAGCCCGTGTGCGCGGAACGATTATACCGCAGTCCGATCTTCTCCATCTGCGGCATCCACCGCTCATTGTCCCGCGCCGAGCGATTGTTCACATGGCAGCTCCCAATCCCAAACGGCCCCGGCATGACCTCCTCCGCCCGTAGACATACAGACGCAATGACAGCAAAGAGTACGAGTTTCTCCATGACGATCACACCGTTGCCAGCCCATCCATCTCCGCCTCGCTCGTGGCAAATCGTTCATCCTGCAGCCCTAACCGATGCAGCGCACTCAGGTACAGATTCGGCAGCGGATAATTGTTCTTCTGGTCAAACGCCAGGTGCTGCCCGTGCTTAAATCCACCGCCCGCAAACAGCACCGGCATGTTCTTGTTGTCATGCGCAGATGCATTCCCCAGATTCGAAGTCAGCAGCACCATCGTGTCATCCAGCAGTTTGTCTCCCTTGAGCCTGCGCAGGAAATGCCCCCACTGGTTGATCACCCCCTGCTCCACGATGGCAAGCTGCGCCAGCTTCTCCTCATCCATCCCATGGTGGCTCAGATTGTGGTAGCTCTCATCCACGCCCTCAATCCCCTGCACGTTATTGCCCGTGATGTGCAGCGTCACAAACCGCGTGCTGTCCGTGGCCAGCGCCATGTGGATGATGTCCAAAAAGATGCCGTCCACCGCCACCTCGTTGTCCCGCGGGATCTTCGTCGGCGGCAGCAGTTTCACCTTCGGCTTGGGCTTGTGCGTCCACGCCTCATTCGCCGCCAGCCTCTTTTCCAGATCACGCACACTCGTAAACCACGCATCCAGCTTGTCGCGGTCTCCCGCGCCCAGCTCACGCTGCAGCGTCTTCGCTTCCGCCCCCACCACATCCATCACACTCCGACCGCTGCGGATCAGCTCCGCCTGCCGCTCCTGCTCAGCCGGCGAATCATTCACAAACAATCGCGTGAACAACCGCATCGCACTGTTCTCCGCCGGAATCATCGACCCATTCTCCGTGTAGGACGGGCTCGTCTGGCTGTTCGTGTTCAGCACCAGCGAAGGAAACCGCGTCTCATGCCCCAGTTGCTTCACCATCAGCTGATCCAGCGAGATCGTGTTGCGCGAGGTCGCACCCCGCGCATTCGGACATGCCGAATAAATGCTCCCCTCCGCCGTATGCCCGCCCGTCACACCCGGATGCGAAGAACCCGACACCACCGTGAAATCCTCCCGCAGATCCTGGATGCTCTGCAAATAACGCGAAGCCTTGTATCCACGCCCCGCCCCCTCCGGCACCAGGTTCGGATTGTGCAGCCCCAGCGACATGCTCACCCCCACAAAGCGCTTCGCCCGCTTCGTCTCCTTCACCGCCGCAAACGCCGGCGTCATCGCCTCCAGCATCGGCAGCCCCAGCGCGACTCCCGCTCCACGCAGCACCGCACGACGGGAAACATGGGCATCAAAATTGAAATGGACGTTTTTCATATTCAAAAAGGAAATCAGTTACTTGCTCAGAAAAATTTCACTCAAGACAGCCGCACGAATCAAGGAGCGCATTCCATGCCCGTTTTGCGTTGTCGTTGAAATCACCTTCTCCAGCGCTTCTTCATTGCTAAAGCGCAGCGGCGCACCGGTGGCGTAAGTCAGAAAATGCGTGGCAAATCCGCGTGCCAGTTGGTTCGGATTCTCCGCATAAAGCCGCTGCCAGGAATGAATGTCCTTGAACGTCCCGCCTTCAGGCGTGGTGCCGGACGCATCCACCTGGGCGCCTTTGTTGTTCTTGCCGTAGCCCGTGCGCCAGACGCCCACAGGATCAAAATTCTCCAGCGCAAAGCCCGGTGGATCAATCGTCTGATGGCAGCTCGCACAGCTCTCGTTGCTCCGATGCTTGGCCAGTTGATCACGAATCGAAGTCGCCCCGCGAATGTCCGGCTCAATCGCTGGAATCCCCGGCGGTGGCGGCGGAATGCGATTGCCCAAAATACGCTCGTTGATGAACAGCCCCCGCACCACTGGGGAGGTGCTCGTGCCATCCGCAGTCACCTTGAGAATCGCCCCCTGCGTCACGAGGCCACCACGAATGTCCTTCGCCCCCAGCTTCACCTTCTGCAATCCCTCACCCGCTTCCACGCTCGCTTCCGTGCCGTAGTGCCGCGTCAGCCTGCCGTTGAGGAAGGCAAAATCCGACTCCACCAAATTCGTCACACTCAGGTCCCGTTTGATCAGCTCCGCAAAATACGTCCGCGTCTCCTGCAGCATCGACTCCTGCACCACCGCATCAAACGTGGGAAACTGCCGCGTGTCCGGAGTGGTGAAGTCGATCTCCTTCAGCTTCAGCCATTGGTCCGTGAAACTCTCGATGAAGCGCTTTGCCTTCGCATTCGCCAGCATACGGTCCACCTGCTGAGCCAGCACCTGCGGATCACGCAGCTTCCCTTCCTTCGCCGCTTCCATCAGCTTGTAGTCCGGCATCGAAGTGTACAGCGCGTAGCTCAGCCGTGAAGCGATCGCGAAATCATCCAGTGCCCCCGGCTCTTCCACAAACGTCAAAAATCGCGGCGAGCACAAAATCGCGCGATACGCGATCCGCAGCGCTTCCGTCGTCGCATCACCACCCGTCATCGCCTTTTGCGCGATCTCCCGATACGCCGCCGTCTGCTCCTCCGTCACCGGCCGCCGGAAGGCGCGCCGCGCAAAGCGCGTGATCAGCTTGTCCACCGCCGCCGCATCCAGCTTCTTCACGTCCGCATCTCCAAACAAATCCTTCTGCACCGTCGCATGGTCTGCATTCGGATAAATGCGCTCAATGTCGATGCCCGTGTGCGCGATTCCCTCATAGCCTTCCTTCGCGAGGTCGCGCCCTTGAAACGACACATTCCCGCCTTTCGCACCAGTCTTGGGATGTTTCTGCCTGGCATCATTCGGCTTCAGCTCCAGCCGGTGCCCTTTTTGAATCCACGCCTCATACACCAGATCACGCGGCGCACTCGTCGCCTCCACCAGCCCGATCATGTACAGCATCGGCGCGTTCGACTCACACTCGCCAGACCGCAGCGTGCCCCACACCGTGCCATCCTCACCAGGATTGATGGCCTGCACTCCATGCAGCGTGATGCGATACCACCCGTCATCCGGCACATACGTCGGTGTCCGGCCAAAGAACTGCAGCGTCATCGGCCACGAAATGCTTTTGCCATCCCGCAGATCCGGTCCTCGATAGTTCCCCCGGCGCTCCTTCGCCAGCATCTCCGGCGTGTAGTGTCTTTGAAAAGTCTCGTCTCCCTTCAGCACTCGTTGAAACGCGTCCGTCAGTGCGATGTCCGCCACATCCAGGTACCGCGCCAGCAGATGCTGCGAGAGCTGCTGCCCCGCCGCCACCGTTTCAAATCCATACGACGCCCGGTCCTCCGGCAGCAGCACCTGCAGCGGCATGTCGATCCCCAGCAGATCGTGCAGCGTGTTCTCATACTCCGTGCGCGTCATCCTCCGGCTCCGCACCCGTCCGTTCGCAGCGATGTCCGCCGCATCCGCCTTCACCAGCTCCGGCTTCAGAGCACTCAGAAACTTCTCCGCATCCGCCTTCGCAGGCTGCGGCTTTTTCTTCGGCGGCATTTCACCATCCCGCACCCGCTCAAACACTTTCAGCCATCCCTGAAACGCATCCGCATTCTTCAGGTCAAACTTCAGCACGCTCAGATCCAGCCCGCCCTTCTTCACATCCGCATCATGGCACTCAGCGCAGTGCTGGTCCAGAAACGCGGACAGCGACTGCGGCAGCTCAGCGAAAGCCACCCCACCCAGAATCACAGAGAGGGTGGCAGCACGGATAAAAAAACAGTTCATGAAAAGCATCACTCAGCCTTGGCCTTGCCTTTCGCTTTGACGACGGGCACCGGCTCCAGCTTCACCAAAGTATCACGCTTTGCCGCCCATGTCGCCTGTTCCTCGGCCTTCACGCTCCACAGCGTCACGTTGTCGATCTCCACCGTCCCATCCTTCGGCCCCGCAATGCCCAGTCCATGGCCGCCACTTTCCACCGGTTTCGCAAAAACCGCGTTCTTCGCATACAGCGTCGGCCCGTCGGCAAACTGCACCACCACCTCCTCGCCCTTCAGTTCCGCCAGCACGTGATACCATTTGCCCGGTTCAAACTTGAACTCCCTGGCCTCCGCCACTTTCACCGACTCATGATCCGCCAGCATCTCCACCCCGTTCTTCGTCAAATGCAGCCGGCAGATGTGATGCCCCAGCTCGATGAAAGGAGCGATCGCCGTCTCGCTGCCACCGCTGAACCTCACTGAAAACTGCGCGATGCACTGCGTCGGCGTGGCTGGCGAGGAAATGCGCGGCTCATACCCAAAGTGGTTTTTTCGGTTGGCCCGAAACTCCGCTGTGGATGGCTTGCCCAGCAGCATCCCATCCGCGATGACCCACTGCGTCCCCTGTCGCGGTTCCCAGCGCGTCTTCTCCAGCGGCCCAGCCTTGGAAAAATCATCCTGCAGCACCACCTGATCCGGCTGCGCCATGAGAGGTTTGAGGTCCGCCGCGACAGCGCCGGAAAGAGAGAGAGCAAAGGCCAAAAGACTGGTTTTCATGCAAAGAGGCGCATACAACGGGGCCGGGCCTGTGAGCTTGCGGAAAATCCCCGGGATCGTGGCAAGGCAGCCCCTCTTTCATCGTTCCTTTCTTCCGCCATGACCAGCCACCCCCGCCGCCACTTTCTCAAGACTGCAGCCCTCAGCGCCCTTGCCGGGCCAAACATCCTCCGCGCCGCTGACTCGAAACAGAAAATCCGCGTCGCCTGCGTCGGCATCGGCAATATGGGCGGTGGCGCCGTGCAGGCCTCCCGCGACGAAGAAATTGTCGCCTTCTGCGATGTGGACTGGCGCGACCTCGGCGGCCGCAGCGCCGGTGAACTCGCCAAAAAGCACCCCAATGTCCCCAAGTTCACCGACTTCCGCGAGATGCTCGACAAAAAGGGTGGCGAGATCGACGCCGTCCTCATCTCCACGCCGGATCACACCCACTTCGCCGCAGCCATGGCTGCCATGGAGGCCAAGAAACACGTCTTCGTGCAGAAGCCTCTCGCCCACAATATCTGGCAGGTTCGCACCCTGCAAAAAGCCGCCAAAAAATACGGCGTGCAAACCGTCATGGGAAATCAGGGCCACTGCTGGGAAGGCATCCGCCTCGTGAAGGAATGGTTCGAAGCCGGCGTCCTCGGCGAGGTCCGCGAAGTCCACTGCTGGACCGACCGCCCCATCAGCAAAGTCGGCTTCCTGCCAAAATTCCCCACCCAAGTCCCCGCAGGCGAACCCGTGCCCAAGGACGTTGACTGGAAGCTCTGGCAGGGGCCCGTGGCCGATGCTGAGTACAACTCCCAATACATGCCGCAGTTCTGGCGCGGCTGGTGGAACTACGGCTGTGGCGGCCTTGGCGACATCGGCTGCCATTGCCTCGACGCCCCTTTCTGGACCCTTCAGCTCGGAATGCCGGAAAAGGTCGAAGTCGTCGAGCAGCAGCCCGCCGACTTCAAAGGCTACACCGCGCCCAAGTCCCACATCATCTTCCACTTCGCCGCCCATGGCGAAATGCCTCCCGTGCAGATTCATTGGTATGAAGGCGGTCTGCTTCCCGAAAAACTCCCCGGTATGGAGAAAGGCCTGCCCGACAACGGCATGATCATGAAAGGCAGCAAGGAGACACTCTTCTCCGAAGGCATGCGCGTGCAGAGCCCGCAGCTCTGGCCCCGCGAGCGCATGACGCCCCTCATCGACATCCTCCGCCGCAAGCCCCTGCCGCGCTCCGTCGCCGGCGAACCCATCGGCGAGCTCTTCGCCTCCATCCGCGGCACCATCCCGCACGCAGGCTCCCACTTCGACTACGCCTGCCCGCTCACCGAACTCGTCGCCACCGGCGTCATGGCCATCCGCTCCGGCAAAACCATCGAATGGGACGCCGAAAACATGAAGGTCAAAGGCGCGCCCGAATTCGACGCCTGGATCAAAGAACCCGTGCGCGAAGGCTGGAGCTACGGCGAAGACCTTTGGAAAGCATAATCACATTCCGCACATGCACCGCCTCGCCCTCTTTCTCTCCCTCGCTTTCGCCACCCACGCCCAGGAAATCCGCCACACACCCCTCACGCTCAAGGACGGCGGCACTCCCGACAAACCCGCCGTCTTTGACGGCAAAGGCATGATCATCGATCTCGGCATCGACGTCACTTCCCACGACTGGGAAAAGCAGGGCGATGTTTGGACCTCCCGCGGCCCCTTCGAAAAACATCCACCCATCGATGACGTGCAACGCGCCGCCCTCTTCATCGAAGAAGTCCCCATCCGCATCACCCGCGACCGCGCCGCCGAAAAAGCCAGCGGAGAAAAAGGCAAAGTCGTCTTCACCGCACCATCAGCGCTTCAGCCCGGCCAGATGGGCTTCAAACCCGATGGCACCATCTACTTCCGCTGGCCTGAGGGCAAGCCCCCCGGCTCCGCCAAAATCTTTCTCCCACCCGCAGGACTCGCCAGCTGTGTAAACATCGCCTGTTCCTACATCACCATCAAAAACATCACCGCCCTGCATGCCGCCAATGACGGCTTCAACATCCACGGCCCCCGCGTCGGCATTCGCCTCGAAAACGTGAAAGCCTTCTCCAATGGCGACGAAGGCATCAGCGCCCACGAAACCGTGCAGATGGACGTCTTCGATTCCGAGATCGCCTGGAATGGCTCCTCTGCCGGGGGCATCGCCGATGTCAACGACAGCGTCACCACCTACACCAACTGCGAGGTTCATCACAATGTCGCCGCCGGTTTCTTCCTCGAAGGAAAATCCCACCGCGTCACCCGCTGCCGCATCCACCACCAGGCCCAGGACATCGTCATCCGCGACGGCGCCCAGGTGGAGCAATCCGGCAACGAATGGCTGAAACCATAATTCAACACGCCACCAACCAACGCAGCCGCTCCCCGCAATCAGCCGCAGGCTGATTGGAAGTACGACAGACACTCCTGTCTGTCGATCAGCGCCCCCGCAAACACACCTCCCCCACGCACCTCCACGTCGACTCGCGCCTCTCACGCCAGACCATAGGGCGGCCGTGGCGCCAGACCGCCCGTCTGCGAGCGACCCCACCTCTCCTCTCACACCTGGCTGATGTCCAGCACCCCGGTGCTGAATCCAAATTTCCCCGCGTCAGCCCCCATCCGCTGCGCCAGCGCCACCAGCAGATTCGAAAAGACATGCTTGTCCTTCTCGATCGCAATATGACGCCCATGTTTGTAACCGCCTCCCGCGAGCACCAGCGGCAGGTTCGCCGTGCTATGCGCACTCGCGTTGCCCAGATTGGACCCAAACAGAACCGCCGTGGAATCCAGCAGCGCACGCCCGTTGTCCTGCGTCTTCTTCAGCTTGCCCAGGAAATCCGCAAAAGCCGCGAACTCCGCTCTCTCGATCACCTTCAGCTCCTCGATCTTCGCCGGGTCCTGCCCGTGATGCGAAAGATTGTGCCAGTCGTTCTTCACCCCTGCGATCTCAGGCACCGCATTCATCCCGCTCAGTCGCAGCGTCACAGCGCGGGTCGAGTCCGTCTGCAAAGCCAGCACAATCAGATCCTGCATCAGCTTCATCTTGCCGATCGCATCCGTGCGGCTCTGAATGTCCGTCGGCGGCTTCGCATCCACCTTCGGCTTCGGCCGCTGCGCCCACGCCTCGTTTTGCACCAGCCGCCCTTCCAGATCACGCACCGCGGAAAAATACTCGTCCAGCTTCTCCTGATCGCGTTTGCCCAGATCGTTGTGCAGCTTCTTTGCCTGCCCCATCACCGTATCCAGAATGCTCCTCCCGCGCTTTAGACCCCGCACCTGCGCTGCCACCTCCGCAGGAGTTCCATCTACAAACAACTGCTGAAACGCCTTCGACGGCGATGACTCCGCCGGCAGCGGCACCCCGCTGGCCGACCACGACAGCGACTCACTGCCCGTGCCAAGGATCAAACTCGGAAACCGCGTCTGCGCCCCAATCTGCTCCGCAATCAGCTGGTCAATCGAGATCGTGTTCTTAAACCCCGCCAGCCCCGGATGCTTCGCAGACGTCAGCCACGTCATTTCAGACGTGTGCCCGTTCGCCCCGCTCTGCTCCTCATGCTGCAGGCCCGAGAGCACGGAAAAATCGCCCCTCAAATCCTTCAGCGGCTCCAGATAAGGCGTCAGCGCGTAGTCAGCACCCGTCTCCTGCGGAAACAAAAACGGCGTGTGAAAGCCCAGCGTCGCACACATCGCCAAAAACCGCGGCGGTGGCTGTCCCACCGCAGCCTGCGCCCGCGTCGCAAACGCCGGCACCATCGCCTCCAGAAACGGCAGCGAAAGCACAGTTCCGGTGCCCCGCAGAAAAGCACGGCGGTCGAGATGACGTTTGGCGGGGATGTTCATGACAGTGACTCTTTGAAACGCCCCACCGGCTCGCAGTCTGTCAGTTCCCACGCCTTCACGCCACACTCCGCTTAAACTTCGCCTCATACCCCACCGCCCCGTCTACCCCGCGAAGCTGAAACACGATCTCGCTCTCCTTCCCGCTCGGCGTCAGCTCCACACAAAGAAACCCGCCCTTCACCCGGTGAAATTTGTGATACGTCTTGTCCTCCCCCGGTGAGCCGCTCGCATGCGAATTGCTCGCCGGCCCCACGCTAAACTCCTGCACGCCCGCCGTCGGGTGCACCGAATGGTACTGCCAGTGCCGGTCCCCGCACACCACAAAAAAATTGTCCGGCACATTCGCCTTCAGCCACGCGCGGATCTCATCCCCCTCATGCGTGAAACCCTCGTTGCTGTGATTGTCATTTTTGTTGCCACGATCCGGCCCCACCAGTGGCGTCGGACTCACCAGCACCTTCCACGTCGCCGTGCTCTCCTTCACCGTGCGCTTGAACCACTCCTTCTGCTCCGCACCCCAGATCGTCTTCTCCGGCCCGTCCTTCATCGTGTTCGGCGAGCGATAATCCCGCCCATCCGTGAACCACACCTGCAGATCCCTCCCCCAGCGAATCGTCCTAAAATCCCTCTCACCGATCGGCGTCTGCTCCCGGAAAATCTGGATCCCCTCGCCAAACGTCAGCTCACCCGCCTTCATCCCCGGCCACGAATCATTCGTCAGCGTGTCATGATCATCCTTCAGCCAGTACGTTGAAGTACTGCGCGTCGCCTCAATCAAACGAGGCAGGCTGAACATCCGCTCCCAATGCAGCCGCGCCAGCGCAGGCGACACCGCCCTCGGCGGATTGCTGTCATAATAAACCAGATCCCCCGTCATCACCATGAAGTTCGGGTCCAGCGCCGTCATCGAAGGATAAATCGGATGCCCGTCCGCATGATCGCGGTCCTGATACCCCTGGCACGTCATCACACAAAACCGCAGCTTGCTCGGCGCCGCACCATCTGGCGCCGTATGAAACTTCCCTTTGAAGCTGCCCCCCGCCGTCTCACTCACATAATGATACGTACTGCCCGCCTTCAGCCCGCTCAGCTTGAACTGGTGAATCCCATCCTTCTCCGCGCTCACCTCCGTCCACGCCGTCTCCGCCGCATCGCTCAGATCCTCCTTCAGCCCATAGCGCACACGCACCTTGCCTGAGGCCGCCGGACACGCCCCCTCAATCTCACGCACCGCAGGCACCTCCTGCACCTTTTCCTTCACACCCTTGACCTTCTTCTGCTTGTCAAAACTCACCCCCGCATTGTTCCGCACCGCCCCCTCCGTCAGCCTCGTCCACACAATCGCCGTCGTATCCGTCACCTCCCCCACCCTCGTCCCCGTCGCCTGAAACGGCCCACTCGCAGCCGCCTGCGAAATCCACGGCGCGGCAAACGCCACCGCAGCAGTGTTTTGAATAAAACGACGACGATCAAAAGAAGGTGCCTGGCTCATGGTCCAGCCATGAACGTCATCCTCTCACATTTCTGTCTCCCACCTTCGCCTCACCACACAATCAGCCCCCCCCTTCTCCCCCGCCCCACCGACGCGCAAACCTCCGCCCATCATCAGTTCACCCGCCCCGAATCCGCCCACACGTCCGCACCCCTCCCATCCCAAGTACGTAGTTCGGGGTTCGCTTCGCGGCTTCGCAGCAGCCCGCTCCGGAACCACCGCATCGCCCAAAATTCGAAGCCAGCCATCTCAAGTTTTGTAGTACCGGCTTTAGCCGGAATCTGGAAGCTTCCTATGCGCAAGCGAGCCCACCAATTCACGCCCAGCCCCAAAGGGGCGACCTATCGCAGCCCAGGGCAAGCGAGCCTAAGCGAGCGCCGCCCTGGGTTATCTGGAGAAAATCGGGAAGCAAACCCAGCACTCCGCCACATCTATCTGGCCCCAGCAGCGTTTGCAAAGAGCCCCGCCGCACGCACGCCCACTCCACACCCATCACTCCCTCCCTCACAGCCTCAGCTTCTTCACCAGCCCGCTCTCCTTCTCCTCCGCACTCATCGCCTTATACTCCACCTTGCACTTCGGCAGCGCCGCCTTGATCGCCTCCACATCCGCCTCCGAAATGTCCACCGTCTCAATCTTCAGCTTCACCAGCTTCGGCAGCGCCTGAAGCTGCGGAATGATCTTCGCGCTCAGCCTCGCCTCCGTCAGCTCCAGCGACTCCAGCGTCTTCATCTGCGCAATCACGCCCATCGTCGATTCATCAAAGCTCGCCGGCGAGTCCTTCCCCCACTCCGGCAGCCGTTGCCCCATCCTCAATCCCGTCAGCCGCGTCAGCTTCATCAGCGCCGCATTTCCCGCCTGCGTCTGCGCCGTGTGCCACGTGCGAAAATCCTTCAGCTGCGTCAGCTGCCCGATCGCCTCCATCGCAGCATCCCCCGTCGTCGATCCCGCAAACGTCAGCCGCTCCAGATTCGGCAGCTTCTTCAGCTCCACCAAACCACTCCCCGTAAAATCCTTCGACCGAAACGCCGGATGAAAAAACGCCAGCGACTTCAGCTTCTGAAACGCCGCAAAATGCTTATACCCCGCATCCGTCAGCTGAATCCCGTTCGTGCTCAGCATCTCCAGCTCCGTCAGCCCCGTCAGCAATCCGATCGTCTCATCCGTGATCGTCTTCCCGCTGATGCTCAGATTCTTGATCGTCGTAAAACCACCCAGCGTCCGAAAATCCGCCTCGCTAAACTTCTCACAATCCACCTGCACCTGCGTCACCACTCCCCCCGCCTCCGTCACTTTCGCCCCCAGCTTCTGCAGCGCAGCCACATCAGCCGCCCACAGACCACCACAGCACAGACCAAAAACAGCGAGAAAGAGTTTCATGCCCCTATCTCAAATCATAAATCAAAAATCGTAAATCATAAATTTCATCTCACCCCACACTGATCTGCCCCTCATGCACCCCGGCCCTCAGCTTCACCGGCGCCTGCGTGTGATTATGAATCACCGCATCCCCCTTGAAGACCACGCCCGCGCCGCACTCCACCGGCCCATGCACCAGCAGGCTCCGGCAATGCAGCAGGCTCGGTGTATGCGGGAAGTTGTGCTCCAGCCCGTCCACCAGCTTGCACAGCTTCTGGTCCAGATGCAGGTGCGGCGGCTGCCCGTTGCGGCTCGGGTGCAGCCTCAGACAAAAATCCTCCGTCAGCTCATACGCATCGGATCTCACCGCCAGCAGATCGCTCGTCGTCTTCACCGGCGCAAACCGCACCCGTGAAACCTCGATCGCCCCCGCTCCTTCAAAACACTCAATCGCAGCCCCCATCGCCGTCTCCAGCTGCACCACCGCAGGCGAAGCACTGTCGCGCGGATCCACCGTCTTCTTGTTCATGATCGGCGGCAGCGGGATCAGCCCGTCATTCGCCTCCAGCGCCGCCTTCAGCGCCTGCAGATCAATCCACAGGTTGTTCGTGTTGAAATACCGGTGCTGATCGATGTTCTGAAAATGCCCTTCATCTTCCTTCGGGCACTGCGCCGACTCCCGCAGCAGAAAGCGCCCGTCGCTCAGGCGCACCGCCAGATGACCGCCCTTTTTGTCAGACTCCGTCCTCCGTGTCACCTCCATCACAAACGGCATTCCGCTGTCCGCAAACCACGCCAGAATCGCCGGATCCAGCGTCGCCCCGAGGTTATCTGAATTTGAAACAAACGCATACCTCACCCCGCTGCCCAGCAGCCGCTCCAGCCAGCCCGAACCCGCGAGGCATGCATAGATGTCCCCATGCCCCGGCGGGCACCATTCCGCATCCGGACTCGCCGCCCACGTCGCCGGCTCCAGCGAACTCGCCAGCACCTTCGGCACCTTGTTCTGCATCAGCTCCCACGTCTCCGTTCCACCCAGCTGCGGAAATCGCTTCGCCAGATGCGCCGCCGAATCCGCCGAAGTACTAAAGCTGTTCATCAGCATGAACATCGGCACCTCTCCCCCCGTCTGCGACCTCAGCAGCAAAATCTGCCGCGCGATCAAATCCAAAAACGTGTCCTCGCCCCGCACTGGCAGCAGCGACTTCGCCTTCTCCAGCCCCATCCCCGTGCCAAGACCACCGTTCAGCTTCAGGATCACCGTCTGCTTCAGCAACTCCGCCGCACGCTCCGCCGCCGGAGCCTTCAGATCATCCGCCCGCGGTAGATCCTTCGCCGGAGAAATCGTCGCCTCAGGAATCATCCCCGTCTCCCCCGCCAGTAGCGCCGCATAGCTCCCGCGAAACGCCCGGATCGCCGACTCACTCAGCCCCTCCGCCTGCATTTTTTGACGAAACGGGGCAAAGGAAGCTTCGATGCTCTCAGGACTGCGGGAAGATTGGCTCATGCGTCCCCAACGCTAAAGTTAACCATCAGCCGAGGCAAACAATCATTCATAAGACATCCCGCAGCCCTTCGGAATTCGCCGCGCCTGACTCCTTTTACAGCACCGGCACCGATGGCAGACGAATGCTCAAAAGATACGCCACCACATCCCACCGCTGCGCCTCGCTGAGCGTCGCCTCAAAGCTCACCATCGGCGTCCCGTTCAGCCCCGTCGCCAGCACCCGGTACAAATCCTCCGGCCCGTCTCCGCAGCGCGGATGCGGCTGGCGCAGATCCGCCGGCGCCGCGGGCAGCCCCCAGATATCCTTCAGCGCGATCGCCGCCGCCCCCTTGCCATCCGCCTTCTCCCCATGGCAGGCCGCACAGTTGGTCGCGAAAAGTTTCTGCCCGACTCCCGCATGCGCTTTGACCTCGCTCTCCTTCTTCAGCCATTCCGGCGCTGGCGCCAAACTGATGGCTTCCGCATAATTCTCCGGCTTCCGCCACCTCCGCGAAAACGACTTCACATACGCGATCACTGCCTCCACCTCGTCCGACTGCAGATGGCTGAAGGCCCCCATCGCCGTGCCGCTCAGCCCATGCGTGATCGTCCTTCGCAGATCATCATCCGTCGGTAGCATGGTATACGGCGTCGTGCGGAATTTAAACATCCCCTCCCGGAACGACCTCGGCTTCGGCTTCAGCGTCGGGCTCATCTCCCCGTTCCCATCCCCGCGCTGCCCATGGCACACGATGCAGTTCCTCTCATACACAAACTTCCCCTGCATGTACAGATTGAAGTCCAGCGGCACGACCTGATCCGCCGCCGCGAGAGCGCCAGCCATGGCCAGAAAAACAAAGATGCATCGGAAATACATGTTCACCCTCCCTTATCGCTCTTCGCGGGCCGGAAACCACACCCCGTTTGCCATTTCCTGCGCCAGAAGTGCGGCCATATCATCTTGACTCCAGTTCTTCATCCACGGCATCATGCTTGGATGCGCCTGGCATTATCCACCCTCCTCTGGCCATCACTGCTTTGGCTTGGCGCATGCGTGACTCTGGGCAAGGAAAGCCCCCGCATACGGCAGCTCCTCGATCCCGCCACACGCATGCAGGCCCTGTATGAAATGACGGACCAGAAAGAGAAGCAGAGCCTGGCCGAATTCACCAAGGAACACGCCAATCTCCAGGTCACCCGCTGCCCTCAGCGGGATTCAGCCCCCTCTTTCTACATTGTCTCCCACACCCCCGAGTGGCATTCCCTGTCCGACACCTTTCCCGGCGACTACGAGATCCCACGACCGGAAAAACTTTTTCAAGCACGTCGCCCCGCAGCCTCGGCTGACGGCCAGTCACCGGCTCGCATGCTCGACCAAGTGCTCAGTGGCTACTTCGAGAACGGCCGGAAGTTCGATCCATTCGGCGGCGACAACATGATCACAGATGGTTACCTCTTCGACGTCAATGGAGACGGCGTGGTGGAAAAGCTGGACACCTACCATTCCGGCGTCTCCATCGAAAACGCCACGGTCGAAGTGTTGTGCATCGAGACGGCGGAGACAAAGCCGCGCACCCTGCTGTCTGTCGTTATCAACTGGCACAGCCGTGATGCCGATCTCCCCGAAAACCGCTGGTCGTGGGACGTTCGTCCGTCCGCCGCCGCCGCAGGCTGGCAGGTCGTTCTGTTTCCCAGCACCGGCAGCGCTGACAAGCCTCAGGCGGTTTATGAATGGGACGCGACTCAGAAGCGCTTCACCGGCCCGGCTGGCGGCAAAGGCAGCCACTTCGCCCGTCTGCCCGCCCCATTCGAAGAGGCGGAGGCAGCCTTGAAAAAACTTCATGCACAGGGAGGCCTCGCTTATCCCATCAAGCAGTTCACCCCCGTGTCTGAGACGCTTGGCTTCGGACCGGCCTCCGGCTCTGGATCTCCTGCGCTCCCGCCAGCCCGCCCCTATGTGAAACAATCACGCCAGTCGCTGACGCACGCGGAGCTGTTCACCTTCATGGGTCTCGGTCGCAGGCCCCATCACCATCTTCAAGATCATCAGGAGAATGACCGCATTCCTGACGGTTTCTGGACCATGGCTCCTCAGGCCGCAGCATTGGAGCTGGTGGACATCAACCGCTCTCCGCGGCACCACTCCCTGTTTCAGCTCGCAGTCGAAGATCGCGACGGACAAAAGCCTCCGGAATCCGGGACGCTTCACCTCAGCCATAGCTCGTCCTTCTGTTACAATGCCCGCGTGTGGGAGATCTTTATTTCCTTTCGCCCAGGCGACTCCTGGCTCGCCTATGGCCGCACCGTGTTCAATGGCGCGGCCAGGTACAACGCGCTTCATGATGGACCTTTCTACGACTTCGAATGGCACGATCTCAAAGACGCGGACGCCCGCCATATCGCGCACACCCTCTGGTGGCTCGACCGCGTACGCAGCCGCAACCGCCTCGGCAGCAAAAGCAGCATGGGCATGAGCATGAGCACTTCCACCGCCGATGGCTCCGCCCATCTCAAGCTACGGTCATCCTCCGAAAGCAAGCCGCTGGTGAATCTCCAAGGCCAGGTCCTCGCAGACGAGATCTGCCACCGCTGGAACGATGATTACAAGAAAGAGACCGCGCTGAATTTCGCATGCCTGCTCATCGAAAAGGCGCTGCCGCCACGCTGGGGCGATGGCCCCGAGTTCCTGCATAAAGCCATGCCCGTTCTGCGCAACGAGTCAGACGATCCTCCGGACCCCACCTCGACCGAAGCCCGCCGTCAAAGCACTCTCATGATGCTCCATCGCTTCATGGACCGGCTTGAGCATCCGCCCTCGCTGCCGCCAGTCTTCCTTAAATCAGCGCTTCATGCCGCAGGTGAGATGGGCCTTTCCGCGGAAGATATTTTGCACTCCGTGGAATCACACGTTCTGCCGCCCACCGCATCGGAGATCGAGCTTCGAGATCTCGAGAAGCGCATCCAGGCCGCCGGTCCCATGCCCCTTCTCGAGCCTTTTCCCCCCAGCCTCGACTTTTTAAGTGACACCCCACCCAAAAAAGAATCCGCCGAAGAGCTGCGTCTCCGCAAAAAACAGCAGCAGCATCAGGAAGATGAATCACGTGCCTGGCAGCTGCGCACAGAGCTTGAAGACAATCTCTCCTACACGCTCCGCGACACGCTGCCCTCCGTCCGCCGCCAGCTCGCGGCTCGCGATGACGTCGCGGCTCTCAAAACCTGGGCCTCATCACAAGATCTCAACGCCGACTGGGCCATGCGCCGCCTCCAGGAAGTGGACATGTCGGCTTATGTCAGCGTTCTCTCCGCCGACCTGCTCAAGCTGAAAAAGCCGGACGAAGCCGCCAGGGCAGTGGCCTTGTTCAAGGAACTTTGCACCGCCGATCCCGCAGCCGCCGCACACGCGCTGGGCCAGCTCAAAGGAGAACTCGCCAAAGCCTGCACCGCCATCGCCCCACCGGCCATGATCGGTGAGAAGGCAGATGTGGACAGCCTGCTTGCCGCGCTGACAGAAAAATCCCCTGCCTATTGGGACAAGAAGGCCATCCTCGCTCAGCTCGTCCCTTCGGAGGATCCCATGCGCCATCGCGATCCCCGCATCGAAAAAACGCTGCTCAAAGAAATGATGGCGCAGGTAGTCGAGTTCGGCGGTCACGGAGACCTGCTCGCCGAGGCGCTCTCACGGCGGGAGGGAGCCCTTCGCTACTGGGACACCTTCAAAGATTTCCATCAAAAGAAAATCGCCCTCTACAGCAGCGACTACGACGTGCTTTGCCGTCTGGCACAGACCAGCAGCGATCCAAAGCACATGGCAGAACTCCGCGCCATCCTGCTGTCACAGCTTCAGCGCACCCACTCCTCTCTCACACCTGCCTTTGCATCTCTCTATGCCCTGGATTTGCGCGACACCGCTCCCGATCTGGCCCGTGTCGCCACCTTTGACGCCACCGATGTGGAGGGGCAGGAGGCATACACGGCAGGCAACACCGTGCGGGTCATCAAAGACCGCTTCCACATGCCCCGTCACATCCTCGCCCTCTGGGACGAGCCGGATGCCACCACCACCGCCCGCATGCTCATCGCCTGGAGCATTCACCATGCGGCAGACCGCGGCTTGTTTGCAGATCGAGTTCTCGCGCAGGCCCAGAAGGCGCTCACCGCACCTGGCCTCGACCACGCCGTGGTCCGTGAGTTTCTCGACTGGTGCCTGAACTCCGCGGACGCCACCTCCGAAGCTCCCATGAGCGCCAAAACCAGGCAGACACTCCAGTCCTGGCGCGCCGCCCTGCCCTGAGCACCTCTCCACGCAAAGGCAGCTTGCGCGCATCCCGCGCGTCTGGCAGTTTGCGGGCTCAACACCACCCAATTTTTTATGCCCAAGAAAGCCTCCGCCGCCGCCAAATCCGACCTCCATCGCAAGCACAGCGCCATCGTGGTTGATGGAGTGGACCGCGCCGCCTCACGCGCCATGCTGCACGCCGTCGGCTTCAAGCGCGCCGACTTCCAGAAGTCTCAGATCGGCATCGCCTCCCTCTGGAGCATGGTCACCCCGTGCAACATGCACATCGACCGTCTCGCCCTCGAGTCCGCCAAAGGCGTGGACGCCGCCGGTGGCAAGAGCATCATCTTCAACACCATCACCATCTCAGACGGCATCTCCATGGGCACCGAGGGGATGAAATACTCCCTCGTCTCCCGCGAAGTCATCGCCGACTCCATCGAGACCGTCGTCGGTTGCGAAGGCATGGACGGCTTCGTCGCCATCGGCGGCTGTGATAAAAACATGCCCGGTTGTTTGATGGCCATGGCCCGCCTCAATCGCCCCAGCGTCTTCGTCTATGGCGGCACCATCCTCCCCGGCTGCGTCGGCCCCGAGAAAAAAGACGCCGACATCGTCACCGTCTTCGAAGCCGTCGGCAAGCACGCCAACTGCCTCATCAATGACAAGGAGCTCATCGACATCGAAGAGCACGCCATCCCTGGCGAAGGCTCCTGCGGCGGCATGTACACCGCCAACACCATGGCCTCCGCCATCGAAGCCCTCGGCATGAGCCTCCCCAATTCCGGCGCGCAATCCGCCGTCGGCACCGACAAGCTCATCGACTGCTTCGACGCCGGCGCCGCCGTCATGAACATGATCAAGAAGGGCATCACCCCTCGCGACATCATGACGAAGGAAGCCTTCGAAAACGCCATCACCCTCATCATCACCCTCGGCGGCTCCACCAATGCCGTCCTCCACCTCATCGCCATGGCCCACAGCGCCGGCGTGAAGCTCGGCATCGAAGACTTCGTCCGCATCGGCAAAAAGACCCCCGTCCTCGCCGACCTCAAGCCCAGCGGCAAATACTTCATGAACGACCTCGTCAAGATCGGCGGCACCGTCCCCCTCATGCGCATGCTCGTCGCAGAAGGCCTCATGCACGGAGATTGCCTCACAGTCACCGGCAAGACCATGAAGGAGAACATGAAAAACTCCAAGATCGTCTGGCCCAAGGATCAGAAGATCGTCAGCCCGCTCAGCGCTCCCCTCAAGAAGGACAGCCATCTCGTCATCTTCAAAGGCAACCTCTGCCCCGAAGGCGCCGTCGGCAAAATCTCCGGCAAGGAAGGCCTCAAGTTCGAAGGCAAGGCCATCGTCTTTGAGTCCGAAGAGACCGCCCTCCAGGCCATCCTCAATGACAAGGTCAAAAAAGGCCACGTCATCGTCGTCCGCATGGAAGGCCCCAAAGGCGGCCCCGGCATGCGCGAGATGCTCTCCCCCACCTCCGCCATCATGGGCAAAGGCCTCGGCAAAGACGTCGCCTTCATCACCGACGGCCGCTTCAGCGGTGGCAGCCACGGCTTCGTCGTCGGCCACGTCACCCCTGAAGCCTTCGTCGGCGGCCCCATCGCCGTCATCAAAAACGGTGACCCCATCACCATCGATGCGGAAAAGCGCGCCATCACCCTCGGCATTCCCGCCAAGGAACTGAAGACCCGCCTCGCCAAGTGGAAGCAGCCCAAGCCCCGCTACACCCGCGGCGTCCTCGCCAAATACGCCAAGCTCACCACCAGCGCCAGCGAAGGCGCCGTGACCGACCTCGGCCTGTAATCCTGCCGCCATGACTCCAGCGCATCCTCCCCTCATGACATCCCAGATGCCGTGGTGGGAGGCCTCGCTGCTTCTCTCTGTCCTGCCAGCGGCCTGCGTGCTTTTCTACGGGTTCGCACGCGGCCCGATGGCCCACTTTTTTCGCAACGCGTTTTTTCTGCGCTACGGCATCGGCATCGCAGTCCTCATTCTCGGGACCGGCTTCGTGAGCGCCGGCTACGCGTTGATCGGGCTCTTGAACTACACCCGCATCGAGCCGGAGGGCATCCGCCAGGTCACTTTCCTCAAGCCCGACAAATACCAGCGCTGGAGCGAATTCGTCGCCGCAGAAATCGTCCTGCAAGAATCCTGGGACTGGGGCAAAAGGGACAGCGCCCGTCAGACCACCCTCATCACCCTGGAGTTCAAGGAAGGCGGTCGCTGGCGCGAATACATCCGTGTATCGAGCGACCCATTTTCCGCCGCAGACTTCCAAAGCTTTCAAGACTGGCTCAAAGCCAATATGAAATTCGAACCGCCCAAGCCCGCTCCCTTTCGCCCAAGCGATTTCAAGTAGCGCTCCGCATGCGAGAAGTGCTCCGCATGCGATACGACCTTGCTGTTCGGCGAATAATACCACACGCAATTGAAAGAGTTCACGCTGCAGGTGAATTCATCGGGCGTGATGTTCCACTGGCGGCGGCACGGTCGCATCGCGTAGCGATGCCAGCACAAGCGTTCCCTCCACCCTCCACCCCCTCACTCCACCCTCTTCACCTCAAACCTCACCTTCGCCGGCGTCGCATACCTCCGCTGCAACGCCTCCAGTCCTTCCAGCACAGTCTTCGTCTCCGAACGCAATTCCCCCACCCCCGGCTGCTCCTTCAAAAACATCTCCCGATAGCTCTCCGATCCCACGATCTCCATCCGCGCATCCGTCACCATTTTCAGCGCCGCCGCCTGCGCATCCCACGGCCCGCCCGGCTCCCACCCATTCGCCGTCATCGAAGAGACATTCAGCCCCGCCGCCAGCTGCCCCGCGGTAAACTTCCCCAGCAGCCTCCCACCCGCACGCAGCTCATACTTGCCCGCCGCCAGCCCCTTCACCGTCAGCATGTAGCCGTTCAGTTCCGCCGGGATCGGCACAAACAAAAAATTCAGCGCACCCAGCGCCCCAAAGTTGATCGGCAGCCCCTCATCCAGCCGGTCAAAGGCCACTCCATCCTTCTCCACCTTCACACCAGTAACCGCGCACCCATCGGCAGCCGCCACCTTGCCCTCCTTCGCATCCACCACCGCCGAAGACACCTCCGCAGGCGCACCCAGCCCCTTCAAAATCGCCACCGCCATCGCCAGCTGCCCGAGATCGTTCAGATGCACCCCATCCTCCACATGCAACCTCGTCGGCTTGGACGGTTCCTTCTGCTTCTCGTTCACCTCCAAGACCCGCCGTTGCACCTTCCGCATCGCACGTTGCACATCGATCGTCTCCGCCCCCAGCCCCTTCGCCACCTCCAGCCCCTCATCACACATCTGCTGAAGGAAACCCTTCTCCGCCCGGTCAGGCTCCTCATTTGTGATCGCCGCCGAGCAGATGAAAACCCGCACCCCATGCTCCTTGCAGCGCGCGATCAGCTTTCGCAGAGACTCCAGATACGCCCCCTTGTGCTCCGCATCCGCCTTCATGCCCCAGCCAATGTCATTCACCCCAAACGCCACCGTCAGCACCGTCGCCCCACGATCAAACACCTCCCGCTGCAGCCTCTCCAGCGCCCCCGTCATCGTGTCCCCTCCTCTTCCCGCATTGAAAAACTTCACCTTCCTCTGTGGAAACCGCAGCAGCGTGTAGTTCTCAATGATCCGGTCATACCGCCTCGCCGCCGTGATGCTGTCCCCCAGAAACACCACCGTATCACCATCCCTCAGCGCAAACTCCGCCATGGCCGAAACAGCCGCCCCGACAAAGCACAAAGCAAACAGCACAATTTTCATCCAGCCTAAAACGCACAACGTCTCTTCGTCCTTCAGTGGAGCCATTCTTAACTCACGCGACTGAGTGATCATCGCTGTTGAGAACCGCATGAAAATCTGACTGCTTTCACTTCTGAGTACGTAGTTCGGGCTTTAGCCCGTTCCGGAATCACCGCATATCCCGAGATTCTAAACCAACCAGCGCAAGTATTGTAGTACCGGCTTCAGCCGGAATCTGGAAGCTCTCTTCGTACAAACAACTCTCGCCCCCCAGTTACTCTCCATCCCACAATCCCGTCGCTTGAGTTCATGTGAACTGCGGCCAAACCGAACGTCCCCACCATCCCGCCTCGTCATTCGTCATTCCGCATCCCTCACTCCCTCACAATGATCTGATCTTCCGGCTCCAGCTTCATGTCTTTCGCCGGTTCAGATCCCACATTTCGGAGATCAACAGCAATGCTTTTGCCATCCCGGATCACCTTCGTTTGACTGGGCTTCGCGAAATCAGAAAAGCCTCCAGCCACACTGATCGCCTTCAGCAAAGTCAGGCCCGCATTGTAGGCCACCGGCCCGTTCTTTTTGCAGCCGCTCACCACATACACCAGCCTCGCGGGCACCTCTCCACCATCAATCGTCACCGTCACCGTCGGACTCTTATAAAGCTCGTCCTGAACATAAGTCTTCTCCACGACCCGTTGCAGCTCCGAAGGCTTGAACCCCACGGCCTTCACTTCTCCCACGTGCACCAGATTGATCGTCCCACCGTCACCGATCGTGTACACCTTGCTGATCTGCGCGGCATCATCCGCCGGAATCCCACCGATCGAAAGCGCGATCCGATCCCCCGCCTTCAAGGCCATCTCCGTGTTCTGCGCCGTCACCGTGGCGTTCAGGCACACCAGCACGGAAACCACAGAAACAAGAAAGCGCATGCTCATGTTCATGGTCATGAAGGGTAAAAAAATCCAGCCTCAATCCGGCACGATGATTTGATCTTCCGGCTGCAGTTGAATATCCCGCGAAGGATCCGCGCTGATGTCCTTAAGATTGATCTCCGTCGTTGTTCCGTTGCGCAGCAGCTTCGTCCTGCTCGGCTTGGCAAAGGGCGTGAATCCTCCCGCTGCGGAGATGGCTTTCAGCACGGTCAGGTTCGGAGTGTACGGCACCGACCCGTTCCCCTTGATGCCGCCCACCACATACACCATCTGCTGCGTGGTAGCGCTGTCATTCGTCGTCACCGTCACCGTGGGCCGCGTGTAGATTTCCTGGTTCTTGTAGGTCGCCTCGATGCTGCGCTGCAAGGCGGAGGGCTTCAGTCCCGCTGCGCGCACTTCACCGATGTGCAGCAGGTTGATCGTGCCGTTGTCGCTGATCGTGTACACCTTGCTGATCTGCGGCACCTCATTGTCCGGAATGCCACCGATGGAGATCGAGATGCGGTTGTTGATCTTGAGGGCGATTTCGCCGTTCTGCGCATGGGCCGTCGCCAGCGCGCATGCAGCGAGGATGCAGGTAAGAATGCGTGTGTTCATAAAAAAGCGTGCGTCGTCGGGTAAAATCAAAACACATCATCGCCATCCAGCCTTGAGACGGCATGCGGGCTGCCCAGCGCAGGAGCGGTCGTTTCCGCCTTCACCTTGCGGCGGCGGGTCTTGCCCCCCTGCCCGCCGTTCGGCGAATTCGTGGGCGAGTAGTAGGTGTAGTAGCTCGTGTAATACTGGTACTGCGCGTCGCTTCGCAGGTCCACGTTGTTCAGCACCACCCCCACCACCTTGCCGCCCACGTTCTCCACGTTCTGCTTCACCCGCATCAGCATGTGCCGTGGCAGCTTGCGATGCTGCACCACGATCATCGTCATGTCCGCCAGATTCGCCAGCACCGAGGCATCGCTCACGCCCAGGATTGGTGGCGAGTCGATCAGCACCAAGTCAAACCGGCTCTTCACATCCGCGATCAAATCGACCATGCGCTGGGAGTTCAGCAGTCCCGCGCTGTCCGCCGGCAGCAGGCCGCTCGGCAGGAAAAACAGGTTCTCCACCTGCGTGCGCAGCACCACATCCTCCAGCCGGATGTCAGTGGTCAGGTAGTTCGTCAGGCCCGTCGCATGGCTCACATCAAAATGCGTATGCAGGCTCGGCCGGCGCAAATCTGCATCAATCAAGAGCACGTTGTACCCGCCCTGCGCGCACACATACGCCAGGTTCACCATCGTCGTGGATTTCCCTTCTCCCGCTCCGCCGCTCACCACGCTCAGGCAGTTCGCCTCCGGCGTCTTGCGGTTGAATTCAATGTTCGTGCGCAGAATGCGGTACGCCTCCGCATCCGGATTGAATCCGCTGCTGCGGTGCAGCACGCCCACATCCTTTGGCACCACTGCCAGCACTGGCACGCCCAGGTAGCCTTCCACGTCATCCAGGTTCTTCACCGTGGTGTCCATGTACTCCAGGAAAAAGGCCAGGCCCAGGCCAAACATCACCCCCAGCACCCCGCCCAGCGCCAGGTGCAGCGGCACGTTCGGCTTCGCAGGCTTCCCTTCCGGCTCTGCTTCAGAATAAATCGTCGCGGGAGATTTCACCAGATCCGCACCGACCTTTTCCTCCAGGTTTCTCGTGCGCAGGTTCACGATGATGTTGTCCAGCTGCGTCACCTCATCCTTCGCGCTCTTGTACTCATTGTAGAGCGCCTGCATTCCCATGATCTCCTTTTTGGCATCACCATTCCACTTCTCCAGTGACTCGCGCTTTTTCTTGGCTCCATCCAGCCGGTTCTGCAGTCCTTTGATGTGGGAGGTGGCCTCCGCAAGAATGAGCCTTTTGTATTCCTCGATCTGGCTGTCCACACTGAGCACCTGCGGGTGCCTGTTGCCGCGGCCTTCGTTCGTCAGCCCCTGCCGTGCCACTTTGAGCTCCTGCATCTTAGCGGTCATTGTCGCGATGCTGGCATTCTCCAGCTTGAGGCCTGAAGCCTGCTCGATGAGTTCATCCGGGCTCAGCTTTCCGATCTGATCAATTTCCGTCTGCAGGGTCATCTTCTCCTGGTCCGCCTGCATGAGCATCTGCTCACGTGTCTGCTGCAGTCCTTCCTCCGCCGTGCGGATTTCGCTGCCCGGACTCAGCGAGTTGCCACCGCCCATCACCCATTCACCCACGATCCCCGCCTTGCGCTTGGCTTCCTGCGCACGGAGCTGGGCCTGGGCGCGCAGCCCCTCCTGGTCGTTGATCTTCTGTTCCAGGACTGCCAGAGCCTTGAGCTTCTTCTCATGCTCAATGTTCTTGCGCTGCTCCATGTAGCTCTTGGCCACTTCGTTCGCAATGGTCGCCGCGAGCTGGGCATCTGGATCGTAGTAGTCGATCGTCACAAAGTCGGAGCGCAGCATCGACTGCGTTTCCAGATTGGCCCGCAGCTTTGCCAGCGCCGCCTGCCGGCTGGGCAGCTCCCAGCGCTTGGCCAGCTCCAGTTTTTCGATCACCGGATACAGCGTCGTGGGCTTCGTGATCGTCTCAAACTGCGTCTTGAGGTATTCAGGCGAAAAGCCCGTGCTGTCACTGCGGTTGTTCGCAAACACACTGATGCCTTCGGTGATGCGCTCAATCGTCATCTCCACATGCCCGCGATACTTCCTCGGCATGATGTACGTCAGCACCGCCGCCGCAGCAAAGATCAGGATGAAACAAAGCGAGATCAGCCCAAATCGATTCTTGATCACCTGCCAGGTGTCCATCGCATGCTTCTGCAGTTCGGTGCCGGACTCGTTCATGACTGCTCAGGTTTGATTATTGGCAAAGGTTAAGAAAGGGGTCTTGAAATGCCGCCAGCGGGAGATTCGTGATGTCCGAATCGGCCCGCCGGCGGCGTGTTGTCTTGGCTGTTGGGACTAAAAGGTCGCCGTGGCGCCGACGGAGACACGGTTGCGGTTGAATTCCACGGCAGGATTGTTGGACAGCTGTGTGGAGAACGAGTAGTTCGCGTTCAGGTTCACGTTGTCCATCAGCTGATAGCCAATCCCCGCATTGATGAACACCGCATCCTGCCGCTGGTCTGGCAGCGGTCCGCCGGAAAGCGTGGAGTGCGCATAGCTCGCGCCGCCGTTCAGGCTCAGACGCTTGCTCACATTGTGGTTCACCTGGATGCCCGTGTTCACACCGTAGCTGTTGGTGTAGCTGCCCAGCAGTGCGCCGTTGAATCCCAGCATCGTAAACCACCGCAGCTGTGTCTGCTGTGCCACCGAATAATTGATCGCCGCCTCGGCGTAGGGCCTCACCTTGCTCACCGTCGAGTTCTCAAAGAACTCCGCACCCGCTCGCGCCGACCCGGACATGTTCTCGCTCCATGCATGATCCACTCCGCCAAGGGCATAGTGCGAATGATAGTTCTGGAATCGGCTCCGCGTGTAGTTCGTCATGCGGTAGCGGTACTCTGCCGTCAGGCTCGTCCGCTGGGAGACCTTGTAGGCGATCTGCTGCGCACCCAGGTGCGAATACCGGTCCTGCGAGGTGGCCACCGCCGAGTTTTCATACGTGATGCCGTCAAACGTGTAGGACGTCGTCGTCGAGAACCTCGGAGACCACGCATAGCTCACATTGAAGTTGTTGTAGCCATACAGGAACTGCCCGTTCCACAGCGCGCTCGTGGCCCCGTAGCCAAAGGCACTGTTGGGGTTCGTTCCATACGTGAGGTAGAAGTTGTTGCTCATCTTCAGGCGCTCAGAGAACTGGTGCTCAAAGTTGAACGTCGCACGGCCGTTGTAGAACGTGCTGCCATAGGTCGGCACTCCCTTCACATATTCCAGCACGCTTCCTTCAAGGCTGAAGCTGTAGGGCGTCGTCTTGTCCGCGTGCGTGTACGCCGTCCCCGCCCCGAGCTGCGCATACCAGGACTCAATGTTTCCATACTGCGACGTCGGCGACTTGTACTTCAGCATGTCATACCCGCTGTTGGCGCTCATCGAGAATGACAGCGGCTCCTCATTGCGGAAATCCGCCGAGTAGTTCTGGATCGCCACCAGCCCCTGCGCGCGCAGCGCGGCTGGGCTGAGCACAGCCGCGACGGCCAGGATAAGCATTGCCAGTTTTGTGCGCATGGAGTGGGGGATTCAGAAGCGGTTTCGATTGGGCAGAGACGCAGGATTGGTCCTTCACGGAGAAGGTCACGGAATCGAATTCGACGGAGACACCGGCGTGATAATGATCCGTGGTGGCAGCGGTCCCGAGACAGGGGGCATCAGCAGAAACACGCCCCGAATCGAAGACGGAATGAAGAAGTCTTCACCTTTGACCGGCACCACCGGGCTCTTGTCCACGACGATCGGGTTCTTCCCGGGATTCTTCTCGTCCGCCACAGTCATCGCAGGGCGTTTCACATCGGGTGCCGCAGGAGTCACGCTCGCCAGTCCTGGAACCACAGATAACGCCGAATCATTGATCACTCCCGCCATTTTAGGGGCCACCGAGACGGCTGTCTTCACAATCTGCGCTGCCAGGGTAGGATCCGCCTTGGAAGCAGTGATGGCTGCTTTCACGATATCGCCTGCACACCCTTCATTGATGACCAGTGCATCTTCCACAACCATCAGAACTTTAGCGGGGTCTTTTTCCACCGCCACCCGCACGTCATTCGTGATCTCTGCGCAGTTCCCCGCCGTTTGCGCGGAGCTGAACGACGCGCATGCCAGCATGAGCACACAGGCTAAAGCACTCGCGATGCGAGAAGTAGAGACAGCTTTCATAAGCGGGCAGTAGGGTTAGTTGGACAGATGTTTTCGTGACCTCAGAGCGGGTAGTGGGAATCGAACCCACATGGCCAGCGTGGAAGGCTGGAACTTTACCACTAAGCTATACCCGCAATTGAAGTTATAGTAACACGAAACATCCTACTGCCGCAAGATATTTTTAGAATTTAAAGAAAAATTTTGAAATTCTAGAATTCTTGATCAATTCAAGATCCTAACTTTTCAGGCCTTTTGCTTTTCAACTCGACCGTCTATTTAGCACTCAATGACGTGCTGGCAAGCGGGTACTAAAAAAGGAAAACATTCTCGGTACTGAAACGCCTTCAAAAATAACGGCCACGCCTGCTCGCCTACTTCGCCGCCTTCTCTCCCCCGTAGTCCTCCCCGTTCAGGCTCCGCGCCACGCTCTCCAGCCAATCTTCCAGGCTCTTTTGCATCTCCGGCACCCGCTCCGGCTGCTCCGCCAGCAAAACGGTGCTCTCATCCGGATCACTCGCCAGATTGTACAGCTCCCACGTCACCTCGTGATTCTTTTTGTTCTCGATCCGGTGCAGCTTCCACGGCCAGTCCAGCCACACCGCGTGCCCCGGAAACTCCGTCAGCGACACCTTTTCCGTGATCTTGCCCGCGTCAGGCCGCACCCGCACCGCATCGGCAGGCTCCTCCCCCTTCGCCTGCGCTGCCAGCAGTTCGTTCATCCACTCTTTCGACTTCACCCCAATCCCCGGCCTTCCCATCTCCCAAAAACCAATCGGCCGAGATCGCTTCTGCTCCTGCCCCATCAGCAGCGGCATGAGGTCAATGCCATCCACCGGCGGCTGCTTCTCCATCTTCACGTCCGCCAGCGCCAGCACCGTGGGGTAGATGTCTGAGGTGACGCAGGGTGCCTTGATCACCTTCGGCTCGTGAAACGCCGCCGGCCACTCCATCAGCGCAGGCACCGCCAGGCCCCCCTCATAGATCTGCCCCTTGAATCCACGCCTCCCGCCCGTCTCCCCCACCTTCGGCAGCGCCCCATTGTCGCTGCAGTACCAT
The DNA here is from genome assembly GCF_044226605.1 of Prosthecobacter sp. Classification (GTDB taxonomy): domain Bacteria; phylum Verrucomicrobiota; class Verrucomicrobiia; order Verrucomicrobiales; family Verrucomicrobiaceae; genus Prosthecobacter. Next base: position 185,818 of record NZ_JBGAGS010000013.1, on the reverse strand, counting down.
AATAAGGTGTTCTCCCGCAGATCCAGTTCCTTCAGTTCCGCCCTCAGCCTGCCAAACGCACGGTCCATCGCCGTGATCTCCCCATAAAAATTCTGCTGCTTCTCCGGCAGCCCCTCATACACCGCCCGGTCCTTCTCCAGCGCCTGGTGCGGATCATGCGGAGACCCAAACCACACCACCGCGAGAAAGCGTTGCTTCTTCTCCCCGCATTTCCGGATGAACTTTAGCGCCGCCTCCACCGTGATGTCCGAACTGTCCCCTTCAAACTGGGCCGCCTTCCCCTCCACGCTCATCACCGGATTCAGATCAAAATAATTCGGCGCGGACACCCACTCATCAAACCCGCTGTTCCCCGGACTCACCGGACTCGCCTTTTGTACAGAGCCCAGATGCCACTTGCCAAAGTGCCCCGTCGCATAGCCCGCCGTCTTCAGCGCCTCCGCCACCGTGATCTCCTGCGGCCTCAGCGTATGCCCCCAGGAAAAGCAGCCGTATCGGTTCGGCGTACGTCCCGTCATCACACTCCCCCGCGTTGGGCTGCACACCGGCGCCGCCGCATGAAACTCATCAAAGCGGATCCCCTCCTTCGCCAGCGCGTCAAAATTCGGCGTCTTCAAATGCGGATGCCCATTGTAGCCCATGTCCCCCCACCCCTGATCATCCGCCATCACCAGGACAATGTTCGGCGGCTCATCCGGCGCGGCCACACAAGCCATCTGCAGTCCAACCACCCCGCACAAAAACAAAAGGCATTTCATGCCCCAAACATAGTCATGTTCGCCATCGCCCTGAAATCAAAAAATCACAGCCAGCTCACTTCATGCGTCAGCATCCTGTCATCATCAAAGGCAAATCGTCCCACAAACCGCCGCCGCTCCACCAGCGTCTCCGCCAGCCAGTGCACATCATCCGCCCACATCTCCTCAAACGGCAGCGCGTCCAGCGCCGTCCAGATCGGCAGTGCCTCCGGCGTCTCCACCGCCTCCCCCTCATGCTGCGTGGCCACATACACATCCACGTGCATCCGCAGCCCGTCCACAAACTGAAACCACAGCTCCCCATGGTGCATCGGGTCCAGCGCCGTCACTCCCAGCTCTTCCTGCGTCTCCCTCACCGCACATTGCAGCGAGGTCTCACCCGGGTCGATCTTCCCTCCCGGCCCGTTGATCTTCCCCGCGCCCAGTCCACGCTTCTTGCGGATCAGCAAAACCTCCCGTCTCGCTTCATCAATGATGAACATCAGCGTCGCTCGTACGCCGGGTTGCCAGGAGTTCCAGTCGACGATCACCGTGCAAAGTTCAGCGTTTCTTCCACGGCAGCGCACGCAGCCAGCGCTTCCCGCTCTTGATGTCCATCGACTGCGCCAGGATCTCCGTGTCTCCCGCGTCAAAATCCTCCGCGCGCGGCAGCCCCGCGGGCAGATCCAGCGCTGGCTCTTCCACCTCCACCGGTTCGGGTGCAGGCGTTGCCACCGGCTTCTGATTCAGCGGCACCACCGCATTCGGCGGAGACACCAGCCCGCCGGAGATGATCATCTTCATCGCCTCTTCGATCGTGATCGGCGCATCCGTGATCTTCTCCGAATCCACCACCAGCAAAATCCCCGTCATCGGGCTCGGTGCCGTCGGCAGCAGCACGCAGGTCTGCGCCTTGCCCGTCTGCGGATCGCAATACTGCCCCGTCGCAAAACCGATCATCCGCATGCCCGGCACGGGATACTCGATGTAGACCACCCGCTTAAAATTCTGCTTCGTCCCTCCCAGGCTGCGAAACGCATCGATCACCTGCTTCAGCGGACGATAAATCACCGCCACCAGCGGAATGCGCAGCAGCAGCTTGTCCACCGCCGTCACAATGTGCACCCCGATCACATTCGTGGCCATGAAGCCCAGCCCAAGGATCGTCAGCACCGAAAACAAAAAGCCGATGAAATTCGTCAGGCTCTCCAGTTTCGGATCCTCAATGTTCAGCAGCGGTTCATCGCTGAATTCGTTCACCAGGTTCACGATCTGCGCCAGCACCGGCTTGCTCCAGGCATGCAGCAAATCGTAGATCGTAAACAGAATCCACAGCGTCAGGATCAGCGGCAGCGCCAGTGCCAGTCCCGCCAGAAACTTGTTCCGCAGCCACACGCCCCACCCTTTGGGCGCATGCGCTTCGCTCATCGGGATTGTATTGGGGGGGTCAAATGCCATCTAACACGTCATCAGGCTCAAAAATCAGAACGCAGGCCAAAGCATATGTTCAGCAAAAACTTACTATATCGCAGATTTAAACCGCTTCTCAAAAGGAATGTCCTGAGGGTTCCCCTTATTCCTCCCTCATCCGACTAATTTCGCTCCCGCACAAAGCACCCTCAATACAGTACCCATCTCGCTCCGCGAGATGCACCCAAAGCCCCGCTTCCTCACACCAAAAAAAAGACCGCAGAACCCTGCTTCCAGGAACCCTGCGGTCTTCAATTCTTTCGCGGTACGATCTCAGCCTCGCTTACGCACCCACCAGCATCCTCGCCGGATTCTCGATGCAATCCTTCACCCGGATGAGGAACGTCACCGCCTCCTTGCCGTCCACCACACGGTGGTCATAGCTCAGCGCCAGGTTCATCATCGGGCGGATCACCACCTGCCCGTTGATCGCCATCGGCCGCTGCTGGATGCTGTGCATCCCCAGGATCGCGCTCTGCGGCGGATTGATGATCGGCGTGCTCAGCAGCGAGCCATACACACCGCCGTTCGAAATGGTGAACACACCACCCGTCAGGTCGCTCACCTGGATCTTGCCTTCCTTCGCCTTTGCCGCGTAGCCCAGAATGTCCTTCTCCAGGTCCGCAAAGCTCTTCTGGTCCGCATCACGCAGCACCGGCACGATCAGTCCGCGCTCCGTGCCCACCGCCACGCCGATATCGAAATAGTGCTGCTGCACGATCTCCTCGCCTTCCACGCGCACATTGATCTGCGGCACCGCCTTCAGCGCCTCCACCACGGCCTTGATGAAGAAGCTCATGAAGCCCAGCTTCACACCGTTCTTCTTCACAAAGCTGTCCTGCAGCTTCGAGCGCAGCTCCATCACATTCGTCATGTCGCACTCGTTGAAAGTCGTCAAAATCGCCGCCGTCCGCTGCGCGCTCACCAGCTGATCCGCGATCTTCTTGCGCAGCGGGCTCATCTTCTTGCGCGTCACACGCCCTTCCGGAGCCGGTGCCGCCTTCGCCGCCGGGGCAGGCGCAGGTGCCGCCTCAGGTTTCGGCACCACCTTAAATTCCGTCACATTCGCCGGCTTCTCTTCCGCCTTCGCCGCAGGCGCTGGAGCAGCCGCTGCCGCTGGGGCCGCCGCAGCAGGCGCAGGCTTCGCAGCCTCCGCTTTCGCCGCAGGCGCCGCCGCGCTTTCATCGATCGAACCCACCACGCCGCCCACTTCCACATCGTCTCCAGCCTGATTGCCGATGTGCAGCACACCGCTCGTCTCCGCCGTCACTTCAGCAGCGACCTTGTCGGTTTCGAGCGTGAGCAGAATGTCGCCAGTTTTCACGTAGTCACCTTCTTTGAAGTGCCATTTCGCGATCTGACCACCGGCGACGGATTCGCCGAGTGCGGGTATTTTGATGTCTGAGGGCATGACGGGATGTAGGGAGAAAAAAATCGATGTCTTTGCAAATCACACGCTGAAGGCCGACTCGACCAGCTTGTCCTGTTCGAGCGAGTGGATCGCCTTGGATCCTGCTGCCGGGCTCGAGCTGCGTTCGCGGCCAGCATAGCGCAGCTTGTGGTTGGACAGCTCTTCCAGGCGCGGGCGGATGTAGTAGAAGGCGCCCATGTTTCGCGGCTCCTCCTGGCACCAGATCCACTTCTTCTGCGCACGCGGATACTTCGCCACGATCTCCTTCAGCATCTCGTAGTTCAGCGGGTAAAGCTGCTCGATGCGGATGATCGCCGCGTTCTTGATCTTGTGCTCCTCGCGGAATTCCAGCAGATCATAATAGACCTTGCCGCTGCACAAAATCAGGCGCGTCACACGCTCCGGTGCCGCCAGCAGCTGGTCGTCGTCCAGCACCTCCTTAAAGGTCGTGTCCTCCGCCATCTCGCTCAGCTTGGACACACACTTCGGATGCCTCAGCAGGCTCTTCGGCGTCATCACCACCAGCGGCTTGCGCGTGCTGCGCTTGATCTGCCGGCGCAGCGCATGGAAATACTGCGCGGGCGTCGTGAAATTGCACACCTGTATGTTCCCGCCGGCGCACAGCTGCAGGAATCGCTCCAGCCTCGCGCTCGAGTGCTCCGGCCCCTGGCCCTCATACCCGTGCGGCAGCAGCAGCGTGATGTGGCTCGGCCGCTGCCATTTGCTCTCCGCACTCGCGATGAACTGGTCAATGATCACCTGCGCACCGTTCACGAAATCGCCAAACTGCGCCTCCCAGCAAACCAGCAGGTTCCGCGTCAGCAGCGAGTACCCGTAGTCAAATCCCAGCACCGCCGCTTCGGAAAGCAGGCTGTTGTACACACAGTACCGCCCCTGCTCCGCAGCCAGATTGTTCAGCGGGATGTGCCGCTCACGCGTCTGCGTGTCATAAAACACACTGTGCCGGTGGCTGAAGGTACCACGCCGCACGTCCTGCCCGCTCAGGCGCACTCCGTGCCCCTCCGTCAGCAGCGTGCCAAACGCCAGAGACTCAGCATACGCCCAGTCGATGCCCTCTCCCGCCTCGATCGCCTTCTTGCGCGCCGCCAGGAATCGCTTCGAAATCGTCGGGTGCAGATTAAACTCCTCCGGCACCTCCAGCAGGCGCTGGCCGATCTTCTGCAGCGTCGCCAGTTCCACCCCCGTCTTCACCGGGTTGTAGTCATACGCCGGCTGCGGCATCGCCATGCTTCCTTCGAAAGGATTGCCCCCCTCGTTGCCCTTGTCGCGCTCCGCCAGCGTCTTCACGCCCTGCTCCAGGTCATCGTCCAGCTCACGCTGCAGCGCCGCCGCACCCGCCTCATCCAGCACTCCCGTCGCCGCCAGGTCCAGACGGAACAGCGTCGCCGTGGACGGATGCTCCGCGATCGCACGCGCCATGTTTGGCTGTGTAAATCCAGGCTCGTCCGTCTCATTGTGGCCATGACGGCGGTAGCACACGATGTCGATGATCACATCTCGCGCAAAAGTTTGGCGGAATTCAAACGCCAGCCTCGTCGCATTCATCACCTCCAGCGGGCAGTCCCCGTTCACGTGGAAGACCGGCGCCTCGATCATCTTCGCCACATCCGTACAATAGTCAGAACTGCGCGCATCCTCCGGCATCGTCGTAAAGCCGATCTGGTTGTTCACGATGATGTGCACCGTGCCCCCCGTGCGATACCCCGGCAGCTGCGAAAGGTTCAGCACCTCCGCCACCAGACCCTGACCCGCAAACGCCGCATCCCCGTGGATCAGCACCGGGATCACCTTCTTGCGGTCCTTGGTATCATTCAGCGCACGCTGGCGCGCACGCGCCATCCCCTCCACCACCGGGTCCACAGCTTCCAGGTGGCTCGGGTTCGGTGCCAGCATCACGCCCACGGAATCCCCGCTGCTCGTCTGCCTCACCGTCTCAAATCCCAGGTGATACTTCACATCGCCATCACCCGACACCATGTTCGGCACATAGTTTTCACTGAACTCATAAAAGAGATACTCCAGCGGCTTCCGCAGGAAATTCGCCAGCACACTCAGACGGCCGCGATGCGCCATCCCAAGGATGATCTCCTTGCCCCCGGCCGCAGGCAGCGCCTCCAGCAGCGTTTCCAACGCCACCAGCATGCTCTCGCCACCCTCCACCGAGAAGCGTTTCTGCCCCACAAACCGGCGGTGCAGGAACCTCTCAAACGACTCAGCCTCAAGCAACCAGCGCAGCGCCTTCACCTGATCTTGCGCCACCGGCTTGGCGTCCAGGTCCCGGCCCTCGATCCTGTCCAGCAGCCACGCCCGCACTTCCGGGTGGTGGATGTGCATAAACTCAAAGCCCGTCTTGCCGCAGTAAGTACGCTGCAGTTCCGCCAGCATCGTCTTCAGCTTCATCGGCTGCCCGTTGCGGAAAAGGTGAGTCTTCACCTCCTCCTCCAGCTCATCCGCCGTAAAGCCCAGCCCCGCAGGCGTCAGCCCCGGCACCTCCGGCCCCGCCTTGTCCAGGGGGTCCAAATGAGCCGCCGTATGCCCCAGCGCCCGGAAATTCTGCAGCGCATTGGACACCCGCATGCGGAAATTCAGCGTCTTTTCAGAGAGCACAGCACCCTCCCCGCCGCCCCCGGCCTCTCCAGCCTTCGTCGGCAGCCGGGCCATGCCCAGTTCGAAACCTTCAAAAAACGACGACCACAGCGGTTCCACGGAACCAGGGTCTTTTTTCCAGTCCACGTATTTGGACTCGAGGAAATCCGCGTTAGCGCGGTACGGCAAAGTAGCACTCATGAATGGGGGCAGGAAGAATGGGCGCTTTCCCTCCAAGTGCAAATGCGGAAACCCATATTTGCAGCCCTTTTTACAGCTACCCCCACCCTCCCCCCACCGGGCTAGCCCAATTTGGGGATGTCCTTACCCCTCTTACCAAAGCAACCACCGCTCCCCATCCCCATTTCTGAAAATTCGCGGATATTCGAGTACTTCTCCTTCACCACCATCGGTTTTGGCCATGGCAGGCCGTAATTGTCCAACAGGTCGTTGGACAATGGGAGGGCGGGGCAATGGCGCATCAACTTGGTGCACAATTTTTAAACCGGGCGGAATTGTGCAAGCACACCTGGCACAAGTGCCGTGGAGTCACCACATCGTTACCCTGATCCCCGTCAGTTCATCTCCATTTCGCCAAAATTCGCGACTATCCCGCCTCCCCTCCGCCCACAGCAGCGCCAACGGCGCGACCTATCGCAGCCCAGGGCACCGCCCTGGGATTCCGCCAAACAAAAAAGCGGGAAGCCCTGAAAGGGCGGCCTAACTCACACCGCTCCCGAACCCTCTAATGACCGCAGTCGCAGTATTCGAAGTGTTTCCAAATCCTTCGCCCAGCGCTCCTCATCATACGAAGGAATGCGCCGCTTGGAGAGCGTCTGATCAAAGGCATGCCGATCCATACCAGCTCAAATCCCAGGTTTCATCTCCCATCAGCCCAATTCCCAAAAATTCTCCGCTAGTGGAGGCAAACCTGGTGCCTTCAGTCTGATTGGGACCAAGAGAAATTGTGCACTAGCCTGGGGCACCATTGAACCGGGACACACCGTTCAAGCACGCCTTGCACAAGTGCCGTGGCGGCATAATTGCGTCCTACTGGACAAACTCAAAACCCGCGAAAACCGCCTTTTGGTATGCGTCCAAAGTTATCAATGACGAAGTCGAGTAATTGGAAGATTGGGGGCGCGTATTAGGAGGGAAGATGACAAAGATCACTGCCCTTGAAGAATGGTCGCCCTTTATGCTATTCGGCATTCGACAATTGGGCTTCAGCATTACATTCTTTGTGCATGTCTCCTCAATCCTTCTTGTCAAAGAGTCCCGAAGTTGCCTATGAGAGGGCTCTGGAGATCATCGAAAACTGCCGCCGCAAGGGAAAGCGCGGAATTTCTCTATCTCTGGTCGGGCTCGGCCTGACTGAAGTGCCTCCAGAAATTGGCGAACTTGCAGCACTGAAGAAACTTCATATTAGCAATAACGCGCTTACCAGCCTGCCACCGGAGATTGGACATCTAACGGCGCTTAACGAACTCAACCTTTATGAAAACCAATTAACCTGTTTGCCGCGAGAAATTGGCCAACTCACTTCGCTTAAAGAATTGAGTCTTGGAGACAATCAACTCGTCACTCTGCCTTCAGAGCTCTGCCAACTCGTTGCACTTGAGTCACTTTCTGCCTGGAACAACGGATTAACCGCCCTTCCGACGAACATCGGTCTGCTCCCACTGCGTTGGCTTTACCTTTCGGGCAATCAACTCACCAGTCTGCCTGTAGAAATCGGCCAGTTAGCTAATTTGGATAGACTTGCTCTCCACTATAACCGGCTTACTACTCTGCCACCACAGATCGGTCAGCTTGCAAAATTAACGGTGCTATTTCTCCAGGGCAATCTCCTGACATGCCTGCCACGGGAAATCGGCCACCTGACTAAGCTTAAGCAATTGTATCTGCATGACAATGACGAATTGAACTTGCCTTCAGGAGTGCTTGGCCCGAGTTGGACAGAGGTCGTGAATGATAAAGTTAAGGCGGCATCTTCAACAGCAATCCTAGACTACTATTTTGCCATACAAGCGCAAGGCGTGCGCCCACTAAATGAGGTGAAACTACTAATGGTAGGACGCGGAGAGGCTGGAAAAACGTCTGTATCACGTGCCCTGCGTGGCGAGCCGTATCAAAAAGATCAGAAAGAAACGCCAGGAATCGAGATTCAATCATGGCAACTGAACTGCCCTAGCGGCGAGCCTGTGAAGATTCATGTGTGGGACTTTGCAGGGCAAGAAATCACACATGAAACTCACCGCTTTTTCCTGACGGAACGCAGTCTCTACGTGGTTGTACTAGACGGACGCGGTGGCCAGCAGATGGAGGAAGCGGAATACTGGCTTGGCCATGTGGAACGCTACGGCAGTCGAAAGAATGGAAACAAGATAGAGCATTCCCCAGTCATCGTGGTGATGAATAAGTGGCAAAGCCCCGGACCCTACGATGTGGAAAAACGCCGCCTGCAGCGCGAGCATCCAAACATCCGTGCCTTTGTGGAGACGGACTGCGAGCTCAAAGAGGGTGAGAAAACGGCCTTTGGCATCGATAAGCTGCGGGAGACAATCTGCGCCGTCCTGGAGCAGATGCCTGCAGTGCGCCAGCAATGGCCACTGACCTACTTCCAAGTGCGTCAAAAACTAGACGATCTGGTTTCCCATAAGGACGCCCACAAACGGCAGCATTTCTTAAACTGGGCAGCTTACCGCCAAGTGTGCACCGATTGCAAGGTGACGAATCAAGGTGCACAAACGAGTCTGGCAGAGAACCTGAATGCGCTGGGCGTGGCGCTTTACTATGGCAATGATGAGCGGCTGCGGGACACCCGTGTGCTGAACCCCAATTGGGCGGCCAATGGCCTCTACGGCTTGGTTCGCGGCGTGCATCGAAAACCATTCCAAAACAAACTTGGTCAACTTTGGCAGGATGAATTTCCTGCAGTGTTGGAGGAAGGCTTGAAGGGCATGAGCAAGGAGCGCGGTGCCGTCATTGATGACTACCCCGAAGACCGCGATGGGGTGCGAGTGCATGAATTCCTACTGCAACTTATGCAGGATCGGGAACTAGGCTTCCACGCAGGCGAACATAAAAACAAACCGCTTTACCTGTTGCCTGGCCTACTGATGCTGGATGAACCAGAGCCTGGAGAGTACGATGTGGCGGCGCATATCGAACAGGCGCAGGTGCGCTTTCGTTATTTGTACGAACTGCTGCCCGCAGGGGTGATGAGCCGCTTTATCGTGCGTACACATTCGCTGAGCGATGGCTATTTCCGTTGGAAGCGCGGAGTGGTGCTAGGCTGGGAAAATGCTCGCGCGTTGGTCATGGCGGGGCAGCGACCCAGTCCGCGTGTAGATATTCATATCCTCGGTGGTAATGCGGAGGAGAGACAGCACCTCGCAGGGATCGTGAGGGCCAATATGGAGGAGATTCATCGCGGTTTGCCGAACGGTTTGCGAGGCCGCGAGGAATTGGAATTGAAGGTGCCAGGAGATCAGTACGAGAGCGTGGAGAAGTTGGAGAAACTAGAGGCCCAGAACCTGCCGGTGCAGGTAATGACGCCTGAGGGAGCTCAAAATCTGCCCGTCACCCCGGAGCTTGAGCAGGTGCAGCCCGCTAAGGCGAGGAGGAAAGGCGCACCGCGGCTGAAGATATTCGTCAGCTACTCCCATGCTAACTACAAGGTGTGGGACAAGCTGAAGCCGCACCTTGACGTGTTGAAGAATGAGCGGCTCGTGTCTTGGTGGTTCGATGGCCGAATTCGCCCCGGCAGCGAGTGGGATGATGCCATCCGAAAAGAAATGAGGGAGGCAGACATCGTGGTGATGCTCCTAAGCACTCCTTTTTTTGCCTCCAAGTATATCAAAGGCGTCGAACTCAAGGAAGCTCAACGCCGCAATAAAGCTGGCGACGCCGTAATCCTTCCCGTGCTGCTTGAGCCCAGCGAAGCCTTTGCAAGGCAGAAATGGCTGAGCGGGCTGCAGACTGTGCCGAATCACAACGGACTGCTACGTCCTATCTCAAGCTTTAACCCTTCAGTGAACGGCTGGCACCACGTTGAAAAAGCGCTGCGTGGGATCATCGCAGAAGTCTCTGCCAGCAGAGCTATCAGAGAGGATAATCGAGACCTAAAATGACCCAACCCAAAGTGCCCTACCAATCTCCATCTGCTCGCCAATAAGTAGGAAAACTTTCTGCATTCTCAAAAATGCAGCGAATGGCGGGTGCAAATTTTTCACACCCCTCACTTCTCTCTCCTCCCGCCACTTCCTCACCAGCTCCGAAATCTCCTCCGGCGTCGCAGGCTCCACGGGCTCGAACCGCGGATCCTGAGCCTTCGCCTTCCGTTTCGGGTTCACATCATACAGCACCGCGATCTGCCTCAACGCTTTGAGTCGCACTCCCAGCAGCGGTGTCGTCCGAATCCATTCCGGAAAACCTCTGCGGCGTTCCCATCTCTGCGGTGCAAATCTCCGGCCATCCCCCTGCCCAAAAATTCCTCGGCCAAAATCCTGCGCCCCATCTTCACCGCAGCCCCAAATCCGTTCCGGCATCCGTGCTGGTCGTGCAATCCGTGGTTCAAATTTCCGGCCTCTCTGCGTTTCTCCGATCTCTGCAGTGAAAATCTCCGGCGTCCCCAACCACTGCAAACAATCGCAAACCACCGCCAACAACTGCCAGCTCCCCTCTGCGGTGCAGCTCTCTCTATCCCCTCCGGCAACATTAAACTTAACACCTGAAACTTTAAACCCGCCCCCCACCCTTCCCTCGCTCCTCCAGCCACTCCCTCACCAGCATCGAGATCTCCTCCGGCGTGGCGGGCTCCACCTGCTGATACTTCGGCTCCACCACCTTGGTCTTCGCCTTCGGGTTCACCCCGTACAGCTCAGCGATCTGCTTCAACGCCTTCAGCCGCACCCCCAGCGCCGGCACCCGCCGCTTCGCTGCCGCCGCCTTGGCAGTCGTCGTCATGGCACCGCAGGCCTCCGCCTCTTCCTCAAAGCAGGACTCCGCCACCGTGTGCCACAGCAGCGCTCCCATCTGCTCCCGCAGCACTACCAGATCCTCCTTCGAGTTCGGCACGGTCATTCCTCGCATCGTCCCCATCCGCGCTTGCAGCCACAGCCCTTGCACCTCCTTCAGTTTCAGCCCCAGCACCTCCGCCACCTTCGGCAGCGGCAGTTCCCGGCACAGATGCATCTCCACCACCAGCTCCCTGTCCGACCTCCCCTGCGCCCTCGCCCCCGCCAGCCACCTCTTCCACCTCCTCTCCCCCTTCACCCTCCCTTTTCCCACCCGTCGCCTCCCCTCAGCCCGAGCCTCCGCCGCAACTCCAGCCACCCCATCAAAATCACTCTTCATCTTCATAACTCAAACCCCTTGGGGCTCACCCCAACAAATCAACCCCATTCTCCCAAAAATCAGCCTTCCCCTCCACACCTCCGATTCAAAAATCTTTTACCACCCATCTTTTACCAGCCCCTCATCCCCGGGCACCAAAACAACACAGAGCTCTGCCCCTGAACGACTTCTCCGCGGCCTTCCAATCTCCGGCGTTGCAAGCCTCCGCCCCCCTCCGGAAAAAAATCTTTTTGCCCCCAATCTTTTTGCCCTTTCTCCGAATCACAACATCCCAGCCATCTCAATACCATCGGCACAGATTTCTGCCCTCTCTGCGTTCTCCAAATCTTTGCGGTACATACCTCCGCCCCTCCTGGTATCCAACCCAGAAGGATTTCTCTGCGGTCTTCTAATCTCTAGCGGTGCAACTCTCCGGCCATTCCTCCGCCACACAACAGCGCACCACCTTCGCCCCAGCCCCAAAATCCCATCCAGCATCAGTGCTGCTCGTGTCATCCGTGGTCCAAATCTCCGATCATTCCCCCCTCCGGAAAAAATCTTTCTGCCCCTAATTTTTCTGCCCTTTCTCCAGATCTCCATCAACAAATCCCCGGCTATCCCATAGCCTCCTCAGCAAGCCCCCCATTCGAGCTCGCCACAAACTCATCAACCACCGCAAACAATCGCAAACCACTGCCAACAACCGTCAACTCCGCCCGGCTCTACTTCCCCGCCGCCATATACCGCAGCACCTTCGCCAGCGTCGCCCGCATCTCCTTGCGATCCACGATCATGTCCACCAGCCCGTGCTGCATCATGAACTCCGCCGTCTGGAAACCCGGCGGCAGATCCGCATGCGTCGTCTCCTTCACCACACGCGGCCCCGCAAAGCCGATCATGCACTTCGGCTCCGCAATAATCAGATCACCCAGCGTCGCAAAGCTCGCCGTCACACCACCCGTCGTCGGATGCGTCAGCACCGAAATATAAGGCAGCCGCGCCTCCGCATGCCGCGCCAGCGCCCCGCTCGTCTTCGCCATCTGCATCAGACTCAAAATCCCCTCATGCATGCGCGCACCACCCGACGCCGAAAACACAATCACCGGCTTCCGCTCCGCCGTCGCCGCCTCGATCGCGCGGGTGATCTTCTCACCCACCACGCTGCCCATGCTCGCGCCTAGGAACCGGAAATCCATGATCGCCAGCAGCACCGGCTGTCCTTCGATCACCGCGCGCCCCGTCACCACCGCCTCTGTCAGGCCGGTCTTGTTCTGGTACGCCTTCACCTTGTCCAGGTAGCCCTTGAAGCCCAGCGCGTTTACCGAGTCCAAGCCCTTGTCCATCTCCACAAAGCTCCCCTCATCCACCAGGCTCGCGATGCGCTCTTCCGAGCCGATCGTAAAATGGTAGCCGCAGCTCGTGCACACGCGCAGGTTTTTGGCCAGCGCCTGCTCAAACAGGCTCTCCCCGCACGAAGGGCACTTCGTCCACAGCCCCTCCGGCATGTCTCGTTTCTTCTCGCCTAAATTATCAACAGTACGTCTTGTGAAAAATCCCATGGTAGGTCAGTCAGGTTGCGCATCCATCCAGGAGCGGACCCGTCGGCACCTCTCCCCGAATGGCAAATCGCAGGAGTCGCCAGGAAGGGAGCACCCACCCGGCCGTCGCACCGTCAGGCCCGGCCGAAGCCAGACGCGGCCTCGATCCTAGCCGCGTGTTACCGTAATGACCACCACTTTTTCAGCCCCACCCTCCCGCCGCAGCACCCTCGCACACTCGTTCGTCGTCGCCCCCGTCGTAAAAACATCATCCACCAGCAGGATGCGCCGCCCCTGCATCGAAAGTTTGGGCCGCCACGGGCGCGCCGGCCGCATCGCAAACGCATCGCGCAGATTCCTCAGCCGTTCCCCACGGTTCAGGCCCGCCTGAGTGTCCGTCACCCGCGTCCGCACCAGCACCTTCCCCGCCGGGATCCCAGTCAGGCGGGACAGCCGCTCGCACAGTTCCCAGCTCTGATTGTACTCCCGGTCCACCTCCCGGCTCCGATGCAGCGGCACCGGCACCAGCAGCCACTCCGCCAGGTTTTCCCCCGCCAGCCTCGGCTCCTCCAGCGTCCGCAGCAGCAGTGAAGCCAGCACCCCGCGCAGGTACAGCCGCCGCTCATACTTGAACTTGTGGATCAGCTCCCTCACCCCCTCCTCCGCCTCGCACGCCGCCACCGCAAACTCAAACTCCAGCCTCCGCCCGCTGCAGTTCCCACACCGAAACTCCCGCTCCATCGCCCCGTCAAACACCTCCCCGCACACCATGCAATACGGCGGCTTCACCAGGGGCAGCCCCTCCTCGCACACCGTGCAGAACCACCCCTCATCCACCGGTGCCTCGCACACACAGCACATTCTCGGATACAGCAGATCCGCCAGCCCCACTCCTACCGGCCCCAGCAGCCGCTGCAATCGCGAAGGTTTCGGAGGACCAGGAAAAGCCATAATCCAGCCACCCTCAACCACAGCCCCCCGTCCAAACAACCCCAAACTTCCTTTCCCTCCTCCGACAATTTCCAATTCCCAGTTTTCAGTCCTCCAAACTTTTTCCCCTCTTTCGGCCATCCCCCTCCGGCGTTCCAACAAACGTTCAGCCACGTCAACAACCGTAAACCACCGTCAACTCTTCCACTCTTCCAGCCATCCACCCTCCGGAACTCAGGACAAACTACGGCAATCCATCGCCAACAACCGCAAACTCCCCCTCAATCTCTCCTCTGGAACTCCGGACAAACCATCGTAAACAACCGTCAACAACTGTAAACCACCGCAAACTCCCCCCGACCTCATGTCCCGCATCGGCACCCCCCTTTCCTCCTCCGCTACCAAAGTCATGCTCCTCGGCTCCGGCGAGCTCGGCAAAGAAGTCGTCATCGAGCTCCAGCGCCTCGGCTGTGAAGTCATCGCCGTCGACCGCTACGCCAACGCCCCCGCCATGCAGGTCGCCCACCGCAGCCACATCATCTCCATGCTCGACGGCGAAGCCCTCCGCCGCCTCGTCGAAGTCGAAAAACCCGACTGCATCGTCCCCGAGATCGAAGCCATCGCCACCGACACCCTCCTTGAACTCGAGAGCGAAGGCTTCCGCGTCGTCCCCACCGCCCGCGCCGCCAAGCTCACCATGAACCGCGAAGGCATCCGCCGCCTCGCCGCCGAAGACCTCAGCCTTAAAACCTCCCCCTACATCTTCGCCTCCACCGAAGACGAATTCCGCGCCGCCATCGCCCAAATCGGCATGCCCTGCGTCGTCAAACCCATCATGAGCAGCTCCGGCAAAGGCCAGAGCGTCGTCAAAACCGAAGCCGACATCCCCCACTCCTGGCAATACGCCCAGGAAGGCGGCCGCGCCGGCAAAGGCAAAGTCATCGTCGAAGGCTTCGTCGACTTCGACTACGAGATCACCATGCTCACCGTCCGCCACGCCGGCGGCACCTCCTACTGCGCCCCCGTTGGCCACACCCAGATCAAAGGCGACTACCGCGAATCCTGGCAGCCCCACCCCATGTCCGCCAAAGCCCTCGCCTCCGCCGAGCACATGGCCGGCGCCATCACCGAAGCCCTCGGCGGCCGCGGCCTCTTCGGCGTCGAAATGTTCATCAAGGGTGATGACGTCATCTTCAGCGAAGTCTCCCCCCGCCCCCACGACACCGGCCTCGTCACCCTCATCTCCCAAGACCTCTCCGAGTTCGCCCTCCACGTCCGCGCCATTCTCGGCCTCCCCATCCCGAATATCCGCCAGCACGGCCCCAGCGCCAGCTGCGCCGTTTTGGTCGAAGGCGAGTCCGCCAATGTCCAGTTTGGCTCTTTGGACCAGGTTCTTGCCGAATCCGACACACAAGTACGTCTCTTCGGCAAGCCCAGCGTCTCCGGCCAGCGCCGCATGGCTGTCACCCTCGCCCGCGCCGAAACCATCAACGAAGCCCGCGCCAAAGCCCACCGCGCCGCCAAGGCCATGGAGATCCGGCTCTAGTGCATTTCGTGATTGCATCCGGCGCGTGGAACATGTTATCACCTACAAATGCCTTCCAGCGCTCACTTGAGCCATCTCATCAAACTGCTCGACGACGACTCTGAGGTCGTGCGGCAGGCTGTGCGGCAGGAGCTGACGGGCATGCGGCGCGAGCTGCCGCAGCACATCGAAACGCTGGAGACTCCTCTCTCCGCCGACGAAGAAAAACTGGTGGCCCAGCTGCTGGAGCCCGCCCGCCGTCTTGAGCTGGAAGACACCTGGATGCGCTGGCGCTGGATGGAAGGCCCGGATGCGCAGCTCGAAGAAGGCCTCAGCCAGCTCTCCGCCTTTCTGAACGGCTGGAAATCTCAGTCCGCCGATCTGGCCAAGCGCCTCGATGCCCTCGCAGAAGAGGCTTTTGCGGAAAAAGGCCGCATGGATGCGCATGAACTCGCCCAGTGGCTCTTTGCAGCGCACGGTGGCATCACCCGCTTCCGAGGGAACAGCAAAGACTACTACTCCCCGGCCAACAGCAATCTCTTCTGGGTGCTTGACACCGGCCTGGGAAATCCCATCAGCCTGTGCTGCCTCTACCGCCTCCTCGGCCACCGCTTCGGCCTTGAAATCGAGGGCTGCAACTTCCCCGGCCACTTCCTTTCCCGTGTGCAATACCGTGAAAAGATCTGGCTGGTGGACTGCTTCAACCGCGGGCGGTTCATGCTGGCCGCCGACGTAGCCAAGCACCACCCTGCCGCCAATCCCGGCATGGAGGACCTCATTCATGAGCCCGCCACCGCCGAGGCCACACTTCTTCGCATTCTGCGCAATCTTGACGAGGCCTACGAACGCATCGGCCTGCTGCAGGAGCGACAGTTCATGCGCCGTCTGGCGGTGAAACTGATGGAAGATTAGGGCAAGGCAGCCGTCTCAGCGCTGCGCACCGCTCTCTTTTTCCCACGCGGCAAATTCGGGAGAGGCGAGAAAGTCTTCGTAAACGCCATCTTCGATGAGCAGTTGGCGGGTCATGATGACCCCCTTCTTCTTCAGCTCGCGGAATTCTTCGACGATGGCGGGGTAGTGCTTCTGTTCCACATGAATGGTCAGTCGGGCGTCCACCGCTTCAAATAAATCAGGCTCTTCGCTCTGCGCCTCGGTCGCCAGCTTGAGGGCGCCTTCATAGTCCTTCATCATGCGGTGGGTGTTGGCACGCAGAACTTTGAGATAAGGGTCTCCTCCCACCACCTTCTCCACACGCTGGATGCACGCGTCAGCCTCTGCGAGCTGGTTGTCCAGGAACATCAAATCGATCATGAGCAGATCCGTGGTGCTGTCTGCTCCGAGAATGTCCGGCGCGGAGCGCAGCATCTCGCGGTACGGCGCATCGTATTTCCCTTCCTCCGCATCGTTCAGCTGCATGAGCGCCTGCATGCGCAGCATGAAGAACATGCGGTGCGTGCGGTACTTTTCGGGCAGGGCTTCGCAAATGCTCAGAGCTTCGGCGTACCTGCCTGCCTTGATAAGCTCCCCGCCCTTCTTCAGAAGATTGATCATTTCACTGTCAAAGTTCGTGGCCCCCATCAGGGAGGCCAGCTTTCCCACGCTTGAGCTGGGCAGCATCGTGGCCATGAGATTGCGCGTCTCATCGGTGAAGTAGCTGGCGTACATGTAGGTGAACATGTCCACCGCGCGGAAAGACTTACCAAAAGGGCGCACCACAATGTCCACATAGTTTACCCCGCCGCCTTCAGGCGTCAGGCGCATCACAATGGCGGGATAACCGTCGCGCTCGCGGTAGTGGAGGGCCTTGGTCTTGTTGCCCATGACGTTCCGCAGCCAGCCGCCCGGAGGTTTTGTCGCCCCGCTGATGAATCCCTTCCGCATTTCGCTGACCTGGGGGAAGCCCGATGTCCGCTCATCAAACACACGGTCTGCCATTCCTTCGGAGTCCAGCATGCTCTTGATTGTCTCTGCGTCTCCGGCGGTCAAAGCATCGGCGAGCCGCTCGCCGAATGCCTTGAGTTCCAGCTTCTGCAATGCGGTCAGTTCCTTGGCCGGAGGCGCCGGTGCTTTGTGTTGCAGAGAATCTTTCGCGCCTTGCGCCAGTCCCTGCATCCGCTTGTAAACGGGTATTGCCAGCGCAGCCAGCACGCCTGCAAACAGCACCAGCACTCCGAGGATGATCAGCACGATCATCCCCGCACCCATGCCTTTTCGGGGAGCCTGGGCAACCGGCGGCAGATGTGGAAAAGGCGGCGGGAGATCAGGCGAATTCATGCCCGCAAACTTCGACAGAGGGCGTTGCACATGCAAGCACCGTCACTCTCCCCGCCTGAAAAATCACAGAAACCGCTGCAGCAGCGGAAGCAGGTTTTCCACCGTCTGCTCCGGCCACAGTTTGCGGTCGGTCATCAGCGCCGTGTCCAGTGCACGATGCTCCGGCCAGCCGGGTTCCGCTGGGATGTTCGGAATAACCTGGGCCAGGATGGCTTTGGCGGCGGCCACATTGGCATGCAGGTGGCCGATTACCGACTCGGCGGTGACCGCTTCTTCCTCGACCTTCCAGCAGTCGTAATCCGTGACCATCGCCAGCGTGGCCAGCGCCATTTCCGCCTCCCGGGCCAGCTTGGCCTCCGGCAGATTTGTCATGCCGATGACGTCAAAGCCGAGCTGGCGGTGCGCATTGGACTCCGCCCGCGTGGAAAAAGCAGGCCCGTCCATGCAGACGTAGGTGCCTCCATTGTGCACCTTGCGCCCCTGGGCCACGCAGGCGTCATGCAGCAGCGCGCGCAGTCCGTCGGAAATGGGATCGCCAAAGGCCACGTGCGCCACAATGCCTTTGCCAAAAAAGGTGTGCTGGTCGCGCCGGCTGGTGCGGTCAAAGAACTGATCTGGCAGCAGGATATCGCGCGGGTGGTACTGCTCCTGCAAACTGCCCACCGCGGTGACGGCGATGACCCAGCGGACGTTCAGGCTGCGCAGCGCCCAGAGATTGGCACGGTGGTTCAGCTCCGTGGGCAGGATGCGATGGCCTTTGGCGTGGCGTGGCAGGAAATAAACCCGCCGGCCCGCCAGCGTGCCGGTGACCAGCGCGTCCGAGGGCGGGCCGAATGGCGTCTCGACAATGATTTCCTCACGATTTTCAAATCCTTCAAGATCATAAAGGCCGGAACCGCCGATGATTCCGATGGCAGGAGGGGGATTTTGACTCATGCGGGCAGGGTAAAAGGCATGAACACTGCTTCAACCGACAACCTTGTGGCGCTTGAAAATGTCACCTTGCTGATGGATGAACAAAAAGCCCGAAAGTCATGTCTGAACTGTTCCGTTATCCTGCCATATCCGCCATGAACGCCATGCGCCGTCTCCTGCTGATCCTGCCAGCCTTTTCCCTCATCTCCTGCTCCATGCCGGACATGTTCGCGTCCACCACACCGCACAAGATCAAGCTGAAGGACGGCCGGGAGGTCCCCTGCGAAGGCGCGCCTCTGTATCAGAAAAAGACCGGCTACTATCGCTACCGCACCCCGGACAAGCGAGATGCGGTGATCCGTGCGGATGATGTGGCCACCATCGTGGAGCAGCGCGCGTGATCGGGCGCCCGCTTTTGCTGGCTTCTGCCTCTCCCCGCCGGGTGGATCTCCTCCGCCAGGCAGGGTTTGAATTTGAAGTGGTTTTGCCGCAGGTCGAGGAGGCGCATGATCCCGCCCTGACACCCGAACAGCTCACGGTGGAAAACGCCCGCCGCAAGGCACTGGCCGTGAGCCGCACCCGCCCGGACGCGTTGGTCATCGGTGCTGACACCCTTGTCTATGTGGATGGCGATCCCCTGGCCAAACCGGCCGACATGGAGGAAGCCCTGCAGATGGTCCGCCGCCTGTCCGGCCGCACGCATGAGGTCTGCACCGGCGTGGCTCTTGCCTGCGGCGGCGAAGTCGCAAGAGAACTGCACGTCATCACTCACGTCACCTTCAAGCCTCTGACGGATGAGGTGATCCGCGACTATCACCGCCGGGTCAATCCGCTCGACAAAGCCGGTGCCTACGGCATCCAGGAATGCACGGACATGGTGATGGAGCGCATGGAAGGTTCCTTCACCAACGTCGTGGGACTGCCTGTGGATGAAGTGTCTGCGGCGCTGCATGAGCTGCAGTCTTGAGACTGCTGCTACTTCTTCTTCATTTTGAAGTAGTCCTCACCCTTCACCACTTTGCCCTCGCCCAGCACGACGGTGAATTTGCCGTTGTTGCGTTTGGCCAGAAGGTCCAGTTCGATGGCGGCGTCCGGCTGCTGCATGGCACTGGTGTGGATGGTGGTCATGGGCAGCTTGCGCTTGTTTTCAGCGGTGACGACGTCAATCCAGCCCATCTCGTCGGAGCGGTTGCCGTCGGTCATGAAAAAGATCACATCGGGCTTCGGGTTGGCATTCAGCGCCATCAGCAGCCCTGAACCCCAGTTTGTGCCGCCCGGATTGTCCGCCTCGTCGATGATCTTTTTCATGTCCTGCAGCGAGAACGGAGTGACCTGCAGGTATTTGAAGGTGGGGATTTTCGCCTTCTTGTAATTTTCGGCGGAGAGCGTGTCGTAGGTGCCGTCAATGGTCGGCCAGCGGTACTTGCCAAATGCCTCACTGTTTCGGCTGTTCACCTCGCCGGGAGGCCAGGCGAAATCCGAGAAGAACAAAACTTGGAAGGCCGTGCCCGCGGGAAGCTGGCTGATGCTCTTCGTCAGCTCCTTTTTCAGAAGATCAAAGCGTGAGATCTTCTCTCCCTGCCCGATGGCAGACATGGAGCCTGAAACATCGACGACATAGATCACCCGCCGCCCGAGAGCAGTCTGCCCCAGGAAGGAAAACTTCGCGCCACGTCCGATGCCCGCGCCGAAACCTCCGCCTGCGCCTCCCGTTCCCATGCCCAGGGGCTGCCCCATTCCCAGGGAAGAAGATTTGACCTCGATGCGGTTGTTTATCTTCGAAAAGTCCGTCATGTCCATCGGCGGCATTTCCGGAAGCACAATGTTGGACGCGACCGACTGGACCGTAAGTTTGCGCATGGTCGGCTTGTTCTTCAGCCAGGGGTTCTTCTTTTGCTGAATCTTGTGTGTCAGCACTTCGGCGGCGGCCTGTGCCTGGGGGGAGTCTCCACCTGGCAGAAAGTCCACCTGGCTTTCCATGACTCCGCTGACGCCGATGAAGCAGGCGATCAGCAGCAGAAACACATGCACGCCAAAGCTCATGCCCAGCGTGCGAAGGCCAATTTTGTCCGCCAGCTTTTTCCAGCGCAGCCGCTTGGCCTCATCCGGATCCAAGGGCTCCTCTGAGGGTGGCTTGGGGGCCGTGAAAGGCGTGGTTTCTTTGTCCGCTTCTGACTTCTCGCCTGCATCTGCCGTTTCCGCAGGCGCATCATCGCTTCGGGGCAGCTCTGGCGCCGAAGACGCCGGTGCTTTTGGTGATGCCGAGGCCGCAGGTGCCTTGACCGGCGGCGGGGGTGGTGAGGCCGCTCCCGCGTCACCGTCCGTGCGCGGGCGCATAGCCCGTGGCTCCTTGAGTGCCGGAGGGGGGGCATCATCTTCCAAAGGGGGGGCGGTCGGCGGCTGTTTCGTTGGAAGCAGTTTGGCGGACGATAGCGCCACCTCCTGAGGAGAAACCTGGCTCGAGCGCTCCTCCGAGGGCGCAGATGGCGCCACGCGGGCCGAACCCGGCTCAAACAAACGAACTTTTTCCGCCGGCTCTGCCGGAGGCTCCTGCACCGACCGTGGTGGCGGTGGAGGCGCCTGCGTGGAGCGAGGGGGCGGCGGCGGCCGGACAGACCTCGGCGCAGGTGGAGGCTGGACCGACCTGGGGGGAGGCGGCGGCTGCACTGACCGCGGTGGCGGTGGCGGCACCACCACCGGCACCTCTTCATAGACCTGCTCTTGATACACCGGCTCCTCATACACCGGCTCATGGTGCGCCCCTTCATGAGACGCTGCCTCATACTCGTGCGCCTCTGGTTCCGGCTGCTGCTGCTGCTGCTTCGCGGCCTTCCACAGGGCCTCCCTTTCTAAAATGTCCTCTTCCGTCGAATCGACGGTCGGCAGGAAACTAAAATCGTCCGGGACGTGGCGGGCCATGAGAGGGGGATTGTCGTGGTAAACCGCCGGGGTTCAAGGAAGTTCCGATCCTGGATCAAAACCAGTCCAGCCAGTTGACCCCGCCTGCCGCCACCTCCACGCTGTCTTGTCACAACCTGACAGCGGCAAACGTCCAACCGGCCAGCCCCCTATGCAACCAGCCACCGACACGGGACACACGGACAAGATTTTCATTGGGGATGGCCTCTATTTCCTGATCATCGTGCAGGAGGGGCGTGTGAGTCATTTCACGGCAAACGTCTCCCTTTCCCATGCGGATTTCGTCAAAAGATCTGTGGGCAGGCTGCCTCCGGGAGCCTGGGTCGGCTCCGCAACGAAGAACGACGGTTACCTCACCGCCATCAATTCATACACGTTTTACCAGAACCAGCTTCCCGCCTCCGAAGAGATCCAGAGGGTTGTTCACGACAAGTTCTGCTGACCACTGGCGCCCGGGACTTCCGGCTCGCCTGTCTCAAGCGAGTTCCGTCAAAGTTCCGCGCGTCACCCCGAGCTGGCTGTGTGCCCGCAGATCGCGCCAGATCTCATCGCCATCACGCTGGCCCGCCAGCAGTTCCTGGTAGGTGCGAAGGACGATCATGGCCTCGTCGGCGTTTTCTTCGAGTAGTTCCACGCGGAAGCAGCGCAGGCCGTGCTCGCGCAGTTCATCGAAGAACTGCGCGCCCGTCTGCGCCACCGCATTGAACAAAGTATTGCGGCATCCCACGTCCGCCTTCAGCGGGTGATGCATGCCCACGCGATCCTTCAAGTGCACACGATGCCGGTCGCAGGGACGGCCGCAATTGGTGAAGTCGGTCCCCTTGCTGAGAAAGGCCGCGAAGGCGCAGTGCTCCATGTGAAACATGGGCATGTGCTGGTGCAGCGTCAGCTCAAACCAAGCCGGCGGCGCGGCGGCGAGAAGATCCACGACTTGTTCGATGTTCAGGTCATAGCTGATCGTTAGACGCTCCAGCCCGGACTTTTTCAGCATCTCCGCAGTGAGCGGGTTGGCCACGTTGAGCGAAAAATCTCCCGTCATTGGAATGCCGGCATCCTGGAAGAAAGCCATGGCGCCGAGATTGCGAATAAGCACCCCGTGCGGCTCGGCGCGCTGGATGAGTTTGAAGAATCCCGCTTCGCCCGACTTCTGAATGCGCGGCGTTGCCAGCCAGACCTGCGCCGTATCGCTGCGCTGCTTGATCTGCTTCACCATGTCCGCGTAAAGCCGGATGTCTTCAAAGTCGAGGTAGAGGCGCTGCACCCCGAGGACCAAGGCGGCATCCACATGCGCCTGCGTTCGGCACAGGGCGTGAAGCTGGAGCGGCAGGGTGTCATCGACGATGCCGCGGGATGGCATGAGGGAATCGAGCGTCGCTGTGACCGGGACGGCAGATGCAGGCGGTGCAGCGGCCTCGCTCCATGAAGCAATTAAATCCCGCCGCATGCGGTTCAGCTCGCTGATGGGCAGCATGACCTCGCCGATGACATCGAACTGCACCTCGCCCAGCTCGAATTCGGTGCCGCCCAGACGGCTGAACTGCTCGATGAATGCCCCAGGTGTGAGCGGACGCTTCATCGCGGCCTGCAGCGGCATGGTGGAAGTCACTTCGTTGGCGCCCGCTTGTACGCGCAGGGGTTCGCCGACTTTGCCGGTGACGTGCAGGTCCAGCTTGCGCTGCTTGCGGATGGGGATGTCCCCTTCAAACGACTGACGCAGGGCGCGATTGAGCGCGGGATCGCTTGTTTTGAAAACACGTGTGCCAAGGGGCAGGTCCTCCATGCGCAGGTGGCCGTGGCGGAAGCTGAGCACGCGTCCGCGCATTTCATACACGCTGCCGCCCTGCTCGTGATTTGTGTCCGCCAAATTCTCAAAGACCACGCCATCGCCCGGCTTCATGGCGATGTGAAGGTCATCCAGCTCCAATGTGTCCGCGCCCAGGATGCGCGTGACCTGCCCCACGTAGGGGCCGCGTTTTTTGCCGTAGTAGGCGCCTACCAGCTCCTGATGGTTCACACCATGCATCCAGCCCGGATACAAACCGCGGGAAAAAGTCATCTCCAAAGCATAGCGATCTTCCTCGCTCGCCGGTGCGGGCTGACTGGCCAGGGCGCGGTCGATCGCCTTGCGATACACCTGCGTGACGCCCGCCACATACTCCGGCGTTTTGAGGCGGCCTTCGATCTTGAAGCTGCGGATGCCCAGCGCGATGAGACGCGGAATCTCATCCACAGCAGCCAGATCCTGCGGCGAAAGCAGGTAGCGCTTGTCTTCAAGATCACGCGGCTCGCCATCCACAATCATTTCGTAGGGCATGCGGCAGGCCTGCGCGCATTCACCGCGGTTCGCACTGCGCCGTCCCAGCGACTCGCTGGTGAGGCACTGCCCCGAGTAAGCAACGCATAGCGCGCCATGCACGAACACCTCCAGCGGCACCTGCGCCTCCTTGAAGCGCTCCAGTTCACGCAGAGAAAGCTCACGCGCCAGCACCGCCTGATCAATGTTCAGCTGCTTGGCAAACTCCAGCCCTTCGGGGGAAGTGATCGTCATCTGCGTGCTCGCATGCAGCCGCAGCCTGGGCGTCAGCGCCTTCACCATGCGCGCGAGGCCGAGGTCCTGCACGATCACGGCATCCACCCCGCATTCTTCCAGATACCGCAGCTGCTTCTCCGCATCCGGCAGCTCACGGGTGAAGATGAGGGTATTGAAGGCCACATAGCCCTTCACCCCATGCTCGTGCAGGAACTTCATGAGCTCCGGCAGGTCCTCCTCGGTGAAATTGTCGGCACGCAGGCGTGCATTGAAGCGCGGCATGCCAAAAAAGATCGCATCCGCCCCGTTCGCCACCGCCGCGCGGGCACAGTCCCAGTTGCCGGCGGGAGAGAGAAGTTCGGGTTTGGGGAGGGGTGTCATGTACCGGCTTCTATAAGCCAGATTTGCCGCAGATTCACTGCATTTGTCTCCTTCTTCCGGCGTCCGCTTTTCAGCGCTGCGTCTCCAGCCACCCCAGCAGCACACGCAGGCGCCAGCCACAGGTGGGGCGGAGGATGAAAGTGTCGAGCTTCTGCCATGCACCGGGCGTGGATTTGACTGCCTGGATGACGGCGGGACGCTGCCCGGGTGTGAGCAGTTCCATGAAAATGGCGCAGAGGTTGTTGCTGGCATCCAGATGCAGGCTGCGCTGGTCAGGGTTTTGAAGCACCGCCATCAAATCGCGCACAGCAGCGGTCCAGTCGTGGGCTTCCGCGGCGGCGATGCCGCGCATCAGCAGCACATCCCAATGATAGCGCCCCTGCGGAAAATCGCGGTCATAGGCGTCCAGCGCCGCAGTGACCGCCGCACGGTCAAAAGGAATGCCGCGCTCAATATCAAAGCGCACGTAGGCCGTCGTGGCCTGCTCCCGCTCATCAACATAACTCATGCCACAGTGGCAACGCGACTGGCGCAGCGTATTGATGGCCAGACGAGCGAGCGCCGCCTCCCGCTTCACACTCTGCGGAAATTTCGCCAAAAACTCCTGCATGCGACAGACCTGCGCCTGAGCGATGCGCTGCCGGGCGCCGCGTGCCGGATGCTCTGCCATGAGCTTTTGCTCCGCCACAGTCAGAGCCGTCGTCGAGGGCGTGATGGCTGCATTCCAAAACGCCACGAAGTCCTGCATCGGCGCAAAAATCTCTGCGCTGGCATCGAGCGGACTGCCGCTCATTCGGGCATCGAAGTAAGCCTTCCGCGCTTCCTCGCTGACACCAGAAGCCGTCAGCAGCAGATCCAGATCATCGAGATGATTGATCATAGCTCCTGCCTTCGCCACCGGCGCCTCGCGCCGAATGTCCCGCTTTAAGCCTGCAACGGCCGCACGCAATTGCGTGACACTGGTTTCACTCGCGAAGGCGGCCTTCAGTTTGTCGGCGATCGTTTTGATCGTCGCGGCCGTCTGCCAATCGTCAGTCCAGAAATCTGTTCTTTCAGCAGCGGTCAGCCATTGTGCAAGCTCCACCTCGCGTCCGAACAGGCCGTAGTCTCCAGGCTGCCACTCTCCCAAAGTGCGCGATGGACGAAAAGTCCACCACGCCGACTGCCGCGCGGCATCGGTGCCGGGATGTTCGGCAACGATGCGGTCATGCAGCAATCTGGACTGCGCAGCCACGTCGGTTTCCACAGAGCGGTCCATGAAGTAGGCGGAAAACTCCGCACGAGTGCGCAAAGCGGTCTGGATGGCCTGCATCGCCTGCAGCGAAGCAGCGCTTCCCTTCGAGGCAAGCTTCAGCGCCTCTTCATAGCAGCGAATGGCTTGTGCCGTCTCCTGCCGCTGGTCGAGCATGGCCGCAGCAGTGGCATCGCCCAGCCCGACGATGCGTGCGTGGTGCCGCAGTTCATAGGACGGGGGCGGCAGGTCGGCGCTGCCAAAGCCTTCCTTCGCATAGGCGGTCCCGCCATCCAGCAGACGCCACAGCTGTTTTTCCCAGGCAGCCCCCAGAGCCATCCAGGCCGCCGCTTTGGCTTCACCACTGGCCTGCTCCACCGCATTGCTCAGTTTCTGCAGTTCGGACACACTCGCCCTCCACGTGCTTGATGCTTCTTCCTTTTTCTCATTCCAGCTGGCATGCCTGCCCTCCCACCCTTCAAAATCGGCCTCTTCTGCAAAACGCTGAGCTTCACCAAAGCGTCCTTCGCTCAGGTGCCGCACACGCAGGGCGCAACGCAGCGCGGTTTTCAAACCTGGCGTCACGCCGTCGGCGAGAGCCGCTTTCTCAAGCTCAGGCAAAGGGGCGAAGGTCAAAAGGGCCGACATGCGCTGGTCCACTTCTCCGCTCAAATGCAGCGGCGGCCTCTCCTCAATTTCCTCCTTCCACACCGCCGTTTCTTTGGTGGAATTCCACAGCAAGGTGATCGCCACTGCGGGCTGGTGCAGTTCCAGCCAGGCGTCCACGCGACGTAGATCACCACCTCTCCGCAGCGGTGACTGCGGACAGGATTCATCCAGCAGGTCCAGGCCACGAATGGCTTCGCTGGCGTTTCCCATTTTCAATCGCGCGATGGCCCGCACCAGCAGGGCATCGTCCGCACCTGCGCCCTGCTTCCGCTCCTGCACCAGTCCGGCCACCAGACCAGCCTCGCCACGCACCACGGCCGACCACGCATGCAGCACATCGCGAACGATGCTCCGGCTTCCCCGGTACGCCGCGTCGTTGGCGGCCAGCGCCGCATCAAACCTCTTCCACATTGGTTTCGCCGCCGCACGGATCGCGGCAAGCCGGGGGACAAGTGATTCCAGCACCCGATGGTCTCCGCCTGACCTCCGCTGCATGAGCGCACCGAGGTCGGTTTCCCCTTCGCAGTCGAGCATGAAATAGCCCATCCGCAGCGCAACGCAGGGTTCGGCGGCGACCTTGGCCCATGGAAACTGATATTCATCCAGCTGGTCCGGACGCTCGATAAAGTCGCGCAGCAGCCACTCGATCTGCTGAAAGGCCCGGCGGCGGATTTCTGGATGTCCGGGCGTTTGTGCCTGGAGCAAAAATTTCTCCATTGCGCCGCCTAGGTAGCCCCGCTCACGCATGATGCCACCCTGCCAGCCAATGGCGTCCGCGGTGAACCGCCCCTTGGGATAGCGTTTGAGGTAGTTCTCAAATCCCTCCTCCGCCTCGTTTTCCATTCGGCGCACCTTGGTTTCATCACGCTGCCAGTTCTGGCGCTCCTGCTTCCACTCATCAAACTTCATCCGCGCCAGCATCAGCACCGCCACTTCTGTGCGTGAATGTTCAGGATAGGCCTCGCACACTCTTCCAAAGTAGTCCGCCGCCAGCAAATAGCGCCGGTGGTGAAACTCCATGGCACCGCACTGCACCAGCCAGTGCGGCCGCAATACTGCTGGAGCTGTCTCCGCCTTCACACGGATTTCTGACATGGCTTTGTTGCGCTCGCTTTCCCATTGCCGCGTCCGTTCCTCGGCCTTTTGCCTGGTTTCATCCCAGCTGCCGGAAGGCATCTTGTCAAAGTAGCCGTCATCTGAGCTCAGATGCTCCATGCGCCAGTCCAGATAATCCGCCACCTCCTCGGAATGGCCCGCTTCTCCCTGGGCGGCAAGCTCCTCCATCTCATGCAGGACGTTGGCGAAACGCTTGCGATACTCACCGCGGCGGTTTTCCTCCAGCAGTCTAGCCGTGCGTTGTTTCAGTTCGTCCGTCGGCAGCTTCGTCCACTGGTAGGCCAGCTGCAGAACCGCATTGAGCAGCGAGTTTTCATCCCGGCCGTCCTCTGCCGGTGGCTCCCACTCACGTACGATGGCCTGCAGTGTCTTGCCGGGAAATCGTTCGGGGTATTCCTCCAAAGCAGCCGAATGCCCTCGGGCAATCGAGGTGCACAACAAAGCGGGCAAACACCAAAGCACGAAATTCAGACGCATGGAGTGGAACATAGCAGAACACCTACGTGCATTGCCATAACTCTGTGGCTCACTGCTTAATAAGCCATTGGCTGAGTGCGGTGGGTCCGGATGCCTGCGATCAAAAGATAGAGGCTCGCGCCAAACATCAGGGGCAGGAACCACTTCGCGACTTTCTGATTGTCCACGGACCACTGATTGTAGGCTTCAAGGGTCAGCGCGGCTTTGCCGTCCACATCGAGAGCGACGAAGGGATAGAAAAGCTGGTTCTGCGCCAGATTGCGGCGCGGAGCGGTCATGTCAGCGCTCCGGACGCTCACGCGGGCTTCCGCACCTGGCAGCAGTCTCTCCAGTACTCCGGCGTCAAAGCTGCGCGGATAAGGACCATCGATGGCACGAAACGGCACGTCCTGCCCTGCAATCCACAAGTCCAGCATTCCGCCGCCTTTGCCCTTCGTTTTCTCCACCTTCACCACTTTGCCAGACATGGTTTTCAAATCGGCGTTCGTCAGCTTTCCGGGAGGATCGAGGACGAACAACGACAGCATGACCCAGCCGAACAGGGCCGTGCCGACCAGCCCCGCAAGAATTGACTGCGTGGCGGAAGGCTTCATGACAAGGCAGGGTTGCGAAGGCCTGACGCAGGTCTGTTACCCGACGATGATGCCCTTGGCCTTGCGCTCTTTTTCGCGCTCCAGCAGCGGGATCTTCTCGGCGGTTTCGAGCACCTGCACACCGAGATCACCGATCTTCGAGAACGTGAGGCCGTTCAGGGCGGGCACTTCGGCGCTGAGGCGCTTGAAGACGTCCTCCACGGTGTGGATGCCGTTGGAACCGCCGCAGGCGACGATGAGGTCGCGCAGGATTTCCCAGGTGTCGTGGGCGTTGCCGGGGATTTTGACGGCCTTGTTCAGGCGCTGGAGGCGGCCGGTGACATTGATCATGCTGCCGCGCTTTTCTGCGTAGGCAGAGCCGGGAAGAACCACATCGCTGAGCTCAGCGCTCGCATTGGCCAGGATGTGCAGGGAGGCGATGAAGGGCACTTTTTCCAGGTCACGCTGGGAGAAGCCCACCTTTAGGAGATTTTCACCCAGGGCGAGGACGACGCGCAGACGGCCGCGGCTCATGAGTTCGGTGATCTCGGCGAGCTTCGCTCCGGGCTCGATGCCGAGGATGAGCTTGGCGCCGTTGGTGTTCGGATTGAGGTCGTCGGCGTGCAGGTAGTTGTCAGCGCCGCCGGTGCGGGGGATGACGTCCAGATTGGTGGTGCCGAGCTGCGCAGCCAGATGCTTCACAAAGAACAGCTCTTCATTCGTCATGCGCGCGCTGGCGATGATGGCGATCTCCTCGCCCTTCTTGCCGGCGAGGGCGGTGGCGATGGAGCTGAGCGCTGCCTTCCAGCTGGCGATCTGGTGTTTACCACCGGACTTTGTCATCGGGTCGGTGAGGCGGAACTCGCTGTTCACGAAATGGAAATCCAGGCGGCCGCTGTCGCACATCCAGCTGGAATTGACGTCGTTGTTGTCACGCGGCGTCTGGCGGTAAATCGCGTCACCACGGGCGCCGATCTCCATGTTGCAGCCACGGCCGCAGCCGGTGCAGATGCTGTTCGTTTCCTTGAGGAACCACACGCGCTGCTGGAAGCGGAAGTCATTGGAGGTGAGGGCGCCCACCGGGCAGATGTCCACGGTATTGAGCGAGTAGTTGTGCTCCAGGCGCTTGCCAGGGTGCACGGCCAGCGTGGTGAAGCTGCCGCGCTCGGTGAAGCCGAGCACAGGCTCGTCGGCGATCTCGGCGGTGAAGCGGATGCAGCGGCTGCACATGATGCAGCGCTCGTCATCGAGACGCACGCGCGGGCCGATATCGACGTTCTTGGGCTTCTTGACTTTGTCTTCGCGGAAGCGGCTCTCGCCTTTGCCGTGCTCCACGCTGAACTCCTGGAGGCGGCATTCGCCGGCCTGATCGCAGATGGGGCAGTCGAGGGGATGATTGATGAGGAGGAACTCCATCACGCCCTTGCGGCATTCCTGGGTGAGGACGGAGTTGGTACGGATGCCCATGCCTTCCGCGATGGTGTTCGCGCAGGCGATGACGGGGCGCGGCATCCAGCCGATCTTTGGCATGCCGTGTTCGTCCTTCTCCGGCTCGGTACCGGGAGCCGGACGCGGGGGCATGCCCATCTCCACGAGGCACATGCGGCAGTTGCCGGGGGAGGAGAGCTTGGGGTGGTAGCAGTAGTGCGGCACTTCCTGCTTGGCCTGCTTGCACGCTTCGATCATGCGCATGCCTTTGGGGAATTTGTGCCAGACGCCGTCGATCTGCACATTCACGAGGTCGGCAGGCGTCGGGGCGGCGACAGGAGCGGGAGCTTCGGCGGGGGCAGGCATGAGCGAAGGGGAAAAGGGGGCTTAAGCCGGATTATCGGAGCCGCATGCGGAGGGGCAACCGCAATTTGTGAAAAGTTTCACAAGCGGGCTGGCATGAGACTTTGCGAAGTCGTCGCAACGTGTCATCAATGCCGCCCTCATGCCCATCCCGGTCATTCTGAATCCCGCCGCCCGCAGCACGAAGGCCGCCAGCCTGGAAGACACGCTGCGCAGGCTGTCTCCGGAACCGGAGCTGCACCTCACCAAAGGTCCCGGAGATGCGTCCGCGATCGCCGAACAACTGGCGGAGGCGGGGCACGCCCTTGTCGTTTCCGCGGGCGGTGACGGCACCATGAACGAGGTCCTTCAGGGCATCTGCCGCGCCAATGCCCGACGCAAGCCGGGAGAAAAGCACACGGCGCTCGGTGTTTTGCCTCTGGGAACGATGAATGTTTTTTCCGTGGAGCTAAAGCTTCCGGGACGCGACATTGAGGCCTGCTGGCGCGAGATCTCGAGCGGCCAGAAACGCGAGGTGGATCTCTGGATGGCCAATGACATGTACTTTGCCCAGCTCGCGGGCGTGGGCCTGGACGCCCAGATCGTGCAGGAGACCTCCTGGGAGGCGAAGAAAAAATACGGCCCTCTGAGTTACGTGATGAGCGCGGTGAACGTGCTGATGCGCACGCCGCCGACGCTGAGTGTGCAGATCGAGGGCAAAGCTCCCCTGTTAGGGACTGTGGTCCTGGTGGGCAATGGCAGGCACTACGGCGGCCCGTTTCCGCTCTTCCGCGATGCGTCAAATACTGACGGCAAGCTCGACCTCCTCATCTTCCGTGGCCTCGGTGGCATGGAGTTCATTCAGCTGCTACGTGGCATGCTGCTGGGCGGCTACCAGGAGTGCGAATACCTGGACTACATCCAGACGAGCGAATTTACCGTGACGACGGACCTCGGCGAGGCCCCCGTGGAGCTGGACGGCGAGCTGGCGGACCTGAACGCCCCCGTGGTCTTTCGTCCTGCCCCGTTTCGCCTGAGCGTGAGCGCGGGCTGAACTTGGACTTGGGCCGGAAGCCGGAGGGCTTTCCACCTTCTTCGGAGAAGCGACCTGGAGGGCCGCTCTTTTTGCCAGCGCCGGGCTTGAAGCTGCGCGGCCCACGGGACTCGGCTGCACGTTTCCGTGCCGGGCGGTGATCTTCGATGCCGTCGTCTTCGCCTGCGCCTGCGGGCTTGCGCTCCAGCTTCGGCTTGGACTCTTCCTTGAAGAAGCGTTCGATTTCCGTGGGCGTGAGTTCTTTGTAGGCACCCTTGGCCAGGCCATGGAGCTTCAGCCAGCCAATGCGGACGCGGGTCAGACGTGTCACTTCGTAGCCAAGCTGGTAGAGCATGATGCGGATCTGCCGCTTCAGCCCCATCTTCAGCACGATGTGCGCGCGGTAATCGGTGTCCATCCAGGTGCGTTCGGCCCGGGCAAAACCCTCTTCGGTCATCATGCCTTTGACGAGCTTGGCCATGACTTCAGCGTTCAGCGCCTGGTCCACCACCACTTCGTATTCCTTCTCCGCGCCCTGGCTCGGATGAATGAGCCGATGGGAAAGATCTCCGCGATTGGTCAGGAGAATGAGGCCTTCGCTGTCTTTGTCCAGACGGCCCACGTGGTGCAGGTTCTGGTACTTGAGCGGGAGGAGATCGTAAATCGTCATCCGCTCGTGCTTGTCGCCACGGGAGCAGATGTAGCCTTTCGGCTTGTTCAAAACGAGCACGACAGGCGTCTCGGTGCGTACCGATGAGCCATCGACAACGACTTTGTCCTCAGGCTGCACCTGGGTGGCCAGCTCGGTGACGATGTGGCCGTTGATCGACACACGTCCGCTGAGGATGATCTCCTCAGCGCCGCGGCGTGATGCCACGCCGCACTGGCTCAGATATCGGTTAAGACGCACGGGAAAGCCTTATTCCGGCTTGGTCTTTGGCAGATTGGTCGGCAGACGGCCTTCCTTCCACTGGCCACGGGCCTTGAGAAGCTTGACGCGCTCACCACGCTTCAGGACACTGCGCTTGGTGCCGACGGAGCCGGAGGACTTGAGGCTGCTATGCTGGGACATGATTCTAAAATTGGGCTGAGTGTTCTGAAAAGGGGCGGAGAGGGTAGCAGCCACCGGGTGGGATGCAAGGGGTTTGTGCGTTGGGGCTCACCCCAGCACCTTCTTCCTTACAATCTCCGTCACCATCTTCGGGTTCGCCTTGCCTTGGCTGGCCTTCATGGCCTGGCCGGTGAACCAGTTCATGGCTTTCTCGTTGCCGGCTTGTACTTCAGCCACCTTGGCAGGGTTGTCCGCGAGGATTTTTTCCACGATTGCCTCCAGGGCGCCCGTATCACTGACCTGCTCGAAGCCCTTGGCCTTGATGATCTCGGCGGCTGGTTTGCCGCTCTCGAACATCTCGGCGAACACTTCCTTGGCCTGGTTGTTGGAAATTTTGCCCGCTTCAACGGTGGCCACAAGGGCGCTCAGCGCGTCCGGTTTCACCGGGCAGTCGCCGATGCTCAGACTGCGCTCGTTCAGCACGCCCAGCAGATCATTGATCACCCAGTTGGCGACTTTCTTGGCCGGCACCGCCGTGTCGGCAGCCACAGCCGCTTCATACCAGGCGGCGAGTTCTTTTTCGCTCGAGAGCACACCTGCATCGTAGGCGCTGCAGCCGTAGTCTTTTTCAAAGCGTGCGCGCTTCTCATGCGGCAGTTCTGGCACCTGCGACCGCATCTTGGCCACAAGGTCCGCCGTGCGCACCGGGAGCAGATCAGGATCGGGGAAGTAGCGGTAGTCGTGCGCATCTTCCTTCGAGCGCATCAGGGTCGTCTCGCCACGGTCATCGTCCCAGCGACGGGTGCTCTGCACCAGTTTCTCGGGGTTGCGACCTTCCAACACATCGATCTGACGCTCGGTCTCCGCCTTGATGGCACGACGCACGGCGGACATCGAGTTGATGTTCTTCAGTTCGATCTTGGTGCCCAGCTCCTTCTGGCCTTCGGGGCGCACGGAAATGTTCACGTCGCAGCGCAGGTTGCCCTTCTCCATGTCGGCATCGCTGACACCGCCGTAGATGAGGATCTGCCGCAGGCTGGTGATGTAGGCGAAGGCCTCCTCGGCGCTGTCGATGTCCGGCTCGCTGACGATCTCCATCAGCGGCGTGCCGGCGCGGTTGAAATCCAGCGCGCTGAACTTGTCGTAGTGCGTGGACTTGCCCACGTCCTCCTCAAGGTGGATGCGCGTGAGCTTCACCACCTTGCCAGGATTGGCGATGCTCTTCTGCGCGTCCTTCGGGTACGCCAGATCATACAGCGGCACACCGCCGCCCAGGCAGAGCGGGAAGGGCATCTGCGTGATCTGGTAGTTCTTCGGCATGTCCGGGTAGAAATAGTTTTTGCGATCCCAGTTCACCACCGGCGGCGTGGTGCAGCCCAGCATGAGCCCCGTGAGGATGGTTTTCTCGATGGCCGCCTGGTTCAGCACCGGCAGCGCACCTGGCAGGCCCAGGCAGGTGGGGCAGGTGTGGGTGTTTGGCTCCGCCCCATACTCCACCGGGCAGGCGCAGAACATCTTGCTGCGCGTCGTGAGCTGCGCGTGAACTTCAAGGCCGATGGTGACGATGTATTTGGGCATGCGGAAAAGAAAAGGACGAGTGGCGGAAGATCAAAGCGAGAGCCACGCCCGGGGCAACGTGCCGTTGGCGGTTTTTTTGGCTGCTCAATGCATCCTCACCGGCTGCGGGGGCGGTGGCTGGCGGTATACCACGGAGTCCATGGCCTGCTCCAGTTCCATGCTGGCAAAGATGGGCCGCAGGTCGGGGTGGTTCGCCACTTTCTCGACCTTGGGCAGCTGCATCAGCCCCGCGAAATCCCTGCTCGCAATGGCCTTCCTCACATCTGGATCATAGCCCAGTTCATAGACCATCTTGTTGTTCAGCGCATTGGCCGTGGCCGGGCTTTGCGCGGCGAGGCGCTGCCACATGCTCCCTTCAGGCCACAGGATCAGCAGCCGCGCCAGATTCGCCGTCGGCTTGATGTCATAAGGATCCATCCACTTGGCCACACCGCCGAAGGCGCTGTTGTCGATCTTCTGGCTCAGGCTGTAAAAAATGGACTTCGCCTGACTCTCAATCTCGCCGCCCTTTTTCACAATCTCCGCAGCGTTTTCCATGCCATAGAGGCTGCCCACGATGCGGAGTGCCACGCTGCCCATCCACATCAGAGCGCCAGAGGGGAGGAAGCTCACGATCAACCCTTTCCACCCCGTCAACCCGCCCAGCAGCCTGAACAGACCAAAGGCAGCCAGGAAAGACTTCCCCACCTTGCACACGGCAAACATCATCCCGGCTGCAATCAGAGAGGCGATGACCATGCGGTTGGTCGTGATCTGCATCCCCGCCGCGCCAAAAATCACCGTCCGGTGCATGTACACATACCACGCCGCCGCTGCGCACAGCGCCAGCGTGGCCACATTGATGATCTGCTGCACCACCCCCTTCGCAAACGCCAGCCCCGCCGCGAACGCAAAGAAGCCCACGATCGCGATGGAGGCCCACATGGTGTGGGGCACCTTCTGAGCGTGCTGGAGCAGTTCACTGGGGTGAGGCATGGACAGGCGACAAGATTATTAGGATAACTTAACATCTTTCCCCCGCCTGTCTTGCAGGAATTGGGCCCTAGACCAGATCCTGCATGGCCCGCAGCTTGGCATGGGCCGCACCACGATCCAAAAGCTCCTCGGCCAGAGCCTTCCCCGCAGAGAGTTCTGGCGCCTTCCCCGTAATGACAAATCCTGCCGCAGCATTGAGCACCGCGATGTCGCGCTTGGCCCCCTTGATCGTTCCGGCCAGCACGCCTTCAAGAATGGCGGCATTCTCCGTTGCGTCCCCGCCCACCAGATCTTCCAGCACGGCCTTGCCGAAACCCAGCGCCTTGGGATCAACCTTGGTCTCGTTGAGTTTCCCCGCGCTCACCTGGCAGACATCATTCACCCCCAGCGTGGAGAGTTCGTCCATCCCCTGCCCGTCCGCCGCCGTGCCATGAACCACCCAGGCGCCTTTGCGGCCCAGCTGCACCAGGATCTCGCCGAAGGCCCGCGTCAGCTTCGGATCAAACACACCGATCAGCTGGTAGTCCGGCCGCCCTGGATTCAGCAGCGGCCCCAGCACATTGAAAATGGAGCGCTGCCCCTCCGCCGCGAGCAGCTTGCGCGCTTCCGCCACCGCTTTGAACGTGGGATGATACAGCGGCGCAAAGAAGAACCCGAGGCCAATGCTCTGGATGCCTGCGACCACTTTTTCCTTCGGCAGATCGATCTTGATGCCCAGCGCCTCCAGCACGTCCGCACCGCCTGCCTTGGAGGTGATGCCGCGGTTGCCATGCTTCGTCACACACACCCCGCCGGCAGCCAGGATGAACATGGCCGTGCTTGAGACGTTGAAAAGGTGCAGCTGATCCCCGCCCGTGCCCACGACATCCAGCATCGGCCCCGGCAGCTTTGCACGATCAAGGCCCGGATCGACCGCCAGTTTCAAAAACTCCTTCACAAACAGCGCAATCTCCTCCGGCGTCTCGCCTTTTCTGGCCAGCGCACGCAGGAAATCCGCCTTGGCCGCAGCCGTCACGGCAGCATCCACGAGTTGCATCGCCGCCTCCGCGATCTGGTTTTCCATGAGGTGCACGCCTGCGTTCAGTCCTTGGGTCAGTAATTCCATGATTTGATTTTGGCCAAAGCGCAGTGTTTAGCAAGCCCACCCGTGTGAACCTCTTGCAACGTTGAATCCTTCCTCTCCCATCCTCGGCATCGATCTCGGCACCACCAACTCCCTCGTCGGTGTGGTGGATAGCGGCTTTCCCATTCTCCTGGCCGATGAAAACGGTAGCCGCAGCACGCCCAGCGCCGTTTGCATGGCCGCGGATGGCAGCATCGCGGTCGGGGCTGTGGCTTTGCGCCAGCGTGCCCTGCATCCCACGCGCACCATCACCTCGGTGAAGCGTCTCATTGGCCGCCGTCCGGGTGAGGCCGGGTGGTCGCCGCCGTATTCTCTCAGCGAACTGAAAACCTCCCCCGTCGAAGTTTCTGCGGAGATCCTCAAGCATCTAAAGGCCGTCGCCGAGCGGGCGCTGGAGCAGTCGGTCTCGCAGGCCGTTATCACCGTGCCCGCTTATTTCAACGACGCCCAGCGCAATGCCACCAAGCGTGCCGGCGAACTCGCGGGCCTCGAAGTGCTGCGCATCCTCAGCGAGCCCACGGCGGCGGCGCTTGCCTATGGCTTGGACAAACTCTCCGAGCACCAAAAGATCGCCGTCTATGACCTCGGCGGCGGCACTTTTGACATCTCCGTGCTCGAAATGCGCGATGGCACTTTCCAGGTGCTCTCCACCGCCGGCGACACCCAGCTTGGTGGCGATGACATCGACCGCCTGCTGGCCGAATTCATCGCGGAGCGTTTAAAGCTCCCGGCTAACGACATACGCGTCATCGAAGCGGCGGAAGCCGTCAAGAAACGTCTCTCCACCGATGACACCGCTTCCTACAACGGCCTCGACATCACCCGCGCCGATTTGGAAAAAATCGCCCGTCCCTGGATCGAGCGCACACGCAGCCACTGCCTGCGTGCTTTGAGCGATGCAGGCATCAAAGCGGAGGAGCTTGATGAAGTCATCCTCGTCGGCGGCAGCACGCGCATGCCCTTGGTGCGTGACTACGTGCGCGAGCTCTTCGACCGCGAGCCGAACACCTCGCAGAATCCGGACGAAGCGATCGCCCTCGGCGCCACCATTCAGGCGGGCATTCTCGGTGGAAGCCTGCGTCAGGTGCTGCTGCTGGATGTCACGCCGCTCTCCCTCGGTATCGAAACCTTCGGCGGGCTGATGAACATCATCATTCCGCGCAACACGACGATTCCTGCAAAGGCCGGCGAGATGTTTACGAATGCCGTGGCCAATCAGGACAGCATGCTCATCCGTATTCTCCAAGGCGAGCGCGAACTGGCGAAGGACAACTGGGAGCTCGGTCGCATCGAGGTCCCCTTTCCCGCGGGCCCCAAAGGCAGCGCGCGTGTGGGCGTGCAGTTCAGCATCGATGCCGACGGCATCCTTCACGTGCTGGCCCGGGACACCGCCACGAATAAGGACACCACCTTGCAAATCACCGGCACCGCCGTGGATGTGGCCGACGAACGCGTGGAGCAGATGATCGCCGAGAGCGTGGATTTCGCGTTCGAAGACATGAATGAACGCATCTGGACCGAAGCGCGGCTCAAGGCCGAGGAACTCCTTCCCGCCGTCGACGCGGCCCTCTCGCAGCTAGGCGATGCGCTTAGCAGCGAGGAAAAAGCCGGTGTCATCAGCCAGGCCGCTGCCGTGCGTGCCCTGCTCGCTGCTACCGATCACGATGCGAAAGCCCTGAAGGCCGCCACGCAACTGCTGGACGACGCCACTCAGTCTCTCGCCGTCATGCTGATCGACCGTGCCATGGAAGAATCGCTCGCACGCCGTGGTCTGATTTGATTTTTTGATTCCCAATAGATGAACCGCCAGTTACGTTTTCCCACTTAATGAGCGTTTCAGCCGGACATGAATGAAAATCCCCAACGCCCTGCTGCCGCCGGCGGCGCGGGGTGGACACCTCCGGCACCGGATCATCTGGAAGCCATTCTGCCTCAGTATGATCAATGGGAAATGATCGGCTGCGGTGGCATGGGCGCGGTGTACAAAGCGCGCCAGATATCGCTCGACCGGCTCGTCGCCATCAAGGTTCTGCCGCCACAAGTGGCGGAGGGAGAGGCCGAGTACATCACCCGCTTCAAGAACGAGGCGCGCACCATGGCCAAGGTGAATCATCCGGCCATCGTGGCGGTGTATGATTTCGGAGAGACGCGCGACGGCCTTCTCTACATCGTCATGGAGTACATCGACGGCACCGATGTCTTCAAAATGATTCATGCGCAGGGCAAGCTCCCGGTGGAGCACGCCCTGGCCATCACCGCTCACGTTTGTGACGCGCTGGCCTACGCGCATGAGCATGGTGTCATTCACCGCGACATCAAACCGGCCAACATCCTCATCAACATGGAAGGAGCCGTGAAGGTGGCGGACTTCGGCCTGGCCAGCGTGCACGATCCCAGCCAGGGCGGCTTCCTTACCGAGGAAGGCACCACCATGGGAACTCCGGACTACGTGGCTCCCGAAGTGCTGATCATTGGCATGCCGGTCGATGGCCGTGCCGATCTCTACGCCGTGGGCGTGATGCTCTACAACATGCTCACCGGTAAAATCCCGCGCGGCAGCTTTCAGCTTCCCAGCGAGAAAATCGGCTGCGACAAACGCTACGACGCCATTGTGCTCAAGGCCATGGAGCATGACCTGAGCAGACGCTACCAGACCGCCCGCGAGATCCGGCGGGACCTGGATCAAATCCTCACCGTCCCGGTTGCCAAGGCCAAGCCGGCCCGGCAGGCGCCCCAAGGTGGCATGCAGCCCCGCCTGCCACCGCCTCCACCGCCCAAGCCACCGACGCCCTGGGGCATGATCGCTGCTGCCGTCATCGTTCTCGCGGGCGGCGCCGCCTTTTTCTTGCGGCCTTCGGAGGCACCACCTGCAGCTTCTGGAACGACGGCTGAAGCACCCCGCCCTGCCGATGAGAACGAGCCGGGAACATCCAAGCCAGTTCCCCCCCCCGCTGGCAAAAAGCCGGCCCTTGCCGTCACGCCCGGGACCGCCGTGCCTTCGGTGAACCCCAGGGCCCCCAAAGGCAGCCCCTGGTCCACCATGCCGGTGATGGAGTTCAAGGGGCACTTCTACCAGCTCGTCGGCGAAGGCAGGAACCAGGCCGACGCCCAAAAACATGCGCTAAGCCTTGGCGCCCATCTGGCCACCATCAACAGCCAGGAGGAGCAGGACTGGATGGACAAAACGATGCCGCCTTTCTTGAAGCAGGTCAGCCTGTTGCACGCCACCCTCGGCGGCGTGCGCGAAAAGGGGGTGTGGAAGTGGGTCACCGACGAAGCCTTTGAATACACTCATTGGAACGATCCTGCGGCTGCCACCGCCGATCCGGAGAAAAAGCTCATTCTTAAACTCGACATGAAAGGCCCCGCCCTGACTCACTGGGGCGTGGGCAGCGAGGCCGGCGGACGCGCCTTCCTCCTGGAATGGGATGGCCCGCCCTCGCAGCCAGTCAGGCCCGCTGTGCAGCCACCACCCGTGGCTGAAAGCGAGGGCGCAAAGCGCCTGCGCGAGCTGGACACCAGCTTCCACGCAGCCCTGGAGCGCGATGTCCTGGCCGTTCACCGCACCGCACTGGCAGACTTGAACACCAAGTATCTCGCCGCTTTGGAGCGTGCCCAGTCCGCAGCCATGACGTCCGCCCACCTGGAAGAGGCGCTGGCTTTACGCGAGGAAAAGCAGCGCATCAGCAGCCAGAGTCCGCTGCCTGCCGAGGACGAGTCTGATCTCCCCGCGACTTTGAAGACCTTGCGCGCCACCTACCGCAACAGCCTGCGTCCGATCGAGAGCGCGCGTCTCACCGGCATCAACAGTCTGTTTCAGAAATACGAAGACGTCCTGAAAGGAGAGCAGGCGGAATGGACCAAGGCCTCCAAGCTCGAAGACGCCCAGCTTGCCAGTGCGCGGCTCGCCAGTCTCGGGCGTGAACGCGCCGATCTGTTCAATGAGGCCAGGGAACTCCTGCCGGGCGGAAAAGAGGTCGTGCTGGAAAAGCCTGCGCGCTTCACCACGGCGGGTTCATTCAAGCCGCCCGTGGAATTCACTCTCGTGGTGAAAACGAGAAAAGATGATCTGCGCCTGGCCTATACCGCCAAGCAGTTGATCTTCAACTGGGAGACCAACCCGAGCGAACTCCGCATCGACAGTGATCCCGGAGGCGCCCACCATCTGCCCGGATTGGGACGCATTCCGGAAGACACTTTCGTCACCATCCACTGGCGCATTCTGCCACACATGCAGAGCATTTCGGTGGATGGAAAACGCCGCTTCCTGCATTTCGGCGACTACTCCCGGGTGAACAACCCGCTGGAGATTTTCCCCTTCAAACACCCGGTCACGATCAAATCCGTGAAGGCGAAGGTCTTGGATCTTCAGACGCTGGAGGACCAGGTCTCCAGCGCACCTCAAATGCGCGAGCCCCTGCTGAACAAAGCCGTGTGGACTGGAAAGCTCACCATTCCTGCGGGCACCTATCGTCCACTGCGCCGCATTGATATTGGTGCTGCAGGCAGAAACAATGCGCAAAACGATGAACAGCGCGGTGATGTCGTCAGCCAGCCGGGCATGCGCATCGAAAACGTGCGCTTTCATCTGCGTGAAGGCTCATGGCAGGGAGTGGGCGGCCGTTTCCAGGACGTCAAGATCACTGCCGACCTCGGTGGCAGCTTCGCAGCACGAGACAGCGTGTTCCAGGACTGCATCTTCGCCAAGGAAGGGGTGTGGTACATCGCCCTTTTCAGCAGCAAATGGCACTTCACCAACTGTGTGATCACAGGCTCGTTCATGCAGAACTGGAAGCTGGGAGACGTGGGCATGAAGCTCGAATCCTGCACCCTCCAGGACATCGATCTGAACCCCGTCCTGTTCAAGGAGGACGCCAGTGAAGAGGTCGGCAAGGACTGGCTCACCATTCAAAACTGCCGCTTCATCAACTGCCGCGTCCCTGAAAGCTTCGCGCTCGCCACCAAGAACTGTGTCTTTGAAAAATGCACCTTCGGCGAGCCGGAACCAAAGCTCCTGGCCAAAGCTCCGCTGGATGCCGTCATCTACGTCCAGGATTGCACCAACCAGCCCAAGACCGGTACGGGACGCTCCATCGAGGTCCACCCCGCCTCAGAGTTCAGTGGCAATACCGGAGCCTCCCTGCCCTTTGTGTTCACCAACGGCAGGCTCGATTTCCAAAATCCGCCGCGCTGATCGTCAGCAGCGGGCGGCTCCCAACGTCCTTTACGCTCAGCGCCCTGCCCCGTTGCCGCCCTGCTGGAAGTAGGCGTCGCGCATCTTGCGCAGTTCTTCCAGCCGGTTGGAGATTTCCGTGTGCTCGCGTGCCTTTTCGACCTTCTGCTGCGTCACAAAATGATTGTTGCTCCCCAGACTGCGCCAGGGGCCGGCGGGAACTTCGCTCACGTCCACAAAACGCCAGTCGCAGCGTCCGCTGCTGGAGATGCCCAGGTAGTCACGCACTGCCGGGGAGATGTCCAGGCCCGCGCCACGGTTGTTAGTGTTCTTCGGCCGTGAGTTGCCAAACACATACTCGTGGTCATCGGTCACGAACGGCCCACAGTCTTCCCACTGGGCATAGCAGACGCGGTTGCCATAGCGGATGGCGATCCACTGCCCCTTCAGCACGGTCTTGCCGGAACGCACAAACTTCTGCTTGAACCACGGGATCACCCGGGACGCCTCCGGCTTGTGGGAGTCGTAGTCGATCACATCGTTGTAGGGCAGGGCCACATAGAAGGGGTTCTGCTTCGGCGTGAATCCCATCGGCGTGAAGTTCTCCTTCCGCTTTGCAGGGTCCGGATCGTCATACCCGCCATAGTTTTGCATCCACTGCGTATCCCAGGAGCTTTTGTCGTTGGGAGTCGGATTGTTTTCCGTGGGTTCTTCTCCCACCCAGAACACCGTGGCCACAATGTCCAGCTTCCATGGATACCGGGCGTAACCCAGATGGGGCATGGCGTTTGCGTTGAAACTCGGCACTGCAGGCGCAGGGGAGCGGGGCGGAGGGGGCTGAGACACCGGCCGGCTCACCACTGGCGGGCTGGCCGGGGTTTTGCTTTTCGTAGCCGTGCCTCCCGCCGAGCCCGAGCCGCCTTTTTTTAAGGCCGCCGCAGCACCCGTGGCCGTTACCTTGGAGGCTCCCTGTCCAATTGCCGAAACCGCCGTCGCGAGGGACGCGGCGACGATCAATGGCTTGATGACGCGATTGACGGGCATGGGTGGGGGGACCGGTTTACGGTAAATGTAGCAGATTCACAGGGTAAACTGCAATCTGTAATTCAAGGGTTGGATTCGCTTCAAACAGGCAGGTTTGACTGGACATTCCCACCTCGATTGCAGCGCAGATCATTCGGACACAGGCGCCTGAAGCGTGTTCAAAATGTCGAAATTGCTTCTTTCCGCCCCACCTTGGGAGGTAGCAAAACGCCTCAATAACGGCGCAGTGTGGAGTCTTGCGGCGGGCGGGTGTCGTCCACTTTGGGATAGTCGAGCGTGTAATGCAGCCCCCGGCTTTCGTGCCGCCGGATGGCGCATTCCACGATCAAAGAAGCGGTCTCCACCAGATTGCGCAGTTCCAGGATCTCGCTGGTCACGTGGTTGCTCCAGTAAAACTCCTGCACCTCCCGCTTTAGGTTGCGCAGGCGCGCTGCCGCACGCTGCAGGCGCTTGTTGGTGCGCACGATCGAGACGTAGTCCCACATCAGGCGGCGGATTTCGTCCCAGTTGTGGTAAATGACCACCAGTTCGTCGTTTTCCACCACGCCGCTGGTCTCCCATGGCCGCAGTTCGTAGCTTTGCTCGGCCACTTTCCCCGGCGGGATCTTTTTAATCAGGTGCGCCACGGCCCGCTGCGCCGTCACGCAGCACTCCAGTAGTGAATTGCTTGCCAGACGGTTGGCCCCGTGCAGCCCCGTGCAGCCCACCTCCCCCACGGCGCACAGGCCGCGGATGCTGGTGGCTCCGTTCACATCCGTAAGCACCCCGCCGCATTGATAATGAGCCGCTGGCACTACAGGGATCGGCTCTTTCGTGATGTCGATCCCCACGTCCAGACAGGCTTTCTGAATGTTCGGGAAATGACTCGCGATGAACTCCGCCGGCCGGTGGCTGATGTCCAGATAGACGCAGGGGCCGCCGGTCTTCTTGATCTCATGGTCGATCGCCCGTGCCACAATGTCACGCGGCGCCAGCGAGCCGCGCGCGTCGTAGCGCTGCATGAACTCCTGCCCGTCCTTGCCAATCAGCCGCGCCCCCTCACCCCGCATCGCCTCGCTGATCAGGAACGAGCGATTCTGTGGATGATACAAGCAGGTGGGGTGGAACTGGATGAACTCCATGTCCGAGATCGTCGCCCCCGCGCGCCAAGCCATGGCCACGCCGTCGCCCGTCGCCACGCGTGGGTTGGTCGTGTATAAATAGACTCGCCCGCAGCCCCCGGTCGCGAGGATCACCCGGTCCGAACGGAAGGTGTAAACCGCCCCGCTCCCTTCATCCAGCACATACAGCCCCAGAACCCGGTCCTCGGAGACCAGCCCCAGCTTGGCCGTCGTCAGGATGTCGATGGCGTAATGGTTTTCGTAGATCTTGATGTTCGGATTGGCCCGCACGGTGGCCAGCAGCTTTTCAGTGATCTCCCGCCCCGTGGCATCCGCCGCATGCAGCACACGCCGGGCCGTATGACCGCCCTCCCGGGTCAGGTCAAATTCCAAGTGTCCGTTCACCGCCTCCCGCTGGTCGAAATGCACCCCCCACTTCACCAGATCGGCAATGCGTGCCGGCCCTTCGCTCA
Source organism: Prosthecobacter sp. (assembly GCF_044226605.1). Lineage (GTDB taxonomy): Bacteria > Verrucomicrobiota > Verrucomicrobiia > Verrucomicrobiales > Verrucomicrobiaceae > Prosthecobacter. The sequence continues at coordinate 141,856 of NZ_JBGAGS010000013.1, read as the reverse complement.
CGATCGTGCGCACCGCATCCTCTTTGCACAGGCCCGCGCCGGCGATGAGGGTGTCGCTGACGTGCTTTTCGATGGAGTCATTCTCCGCCGTCACGCAGGCGATTCCGCCCTGCGCCCAGTTTGAGTTGGAGTCCAGCGCCCCGCGCTTGGTGATCATGACCACCTTGCCATGCTCGGCGGCATGCAGCGCCGCGACCAGCCCTCCGGCTCCGGTTCCGACGATGATAAAGTCTGCCTCAATCATGAATTGTGGTGACTCTTTCGTCGCGGAACCGTCAACATGCAAATGCGCTACCAGCTTGTTCCCAAACTCCAGCGCGTCGCCAGGTCCAGCAGGTCAGGGCGCATCGGCCACTCGTCCGCACGCGCCTCCTGCCCCTCATGCCTGTGGCTGGCCCCCTTGAGCGCCATGCAGCCGGTGTTGTCCCCGATCTGGCGGATCGTCTCGATTTCCTCCGTGGACAGGCACTGCTCCGGCAGCGCGGCCAGATCGTCCAGCTTGCTCTCAATCGTGCGCGCCCCTTCGCCGTGCTCCTGGATCAGCGTCGGCACCACGCTCTTCACCGCCGTGTTGCCCAGCGTCCACAGACAGGCGAGTTGCAGCATCGACAGCCCATGCTTCTCGGCAATCGGCCGCACCTTCTCCAGTTTCTCCACCCCATGCTCAATCCATCCGCCCGGGCGATGGGTGCGGTGATCGCCATCGCGGAACTTGTGCCCCGGTTTCACATCGTCGTGGAACAAACCGCCGTAATCGACCACACGGGCGAGGATATCGACGTTGTTCTTCGCCGCCGCACCCAGCACATGCTGGCCCGGCCAGGGTTCAAACGGGTTCAAAATGATCATCGCCCAGTCCATGCGATCGCCGAAGCGCTCAAAGCATTCGATCATGTCCAGCGTGAAGCCGTTCGCCGGCCCTGGTGCAATGCCCAGCCGGTCCGTCAGGCCGTCTGTCTTCAGCGCTGTGAACGCATCCCACACCTTCTCGCTCGTGTAGCTGATGCTGTCCGGATTGTGCAGCATGAGCAGGTCAAACTTCGAGGCTTTGCAGCGCTCCAGGCTCTTCTCCGTGGCCATCTTCAGATAATCATAATACTTCTCCGGCCCGCGCAGTGTCGGGTCCGTGAAGCGTGGGTAGCCGCGCGATCCCTGGCGGATGCCCTCGTAAATGTCATGCCCCACGATGCCCACGAGGCAGTATTCCTCCCGCGGCACTCCTTGCAGCGCCTCGCCCAGCAGCGCATCCGCGCGGCCCACGCCATACACGTCCGCCGTCACAAAGGTGCGCACCCCCTTGTCAAAAGAGTCGCGCATGAGCTGCTTGTAATGCTCCTCGGAAAGCTGTTCTCCGTAGTGCATGAAGCGTCCGCCGCTCCAGGTGCCGTAGGCTGTTCGTGTGAGATTCATAAAAGGGAAAGAGGGTCAGGTTGGAATTTTGAGGGGCAGATACATAACGACTCCGCCCCGGGTTTCAAACACCGATCACATCCCGGGCCGCCGTGGCGCAGGATTTGACAAAATCAGCCACAGGCTCCATCGGCGTTCCCCATGAAGAGGCCGTCCGCCCCGCGCAAAACCAGCAAACCGGCCCCCGCGAAGCCCACCAGCCTCGCCACCCTCCTCACCGAGGTCCGCCACCTCATCCAAAGCGCCCGCCGCAACGTCTCCACCATCGTGGACACCTTTCAGGTGATGACCAACTTCGAAATCGGCAGGCGCATCGTGGAACACGAGCAGAAGGGCGCGAAGCGTGCCGCTTATGGTGCGGAGCTGCTCAAGGAGCTGTCGGAGAGACTGACGGAGGAGTTTGGTGGGGGCTTTTCGCGCTCAAATCTCGAGTACATGAGGAAGTTTTTTCTCGAATGGCAAAAGCGTGCTCCAATTTCCCAGACGGCGTCTGGGAAATTGGACGGCCAAGAAATAATCCAGACAGCGTCTGGACAATCTGCGCTGATAGAGATTTCCCAGACACCGTCTGGGGAATTCAAACCGCCCTTCACCCTCAGCTGGTCGCACTATGTCGTACTCATGACCATCAAAGACCCGGACGAACGCAGCTTTTACGAAATCGAATCTGCACAGTCCAATTGGAACGTGCGCGAACTCAAACGCCAGAAAGCCTCCTGCCTCTACGAGCGCCTCGCTCTCAGCCGGGACAAGGAAGGCATCCGCAAGCTCGCCCGCGAAGGCCAGGTCGTCGTCCGGCCGGAGGACCTGCTCAAAGAACCCTTCGTCCTCGAATTCCTCGGTCTCGATGAAAAGGCCAGCTACTCCGAAAACGATCTCGAACACGCCATCACCAACCGCCTCGAGCACTTCCTCCTCGAACTCGGCAAAGGCTTTCTCTTCGAAGCCCGTCAGAAGCGCTTCACCTTCGATGAAGACCACTACTTCGTTGATCTGGTCTTCTACAACCGTCTCCTCCGCAGCTACGTCATCATCGACCTCAAGCTCGACAAGCTCACGCACCAGGACCTCGGCCAGATGCAGATGTACGTGAACTACTACGACCGCGAGGTGAAGCTCCCCGACGAGAACCCCACCATCGGACTCCTGCTCTGCAAGTCCGCAAAAAAGACCGTGGTCGAGCTCACCCTGCCCAAGGACAGCAACATCCATGCGAAAGAGTACAACCTCTACCTGCCCTCCAAGGAACTGCTGAAGGAAAAACTCGACGAATGGAGCGCTGCGGCGATGGGATGAGTACCGCCATCACCGCCGGCATCCTTAATCCTGCACCGCTTTCACCAGCAGATCAGCGATCTTCTCCGCGGAGTTTTTCACTGCCAGCTTCTGCGCCGCCTTCTTCATTTCTCCCGCTTTGCGCGGATCATTGAAGACGCTGCGCACGGCATCCGCCAGCGTGTCGGCGTTCAGCTCGCTTTCCTTCATCAGTTTGGCTGCTCCCGCCTGGTCAAAGATTTCCGCGTTGCGCGTCTGATGATCCTCGGCGGCAAATGGGTACGGCACCAGCAGGCTGGGCACGCCAAAGTAGGCCAGTTCAGACATCGAGGACGCTCCCGAGCGCGCAATCGCCAGATCAGCAACGCGGTAGGCCAGATCCATCCGGTGGCAGAAGGCCGCCACGTGCTGCTTCAGCATAGGGATCTTCGCATACACATCCCGCACCTCCTCATAATCCGTCGGTCCGGCGATGTGCAGCACCTGGATGCCCATTTTTTCAAACTGCTCCAACGCCGTGCCCACCGCCCGGTTCACACCCCGGGCCCCCTGGCTGCCGCCCATGATGAGCAGGGTGCGCTTGTCCTTGTCCAGTTTGAAAAAGGCGTTCGGGTCGTCATTGTTCTGCTTGCGCATGCTGCTGCGGATCGGCGTGCCCACCACCCGCACGTCTCCGTGCTTGGGGAAGTGCTCCTTGCACGCTTCCAGGCCGCACAGCACGATATCGCTGTAGCGTGCATTCAGCTTGTTGGCCTTGCCCGGGATGGCGTTGCTCTCATGAATGAGCGTGCGGCAGCCCTCTTTGCGCCCGGCATACAGCGGGGCGAAGGAAGTGAAGCCGCCCATGCCCAGGACCACATCCACCCCCCGGTCATGGATGATCTTGCGGCAGGCCTTCGTGCCCTGCCACAGGCCTTTAAGAAATCCAAACATCTTGGGAGACCAAGGTTTCGGCATGGCCAGAAACGGCATCTTCTCAAACCGCAACTCCGGGTGCCCCGAAGCGGCCAGGGTGTCGATCTTCTTTTCACTGATGAGCAGGGTCACCTCGTGGCCCCGTGAGGCCAGGACCTCACCGACGGCAATTCCAGGGAACAAATGCCCCCCGGTGCCACCGCACGCGATTAGCACGTGGATGGACTTCGAATTTTTTTGTTTCACTGCGATTCAAAAGGCTAAAGCTGGGGTGTCCAGCGGCGCTTTCTGCGGATCACGGGTAGCTGATCCCAGGTCAGATGCACGCCCTGGCGGTGGATGTTGATCAGGATGCCCACTGCGACCATCGCAGCGACGAGACTGGACCCTCCGTAACTTACGAAAGGCAGCGGCAACCCCTTGTTTGGCAGCAAAGCAGTGGTCACCCCCATGTTCAAGAGCCCTTCCATCCCTAGCAAAAATGTCAGCCCTGCCCCCAGGAGCTTCCCAAACCGGTTCGGCGCATACGCGGAAACCACCATTCCCGCCATCACCAGCACCGCAAAAGCCAGCACCACGGCCGCCGTTCCACGCAGGCCCAGCTCCTCCCCCACCATCGGGAAAATAAAGTCTGTGTGCGCCTCCGGCAGGTAGGAGAGCTTCATGCGCCCCTCCCCCAGTCCGCGACCTTCCAGCCCGCCTGAGCCAAATGCCAGCTTGGACACCCACTGCTGCAGACCCAGGTCCTCCCGGTGGTTTTCCAAGTCAAAGGTGACCATGATGCGGTCAAACCGGTTCGGCAGGAACTTCACCCCCGCCACCAGGCCGCCGATGCAAAGCACGACGATGATCGAAAGGTACCGCAGCTTCGTGCCCGCCACAAACATCACCCCCAGGCCCACCGCAGACGCCAGCAATGCACTCCCCAGGTCAAATTCGCAGCCGATCAATGCCACGATCCCCAGCAGAATGAGGCCTGGCAGCACAAAGCCGCGCCAGAACGTGCGCGTCAGCGCCTGATGCGTCCCAAACCAGCCTGCCAGGGCGATAACGAGCGCGATCTTGGCAAACTCCGAAGGCTGCACGCGGAACCCGCTCACTCCAAGAGCCTGCAGGCCGATCCAGCGCCGCGATCCATTGATCCTCACACCGACCCATGGCACAGCATAGCACAGCGCCAGCAGCACCGCAGCAGCGATCAGAATATGCCAGCGCCAGCGCATCCAGACATTGTAATCCACCATGGCCATGAACACACACACCACGGTCGCCACTCCCAGCCACCCCAGCTGCCGCCACAGCGTCACGTAGTCTTCCCCGCCCTCCTGCGCCACTTCAAACGTGGTGCTCGCCAGCATGGTGATCCCCAGCGCGATCAATGACAGCACTGCGAGAATGAAAAGGATGATGGAATACTTAGCCATGCCTCCGGATGCGGACGTTTATTTCGCCGGGATCACCAGCTTCATCCCGTCCCGCATGGAGTTCGGGTTCTTGATGTTGTTTGCCTTCTGAATCGAAGCCACCGACACACCGTATTTGGAGGCCAGGCGGTAGAGCGTCTCGCCAGACTTCAGTGTGTGGGAGCGTGCAGCAACGGCCTTCGTGGCCGGCTTCGGCGGTGCTTCTGCAGTCACTTTCTTCGTGGTTTCTGTTTTCTCCTTCTTCGTTGCAGGCGGCGTGTCCGCGATCTTCTTCAGCATCTGCGTCGGTGGCGGCACCGGGCTGGGCTTCGCCAGTGGCCGGGCTTCCGCCTTGGCCACGGGTTTCGGCTCGTCACGATCACGCGGTCTGGTCGTCGCAGGCTTGCTGTCTTCCACCTTCGGTGCGTTTTCCGTCAGCAGGGACACAGCGCGCGGATTGCTAGGCGGCGGCAGCGCAGCCACTCTGGACGCGGTTGCAGTCGCAGGCGTGTCGGCAGCGGCCACGAGGGAGGTGGTCGCAGGTGGTGCTTCATTCGGCGCCATGAGAGACACGGGCGACAAGGTGGCTGCAGAAAGGCTCGCCGGCGCATCCGCGGGCTTCACGGCTTCGCTGGGCACCTTTGTGGCCGGCGGCTGGTCGCTCACCACGGGAATTGCCTTCGGCACTTCTTCAGTCACGACCATCGGCTTCATCGTCTTCGGGTCCACCGGAATGGCGCTGGGCACTGCCTGCTTGGGCACACGCAGCATCGTGCCAGGCCCGATTTGCAGGCCTTTGTCGATCAGGTTCAGCCTGGTGATTTCCGCCTCTGTGGTTCCAAACTTTGCAGCGATGGATTTGATCGAATCTCCCGAGTGCATCTCGTAGCTGTCAAACTTCTCCGTATTCGCCGCCGCCTGCGCCTGTGCGGTCACAACTTCCGGCGCAGCCACCGGCAGCCCGGTGCCAGTGCTCACCGCACGCGCCGCCTGGGTCGCTGCCTGCTGCGGCTTCTCGTCGTCTCCCATGAAGTCATAGATGATGATCCCGCCGATCAAGACCACGTGGATCAGCAGCATCACCACAAACATCCGCGCCATGCCGGAGTTCGGTTCATGCTGGTTCCATTCACCCTCTTCCGTCACGAGCGCCACACGGTGGCGATGCCGCTCGCCGTCCATCAGGTTCAGCAGCAGCCTGGGTTCTTTGCTCTTGGATTTCATCTTCATAGGACCTGGGGTCTGGGATTGTCGGGATTTGGGTTCTTAAAATTCAATTCAATGCGTTCACGGCCTCGCGAAAGACCTCGCCGCGCTGCGCATAGCCGGTGTACATGTCAAAGGAGGAGGTGCCCGGGCTCAGGATGATCGCATCCCCGGCCTGCGAAACTTCGGTGGCGCGGCGCACGGCGTCCGCCATGTCGCTGGCGCACTGGCAGGGCAGCAGGTCGCCAAAGGTGCTTTCCAGCTGCTTCGCGATCTCGCCGATCAGCACCATCGCCCGCACCTGTCCGTTCAGTTCGGCGCGCAGCGGCGTGTAGTCCAGCTCCTTGTCCTTGCCTCCGGCGATCAGCACGATCGGCCGCTCCTGAGAGCGCAGGCAGGCTTCCAGCGCATGCAGGTTCGTCGCCTTGGAATCGTTGATGTATTCGCGGTCACGCAGGGTGCGCACCAGCTCGCAGCGGTGGCGCGGCGGCTCATAGCTCTCCATGGCCTTCAGCATGCTGGAAAACTGAAGTCCAAAAACGCGGCCCGTCATCAGCGCCGCCAGTACATTTTCCATGTTGTGCTTGCCGCGCAGTTTCAGGCCGCTGGCACTGCCAATCTCCTCGCCGAGATGATAAAACTTTCCGTCCTTGTAGGTGTAGCCCGCCTCCGCGCCGTAGGCCGAGAAGGTCCAGCGCTGCGCCGCTCCGGACGAGACGCTTTCGCCTGCGCGCACAATGGCCACATCATCCGCCGTGACGTTTTCAAACACCCGCGCCTTCGCAGCAAAATACGCTTCCATGTTTGGATAGCGGTCCAGATGATCCGGCGCAAAGTTCAGCCACAGCGTGGCCTTCGCACGGAAGTCGCGGATTGTCTCCAGTTGGAAGCTGCTGATCTCCAGGGCCAGCACATCGTAGCTCACGCCGCTCGCCACCACTTCACTCAGCGACACGCCATGATTCCCGCAGGGCAGCGACTTCATGTCGCAGCCGTTGAACAGCGTCGCAATCAGCTCTGTGCAGGTGCTCTTGCCGTTTGTCCCGGTGATCGCCGCCATCGGCATGTCCGTCAGGTGAAAGGCAAACTCCGTCTCTCCCACCAGCGGCACACCTGCGTCCGTGAACTTCTTGGGCAGCGGCCAGTGTTCATCCAGCCCGGGGCTGATGATGACCTGCTGAAACTCACCCGGCTTCACCACCAGATCTCTTGCCGCCTGGCCCAGCACGCAGCGGAAATCCTCCACCGGCTTCGCCTTGTCTCCTTCGTCAAAGATCGTCACCTCCGCGCCATGCAGGCGCGCCAGACGCGCGGCACCGAGGCCGCTGCGTCCAGCACCGAGAATGGCAAAGTGTTGTGAGGCGAAGCGCATGAGAGAATCAACGAAGCTTGAGCGTGGCGAGACCGAGCATGGCAAACAGCAGCGAGAGCACCCAGAAGCGCACGATCACCTGGTTCTCATGCCAGCCACCGAGTTCAAAATGATGATGAATGGGGGCCATGCGGAAGATGCGCTTGCCGCGCTTCTTGAAGCTCCACACCTGGAGAATGACGCTCATCGCCTCCATCACAAACACACCGCCCACCAATGCCAGCACGATCTCCTGCTTGCAGCCGATGGCCAGGGACGCGATGCAGCCGCCCAGCGCCAGCGAGCCCGTGTCTCCCATGAACATCTTGGCCGGGTGCGCATTGAACCACAGGAAGCCAAGGCATGCCCCTGCCATCGCCATGGCCAGGATGGGCAACTCATTGGCCAGGCTGTTGTGCGCCACACCGAGGTAGTCGGAGTACTTCGCGTTCCCGCAGATGTAGCCAAACGCCGCGTACGCCAGCGCCGTGGTGACCGAGCAGCCCGTGGCCAGTCCGTCCAGACCGTCCGTGAGATTCACCGCATTCGAAGATCCCACGATGATCAGCGCAAACAGCGCAACTGCGAAAATGCCCATGTCGGAAACCACCGCATTCTTCACAAAGGGAATGTACAGCGCGCGCAGCGTCGTACCGTTCTCGTCTCCGGGAACCGCATACGCAAACAGCAGCCCCGCCACCACCGCCACCGAGGTCTGCCACACCAGCTTGGTGCGCGCGCTCACGCCTTTGGAGTTCTTCTTGCTGATCTTGAGGTAGTCGTCACGAAATCCCAGGGCCCCGAGGCCCACGGTGGTGAAAAGCACCGTCCACACCATGATGTTGTCCCACTTCGCCCACAGCAGCGTCGAGATCACGATCGCGGAGAGAATCAGGATGCCGCCCATCGTTGGTGTGCCGGCTTTCTTGCCGTGCAGTTCGTGCAGCTTGTGGACTTCTTCCGCAGTGCGGATCGGCTGGCCGATCTTCAGAGAGATCAGCTTGCGGATGAGACGCTCGCCATACATCAGCGAAAGGGCAAACGCCGTCAGGGCCGCGCCGCCGGCACGGAAAGTGTGGTACTTGAAGAGGTTCAGCACCTTGTACAGAGCGGCGTCATCGCTGATCCATTGATGAGCGGTGAGCCATTCTCTGAATTCGTAAAGCCAGTACATCATGAGGCGGAAAAATGCGTGAGGACTTGTTCCATGCGCGCGGAGCGGCTGCCTTTGAGCAGCACCACGTCTCCCTCACGCAGCCATTCGCGCAGTCGTGCCGCGCAGGTGGCATGATCGGGAAAATGTTCGGAGGCCACCGCCTTCGAGGCTTCGGTGATCCAGGCGGCTTCGCTGCCGCCCACGCTGAACACAGCATCCAGCTTGAGCCCTCCGGCAAACTCGCCCACCCGGCGGTGCTCTGCCTCGGCGATCGGTCCCAGCTCGCCCATTCGTCCCAGCACCGCCACGCGGCGGCTGCCAAAGGAACCCAGCGTGCTCAGCGTGCGCAGTCCCGCGATCATGCTGTCCGGATTCGCATTGTAGGAGTCGTCGATGAAATTCACGCCCTTCACCACCTTCGGTTCCACGCGCCCGCCTGTGAGCTTTGCCTGGTTCAGCGCATCCGCGATGTCCGCTGGCGCTATGCCCTGCCGCCATCCCATGCAGGCCGCCAGCGCGGCATTGCCCACCATGTGCTCGCCCAGGATCGGCAGACGCGTCTCCACTTTCTCACCGGCAAAGTCGAGCGTGAAAGTCGTGCCCGTTGCATCCGCACGCAGATTGGAGGCAGCCACGTCGCCGCATCCCACGCCCGCCATCGTGACGCTGGCCTGGCAATGTCTCGCGATGAGCTCGCTATACTTGTCGTTCGCATTCAGCACCACTTCTCCACCCGGGCGCACATTGGCCGCCAGCGTGCCTTTTTCCCACGCGATCGCGTCCTGAGTGCCCATGTATTCGATGTGGGCCATGCCGACATTGGTGATGATGCCGGCGTCCGGCCGGGCGATGTCGGTGAGCACCTTGATCTCTCCCGGATGGTTCATGCCCATCTCCGTCACGCAGCACTGGTCTCCTTCACGCAGAGACAGCAGCGTCAGCGGCAGGCCGATGTGGTTGTTCAGGTTTCCCAGCGTCGCGCGCGTCTGGCATTTGCGTGCCATCACCACCGCCGTCAGATCCTTCGTCGAAGTCTTTCCATTGCTGCCTGTCAGTCCAATGATCAGCGGTGCATGATGTTCGCGATAACCGCGCGCCATGTTTTGCAGCGCCAGCAGCGTGTCTCCCACCTCGATCACGGCGCATGGCAGCGTGCCCCACGCGGCATTGACCTTGCTGACCACCACGGCGGCCGCTCCGGACTCCGCCACCTGGGGGACGAAATCGTGCGCGTCAAATTTGTCTCCCACCAGCGCCACAAACACCTCGCCACTGGTGATCTTGCGCGAGTCCGTGTTCACATTCGTCACCAGGCGCGCGCCATCGCCACGCAGGGTGCCTGCGGCAAATTGGGCCAGAGTCTGAAGTGAAATGGGGATCATCGGTTATGCCTGTCGGGACGGTCGGGTCTGTCAGGACGGTCAAATCCTCCACGCATCGCCTCGCGTTCAGCTGCTTTCTCTTCGCGTTCGGCAGCACGGTCAGCCTTGAGATGATGAAGAATGCTGCGGGCGATTTTGCGGTCATCAAATGGATGTTTTTTGCCCTGAATGTCCTGGTAGTCCTCGTGACCCTTGCCTGCGATGAGGACAAGGTCTCCGTCCCACGCATTTTGCAGCGCGGTTTGGATCGCCTCACGTCGATCTGCGATGACCGCATGCTTCTGCGGCCGTGCGAAGCCGGCCTTCGCATCATTCAAAATCTGCTGAGGATCTTCCATGCGCGGATTGTCCGAGGTCAGCACGCAGATGTCGCTGCCCGCTTCCGCCGCGGCAGCCATCTTCGGCCGCTTCGTGCGATCCCGGTCGCCACCGCAGCCAAAGACGGTGATCAAACGGCGTGGCCGCAGCGCACGCGCCGTGCGCACCGCATTCTCCAGACCGTCCGGCGTGTGCGCATAGTCCACATAGACCTGGAAGCGCGAGTTCTCGGAGACGCGCTCCATGCGTCCCGGCACCTGCGGCGCGTTCTGCAGGCTCTTGATCGCCTCACGCAGGTTCAGCCCCACACCCTGCGCCGCAGCCAGTGCTCCGAGCGCGTTGTACACATTGAAGTCGCCGATCAGCGGCAGCCGCACCAGGAAGCTGCGTCCTCTTGCCTCCAGTTCAAACGTGGTGCCCGTGAGATCATAGCGCACATTGATGGCGCGATATTCACACCCCACGCCGAAACCAAAGCGGACCACCCGCCCGGTATGCTCAAAACGCTGCACCAGCTTGCGCCCCCACGAGTCGTCCCCGTTGATGATCAAGGCCGACCGCGGCGAGGACTCTGCGGTGATCTGAAACAGCTTCACCTTCGCCTCAAAGTACTTCTCCATCGTGCCATGGTAGTCCAGATGGTCCTGCGTCAGGTTCGTGAAGATGGCGGCCGCAAACGGCAGGCCGTAAATGCGATCCTGGTCCAGCGCATGCGAGGACACCTCCATCGCGCAGGCACGGCAGCCGTTGTCACGCATGCTTGCCAGCAGGCCCTGAATCTCCAGGGATTCTGGCGTGGTGTGCGTGGCGGGCACATGCTGCCCGTCTCCCAGGTCATAATAAACCGTGCCCAGCAGGCCGCTGCGCATCTGTGCGGTATTAAACAGATGGTGCAGAAGGAACGCCGTCGTCGTCTTGCCATTCGTGCCCGTCACTGCGGCGATCGTCAGCGCCTTGGCAGGGTGCCCGTTCAGCGCCGCCGCGGCCTGCGCCATGGCGATGCGCGCATGCCTGACATGCACCCACGGCACCGTCGCATCCTCCGCCGGCGCCTGTTCGGAAATGATCGCCGCTGCGCCGAGTTCGATGGCCTTGCCAACAAAGGCATTCCCGTCCGCATGGGTGCCGCGAATGGCCACGAAGGCAATGCCCGGCCCGACCTTGCGTGAATCATACGCCAGTCCTGTGATCTCCGTGTCCAGGCTGCCCGAGACCGCCGGCTTGTCGAGATGAGGAATAAGATCGCGCAGTTTCATTGCGCACCTCCTTTCACCGCCACCTTCATCGGGCGTTCGTTGCGGATCGCCAGATGGTCCAGCGTTTCGCGCACCACTTCGGCAAAGATCGGTGCGGCGATGCGGCCGCCGCGCACCATGGCGGAGCTTTCAGCCTTCGGATCATCCAGCATCACCAGGCAGACCAGGCGGGGATTGTCGATCGGCGCCATGCCGACGAAGGACGTGAGATACGAGCCGTCGATGTAGCGCTTCTTCTCAGGATCATACCGGCGCGTCGTGCCCGTCTTTCCGCCCACGCGCACCTCCGCCATCGCAGCTCGTTTGCCGGTGCCTTCCACCACCACGCCTTCCAGGAAGTCGCGCAGCGTGGCGGCGGTCTTCGCGGTGCAGGCCTGCCACACGGGCTGCGGCGGCACCACGTCGGTTTCTCCGTTCGGTTTGACGGTGCGGTCAATGAGCCGCGGTTTCATGAGGACACCGCCGTTGGCAATGGCGCCGTAGGCCATGCACATTTGCAGCGGGGTGACTGAGACTTCGTATCCAATAGGCATGCGTGAGTAGGTGGTGTTGCTCCATTTGCCGGTATTGAATCGTCCGGCTTTTTCGCCGACCAGACCGATGCCGGTCGGAGCACCAAATCCAAACCTTGTGGCATAGTCCATCATCATGTCCTGTCCAACTCGTTTGCTGATTTTATACATGCCAATGTTGCTGGAATGCACCAGCACGCCCTTAACGGTCTGCATGCCCAGTGGCTCGTCGTCACTCAGCTTAATTTTGCGCACAGGATCCTCGTAATACATGTTGCCACAGTCGATCATTTCCCCAGGCGAAATCTTACGGTTGTCCAGCCCTGCGGCCAGCGTCACCACCTTGAAAATGGATCCCGGTTCATAAGGATCTGCGATCACGTGATTCGTCCAAGTGCTCTCATCTGGATTGCTCGCATCCAGATGCGGCCGCGCCGCCATCGCCAGCACCGTCCCCGTCGTCGGCTCCGTCACCACGATCACCACACGGCGGGCCTTGTTGGCTTTCCAGGCGCGTTCACAGATCGCCTCCACATTGTCCTGCAGCTGCATGTCGATCGTCAGGTACACATCGCTGCCGTTTTGCGGTTCAGTCACCTGCCCGCGGTAGGAGGGCAGCTCGTGCCCGGACTTGTCGCGCTCGATCAACTGTTCGCCCGCCACGCCCGTCAGCTTTGCATCCATCATTCGCTCCACGCCCCAGCGTCCCTTGTTGCTGGTGTCCGTGACTCCCAGCACCAAAGAAAGGCGGTCCTTCGCCGGAAAGCAGCGCGCCACCGTCGGCCTCATGTGAATGCCAAAAATGTGTTCGGCTTTGAACAGGATCTCCCACTTCTTTGCCGTCTCTTCGTCCACCTTCTTCGCCAGCACGATCTCCGGTTTGTCGCTGGAGATCTGCTCGCGGATCTCCCGTTCCGGCATCGGCAGAATGCCCGCCAGCACCTTCGCCACGTGCTCATGGTACGCTGCGATGGTCTCCGCCTCGCCCATCTTCTCGCGCAGCTCGAGAGCCTTCACTCCACGCACGGCCGCCAGATGATGCCGCACCGTGATCACCTCCCGCAGATGCGTGCGGTCGGTGTAAAGCTCCCTCACGTCTTCATCGTGCGCCAGGTATTCGCCGCTCAGGTCTTTGATGGCGCCCCGGTGCGCCGGCAGCACGATGTGCCGCTGGTACTTCTTCGCCGCCAGCGTCGCCAGGCGTGGCGACTCCTTGATCTGGATCACCGCCAGCCGCCATGTCACCACGGAAAACCCTGCCAGCAGCACAAACAGCAGCAGCAGCATGCGGCGGCACACCGGGCGGTCCCGGCGAAGCTGAATTTGATTGGGCAGGGGCTGGCTCACGGATTCTTCGGCATGTTGTGGGCTAGGGCGGGCTCCGCGCTCGGCTTCGCAGCGGCTTGCGCCGGCGCATCAGTCAGCGGTTTCAGGAGGAGAATGTTGTGCTTCGTGATCGGCCGCAGCAGCGTGCCTGCGTTCGTCAGCCGCGGCTGCACCCGGTCACGCGTCAGCATCGTCTCGATGCGGTTGTTCAGCGCCAGGATCTCTGCATTCAGCAGGCGCATTTCGGACTCCACCTTGCGCTGCTCTTCTCCGATCGCCCGCACCCGGTTCTTGCTGACCACAATGCCCAGCCCCACAAGTGCGAGCGATGCCACCACGATCAGGATCGCCGTGATCGTGGAAAGGCCCAGGCTGTTGCGGTAGCGGTTGCGCTTGAGTGGTTTCATGCGGGTAGTTTTTCTGCCACGCGCAGCACCGCGCTGCGCGCACGTGGGTTCATTTCAATCTCCTGCGCCGTCGCCTGTACAGGCTTGCGCGTAATGAGCTTTAAAACACAGTCCGGATTCTTCCGCGCCTCCGGCCACTCCGGCCGGTCGATGTAAGGAGCGGACAAATGCTGCAGCGTTTGCTTCACAATGCGGTCTTCCAGCGAATGGAAGGAGATCACCGCCAGCCTGCCGCCCGGCTTCAGCCAGCGTGGCGCTGCTGCCAGAAAATCATGCAGCGCCGCGAGCTCATCGTTCACCGCGATGCGCAATGCCTGAAACACCAGCGTCGCCGGATGCCGCTTGCCACGTTTCGGAGACACCGTGGAGACAAGTTCCGCCAGCTGAAAAGTGGTGCGGATCGGTGCTGCGGCACGTGCCTTCAAAATCGCCCGCGCAATGCGTCGCGCATTTGGCTCCTCGCCATATTCAAAGAAAATGCGCACCAGCTCCGGTTCATCTTCAGTGTTCACGATGTCCGCCGCAGACCGCGCGCCCTCCGTGTCCATCCGCAGATCCAGCGGTCCATCCCTCATAAAGGAAAACCCGCGCCCGGCGTCATCCAGTTGATGGCTCGAGACCCCGATGTCCACCAGCATGCCATCAAAGCCAGAAACACCCGTCTCCTCGACGATTTGGGGGAAGTTGCGGAAATTGCCGCGCAAGGCACAGAACTGCGCTGCAAACGGCTTCAGACGTTCCGTCGCATGTTTCAGCGCATTCAGATCCTGGTCCATGGCCACCACGCGCGCTCCGTGCTGGAGCAGCGCCTCCGAGTGCCCGCCCCCGCCCAAAGTTCCGTCAAAAAAAAGCTTACCAGGCGCCGGCTGCAGCAGTTCCACAACTTCCGCCAGCAGCACAGGCGCATGATAAAAGGGTAAATTACGCATAGTCACTTCAGATGGAGCGGGTTCAGGCGAGTCTCCCCCTCCCCCCGCACCCTCACGCGTCACCAAAGTCCCGCGGCCCCACGGCATCAGGTCGTCCATCGCATCCGCGGCACCGAACCACGTCCGCCCGCCTACTTGGAAAAATCCAATCAGTCTGGAAATCTCAGCAAACACTCGCTCCACGAACGACCGCTCCCGTCGGACCGACCGAAGGGAGAGCCGCGTCAAAGGAGAGCCAATGGATGCAAGCGCGTTCATGAAGGAAACGGAACCTGTAAATACTGCCGAGTGTGCAAAGCGTAACAGAAAGACCGTAAATCTAAAATTCTAACTAATCCTTATAATCGAGAGACTATATCATTGGCAATCGCCTATTTTCAGAATTTTCAGCCTTTAAGTAATTATTCACATACTGTTCATTCGAGCAACTAGAGCCTTTAGAGATACCGTCAAATCGAGCGTCTTTTTCTTGTCCGCCAATCCATCAGGTCCGCGGCTCATGAACCCCTAAAGGGGGACCTCCGTCCTTCTAATATTCGCACCTGCCTTCCAAGAGGAATCTCGACAGAGAGGCCGAAGTATTGCTAGCCTCGCGGAAATTGAAACAATTCTGACCCAAACCACTCCCTATGGCCAAAAAACCTGCTCCCAAGAAGGCCGCCGCCAAGAAGCCTGCGGCCGCCGCCAAAAAAACCGCCATAGCGAAGAAAAAGCCTCAGCCAGCCAAGACCGCCGGCAAAAAGCCTGATGCGCCCAAACCCAAAGCCGCTGCCAAGCCCGCGCCCAAACCCGCATCAGCCGCACCCGCGAAAAAACCTGAGTCCGCACCTGTGCTGAAACCCGTTTTTGAAGCCCCTGCTCCAAAACCAGCGGCACCGGTTTCTGCTCCTGCACCTGCAGCCGCAAAGGCTCCCGCGAAAACCACCGCCGCTCCCGGTGCCACCGCCCTGACCATTGCCGCCCAGGCTTCCGCTGGCGCGGCGGCCAATGGCAACTCCCACCCCGCCAACATCCTCGTCCTCATCAGCAGCGGCGGCTGGCCTGTCACCGATCTCACCAAGGATCACTTCACCCTGATGGAGTACTTTGAAGTCCCCGGACAGCAGGCACCCTTCAGCAATAACATCACCTCCTTCCGCAACGTCGGCACCGGCGCCTACCTCCTCCAGGTCAAGCCCATCAACGGCGCCCCCTGGCGCACCGGCCACCACCTCGCCCAGATCCTCGTCTCCTCCTCCGACGACCGCCAGGGCCAGGGTGCCGTGAAGCTCATCATTCGCTGAGCCCAATCTTCCTCCTCCTCTTCCTCTCACTCCTCCTCCCTGAAGGCGCATACCGCGTCAAAGCCTTCGAGTGAAGAAGCGGTCCAGACGTGCTCTATCCAGCATCGTCCTCGTCCTCCTACTCGAACTCGTCCTCGATCAAGGCGCTCACTTTAAGTTCGAAGTTTCCCGGGTTAAGAATCCGCGACGCCCCCGCGTAAGCGTCCCCACTCGTGGTTCAAGCTTCGCCTTGATTCCCCATCGACACCGCCCCCACCTCCGCTAGCATTCCCCCCATGAACCGCCGCTCCTTCCTCGCGCAAACCCTCGCCGCCGCCACCACCGCAGCCTCCTTCTCCCGCGCTGCCGCAGCCGGCTCCAAGCTCGCCATCGGCCTCGATCACTTCTCCGTCCGCGCCACTGGCTGGAAGGCCGCCCAGTTCATCGACTACGCCGCCTCCTTGAAGCTGGACACCATGTTCATCTCCGAGCTTCACGTGTTTGAAAACTTCGAAGACGCCTACCTCAAAGGTCTCAAAGAACAGGCCGACCGCGCCGGAGTGAAGCTCTACGTTGGCACCGGCAGCGTCTGCAAAACCTCCAACACCTGGAAGGACATCTACGGCACACCCGAAGAGCACCTCGGCCTCACCATTCGCATCGCTAAAGCCCTCGGCTCCCCCGTTGCACGTTGCTACCTCGGCAACCAGAAAGACCGCGCCACCGACGGCGGCATCCAGAAGCACATCGAGGAAGTCATCAAGACCATCAAAGCCTGCCAGAGCAAGGCCGAAGGCGAAGGCATCAAAATCGCCATCGAGAACCACGCCGGCGACATGCAGTCCCACGAACTCAAAGCCCTCATCGAAGCCGCCGGCAAAGGCTACGTCGGCGCCAACATCGACCCCGGCAACGCCGTTTGGGCCCTCGAAGAGCCCATGATGCATCTCGAAGTACTCGGCCCCCTCACCGTCTGCAGCAGCGTCCGCGACAGCATGCTCTGGGAAGACGACAACGGCGCCGTCGTCCAATGGACCGCCATCGGCGAAGGCCTCGTGGACTACAAAGCCTACGCCAAACGCTTCGCCGAACTCGCCCCCGGCGTCCCTCTCCAGGTCGAAACCATCTCCGGCTTCGCCCGCCCCTTCTCCTGGAAGAAAGACGACTTCTGGACCATCTTCCCCAACCACCGCGACACTCCCATGTTCAAAGCCTGGCTCGACATGGCCAAGCGCGGCCACAAGATCGACTCCTTCAAAGCCCCCGACGGCCCCGCCAAAAAAGACGCCGAGATCGCCTACCAAAAAGCCGAAGCCGAACGCAGCTTCGCCTGGCTCCGCGCCAATGTTTAAACGCACGCCGTCTTCACATCGACACCTTCCAGCGTAGCGCGTGCCCTAGGACCGGTAGGGCACCGCTGCGTCGGGGCCGAAGTTTCGGGTCTGTGATGGCGCGGGCTCTCAAAAAGGTTCGCCGTCCTTGCAGCGTGGAAAGGCAAATCAAATGCCCCACAGAGGCCATTCGCGTTCGAGCCTCACCCGTTTGGAACCTCGAAAAATCAAAAATCGATTGCTCGACAATCATCAATCCTCTTTGCCCTTCGACTGACCTCAGTCCAACTGGAAACCGCATTCCGGCCACTGACGACCGATTACCGTCCACCGCCCCCCGCTTTCGCCTGCTCCTTCAGCCACGCCGCAGCCCTCTTCTCCTTCACCGCCGTCTCCAGTTCCGTCAGTCGCGTGCTTGAAAGACCCGGCTTCTCCTTCTGCATCGCCGCAAACACCCGCACCATCTCCGCCGCCCCTGCCTGCACCAGATCCGGCGCCTTCTCCCCCGGCTTCTTCAGTGACTCCGCCACCGCCCCCACAATGAAGGCGCGCACCAGTTCCAGCGAAGCCTTCGGATACACCTTCTCCAAATCATCGCCCAGTGTCGCGATCGTGTCATCGATCGTCAGCTTCATGATCGGCGTGACCTCCGCGTAGGCATAGACTCCTCCCGCCATCTCACGTCCCTCCTCAGACAGCGAGTCACGGCGATACTTCTCGATCTGCACCGCCGCCTCGTCCCTCAGCCCGGGATCCAGCACGCAGCGCCGCGCCTGGTTCACAAAATCCGTCACCCTCTCCTCCACCTTCGCCTGCTCCTTTTCCGTCCCGTCCAGCGGGTAGGTGATCCGTACTTTCACAAAGTAACTCTTCAGCACCATGATGCCCAGAAAGCTCCCCACCGAGACCTCCACATCCCCGGCCTCTCCATGCTCCACCTTGGTCATTTCCATCGGCAGGGAAAGCATGCCGCTCACACCCGCCTTTTCAGGGATGAGGTCAAACGGCTGGTACTCCGCCTTTCCCTTCTTCAATTTCTTGTAGTGGCCGCGCCGCTCCATTTCCTCCACCTCCCACACCGCGCCGCCCGCAGTCTCGCGCAGCGCCTCCTTGATCTCCTCCGCAGTCGTCACTTTGCTCGGGCACGGGTACACATACACATCTCCCCGCAGCCGCGCCTTCGCGTCCGAATACCGCACCGAATATCCCAGCGCCGCCTCGTCGTAGTGAAACACCTGCTCCGCCTTCATTTTTCCCAGTTCCGCCGGAAGGCGCAGTCCAGACTCCACATGCTCCCACGGCAGATTCGTCTCCGGCGGCGCAGACGCCTTCCCTTCGGCAGCCGTGGCCGCGCCACAGACGCACACCCAGAGCATCAAAACGAAAGTCAAAGAGGCCGTTCTCATCTCTCCACCCTCGCCAGAACATACCACATCGCAACACCCGCTTGCGTCCGCCCGCTCTCGAAAGAGGGTCGGTCAGATCCGCCGAACTCGCGCTCTCTCTGTTGCCTGTGCCACGCAGTATCCGCTGCGAGCGATCCGAAATGCCCGGCAAAAAAAGAAAACCCTGCACAGGTCATGCGCAGGGTTTCTGTTGGTGGAATGAACGCTGGAATGGATTACTTCGTGGGTGCCGAGGCTTCGTTCACCACACTGATGTCTTCCGCATTCTCAGCCTCAAAGATGTCCTTGGCGCGGGAGATCTGCTCACTGGTTTCTGTGTGCGCAGACAGCAGAAAGTTCCCCTCGCGCAGCCGGGTCTCGTAGCGTTTGGCTTCGATCTCCGGAATGCCCAGACCAATGAGTCCGCCAACCACTCCGCCCGTTGCGGCACCCACGGCCGCGCCACTGAGCGCAGCCATCACCGGGCCCGCGGCGATGAAGGCACCAAGGCCGGGAATGGCCAGTGCACCAATGCCCAGCAGCAGCCCAATGGCACCGCCGGCAATACCGCCCGTCGTGGCTCCGGTGGCCACGCCTTCGGAAGCCTTGGTCGATTTCACATGTCCGAACTCCCCTTTGCCGGTGGCATCCGGCAGGAGCACTGAAATGTCTGAGTTGGAAAAACCACTGGCCAGCAGGCGTTCGACGATGCGGTTGGCCTGGGCTTCACTGGTGGCGATGCAGAATACGGATTTGGACATAAGATTGGGGGGGGATGTAAGGTTGTAAAAAAAGTTACTTCTGGCTGGCGGCTTTGACTTCGATCTTATTGACGATGGTGGCGCTGCCTGCGGCCTGCTTGGCATGGTCGGCGATCTTCGTCTTCTCTTCCTCGCTGTTCACCGGACCGCGCAGTGTCACCTTGCCATCGGCGGTGGTGATGACCTTTACATTCTTCGCATTCATGGACAGGCCGTCATCCGCCATGAGCGCCTTGCGTATGGTCTGGGTGACCTTGATGTCTTCAGGCCTGTTCGACTGGTCCAGCGGCGTCTTGGTTTTGCCATCCCGGTCCCGCTCATTTTTAGCGGTGTTGTCGGCATCGGCCTTTTTGCTCGCAGCAGGTTCTTTTTGATCTGCTGCACTGCCATCAATGCTGCTCAAAGCTAACGCAGCCATGAGCAGGAGGAGAGGTTGGTTGAGTATTTTCATAGAGTGCCTGGTTGGAGGCAAGGAGCATTCGGGAACACAAGACGAAGCGGTTGTATGGTTCACTCCTTGGGGTTGTGAGTACGCTATCAACCAAGGCCAGCCATGTCTTCGCCACGCCACTTCAGAGAGGCGGCTCACCTCCGTTTCACGCAGGGACAGGAGCGAAGCAGCCCCCATGACTCCGCATCTCCAATCCAGGAAAAGCGCGGCATTCGGGCGATGTCCTGAGAGATGCCTAAGGTGCCGGCTGCCACAAACGCACACCGCGGCGAAGCGTCGATTCACTCCGCACAAAAAACGCCTCAACCACCACCATCATGTACCACCATATCAAGAAACTCATGTTCACGGTTCGCGTTGGAACACCCGACCCACGTTTTGGCAACATGCTCCTGGAGCAGTTCGGCGGGGCAAATGGAGAGCTGGCCGCTGCCATGCAGTATTCCATTCAAGGCATCAATTGCGAAGACATGGCCTGCAAGGATCTTCTCATGGACATCGGGACGGAGGAGCTCAGTCACCTGGAGGTCATTGGCACGCTCGCGCGCATGCACCTCAAGCCGATGAAGACCGACGGTGAGGCGGCTCACCAGGATCCGCTGATCGCCATTGCTGGCGGCGGCGGCGCGGCTCTGTGCGACTCCATGGGAAACGCATGGACGGCGGATTACCTGAAGATCACCGGAGAACTTGATGTCGATCTGCGCAGCAATGTTGCGGCGGAAGCCAGGGCCAAAATCGTCTATGAGCGCCTGATTAATTTCTGTGACGACCCCGGCACCAAGGAGGCGCTGCAGTTTTTGATGACGCGCGAGATCACACACATGCGCTCTTTCATCCAGGCTCTCGACAGCCTTGGCAAAACCACTTTCTCCAGCGGCGGCAAACTTGTCGCAGGCGAAGGGCCGCTCTCGGTCGGCCTCATTCCTCCGACTCCTGGGATCGTCGATCAGTTTTACAACACCTCCACCTCTAAAGGCGATCAAGGTGAGATCGACGTCAGCGGACCATGGAATGATCCCAAGCAGATGGAGATCGTGGAAGCTCCCGCCATTTCCGAGTTCCAGGTCCTCAGGGCCACACCCAAGAATGGCAAGACCACACTTGGTGCCTCCGACACCGCCGCGACTCCGCCGCGTAAACGCAAGAGCCGGTGAGCCGGCCAGCCAGATCCGTTGCTGCCATGCATCTGGTTCAAATTCTTCTTCCGCTGGCCGACAATGCCCGCTACCTGCTGGACCTACGCCTTTTCGCCCGCATCAAGGAGGAGCTGACGCGACACTTCGGCGGCATCACCTGCTACTTCCGCGCTCCTGCGGAAGTCCGATGGAGCAACGAAGGAGAAGACGTCATCGACGATATCGTCATCTATGAAGTCATGCTTGAACAGGTGGATCCCGGCTGGTGGGCTGACTATCGAAAAACGCTGGAGCGCCATTTTCAGCAAAACGAAATCGTGATCCGCGCTGTGCCCATGTCCTTGCTCTAGCCCGCGCCTCAGAGCTCCATGGCATCCGCTTTGACCCCTCGTGGCTGCGGCTTATGCCTCCAGAACAAAATCAAAATGCCCAAAGGACATGCCCGCACAGTACCGAAGTGACTTCAGTCTCCTGGGAGAAAAAGTGCCCCAGCTTAGGAAGACCGCGTCCTTCGCGATTTGTGCAGGTTCATCCAGAAGACTCTTCTCAAACGCTCCCCTCAGCTCGCCTGTGATCCTCACATGGCCTGCGGCGATCACCTTGCTTTCCCGGTCGAGAAGCTGCGCCTGATAAACCTCCTGAGGAAGGCTGGGGCTTGTTTCCGGGTGCATGGGAGAGTCCATCACGAAGCCTCCCTTTCCCCACCGCTTTCAGGCAGACCCATGGAGTCAATCGGCGTGCAGGCGGCGCTGAACCCCGGCCCTTTCCTCGCCTCAACAGCGCATTTCAGCCGCCGCGCCCACAAAGCGAGCGCCTTTTCACCGTCCTTCTCCAGCTCACCGCTCACTTCGACCTCATACCGGAGGATCACCGGCACATCCTTGGCAGCGGTTTCAGTGGCAGAGCATAGACCCACATCAGGCATGGCAATCGAAAGGGTGCATGAAACTGTTTTTATTCAACAACCTCATGCCGCCGGTTATCATGCAGCAGATGCTTGTACAAGGGGCAGTGTCCGCTGGTCCCTCGGTGTATCAAGGCGGCTCCGACAGCCATCAACAGCAGGTTGAACGCTTTGGAACTTCCCGCACCAAACGCACTGAGCGCACACAGGCTGAAGCCCGCGATTCCAGACGCCACTCGCTCAGGATCGGTCACGTTGACCTTTAACTCCTCAGCCAATGCTTCGATCTTCGGAAGGCCGTCAAAAGGTTGGTATGTCAGAGACATGGCAGCAGATGTAACTTATGGATGAAAAAGTCTTTCCGTCAGCAAAGGGGTGCCTTCTTTCGTTCGGACATCAGGCACCCGCTTTGCTCGTTGCGACGGGCTCGGGTTTTACTCCTGTTCCTTGCCCGCCTGGCCCGCCTCAGCATTGACGGCGGATTCGGCCAGCGCCGTGAGTTTTTCATCCGTCGCCTTCTCTTCCGCCAGTGTCTGCTCCAGAAGCTTGACGGCCTTTTTCAGACCCAGCTGGCTGGCAAGAGCGCGGGCGGTGCCATATCCGGCGATCTCGTAATGCTCCACGCGCTGGGCGGCCCCGATCAGGCCGGCGTCACGCACATTGTCCTGGGCATCTTCGCTGATCAGTTCCGCCCCTTCTTCCACAAGTCCTTCCATGGCTTTGCATTTGTGGCGTCCAAGCGCCTTGCCAAATTCCTCAGCCACCTGTTCCAGGCGTTCGGCATGCACCTTGGTCTCTTCAAGATGCTGCTCGAACCCAGCCTTGAGGTCGGCGTTCGTCGCCGCTTTGGCCATCTTCGGGAGCGCCTTGATCAGCTGTTTTTCGGCACTGTAAAGATCAGTGATTTCGTGGTGGAAGAGGTCTTCGATGGTTGCGAGTTTCATGCAGAACACATCGTCCACCATGCGTCATTGGATGTGCCAGGCACACACCATGGGATCAGGTTGCCGGAGCATCCATGCCTCGGGCGTTTTTTCATGGACCTTTCATAAACGTGAGCACCTTTCCCACACCGAACTGGAGGCATGAAATCGCTTAACCTCAATCGTTGGACCTCCGGAAAAGCTGGCTGGGCGCTGCTGTGGCTGATCGGCGTTCCTGTTCCCATTCTCCTGATTCTTTTCCTCATGCGCGGCTGCACGTGACCAGCGCCTGCTTCGGAAAGCAACGCTCTTCGAGGGTTGCCTTCACCGGGCCGTCTCTTGCTTGCCCGCTTTCGCTGCCGGACATCTGGCACTCATTTCGCTCCTCGGTCACCTGGCTCTTGCATGGCGGTTCGATGTTGAAAAATTGCCGCTGCGCATGAACGCGATTTTTGAGGAAGCGTGCGTCCTCCACCATCCCCTTCACGGTCACGGCGCTCCGGCAGTTTTTGAGCATCACTCCGCAGGCGCGCATTCCTTCCACCAGCGCGGTGCGGCGGTCTTCAGCATCGCGAAAAACTGCCATGCCGGTCCGCATGGGCGCTTCCGCTGTGCCGCTGATGATTTCTCCGGGGTCATTGAAATCGGTGGAGGAGATGTTCCCTGGAGGGTGTGTTTTCAAACGCCTCGCATGCTCAACAGCATTTGACAGCACCGAGTTTGTCGGCAAGAACCATGCAGTAGCAATCAAACGCGTGGATAGCTCAGTGGTAGAGCGGCTCGTTTACACCGAGTTGGTCGGGGGTTCGAATCCCTCTCCGCGCACCATGTTTGAAGAGCTGAAAAGGTGGCCGTCGATGTTCGCCGCGATTTTCATCGCCAACCGCACGCCTCATCGCCATCATCGCATTCCATGAATGCCAAATCCCTGCCCGGAGGAGTGACAGATCGCGTGCTCCATGGGAGCGTCGCTTTTTTGATCCTGCTTTTAATCGGCTCCCTTTTCCTCATGCCGAGCATCTGGCCCTTCCTCTCTCACCTGCGCGATGAGCTTTGGACGTGACAATTTCATCCAGGCTGTCGCGATTACTGCCTAATCCATGCCGCTCAACCCAAGCTTGTCCCCAACATGAATCTTCGACGGATTAATTTCGACAAACTTCAAGGGTGGAGCCTCCTTGCTCTGGTGATCGTGGTACCTTTGGCGCTGATACTGCGAAATTGCAGCGCACAGCGCGAAGCCGCATCTTGGATTGAGAGGGTCAAATCCGAAATCCCCTCGGGCGTCAATATGCTCAGCCGACAGCCTCAGGGCACCGGAATGTCGCCATTTAAGCAGGCGCTTGGTGTGGAGGGCGTGCGACAGAACCCGGACATTGCCGCGGAACTCCGCACCTTTCAGTCGCCGTTTTGCGCCATTGTCATATCGGAAAAGACCTCCGGTGCGTCGGATCACTTTACAGTTACAGATCTCGGCTACGACCCAATGGGATTGGGCTTCACCGCAGATATACCCAAACACCTCAAACCGAAGCATGCAAACGAGTGCAAAACACTGGTTCTCTTAAGATCATTTGCAAGCGAATGGCGGGAGGGCCGCCGCGGGGCAGGTAGCTATGAATCGCGCAACGAGACTTTTTTTCTGACCTTCTATGATGTCGAGACGAAGCGGCTGAGCCGCACGTATTGCTTCTTCAGTGGATGGTCGGGGCCGGGCGCTCCCCTATATGCCCCTGCGGTTCGAGACCTTCTGACGTTTTTATTTCCCGAAAACAAAAAATGACTTCTGAAAGCCGACCACGAGATCACCCGAGCTGCGCACAGCTACATTGCTGAAATAAAGCACAGCAGATGAATGGCCACTTCTTGTTTACACCGAGTTGGTCGGGGGTTCGAATCCCTCTCCGCGCACCGTCTTTTACGATGGTCACTTGGAGGTCACGCGCATCCACTTCCGGGCTTCCATCCCGCTCGCCAGTTCCTTCACGCGTACTTCCCACG
The DNA here is from genome assembly GCF_044226605.1 of Prosthecobacter sp. Classification (GTDB taxonomy): domain Bacteria; phylum Verrucomicrobiota; class Verrucomicrobiia; order Verrucomicrobiales; family Verrucomicrobiaceae; genus Prosthecobacter. The sequence continues at coordinate 116,853 of NZ_JBGAGS010000013.1, read as the reverse complement.
TTCCTGGTTCTTCATTCGGTGCGAGATCCAGTTTGAGTTCGACGATGCCGTTTTCAGCTGCGTAAAAGCCGCTGCCTTCGGCAGTTTTCCCGCTGGCATCGCGGATGTCCACGCGCAAGGGGATGACCGCTTTCGTTGGAGCCTCTTGAGTGGTGGTGATGTTGACGGCGATCTTGGCGGAGTTGCCCATCACGGCATTATCTGGGACATCCAGTTTCAGGCCCAGCAGCGGCTTCGGCAGCACCATGAAGATGCGTCCATCCCCTGGCCCCAGATCCACCGGCCAGCTCACCGTACCATTATCGCCACGCTTCGGCACGATGAACTGCGTCCCCGTCAGCTCATACACATTCGCCGCATCGCCCTTCAGGCTCACCACCCCGCTTGCAGGCACACCGTTCTCCATCACCAGCCCGTGCTGTCCCACGTAGCTGCCAAACTCCCGTTTGTCGTTCACCACAAACACATACGTGGCATCGCCAAACTTCCGCGTGCGCACAATGATTTCCGCGTTGTCGCACCCTGCCTTCTGCGGCAGCGCAAAGCCGCCCACCACCTGCGCCATCGCCAGCACCTTCGCCTTGTCCTCGTCCGCCTTCTTCGCCCGCCTGAAGCTCGGCAGCACAAAGTCCGCCTTCAGCGCAGGACACAGAAACTCATCCGCCACGATCTTCCCGCCCTTCTTCTGCCAGTCCTGAATCCGCGTCACGACTGACTTCGTCAGCACATCGCAATACGGCATAACGAGCACCTTGCGGCCGCTCAGCCCGCTCTTCAGCAGCGTCTCCTCATACACGATGTCCGTCTGCACATGCGCATGCTGCAGCGCCAGCCACACATCCGCCGCCCAGTCCGAGTTGTTTCCGTAACCACCGCGACGCGCAAACATCTGCGAGGTAAAACTCTCCACAAACGCCACCTCGCTCCGCTCATCAGGAATCGCCATCAGCGCCGGCCCCAGCGGCTCAATCACCTCATGCAGCAGCTGCTTCAGCACCGGCGCGGTGTTCGCGTTCGTGAACTTATACGCCCCCGGACTGTCCGTCGGCACCAGCGACTGCCACCCATGGTACATGATCCCCTGTACCGGCCGCGCAATCTTCGTCCACAGCGCTTCCTTCAAATGCATCGGCGCGATCGTAATATACGCCGCCTCCGGATCATGGTCCTCCCACGCCACCACCTCCCCCGGCGCCTTGCTGCCCATCGGCGCCGTTTGTGAGCGATACCAGATCAGCTGCGTCATCTTCATCACCCGCTGGTTCTTCCCCGTCGCCGCACTCATCGCAAACAGCTGATCCGCGCACATCCCGATCTTCTGCGGATCCGGATACGTGTATGTCCAGTGCGAGATCACATCCACACCGCCTCCCGCACCACCGATGCTCGGCTGCCGCACCGCCGGATCAAAAAACGTCCACACCTTGCTGCTCTTCACTCCTTTGTGCAGCGCCGTGTGCAGTCCGTTCCATCCATCCCCCACCGTCCAGAACCACCGCAGGTATTTTAAAATCGGATCATCATCTGCGATCACCCGGTCTGCCGGGAAATCCTTCAGCTTCGTCCAGTCCACGCCCCACTTCGCCGACACCTCCGCGGGAATCTCCGCCTTTGCGAACTTCCGGTAGGCCTCCACATCCACCGCATTGAAACTCACCTGCGTGTTGTCCCGCACCTCCGTGTCAATCAGCGCCGTCGTGAAGGCCGGATGGTCCCCATACGCCTTTGCCACACTCATGCCCACCACCTGAAAAAAAGAAGAAAAGTCCGGCAGCAATGCACAGATGTCCTGCCGCGCATAGGGCTTCCCATCACGCCCCACTCTCAGATTCTTCTCCTCCTTCTCCAGCGCAGCAGCCGGCGACAAACCCGCAATGACCGCCAGTCCGTTCTCCAACGCCCGGTCCAGCATCGCGCGGTTCTTGGCAATCACCTCCGGCTTCGCCGGCGGCGCGATCTTCTTCTGTTTCCACATCTCTCCATAGTCCGCCCCCAGCCCGATGAAATGCGTGAAGCCAATGTCCTTCATCCTCTCCATCTCGTCCCCGCCCCCGCCCCACATGATCACCGGCATGCGCTCCGGTCCACGCGCCACGATTTTCAGGGCCGCCGATTGCTCGGTCGCATAATCACCCGCCTCAAACCTGACCTTCAATTCATAATCACCCGCCTTGAGCGCTGTGTTCAGGGAATACCTGGCCGTAAAACTCTTCCCCATTGCCGAATCCGACACAAGAAACTCCTCCGTCCGCCCCCCAAAATTCACCTTCAACGCCGCCCCCTTCAGCGTCTCCCGCTTCAGATTCGTCACCACGATCTCCACGGGCTTCGCCGTCTCCATCCGCCGCCACACGCTCCGTCCTGCCACAATCTGCAACGAAATGCGCTCAAAGCTCAGCACCCCGTCACAAACCCGCACCTCATCCATCAGCCCCGGAAACCCGCCATAGTTGCTCCCCAGCCTGTCACCGATGCTCAGCGCCTTCGTCCCCACCCTTACCGCCCCATACCCTTCAAGCCTCATCCCGCCCCCATAGGTGCCATTACGGTAGAATTTGCCCTCTCCTGCGCCATCATACGTAAATGCGACATGCTGCCACACCTCCGGCTCCAGCTTGAACGGCAGCGAATAAATCGTCTTTGATTCCGCACCGAACCCCAGCGTCACCCACATCCGCCGCAGCCCGCCCTTGTCCGCCTCTCCGATCTGCCACTGGTAGTCCGTGTGATCCACATACTTCTTGTCCAGCAGGAAGCATCGCAGCTCCGGTTTGAACTCCGCCTTCGGCTTGATCCACATCTCCAGTGTGAAGGCCCCCTTGACCGGCTTCACCGCCACCACCGCCGCATGCCGCTTGTCCTCCACCGGAAACCCCGGAAACGCTTCCAAAGCCCCGCCAAATTTTCCTTTCGGATTCACCACCGCTCCATGCAGTTCCACATCCTTCGCTTCCCCGTCAAAATTCCAATACCCAAGCACATGCGCCCCCGTCACATCCTCCTTCGCATACCCCGTCTCCCAAGTTTCCTGCAATGCGCCAAGTGCCATCCAGGGGAAACAAAAGGCACACAGAAGAATGAAGCGGGCGGTTGGAGACATGGCTCACTCATACGAAGAGAAGTGTGACGTTTGCTCAACACAAATCGCCACCCACTGTGACCAAAACCTAGACCTCAGCCTGGATCACTCGTGCATCAAGGCCGGGAAACTGAGTAAACGCCTTGTCGGTCGTGATCAACTGCATGCCTGAGGCCACTGCAAAAGAGGCCAGGTAGGAGTCCATCCAGAGTTTGGGTGAACTCGTGCGCCGGGCAGCAAGCTTTTTCCAGATAGCATTCAATCCAGAAGATTCCTGCCGGAACTCAATGCGATCATCAGCAATGAAAGACTCATAAACCTCCCAGGCGTCCTTGTTGCTCAAGGGGGAGTTGCCATAGACGGACATGACACCGGCGGTGGTCAACAGTCGCAACAGAGACTGCTGGGTTGAACGGCAGAAGAAAATGCTGCCTGTTTCCTCTTGTTCATCAAGCCATGCACTGGCAGCGGCGTGATGCGTGTGTTTGGAAAGAGCCAGCGCCAGCCAGATGTTGGTGTCAGGCAGCGTCATGATGCCATTCGGTTTCCTGCTTGAGCAATGCGGCGGCCACCTGATCCGGCGTCAGCACTGCTGCGCGGCTGCATTGAACGAGCGGCAATTTCACCCGGGCTGGCTTCGTGCCTTTTCTGGCTCGGCTGTCCCTCAACCCCCGGCGCAGTAGATCAGCCACTGTGTCCTTGAGTTTGCCTCCTTCATTCACAGCGCGCAGCTTGATCTCACGAACGAGATCGCTGGGCAAATCGAGGGTCGTTTTCATGTAGCCAGTTTGCTGGTTTTCCAGCTTTCTGTCAATTCACGCCTTCACCGCCCACCGCAGTTTCGCGGGGGCAGCGCGCGGGTTATCGCGGGTTTCCTGGGAGGAAGGGCGGATGACTTCGTCGTTGGTGGCGGTGAAAAGGCCGCTGCGAAGGCCCTCGCGGAAGAGGTGCTTCACGCGGCGGTCTTCGCCGGAGTGGAAGGTCAGGATAGCAATGCGCCCCCCGGAGCGCACACAAGTGGCAAGCTGGCGCAGGAAGGTGTCCAGCGCAGTAAATTCCTCGTTTACGGCAATGCGCAGAGCCTGGAAGACGCGGCGCACGGTGGCCTCTCGCTCTTCCTCATCCACCCGATGCGGCAGCGCACGCCGCACCGCTTCGGCAAAGGAACGCGTGGTGGCGAAATCAGAAGCAGCCAGCGCCTGGGCGAGCAGTTTCGCATGCGGTTCATCGGCATTGTCATTCAAAATAGCCGTGAGTTTTTCGGCGCTGACCTTTTGCAGAAACTCGCGCGCTGATGCACCGCGTTGCGGATTCATGCGCATGTCCAGCGGGCCGTCGTGCTTGAAGCTGAAGCCACGGGCTGGATTGTCGAACTGCATGGAGGAGCAGCCGAGATCGGCCAGCAGCACATCCACCCCATCGCTCCAGCCGAGTTCTCCGAGAGCACGGGGCAATCCGGCGAAATTCATGCGCTTCACCACGAGCGCCGTTTCTTCACAACCCGTTGCGCGAAGACGCGCCTCGGTGCGCACGATTTCAATGGGATCCTGATCCAACGCGAGCAGAGTGCCGCCGGGTTGCACAGCCTTGAGCAGTGCTGAAGCATGTCCACCGTAGCCAAGTGTACAGTCCACGGCTCGCTCACCGGGCTGCGGAGCCAGAATGCGCATGATCTCGTTCAGCAAGATCGGCACATGCTGCCCGGCGGGTGTTTTGCCGGAGGCACGCACCTTGGCGATGGTCTCGGCATAGCGCTCGGGATTCAGCTCCTTGTACTTGTCCTCAAAACGACGCGGATTTTTGCCGGAGTAGCGTGGACGGCGGCGGTGGGGTGTTGGGACTTCGCCTTCGCTCACAGCTCGTTGTATTTGGCGTTGGAACCACGGGCCTTCGCCACGGGGTAGCGTGATTCATTGCGCTCGATCTTGGCCAGCATCTCTTTTCCGAGATCGATGCCAAGATTCTGTGCGAGTTCAAAGAGCAGAATGCCCACATCGGCCATCTCATCCTTCAGCTCCGGCATCTTATCCTTCACCCGCTGGTCGATCTGATCAGGCTGTTGCCAGACGAAGTGTTGGAGCAGTTCCCCGGCCTCCGCGGTGATGGCGATGGCCATCTCCTTTGGGCTGTGAAACTGCATCCAGTCCCGTGCGTCCCGAAACGCGCAGATGCGGGCGGTGATTTGTTCAATGGTCATGCGGCATGATGCAGGAGTGAGCAGGCAGGAGCAACCGGGAAGGCGACAAGATGCGCCCAACGGGCCGCAAGCCACGCTGAGACAGCGACCGGCAAATCGGAGAAACTTTCTCCATGAAAATTCAGCCTCAAATGGCACTCGCCGCCCTCCTCTCATTTGCCACCGCCCTCCACGCTGCAGGCGAGCCGCCGGTGGATTTTGTGAAACAGATCAAACCGATTCTGGCCGACCGGTGCGTGGAGTGCCACAACTCCGAGACACTGCTGGGCGAGCTCAATTTGCAAACGCGTGCGCTGGCTTTCGCCAAACGCAAAGCAGGAGCGGTGATCGTGCCTAAAAATGCCGAAAAGAGCATGCTCTATCTGGTGCTGACACTGCCGCCCAAAGACGTGAAAGCGATGCCCGCCACCGGACACCGCATTCCCAAGGATGAAGTAAGCCTTGTCCGCCAGTGGATCGCTGAAGGCGCCAGCTGGCCGGAAGGCAAAGACGGCACCATCACCCCCGAACATAAGAAGGCCAGGAAGTAGCCGGGATAATTTGGCGGACGCGAGCAACCTCTTCCCGATAACCGGGTTCATGGGCATCACCTGCTCATGAACCTGTCCCGCTGCCGCACTGCTTTCTGCATTTTTCATCTCGTGGCTGCAAGCGCTGCCGCATCTGATCCCATTGCCAAAGCTGGCAACGGCATACCCATTCTTTCGCCGATCGACAAGACAACGGTGGAGGTAAAAGACGGCGCGAAGACGATTCAGATTCCCGCAGGAATGGTCTTTGTGCCCGCGGGCAAATTCACCTTTGGCAGGAATGAAGAGCGTGATCTTCCCGGCTTTGCCATGGGGCGGTTTGAAGTGACGAATGCCGAATACAAAGCATTTGTGGATGCGACGAAGCATCGCGGAGTGCCGCGCTATTGGAAGAATGGCACGTATCCAGAAGGCAAGGCGGCGCATCCGGTGCTGTTTGTGTCGCTTGTCGATGCCGAAGCTTATTGCCAGTGGATCAGTCAGGAGACGGGCTGGAAGGTGGTGGTGCCAAGTGCGGAGCAGTGGGAAAAGGCGGCGCGTGGTCCGCAGGCGTTTCTTTATCCGTGGGGAAACGACAAGGACAGCAGCTATGGCGGAGGCAAGTTGCAGACGCATTTCAACTACAACGCCGTATGCACCGCCTACATGCTGGACAAGGAGGCGAAGACGATCACGAGCTACGTGGACAAATCCAAGGAAGCAGGCAAACAAGGGCGCGTGGAGGACATCATGACGAGCAATGGTCAGGTCTTCAGCCTTACCAGTGATGGTGGAGTGAACGGCTGGATCGACCACAACACGAACACCGGTTTTGTGAACACGCAGATCTACCGCAACCTCGTTGACAACGGTGGCTTCACGACTGCGGTGGGCACGTATGAAAGTGGCAAGAGCGCCTACGGCTGCTATGACATGGCGGGCAATGCCTATGAATGGACGAGCAGTGTCATCGTGGCAACGAATGGGGCAGAGAAGGGTAAGGAGGTGAACGATGTGCGTGGCGGGAGCTGGTACTCCACCGGGCGCAGTGGGCAGAGCCTCTGCACCGGCGAAGGACGTGCGCGCAGCGGTGGTTATCACTCCGTGGGTTTCCGCATCGCGATGATTCCTTGAGCGCTTGCCCAAGCAGCGGTAGATGCGTCTTCACCATGAAACGTCTGCTTCTGACCGCTCTCCTTTCCACCACGCTCTGCCGACTGCACGCACTGGAGATTCCCCCAGGCGGCATGGAAGCCAATGGTGCGGTGGTTTTGCAGGCTTCCGCGTCCAAAGGTGCCGGAACGGTTGAAAACCTGACCCGTGGCAAGCGCATCACCATCACCAAGCCCGATGCCGCCAAACCCTACACGGCGCAGTTCACGGCCCCGATAGCCGATGGCATCGCGAAGAACGAGCGGGTGCTGGCGATCATCAAGGCGCGCGTCATCGGCGCTGCGGAAACTGGCGAGGTCATGGCGAAGTTGCAGCTGCGAGCCGCGCCTTACACCTCGTTTGGCAGCACACCCGGCGTGGCTGTTTTTCGTGAGTGGACAGAGCAGCCGGTGCTGTTCGTGGCAGATGCGGATGTGCCAGCAGACAAGGCTGCCGTGGTGCTGCTGTGTGGTCAGAAAGAGCAAAGCATCGAGGTTGAGAGCATTCGGGTGCTGAAGTATCCGGCCGATGTGGCAGTGAGCAATTTCCCACGCGCACGACTAATCAAGAAGAGCTACGCCGGGCGTGAGCCGGATGCCCCTTGGCGCAAGACGGCGCTAGAGCGCATCGAGCAGCATCGCAAGGCAGATCTCTCGATGATCGTGACGGGTGATGATGGTAAACCGGCGGCCAATGCGGAGGTGAAGCTGAGCCTGCGCCGGCATGCGTTTGGATTTGGCTCCGCAGTGGTGGCGAAGCGTTTCAGCGGCGAGAGCGAGGATGACAAACGCTATCGCGAGATCGTGGACCGCCTCTTCAGCATCGTGGTGTTTGAGAATGATCTGAAGGATGGCAACTGGTCGCCGGACTTTGATGAGAAGCGCAAGACGCAGCGGAATGCGGAATTGAACCGGGCTTTTGAATGGTTCGCGGAGCGTCACATCCCAGTGCGCGGGCATTACCTCATGCAGGTTGCCACGCCGTTTAATCTGCATGATATCAAGGACAGCACGGTCATCCGCGAACGCACGCTGGCCAGCGTGAAGGAGCGCCTGGAGTTTGTGAAGGATCGAGTGGTGGAGTGGGATGTGATCAATCACCCCATCGCCTGGAACGGGGCTGACATGCTGAACAAGCGACCCGGGCTGGAGAAGCTGGATCGCGACATTTTCGCGCTGGCGCGGTCGCTGACGAAGCTGCCGTTTTTCGTGAATGAGGATCAGGTGTTTCGTCCCGGGCCGCAGTGCGATGACACGCTTGTTTACATTCAGGCGCTTAATGAGGCGGGATTCACCGTGGCGGGGCTGGGGAATCAGGCTCACTTTCATGAGAGCTACCTGCCATCGCCGGAGCATCTGCTGGAGGTGACGGACCGCTTTGCGAAAGTCGTACAGCGCCAAAGCATCACTGAGTATGACATCGTGACCACAGACGATGAGGAACTGGCGGCGGATTACACGCGCGATGTGCTGATCTCTGTCTTCAGCCACCCGGCTTACACGAGTTTTCTGTTTTGGGGGTTTTGGGAGGGTTCACATTGGAAGCCCGAGGCGGCGTCCTGGAACAAGGACTGGAGCATCCGCAAGCGAGGCGAAGTGCTGGAAGAATGGATCGGTCGCAGGTGGCATACCGAGGTCACGCTGAAGACAGACGCAAAGGGTTCCGTAAAATGGCGTGGCTTTCCCGGCTGGTATGAAATGCAAGTGACGGGTCAGAAATCCGTTATGGTGCTGCCGGCTCCGACCTCCTCCAACCCATGAACTCAGCCCCATCCCCGTCAGTCGCACGCATCTTTTACTGGTCCGTTGTCTCCGCGCTGGCTGGCTTTTTGTTCGGTTTTGACACCGTGGTGATCTCCGGAGCAGAGAAAACCATTCAGACGCTGTGGAAGCTGAGTGATGCCATGCATGGCTTTGCCATGGCTTCGGCGTTGTATGGCACGGTGATTGGCTCGGTGATCGGCGGCTGGCCAACGGATCGCTGGGGGCGCAAGCCGACGCTCCTCTTGGTGGGCGCGCTGTACTTGATTTCGGCGGTGTGGTCAGGCCTTGCACCGGAGGTTTGGTCGCTCATCCTTGCACGTTTCATCGGCGGGCTCGGCATCGGCATCTCCACCATTGCGGCGCCGCTTTACATCGCGGAGATTTCGCCGCCTGAGCATCGCGGACGGCTGGCGGGGATGTTTCAATTCAATATCGTCTTCGGCATCGTCGTGGCCTTTTTGTCGAACTACCTGCTGGGTGGCATCGGCGAAAATGCGTGGCGTTGGATGCTCGGCGTCGCGGCGGTTCCTTCGCTGATTTATCTGCTGCTGTGCCTTGGCATTCCTGAAAGTCCGCGTTGGCTCGGTGGACGGGAAACCGCCGCAGCCATGAGATACGTCAGAAAGGAAGGCTTCTGGAGCCGAAGGCTGCGGGTGCCGATTCTGCTGGCCTTCCTCATCGCGTTTTTTAATCAACTCTCCGGCATCAATGCCATCCTCTACTTTGCACCGCGCATCTTTGAGCTGACGGGACTCGGTGCCAAGGCCGCGCTGCTACAGTCGGTCGGCATTGGCATCACGAATCTCGTCTTCACGTTTGTCGGTCTGTGGCTGATTGATCGGTTGGGTAGGCGGACGTTGCTGTATATCGGATCGTTTGGTTATATTGCTTCGCTGGGGCTGTGCGCGTGGGCGTTTTTCACGCAGCACTTTGCCATCGTTCCTGCGTGCATCTTTGCCTTCATTGCAGCGCATGCCGTCGGGCAAGGGGCGGTGATCTGGGTGTTTATCGCGGAAGTTTTTCCGGACAAGCATCGCGCTGGAGGGCAGTCGCTCGGCAGCTTTACGCACTGGATTTTTGCCGCGCTGTTGACGACGTTTTTTCCGAAGATGGTCGCCGCCTTTCCGCCAGGCTGGGTCTTTGTTTTCTTCTGCGGGATGATGGTGCTGCAGCTTGTGTGGGTGCGGCTCATGGTGCCGGAGACGAAAGGGGTGCCGCTGGAAGACATCGAAAAACAGCTCGGCATCGGGTGATCCGCGGTGCATTGATGGCCCGTTCATGATTCTTCGATCCCTTTTTATCTTTCTGGCCCTGATCGGCACGGCTGCGGCTGACATCTCCAGCCTTGCAGAACTGGCACAGGCCGCGACGCAGAGCGGGCAGCAAGTGAAGATGAAGCCGGGGACGTACCGGCTGGCTGATTTTATTCCAGCGGCGTCCATCGCCGAGCGGCGTAAAAAGGAGCAGTGGCAGTTCATTACCTTCAGCGGCAGCGACAACACGTTCGATCTTGAAGGCGTCATCATCGAGCTGGATACGGCTCTGCGTGAGAAGTTGCACTCGCCCATTCACACGGATGAGTTTTTGATCAGCGGAAAGAACAACACGCTCAAAGGGCTGACGATCACGAGCTTGGGCAAAGGCACGGCTTTTGCCGGTGCGGTGCTCGGTGTCACGGGACAAGGAAACACACTGCGCGATTGTACGATCCATGTGGAAGGTTCCAGTCCTTACGGGTATGGCGACCTGTTTGGCAAAGGCGGGCGCAAGCACTGCGGCGTACACATCACTGGCAGCCGCTCGCAGTTCATTGGCTGCAAGGTTTTCCAAAAGGCGTTTGGCCACGGCTTCTATCTCCAAGAAAACTGCGATGATGTGCTGTTTGAAAACTGCCACGTGGAAGGCGTGATGCGGCGCACGGACGAGATGCTAGCGGAGACTTCCGGGATGGCGTTTGAGCGCAAGTTCATGAGCGAAGTCATGAACCGCAGCGGCACCAAGCGCATTCAACCCGGCTACATGAAGGCGCTGAGTGAAGACGCCTTCCGCACCTACACCACGCACCGCGGACTCGTGTTCAAAAACTGCAGCGCGAAGAACATGCGTGGCGGTTTTGAGCTGCGCACCAAGACGGCGCCGAAGCTGGAGAACTGCAGCGCCACGGGCTGTGAGCGTGCATTCTGGGTTTCGACCGGAGCCGTGCTGGTGAAATGCAAGGGAGACGCGCAGTTTGGCCCGTTGCTGTATGTGGAGGGAGACAAGGCGAAGGTGGAGGTGCAACTGCTGCCCACCGAGGGAGAGAAGGTGAACGTGCATGACATCGCCGCCATCTACGGCAGCGACAACGAGGTGACCATCACTGCGAAAGGACGGCGTGTGCATGCGGCGCCTATTCTCGTGGGCTTTACGCCGCCAAGCATGGGTGAGAACGCAACGGCAGGCAGCGAGCGAGCCGCAAAAGGCCTGATACTGCGCAATCAGACGAGCATGCCGGTGGTGATCGGCACGAAGGCGGAGAAGTGCCAAATTTTTACGCAGGGGCCGGTGCAGGAGAACAAGGGCAAGGACATCGTCATCCAGGCAAACTGACCACCGTATGAACCGCATTGTTCTTCTTTTCAGTCTGCTGCTCGCGAGTCCTCTGTTCGGCGCAGAGTATCAATGGTCTGTGCCGATGCCGTCTGTGATCAGCAAGGAGACGCAGGAACCGCCGCGTGCTTTTCTGTGGATCCCGCCGACGTGCGAGCGGGTGCGTGGCGTGGTGCTGGCGCAGCACAACATGCTGGAGATACCGGTGTTTGAGAGCGCGGTGTTTCGCCAGGCGATGGCGGAGCTGAATTTTGCCATCGTGTGGATCACGCCGCCGTTCGGTGGCAGTGGCAAACTGGATGCGGCGGATGTGGCCAGCTTTGAAACGATGCTGCGCGATCTGGCGGAGAAATCGGGCTATGATGAGCTGGCCACGGTGCCTGTGGTGCCGATCGGGCATTCGGCGATGGCAGAGTTTCCGTATCTGTTTGCGGCACAGCTTCCGCAGCGCACGCTGGCGGCGATTTCACTGAAAGGCGCGTGGCCTGAGAAGCAGCCATGGATTGAAAAATTTGCGGCGTCGGGCGTTCCGTTGCTGCTGGTGAGCGGCGAGTATGAATGGGCGGATGAACGTGCGGGCAAGGCGCAGGCGTTTCGGAAGAAATACCCGGCCGCACCGCTCTCGATGCTGGCCGATGCGGGTGGCGGGCACTTTGATCATCATGAGTCCATGATCCGCTTCATCGCGGACTACATCCGCGCCGCGGCGCGACATCCCGAGCGGCCGGTGGACGCGACGCGGCAGGGCGTACTGGTGGACCGCTGGCGCATGGACAAGCCCCCACGTCAGAATCCCACGGACACCTTCTGGTGCTTTGATGAAGAGCAGGCCCGGGCCACGGAGCGCCTGCAGGGTGCCTATGCGGGCAAGGAGGCTCAGCTTCTCGGCTACAAGCAAAACGGCCGGATCGTAGAGCAGGTGGATGGCACGCACCAGCAGGTGACGCTGCAATGGCTGCCTGAGGGCGATGGCATGACCTTCAAAGTCGAAGGCGCCTTTCTCGATGCCGTGCCTGCAGGCAGGCCCGAGCGCTGGACAAAGCTCAAGGCTGGCAGCGCAGTGTCACATCCGGACAGCAGCGATCTCATCACGATTTCGCCGATCTGCGGGCCGGTGGAGAAACTTAGCGCCGACACCTTTGCGCTGCGGTTTGACCGCCAGGGTTTGGACAATATCGCGCGTGGTTATGAAATCTGGCTTCAGGCCGAGCACCCCGGAGATGCGCGCTTCAAACGAGCGGTACAGCAGGCCGTGCTGCGCTTCCCTCTGCGCAATGCCGAGGGCAAGGCGCAGAGCATCGAGTTTGAGCCGATCAGGGCGGACTTAAAGCTGCGTGCGCAATCCAGCGCAGGAGAGAAGGTACGCTTTTTTGTGCGTGAAGGTCCAGCGGAGATTGTGGGAGACGAGTTGCGCCTCACGCCGCTGCCGCCACGCGCGAAGCGGCCGGTCGAGATCACCGTGGTGGCGTGGCAATGGGGCCGCAGCATTGAGCCGAAATTGCAAACGGCTGTGCCGGTGATGCAGAGCTTTCGCGCTCAGCAGTAGGCCTTTGAAAAAACAATGCGGGGAGGCAGCAACCATTTTCCATGTGGGTGGTTTGAGCAGCATCTTCTTCATCCCCCATGAACTCCACGATCCATCCTTTCCACATTCCTCTCAGCCGTCGCAGGCTGTTGCACAGCCTGCTTCTCACCACCGGCGGAATCATCACTGGCAGCGTGTATGCCGAGGCGCTAACGCTGACGCCACGCGCGACGGAGGGACCCTACTACCCCGACCATCTGCCGCTGGATCAGGACAATGACCTGACGATGATCACGGGTGGCAAAGCACCTGCGAGCGGCGTCGTCACGGAGTTTGGCGGTCGTTTGCTGGATGTGGATGGCAAGCCAATTCAGAACGGGCTGGTGGAACTCTGGCAGTCTGACAACAACGGCTGCTACATCCACAGCCGCGGCACGCAGCAGGGCAAGGAGCGCGATCCGCAGTTCCAAGGCTATGGCAAGGTGGAGACGAACGCGAAGGGCGAGTACCGATTCCGCACCATCAAGCCGGGTCTCTACACCGGGCGCACGATTCACTATCACATCCGGGTGAAGCAGAACGACAAGAGCATGCTGACCACGCAGCTCTTCATCGCGGGTGTGCCGCAAAATGACCGCGATGGCATCCTGCGCAGCATGGGCACGGAGGAGCAGCGCCTCTCCGTCATTCGTGAATTCAAGCCGATGAGCGCGGACAGCAAGGAACTTGTGGGCACCTGGGACATCGTGATCGGCAAGACGCCGGAAGAACGCGAACAGCGTGGCCGGGGTCCCGGTGGACTTGGAGGCCCCGGTGGTCCGCCGCAGCGCCGTCGCGACAGTGCGGATGCGGGTGATAAGGACATCAAGGACGCGCTCTTTGGGCCGTCATTTTAATCAAGCCTGCTGGTGATCGTCTGTGAGGAGCTGCTCCACGAAGCGGGGCAGCTCCGTCGCTACGGGTCCGATGACGCGCTCGCGAAACTGGCGTGAAATCTCCGTGCTCTCAATGTTGAACTCCACGAGGCGGCAGGCGGGATTTCGTGCCGCCTCGCGTGCGAAGCCTGCGGCGGGATACACGACACCGGAGGTGCCGATGCAGAGGAAGATGTCGGCGCTGTGGAGAGCAGTGGTGATTGTTTCCAGCTCGAAGGGCATCTCGCCAAACCAGACGATGTGGGGGCGCATGTCACCAGCCTCACCACAGGCATTGCACAGCGTGCTGGACGACAAGTCTTCGACCCACGAACAAACATCACCACAATTCCTGCAACGCGTCTTGCGCAGCTCGCCGTGCATGTGGATGAGCTTTTCACTGCCGGCGCGTTCGTGCAGATCGTCCACGTTTTGGGTGACCAGCAGAAACTTGCCTTTCCACTCACGCTCCAAGCGTGCCAGAGCGAGATGGCCTGCATTGGGTTCAACCGTATGCAAAGCGGCCCGGCGCAGATTGTAGAAGCGATGCACCAGTTTCGGATCACGCGCGAAGCCTTCAGGCGATGCCACCATCTCAATGTGATGTCCCTCCCAAAGGCCGTCCTCGCCGCGAAAGGTGGGCACGCCGGACTCGGCAGACATGCCTGCGCCGGTGAGGATAACGATGTTCTTTTCCTTGTTCATTTTCTTGGCTGCCGCTGTCTCACGCATTCAAACAAGCACACACCGGTGGCGACGGAGACATTGAGGCATTCGACTTTGCCAGCCATGGGGATCTTGACGAGGAAGTCGCAATGCTCGCCGGTGAGTCGGCGCATGCCGGGGCCTTCCGCACCCATGACGATGCCGATGCCGCCTTTGAGGTCGAGATCGTAGAGGCTCTTGGTGGCTTCATCGGCGGTGCCGACGAGCCAGATGCCGAGCTCTTTGAGCTTGTCCATGGCGCGGACGAGATTGGTGACACGGATGAGCGGAATGTTTTCCGCACCGCCGCAGGCCACGCGCACCACGGTCTCGGTGATGGGCGCGGTTTTGTCCTTGGGCATGATGACGGCGCAGACGCCGGCAGCATCCGCAGTGCGCAGGCAGGCACCGAGATTGTGCGGGTCCTGCACGCAGTCGAGGATCAGCACGAGGGGGCTTTCCTTGCCTTCGAGAATGGCAGGAATATCGCCCTCCTCATAGACGCGCACCTGGTTGTCTGAGCGGGCGTGGCGGTTCTGGCGGGCGACGGGTTGTTCGGGGCGGTTCGGGCGCATGTGTTTCCGGATAGTGCGCTGAGAATGGGATTTGGCAAAATGATAGAAGCGGCAGCTTGCAGGCTGTGTGAAGTGACTTGAGGAGTTTGGAATGAAGACATTCCTCAAGCGCTGGTGGCTGCGAATCGCCGTTTTGGCCGCACTGGTGCCTGCCATCGTCTTCGGCTGTGAATGGTGGATCGCGAAGCGATCGGAGGGCCGCTGCTTTGGTGATGCGAAGGCCATGCCGGAGGCACCTGCCGCTGTGGTTTTGGGGACCGCCGCCCATGTGGCGGGCGGGTGGAACAATTACTTCTTCAAATACCGCATGGAGGCTGCCGCGGCGCTCTACAAATCGGGCAAGGTGAAGGCGCTGATCGTGAGCGGTGACAACGGCACGCACAGCTACGACGAACCCACGGACATGAAGCTGGCGCTGATCAAGCTGGGTGTGCCAGAGGGGAAGATCGTGTGTGACTACGCGGGATTCCGCACGCTGGACTCGGTGGTGAGGGCCAAAGAGGTCTTCGGGCAGCAGCGTGTGATTTTTGTTTCACAAAGATTTCACAATGCGCGCGCCATTTACCTGGCACGCGCGTTTGGTATCGAGGCCTACGGTTTGAATGCAAAGGATGTGCCGGTGAAGCTTTCAGTGAAGACCTTTCTGCGGGAGAAGCTGGCCTGCGTCAAAGCGGTGCTGGACGTGAACGTGCTGGGCACGCAGCCGAAGTTTCTTGGCGAAAAAGTAAACGTTCCGCTGAACTAGCCCAGCCAGACGACCAGCGCACGACGAAGCTCAGGACTGGAAGTGACGCGAAAACTTTCATCGAGCTCGAGCCGGGCTTTGTGGCCGTTTTGAGAGATCTCCAGGAAGACAGGCAAAGTGCCGGGATGCGCGAGCAGAACCTCCTGGATGCGCTCGAGGTCCGTTTCGTCATGCTGCCTGGTGTTGAGCCTCAGCACGATTGGCTTGGGCGGAGCGGGCGGCTTTGGCGGCGGGGGCTCGGAAGGACCGGGGTCGCCGGCATTGCGCGGTTTCGCCGCCTTGGGCTTGAGCGGCTGCGCACTGTTCATGGTGACACGATTTCCGTCCGTCTTCTGGTCTTTGCTGACACGAATGCGGAGGCCGAGCACGGCGCCATTGGCCAGCACGTCCTTCGTTTTTTCGTAGTCGTCGCTCCAGCACATCATCTCGATCTGGCCGGTGAAGTCTTCAAACTTGAAGGTGGCGAAGGGGCGGTTATCCTTTTTGGAGTACCTCACTTCGAGCTGGCTGAGGATGCCGGCGATGGAGTGTGTGCTCGCTTTTTCCTTGGTATCAATATCCGCAATGGAGGCAATCTTGATGACCTTGGAGGAATCGAAATGGCCACGATAGCTGTCGAGAGGATGGCCGCTGACGTAGAAGCCGAGGAGTTCTTTTTCGAAGGCCAGAATTTCGTCCGTCGTCCAGGCCACCGCGGGCGCTGAGGCCTCGTTTTTCTTTTTCGGCTGCGCCAGATCGAAGTCATCAAAGAGGCCGCCTTGGCCGGATTTGCGGTCCTTCTGCAGACTGGCGGCTGAGGCGAGCACCTGCTCAAGCTTGGCGAACATCACAGAGCGCGACTCTTTGGTGAAGTCGAAGGCCCCGGCTTTGACGAGTGACTCCATGAGCTTCTTGTTCACCGCGCGGTTGTCGAGGCGGGCGGCGAAATCTTCGAGACTGAGGAAGAGACCATTCTTTTCACGTTCGGCGATGGCCGCCTCCATGGCGCCTTCGCCGACGTTTTTGATGGCGCTGAGACCATAGCGAATGGCATTGGGCGCTTCGCCTTCGGTTTCAAATCTTTCAGGAGCAAACTTCAGGGACGATTTGTTGACGTCAGGGGGCAGCACCTTGATGTCCATCTCAAAGCATTCGCTGACGAAGTTGGCGATCTTGTCGGGATTGCTGATTTCAAAGCTCAACACGGCCGCCATGAACTCCACAGGGAAGTTCGCCTTCAGGTAGGCCGTGCGATAGGTGACGATCCCGTAGGCAGCGGAGTGGGATTTGTTGAAACCGTATTGCGCGAATTTTTCGAGCAAGTCGAAGATGGAGTTCGCGAGCTTGGCCTGGATCTCGTTCGTCTTCAGGCAGCCCTCCACGAAGATAAGACGCTGGCGGGCCATCTCAGCGGCGTCCTTCTTACCCATGGCACGTCGGAGCAAGTCAGCTTGTCCGAGTGAGAAGCCGGCGAGAAGGTTCGCCGCCTGCATGACCTGCTCCTGGTAAACCAGAATGCCGTAGGTCTCCTTCGAAATTTTCTCCAGCAGCGGGTGGGGGTAGTCCACCTTCTCCTCACCCTTCTTGCGCTTGATGTAGTCGGGAATGAACTGCATCGGGCCGGGACGATACAGCGCGAGAATAGCGATGATTTCCTCGATGGTGTCCGGCCCCAGCTGTTTGCAGGTGTTGACCATGCCTCCAGATTCCATCTGGAACACGGCGACTGTTTCGCCGCGCTTGATGAGATCAAAGGTTTTGGTGTCTTCGAGTGGCGCATCGGCCACTTTAAAGCCGGGCACTCGTTTGTGGATCCAGTGCTCCGCTTCGTGGATCACCGTCAGCGTTTTGAGGCCGAGGAAGTCCATCTTGAGCATGCCCAGCTCGGTGAGGGGCTTCATCGCATACTGCGAGAGGATGGCTTCTTCCTTGTCTCGCGTGAGGGCGATGAAGTTGTCCAGGCGGCGTTCCCCGATGACGACACCCGCCGCATGCACGCCGGTGCCACGCGTGAGGCCTTCCAGGAAGGTGGCATGCCGCCAGAGTTCCTGCGCGTTACCGTCAGCCTCCAGCTTGGCGGCAAGGTCGGGATTCTTCTCGACCGACTCCTTCAGGTCGATGTTCAGCTCGTTCGGAATCATCTTCGACAGCGCATCGCTGTCGCCATAGCTCCAGCCCAGCACGCGACCGACGTCACGGATGACGGACTTGGCGCCCATGGTGCCAAAGGTGATGATATGGCAGACGCTGAGGTCGCCGTATTTTTCACGGACGTACTGAATGACTTCCGGACGGCGCGTCTGGCAGAAGTCGATATCGATATCAGGAGGGCTGACACGCTCGGGATTGAGGAATCGCTCGAACACCAGCTCAAAACGAAGCGGGTCAATATCTGTGATGCCGAGACAGAAGGCGACGAGCGAGCCTGCGGCGGAACCACGACCGGGGCCAACGGGGATGTCGTGCTCTCGCGCCCAGTTGATGAAGTCCCAGACGATGAGGAAGTAGCTGGTGAAGTTCTTCTCCTTCAGCAGCGCCAGCTCCACCTCCATGCGGTGGTGCAGCACCTCGTCATTCAGCGCGCGATCACGGCCATAGCGGCGCTCCAGGCCCTCCGTCGTCAGTCTGCGCAGGTATTCATTGCGGTCCCCGCCGTCGGACATCGGATACTGCGGGTAGCGGTCGATGCTGGTGGAGTCGAGGTGGATCTTGACGTCACAGCGCTCGGCGATTTCCAGCGTGGCATCGCAGGCCTCAGGCACTTCGGCAAAGAGGGCGCGCATCTCCTCGGCGGTCTTGAAATAGACCTCCGGGGAATAGGTCATGCGGTTCTGATCGTAGATGCTGGCACCGGTGCCGATGCAAATCATGATGTCGTGGGACTCATGGTCGCTGCGGTTGAGGAAATGCACGTCGTTGGTGGCGACGGTCTTGAGCTGGTACTGCTTTCCCCACTCGATCATCTGCCGCGCGCTTTTGCGCTGGGCCTCCATATTGTGATCCTGGATTTCGAGGTAGAAATTTTCGGGGCCGAAGATGTCGCGAAATTCCAGCAGGCTTTTCTCCGCCTCGTCCTTACGGTCGGAGAGGAGGAGTTCGTTGATCTCGCCATTGATGCAGCCGCTGAGGCAGATGAGGCCTTTCGCATGCTCGCGCAGGGCGTCCTTGTCCACGCGAGGCTTGTACCACTGGCCTTCGAGATGGCCTTTGGTGATCAGCTTGGAGAGGTTTTCGAAGCCTTCGTTGCTGGAGGCCAGCAGCGTGAGGTGGGAGGAGCGCTTGCGGCCCGGGACTTCGTTTTTGTCCATCATGGAGCCGGGGGCGAGGTAGGCCTCGCAGCCGATGATGCTCTTCACCTTGGCCTTTTTCGCCGCCATGTAGAAGTCGATGGCGCCGTAGAGATTGCCATGGTCGGTCATGGCCACGGCAGGCATGTTCAGCTCCTTCACGCGTTTCACCAGCTCGTCGATGCGCACTGCTCCGTCTAGCAGTGAGTATTCGGTGTGAAGGTGGAGATGGACGAAGGAATCTGACATGCGGCGGGGGATAGAATTAACCCCGCTTGGAATGCATGAAAGAGGTAGTTTTTCACATTTTTTCGGCGCCCGGTTTGCGGTGTGCGCGATGATAGTGGCGGTAGTAGCCGAGCAGACGCCAGCCTATGATGATGAGAATGCACACCACCGAAACTGCGATGACGAGATAAATCTGACTGGCAGGCTGCGGCGGGGGTGCAGGAGCGCCCGCAGCGGCCTGCGCCACCACCGCCTTCAGCGGATACGCTGGACTGACCTCCCCAGGGAAAACCACCCTGGGGCGCGGCTCGGCCTTTCCCGTCTGCATTTGCACCAGAATCAGGGGGATGCTGGCAGCTTTGGAGTAGTCGATCTGAAAGGTGTTTGCGCCAGGTGGCAGCTGACCTTTGGCGGTGGCGAGCAAATGCACCTCCTGGGTTTCGGCCTGGAGCGGGGTGTTGTCGTTGCCGTCTATGGCCTGGATTTCACAGGCTGGGAGCGGGACTTTTTGACCGTTGAACAACGGCACCAGGGCACTGACGAGATATTCCAGAGCCTTTTCGTGGGTCGCTGCGACCTGTGACGGCGTCTGCTCCCGGTACCACGAGGCCGGAACAGGTGGCATGGATGTGGGGTCTGCAGCCAGGAAAGCACGCGGATCGACATTGATGCGCAATGAGTACGCTCCCGAAGCGCTGAATTCCGCCTCCACGGTCATATTCGGCACCACATGGGCCTGCGCCATGCTGACGAAGGCCAGGGCAGCCGCTGATACGGCCCCCATCAAACGCCTGCGAAAGATCCACTGCAACATGCACCCATGGTGGAGATGCCCATGTCAATGGCAAATATATCGTCGTTCCAACGAGAAAAACTCGCAGAAGACGGCCCCTGATTTTTCAGGTGGACTCTGAGTTGTCGAAAGAACCTGCGAAAAACCTTGTAGCAGGATCATGACCGCGCTTGACTTGCGGCGCGTAAATTGCTTCAAAAGAGCATTCTGTTTAACCAATTCATGGGAGCCGTACTAAAATCACTGGAGAAAGAACTCGAGATCACTCTCGAGGACTTCAATCTGGTCGGGCGCAGCCCTGATGCCAGCATCAGGCTGGTGGACGGCGGAGTATCGCGCCAGCACGCCACCATCCGGCGGGACGGGCAGCTTTTTTGGGTTTCCGACCTCGGCAGTGCCAACGGCAGTTTCGTCAACGATGTGGCGGTGACTACGGCGCGAGCGCTTCGCCACGGAGACCGGGTGCAGTTTGGCACCAGCACCTTCATTTTTGACAGCCAGGAGGAAGAACGCCCGCCGAGCGAGACGAGCAATGTCAGCACGCAGTCGCTCCACACCATCGCGCTGCCGGTGAAAACCGTTCGTGCCACCCTGCTGGTGGGAGATCTTCGCAATTTCACCACCATTTCCTCCCAGCTCAGCGCCGAGGAAGTGGCCGCCATGCTGCGTGAGTGGTATGCGCAGTGCGAAAAAGTTCTGAAAACGCGTGATGCCATCATCGACAAATTCATTGGCGACGGTGTCTTTGCCTACTGGCCGGGAGATGACGTGAGCTCACGTATGAAGGCCACCGAGGCCGCCAAGATTCTCAGCAGCCCTGAAGCCAGTGAGTCCCCGAAGCGCAAGTGGCTGAAGGAAAACATGAATCTGGAAGTTCACTGCCACATCGGGCTGAACATTGGGGACGTGGCCCTGGGCGCCATGGGCCGCGGCGTGAACACTGCCGTGGGTGAAGCCGTGAACGTGACCTTCCGCATCGAGAGTCTGACCCGCAAGCTGCAGGTGCCGGTGCTCGCAGGTGCGCCGTTTCTCAACGGCTGGCCCGAAGGCCTGCGCCTCTACCAAAACGCCGGCATTCATCCGGTGAAGGGACAGCCTGACCCTGTGGAAGTGTATTCGCTGATCGACGTGCCGACGATGTCCTTTTAACGGGACTACTTGGCTTCGCCTTTTAGAAAACGCTGCATGTCGTCGCGAGTCATCCGGTAGAGAAACCACTCGCTCATGCGTTTGGCTCCCAGGCGCTGTTCATAGACCTGCTGCGCGTTCACGTTCCAGTCGAGTGCGGTCCACTCGACACGGCCGCAGCCACGTTCGTGCGCGAGGCTTACGACCTTTTTGAGCAATGCACCGCCCACTCCACCCTTGCGGCGTTCAGGGAGGACAAAAAGATCTTCCAGGTAGAGCGTCGGCAGCGCGAGGAAACTCGAATAGGTTTCCACCAGGATCATGTAGCCACAGGGCTGCGAATCGTCGTTGACGAAGGCCAGCCAGACTTCAATGCGCGGTCTGGCGCCCAGAGTATCTTCGACCAGACGTGCCTGCGCGGCTTCATCGGGTGGCGTTAATTTTTCAAATTCCGCGAGCGCGATCACCAACTGACAAAACGACGGCGCATGCTCACGCGTGAGCGGGCGTAGATCGATTTTCAAGGTCGTGCTCATGCATTCAGCACGGGATCTCCGAACAGAGTGAAGTGCCCCGCCTCCGCCACGCGCACTTTAAAGATCTCGCCGATGTGGCGCTCGGGATTGCCATCGAAAACCACGATGCGATTGGAGCCCGTGCGGCCGGTGAGGCGCAGCTCATTGGTCTTGCTCGGGCCTTCGCAGAGGATTTCGACCTCCCTGCCCACCAGCGCGTCATACATCGGCAGAGCGATGCGGTTCACCACGCCGAGCAGGTCCTGGTTCCGCTCTTCCTTCACACGCTCCGGCACCTGGATGGCGTCCTCCATCTCCGCTGCGGGCGTACCACGACGTTTGGAATAACGAAACACGAAAGCGTTGTCGAATTTGATGTCCTCAAACATCTGGCGCGTCTCCAGGTAGTGCTCTTCGGTCTCGCCGGGAAAGCCCACGATCACGTCCGTGGTCACCGCGATGTCCGGACGTGCAGCACGGATGCGCTGAACAAGCTCGGTGAACTTCGCCGCGGTGTACGGGCGGTGCATGCGCTTCAAAATGGCATCGCTGCCGCTTTGCACGGGCAGATGCACGTGCTCGGCAAGCTTGGGCAGATAGGTGAAGGCTTCGATGAGATCCTTCTTGTAGCCAATGGGGTGCGGGCTGGTGAAGCGAATGCGCTGGATGCCCGAGATCTCGTGCACCGCCTCCAGAAGCTGCACAAAGGGGCTCTTGCCATCCACAGCCGGGAACTCATGCCTGCCGTAGAGATTCACGATCTGGCCGAGCAGAGTCACCTCCTTCACGCCACGATCCGCGAGACGCTTCACTTCTTCGACAATGTCTGCGATGGGCCGGCCGCGCTCGCCGCCACGGGTGTAAGGGACGATGCAGAAAGTGCACTTCATGTTGCAGCCCTGCATGATGCTGACGAAGGCGCTGGCCTGCCTCTCCTTCAGCGTGTGGTCTCGGATGGTGTTCTGCGAGGCCGCCTCTTCCTCCACGTCGACGATGGAAAAGCGCTCGTCGTCCATCTGCTTTGCCTCTTTGGCGCGGATGATCTCGTCCACGTAGTCGACCACGCGGTGGTACTTCTGCGTGCCGACGACCAGATCCACGTTCGCCTTGTCCACCAGTTCGCTGCCGCGGCTCTGCGCCATGCAGCCCATGAAGCCGGTGACCAGCGGGATGCGCCGGCGGCGGACCATGCCCATCTTTCCCAGCGCCTTCTGCTCCGCCTGATCGCGCACAGAGCAGGTGTTGATGAGCACCACATCGGCGTCTTCGTCCCGCGCCGTCATGGTGTAGCCGCGCTCGACAAACATCTGCGACACCTGCTCGGTGTCGCGTTCGTTCATCTGGCAGCCGTAGGTTTTGATGTGGACGCGGGGCATTGGGATTGGGGGGTCGGGAGAATACCCCTTCCCGCCCAAAACACAACCTTAAGGCGCTTTGGCCCCGCCCCGGGATCAGCCCTTGATCTCAAAGATGGCCTCAACTTCCACGGCCGCGCCGGTGGGAAGCTGGGCAAAACCCAGGGCGCTGCGGGCGTGGTAGCCGTCGCCTTCCTTGCCGAAAATCTCGTGCAGCAGGTCGGAGCAGCCGTTGATGACCAGGTGCTGATCGCTGTATTCCAGAGTCGAATTCACGCAGCCGAGCACCTTGATGACCTTGAGGCCGTCCAGCGTGCCGTGGGTGTCCCACACGGAGCGCAGCACCTTCTCGGCGCAGTTTTTGGCGGCCTTATAGCCGTCTTCCGTGGACACACCGGCACCGAGTTTGCCCTTCAGATCGCTCACATGGCCGGAGGTGAGGAGCTGGTTGCCGCTGCGGATGCACAGGTTCAGGTAAGCGGGGGGCTGTTTGGTGAAAACAAGGCCAAGGGATTCTGCTTTTTGCTGGGGTGTCATAGTGGGAATGAGAAGTGGATGCAGAATACGATTTGGAAAACGAAAACTGGCAATTGAGCGCGCTCTTCTGCCAATATCTTCGCCATGCGCTTCGCCTTCTTTTTGTTCGCCCTTGCAGTTTCCGCCCGCGCCGCCCTGCCGGATCTCAAAGTGGCCGATGATCATCGGCACCTGGCCACCGCTGATGGCAAACCGTTCTTCCTCCTCGGCGACACTGCCTGGGAGCTCTTTCACCGGCTCACGCGTGAAGAGGCAGACCTCTATTTGAAAAACCGCGCCGGCAAGGGCTTCAACACCATCCTCGCCGTGGCGCTGGCGGAGCATGAATTCGACCAGCCCAACGCCTACGGCGAGATGCCGCTGGAAAACAACGACCCGACCAAGCCCCGCGAAGCCTACTTCCAGCACGTCGATTGGATCGTGAACAAGGCTGAATCTCTCGGCCTCTACACCGCCATGCTGCCGACCTGGGGTGACAAATGGAACAAGAAGTGGGGCAAAGGCCCGGAGATCTTCACTCCCGAAAACGCCGCCACCTACTGCGAGTGGCTCGCGAAGCGCTACAAGGACAAACCTATCATCTGGATTCTCGGCGGCGACCGCTCCGTGGATAACGATGCCCAGCGGGCCATCATCCGCGCCATGGCGGCCGGTTTGAAAAAGGGGGATGGCGGCAGGCACCTCATCACCTTCCATCCCAAAGGCGGCGCCAATTCGTCCGACTACTGGCCCGACGAGCCTTGGCTGGACTTTCACATGTTTCAAAGCGGACACGCCCAGCGCGCCAAGGCGAACTACGACATGAACGCGAAAAACCTCGCCCTGCCCGCGCTCAAGCCAACGCTGGATGGCGAGCCCTGCTATGAAGACCATCCCGTGCGCGGCCTCATGAAGGACAAGAAGCCCACCGAGTGGTTTGACGACTACGATGTGCGCCGCGCCGCGTGGTGGAGCGTCCTCAGCGGCGCCTGCGGCCATGTGTATGGCACGCACAGCATCTGGCAGTTTCATGATCTCAGGAAGCGCAAAGCGCAGACAGACGCGCGCACGCCCTGGCAGCAGGCGCTGGATCTCCCAGGCGCGGCACAGATGGGGGTGATGAAGAAATTCATGGAGGGCCTCGACTGGACGAAGCTGCGGCGGGATGATTCGTTCCTGTTGAACAGCTATTCGGGCACCAATCCGCCGATGTGCGCCGTCGCCACGGACGGGAGCTTCGTGGTCGTATATGTGCCAGATGCGCAGACCACCAGCATTGCACCTGATTTCAGCAAGCTGTCCTTCAAACCGGCTGACATGGAGGCCATAAGCATGGATCCAGCCACTGGCAAACCCATGGGCCACTTGACCGTCACCTCCGGAATTTTACTCTTCGGAGCTGCCTCTGAATGGAAAGACGCACCCGGGCAGGTCATTGGCCGAACCAAAGACTGGGTCTTTTTGCTTCGAAAAAAGAAATCCTGATCCGACAATCTCACGCCTTGAGCGCTCCGCTCATCTGCCACATCAGCTTGTCCAGCGCGAGACCCAGGCCATCCTTGCGCCCATTGAGCAGCCCGGCCCAGCACAGCCCCTTCGCGGTATGCACCATGATCGTCGTCGTTCCTGGAAGCGAGCCGTTGTGCCACCAGTTCGGCACCTTGTTTACATTCCAGCCACGTGCGTAGCCTCCGCCCGCTCCGGGCGTGGTCATGCTGCGAATCGAATCCGGATTGAGCAACAGTGGCAGCTGTGATGCAAAGCGCACCAGATCCCCTGCGGTGGCAGTCCATCCGCCATGGGAGTCCATTCGAGCCACGTTCATGAGGTAGGCCGCGTCGTCTTCGGGAGTGATGTACATGACCTCCCGGGGCAGTCGATCCGCCAGTGTATTGCCGCCAATTTTCATGCTGGTGATGCCGCATTTCGACAGCACCTCCTCCGAGATCAGCTTGTCATACGGCATCTTGTGCACCTTCTCCAGCACCCGGCCGAGCACGCAGTAGCCGAAGTTTGAATACGCAAAGTGCTCTCCCGGCTTGTGAGTCTGCTTCTGGTTTGCGAGCGTCCAGGCGATGAGCTCGGCGTGATTCATCCTGGGTTTTTTAAACATGGGATCATTCTTGTCATTGGCCCAGCCGCCGCTGGTGTGGGTGAGAAGCTGGTCCACGGTAACCTCCGCCACGTCTCCGCCGTAATCGCCCCCGAGGATGCCCTGCGGACCAAAGACTTTGCTGTCTGCCTTGAGCAGCCCTTTTTCGATGTCCATCATCACCGCCGTGGCCGTGACGGGTTTGGAGACACTCGCGATGCGAAAACGATGCCTCGGGGTGACAGCCTCTTTGCCTTCCGCATCCGCAAAACCATAGGCTCCCTCAAACTCGATTTTGCCGTTCCGGCCATACGCGATGCTCATGCCCTGAATGCCCTGCTCGCGCAGAAAACCTTCGGCAATGCTGCGGATCTTTCCCTCTTCAGACTCAGGAAGAGCCGCGCCCGCCATGGGCCACGCAGCAAGGGAGCTCACAAAGGCGCGTCGTTTCATACGCAGCACATCACACCTTGACGCCCGCCCGCCGTCAATGAAAACATCCTGAATGCTCCGCTTTCTCATTCTCCCCGTCCTGCTCGCTCTCAGCGCCCGCGCCCAGACCGTGGACACCAGCACGCTCACGGGCAAGGTGGTCTGCGGCTACCAGGGCTGGTTCCGCTGCGAAGGCGACGGCAGCAACAACGGCTGGCACCACTACGCGGCAGGCAGCAAGATCCTCGAGCCGGGGCATGCCCACATCGAGATGTGGCCGGACGTGAGCGAACTGCCGAAAGAGGCCCGCGTGCCCACCCCTTTCAAGCATGCCGACGGCAGCACCGCCGAGGTCTTCAGCTCCGTCCACCCCGCCGTCATCCAGCTTCATTTCAAATGGATGCGCGACTACGGCATCGACGGCGCCTTCATCCAGCGCTTTGCCACCACCACGCGCGACAAGCGCTTTCGCGAGCCAATGGACGGTGTGCTGGCCCATTGCCAGACCGCCGCCGCAGCCAACGGGCGCGGCATCACGCTGATGTATGACCTCAGCGGCATCAAGGAAGGCGACATTCAACTGGTGATCGAAGACTGGAAGCGCCTTCTGTCCGAAAAGCGTCTCGATCCTAAAAGCGCCAGCTATTTCAAACACCACGGCAAACCCCTCGTGGCTCTCTGGGGACTTGGTTTCAATGACCGCGCTCCAATGCTGGAGGAGTGGTCCCGCCTGATCACCTTTCTGCGTGAGGACCGGGAGTTCGGCGGCTGCTCCATCATGCTCGGCGTCCCCTACTACTGGCGCTCGCTCGAGGCGAAAAGGGACACCATCCAAGACCCCAAACTGCACGAACTCATCGCCCGGGCGGACATTGTGAGTCCCTGGGCTGTGGGCCGCTTCGGCAAGCCGCAGGACGCCTCAAAGAATGGAGAGAAGGTGCTGAAGCCAGACATCGAATGGTGCACCGAGCACAAGGTGGACTACCTGCCTGTCCTGTTCCCCGGCTTCAGTTGGACGAATCTCTCGAAGTCGCGGAACCAGCCGGCGAAGTTTGATGCCATTCCCCGCCTCGGCGGCGAATTTCTCTGGTCCCAGGCACTCGCGGCCAAGCGGGCCGGTGCACAGATGCTCTACGTGGCCATGTTTGACGAGATGGACGAAGGCACCGCCATTTTTAAAACCGACAATAACCCGCCCGTCGGCGAAAGCCGCTTCCTTGCCGAGCCAGATCTGCCCAGCGATCACTACCTCTGGCTCACGGGCATGCTGGGCAAACTGCTGCGCGGGGAAACATCGGACACCCTGCCGAAGCGCTGAGCGCAGCGCAGACTCAGGAAAGATCCGAGGCCAGCACCGAATTAGCGGCACGCAGCGCCAGTTCCTTGGCCTGCGCGATCACGCGCACCGAGGTGGCGTCAAACAGGTAGGCATGGCAGCTCGGGCAAGTGATGGCACGCGTGACCACGATGGAGCCGCAGCCTTCGCAGACTTTGTACTGCTCCGGGTGGGTGGCGATCTTTTCAGCCTGCTTCAGACGTGAGTCTGGTTTGTGCTCATGCGCGCTCATGAAGTAATACTACGATGCTACGACGACATTGGCCGAGTGCAACGTCGGTAATGAACAACTTGCGCTGATTTTTGCGCTTGCTTTGCGGAGGTTAAGCAACCTCAGCCCAGCCCTTCGACGCTCCAGCCATCGCGGTATTTCCTCACCAGCTGGGCATTGAGCTCCGGCCGGTTCGTCACCTTCCCGGCAGCGGCGTCCCACTCGATCCAGCCGCCTGGATTGCGCTCGGCCAGCACGCCGAGGAGCACGGCCTCTGTGAGCGGGCAGCCGTAGGTCGGCAGGTCTGCGGCGGCCTTTTCCCCCTTCATGCAGGCGTCCACCCAATCGGTGTAGTGGTTGGCGATTCGGTTCTTCGGGTAGGCATAGCCGGTGAATTTTTCCTCCGGTACCAGCCAAGGGCGCTGAGAGTGCGGCTTGAAGATGCCACCGCTTTCTCCGATGAAGAAGATGCCGCTCGGCGTGTCTTTGGTCAGTACGGAGGGCTTGATGACGCGGGAATCGTAAGGGTAGCCGCCGTCCGTCCAGGTCATCTTGATCTTGTCGGCAGCAGTCAAGGAGGTGCCGGGAAACTCATACTCCAGATGCCGCTTCAGCGCGTACAAGTCCCCCTTGCTGCCTTCATCCAGGCACCGCACTCGGGTGGGCGCCATGAGGCCGAGGCAGGAGGAGACGACGTCAAAGTAATGGCAGCCCATGTCTCCCATCATGCCCACGCCAAAATCCACCCAGGAACGCCACATGGACGGGTGGTAGGCACCTTCGAGAAACGGCACTTCATTGGCGACGCCGAGCCACTGGTTCCAGTCCAGATTCTCCGGCACCGGGTCTGCCTGCGCCTTGCGCTCCGCCACCTTGGGCCACCAGCTGGTCTTTTTGTTCTCCCAGCAGATGACCTCCTTCACCTTGCCGATGGCGCCGCTTTTGATGAGATCGACCGCCATGAGCGTTTCGACGGTGGAATGTCCCTGCGTGCCCATCTGCGTGGTGACTCCGGCCTTTGCCGCTTCAGCCCCGAGTACCCGTGCTTCATGGATGTGATGCGTCAGCGGCTTCTGCAAATACACGTGCTTCTTCGCCCGCAGCGCCGTCACGGCCATGGCCGCATGCATGTGGTCCGGCGTGCCGATCGTCACCGCATCCACGCTGTCGCCCAGCTTGGCGATCATTTCGCGGTAATCCCGAAACACCGCCGCGCCTTCCAGCCGCTTTGCAGCATCCGGATCCTGCAGCTCCTTCCGCCGTGTGGCATTGCCGCCACGTGCCAGTTCCAGCGTCTTCGCATCCACATCGCACATGCCCACCAGCCGCACCTTCTCATGGCGCATCACGCTCATCATCGTCACCCCGCCCATCCCGCCCACACCGATGGAGGCCACCTGAAACATCGAATTCGGTGACTTCGCGCTCAGAATAGCGGGCGCGGAAACAGAGGCTGTGGCAGCGAGAGATTTCTGGAAAAAGTGGCGGCGGTTCATGATGGAATGTGAACGCTGGTGCCCACGGCACTCTGTCAGCCGCGCCAGCGTCCTGGCGTGCGCCGGTCCTCCGGCTCTTTCGAACGTCCAGCCGTCCACGAAATGCTCCAGAGAACTGGAGCGCTCCAGGACGCTGCCGCGTTCATCGGGCATTCACCTCCCCGCCACACCTGCCGGCTTGCGGATCTTCAGCAGCATCGGAAAGCTGGTCTGCAGCGCTGCACTGTCATGCTCGTTGCGCGCAGAACTGAGCGCGGCGTGGATCAGCGCATCCTGGTCCTTCACCCAGCTGGCGGCGCGGAAGAAAATCGGGCGCTCATTTTCCTTCTCGCGGATCTGCACGCCATTGAGGCCGATGTCATCGACGATCACGCCATGCGGCAGGCCGTGCACATCGAGGTTGAGGATGCCGTCATTGCCCATGCGCACCGCACGGATCCACGCCTTCACCGTCTGCCCTGGAACAAGCGTGATCTCCAGAGGCTTCGTCTCGTCTTTGATCTCTCTCATCACGGCCTTGCCCCCGGCATCCGGCTCCATGACGATGATGAACTTCGGCGCGGCGCCCAGCGTAACCTTGCCAAAGGTTCCTGCATCATGCGCAAGCTTCCCCGACTTCGCTGTGATCTTGACCTTGCTCCAGTCAGCGTTGGCCGGAGCATCCGGCGCGGCACGCAGGCTGCCGCTGATGAGATCATGCCCTGCTTCAATCAAAATGGGAGACGAGGCGTAATAGCCGGCGGGCAGGCCCGTGATCTCGATCTGAATGGGATCATCAAAGCCGTCCACACGTTCCGCGCGGAAGGAGAATCCGACCGCCGCACCCGGCATCACCGTCGGATTCATCCCGGCCAGCTTCACGCTGAAATCAGGCGCGGGCTGGCGGACAGCAAGGGCATACACATACCGCTCCCCGCCCCAGCCGCGGGTGTCCGTGACCTTGATGACGTAGCGGCCGTCCGCAGGTGCCGTGAAGGTCAGCCGGGAGTCGCTCCCAAGCTTGCGGTCTCCGCTGTCATCATTGGCGTAGTTCAGCGTGAAAACAGGAAGACCGTTTGGCACGATCGTGCTGCCGATGCTCCTGGGCTCCACGATGTAGCAGGGTTCGTCGAGCGAGTGCGAATTGGCCGTGGTGTCAAAGTAGGCGCGGCGCTTGCCTCCGGAGGTGTAGAAGAAGCAGCCGCCGTCCGGGCCGCGTGGCATGCGGATGATCTTCATCACATCGCCATTGAAATAGGCGTATTCGTTCAGCTCCATTTCCTCCCAGTTTTGCAGGCGGATGTCCGGGTTGTTGGCATCCACGCTGCGGAAGTTGTTGTAGCTGTCGCGCACGGCCTGCAGAAGCATGCGTTGCACCGGTTTGCCGTCGGCGTGCAGCACTTCCAGCTTCGTGTCGGCAGGAGAGCCCGCCATGTCCGCCAGCGTTTCAATGATCCACGTCTGGCCTTTTTTAGCGTCGAAGGCGAAGCAGTCGATGTCATGGGCCTGGGCAAGGCACGCATTCATCGTGGCAGGTGCGGGGATGTTTTGCGCTTTGGCGAAGTCATCATTGCCTTCCACTTCCTCCGCCTGCGCCAGTGCGCTCACCCGCAGCACAGGCACGGAGCGGAAGCGGAGTACCCTGGCATCCAAAGGCACGTTCATGACACCCTCTTTGTCGGGCTTCATCGTCACCGTGCCCTTGCCTCCAAGGTGATGGCCGATGAGAGATACGGCAGTCTCTCTTCCGGCCTGCGCGGTCAGCGGCGACCAGGCCGTGACATAGGGCAGCGCGCCAAGCGTGAGGCGGTAAGCATGCTCCGCGCTGCCATCCATGGTGGTGTTGCTTACCACCGCGATGTAATCGCCATCCGCAGGCACCTTCCAGGCGAGGAATGGATCGGTGCCGCTGTCCAGCCCGCGATTCACGGCAAGCACGGTGTGCTGTGCGTCCAGGATCTCCAGCGTCGGAGATTTTGCTTTGCTGCCGACCTGCGCCACGGCGAGGTCGAACACCAGTTCCTCTCCCGCTTTTGCCTTGAACTGATACGCATCGTGCTGGCCGATCTCGGTCAGCGTTCCCCACAGGCTGGCTGGCAGCGCGGCCACCGCTTGCGCACCTCCGGCAAAGTCTGCCGCCTTGCTGACAGCGGGGGCGATGTCATCGGCGTAAATCTTCAGCCGCTCGGAGTCGCCCGCCGCGCTCTTCAGCCAGACATCATAAGCTCCCCGTGGCACCTCGGGCCCTGCGGTGAGTTTCACCCTCGCCGTGTTCGGCTTGACCGTGCTCTTCACCAGCTGCGCCTTGATGCCTGGATGTGAAGCCATGACCTGCATGTCCTCAGCGAAGTTTTTTCCCGCAAGGCTCACCATCAGCTCTCCTCCAATGTAAACCGCGCGGGGTGCGATCCGCACCAGCTCCGACTTCACGGCCATCGCCGGCTTCGCAGGCGCAGGGGCCATCACCACTTTGCCGGTGGCCGACTCATAGATGCTGAGGCTGCCGTCCACACGACCGGTCACAAGCTGTGCTTTATCCGTAAAGGCAAGCGCCGGCGACCAGTCGGGCTGCTTCTCCAGCGGCACCTTTTCGGTGAGGTCAGCCGTGCTCCAAATCTTGAGCGACTTGTCTGTCGAGGTCGAGGCGAGCAGGTGGCCGTCCATCGAAAGCGCCAGATTCAAAATGCCGCCCTCATGCGCAAATCGGCTGGTGATGATCTTGTTCGTCCCTTCCTTGGCATCGCCGCTGATGCTCCACTGGCGGATGCGGTTGTCCCCGCCTGCGGCAAAGAGATGCTTGCCATCCGCGCTGAAGACCACGCTTGTCTGTTCCTTCGTCGGCTGGGAGAGCGTGTCGAGCCGCTGCCCGGCCGGGATGCTCCACAGCTTCACCGTGCGGTCTGCGCTGGCGCTCGCCAGCACCTTGCCATCCGCACGAAATGAGAGGCCATTCACCGCTCCATTGTGCCCTTTCAGCAGCGCGATCTCCTTTCCCGTCGCCGCATCCCAAAGACGAATCTTTTGATCATAGGCTCCTGTGGCGATCATCTTGCCATCAGGCGAAACCGCCAGCGCATAAGCAGCATCCAGATGTCCGTCAAAAGACTGCAGCGGCGCACCATCGCTCGTCTTCCAGCTCTTCACGATGCCCACAATTCCGGCCTCACCGCCTGCGGCATAAACCGTCGCGCCATCCGGTGAAAACGCCACCGCATTGGCCTTGCCCTTGAAGCCTGTCAGCTTGCGCACCACCGCACGTGTCACCGGATTAATAAGCTCCACCTCACCATAACGCCCCACCGCGATGAACTGCACATTCGGCGAAAACGCCACCGCCTGCACCGCATGCTTCGGCGCCACTGTCGGTTTGATCTGCGGCGTGATCACCTCGCGCGGCATCGGTTTCGCTTCCGCCACCATCGGCCCCTTCGCCCCCGCATTGATCCAGGCTTTGATCAGCGCAATCTCCTCCGCCTTAAGCTTCTCACGCTTCCCCGGCGGCATGAACTCATTCTTCCCCCCGCGCCCCGAATGCCCTTCCAAAAACTTCACCAGCATCGAGTCATTCGCCTTGCCCGCCACAATCGCCAACCCCTCCTTGCCGCCCTTCATCAGGTTGGCAAAAGTGTCCAGGCGGAACTCCCCGTCTGCATCCGTGTCATCATGACAGTCGATGCAATACGTGTCCCAAAGCGGAACGATCTGCTTCGTGTAGTCCACGGTCTGGGCGTAGGCTGCTGCCATGGAAATCGACAGGAGAAAAATGAAACGGGTAAAACTCATGAAACACTCCTGTTAGTGATTAAACAAAAACTCCTTCGAGCTCATCAGCCCCCAGAAGATGTCTTCCAGGGTCGTGCGGCGGTCATCGGCTGAGGCCTTGGCCAGCATGTCGGCCGCCTTGGCAGACTCACGCTCGGTGGGCAACCGCGTCAGCGCGATCAGGTAGGCTTCTTCAATGACCTTCTCGTTGCTCAGCTTGCTCGTCAGCAGCGCATCCAGGCGGTTGTCCTTCTGCGCCAGTTTCTGGTTCAGCGTCTCTCCATTCGCGATGTGCAGCGCCTGGGCCATGCTGGGCTCATTGGTGCGCTCGCACTCGCAAGTGGCCACGCGGTCGGCACGGCCAAAGCTCTTGAGGAAGTAGCTGGCGATGTTGCTGTCCGGAAGCTGCAGCGCACGAAAGCCCATCGGGTAGCTCTCGCTGGTACCACGGTTGGCGTTGCGCTTGTCGATCTTGAAGGTCGTGGGCGCAGCTGTCACCTGAGATACCGTGTCCAGCAGCACC
Source organism: Prosthecobacter sp. (assembly GCF_044226605.1). Taxonomy (GTDB): domain Bacteria; phylum Verrucomicrobiota; class Verrucomicrobiia; order Verrucomicrobiales; family Verrucomicrobiaceae; genus Prosthecobacter. The sequence goes on along the minus strand of NZ_JBGAGS010000013.1, from coordinate 83,468 downwards.
TCGGCTTTCAGACGACGCGGCACGTAGTGCGAGCCGTAACGGAGATCCGTGATGTTCTCCGGCTGCGTGACGCTGCTGCGCTGATAGGTTTCGCTTTGCAGGATGGCGCGCATGAGAGCCTTCAGGTCAAACTTCGCCTTCACCAGCTGTTCGCATGCGGCGGCAAACAGCGGCTCGTTGCTCGCAGGATTCGTCACGCGCAGGTCATCCACGGCCTCGACCAGTCCGGAGCCAAAGAAGTTCGCCCACACACGGTTCACGATCGCACGCTGGAAAAGCTTGTTGTCCGCGCCGGTAAGCCACTTTGCCAGCGGCACGCGGCGATCCTCGGTGGAAGTCATCGAAACCGGCGTGGCCACATCCAGCGGGTGCGGCGGCTGCGGTTTGCCTGTCAGCGGCTGCACCAGTTCACCATCCGCAGCGGAGAAAAGCACCCGTTCATCGGCCTGTGCGCCGTTCTTCGTACGCACACGGGAAAGCATGTTGGCAAAGGCGAAGTACTCGTTGTTCGTCCACTTCTCCATCGGGTGGTTGTGGCATTTCGCGCAGGCGATGGACGTGCCCAGAAACGCCACGCTGATCGTTTCAGCGCACTTGGTCGGCTCGTCGTTCAGGATGAAGAAATTGCCCGCGCCATTTTCCAGCGTGCTGCCCGTGGCAGTCAGAAGATCGCGCACCATCACATCCCAGGGCGTGTTGGCGGCCACATTGCGGCGGATCCAGTTGTAGTAGGACCACATGGCCTGCGGCATCAGCTTGTCTCCATTCACCAGCAGCAGGTCGCTCCAGCGGTGCGACCAGTAATCCACAAACTCAGGCCGCTGCAGCAGCGCCTCGATCAGCCGGTCACGCTTGTCAGCGCTTTTGTCCGCAAGGAAAGCGCGGGTTTCCTCCAGCGATGGCAGAACTCCGATGGTGTCAAGAAACGCACGCCGCAGAAACTCATGATCCTCCGAGCGCACCGAGGGCGGAATATTCAGCGCACGCAGCTTGGTCAGCACATGCTCATCGATAAAATTGCGCGGCTTCATCTGCGCAAATGCTGCCTTGTCCATCACACCATCACTCGGCACCACCAGCGTGGAGATGGCCAGCCGGCTCAGATACCAGGCGCTGATGGTCGTCTCACCACGCCCGGTGGTTTTGACCGCGCCCTGCTCATCCACCGTGGCCACGCTGGCGTTCACACCGTTGTACTTCGCCCAGCGCGTCACATCCTCGCTGTGCCCGTCGCTGAACTTCGCCGTCACCTTCAGCTTCAGAGTCGTCCCGGGTTTCGTCACCAGTTGCTTAGGCTCCACATCCAGCGCCACGATCAGCGAATCACTCGCCTGCGGCCCCGGCGCACCCGCCGCGATCCAGTCTGCGATGGCCTTGTACTCCGGCGAGTTCACCTCAAAGCGCTTGTCACCCTTGTGTGGCACAGCCTTCACCGCCTTAAGCAGCAGCAGGCTGCGCGCCGGATCCTCCAGCGTCAGCCGGCGTCCGTTCGCACTGCGCGTGATGGAGATCCAGTCGCCCTCATCATCAAACCCGCGCAACGACAAACGAAAGCCCCCCTGCCCCGCAGCCGCACCATGGCATGCACCCATCGCGCAGCCATAACGCGTGAGGATGGGCTGGATGGTGTTGCGGAAAGACGGGACTTCGGCCGCACTTGCCGAAGCAAGAACCGCAAAGGCGATGAAGGAACGAAACATCATGGGTGAGACGTGATGAAGTTGGGAGTTCGAAAGCTCGTGCTAGGCAAACAGCTCCTTGATCGCCTGCGTCCCGAAGTCGACCACAGGATACGGCCGTCCCTGCGGCCCGGGCAGCTCGGTGGTAAGGTCGATGCCCATGGCCTGATAAATCGTGGCCACGATTTCCTTCGGCGCGACGGGACGCTCGGTGGGGTAGCCGCCGATGTCGTCGCTCTTGCCCACCACATGGCCGCCTTTCACGCCGCCACCGGCAAAGTTCACCGTCCAGCAGTTCGGCCAGTGATCACGGCCGCCAGCAGGATTGATCTTCGGCGTGCGGCCAAATTCCGCCAGACACGTCACCATCGTGTCATCCAGCATGCCGCGCTGGAACAGATCCTCGATGAGTGCGCTGTAGCCCTGGTCATACATCGGAGCCACGATGTCGCGCATGCCTTCGATGCTGGTGAAAGGCTTCGAGCCGTGGATGTCCCAGGTGATCTCGCCAAACACCGTGATGAACGTGTTCACGGTGACGAAGCGCACGCCGCGTTCAACCAGACGACGCGCCAGCAAACAGCTCTGACCAAAGCGGTTCAGGCCATAGCGCTCGCGCACCTTCATCGGTTCCTTGGTCAGGTCAAAAGCCTCCCGTGCCTGCGAGCTCGTCATGATGCGGTAGGCAGATTCAAAATTCGAATCCATCAGCTTCGCCTGCTCGCTGTATTCAAAATTGCGCACACTGCTGTCCACTAGTTCACGCAGTTCACGGCGGCGCTCCAGACGCACCTCGCCGATCTCCTTCGGCGGCAGCAGGTCCGGCACTTTGAAATCCTTCACGGCGGGATCCGCATTCAGCACAAAGGGGTCGTAAGACTTTCCGAGGAACCCCGCGTCCTGGCCATGCGGCATGTTCCCGCCCGTGGGGCCCATCGTCTCCGGCAGAATCACATGTGCCGGCAGATCGCTGCGGCGGCCTTGCAGGAACTCCAGCGCACTGCCTACATGCGGGGTGTTCACACCACCGGTGAAAAGACGGCCCGTCTGCATCATCTGGTGCCCGGTGTCATGCACCGCCGCGGCGGTGTGGTAGCAGGAGCGCACCAGGCTGAACTTGTCCGCGATCTTCGCATGCAGCGGCAGGATCTCGGAAATCTCAAAGGCATTGCTCTTCGTGCGGATGGGTTTGAAGGGGCCGCGGATCTCGCTCGGCGCATCCGGCTTCATGTCCCACAGGTCCTGCTGGCTGGGCGCGCCCAGGTTGAAGATCATGATGCAGGCCTTGTTGCTCTTCTTCGGGTCAACCTTTCCTTCTGCCTTCAGTTTGGCGAATCCGGGCATCGTCAGCCCGATGGCGCCGAGCGCGCCTGCCTGCAGGAAGTCTCGACGTGTGATGCCGTCGCAATTGGTGATGGAGCCTTGGCCGGAGAACTTGAACATGGTGCGCGCGGGGTGGTGGACTGCTTATTAATACGCCAGTCGGCAACGCTTCTAAATGGACGATGCCGCTTTGAGTTTGGCAGGTTCGGGCGGAGGGCGGCTTGCCGCGTGCGGCGGATTTTGTTACAATCGCCACCGCCATGAAGCATGCCACGCTGTTTTTCCTCCTCGGATTGCTGATGTGCTTCACACCCTGGCTTTATGATGGCGGATGGACCTGGATCATCTTGTGGCTTGGCATCGACATGATCCTGCTCGGCCTCGCCTACGCTCGGCGTGATGCCTCGGTATTTGGCAAACAAGGGGATGGCAGCCTCGCGCCAGCACGCGTGCTTCTCTTCCTGCCCTACCTGCTTTTCACCTGGGGAGTCTGGCGCCTGTGCCTCCTGCTGCCGGAACCCAGAACCCAACAGATCAATGCCACACTGACGGTGGGCCGCAGACTGGTGAGCGGACATGAGCGCCCCGCCAGCATCACGACAATTCTGGACATGACCGCCGAATTTGCCGAGCCTGCCACCGTGCGAAACGGCATCCGCTACATCCTGCTGCCGACTCTGGACGCCAGCGCACCCAGCGTTGAAACACTGGTGGCCACGCTGCGCACCTTGCAGCCCGACGAGCACGTTTTCATTCATTGCGCCCAAGGCCACGGGCGCACCGGCCTCGCCGCGCTGGCACTGCTGCTGCACCGGGGAGAGGCGGGTGGAATCGAAGAGGGTCTGGCCATGCTGCGTAACATCCGGCCCAGAATCGGGTTATCCCCAGAGCAACACTCCTGTTTGAAACAATGCCTGGCCCGGCTGCGTGCCTCATGACGCGGAAAGGGGCAACGTCGCCCAAGAAAGGGTGTTCAACCCCGTTCTCCTCATGCTAGTCTGAAGATCCATTTCCATGAAAGCACTCCTCACCACCCTTTCGCTGCTGCTGCTCTCCCTCTCCGTGCAGGCCCAGACCACCGCACCGACCCAGTCGCAGGCCGACCCGAACATGCCGCAGGATATCGTGACGCAGGACGGCCTGTGGGATGGACGCCTGAGAGGGGGCAACTACATCGTGCGCTGCAATTCGATCATCGCCCTGTCGAAACACGAGTACATCTCCGACGGCGTGGCACGCGTGGTGGAAGTGAACCTCACACTGAACTCGGCGCAGGTCGTCCGCTTTTACTTTTTGGAGCCGTACAAGCCCGACTCGGGCAGCAGCACACTAAACGCTGGTACTCAGGCCCTGGAAAAAGCGAAGGGCCTCTACGAGCAGGCCGCCGGCCGTGTCTCGCAGGATCTGGTGACCCCGAAGGTGGTGAAAAACTACCCCGTCTCCACCCATGCGCACACGGTGGAGTTTTCCATCAAGGACGAAAAAATCCTCAATTCACTTTTCGGAAGCCTGGAGCGCTCCTTCCGCACCGGTCAGGGACGCGTGTGGAAAGAGCCGACGCCGAAATAACAGAGCTGAGCCACAGACGGGATGCCCGCGGCACCTTACACATTGAAGCGCCATTCCACGACGTCTCCGTCGCGCATGACGTACTCTTTGCCTTCAATGCGCCACTTGCCCTTCTCCTTCGCTTTCGCGTTGGAGCCGAGTTCCACGAGGTCGTTGAAGTGCACGATTTCGCCGGCGATGAAGCCGCGCTCGAAGTCGCCGTGAATGACGCCCGCAGCCTGCGGAGCCTTCATGCCCTTGGTGATGGTCCAGGCGCGCGTTTCCTTCTCACCAGTGGTCAGGTAGGTCTGCAGGCCCAGCAAATCGTAGGCTCCTTTGATCAGACGTGACACACCGCTGTCCGTGACACCAATGTCCGCCAGGTAGGCCTTCGCCTCTTCATCGCTCAGGTCGGTCAGTTCGCTTTCGATGGCGGCGCTGACGACCACGGCGGTGGCCTCATGCGCATGGCGCACGTATTCGCGCACCTTGCCCACGAAAGGGTGGTTGTCCGGATCCGTGGATGCAGCGGCCAGTTCATTCTCGGCCACGTTGCAGGCAAAGATGCAGGGCTTGGAGGTGATGAGGAAGAAGGTCTTCATCAGCTTGCGCTCATCATCCGTGCATTCCAGCGTCACGGCAGGCTTGCCCGCGTCAAAGTGGGGGATGAGCTTTTCACAGAGGGCAAGTTCGGCCTTTGCGTCCTTTTCGCCTCTTTTGGCATTCTTTTCGGCCTTGTCCTTGCGGCGCTGCACAGCGTCCATGTCGGCAAGGATGAGCTCGGTATTGATCACCTCGATGTCGGTCACCGGATCAATCGCGCCGCTGACGTGGGTGATGTCCCCGTTTTCAAAGCAGCGCACCACATGCACGATGGCGTCCACCTCGCGGATGTGGCTGAGGAACTTGTTCCCGAGCCCTTCGCCCTGGGCAGCCCCTTTCACCAGACCGGCGATGTCCACGAACTCAATCGCGGCAGGCACCAGCTTCTGGGAGCCGGAAAGCTTCGAAAGAACGGCAAGCCGCTCGTCCGGCACGGTCACCACGCCGGTGTTCGGCTCGATGGTGCAGAAAGGATAGTTGGCCGCCTCCGCCTTGCGGGTGCGGGTGACAGCATTAAAAAGGGTGGATTTGCCAACGTTGGGAAGGCCTACAATACCGGCTCTGAGCATAAGGGCGGCGAGATTAGGGCGGAATGAGAAATGAGCAAGGCGACGTTGCGCCTTATCCGCACATCGGCGAGAATGCGCGCCCTTTTTCCGCCCTCCATGTCTTTTGAACTCCTCACCACCGATTCTGCCTCCCACGCCCGCCGTGGCAGGCTGACGACGCCCCATGGCGTGGTGGAGACTCCGGTTTTCATGCCTGTGGGCACTCAGGGTACGGTGAAGGCCATGCACCCGGACGAGTTGAAGGCGCTCAATTCCCAGATCATCCTGGGAAACACCTACCACCTCTTTGTACGCCCTGGCATGGAGATCATGAAGGAGGCGGGCGGCCTGCACGCCTTTGCCAACTGGGACCGCCCCATTTTGACGGACAGCGGCGGCTTCCAAGTCTTCTCCCTGGCGAAACTGCGCAAGATCAAAGAAGAGGGCTGCCATTTCCAAAACCACCTCGACGGCACTCCCATGTTCATCGGCCCGGAGACCTCCATGGAGATCCAGGCCACCCTCGGCTCGGACATCGCCATGCTCTTCGACGAGTGCACCCCCTACCCCTGCGAGGCCAGGGACGCCGAAAAGAGCCTGGACCTGACCCTCCGCTGGGCCAAACGCTGCCGTACCTGGATCGACGAACACCGCCCCCAGACCGGCGGCGGTGCGCAGCAGCACTTCGGTATTGTACAAGGCAGTGTCTATAAAGAGCTGCGCGAAAAGTCCGCCCGCGAACTGGTGTCCATGGGTTTTGACGGCTACGCCATCGGTGGCCTCAGCGTGGGAGAGCCGGAGGAGGACATGATGCGCATCGCCGAATGGACCACCCCGCACCTCCCGGCCAATCAGGCCCGCTACGCCATGGGCCTGGGCACCCCGCCGCAGGTCATCGAGCTGATCGCCCGGGGAATCGACATGTTTGACTGCGTGCTGCCCACCCGCCTGGCACGAAACGGCACCGCCTTCACCCACGAGGGCATGATGAACCTGCGTAACGCCTGCTACGCCAGGGATTTCCGCCCCATCTCCGAAGACACCCACCCCCTCTGCCAGGGCTTTTCCCGGGCCTACATCCGCCATTTAGTCCAGGCTCAGGAGATTCTGGGTTTGCGGTTGATTTCTCTGCATAACCTGCATTTCTACGCGTCCCTCACGTCCAGGGCACGTCAAGCGATCGAACAGGGTTGTTTTTCTGAGTTCCGGGCAGAGGTCGTCGCGAAATACAAGTCCCACTCTGCAGCCTCCGAATCATGATGTTCATCTCTCTCACCCATTCCCCCATGCTGGCCCAGGCCGGAGATGGCAGTCCGCTCGGCAATCCCATGATCATGATGATCCTGATGTTCGTCATGATGTACTTCGTGGCCATCCGTCCGGGACAGAAGCGCATGAAGGAGCATCAGAAGCTCATCGCCAGCGTCGCCGTGGACGACCACGTCATCATGGAGAGCGGCGTGCACGGCATCATCACCAGCATCAAGGACCGCACCGTCATGGTCAAGATCGCTGACAACGTCAAAGTCCAGTTTGAGCGCGCCAAGATCGCCGCTGTGACGAAAAAGTCTGATGTCGTCGAAGCGACGCCCGCCTGAGTTTAATCCGCCCCGTTTTCCCAACCATCCGCCAACCTGTCCATGAATCCCTTCGCCACCTTCCTTGTCGGTGCCTCCATTTTGATGATGCTGCTCGTCTATGTCGGCACCGCCGTGCATAAGACCAAGCGGCTGGTGGGCACATTGCTTGTCGCCGTCACCGCCATCGCCTCCATTTACACGGTGGAAGTCATGAAACTCAAGCTGGGCATCGACCTTCAGGGCGGCAGCGAGTTCATCGTCCAGCTTTCCCCCGGCAAGAATGATGACGGCACGCCCAAACCGGTGACCAGCAACGACGTCCAGCAGGCCATCGGCATTCTGGAGCGACGCCTCAATCCTGATGCTTCCAAGGACCTCACCATGCAGCCTGAAGGCGGTGACCGCATCGTGATTCAGATGCCCGGCATCACGGAAGATGAGATCAAGGAGGTGCGCACCAAGATTCAGACCGTCGCCCACCTCGAATTCCGCCGTGTGCATCCGGACAGCCAGGCCAAGCTGGAGCAGATCCGGGCTCGTGGCGGCATCAAGGAGCCAGGCTGGGTGGAAATGAAGTATACCCCCGCCAAAGACAGCACCGCCCCCGTCCGCTCCGAACTCGTGCGCGATACAGCGGACATTGAAGGAAAATACGTCTCCAGCGCCTTCCGCACTGTCGACGCCCAGGGCAACAAAGTGGCGCTGCAGTTCAACAGCGCCGGCGCCAAGCTTTTTGATGACCTCGCCTCCATCCATTACATGAAGGAGATGGCCATCATCGTGGACGGCCAGATCCACTCCGCCCCCACCCTGAAGGCCCGGCAGTATGGCGGCCGTGCGGAAATCTCCGGTGGCAGCGCCGCTGGCTTCACCCAGCAGGAAGCCGACTCCCTGGCCACCCTGCTGAGCAATCCGCTGCAGAATCCGATGAACATCCTTTCGGAAAGCTCGGTGTCCTCGGCCTACGGCCAGTCCTCCATCGACCAGGGCAAGTGGATCGGCATCGCGGCCCTGATCATCACCACCTGCTTCATGATGTTCATCTACCGACTCGCCGGCCTCGTGGCCATCGTCGGTCTCGTCATCAACATCGCCATCCTCTTCGGATCCATGGCCCTCTTCGGCTTCACGCTCACGATGCCAGGTATCGCGGGTGTGGTGCTGACCATCGGCATGGCGGTGGACGCCAACGTGCTGATCTACGAACGACTGCGTGAGGAAATGGAGGCTGGCAAGACCCTCGTCGGCGCCCTGGAGGCGGCGTATGAGAAGGCCTTCTCCGCCATTGCTGACTCCAACATCACCACGCTTATCTCCGCCGTGATCCTGTTCGTCATCTCGGGCGGTCTCGTCAAAGGCTTCGCCGTCACCCTCATGGTCGGTTTGATCTCCTCCATGGTCGGCGCCCTCATCGTCACCCGCGTCATCTTCATGTGGGTCGTGGACAAGGGCATCCTTCACAAGATCCACACCACCAAGATCATTCCCGACAAGGTTTTCGACATCCTTTCCTCGGCGCCGAAGTTCATCATCGCCTCGCTCGTCGTCACCGCCATCTCCTTCGCCACTCTGGCCATCAAGGGCAAAGAAAGCTTCGGCATCGACTTCCGCGGCGGCAGCCGCGTGGACGTGACGCTCGTCAAGGGCAAGAACATTGCCGACAGCGAGTTTGACGCTGTGCTCAAAGGCCTCAAGCAGGAGGACGGCAAAACAGATATCGGCACCTATTACCCCCAGCGCAAGACGGACGCCAGCGGCGCCACGAACATCAGCATCCGTTGCGAGGAAAAGAGCGGCACGGTCATTCAGAACGCCATCAACAACCATTGGAAGAGCGACACCGTGCTGGGCACCAGCATCGCAACCGTCGGTTCCGTCATCGGCTCCGAACTCGCCTACCAGTCCATGTGGGCCATGTTCGCCGCCCTGATCGCGATCTTCCTCTACCTGCTTCTGCGCTACGAAGTGGCCTTCGCGCTGGGCGCCATCATCGCTCTCTTCCATGACGTGCTCATGGTGCCGGGCCTGTGCGTGCTCTTCGGCCAGGAGCTCAGCGTCATCCACGTGGGCGCGCTGCTCACCATCGCCGGTTACTCCATCAATGACACCATCGTCGTGTTTGACCGTATCCGTGAGACCATCCAGAAAGGCAGCGGCGGCAGCATGCGCGAGATGATGAACGAGGCCATCTGCAAGACCCTCTCCCGTACGCTCCTCACCGGCCCGACAGCCCTCGCGCCCATGATCGTGCTCCTCTTCCTCGGCAATCCTGCCATGCTCGAGTTCGCCATGCCGATCACCATCGGCGTGCTGCTCGGCACCTACTCCTCCATCTTCATCGCCTCCCCGCTCGTGCTGTGGTATGCGAAGAAGACCGGCACCAGCCTCAAGCGCCAGGTGCTCGATGCGCAGATCGAACAGATGAAGGCCGAACAGGCCATCGCCGCAGCGGCCGCGGCTTCAGGCGGCAAGAAGTAAATTCGGTCCTTCTGCCACGCCAGCGGAACACTCTTTCAGCCCAGTTGCCCCCGCAACTGGGCTGATTTTTTTGCGGCCTTGGGAAACGCCGGGTGACGGGCGGGTCGGGATGCGCTGCGCGCGTCCCTGGAATCCTCGTCCCAGCGCCAGCTTCGGCCTCATGGCTCTGCCTCTTGCTAAAAACGCTCGCCTCACAGATCGCCGCGCTGGCCCTGCCGGGGGGGCTTCCATGACAAGCTGAAATCGGGTTCAACCGTGACCGTAAATGGGCACAAAAAGGGGCGGCCTCGCAGCCGCCCCTCAAGGAGATGAGATGGTATCGATCAACCGACCGTTCAGTTGCCGGCAGGCGGCGGATTCACCGGCTCCGCAGGCTTCACTTCGACCGGCGGGGAGGCCGGAGTTCCAGGAGGTGCGCCCAGAGGAGGAGTCACGCCAGGAGGCGTCGTGCCGGCCGGAGGGGCCACCACTCCGCCCTTGGGTCCGTTGGGATCATCCGGCGCCAGCGAGGTGGCCGCTGCGGCTGCGGCTGCTGCTTCGCCCGCTTTTTGTTTCGCCGCTGCCAGCTTCGCCGCATTCGCCTTGGCCTTGTCAGCAGACTGCTTGAGGTAGGTCTGGTAATCAGGTCCGTTCCCGGTCACCGTCACCGGCGTGCCCACCGCAGTGTGCTCAAAGAGGATCGGCGCCATCTTGGACGGCAGGCGGATGCAGCCATGCGATGCCCGCCGCCCGGGCTTCGGAATCGGCCCGATGTGCATGCCCACACCGTCGCCCGTGAGGCGCATGAAGTACGTCATCTTGGCAGGTTCAAAGCGGCCGCCTTCCGGCAGCAGATCGCGCCCCTGCTTGAAGTCCGAGTTCACCAGCTTGCCATTTTTGTCGAAGCCTTTGCCGTAGAGGTTAGAGACCTTGTCCTTCACCTTCTCCAGAATTTTGAAGTCGCCGGTGGGCGTTGGAAAGCTGGGAATGCCGCTGGCAAAATAAGTCCAGCCCACGATGTCCTTGCCGCTGTAGAGCGTGGCACGCTGCACGTCCACGTTGACGATCATGCGCGTGATGGGCCGCTTCCCGCCTGTCCATTCACCGGGATATTTCCAGACTTCTCTTACCGCTTCTGGCGGGGGAGCCGGGGGCTTTTTGCGAAACGACTGGCAGGAGGCCAGCAGCACCGTGCCGAGCAAAAAACTGGCACGCATCAAGGACAGGGAGATTTTGAATTTCACAGTGTCGGTACATTACGAGGCCTGTTTCACGCCCTCAAGTACCAGCGGGAACAATATTTTTAACAAAGATCGAACACTTCTGCCGGATGCGAAATAAGGACGTCCGCCCCGCATTCCCGCAGCTCCTCTTCGCTTCGAAATCCCCAGCGCACACCCACCGCGCGCATGCCGCTGTTCTTGGCAAACTGCATGTCGATGCCCGAATCCCCTACGTACGCCATCTCCTCGGTCTTCAGACCCAGAAAGGCCGCCATCTCATGCGCGCCTGCCGCATCCGGCTTGCGCGGCACCTCGGCCCGCTGGCCCAGGATGTGATCAAACACCGCCGCGCTAAAGAAATGCTCCGTCATCGGCACAGTAAATCGATGAGCCTTGTTTGAAATCACCCCGAGCTTCACGTCACGCTTTTTCAGCTCGGCCAGCATTTCCACGATGCCCTCATACGGCCGCGTTTGTTCCTGCCAGATCAGGTCATACTGCGCGCGATACTCTTCCGTGCAGACCTTGATCAACTCCTCGCTGCGCACCGCCGGCGGCAGCGCCCTCTCCACCAGCTTCTCCATGCCGTCTCCCACCATCTGCTTGAACACCTCCTTCTCACAGCGCGGGTAGCCCCGGGCATCCAGCATGCGGTTGATCGACTCTGCGATGTCCGCGAGCGAGTCAATCAGAGTGCCGTCGAGGTCGAAAATAAAAGCTTTGAGCGTGGGCATGGTCCCACCTCCATGCCGCGAAATGAGCCCGCGATCAACTTGCCAGCGCGCCCAATGCAGCGAAAAGCTCCCATGCTCACCGACTACCACACGCACACGCCCCTTTGCCTGCATGCCGAGGGCAATCCCGTGGACTACGCCCGTCACGCCCAGAGCATCGGCCTCGCGGAGATCGGTCTCTCCGACCACAACCCCATGCCGGAGATCTATGACAACTGGCGCATGCCCCTCTCCGATCTCCCACGTTACTTCGAACTCGTGAACGAAGCCCGCTCCGCCCTGCCAGACTTCCCCATTCGTCTCGCCCTCGAATGCGACCACCTCGAAGGCTATCAAAAGTGGATCGATGAAACCGCAGCGATGGCCGAATGGGACTACCTCATCGGCAGCGTGCATTACATCCACGACGGCATCGCCGTGGATGACCCCAAGCACGTCTCCCGCTGGAAAACCGCCTCCGATATCGAGCACATGTGGGGCATGTACTGGAAGCTTTACGAGCAGATGATCCGCACCAAGCAGTTTGATTTCCACGCGCACCCGGACCTCGCCAAACGCTTCGGCCTGCGCCCCGAAGGCGATCTGCGCCACTACTACGAACCCGTCATCCAGGCCCTCGTGGACACCGGCGGCATCCTAGAAGTCAGCACCGCCGGCCTGCGCAAAGATGTGCGCGAGATCTACCCCGCCCGCGAAATGCTCGAGATGGCATTCTCAGCCAACGTGCCCATCGTCATCAACTCCGACGCCCACCTCCCCACCGATGTCGGTGTGGATTTCAACAAAGCCCTCGATCTCGTCCGCAGCGTTGGTTACACCACCACCGTGCGCTTTGAAAAACGTCAGCACAAAATCGTTCCCCTTCCAGAAAGGTGGCCGCTATGATCCTCCAAGCCCGCCAGCACCGCATCGAGTTCCCCCGCCGCCCGTTGGTGATGGGGATCGTCAACATCAACGACGACTCCTTCTGCGGAGACGGCACCCTGGACCCCACGCTGGCACTGGCCCAGGCGAAGCAGCAGCTTCAGGATGGCGCAGACATCATCGACATCGGCGCGGAAAGCGCCCGCACCAACCGCGAAGCCATCAGCGTGCCGGAGGAAATCGACCGCCTGCTGCCCTTCATCGAGAAGTGGCCTGAACTCGGCGCACGCTTCAATGCCCCGCTGCTTTCCATCAATACCTGGCGTAGCGACGTCATCGCCGAGGTGCTGCCCCATGGCGGCGACCTCATCAACGACATCAGCGGCCTTCCTGACGCGTTCAATGCCAAGCTCTGCGCCGAGCACAACGCGGGACTGCTCATCATGCACAGCATCGGTCAGCCCAAAGTGCCGCACACACACGTGCAGTATGAGAACATCATGGACACGCTGGATCATTTCTTTGAGCAGCGCCTCGTCCTGGCGGAAAGCGTCGGCCTGCCGCGCGAAAACATCATGCTCGATCCCGGCATCGACTTTGCCAAGCAGAAGGACGACAATCTCACCATCTATCGCGAGCTCAAACGCCTCCACCGCTTTGAGCGCCCCATCCTTCTCCCGGTTTCACGCAAGACCGTGATTGGAGATGTCCTCGGCATTCCCGCCCTTCAGCGCGACCCCGCCACCCAGGCCTGCATCGCCGCCGGCATGACCCGCGGCGCCCAAATCTTCCGCGTCCACAACGTCAAAGCCGCCGTCCAAACCGTGAAGATGCTGTGGGCCGTGGAAAGTACTCGCGAGCTTTAGCTCGTTCTGGAAAAGCGCACACGCATCCCCCAGACCAGCTCATCGCCAATCAGCCACATTGGGAACCGAAGCGTAGCGTAGGTAGACAGCAGTATGCTGCCCCGAAGGGGTGAGCGATAGCGAGCCGAACGAAGTGAGACAGACGACTGAAAGGAGCCCGTAGGGTGAGCACAGCGAATCAATCAATGCGGTCGCGCAGGAAGGTGCGAACGCAGCCACCGCTTTCCGCAGGCCGGAAAGCTCTCGAACGTCACAAGACATTCGAGAGCATCCAAAAATTCCCAGTGCTGAAAATCAAGCAGCGCCGTCTTCTTTCGAAGCTTCCTCTTGCGATGACTCCGCCAGCTTCTCTTCAGCAGCCTCCGCCAGAGCTTCCTCCGCGATCGATTCCTCCACAGGGGGACTCGTCAACGCGGGTTCGGCTTCTTTGGCGGGTGCTTCTGGAGGAGCTTCAGCCTTCACAGGTTCTTCCGCCTGCGGATTTGCCAGTGCTACCTGGGCCTCTTCGGCCATCAGCTCCTCCGCCATTGACTCCTCCACCGGAGCCACGTCAGCTGGCGGCTCCGCCAGCTCTTCTTCCACTTCGGCCGCCGTTTCAGCATGCGCCTCAGTTGCAGGGGCGACCGCTTCCGCACCCTCCCCAGCCTCCGCTTTCCCCTTGGCAGGACCTTCCTTCTTCGCCGCCGCAGGTTCGCCCTGCACGCCGAGAAACACCATGCCGTCGCTATACTCAATGACGTAGCCTTCATTGGCCAGCCAGCGGATGTCCTTGATGACTGCGATCTGCTCCTCCGTCGGATGCTTCGGCGCATTCGGATCCGTTCCTTCCGGCGCTTCAGGCGAAGGCACGATCGACTCCACCAGCTTCTGCATTGGCAGGCCATGGCTCACCTTGAGCTTTTCCACGATCTGCGCGAGGCGGTCAGAGAACACCATGCCCGGCTCGATGGCACGCGGCTTCACACGGCAGACGAACTGCTTGCCCGCGCGGCGCTTGAAGAGCTTCATGCCGCGGCGTTCCAGACCAGCGCCCAGCTTCTGCGAAATTTCAAACAGATGCTTCCGCGCCGCATCCACCGACTGACGGAGCATGATGAAAAACACATGCGCCAGCTTCTGCTTGTCGATGTTGCCCGGCACCGTGGCGTCGCGCACTTCGATGACGGCATCATTGCCAAAGGTGCGGCGGAAATGCGCCTCCATGTCGGCACGTGAGCTGAGCGCCAGCGGCTCGCCGCCTTCCGGCACTTCGCCCTTCAGGCACACCCAGCGGCGGCCCTTGCTCATGTTTTCCTTCCACTTCGCCACCAGCTCTGGATTCGCTTCCACACGGATGCGGCGTTTGAAATCCTCCAGCGACATGTTGGAAAAACGCTCACGATGCAGGCGCATCACTCCCGTCTGATAGCTGTGATGGCTCGGCGGCCCGATGATTTCACCGCTCATGCCGCACACCGCCACCGAGGCAAACTCACCCTTCGGCGCTTCCAGCTCGATCTCTTCCACCCGATAAAACTCATCCAGCGCAGCACTGCGCAGCACATGATTGAGCGCTTCATCGCGTGAGAGGAAAAGACTGCCGTCCGCAGGCACATGATAAAAACCCGTGGGCCGCTCCTCAGCGCAGCGGAAGCGCACCATGAAACGGTCGCCACCGGCCAGCACGAGACGCGAGGCGTCAAACATGCTGAACGCATGCCCCGTCTGACGCACGTGCGCCGTCAGCGCGTCCACCGCCTTGTCCTCAGGGAAAATCGTCACCTGCACATCCTTCGGGATCTCCACCCACTCACGCTGCGGCGGGCCGCCACGATCACGATCGCCAAAGCGGCGCGGAGGTCCGCGGCGGTCATCACCATCACGGCGCTGGCCACCTTGGCCACCACCACCTGGGCGAAATCCTCCGCCACCAGGGGGACCATCACGACGCGGACCACCGCCAGGGCCGTCACGGCGCGGAGGCGGGCCACGGCGATCATCACGTCCGCCAAAGCCGCCGCCACCACCGCCACGGCGGTCATCACGGCCACCGCGCTGCGGGCGGTCTTCGGCATCGGCATAGCGTTGCTTGATCTTTTCTTCCTTGCCGAACTCGCCTACCCAAGCAGGCATCATTTTCAAATCGGAAAGGTCCACCAGACCGCTTTCGATCGGCGGCTGGGTTTCGGGGCTGGCTTCGGGTTCGGTCATACGTTTCAGGCTGGAAGGGGCCGGGACTATGCCTCGAATCGGATTTGTCGCCACTTTTGTTCGTGTGGCGTTTTCTTGTCTTGGCATTATGTGAACAAGTCCCATGCCAGCCGACCCCATCATTTTTTTCAACCGCCTCACCGGCCGTCTCGAAACGGAGGCGGTTTACGGGGACGGTTTTCTGCGCTTCACCTATGAAAACCCGCTCGGCGCCCTGCCCCTGCACGCCCTGGTGAAGCGGGCCGCCTTTTCCAAATGGTACGGCAGCCGCATGGACGCTCCCGCCAGCCGGGAAAAAGTCGCCCCCTTCCTGGCCACCTACGGCCTGGACACCAGCGAATTCGCCGACAGCCCAGACTCTTTCCGCACCTTCAACGAATTTTTTTACCGCAAGCTCAAGCCCCAGGCCCGCCCCATCGCCCCTGGAGACGACGTCATCACCTTCCCCGCAGACGGTCGCCACCTCGTGCTGCCAGACATCGCCGCCTGCACCGATTTCTTCATCAAAGGCACCCGCTTTGACCTCCCCGCCCTGCTGCGCGATGCCGCTCTCGCCGCGCGCTTTGCCCACGGCAGCATGCTCATCTCCCGCCTCTGCCCCGTGGACTACCACCGCTTTCACTTCCCCTGCGCAGGCACGCCCGGCCCCGCCCGCCCTGTCGATGGCCCTCTCTATTCCGTCAGCCCCATCGCCCTGCGCCGCCGCGCCAGCATTCACTGGGAAAACAAGCGCGAAATCACCCTCCTCCGCAACCCGGCCCTCGGCGATGTCCTCCTCCTCGAAGTCGGCGCCACCTGCGTCGGCTCCATCGTCCAAACTTACACGCCTGACACCCCCGTCGAAAAAGGCGCTGAAAAAGGCTACTTCCGCTTCGGCGGCTCCTGCTTCATCACCATCTTCGAACCCGGCAAAATCCGCTTCTCCGACGACCTCCTCGAACACAGCCGCGCAGGCCGCGAAGTCTATGCCCGCATGGGCGACATCGCTGCCAACGCATGCACATAGTTCAGCGCCCCTTCGGAGGATAGCCGTCCCGGCTGTCCATGGTTGATGGGCCTCCGGCCCGTCCTACGTGCTTGAAGCCCGCACCCGAGAATCTCACGCCCTCGGATGAAACCTCCGATGCACCTCCTTCAGCCGCGCCTGATCCACATGGGTATAAATCTGCGTCGTCGAAATGTCCGCATGCCCCAGCATCTCCTGGATCACCCTTAAATCCGCCCCGTTGTTCAGCAGATGCGTGGCAAAACTGTGCCGCAGCAGATGCGGGTGCACCCGCGCAGCACCCAGCCCGCACAGCGCCGCACGCTCCTTCACAATCTGCTGGATGCGTGCCGTCGTCAGCTTCGTCCCGTTGCGTGAAATAAAAATGTGGCTCTGCGTCTTCGGCCCCACCAGCTCCGGCCGCGCATGCCTCACATACGCCGTGATCGCCTCCCGCGCTGCGCCACCCACCGGCGAGAGCCGCGTCTTCGAGCCCTTCCCCGTCACGCGGATCCATCCTTCTTCGAGACTCAAATTTTCCAGTCGCGCATCCGCCAGCTCCGAAAGCCGCACCCCACTCGCATAAAACAGCTCCAGAATCGCCCGATCCCGCCGGTCCAGCGGCCCCGTGCCGTTCACCGATTCCACCAGTTTTCTCACATCCTGCTCGTTCAAAGAATCCGGCAGGTGCTTCTCCTGCCTAGGCGGCAAAATCGGGTCCGCAGGATCAGCCGCGATGTGCTTGCGCGCCGTCAGCCAGCGAAAAAAAATCTTCACCGCAATCAGCTCCACCCGCGCCGAAGACGCCGCGATCCCGTCTTTTTTCCGCTGCGCCAGATACCCCGCCACATGCTCCGTCGTCACCGCCCCCACGCTGGTGGAGTCGTGCTTCGTTTTAAACCAATCCGCAAACGCCTCCAGCACCCGGCGCACCAGGAGCTGATAGTTCGCGGACAGGCCGCGCTCGGTCGCCAGGTGGAGAATGAAGCCATCGATAAATTCCAGCATCTGCCACAGCATGGCACGAGTTTGCGCACCCCAAATGACAAAATTGTTGCCCTCTGGCATGGGGAACGGCAAAGATGCCCCATTATGGCCTCCTACAACAAAGTCATGCTCATCGGCAATCTGACCCGCGACCCCGAAGTGCGCTACACGCCCAAGGGCAGCGCCGTTTGCGACATCGGTCTCGCCGTGAACCGCGTGTACACCTCCGACAGCGGCGAAAAGGTGGAGGAAGTCACCTTCGTGGACGTCGTCCTTTGGGCCAAGATGGCCGAACTCGCCGGCAAATACCTGCACAAAGGCCGCCCCGTCTTCATCGAAGGCCGCCTGCAGATGGATTCCTGGGAGGACAAGCAGACCGGCCAGAAGCGCACCCGCATGCGCGTCGTCGGCGAGCAGATGCAATTCCTCGGCAGCCCCGGCGGCGACCGCAATCAAGGCGGTGGCGGTGGTGACGATGAAGGCGGCTACTCCGGTGGTGGCGGAGGAGGCGGCGGCGGCGGCTATTCTGGCGGCGGTGGAGGAGGTGGCGGCGGCGGTTACAATCGCCCGCAGCAGCGTCCTCAGCAGCGCCCATCCCCCCAGCAGCAGCGCCCCCAGCAGCGCCCCGCTCCGGCACCCCAGCCGCAGCACGACGACTTCGGTGAAGGCCCCATCACCGACGGCATGGAAGACGACGACATTCCGTTTTAAGATTTGAGCAGGTCTTTGCCCTGCTCTCTTGGAAGAGAACCTGCTGCCAGGCCGTTATCACCGGCCCCGTGAATCGTTATTTCTCCAGCTTTGTTTCTGCGCTCAGCGCCGTCGCTTTGTCGTCGGCCTCTGCCGCCGAAGCGGTGTCCTTCCGCAATGACGTGATGGCCGCCCTGTCCAAGGCCGGCTGCAACCTCGGCACCTGCCATGGCAATGCCACCGGCAAAGGCGGCTTCAAGCTCTCCCTCCGCGGCCAGGATCCCGACTTCGACTTCAAAGCACTCGCCCGCGATGCCTCCGGCCGCCGCGTGAACCTCTTCACTCCAGAACGCAGCCTCATCCTCATCAAAGGCGCCAATCAAATCGCCCACGAAGGCGGCAAAAAGCTCGATCCAAAAGCCTGGGAATACCAGGTGCTGCGAGACTGGATCTCCGCCGGCCTGCCACGCGATGACGGCACCGCCCCCAAGCTGACCAAACTCACCGTCACCCCCACCGAACTCGTTTTGGACGAGCCGCAGGACAAAGTGCAGATCAAAGTGCAGGCCACCTTTGCCGACGGCACTCAGCGCGACATCACAGATCGCGCCATCTACGAGCCACTGCAAAACGGCCTCGTCGAAGTCAGCCGCAGCGGCCTCGTAAAACGCCTCCAGTTTGGCGAGCCAGGCGTGCTCGTGCGCTACCTCAATCAATCCGTGCCCGTGCGCCTCACCTTTGTGAAAGCCAACCCGGCCTTCGCCTGGAGCAATCCGCAGCGCAGCAACCACATCGACGCCCACATCTTCGCCAAGCTCAAGACCCTGCGCATGAATCCCAGCGCGCTGTGCAGCGATGAAGTCTTCGCACGCCGCGCCTGGCTCGACCTCTGCGGCATGATCCCCCCCGCCGACGAAGCACGCGCCTTTGCCGCCGACACGCACCACGACAAACGCGCACGCCTGATCGACCGCCTCATGGTGCGCCCGGAGTTCGCCGACTACTGGACCCTGAAGTGGTCAGACGTTCTCAAGGTCGAATCCCGCACCCTCGACACCAAAGGACTGAAGGCCTTCCACGGCTGGATCCGTGACGGCATCGCCAGGAACCGTCCCATCAATGAAATGGTGCGCGCCATGCTGGCATCTCGTGGCAGCACCTACCACGAACCCGAAACCAACTTCTACCGCGCCAACCGCACCCCCGAACTCCGCGCCACCACCGCCGCGCAGGTGTTTCTCGGCACCCGCCTGCAATGCGCCCAGTGCCACAACCATCCCTTCGACCGCTGGACGCAGGACGACTACTACAACTGGTCCGCCGTCTTTGCCCAGGTGGACTACAAGCTCCTCGAAAACATCAAGCCCCGCGACAAAAGCGACAAGCACGAGTTCAACGGCGAGCAGGTCGTCTTCCTCAATGCCAAGCTGAACATCGAAAACCCACGCACCGGCGATGTGGCCAAAGCCCGCTTCCTCGGTGCCGACATGCCCAAGCTCGCCGAAAAGGAAGACGAGCTCCAGGCCGCCGCCGCGTGGCTCACCAGCCCGCAGCACCCCCTCTTCGCCAAAGCCCAGGCCAACCGCATCTGGTACCACCTCATGGGCCGCGGCCTCGTCGATCCCGTGGACGACATGCGCCTCACCAATCCCGCCAGCCATCCGCAGCTTCTCAATGAACTCGCGCAGGATCTCATCCGCAGCGGCTTCGATCTGCACCATCTCATCCGCACCATCATGCTGAGCCGCACCTACCAGCTCGACAGCACCCCAAACGACACCAACGCCGCCGATCTCCTCAACTACTCCCACCACCTGCCCCGCCGCCTCAGCGCCGAGCAACTCATCGATTCGCTTTACTCATCCCTTCGCGTCACCCCCGAGTTCAAAGACTGGAGCCGCGGCATGCGCGCCAGCCAGATCCCCGGCCCAGCCAATGGTCGCGGCAGTCCAGACCCCATGTCACCCGAAGCCTTCCTCGTTCAGTTCGGCCGCCCCAAGCGCGAGCTGGCCTGCGAATGCGAACGCGGCGCCGACACCTCCATTGGCCAGATCTTCCAGTTCATCAGCGGCCCCATCGTCAGCAGCGTCGTCTCCCAAAAATACAACCGCCTCTACCCCCTCCTCAAAGAACCCGACAACGCCGCCGTCACCCGCGATCTCTACTGGGCCCTCCTCACCCGCGCCCCCACCCCCGACGAAGCCAAAGTCATCGAATCCCTCCTCTCCTCCACCAAAGACCGCCGCCTCGCCCTCGAAGACATCACCTGGAGCCTCGTGAACGCGAAGGAGTTTTTGCTTTGCAGGTAACAGGCCCGCCTGTTTTTATGGGTTCATGACGGACGAACAAAAAGACCGGATCTACGAAGGAGTCCGACGCATGGTCATCTGGGATGAGCCCCGTGAAGACGTGTTTCATCGGCTGGAAGTCAACGGGATCGCAGAGGCGGAAGCACAGCAGATGTACGCCAAAGCCCGTGCCGAACGAATGGGGATGATCAGGTCCGACTCCATCAAGAAGGCGGCTCTCGGGTTTGGCCTGCTACTGCTCGCGGGTGCCTGCGGAGTATTTTTGTACATGGGGGCTGTTATTCGCCCTCTTCTGGTTTTAAACGCAGCCGCCACGGTGTTTGGCCTGTGGTTCTTCTCCAAAGGTTTGTTCTACTTCTTTTTTGCCCACACGAAGAATGGCTCGCTGGCTGATGACGACTGATCCTCTGCCAAGGATTCGCATCATCTCAAGCCTGGGCAATCCTATAGCTGCGTGCCGGTAAGAAATCTTTTCGAAAGCGCATAAAGAAGCCCTTCATTTTGGGATGTCCTGTCAACGCCCGTGAGTTTTTGCTTTGCAGGCAGGATGCGCTTCTGTTTGTACTCGCCAATGACAGAGGAACACAAAGAACGCATCTACGAAGGAGTCCGCCGCATGGTCTTCTCCGACGAACCGCGTGCCGATGTCTTGCACCGCATGGAGGTCAATGGCATTCCCGAGGCTGAGCGACAGCAGATGTATGACAAAGCGCGCGCTGAACGCATGTCGGTAATCAGGCATGCTGCGCTCAAACAGACGGCTGCCGGCCTGGCACTGATGCTCTGTGCCTTTGGCGTGTTTATAGGCGCCTTCAATTTCTTTGAGGTCGTTACGAGTGAGATTCTCGCCTTGTGCACCTTGATCGCCGCGCTTGGCATAGGTTTCTTTTCCGTGGGCCTGTATTTCCTCCTCTTCCCCCACAACAAAACGGGCTCGCTGGCGGACGACAAGTGAAGACTTCACCCGGTGGTCCATGCCCTTTAACGCATGACAAAACCACGCCTCCGTGGCATAGGACGGCATGAAAACATTCCGTCAAAACCTGCTGCTCCTGCTCGCTGCTGCCGCCCTGTCATCATGCACGGAGGGCAACCTCAGCCGCCTTCACAATGTGCGCACCGGCGCCATCGGCATCGGCCCCAGCGGAGAGTTTCCGCACGGTCATGCGCAGTCCAATGCCAGACCGGGGTCCGCTGAAGAACTCCGTGTGCACGCAGCCGTCCAGCGTGGTGTGGAGCGCGCCTTGGATGACAGCCGTGCCTTCAACTACGCCCCCTTCTCATCGATGAAGCAGGTGCCTTCCCACCTGAACCCCTTCAACGAACGTTCCGAGGTCAAAAAATTCGCCGCTGCCAACCGTCTCGGTGCTGTCGTCCGGGTTTGGGTCACTCCGAACTTCCACAGGCAGAGTGTCAGCGTCGGCTTCCTCGCCCATGTGCGCAGCGGCAAGGCTGTCGCCAGCGATCTCGCCACCGCGCCGGGCCCCGTCCCCCTGCTCAAAGATCCCACTGCTCGCGCCTCCCTTCCCACCTGGGAAAAGACCGCCTACGAGGCCACGAAGAAAGCGCTGGCCAAGGTGCGCGGCTAACGCCGTGCAATTGGCGTGAGAACGCATCGTCGCCCGACGTAGTGATGCGCTCTCATGAAACCAGTCATCCTCCTCGCCCTCTTCGTCAGCACCTCGCTGCTCGCCCAAACGGCCGCGCCCAAGGCGCCGACACCTGCCGCCAAACCTAAAGGCCCCACCGTCGCCGCCGATGCGCAGTGGAATGATGTAACCACGTGGGGCGTCGAGGGGCGTGGATGGGGAGACCAGGAGCGCAAGCGCTGGTTTGACCGCCTTCCAGCTAAGGCCGAAAAGACCGTCACCCCCGCCGTGTGGGGCCTCAGCCGCGACAGCGCCGGCATGATGGTGCGCTTCAAAACGGACGCCAAGGCCATCTTCTGCCGCTACGACCTCTCCAAGGCCAATCTGGCCATGCCAGCGATGCCTGCCACCGGCGTCAGCGGTCTCGATCTGTATGCTCGTGACGCCAAAGGTGAGTGGAAGTGGGTCACCTGCACGAAACCGGGCGCTCAGCATGTCGAAGCCGTGATGATCAGTGATCTCGCACCCGGCGAGCACGAATTCGCCGCCTACCTGCCGCTCTACAACGGCATCGAGAAACTCGAGATCGGCGTCCCAGCGGGTGCGAAATTCGAAGGCCTCAAGCCGCGTGAAAAGCCGGTCGTCTTCTACGGCACCTCCATCACTCATGGAGCCAATGCGTCCCGTCCCGGCATGGTGCACACCGCCATTCTTGGCCGCCATCTGGACCGCCCCGTCATCAACATCGGTTTCTCCGGCAATGGCCGCATGGACGCCGCCGTCGGCGATCTCATCAATGAACTCGACCCCTCCGTCATCGTGATCGACTGCCTGCCCAACATGGGCCCCGCCGACGTCACCGCTAAATGCGTGCCGCTGGTGAAGCAACTGCGCACCAAGCACACCACCATCCCCATCATCCTCGTCGAAGACCGCCGCTTCACGAACTCCTGGATCACCCCCGCCAAAGCCAAGTTCCACGATGACAACCACGCGGCCCTCAAGGCTGCCTACGAGCAGCTGAAGTCCGAAAAAGTCGCCAACCTCCACTACATCGGCGGAGACGCCCTCTACGGCACCGACGCCGAAGGCTCCAACGACGCCTCCCACGGCACCGACCTCGGCTTCCTCCGCCAGGCCGAAATCTTTGAGCCTGTGCTGCGCAAGGCGCTGAAGTAATTCACCTCACTCCGACCCCGGCGGTTCCAGCAATCGCCGGGGAAGGTCAGCTACTCTTTGCAGCTTTGTTGGAAGGCCTGCCTTTTCGAATCGAATCCAGCAAGGCATCATCAAGTGGGTAGCTAGGACTGTCCAGCGCCGCGAGCATGGCTGCTTCGAGTTCAGGAGATTCGTAGCCCCCTTCCTCGATCACCTCATCATAGCGTCTGTTCATCCAGTCGAAAAACTCCATGAAATTGTCCGGTGGCAGCGCACGAATCGCATCCTGAATTTGGGCAACCGTCATCATGATGGGAAGCTATGCATCACCAGACTCGGTGCAAGCGCGGCGGCATTTCACTTCCCGATCTTATACAGCGCCTTGTCCGTGCGGATGAACAGGGCGCTGCCATCGGCTATCGGGCTGGCCATGATGGGGCCGTCGAGGGTGTTTTGGGAGATGATTTTGAATTCCTTGGCGGCGTTTACAAGGGTCACAACGCCTTCGCGGCTGCAGAAGTAGAGTTTGCCGTCTGCGATAATCGGGGAGGCGCTGTATTTGCCGCCGATGCGTTCGCGATAGAAGGCTTCGCCGGTTTTGGTGTCCACGCAGCTGACGATGCCGCCGTCATCGACGTAGAAGAGAAGGCCGTTGTGAAGCACGGGGGAGCACATCTTGGGGGCGTTCTTGTTGTTACGCCAGGCTACCTCAGGGGTCTTCAGGCCGGCATATTTGAGGGCGACCATTGCTGACTTGCCGAAGGCAGTGCTGAAATAGATCTGCTGGTCATCGGCCACGGGCACGGTGGACATGGAGAAGCCGAGGTCGCCGTAGTGAACCTTCCACAATTCAGCGCCGGTTTGCGGGTCATAGCCATAGATGTTGTTGGCGGCGGAGCTGACGACCTGAGGCTTGCCGTTGATCGTCACGACCAGCGGGGTGCCGTAGGCTTTGCGCTGCTGGGGTCGGGGGTCCATGTCGCCGCTGCGGGGTGTTTTCCAGGCGAGCTTGCCGGTGTTTGTGTCAAAGGCTGCAATGAACTGCTGATCGCTGCCGTCAAAATGCGCGATAAGGCGGTCGCCGTGCAGAACGGCGGTGGAGCCGGGGCCGTTCTCGTGCATGACGTGCAGTTCCTCGTTTTTCCACAGGACCTTCAAAGTCTTCGTGTCGAGCGCCACGGTGCCGAAGGAACCGAAGTGGGCATACAGGCGCCCCGCTGCGAGCACGGGTGTGGGTGAGGCGTAGCTGTTGAGCTGATGGGCCCATTGAGGTTCCTTCACGTTAAGCAATTCCACGTCATGCAAGATCTTGCCACTGCTGCGGTCCAGGCACAGGGCGTGCAGACTTACCGAACCAAGAACGGTCAGCGGCTGGTCGCCCGTATTGGACTCGAGACGACGTTTGGCCTCTTCTGCCGTAGCCGGTTTTTCGATGGCGGTGGTAACCCAGATCTGCTCGCCCGACATGACGGGCGTCGAATGACCGCGGCCTGGCAGCTCTGTTCTCCACGCGACGTTGCTGGTCTCGCTCCAAGTTTCGGGGAGGCCGGAGGCGCTGGCCTGACCTTGGGCGGAAGGGCCGCGCCATTCGGGCCAGTCGCCAGCGTGGCAAACCGAAGCAAGCAGGAGAAGCGGGAGGAAAAGACGGGAATGCATGGGCGAGAAAAAACGTGGCGAGCGGCGAAGAACTGTCTTTCACTAGCACTGACCATGCGCATCCCGTTTTTTCTTTTTGTTTTTGCCGCAGCACTGCAGGCCCAGACACCGGAGCTGGAAACGTACATCGAGGTGCGCACCGGGACGCTGCCCATCGTGCTGACTGTGCCTCATGGCGGCACTTTGAAGCCCGAAAGTCTCCTCGCGCGTCGTTATGGTGTCACAGGTATCGATTCCAACACGATCCCCCTCTCTGAGATGATCATTGAGGAACTGGCGGCGCGTTATGGCGGCAAGCCGCATGTCATCATCTCGCGGCTGAGCCGGTCGAAACTTGATCCAAATCGGGATCTTGAAGAAGCGGCTCAGGGAGATCCTACCGCCATCGCCGCGTGGCATCGCTTTCATGACAGTGCGCAAAAGGCCTGCAATGCGGTGATGAAGAAGAGCGGCATGGGCCTGCTGCTGGACATTCATGGACACCGGCATCTCGATCAGCGGGTTGAACTTGGCTACTTGGTCAAAGCGGAGGTGCTGAAGCATTCGGATGCTGAACTCAATGCTGATGCGGCGCTGATCGCCTCCACCAGCATTCGGGACCTGGACAAGCGCTCCCCGCAGAGTTTTGCCCAGTTGCTACGGGGGCCACAGAGCCTGGGGGCGTTGCTTGAGTTCCGTGGATTCCGCTGCATGCCGAGTGGGTCAAAATCAAACCCGGCTTTCCTGGCGGGTTACTTCAGTGGCGCTTATGACGTCACGGCGCATGGCTCCAGCAAGAGCGGCACGGTGAGCGCCATTCAGGTGGAGTGTCCGTGGAACAATGTGCGGGACACGCCGGAGAATCAGCGGCGTTTTGCCATCGCGCTGGCGGATTCACTCGGGGTTTACTTTGAGGTCCACTTTGGCCGGAAGCTGAAGTGAGCGCTCGGTCTTGGGCTGCGGTTGCTCGGGGTCTGCTTTCCTGAGTTTCTCCCAACAGACGTCTGCGACTTCCTTTTGTGCCGTGAAGGCGCGTATTTCCGCCGGGGTGCTGGAGGCCCAGTCGATGGGGATGCGCTCATCCCGCAGACCTCGGCGATGCAGCCAGCCGAAGAAGGAAATGCTGCCAAGCAGCGCGAAGTTGAAGGGAAGGCAGAGGGGCAGCAGTGCCAGACGCAGCAGCGCTTCCGAAAGCGGCTCCCACAGAAAGGCGAGTGCCAGGATGAGCAGAAGAAGCCAGACGAAGGTTCGCGCATTTAAGCGCAGATAGTGGCCACCAAGCGCAAGGGCGAGAACGATGACGTTCATGGCAAAGGCGGGATCGCCAAAGACGGGCTTCCATGCAGAGCCCAGGACGCAGATGCCGACGGCAGCAAGGGCCACGAGGGCGCTGGTACGGGAATGCCAGAGAATGCCGATGAAAAACCAGACCCAGCAGAGCAGCACTCGAGAGGACGTGAACTGCGCTGTCAGGCTGAGATGAGTGGAGAGAAACCCGCTCCATGCCTGCGCGTAGTCGTGAGCCGTTCCTCCGGACAACGTCGCGGCGAAGCCTGTGAAGGCATCAGCGAACATTGGGGCGCATAAAGCAGCCGTGATGAAGTGGTGGCGTGCTTCGTCGGGCCTGCCGGCCTGCAGGGCGCACCAGCCGAGGCCATCCCAGGAGTCGGCAAAGAAGGAGTCCAGAGCGACGGCACGGCGGAAGGCGAGTTCGGCATCGTCGTAACGGCCCTGGCGGAAGCGGCTCCAGCCGAGGCCGTCGTAGGCATCGGCGACACCGATCTTGAGGGAAAGGACGCGTGAAAAGGCGGTCTGTGCTCCCGTTTGATCTCCACGTCGGTACAGGCTCCAGCCGAGACCGGCGCAGCGGTAGGCTTCGGCCATGTCGGTGCTGACTTCGGTGTTGAGGAAATGTTTCTCGGCTTTCTCGAAGCGATTGGTCAGGAGGGCGCGCCAGCCGCGGGTGAGTTCGGCATCGTGCACGCCGAAGAAGATCAGGGCTGTCAGCGCCACCCACGCAGCGGCTACATAAGGGAGACTGAAGAGGACATAGGGGGATTTGTTCTCGTGCATGCGTTCGGCGACGGGCACGAAGAAGAAGGCCATGGCGGCGCAGCCGAGGGCGGTGGTGAGGGCCTGTGCCCAGAGGGGGACTTGTGGAAAGAGGTACCATAAGGCGCCCAGAAGCGCCCCGTTGACGCTGAAGAGGCCGGTTTTGAGCACGCTGTCATTTTGTGCGCGCCATTGTGCGAGCAAGGAGATGCATAGAGCGCCACCGAGGCTCATGAGGGCGGTTTCGGTGGAAAGGATGAAGAGACCGATGAGAACGCAGGCGCCGGTGATGCGGCTGTTTGCCACGAGCATCTGCCCGTAACCACGCAGGGTGTGGTCGAGAAGGCGCTTCATGCGGCAAGAGGGAGTTCGGAGATCACCAGAGGCACTTTATGCGATCCTGAGGGCGCGGCAATCTTGGAGACGGAGGTGATTTCCAAGGTCCATGCGGCGCCGAGAGACTGACGGATTTGCGACTCAATGCGGGGCACTTGTGTGTCGGATTCGGCAATAATTCGCACTTCGAGGATTCCGGCTTGCTTTTGCACGACCTGATATTGGGCCATCCCGGGGATCTCCTCGATGGCGTTGGTGATGACATAGGGCGAGACGATGGCACCGGCGAGGGTGCGGAGCATGGCGGCGCTGCGGCCTTCGATGTGGCGGATGCTGCGGGCGGTGCTGCCGCAGGGGCATGGCTCGGGTTCCCAGCGGGCGAGATCGCCGAGGCCGCGATAGCGGAGGATGGGGGTGGCGGTGTTGGTGAGGTCGGTGATGACGATGTGGCCGAGGCCGTCGGTGGGCAGGCCATGGTCATCGACGATCTCGCAGATGACGTTCGTCTCGGCGATGTGCCAGCGGGCGTCGTGCATGCACTGCCAGGCGACGAGACCGCCTTCGGTGCTGGTGTAGGTTTCGATGAGGCGTGCGTTGGGGAAGACCTTGGTGAGGAGGTGGCGGGTGTGGGCATCGAGCATCTCGGAGGTGAGATGGATGAGCTGGGTTTTGGGCATGACACGCTTTTGCGTGCGGAGATCCAAGGCGATGGCGCGAAGTGTCGAAGGATAGGAGGAGATGAAGTCGGGGGCGATGCTGAGGAGTTCGCGGGTGAGCTTGGCCACGGGGTCATGCACGGAGAGAATGCGTGAGGAAGGCACGGTGGTGCTGAGGAGATCGGCGGCGGCGAAGTCGATGCTGTCGCGGGCCATGTCCACGAGGTAGAGGCCGTTGCTGAGAGGCTTGCCGTGGCACCAGTCGTAGAAGAGGGCGGTGTTGCAGGCCATGTAGTGCCAGAGCGAATCTTCGGTGCGAGCGATGGTGGCGGGGATGCCGGTGGAGCCGGAGGAGGCGAGCCAGCGGATGTCATCGCGGTTGTCTTTGGCGAGGAGGTCTGTTTTTACTGCGGTGCGCAGGTCTTCTTTGGTGAGGAGCGGGAGTTTGGAGAGGTCATCCCAGTCATCGAGCATTTCGGGGATGAAGCCTGCGCGGGTGAAGAGGCGCTGGTAGAGAGGGATGTGATCGTGGGCGTGCTGGACGAGAGAGCGCAGGGTGCGCCACTGGTGTGCGCGGCGTTTGGGGCGGCTCCAGGCGCGTTGCTCGATGACTTGATCGAGCGCGGTGTGGAGATGGCGGCCGCGGTTGCGGATCTGAGTGGGCGTGTGGGTGGCGATCATGGTGGGCCGGGAGGGCCGGGGTGGGTGATGGCAAAGCCGTCGCGGACCATGAAGCCGTCGGGATTGATCTGCATGAGGCGCTCGAAGAGGTGGGAGGCGAGGCGGGCCTGGCCTTGGTTAATTTGTGACCAGCCATACCAACTCATGGCGATGGGGTCCTCAGGTGTGAGTTTGTGGGCGCGCTCAAAGTACACTTCGGCTTTGCGGTAGTCCTGCTGATTGAAGAGGATCTCTCCGGCGATGAGGAGGGTGGAACGATGGAGGGGGTCGATGTCGATGACTTTGCGCGCCTCGCGCAGTTGGTCATCGGTTTTGGACTGGGCCTGATAGACGTTCATCATGCCGAGATGTGGGGTGATGGCGCGAGGCTCCTGCTTGGCGGCGGTGGTGTAGTACTGGACTGCTTTGGCGTAGTCTTTGTTGAGGTAGGAGAGCCAGCCGGCACGCACGGCGGCGAGGTAGGTTTCTCCGCCGGCGCTTTTGTAGGCGAGGACGCTTTCGAGGGCGCCGGCGTAGTCGTTGTTCGATTCAGCGGTGAGGGATTTCTGCCAGGCTTCGGACGTGGTGGCGAGTTTGTCTGCGGCGTGGGCGGTGGTGAGGCATGCGAGTGCGAGGATGAGGAGGCGGGTTTTCATGGCTGGGAGGGACTGGGCTTGAGGTGGCTGAAGTGTGGAATGGGGGGGCGGGAACTGCGTTTCCAAATTCCGGCTAAAGCCGGTACTACAATACTGGCGCTGGATGGTTGAGGGTCTGGGGCGGTGCGGAGGGTCCGGACGGGCTGAAGCCCGAACTACGTACTCAGGAAAGGTGCGATTTGTTATTTGGGAGCAGCGGAGTTCCAAGAGAGTGGATTGTGGAACGGGAGGGTGACTTCTTTTGCAGTGGAAGTTGAGCGGGAGAGAAGGTGTGGCGGGAGCATCGAATGCTGACGAGGGCTTGGGTTTTCCCCTCACCCCAGCCCTCTCCCCGAAGGTAAATTTGAGGAGTTGTTGCGAGTCAGGGGCGGGGGAGAGGGAGAGTCGCTTTTGATGGCTTTGACGGCTTTGGGGTTGTGGTGGTTTGCCAAGGCACCTGCTTACTTTTTCAGTGGTCGTTATTCGGATGGAGTGAGCTTATTCGGTGTCGCCATTGGGGAGGGTGGGGGAGAATTCGGTTTGGGTGAAGGAGATGTCGGAGGTTTCGAAATGGGCGATGAGGTGGGTGAGGGCGCGGATGGGTTCGAGGGTGAACTCGATCTGGTGTGGAAGGTTTGTCGAAGCGTCTGAGATGGTGGTGGTGAGGTGGAGGCGCTGCGCGGTGGGGTGCAGGGTGTGGCGGGTGCTGACGCGCTGGGTGCGGCAGCCGAGATACGGCGCAAGGACGCCCGCCAATGCCCAGCCGTGCAGACTCGACTGCAAAGCGACACTATCCTCCCAGATCATGCCGCTTTGATAAGCGAAGGGCACGGTGGGCATGGCGAACGAAAGGAGGCGCAGGATCTGCGAATGACCGCGGAGGCTGCTGTGGGTGATCTGCAGGGCATGGAGTCCGAGCACGGCGGTGAGGGACTCGTGGCCGCAGCGGAAGACATAACGGCCGGACTCATCGAGCGTGGTGGTGAGGGTCTCGTGGGAGATGGCTCCTGCGCGGCAGACACGATAGGTGGCGACGCCTGGAGCGAAATGGGCCAGCGTGCCCAGCACGGTGGTGGAGACCGTCGCGGGTGCGATGCGTGCTCCAACTTTGGGCACACTGGCAAAGTTCCAACGCACGGCTTCGTCGGTGCGCGTGAAGTAGTTGGTGAGGCAGAAGGGCGCGGTGGGTGCGCCGGTTTCGGTGCTGGTTTGATTGTGCAGATGGATGTGCGGCACGGGGCTGCGGCCGGAGTTGCCGCAGTAGCCGAGGAGATCGCCCGCACCGACACGCTGGCCGGTTTTGACGAGGATGCCGTTCTTCATGAAGTGAGCGAGCTTGACGATGCCGCCGTAGTCGAGGCGGAGAATGAGGTGGTTGCCCCAGTTGCTGGCGAAGTTGCAGCCGCCGGGGGCGTTGTCGGCCACGCCATCGATGACGCGGACGATTTCGCCGGTGCCAGGGGCGCGCACTTCGAGGCCCTGGGTGTAGTAGCGGCTGAGGTCGTCATCGCAGCCGGTGGGGCAGGCGTTGTCTGAGGCGTCGTGCACTTCAAAGTCGAGCGCGTGTTTCCATTCGCCGCGATGGCTGAGCTTGTCGTCAAAGCCCTGCGTGACTGTGACTTCGCGTGCGGTGGGCAGGAGCACGTGGGTGTCGTTGCGATGGGGGAAGCGGACGTTGGCGAGAGAGAGCGCTGCAGCGGCGGCTTCGGGGTTTTCGAAGGTGCCGGTGGCAGGGAGGAGGGAGCCGGATTTTTCGCGCAGGCGGAGGCAGCAGAGAAGGCTCCAGATGGTGAGCAAGTAGGGAAGAGGCAGGTATTCCCAGCCGGAGCCGCGCAGGAAGTGCTGCACGGCGGCGACGTGCAGTGCGGCGACGGAGCCTGCGACAAACGCGAGTGCGAGGCTGCTGCGGGAAGGGACGAAATAAACCGCGCCAAGGGCCATGCCGGCAAGGAGGTAGTTGTGACCGGCGAACCAGCCGAGCCATTCGAGGCCGCAGGCTTCGAGCAGTGTGACGATGAGGATGCCGCCGGCGTAACCGGCGATGGCATTGATCATGGCGACGCGGGACCACACGAGGATGGCGAGGGTGACGGCGAGGCCGGCCCAGACATTGGGCAGGAAGAGGATGGTGCCCATGCTGCGGAGGAAGGCGGTGATGACGAATGGCAGCGCGGGTTCATCGGGCAGTCCCATGTCGAGCAAGGCGGTGCCTGCGGCCCAGTGGGGGAAAAAGGTCAGTAATGTGCCGAAGGTGACGACGAAGGCGACGCTGAGCGGGGGCAGGCCTGCGCGAAGTGGGAACCAATGCCAGAGTGCGGCGGAGAGGAGGAGGGTGTAAACGGTGACGACGGCGAGCATGCCCCAGATGGCGGGTGCGGCGAGAGGTGAGCCGCGGGTGATCCATGCGACGGCGAGGGCGCTGAGGAAGACGTTGTAGAGGAGTGTGCCGTCTTTGCGCATGGCCGCGGGCAGGTGCAGGAGCTTTGCGATGAGGCTGCCGAGGAGGCAGGCGCTGATGGCGAAGATGAAATAACGCGGCATGAAGAGCAGCGTGGCGCAGAGCAGTGCGCCGGTTTTTGAGCTGCCGCAGAGGAAGATGGAGCTGGCGGCGCGGGTGACTTCGAGCAAGGGCGTGGCGAGGGGGGCGAGGTGGGGACGCAGGGTGCGGGCGAGGGCGGAGGCTTTGGCGATCGCGCGTTCCTTTGGGGAAGGAGGGCAGAGGATGGCGTCTTCGAGAATGACCATCGCAGGGAGGGTGGATGGGGGTGAGGGGGGCATGGGAGGGAATGCGGAATGACGAATGCGGAGTGAGAGGGAGAGGGCGGTGGGTGGTGATCGTTGGGGATGGGGTGAGTGAGGGCGTGGGGGCTGGCGAAAGCGGCGCTGAAGCGCCGCACTCCGGGGACGCTGGCGCGGGAATTGGGGGAGTGGGTGACGCGGCGTGAACGGGGGATCGCGGAGGGGCTGGATCGAGGACGAGTTCGAGTAGGAGGACGAGGACGAGCGAGAGGCCGGAACGGGAGGAAGAGGAGGAGTAGGAGGAAGAGGAAGATTAGGTGTGAGAGGGGGATAGGAGATGAGAGGGGATGCGTTCGAGGCGCTGGACGTAGTCGAGGTCTTCGCGTTCGCGGATGATGTCCACGCGGCCGTCGAGGGAGATCATGACGACGGCGGGACGGTAGGTGATGAACTGCATGCTCTGGGTGATGTTGTAGGCGCCGACGGGATGCATGACGAGGTGGTCGCCGGTGGTCATGGCGGGGAGGGAGACTTGCTCGCGGATGACGTCGATGTTCATGCAGAGGCAGCCGTAGAGCTTGATGGGCTGCTGGGCGCTTTCGCGCTGGGCTTTGGCGGGCTTGACGTTGAAGCGATACCAGTTGCCGCTGTAGAGGAGATTGATGCCGGCATCGATGACATAGGCGGCACCGTTTGACTCGGGCATGTAGGCGGGTGCTTTGGCGGCTTTGCCTGCGAGGGTGATGGGGCCGGTGGCGCTGGTTTGTTTTACGGCGACGATGCTGGTGATGAGGTAACCGGCTTCATCGACGAGTGCGCGGCCGCTTTCGAGGTAGAGGCGTGGGCGGCGATCGCGAGGGAGTGTGTTGAGTACGCTGGCGATGGCTTCGGCGTATTTTTCGATGGGCGGCACGATCTGCTCGGCGGGCTGGTAGGAGTAATGCAGGGTGCTGAGCGAGGGGAAGCCGCCGCCGAGGTTCAGGTAGCGCAGGGACCAGCCGTGGGTTTCACGGCAGCGCTCCATGAGGGTGATGAGTTTTTCGGCGGCGACCTTGTAGGCGTTTGGTTCGAGGATGTAGGTGCCGATGTGGGTGTGGAGTCCTTGCAGGCGGAGGCGGCCTTTGCTTTCGGCGATGCGGCGGATGGCGCGCCAGGCTTCGCCATTTTCGACGCCGAAGCCGAACTTGCTCCAGACGGGCTGGATGCCTGCATCGAGCCAGCAGCGGATGGCGATGTCGATGCTGCGGCCCTGATCTTTGGCAATGGTGTCGAGCAGCAGGAGTTCGTCCCAGTTGTCCACCTGGATCATGGCGCCTTCGCTGGCGGCGAGTTCGAGGCCGGCGCGCGATTTGTGAGGACCGTTGAAGATGATGTCGCGTCCGGCGATGCCGTTGCGGCGGGCTTTTTCATACTCGAACTCGCTGACGACTTCGGCGATGGAGCCTTCGCTGTGGAAGACGCGGCAGATGGCGTTGAGGTAATTGGTTTTGTAGCTCCAGGCGAAGCCTGTGTTTGGGTAGCGGCTTTCGAAGGCTTCGCGTGCGCGCTGGATTTTTTCGCGCAGGGTGCGCTCGGAGAAAACGAAGAGAGGTGAGCCGAAGCGTGCGGCGAGGTCGGCGACGGGAATGCCGTCGATGCGTTCGCAGACGTTGCTGTTGAGGCCGTGCGCGTGCGGATTGCGATTGGCGGCGCTGTTTTGGCCGCTGAGGTGCCGAGTGATGGTCGGCGGGGAGTAGGGGAGGAGGGATTGCATGGGAGGAATGCAGAATGACGAATGCGGAATGCGGAATGACGGAGGCCGGAGGGTGGTGGCGGGGCGGCTTGATCGAGGACGAGTTCGAGTAGGAGGACGAGTTCGAGTAGGAGGACGAGGACGAGTGGGGGGACGCTGGCGCGGGAATGGGAGGCTAGGGGTGGTAGGGGGCGTGGGGGATGATCTCGCGGGGTTGGCGGAAGAACTGGCCGCTGGTGGTGAGGGCGGCGAGATCGCGGATGTCTCCGGTCATGTCGATGGCATGGCGGATGAAGAACTTGCCGGGAATGGTGTGACGGAGCGGCTCGCGTGGTTGCCAGCCGAGGGCGAACTCCAGGGCTGCGGCGGGGAGATTGCAATTGAGCGCGGAGGGAAAATCGCACCAGGCGGGGAAGCGGGGATTGATCTCGATGAGGCAGTAGCCGGCATTGGGGCCTTCGGGTTTGACGAACTCGAGTTCGAAGGGGCCATTCCAGCGCAGCTCTCCGATGAGTGATTGGGCGATGGCGTCGAGCTGGGGATCGCGCACGACCATGCCACCGAAGCCTTTGCCGCTGGAGGTGCGGAGCATCTTGCGGATGGAGCAGGAGCCGAGGATGTGGCCCTGGCCATCGCCGAGGCCGACGACGTTGTATTCTTCTCCACGCACATTTTCCTGCACGAGGACCGGTGCGCCCCATTGCTCGAGCATGTGCCAGTAGGCGGCTTCGCGGGCGGCGGGGGTGATGGCGTGGCGGGCCTCGTAGTAGCGGCCTTTGACGAAGACATTGCCACCGAGGGTCATTGCGGCCTGGTGGAGAGAATTTACATCGCTGACGGCGATGGTCTGCGGGGTCTGGCAGTGGGTGCGCTCGCACAACTCGGCGAGCTTTGATTTGTCGCGGCACTGAAAGCTGGCGGCGGTGGGGAGGCAGGCGTGGATGCCGCGCTCGCGGAGTTTTTCGGGTGCATCGACGAGGGGACCCATTTCGGCATCGAGGCAGGGGATGAGGACATCGAAGCGCTCGATCTCGCGGATGGCATCGAGGCGCTGCCAGAAGGCCTCCACACCGGCGCCGGGGTAGGACATGGTGAAGGCGGCGTCTGGCGCGTCTTCTTCGCTGAAGAGGCCGCTTTCGAGGGAGTCGTAAACGAGGCCGATGATGCGAAGCTCGGGGTAAACGCGGCGCAGGCTGCGGATGACGGCGGAGCCGGGCTGGGGATTTTCACCGCGATGAAGCCCGGTGACGGCGATGACTGGGGAGGCATTCATGGCTGCAGGTTTCAGGTTTAAAGTTTCGAGTTTCAGGTTTTCAGACGGGCTCCTGCGTCAGGCCGATATGGGCGAGTTCGGCGAGGAAGTTTTCCAGATCGCGCTCGGCGGTGGAGCGGGCGACATCGAAGCGGAGCGTGAGGCGGTCGAGGATCTGGTGGCGGGCGAGGCCTTCGCCCAAGGCCTGCATGACGACGAGGGCGGTGGGGCTGGCGGTGAAGAACTCGCCGCTGGTGGCGTCAAAGCCGAAGCCGTCGGCCTGCCAGGTGACGGTGTGAAAATGGAAGGAGGTGGAGTCAGCGCAAGGAGCCGAGGAAGGGGCAGACACGGACTGCTGCTGCTGATGCTGTGACGGACGCAGCAGTGTGGAGAGGGGCGCGAGTTTCATGGGTGGGTGTGACTGGTTCACACCTGCATAGAAACTCAGGGGGTTAACGGCACGCTGGGGGCGAAGATGAATTTGCGTTTATCTTTGGTGCTCGTGAACGACGCAGAAGAGGTCTGCGCGCAGGGGGCGCAGGAGAGAATGCGAAGGAGGGCGGGGCGGACGCGCACCCTTTGTTTAAAGCTACGAAGGGCGGGCTGCTGGCGAGCGCGGGGCAGGTGTTTTGAGGATGCGAGCGTTCTTGGGGGAGCGCAGGACAGACGTTGGGGCTTGCGAACACGCTCGTGGTCGGGCGGTTTGACGGAGGGGGACGGTGGTGTTGGCGAGTGTCTTCGACGCCAAACACGCCCCACCTACGTTCCGGAAGCCGCTTGCCTTCAGCGAGAAAGGGACCTGTTTCAAATGGCTTGCACAAGCATGCTGTGCCCACAGCGCATGCCTACCAGACCAGGCGGGCGACAGCGTGACGTGACGCTGTGCGTGTGCGTGATGGAGCGCGGAGGCTGGGGCGGGTGATCAGCGGGTCTGGAAACGTCTGGTGGAAGGAGGACCGGAGGTGCCGTTTAGAGCGGGGAGGTGGTGCTGCGTGAGGGTTTTGTCCGCCTGCTTCATCTGGCTGCGCCAGACGCTGTCGGGATCGGTGGGGCCGGTCCAGATTTCGCGGAGTTCGGGCATGCCTTCGATGGTTTCCAATGGGCAGGCTTTGCTCAAAAGGACTTTGGCACGGTCCTGCTGCTGGTGGCGGGGTGCGGGGACGGCGGCCACCGTTTCCGCCGCCTGCTGGTGGGGACGGCAGGAGCGGATGACAAGCCACCCTGTGGTTGCAAGGACTGCGAGGGCTGCGAGCCAAAGCAGTGCCCTGAGAGATTTTGATGAACTCGTCTTCATGAGGGAAGGGAATTCGTTTTTTCATCTCCCGCAAGCCCTGCTTTGGCCGTGTAACTGCCTACATGTTCAGCGGCTGCTGCAGGCTGATTTTTGCACATCCAAGATCAGCATCTTCAGGCTGCGACCCTGCACTTGAATGTCGATTTTTTCGCCCGCAGAGCGGCGCAGAACCGCCCTGCCAAGAGGGGCGTCCTCGGAAATGCGGCCGCTGTCCGCATCGGCTTCGTAGCCAGGCACGACCTGGATGGTGATGTCAAATTCATGCAGCGTCGCCAGCTCGTTGAGAGGACGCAGGGTGACGTGGTCATAGCGATGTATCAAAAAAGAGTTCATGAAGGAAAAAGTATAAGGACATGGTGGATGAAGCGCCTGCGTCGCAGACAGGCGGAAGCGGCTCCTGCCGGCATGGCAGGAGCCTTTCTGACGAGGGGTGTGTGGTCAGAGGTGACGGAGCGTCAATGACGCGTGGCCTGAAGCGACTCGATGCAGCTTTCAGGATGCGTCTGCAGCACGAAGGAGCGTACCGACTCCAGGGCCGCGGCTTCCGTCCGGGCTGCTACTTCATAGCGGGCCTGGGTGAAAACATGGCCGATGATTTCGCGGCGTTTGAATTCGCATGTGACCAGCCATGTGGGCCGCTCAAAGTGCCGTGCACTGCCTGTGCCGACGAGTTTGTTTTCCTGATTCCAATTTCGTTCCAAGAGTTTCATAAAAAGAGGGTGTGTTAAAATGTGTCTGAGCATGGGGGTGCCTGGCTGCGACATGAGTGCGCGGCGAGGCGGCATGAGGCGCGCTGAGTGGTGGACACTGCGTGGACATGCCTGAGGGCGGCCAGAGATGAGCCTGCGCGCCATGAGGGCGCGGGCTGCGAATGTGTGCGCAGGTCTGGTGCCTGCAGAAAGGCGGACAGGCCCAGGATCAGGGCTGTCCGCTTAAGCCCGGCTTGCCGCCAGTCGGTGGCAAAGCGGATGAGTCACACTGCTTTCTGCCATGCTGGCGAAAACGTTTGGCTGGCGCGACGTAGGCTTCACAGTTTTGAAGCTAGTCCCCAAAACAGAAATGGCAAGCCTCAACATGGCGGGTGGCGCCCTCTCAATCTCCACGGTCCTTGCAAGGGCGGTGTTGACGTCATCCATGGGTGGGCGTAGCCATCGCGCCCTATGAGCACCACACGCACGCAGGGCATATCGCTGATCACGGCCACGGCGGTGGTGGTGGCAAACATGATCGGCACGGGGGTGTTTACCTCGCTGGGTTTTCAGGTGGGTTCGCTGCCCTCGGGCTTTGTGCTGCTGATGCTGTGGGTGGTGGGGGGAGTGTGCGCCTTCTGCGGAGCGGTGTGCTATGGGGAGCTGGCGGCGGCGCTGCCACGCTCGGGTGGTGAGTATCATTTTCTCTCCGAGATTTTTCATCCGTCGGTCGGCTTTCTTTCCGGATGGCTTTCGATCACGGTGGGATTTGCGGCGCCGATCGCGCTGGCGGCGATGGCGTTTGGGAAGTATTTCGCGGGCATCTTTCCCGAGGCGCCGGCGACAACGTGGTCGCTGGTGATGGTGTGGATCGTGACACTGATCCATGTGGGCGGGGTGCATGTGGCGGCGAGATTTCAAAACATGGCGACATGGCTGAAGGTGACGCTGATCCTGGTCTTCATCGGCACCGGGATCTGGCTGGGGAAAGCGCAGCCGGTGCACTTCCTGCCGCAGCCGGGTGACATCAATCTGATGGGGAGCACGCCCTTCGCGGTGAGCCTGGTGTATGTGATGTATGCGTATGCGGGATGGAATGCGGCCACGTACATCGTGGGAGACATCCGCGAGCCGCAGAAGAATGTGCCGCGGGCGATCGCACTGGGCACAATGCTGGTGGCGGGGCTGTACATCGCGCTGAATG
The DNA here is from genome assembly GCF_044226605.1 of Prosthecobacter sp. Classification (GTDB taxonomy): domain Bacteria; phylum Verrucomicrobiota; class Verrucomicrobiia; order Verrucomicrobiales; family Verrucomicrobiaceae; genus Prosthecobacter. The sequence continues at coordinate 45,251 of NZ_JBGAGS010000013.1, read as the reverse complement.
CGGTGTTTCTGCATGTGGCGCCGATGAGCGAGCTGAACGGCAAGCTGGATGTGGGGCATGTGGCTGCGGTGCACATCTTTGGAGAGACGGGGGGGAAGATCATGTCCGGCCTGATCTGCCTGGGGCTGGTGTCGAGCATCAGCGCGATGACGTGGGTGGGGCCGCGGGTGATGAAGACGATGGGGCAGGACCTGCGCGTGCTGGCACCGCTGGCGGTGAGCGATGAGCGCGGGGTGCCGGTGGCGGGTTTGTTTGTGCAGCTTGCGATCGTGATCACGCTGCTGCTGACGGCGAGCTTTGAGACGGTGCTGACGTGCGTGCAGTTCAGCATTCAGCTTGGTTCGTTTGCGACGGTGGTGGGGCTGATCGTGCTGCGCATCCGGCGCCCGGACCTGCCGCGGCCGTACCGGTGCTGGGGCTACCCGATAACACCGGTCTTGTTTCTGGGCATCAGCCTGTGGATGATGGTGTTTGTGGCCAAGAAACATCCGAATGAAACACTGGCGGGGATGGCTTTAATTTTGCTTGGCTGGATCGTTTATTTTGTCTCACCGCGTACTCCACGCACCCCATGAAGAAGTCTCTTGTCCTGCTGTTCACCCTTCTGACTCACGGCGCTGTGGCGCAAATAGCGGCTCCGCCTCCGATCCGGGTGCAAGCTCCGGGTCCGGGTTCGGCACCTGCACCTGCATCCTTGCTCACACCGACGGCGAATGATCAGGCGCGGTTTCTGGCGGGGCTCTCGCAGGAGGGATCGCCACTGGGGGGGCTGGCGAGGCGCAGTGAGTTCAATGCCCATGCCAAGGACCTGGATGCCACGTGGGCCGATGCGGAGGAGAGGCAGCTGGGGCCGATACGCCAGTGGGCGCCGCTGGGGCTGCCGGAGGCGGTCAGCGACACCGCGCCGCTGCTGTATGTTTTCAGCGGTCCTGATTTTCTGCATGCGCACACGTTCTTCCCCAATGCCTCGACGTATGTGCTGGCGGCGGTGGAGCCGGTGGGACTGCCGCCGGATGTGACGAAACTGAGCGAGGGAGAGCTGGGGGCCTCTCTGCGCAATCTGCGCAACACGCTGAATGCTTCGCTGAGCTTCAGCTTTTTCATCACGGCAGACATGAAGAAGGATCTGCAGGCGACGAAGCTGACGGGGACGCTGCCGGTGCTGTATGTTTTCCTGGCGCGCTGCGGCTGCTACATTCAAAAGGTGGAGAACATCTGGCTGGATGCGGCGGGCAAAGTGGTGACGGACAAGCCGACGAAAACTGCGGGGGCGCGGATCACTTTTCTGGGCACGAAAGGGAAGGTGCAGACGCTGTATTATTTCTCCACGAACATCGCGAGCTGGGCGCTGAAGCAGGACGCGTCGTTTCTGAAATTTTGCGACGGGCTCGGCACGATGAACGGCTTCACCAAGTCGGCTTCGTACCTGATGCACATGAGCGAATTTCACACGATTCGTGACTACTTGCTGACCCACTGCCACACGATGACGCAGGATGATTCGGGCATCATGTGGAAGGATTTTCCGCGGGAGTTCTGGGATGTGAAAGCCTACGGGTGGTACCCGGGGCCGATCCCGCTCTTCAAGCAGCATTACCAGGCGGATCTGGCGGAGTATTATCGGATGAACGAGGTGGCGCCGATTCCGTTTGGGATCGGGTACCAATGGCGGCCGAAGCAGAGCACGCTGATCTATGGCGTGACGAAGAGCATGGTGAGGAAGGCGATTCCGGTGGTGGAGGAGAAGGCGGGGGCGGCTGTGATTCCGTCTGCGCCGCCTGCACCGGCAGTGCCTGCTCTCCAGCCGGCGGTGCCGCCGAAGGCGTTGCCGGTGACGGATGAGCCGAAGAGGTGATGTGGTGTGGCGTGGGCGATGCTTCCAAAAGGATGGGGTGTCCCCTCACCCCGACCCTCTCCCCGAAGATAGAATTTGAGGCTGTCGTTTTTTCAGGGGCGGGGAGAGGGAGAGCCGCGTAGCGCCCCTGTATCCGAAGAACACAACGTCATTTCAAATGCTCTAAGCAGTTCCTGCCCTACTTTGTTGCCGCTGTAGTCCTGCGAGCATCAAGGGTGAGTATGGCGATGAATTTCGAAAGGGAGGGTTCAGCCTTTTGAAAACAGGAGGCGGAGGAGTTGTGCGTCGTTGGGTTTTGAGTCTTTGGCGAGGCGGACGATGACGAGTTTCATGGAGGGGACGATGTAGAGGCGCTGGCCGTAGGAGCCGATGCAGGCGATAAGGTCGGGGGGGGCGGAGCGGGAGAGGCAGGCGTGGCGCCAGGACTGCTGCTGCCATTTTTTGTCGAGTGTGGCCTCGGCATCGATCTCGCGGGCAGTAGGGCTGGCGGCGGCGTGGTTGTTCCAGAAGCCGAAGGAGAAGGCGGCATTGGCGCTGCTGCCCTGGAGCTTCATGAGGACGTCTTCGTGCTTGAGCATCCAGGTGCCGAGCTCGGACCACTGGCGGGCGGTTTGCATGAAGCCGGCGGCGAGGAGGGGTGCGCCATGCTGGTCTGGCAGGTAGCGCTGGGAGCCGAGGCCGAGGGGGCTGAGAACTTTGCGCTCAAGGTAACGGGTGGGGGTTTGCTTGCGCTCGAGTTTCCGGGCGAGGAGTTCGTGAAAGACCTGCAGGGCGGCTGGGCCGTAGATGAAGGAGCGGCCGGGAGAGGCGACGGCTCCGGCTTTCAAAGAGGCGGCGGTGCGGTCCTTGAAGGTGTTTTCGTGAAGGCCGAACATGGGCTCCAGGCCGTGGCTGAAGTCGAGGAGCTGGCGCACGGTGATCTGGCTCTTACGCTTGTCTCCCTGCCATTCGGTGATGGTGTCGGAGACGCGTTCATCCATGGAGAAGAGGCCGTCTTTTTCGGCTGCAAAGGCAGTGAGGCCCCAGAAGGCCTTGGTGCCGGAGTAGATGCGGTGAGGCTCGGATCTGGTGTGGCCGTTGGCGTAGGATTCGTGAAGGATTTTGCCGTTCTGTTTTACCAGGAACGCGTGTCCGCCGTGAGCGGCGGAGAAGGCGGCGGCGGCCTGGATGCCCTGCGCCGGGAGTGCGTCCGCTGCCGGCGCGGACGAGAAAAAATGCAGGAATGCCAGCAGGGTCGTCATGACGGATGATTAGCCGAAGCGAGGGAATTTGCCATCCTGACTTCGTCATTCCGCCGCGCTGCGGATTTATCGATTCCTCATTTCGTCAGGTGCCGGTGGACAAGCTGGCATCTCGCCGCATCATCCCGGCGCATGCGCATTCTCCTTGTCGAAGACCAGGCCAAACTGCTTTCCTTTGCGAAAAAGGGGCTGGAGGAGCAGGGCATCCAGGTGGACGCGATCGATGATGGGGATGAGGCGTGGGAGATGGCTACGACGGTGCCGTATGACGCACTGGTGCTGGACATCATGGTTCCGGGACGGGACGGGCTGAGCATCCTGCGAGGGCTGCGGGAGAAGCGCAACAATGTGCCGGTGATCCTGCTGACGGCGCGGTCCACGCTGCCAGAAAAAATCGAAGGGCTGAATTTGGGCGCGGATGATTACATGACGAAGCCGTTCTTTGTGGAGGAGCTGGCGGCGCGGCTGCATACGGTGGTGCGGCGCAAGGCGGGGGATTCGAGCCATCTGCTGCGGGTGGAGGATCTGTGCATCAATCTGCTGGAGCGCAAAGTGAGCCGCGGGGGTGAGGACATCGAGCTGAGCACGCGGGAGTTTGAGCTGCTGGAGCACCTGATGCGCAGCCCGGGGCGGGTGTTTGGGCGCATGCAGATCTATGAGCATGTGTGGGGCTACAACATGGACCCTGAGACGAATCTGGTGGAGGTGTACATCCAGAGGCTGCGCTCGAAGATCGACAAGGACCGCGAGAAAAAACTCATCCGCACGGTGCGTGGCGTGGGTTATGCGCTGGGTGGGGGTTGATCATGAGCGTAAGCGCTGCGAGCATTTCAGGGCCGGTCCCGCATGGTGGCGGTGTGCGGCATGGGCTGATGCTTGGTGTGGCGGTGGCGTTTCTGACGGTGGTGGGGCTGGTGCTGCCGCATGGGGAAAGCGGCGACTCCTTTCGTGAATGGTGCCTGGGGCACGCGCTGTTTTTTCCTCTGGTCCTCACGCTTTGGGCCGTGGTCATTGTCGAGGGCCTGGCCGGCCTGACCGTCACTCAGGATGCGCTGGCGGAACGGCTCAGGCGGCTGGTGCTGACCGCGCTGCTTCCGCCGCTGCGGATGATCGTAGCCACCAGCAAGCCGAGAGGATGGCTGTGGCTGCCGGGGATGGGCTGGAAGCCGGTGGGAGAGGAGACGTCCGAACAGCTGGAGGAGAAGCTGGCGCTGCCGATGGTGATTCTGACGCTGCTGGTGCTGCCGGTGCTGGGAGCGGAACTGACCGGGGGCGAGACGCTGGAGAATCATCCGCGCATGGCCTTTGCCACGCACCTGACGACCTGCGTGATCTGGATCGGCTTTACGATGGAGTTTCTCTGGATGATCGCCGCAGCGCCCAGCAAGATGGCCTACTGCCTCAAGAACTGGGTCAATCTGGTGATCATTCTGCTGCCGCTGGTGGCCTTCCTGCGGGTGCTGAACCTTTTCCGATTTACCCGCATGCTGCGGGCGGGCAGGCTGCTGCGGGCTTATCGCCTGCGAGGCCTGTGGGCGCGGCTGTGGCGGGTGGTGCTGCTGTTCAATCTCCTGGAGCGGCTACAGCAAAGGGACCCCGCGAAGTACTGCGCCTCCCTGGAGAAAAAGATCGAGGATCTCGAGGAAGAACTGGCCAAACTGCGCACGAGGCTGGCAGAGCAGCGTGGGAAGATGCCGCAGGAGTAAATTTCTGAGGTCCGGGACGTTTGACACTGAGACAGAGCAGGCTTTATAATTACCATAATGAATGCTTTGCTCGTGCTTTTGTCTTTTGGTCTTCTGACCTGTGCCTCCGCCTTCGCACAGCGGCTGCCGTCTCATGTGATCGAGCAGGCTTTGCGTGAGTCCCAAAATGCGGATCAACGGGCCAAACATGACAATCTGCAGGCGGCGGCCAAGTACTGGTATGCCAGCCGCAATCCGAGGCACCTGGAGGACATGGATGACGCGCTGAAGACGGCCATACCCGCAGGCTCGCGGCTTTCCGGCTCCATCACCAACTTTCAAAGCTGGGAACAGGCGCAGAAATACAAGGCCTACCATGATGCGGGCGCGGTGCTGCTGGCGAAGGCGTACACGTGCCTCTACTACGGCGATGTCAAAAAAGCGGCGCCTGCCATCGAGCTGATCGAAACGAAGTTTCCGTATGCGATGATGCTGGCGGAGGATCGCGGAGTGACGTGGGTGCGGGAGAACCTGCGCTACCATGAGCACTGCTGCATGCTCTATGCGGCGATGAGCCTGAAGGTGGTGGGGAAGACTCATTTTCCGCATGAGCGGGATGAGTTTGACGGGCCACAGCAGCGCAAGGCGATCGAGCACATGGCTGTGCTGCGGCTGCGTGAAGGAAACGTGGACCGGCTGGAGCATTTTTTTAACGCGATCAACAGCAGCGAGCTGCAAACGTCCGGAGGCGACTGGGCGCTCAACATCATCATGGATGCCATGTGCCCGCTGGACCAGGACAGCAAATCTGAAAGCGCTTGGCGGGAGATCCATGATGCCATCCGCCTCTGGCAGAAGCAGAAGACGGCCTCCGTTTTTGCCCGGCTGGCGGAGGCACGCTACCTTTTCCACTATGCGCTGTATGAGACTTACAACGGGGGCTCCATTGCAACGGTCCGCCAGGCTTCGGACCGCGGGCTGGAACTGATGCAGGAGATTCCGAAGACCAGTCCGGCGTGGTATGACACGATGCTGCGCCTGCAGGCGATCACCGGGCGGCCCGCAGAGGAAATCGGGCCGGTGTTTCAAGAGGGTCTGCGGAAGTACCCGGACTACGCACCTTTTGCCATCGTGCTGGGCGAGTGCTTCGTGAAAGGCGACGAAACGGGGCGGCAGATCTGCGCTTCGATCGTGGAGGAACTGCAGTCCACCAACAAAGGCGGCCTGGCGGCGCAGATGCTGCGCCACATCTACGCGGACGGGGATTTTCCAGCGATCCAGCCGCGGCTTAATCTGGACACGGTGGAGGGAGCGATCCGCGCTGCGGTGGCGCAGTGGCCTGGGAGCTACGAACTGCGCAGCGATCTGGGCCTGCTCGCGGTTACGATTGGCCGGCGGCAGGTGGCGGCGGATATCATGAAAGGGATGCAGAACAAGTGGAACCGCAGCACGTGGAGAGGACGGGAGGACATCGCCATCATGCTGACGACCTCGCCGACGCTGCCGAGGATCGAGCCCAGCAAGACGACTTCGCTGTAGTGCGGGCTGCGGTGGTCTGGGGCTTTTAGAGCGAACTGGGTGCTCGAAAGCTCCGGAGGGCCGGAGCACTCCAAAACGCTGCCGCGCTCGCGTGAGTGCCACGGCTTTTCGCAAGGTGGACGCCAAACACGGCCAACCTACGGCCAGAGGGTGGCGCTTTCCGTGTGCCTGCTGGCACTGCCCCGGTGTTCAGCTTCAAACGCGTGTTTTGATGGGCGTGCTGCTACTGGCCCAGGCTGAGGTATTCGCGCACGGTGTGGTTCATGGCGCGGCGGGCGGGGGGAAAACATTCGGCGACTTTTTCGAAGGTTTCCTCCATGGCGAATTCATCGGCGAGGACGTGCTTGCGGGCGGCATCGAGATGGCTGACGACGACTTGCTCGTAGTAGTCCACATCGGGAGCGCCGCGGCGTGCGGCGCGGCGGTGGAGGAAGTCGGGGTAGAGGCAGGTGAGGACCAGAAACTGATTGGCACACTGCACGTGGAGGAAGAACTTGTGATGACGGCTGGCATTCTCAATGGCCTCCAGGTAATCAACGCTGTAAAGGCTGTCGACGCTGTGATTGATGTCGTTCGGACCTTTGGTGGGCGAGCAGCCAAAGTCTGCGCAGACGACGGCCATGTAGTCCGCGACGGCCATCTCCTTGATGCCAAATTCTTTGAGTGAGTGACGCACCACGAGAAAGAAGAAGAGCTCTGGAGAGAGCACCGCGGCCTTGCGTGATTTGATGGCGGCCTCGAAGAGCTTGTCGTTGTCGAGGATGATGGGCACGGCGTCCGGGTCATCCATCATGGCCATGAAGCCCTCCTTGCCGCGCTCCGTCAGCGCCAGGGTGTCGCGGATAAAATTCCAATCCGTTGGGGTGAAACGGAACCAGCAGCCAGGGCGGGGAAAGCGCGTCATGGAGATTAAGTTTGAACTGTCATCTACCTCTAGCATATCGAATGCCAATTATTGTTACCGGGTTCGACGCAGGGTGTCCGGCGTTTGTTCAAACGTGTGCTCACGGTCTTACAAAAGGCTTTGGTGCGTCCCTGCTTCATGCTAATCAATCGCATGACCCGAACCGATGGACGCACGTCCGACCAACTCCGCAAAATCGAATATGTATTGGACGTGGCCCCGCACGCAGCGGGTTCCGTTCTCATTGCCTTTGGCAACACACGTGTGATCTGCACGGCGTGCATCAATGAAGAAGTGCCGCGCTGGATGAAGGTGCAGAACGTCAAAGGCGGATGGCTGACTGCGGAGTATTCCATGCTGCCGTATTCCACGCTGGAGCGCAAAGACCGTGAGAGCTCGCGTGGCAAGCCGGATGGACGCAGCACGGAGATTCAGCGCCTCATCGGTCGCAGCCTGCGTGCGGTCGTTGACCTGGAAAAGCTGGGGCCGCGCACGCTGTGCGTGGACTGTGATGTGCTGCAAGCTGACGGCGGCACGCGCACGGCGGCGATTACCGGCGCATGCATTGCCGTGGCGGTCGCTTTCAATCGTCTGCTGGAGAAGGGGAAGATCACGCGGCAGCCGCTGAAGAAGAAAATTGCTGCGGTGAGCGTGGGGATTCTCAAGGGCGAGACGCTGCTCGACCTGTGCTACACTGAAGACGCGGCGGCAGATGTGGACAGCAACATTGTGCTGACGGAGGACGGGGAGTTTGTGGAGATCCAGGGCAGCGGTGAGGAAGCGACCTTTACGGAGGCGCAGCTGCATTCGATGCTGGAATACGGGCGCAAGGGAGTGAAGGAACTGGTGGCGATTCAGGAGGCGGCCATCACGGCTGCGATGAAACCTGCTGAGGGGAAAGACTTGCAGAAGCTGGCGGAGTTTTTTGGCAAGCGATGAGGAAAAAGTTTGCGGTGGTTGGCAGTTGTTTGCGGTGGTTGGCGATGGTTTGTTGAAGCCGGAGTCCACCACCTCGCAAGCTTATGACGACCGCACTGCTTCTCGATCCTATTTATCAGCAGCATGATCCCGGTCCGGGGCATCCGGAGAGTGTGGCGCGGCATGTGGCGGTGACGAGGGCGCTGACGGATGCGGGGCTGGTGGGGAAGATGCAGGCGATTGTGCCGCGTGCGGCCACACTCGATGAGCTGGCGCTTTGTCATGACCGGGGATACATCGCGAAGGCAAAGCGTGATGTGGAGTCTGGGCTGGATGACCTGAGCACCGGGGACACGGCCATTTGTGCGAGGTCTTATGACGTGGCGGTGCAGGCGGTGGGAGGAGTTCTCAATGCGGTGGATGCGGTGTTTGCCGGGAAGGCGGCGAATGCCTTCTGTGCGGTAAGGCCGCCGGGACATCATGCGAGGCCGGCGCAGGGGATGGGATTCTGCCTGTTTAACAACATCGCCATCGCGGCGCGGCATGCGCAGCAGAAGCATGGGGCGCAGAAGGTGGCGGTTGTGGACTGGGATGTGCACCATGGGAATGGGACGCAGGACATCTTTTATGAAGACGGCAGCGTGCTGTTTTGCAGCACGCACCAGAGTCCGCTGTACCCCTTCACCGGGCATGCGGATGAGACGGGCAGTGGCAAGGGGAAGGGCTGCACGCTGAATCTCCCCTTCCCCGCGCGCACCGGGATGAGCACGATCGGCGCGGCCTTTACGGACCGGGTGCTGCCGGCGATCGATGCTTTCAAGCCGGACCTGATTCTCATTTCGGCGGGGTTTGACTCGCGCATTGATGATCCGCTGGGTCAGTTTCGGCTTACGGATGAGGACTTTGTGGCGTTGACGAAGCTGCTGCTGGAAGCCGCCAAAACTCACTGTGGGAGCCGGCTTGTTTCCGTGCTGGAGGGTGGCTACAATATTGCGGGCCTGGCCAGCGCGGTGACGCATCATGTTCAGACGCTCGTCGGATAAACGACAAGCAAATCCAAGATTCGGCGGCGTTGACAGTTTATTTACGTACACCGCGCTTGTCAGATCGCCGCTTTTCTGGTGCGATGTGGCAGCATTCCTAAAAAATCACCATGTCCAACACTCCGCTCCCGCAAGACGATGTCGCCGCCATTGATGAGCTTCGCAAAGTTTACGTCCAGCTCGGCGCAGAGCTGAAGAAAATAATCGTCGGCCAGGACAAGGTGGTCGAGCAGCTGGCGATCTGCTTGTTTGCCCGGGGGCATGCGTTGCTGATGGGGGTGCCGGGGCTGGCGAAGACGCTGCTGATTTCGCGGCTGGCTGAAACGATGTCGCTGAGCTTCAGCCGCATTCAGTTCACGCCGGATCTGATGCCGATGGACATCACCGGCACGGACATATTGCAGGAGCTGCCGGGCGGGAAGCGTGCGTTTGAGTTCGCCAAGGGGCCGGTGTTTGCGAACATTGTGCTGGCGGATGAGATCAACCGCGCGCCGGCCAAGACGCAGGCGGCGATGCTAGAGGCGATGCAGGAGCACAAGGTGACGGTGGCAGGGCGCACGTACACGCTGGACTCGCCGTTCTTTGTTTTGGCCACGCAGAATCCGATCGAGCAGGAGGGGACGTATCCGCTGCCGGAGGCGCAGCTGGACCGGTTCATGTTCATGATCGGGGTGGACTATCCGAGCCGGGAGGAGGAGATCGCGATCGCCCGGAGCACCACGGGCGTGAGCCTGCCGACGCTGGAGCACATTCTGCATGGCCCAAAGGTGCTGGCGTTTCAGGATCTCGTGCGACGTGTGCCGGTGCCGGATCATATTTATGAGTTTGCGGTGGATCTGGTGCGCAAGACCCGGCCTGCGAGCAGCGAGGCGCCTGCGTGGCTGAAGCCGCTGGTGAGCTGGGGCGCGGGGCCGCGTGCGGTGCAGTATTTGATCCTGGGTGCGAAGGCGCGTGCGGCGCTGTATGGCAGCTACATGGTGAGGCTGGAGGACATCATGGAGGTGGCGGAGCCGGTGCTGAGACATCGTGTGATGACGACGTTTACGGCGGAGAGCGATGGGATCAGCAGCAGGGACGTGGCGAAGAGGCTGGTGGATGAATTGGCGAAGGCGGGGTGATGGGTTTTGCCGGAGTCGTTCTCGAACTCGCACTGCTACTCTGACTCGTCCTTGATCCAATCGCGCCTCTTATGCCTTCCTCACTCTTTGATCACGAAAAGCTGGATGTTTATCCGCTCGAACGTTTGAAAACATACTCATTGGCTGGACCGCGATGGGGGGAAGCGAGCTTGAGGGAGAGGCATGGGGTGGCGCGGGGCGTTGTGCGAGTGCGGAGCACTGCGGCATCGGAGTGCCGCGCTCCCAGGGGGGCTGGAGCGCAAGGATCGAGGACGAGGACGAAATGGGAGGGACGCGAACATGGCTGAGAATTCTCGATCGTTTTTGGAGCCTGCGGTTCTTTCGCGCTTGATGGCGCTGCCGCTCAATGCGCGTCAGGCGATGCTTGGAGGAGTGTCGGGCAAGCACCGGAGTCCTGTGCGAGGATCATCGTTGGAATTCGCGCAGTACCGGAAATACGTGCCGGGAGACGACACACGACGACTGGACTGGCGGACGTGGGGGCGGAGTGACCGTTTCTATATTAAAGAATTCGAAGCGGACACGAATCTGCGACTCTGTCTGCTGATCGACACCAGCGGGAGCATGAACTACGGGCCTGCGGGTGCGACGCGGTTTGAGTATGCGCGCAAGCTGGCGGGAACGCTGGGCTACATCGCGGCGCAGCAGGGGGATGCGGTGGGGCTGTGGAGTCTGGCGGAAAAGGCGGTGGAGATTCCTGCAAAACGCGGGGCTTCGCATCTGGGGCTGGTGCTGGATCAGATGTCCGGGATTCAGCCGGTTGGCGGCACGACGCTGCTGACGGCGCTGCATGATGCGGCGGAGAAGATCCGGCAGCGTGCGCTGGTGGTGGTCTTTTCCGACCTGTTTGTGCCGCCGGTGGAATTGAAGTCTGCCATTCAGCATCTGCGGTTTCGCAAGCATGACATCGCGATTTTCCACCTGCTGGATCAGCAGGAGCTGGACTTCGACTTTGACCGGCCCGCCCGCTTTATCGACATGGAAGGTGGGGAGGCGATTCTGGCCGATCCGAGTCTCATCGCGCGCAACTATCGTGAGGCGGTGCGGCAGTACATTCATGAGATCGATGAACTGGTGAGAACGACCGGCATGGACTACCACCGCGTGAAGCTGCACGAGAAGTATGATGATGTGCTGGCGAAATTTCTGCTGGCGCGGATTGAGAAGAAAGGGGGACGGGGATGATGCGTGTGCTGCTTCTATTGTCTTTAGTGGCGGGCATTTGTTTCCCGGCGTCAGGCCAGACCTCTTCCAAATCTGTGTCAGAGGGCACAGCGTGGCCCCATGTCGCTTATGACAAAGTGATCGGTTATCACTTTGAAAACCCGAACCACAGCACGTTTGTGGCAGAGGCTGTCACTGCCTCGACTGTTGCCGGATTGAGCAAGGTGAAAACGCAGGAGGTCACGCTCGATGACAAGCAGGCGAAGGAGCTTCTTGCCGCCACCTTTGATGCCGCCAAACCCGTGAGCCTGGCTTTTTGCTATGATCCCCATCATGTCTTCGTGTTTTACGCCAAGGACACACCCGTCGCGGCTATTGAAGTCTGTTTCCACTGCATCACTGTACAGTGCTGGCCCAAGGATGAGCTGGTGCACCACAATGACTTCGTGAAGCTCAACGGTTTGTGCCAGGCGCTGGGATTTAAGGAGCATGTGACCTATCAGCCTGAGGCCAAAGAACAACCGCTCAAAAACATCGCAGTCCCTCCTGGACTCCGCTGACAGTCCTTCGTGCCACTCCACCCATGACCTTACTCGCTCAAGCTCCTGTCTATGCTCTGCTAATCGTGCTGCTGGCACTGGCCATGCGTTTGATCTTTGTGCACTGCCGCGCGGCATTTCAGGAAAAGCGGGTGCCCGTTCTCGTACGCATCCAGAAGAAAGGGGGACGGTGATGTCCGAACAGACTGCGCCTTCCACCTTCAGACGCCAGCCGCATTACAGCTTCATGCGGCCGGGGGATTTTTTAGTTTTCTTATTCCTGGTCGCCTTCACTGCTTTTCGCTTTCATTCCGCTTTGACCTTGGAACTTAGCTCGAAACAGCAGCTCTGCTGGTATGGCTCAGCCGCGTTGCAGCTCGTGATGACGCTTTTGTATGCTCGGCTACGCATCACTCGGCGGCACATGTGTGATGATTCTGGTGAGATGCTTTTGGCAGTGCTGGTGCCGCAGGGGTTCTCCATCGCATTTAGGGAAGTTATAGCCGACGGGTCGCCGTTGGGCTGGCCTTTGGTTTTGGGAAATCTCGTTTTGATCCCCTACTTTATCTATCGTGTCTGGAAAGCGCCTGAGGCAGCCCGTCAACTCGAAGCCAAGTACGACGCCTGCGAGACCAGAGACTTCACCGAACAAGGCGGACTATGACTTTCCTCGCTCCAGCGTTGCTTTATGCCCTGCCGCTCGCGCTGCTGCCGGTGGTGATTCATTTGATCCACCTGTACCGGCGGCGTCAGGTGAAGTGGGCGGCGATGATGTTTCTGCGGATGGCGCAGCGGATGAACAAGGGGCTTTCACGGCTGCGGCAGATTTTGATTCTGGCGTTTCGTGTGCTGGCGGTGGCGGGGATTTTGTTTGTCATCACGCGGCCGATGGCGGGAGGATTGCTGGGGCTTACGGGCGGGGTGCCGGATACGGTGATCGTTTTGCTGGACCGCTCTGCGAGCATGGAGCAGCAGAACCTGGCCACGGGCACGAGCAAGCGTGCGGCGGGGATAACGAAGCTGGCGCAGGCGCTGCGTGATACAGTGGGTGTGCGCTCAAAGCTGGTGCTCATTGAGAACGGGCATTTGCAGCCGCAGCTTTTGGAGAAGCCGGAGTCGCTGATCGATCTGCCGCTGACGGGTCCGACGGACACGGCGGCGGATGTGCCGGCGCTGCTGCAAGGGGCGCTGGATTACATCACCACGAATCAAACGGGGCGCACGGATGTGTGGGTGCTGAGCGATCTGCGGCAAAGTGACTGGGATGCTGCGAGCGGGCGGTGGCAGTCGCTGCGAAGCGCCTTCACCACACTGAAGGGGCTGCGCTTTCACCTGCTGAGCTATGCACAGCCTCCCGTGCAAAATCTCTCGGTTTCTGTGGAGCATGCGACGCGGCATGAAACCGCCGGCAAGGCGGAGCTGCTGCTGGATCTGCGCATCACGCGAGATGCGAGCGCGCATGAGCCGCTGGAGCTGCCGGTGCGTTTTGTGATCAATGACGTGAGCACCACGCTGAAGCTGGAGATGAAGGACTCCCAGCTTGTGCTGCAAGGGCATTCCATTCCGCTCGACAAAGCGACGAAGCGGGGAGCGGGGCGGGTGGAAATCCCTGCTGACGCTTCGCCTGCTGACAACGTGTACCATTTCGTGTTTGATGAACCTGCGGTGCTGCAGTCGGTGATTGTCAGCGATGATGAAACGGAGGCGGGTCCCATGCTGGCGGCGCTGGAGGCCGCGGCTGATCCCACGCGCAAGTATGCCGCCAAAGTGCTGCCGCCAGCGCGAGCTGCTGAGATCGCGTGGGAGGAGGTGGCGCTGATCATCTGGCATGCGGCGCTGCCGAAGGCGGATGATTTGGTTTCCAAACAGCTGGCGAATCACCTGAGTGCAGGACGCAGTGTTCTTTTTCTGCCTGTGGAATCCGCTGGAGCGGAGGCCTTTGGGGGGCTGCACTGGGGGGCGTGGAGCAGTGAAACGAAACCGGCTGCGGTGGAGTGGTGGCGCAATGACACGGGTCTGCTGGCCAACACGCGCAGCGGCGCCTCCCTGCCTGTGGGTGATCTGGAAGTAAGCCGCCGCTGTGAGATCCTGGGCGAAGGCACGCCGCTGGCGCGGCTGAACGGCAATGTGCCGCTGCTGATGCGGGCTGACATTCCTGGCGATGGCAATGCGTGGTTTCTGGGAACGCTGCCGGGGCCTGGGTCATCGAGCCTAGCGCGCGATGGGGTGGTGATGTTTGTGATGCTGCACCGTGCGCTGCAGGATGGAGCACGCGGGCTGGGCAAAGCACAGCAGCGTGAGGCTGGCGCGACTGCGCTGGGCAGCGGAGATCTGAGCGTGTGGAAGCGCCATGGGCAGACGGTGCTGAGCTCTGAACAGCCGCTGCGCGCGGGCGTGGTGGAGAACGGCGACCGGCTGATCGCGCTTAACCGGCCGCTAAGTGAAGATCATGCCGAAACGCTGGGGAAAACCGCGCTGTCAGAGCTGTTTACCGGGCTGGACTACCACGTGATCGAGGACCAGGTGGAAAACAACGCAAGCCTGGCGAGTGAAATCTGGCGCACGTTCCTTTTCCTGATGGCACTTGCGCTTCTGGGTGAGGCTTTGCTGTGCATGCCGGGGAAGCGTGAAACTCAACCCTCTCCTGCGCGATGACTCGACTCCAGACACCGCCAGCGTCCTTTCCCTCTGACCCCGTGAACTTTATGCCTCTCCAATTTCATCCAAAATTCCACCCCTCAAGGGAGGAGGAGTCAGAGTAGGAGGAAGAGGAAGATTTGCCCCATGACACCCACCACATCACAACTCGTCTTCAATCCCACACCCGTCGCGTTTGGCGTGGGGGTGGCGTTTGTTGTGGCGATAGCGGGACTGGCGATCATGGCCTGGAGGAGGAGCGGGTATCGGGCGGTGATGGGGTGGCTGGAGTTGCTGCGGATTTTGATTGCGGTGGGCATTGCGGTCACGCTGCTGCAGCCGGAGTGGCTGGAGACGTTCAAGCCGGAGACGAAGCCGACCTTGGCGGTGCTGCATGACGTCTCGGGCAGCATGAGCACGAAGGATGTCATCGACAAGAAGCAGCCGAATGCGGAGCCGAAGTCGCGTGAGGAGAGTGCGAGGACCTTGGTCGATGCGAAGCTGTGGGAACCGCTGAAGCAGCGGATGGATGTGGTGATCGAGCCTTTCTCCTCGGCGCAGACGCCTGCCACGGAAGGGACGGACATCCATGCGGCGCTGGCGGGGGCGCTGGAGAAACAGCCGAACCTGAAGGCGGTGGTGCTGATCAGCGACGGGGACTGGAACACAGGGGCTGCGCCTTCGCAGGCCACCACAAGGCTGCGGATGCGCGAGGTGCCGGTATTTGCGGTGCCGACGGGTGCGGAGACGCGGCTGCCGGATGTGGAGCTGAGCAGCTTTGACGTACCGACCTTTGCAGTGGCAGGAAAGCCGCTGCGGATTCCCTTCACGATCGACAGTTCGCTGCCACGTGATGAGGTGGTGATGCTGGAGATGAAATCCTCCAGCGGCGAGATCGTGACCAAGGAGGTGACGCTGCCTGCGATGGGGCGATATCAGGACGCGATCGCGTGGAAGCCGGAAAAGCCGGGCGAGGTGAAACTGACGCTGACGATTCCGAAGACGCCGGCGGAGCGCTATCCTGAAAACAACTCGCAGGAAGCGCCGCTTTCCATCCGCAAAGAGCAGCTGCGGGTGCTGATCATCGAATCCTTTCCACGCTGGGAATACCGCTACCTGCGCAATGCGCTGGAGCGAGATCCAGGGGTGGACGTGAACTGCCTGCTGCTGCACCCCGGGCTGGGCAAAGTGGGAAATGGGCAGGGCTATTTGAAGACGTTCCCGAAAGATGAGGAGCTGACGAAATATGATGTGGTTTTCCTTGGCGATGTGGGCCTGGAGAAAAGCCAGCTGAAGTCTGAGCAGTGCATCGCCTTGCAGAAGGTGGTGCGGGATCAGGCCTGCGGACTTGTGTTTATGCCTGGGTTTCACGGTTTCCAATCGACCTTGCAGGAGACGCCTTTGGCGGAGCTGCTACCGGTGGTGTGGGATGCGGCGCAGCCACGTGGATGGGGCTCGTCCTCACCGGGCAAATTTGCGCTTACCGAGGCTGGCACCCACAGCCTGCTGACCAAGCTGGAAGACAGCGACGAAGCGAGCGCTCGGGTGTGGGGGAATCTGCCCGGATTCCAATGGTATGCCCCTGCCCTGCGGGCCAAGGCCGGGAGCGAGGTGCTGGCGACGCATGGGACGGAGTCGAATCAATTTGGCCGCGTGCCGCTCATCGTGACGAAGACCTACGGCGCGGGCAAGATTCTCTTCATGGGGACGGACGGTGCCTGGCGCTGGCGCAAAGGCGTGGAGGACAAGTACCACTACCGCTTCTGGGGCCAGGTGGTGCGGTGGATGGCCTATCAGCGCAACATGAGCAGCGGCGACAAGATGCGCCTCTTTTATTCGCCCGACCGGCCGAGCACGGGCGAAGTGCTGACCCTCAATGCGAACGTGATGAGCGCCACGGGCGAGCCGCTGCGCGACGGCGCGGTGATCGCCCAGATCGCAGCGCCGAGTGGCAAGGTGAGCAGCGTGCGGCTGATGCCCGCGGGGGAGGAGGCGTGGGGATTGTTCAATGGTGTCTTCAGCCCGGTGGAGCCCGGGGAGCACATCGTGCAGCTCAGCTGCGCGGAGGCGGGATCGAGTCTTGAGACGAAGATTTCCATTCAGGGCACCAGCCGAGAAAAGCGGGGGCAGCCG
Source organism: Prosthecobacter sp. (assembly GCF_044226605.1). Classification (GTDB taxonomy): domain Bacteria; phylum Verrucomicrobiota; class Verrucomicrobiia; order Verrucomicrobiales; family Verrucomicrobiaceae; genus Prosthecobacter. The sequence goes on along the minus strand of NZ_JBGAGS010000013.1, from coordinate 28,454 downwards.
GCGCGGCTGGATGTGCTGCGGGAGATTTCCCAGTTTACCAAAGGCAAGATGCTGGACGCGAATGACCCCGAGGCCATCGTCGCAGCCATCGCGGCCATGCCGGAGCCTGCTGTTCAAGAGCGCAGGCTGCAGATCTGGTCCCACCCCGCCTGGGCCGGGCTGCTGGTGCTGCTGATGGGCGTTTTCTGGGTGGGGAGAAAGGCCGCCGGGGCGTTTTAATCCCCAATCAAAAGCTCGTCAGGGACGTTTGTTCAGGATAACATTTCCCAATTATGAAAACCGAACTGCCGGTCATCCTCGAAACGAAGCTCGCGGATTTTCGCAAGCGCGTCTGGATTGTTAAACTCACCGAGGGGCTGCTGGCGGCGGCATTCGGCATCGTGCTATCTTATATTTTGGTGTTTGCGCTGGACCGGGTGATGGAGACGCCGGTGTGGCTGAGAGCGGGGCTCCTCATCGCGGGTGCTGCGGTGCTGGGACTGGGGCTGCCGCTGAAGTGGCACCGCTGGGTGTGGCGTCAGCGGAGCCTGGAGGATGCGGCCAAGCTGCTGAAGCGCACGTTTCCGCGGCTGGGGGACCAGCTGCTGGGCATCGTGGAACTGGCCCATGTGGAGGCCGGCTCCGCAGGCCGCAGCGAGCGCCTGGTGCAGGCGGCGATGGATCAGGCGGCGGAGGCGGTGAAGGACAAGGACTTCTCCCATGCGGTGCCGCAGGCCAAGCATTTCCAGTGGGGCTGGGCGGCGGGTGTCACAGCGATGCTGGCAGTGGCGGCGCTGACGCTGGTGCCGGATGCTGCCTGGAACGCGGTGGCACGATGGGCCACGCCCTGGCGCGACGTGGAGCGCTTCACCTTCGCCAAAATTGAGGCCCTGCCCGACCGGCTTGTGGTGCCGTATGCGGAGCCGTTTGACCTGAAAGTGCAGCTGAACAAGGACACGCGGTGGTCGCCCTCGGAAGCGAAGGCGCAGATCAGTGATCAGCCGGTCGTGGTCAGCGGTCTCGCGGAGGGCGCCTATCCCCTGGCCTTCCCACCGCAAAAGGAAGACGCCTCGCTTTCCCTGTCGCTGGGAGACATTCGCAAGCATGTGAACGTGCTGCCGCGCACGCGGCCGGAACTCACCGGGCTCTCGGTGCGCACACGGCTGCCGGATTACCTGAAATACAAGACGGAGCCGATGATCGAAGTGCGTGGCGGATCGGTCAGCGTGCTGAAGGGGGCGAAGGCTTCGCTGGAGGCGACCGCTTCGCGGGATCTGGCTTCGGCGGAAGTCGATGGCGAGGCGGAGAAAGTTTCTGGAGCCAAGGTGACAACGCCATTTCATGAAGTCTCCGGAGATGCCGAAAAACATGTGATGTGGAAGGACCGCGATGGACTGACGCCACGCGAGCCGCTGGTTTTAAAGATCAACGCCCTAGCCGATGAAGCGCCGCGCCTGGCCGCACGACGCGAGACACAGGAGCAGGTGGTGCTGGATTCCGAGGTCGTGGTATTCGATCTGGATGTGCAGGACGACTTTGGCATCCAGCGCACGGGCCTGGAATGGCACAGCGTGAATGATGACAAGACGAAGGGCGACAAGATCGCCGCAGCGGGCGAGCCGGAAAAGAAAATGCTCTCCTCCAAAGCCACCTTCTGCGCCAGCCGGGATGGCGTGGCGCCGCAGACGCTCGAGATTCGCGCCTGGGCGGAGGATTACCTGCCCAACCGAAAGCGCTCTTATTCGACCGCCTTTGTGCTCCATGTGCTGAACAAGACCGACCACGCCCTCTGGCTCACCGAGCAGTTTGGCAAATGGCTGGAAGCGGCGCGCGAAAGCTACGAGCGCGAGCAGCAGCTGCATGCGACGAACAAGGAGCTGCGTTCGCTCACTCCCGGAGAGCTGGACCGTCCTGAGAACCGGCGGAAGATCGCCCAGCAGGCGAGTGCGGAAAATGCGAATGCGACACGGCTGGGCATGCTGAACCAAAGCGGCCGCAGCCTGGTGGAACAGGCGACGCGCAATGATGAGTTTGATGCGAAGCGGCTGGAGTCGTGGGCGACGATGCTGAAGTCGCTCCAGGACATTTCGGCCAAGCGGATGCCCAGTGTGGCGGATCTGCTGAAGCAAAGCTCCAATGCGCAGAGCGGCAAAGCAGGGCAGGCAACGGCGGGGACTCCGCCATCGAATCAGGCAAACCAACAGCAGTCGAAGGAAGGCAAACCGGGCGAGGGCAAGGCAGCGCCGGACAAGCCGAGTGCGCCGCAGATTGCCAACGGGCCGGATCTGCCAAAGTCTTCCCAGCCTGGCAAAGCCTCCAATGAGGAGCAGAAGAAGGACAACATGCCGAGCATCTCCGACAAAGAAGGCAGCATGAGCAAGGCGGAGACGCAGCCGGCTGATCCGAATGCGAAGCCTTCGCCGCCGAAGCCCAGCACCCTGAAACTGCCGACCACGCAGATGGCCGCGGCGCCAGGAGGCAAGAAGAAGGACGACAAGGAGGAAGACAAGCCGCAGAGCCCGCCGGCTTCCCAGGCGCAGAAGAAGATGCAGGATGCGCTGGATGAACAAAAGCTGCTGCTGGCCGAGTTTGCCCGGGTGTCCGATGAACTGGGCGCCATTCTGGCGAGCCTGGAGGCGAGTACGTTTGTGAAGCGCCTGAAGGCCGCGTCACGTCAGCAGCTTGTCGTGTCGAAGGATTTGAACACGAAAACGCTGAGCGCTTTCGGGCTGGAACGCCAGCCGGTGAAGGATGCGGCGGCGATCGCTGAGAACGAAAAGACGCAGAGCGAAACCGTGCGCGTGATCCAGAGCGACCTGGAGGCGTATTTTGCACGCAAGCCGGACATGCACTTTAAGAACATCATCGGGCAGATGAAGGAGACGCAGGTGGTGAAGATGCTGACGTATCTGGGAGATCAGGCCGCGGTGAATCTGAGCGGGAACAGCATGGCCGGAGCGGAGTTTTGGGCGGACACGCTGGACCGCTGGGCGGAGGAGATGGTGGCGGCGAGCGAGTGCAAATCCTGCAGCAGCTGCAGCGCAGACAGCCTGCCGCCGGAGATCGTGCTGAAGGTGATGAAGTCCCTGAGGGATGAGATGAAGCTGCGCGATGAAACGCGTGAACTGGAAAACGCGAAGGCCGCGCTGAAAGAGGGCGAGCATGCAAAGAAGTCGTCGGTGCTCGCCTCGAAGCAGTTTGGCATTCAGGCCAACACGCGCGGCGCGTTTGATGACATCCTGAGGCTGCCACAAGGGAACGAGAAGTTTGGCAAGGAGCTCAAGCTCCTGAATGCCGTGATGCAGGTGATGGATGAAGCGGCGGGCATTCTGGACAAGCCTGACACCGGCGCACCGGCCATTGCGGCAGAGACGGAAGCCATCGAGCTGCTGCTGCAGGCCAAGCGCCAGGGCAAAGGAGGCGGCGGCGGTGGCGGCAGCCCCGGTGGCGGCGGAGGAGGAGACGGAACGGGCGATGCCGCCCTGGCGGACCTCGGCCCCGGCCCGGATGCCGAGGCGAATGTGAATGCGCGCCCGGTGGGCCAGGCCACTGGCAAGGCAGGTCGTGAGCTGCCGGAAGAGTTCAAGACGGGACTCGACGCCTATTTCAACAAGCTGGAAGCGGGAGGTGCAGGCAAATGATCAAACTGCTGCTGCTGTCAGCCGTTCTGACAGTTACTGGAAACACCCAGGCGCAGACGCCATCGCGTGCCGAGCTGAAGAAGCCGCTTTCCGAACCGGTGGAAAAGGTGCTGGCAGAATTTGTGCAGTCCTGTGTGCCAGAGAAGAAGAAACAGCTGACCACGCTGATGGAGGAGGTGGTCGAAAAGATTGACACCACCGTCAAGCTCACGCCGGAGGAAAAAGCGGCGCTGCAGACTGCCTCCGGCAAGGCAGTGGAGACTTCCGTGAAGGCCTGGCAGCCACTGGCCGTGGTGATGATGCGAACCTACCTGAGCCGAACCTCGGACTCCGCCGCCATCCGGCACATCGGCATGTGGAAGCCGGAAGTGGCGGGACCCAATGAGCCGGTGGAGGACTGGACGCCGCCGAATGAAAATGAAGGCTGGCTCTCCGCACTGAAATCCACGCTGGGTGAAGCACGCTACGCCACGTGGCACGAGGAGGATGAGAAGGCCCGGAAGCGGGTGGACAAGGACATCGCCTCCCACCTTGAGCGGTGGGTGCGTGAGTCGCGCGGCCCGATGAATGAAGACCTGCGCTCCCGCATTGAGCAGATGAAGAAGAAGCTCGACCTCACGGAGGCCCAGGTCGCGGCCCTGGACAAGGCGGCGGAGAGTCTGCTGGACCGGATCAGCGACGCGGAGAGAAAACGAGCGACCGGCATGCTGCGCACCCTGCCGCCCGACGCCCGCGAGAACATCATGGGGCGCAGCTATTTCTACATCCGCTTTGACCGGCCGCGCGGAGAGGTGTGGGACAAAGCGTGGGATGAGGCGGCGGCGAAGGTGCTGCCAGAGAACAAGATGGCCCAATGGCACAAGTCCAACACGGAGGAGCTCGGCAAGGCGGAGAGCGAAGTCGCGGACATGATCAAGCCTTCGGAGCAGCAGGCGCAGCAGCAGATGGAGATGGCCATGGCCACGGAGATCGACGGCATGGTGACGGCGCTGGATTTGAACAAGGAACGCCAGAAGGCGCTGGAGAAACTTTCGAAGGATGCCATCCAGGAGTCCCTGAACCAGGCGCGCAAGGGCTGGCTGCTGCAGGCAAAGAACTATTCCAACACGGAGCGCAAGCGCATCCGCGGGAACATTTATTTTGGCATCAATGAGGAGCATCAGGCGATCAAGCTTCCGATCTGGACGGAAGGCATCAAGAAGCTGCTCTCGGAAGAGGAGCGCACGCGGATGGCCACGGAATACAAGGAGCGTGAGCAGCGCAACTGCCTGGCCGTCTCCCGCGCCTGCCTGGCGGAGATGGACAAAATGCTCGGCATGACCGCCAAGCAGCGCACGGAGCTGGAGCCTCTGCTGGCGGATGCCATGCGCCCGCTCATGGACCAGCGGCGCCAGCAGTACTGGAGCTACAATGTGATCCAGCTTTTTCAGAATGCCGGAAAAGTGAACGAGCAGAAGGTGCGCGCCATTCTCGACGATACTCAATGGAAGCACTGGCGCGAGCTGATCGCGTCCAACAGCAATGTTTCGCGCACGGTCATGCCGGACAGCAGCGGCAGCTTTCCGGAGGTGCCGGACATGGAGCTGGCGATCTCCCGGCACCTGTACAAGATGTATGTGACGGAGCGGACCCGAACGCTCGCCACGATGATGCCGCTGGTGGAGGAAGCCACCCGCCTGCTCTCCCTCCCTGAGCCGGCAGTGGAGAAGCTGACCACCGCGGCGAAGGGAGCGGTGGAGAGCAGCCTGGGCAACTGGCGGCAGTTCACCGAAAATTTTGTGCGCCAGAGCGTGGCGACCGCCAACTCCAAGAATGTGCTGCAGGCGCTGGCGGGCACCGAGAGGGCCAGCCTGAGCCGCAACGACATCAAGCCGCAAAACACGGACGTGTGGAAGACCGCCCTGGAAACCACCCTGAATGAATCGCAGCAAAAGATCCTCGAGCAAGTCGCCGCCGAGCACAGCAGCTACCGCCTGAAAGCCATGGCGGCGATGAGCGTGTCCGAACTGGACCGGCGGCGCAAGCTTTCCGCGGAGCAGTGCGCCAAATTTGAAACCGCCGTCCGGAAGGTCCTCGACGAATACCTCCCGGACATCGAGCGCTACATGTCGCTGCAGTGGTTTTTACAATACTACTACGCCCTGGTGCCTGTGGCAGGCATTTCCGAAAAAGACATGCAGGCGATCCTGACACCGGAGCAATGGAAGCTGTGCAAGGAGCGCGACCTGCCCGACGCGATGCAGTACTGGGAGGGCATCAAGAACAATCACGAACAGCGCATGAAGAGAGGCGCGCAGGCCAATGGCAACCAGATCATCATCAACGGCGGCTTTATACTGAACCAATGACCGGGCCTATGACGAACGAATGAACAACGGAGACTTTATTATGAAAAGGCTTTCTGCTGGCTCACACGACAGAGCTTGTCTGCCGGTGGTTTGTCGTTCGTTGTTTCTTCTCCTGTTATGCGGCTTGTTTTTTTCCCTGGGAGCTTTCGGTCAGGACCCTTCGCTGCGTTTTGGCGGTGCCATACCGCAGGAGGTGGAGACTGTGTATGAACGCGGGCTGGCATGGCTGGCCTCAAAGCAGAGCGAGTCTGGAAGCTGGCATGGCGGGAATGATGGAGCGGGCATCGACGGCATCTGCCTGATGTCCTTTCTGGCCAGTGGTGAAGATCCGAACTTCGGCCGCTATGCGCCGAACATCCGGCGTGCAGTGCGGGCCATCATCCGCAGCCAGGACGCCAGCAGCGGCTACCTGCCGAACAGCATGTACCATCACGGGTTTGCGATGCTCTCGCTTTCCGAAGCCTACGGCGCGGTGGACGAGTCTCTGCTGTGGGAAGGCGGCAAGCCGGTGCGCACGATCGCCCAGGCACTGGATCTGGCCATCCGCTGCGCCGGCACGGCGCAGAAGGCCAACCGCTGGGGAGGATGGCGCTACATGCCCAACTCGACGGATGCCGACACCTCCGTGACAGGCGCTGTTTTGATGGGGCTGCTGGCCGCGCGCAATGCGGGCATGGAGGTGCCGGACGATGTGGTGAACTCCGCGCTGGAATACATGAAGCGCTGCACCGGGAAGGACGGCAGCGTGGCCTACACGGGAGGTTTTGGCGGCTTCGGCGAGTCCATGAACCGCAGCGCGATCGCGACGCTGGTGGCGTCTGTTTCGAAACACAAGGACACGGAGGAATTCAAGGCGACGCTCAAGCACATCACCGAGCGGCTGGAGCACTCCGAGAACAGCTACAAGGAATACTTCCGCTACTACATGGCCCAGGCATTGTTTCAGGGCGACTACGCGTCCTGGCAAAAGTGGAACGCCGCCACGGCACGCGCGCTGGGGGAGAGCCAGGCAGCGGACGGCAGCTTTGGCAACGGCCCTTATGAGACCGGCATGTCCCTGCTGGCGCTGGCCCTGAACTACCGCTTCCTGCCCATCTATGAACGCTAAACACCTCATCACAGCACTGCTGCTGGCGGGCGGAACCGGCAATGCATCCGAGCTGCACTGGCAGAACGGGGAGTGGATCGGCGGTCACTTCGTGAGAGCCGAGGCGGACAGGGTGATCTGGCGCGCGCCCATGTTCAGCGAGGATTTTGAGGTGAGCATGAATGTGCTGAAGCGGGTGTACCGGCATAAAACAGACTCCAAAACCGCGGAGCCGTTCAGCATCCGTCTTGCCGACGGCAGCCGCCTGTTTGGTGGCATCACCAGCATGGATGCGGAGACGGTCGGTGTGAAGTCCGCCCGCTTTGGCACCATCCAGGTCCTGCGTGACAACGTGGTAAGCATGCAGCGCCTCAACGCCCCGGGCATGCCCCTTTCCGCGCTTTCGAGCACGAGCGGCTGGATCGAGTCCAAACCGGAAAACACGGACAGTGCGGCGAACAACAAGACGAAGTTCTGGCGCATGGTGCCGGGCGCCGCGCTGCAGCAGGTGGGATGGAACCACTCCGCGACACTCCCTTTTGACGCGCCGGCAAAGCTGGAGATGCAGTTCACCCTGAGCTCCAGTGTGCGGCCGGAATTTAAGATCGAACTCAAGGCTGCGGACAAGGAGCGCATGACGGTGGAGACCTGGGTGGATGATGTGGTGCTGCAGGGCCGCGTTTTTGAGCGTGTGCAGAAGCTCAGTGAAGATGACCGGCGCGTGACGCTGACATTGTTCTGGAACCGTGAGACAGGGCTGTGCGCCATCTACGGCGCGGATGGCACCAAGCTGGCGGAAACCAGCAAGCCGCCCGTGGATGAAGCGGGTCAGGCGCCCGATGCAAAAGCCGAGGAGAAAAAACCAGCCGCACGTGGCGGCGGCGGACTTTTTGGCGCCCTCTTTGGCGTGGTGCAGGGTGCGGCGCAGGTGCGCGTGGAAGCCCTGGCTCAGAAGCAGGCGGGAAGTTCGGACGGCGATGACGATTCCCAGCCCGCAGGGTTGACCCTGCTAAACAAAGGCCCCGATCTCAGCCTGGAAACGCTGCGCGTGCGCGAGTGGGATGGCAAGCTGCCAACGGACATCACCAACGTGCGGCCCCGGATCGAACTCACGGACGGGCACTACCTCAAAGCGCAGCCCCTGCGCGCCGACGCCAGCACCCTGACCGTGCGGATGGAAAACGGCGCAGAAACCAGCCTGCCGTGGGAAAAGGTCCTTGGCATCGAGGTGGCAGCCACCGCCTCTCCCTTCACCCAGGCCGCCATGCCGCTCACGGAAATGTGGTTCACCGATGGCGAATGGATCAACGGCACCATGCTGCACATGCGCAACGACGTGGCCACGTTCAAAACGACTTTCTCGAACGGGCCGGTGAGCTTCAAGACCCAAGCGCTTCATCACCTGGAGTTTCGAGGATTTGACGCCGACGCGGCAAACCTAAACCTGGCCGCCTTCGATTCTCTCACCATCAACAAAAACGTGCTGCATGGAACGCTGGACGCCGGTGGCGAAGCGCAGCCGCGCTGGAAGCCTGTAGGCGGCCTCAAACCTGTGGTGATGGCAAGCACGGGAGACATGGAGATCTCCCGCGCCGCCGCACCGGAGGCAGCGGCCATGCGCAGCGAGGCGCTGTTTTATCTTCAGGAGGGAGAAGTTATTCCCGGCAGACTGCGCGCCATTGATGCAAAACAGATCGATCTGGAGTCCGACGTTGCCGCGGTGAAACACCTTCCTGCTGACAAGGTGCAGGCCATCCAGTTTGGCGGCGCCAGCCTGAACCTGGATGGGTTTGAAGATCCCGGCTGGCACCGGGTGCGCGGCGGCCCGCAGCAGGTGCAGCGCAATGGCAAGGCGGAACTGCGCCTCGATCCGGGCGGCTCCTTTGGCCATCCTTCGTTCATGCAGGTGAATGAGATCCATTTCTCGCTGCTCAACGTGGGCTTCTCCGCACTGCGCATGCGTTTGTTTTGCGACGAATCCAATCCAGGCGCCCCGAGTTTGAACCTTCTTTTTGGCCACATGGGCAGCGAGGTCTGCTTTGGCCTCGAATCCAATGGCGATCAGATGGACCGCCAGTTCCGCCTGCGATGCAATGGTTCCATGCCTGTGCGGATCGCGATCGCGGAGAACTCCGTGGAGGTTTTCTTCAAGGGTGTCTCCGCGCGCAAAATCGCGCTCACGCCCAAGATGCGCTCCGGCAGCGGCATCATCATCGAACCCTTCAGCCTGTGGGGCAATGGCGAGCGCTCCGGCGGGATCAGCAATTTCAGCGCCACCATAGCTCCCGGGCGCGTGGCCATTCCAATCGTCGATTTGCGGGCCAAGGAGAACGCGCTCACGGTGCCGCGCTTCCGCAAGGAGGATCCGCCGCGCCATGCGCTTCTCGCCGCCAATGGCGACCTGCTGCGCGGCGTGATCGAGGCGGCGACCGCGGACCATTTTGCCGTGCGCTCCGGCATGGAAACGATCCAGGTGCCGCGCGAGCGCGTGAAGGCCGCCGTGTGGCTCATCAAGCCCGCCGACGCGGTCAGCGCGGCATTTGTGGCGCAGGACCGGGAGGGCCAGCCACCGGTCATCACCCACTGGCTGCTGCTGAACAACGGCGGCCGACTGGGCTTGAAAGTTTCCCGTTTTGCCGAGGATGCGGTGTTTGGCACCAACCCACTGCTGGGCGACTGCCGGGTGCCGCTCTCGCAGATCCATGTGATCCGAAGCTCGGTGCCGCCAGAGAGCGCCTCCATGCTGGCGCTGCGCGACTGGAAGCTGAAATACGCGCCGGAGCCCGTGCTGCCGGAGTCCGGCGGGCAAAGCTCTCCGCTGCTCAATCAGGACGCAAAACCCTTCAAGCTTCCTTTGCTGTCTGGAGAGGAGTTCGATCTCTCCAAAGAGAAAGGAAAGGTCATCGTCCTCGACTTCTGGGCGACATGGTGCGGGCCATGCATCAAGTCCCTTCCCGGCATGATCGACGAGATGGCCGCCCTCGATCCGAAGAAGGTGCGGTTCATCGGCGTGAACCAGGCCGAAGACAAGGACACCGTGAAGACCTTCCTTGAGACCCGCGGCTGGAAATTTGAAGTCGCGCTGGATGCGAACCAACGTGTGGGACAGAGCTTCGGCGTGGAAGGCATTCCGCACACCGTGGTCATCGGTCCGGATGGCAAGGTGGCTTATGTGAAGACGGGCTATGAACCGAATGGAGCGAAGACCATCGCTGAGAAGGTGAAGAAGCTGCTGGAGAAGTAATCCACTTTTTTGTGCGTGTGGTCATGGACCCTTTACAAGAGACAGACCAGCCGCGGGCGTTTTCACCCCAGCTTGTTTTTCCATGGCTGGGGCTGGTCGTGCTTCATCTCATCTGCATGGGCTTTGACTGGCATCTTAGAGATGCCTCGATGCCTACCCGAGGCGGCCTCTCTGATGGACTTGTCTCAGCCTTTCAAATCAGCACCCTGCTGGCTTTTGGCCTGGGAATATTCTTTGTGTCGCCAGCAAGGTGGCACGTCTCTCTGAGGATCCTGTCCGCCTTTATCCAGAGTGCGGCGGCACTGGGACTGATGATTTTTGCGTGGTTCTGGTATGTGATCGGCCATGGGATCGACACGCTTTAACGGGTGCTGCCCGACAGGCGGACGTGAATGTGAGAATGAAACAAACTCAGGGTGCATTCGCCGGCACGGATGGAACTGCTGGTGCACGAGAGTCCAGAGTCACGGCGCGCAGTTTCTCCTCATTGATTTGAATATCCAGGCCCTGGCGCAACGAAGCCTGCTGTTCGGCTTCGGACTTTTTGGCGGAGAGTGCTGCGAACTCCTGCCGGAGCTGCTTTTCCACCTTCTCGAAGGGCTGCACGGCGGCGGCACGCTGGCCGGACAACAGGAGGACGAAGACGGCATTGCCACTGATGGTTGCCTCGCTGGAAGTGCCGGGTTGTGTGAGCGCCAGCGCGGCGCTGGCAACGGCCGCAGGCAGGCGACGTTTGATCTCGGCGTCGGTCAGCCAGCCGAGATCACCGCCGATGTAGCGGGTGTCCTGATCATCGGAAAACTCGGCGGCAATCTGGCCGAAACCGCGCCGCAACGGGTCCGGTGGCAGTGTGTGAAAACGCGCAGCGGCCTGTTTTAGTTTTTCCGCCGCGGCTTTGAGGGACTCGGAAGCGGGCGTCTCGGCGGTGAGCTGAAGAATGGCCAGGCGGCGCGCGGCTGGAACCGTGAAGCCGGGCTTCATCTTTTCGTAGAGCCCCATGAGATCGGACTGCGTGGGTGCCACCGCCCGGGCTGGTGCCGCGGACTCGGTCTCGCGCAAAGTAGCGATGAGCAGAGTACGCACGCGACGCTGAAAATCGGGAGTTTGATCGAGGCCTCTGGCTTTGGCGCGCTGGACGAGCGCGGATTCGTTAATGAGTTCCTCCAGCAATGCCTTGCGGTCCACTGAGGCGGGATCGCCACCACCACGGCGGACAGCGGCAGCCTTGAAATCATCCGCGGTGATCACCTCGGCGCCCACTTTGGCCAGCCCATCGTCTGGCGGCGCGGGCGGCTTGCTACAACCGGTGCTGAGCAGGGGCAGTGCTGCAACGGCCAGCGGACGGCAACGGCGCAGAGCAAGCGCCATCATGCCAAACAGCATCAGAACTGCACGCGAGGGTTCAGGAACGATCACAGTAGTCATGTTAAAAATGTAGGGGAGTCCGGGGGAGGATGACCACTCGGCGCCGTTCGTATTGGAGACGGCGATCCATGGATCGACCTGCCAGCCGTTGCTAGTGCTGACAGTGGAAGATGCGTATGACCAGTCAAGCAAGCCCAGCTGCTGCCCGGGGCTGGCATCGTCATTGATGCCCGTGACACCTACCGCCAGCCAGTAATGCTTGCCGGGGGTGAACACAGCCGCCGAGGTGTCAGCCATCTTGAAGACCAGCTGGACGTTGTTGGTGCCGGAAGAAACTGCGAGAGAGGCGGAAGTGGGTGGGAACAGCGCCAGCAACTGGTCCGCGACGGGACGGCCACCCACGTCCTCGTAAATGAAAACACTCATGAGCGGCGTGGCGTAAGTCACATTCATCGTCAACGTCACGGTGTCCGGGCGCTGCAGCGGCGCGTCCTCGCCCAAGTAGATGCGGTTCGCCAGCCAGTTATTGTAGTTGAGCGAATCGCTGCCCAGGGTGCCTGCCACGGGGTTTGTCATCGAGATGGCCGGGTCCGCGCGCGTCCATCCCCCGCTGGCTGCCAGCAGCAGTGCCGCCAGGGCGAATAGGAAGGCGGAGCGGCTCATGGTCTTGGAGAGATCAACGGCGCTGGACGCTCAGGCGCATGAACACGCCGCCGCCGGCGGGCGGCATGAGCAGAGAGCGCACGGTGCGCTCCATGCCGGTGGTTTCGATTTCATTGGCGGTCTCGGCTGAGTCGGCCTCAGTGGCGATGTTCCAGGTCTTCAAATCAGCGCTCCATTCCACGATGTAGTCCACCTCCGGAGCACCAGGCCAGCGGCGGTATTCCAGACCAGGCTTGCCATTGGCATCAAAGACCAATTTGACCGGCGTGCCGTCTCTCTTCTTCGCGTTCAAATTCAGGGCGAACTCCAAGAGGCCCTTGATGCCATCACCGTCGCCATCCGCATTGTCGAAGTCCTCGTCATCCAGGGAGTCATCCGGTCCGCCGGTCTGCGTGCTGCGCCAGTTGGAGAGAACGCGCGGCTGATTGACGATCATCGTCAGCACTTTTGTCACGGGACCGAAGAGATAAGCCGGGTCTGCTTTCAAGGTGACGATGACCTCCTCAGCGCCGCGGGTGAGGGTGGCGCTGGCCAGCGGAAGCACGTCGAGGGCGATGGTGTCCTGACCGCTGATGAAGGTGACAGTGGCGGGAAGGCGCTTGTAATCCACGGCGGCGGTGGCGCGGCCGCTGACAGTTAATCCGGCGGTCAGCGGGGAAGAAAGAGCACCACTGCGATGGACGAGGATCTGCGCAGGCGAGAGGCTGTCTTTGTAGGCGGTTCTTTCGGCGACTTCCAGCCACACGCGGCTTGGCAAGTTGGTGAGATTTGCGCTCGCCGTGCTGTTGGCGAGGATATAGCCCGGAGCCGCAGGCAGCAGGATCTGAATGGTCTCGGTGTTTTCAGTCACATCATCTTCCAACGGGACGATCGGAAGCACGATCGTCTTCTGACCGACCGCAAAAGTCACCGTGGTCGGCAGCGCGACGTAGTCCACGCCCGCGATGGCGGTGCCAGTGATGGTGACTGCGAGCGTGAGCGGAGCAGCAGCGTCGCCGCGCCGACGGAGGGTGAACTTGCCGGCGACGAGGTTTTCCTCAGCGGCATCGGTGGCGGTGACATAAAGTGTGGCGCGCGGGATGATCGAGCCCGTGGCGATTGCTCCCATGTCCCACAGCTCCTCGATGTCGTTGCTGGTCAGAAGGAGGCCTTTGAGACGGATGGTGGCGTCTGCCGCGCTCAGCTGATCGCCATTGGCATCCACCGAGATGATGGTGTCCGTTGCATCCGTCGTCACCGTTAAGTAGTCAGACAGATAGCGCCCGGAGACTGGCTCGAGAATTTTTGTGAGATCGAGAACGTCTCCTGCCGTGGCATTGAAATCCATGAGGGTGTCTGCACCGCCGTCTTTGGCGATGATGAAGCGGTCCGCACCAGCGTAGCCGCGCAGGGAATCGTTGCCGGGTCCGCCGGCGATCCAATCGGCTTCACCGGATCCGATGAGCGTGTCGACCTGGTCTGAACCGATGAGCAAACGCGGGAAATCAGCACCGACCGCTGAGATGTAGGATTGATAAGAGGTGTCCGCCTTCACTTCATTGAAAGCCTGAGGCCCGGAGGAGGTGCGGAGTGTGCTGGCACCTGCACGAGAGGCGTCATGGATCACGCGGTCAGGTTCGCCGATCGAGGGCAGCGGCAAATTCCAGACGGCAAAGATGTCCTTCTGGCTGCTGGCGAGGCTGACCTCGACCTCCACGACCGAGGCGAATTCCGGATGTTCATCCCGCATGCTGAAGGTCAGCACGGCATCAGTGGCCAAGGCGGTGGTGCCATCATGCGTGAAAATCACGCGCCCGGAAGCGAGATCTGCCTGGGTGAACGAGGCACCCAAAGGGAGAGCGCTGCCATTGAGCTGAAGGCCATGCAGCCTGGCACTTATGCCCGCAGGCATGCTTTGAAGCGTCCAAAGAATCTGCGCAGGTGTGCTATCTGAGTCAGTCGTGCTGGCCACAAGGGCGGAGCTTTGGCCGGCAAGCAGTGTTAACACGGGCGAGCCATTGAGACGTGGCCGCACGTCGGACTGGTTGGGGTTTGAGCCAGCGCGGTATTCGGCGATGTTGGTCACGAGGTCGCCATCAGGATCGAGCGCGGAGTCATCGAGCAGTTTGTTGAGGCCGTATTTAATTTCCCACCAGTCAGCCATGCCATCGTAGTCGCTGTCCGGCAGAGGGAAGTTTACGGTGAGGTCGGCGCGGCGGAAAAGGCCACGCTCTGGTGCAATGGTGTCGAAACTGGTCTTCGTGGGATCGATCAGTGTCGCGGGATGACCATCGATGGTGATCTCGACATTCTGAAAGCGTGTGGCGCTGTCATTTTGAATGAGCAGGCCGTCGAGTTCAGCGGGAACCGACAGGCTTGTGATGGCGATGCGCTGCGGCAGGCGGATGGAATAAGAGAATTCGCCGTTTTTCAGCGGGGCAAGCTGCGCCCGTGCGATGAAGGGCGCGCCGCCGTCAGCAGGCGTTACTCTCCAAATCAAGGAGCCGCTGGTGAGCAGGAGATCCTCGCCCGCGCCGCGGTGGAGCACTTTGCCGTAGAAAACGGTGTCCGTCTCGCTGAGGAAGGCGAGAGCGGGTGTGGCAACGAAAGCCAGGATGAAGCATAACAGTTTCATGGTCGTCGTGGGAGAGGATTAGTTGCCGGAGACGGAGTAGGTCTGGATCATCAGCTTGATGTCGCGCACGCCGAGGAGTTCCCGCTTCGCGGGATCCGTGCCGGAGGTGGCCTGCGTCTCGCCGCTCTTCGGCAGGCCGTAGATGAAGGTGTTGAGGCCAGCGGTGCTGCTGCCGCCATCGTAGAGCAGGCTGGCATTCGGGATGATGAGCACCCAGCGGGTGTTCCAGGCGCTGCGGCCGACGAGGCGTGAGCTGCTGATGATGTCATCCCTTGTAGTGCCGACGCTGTCCGGGAAGGCGCGGAAGCTGCTGAACTTGCGGATTTCATCGAAGTAGCCGCTGGTGCTGCCGGTGAAGGGATGCCAGTCGGGATTGGAAAGCTGCGAGGGCGTGATGGGCAGCGGCGCAGGGATGCGCTGATCAACCACATTCCACTCACGCGTCTGGAGCGTGGTGCTTTCCGGCATGAACATGCGGTCCGCGCCCAGCGGGATGAGATACACCTGCGGGGTGACCGACATGGCGGAGGTGTTGTAGCTGTCAAGCCGCACACCGACGGCGCGAATCTTGGTGGCGAACTCACTGGAGTTCAGCGCGCTGTCCCCGGCGGCCAGCGTGTTGTCGAACCAGTTTTTCCCGCTTTGAATCGTGGAAGTAAATGGAATGACGAGCGCAGGCTGCGGCACCGCAGTGCCACTGCCGTCGAATTCGGGAGCAAATGGGCGGCAGAAGCGGCGGTAGATGAAGCCGTAATTTGTCGTGCCATCGGTGAACGTGTAGTTCCAAAGATCAGGCACGCGCCAGGTTTCCAGCTTTTGCCGCCAAGTCGCATCTTCACGTGTGGTGAGCGGCACGCGGCCGAGATCGGCACGCAAGCTGAAGGTGTAAATCTGCGCGGAGGGATTGTTGAAGCCCATCTGGCCTTTGAAGTGGTCGTAATTCCCCTTCAGCGTGGCGAGATGGCTGGCGAGGCCGCCCTGGGCCAAAACAGGCTGCCCAGACTGCCACACGCCGAGATCACGGGTGCGGATGATCTCTGCGAGCAGCGGCGCGGCATTGGCCGCATGGTTGTCCGGCAAGTTCAGGTCATAAGCGTAGGCTTTGCCGGCCAGGTAGGCATAACGTGCCGCCATGTCATACGCGCTACGGTACTTGCGCAGCGCATCATTGCGCGTGACGCGGAAGGTCATGTCTTCGTAGCGTTGCTTGGTCGTGGTGGAGGCGACGCGCTTGTTGAAGGCTTCGCGTTCATCGACGAGACGGGCGCCTTCCTGCAGCAAGGCGCGGTAACTGTCGCTGGCGCTGCGCAGACGCTCGACGGCCCGGAAGGCTGCCATGCGCAGGTCGGGCTCGGAGTTCAGGGTGTCTTCGAGGTCGTCGAGCATGTCGATGACGTCACTTTGGTGACCAAGCTGTGTTTCGGTGAGCTGCAGATCGGTGCCGACCTCACCTGCCTTCAATTCGAGACCATGATTAGTAACATCAGCCAAAAACTCATATCCACGCAGAGTAGCGTTTTCTGCACCGTTAGCATATTCGATAAACCCACGAAGCGTAGAGGTGAAATCGGACACACTTTTCGGAATCGATTCCAACGCGCCCTCTTTGAAGTCCGTGCCAAACTCGCGGACGTTCCGCAAAGCGCCAGCAGTGGCATAAGTGATGATCGCCAGATCATCCAGGCCCTGCTGTGCACTCTGCATGTTGGTCACAGCCCGGATATCTGAGGTCGCAATTCCTGTTTTGAGGGTGAAGTTGCGTAACTTGCGGTCCAAATCTCCGGCGAGGCCGTCATAATCATTCGATGCTTGAAGGAGGGCCGCCTCGGCCTGGATGAGCTCGCCAATGGCAAGCTGAAGCTTTCCCGGAGAGGAGCGCATGCCCCAGCCTGAGGGCGCGTTGAATGAGTAGCCGCTGGCGGTGATCGGCAAATTCAGCGAGAGTGAGGAGTCTTGGACCGAGCCTTCCAATGTGAAGGTTTTCTGGTAGTCGGCCGGGAACCAGTTGTTGAGAATGTCCGTGGCGTAACTGGTCTGATCTGTTCCGACCCCAGTGTCCTCGAATGGATTGGTGTTGCTGGCGAGGGCAAAAAGTTTCTTGTAGTTCACAAGCACGTCTGAAGGGGTGGGCGGGATAGTGCTGTCATTCACCTGTGTGGTGTCCACGTACATGTAGAGGTACAAATCGGGTCCCGTGTAGCCGTCCGGATAGGCCTGGCCTGCGCCGATGGTTCCGGCATATGGCGTGCCGAAGATTTCAATGAGACGGTTTCGGTAATCGATGTCCTGCTGCTTGGTCTGCTGGCGGAGTTCTTCGGTACTGGCACCGGTGCGGCGGAGCAGGTTGTTGATCTGATTGGCATTGTCCCAGGTGGTGATGGCATTGGCGGAGGCGGCGACGGCACGCTCGTAAATCTGCTCGAAATGTGTGGCGGGATTCACGCTGGTGCGGTCCACGCGAACGGGGTCGATGTCGAAAGGCACGACGTTGGGATCGAGGCCGAGGGGGTTGTAGCCGCGATCGGCGCTTTCGACCTTGCTTTGAATGAGCGCGGCATTGCCCGCGAGCACGCCGAGGCCGCCGACGGTGCTGCGGTCCACTTTTTGAATGCCTTCATGCGTGGTGTCAGATGCGGGAAGCAAGGCATTGCCGACGGCCCAGTCGAAGTAAGCGGCGGTGGCGGCACGCTGACCCCATTCATAGACGCCCCAGGCACGGTCCGTGTTCGTGTCTTGATAACCCTGCCACTGCCCGGCAGGATTTTCGGTGTATTTGGCGCGGTAAACGAGATCGACGATTTCCGCGCCAGCCTTGGCACGCGTGGCGGCGGCCTCGGCGAAGGCGCGTTCGTCAAGGTAGTCGATGTTGAACACGACGCCATTGATCTGATAGAGCTCGCTGCGCGGGTCCCAGGCGAAACGGCTGTTGGTGAAAAGATCCGCGTAGCCTTTCAGCGCCATGGTGTAGTGGCCCCAGGCATCGCCGTGGCCCTGGGGGTAGAGGATCTGCGCGTCATTGGCGTCGATGAAGCCGTCGTTGTTCACGTCGCTGATGGCGTAATTCATCGCGTAGGCGGCCTCGCCCTGGCCGTTGGTGAAATTCCACAACAGGCGGTTGTAGGCCGGGCGCGCGCCGACTTCGCCACGGCCACGCAGCAGCGCGAGCTCTTCTTCAAGAAGATCAGCGGTCTGGTTTTGGAAGGCGTGGATGGTCGGCGCAAGGGCGCCGTACTGGCTGCTCTGCGTGCTGTAGCCGATGGTGGGATCCAGCGCATCACTGTAAGCCTCGTTGGCGATCAAGGTGTAGAACTGCGAGATGCGGTTTGCCGCATTGAGCAGCGCAGTGTCGACTCCGCTGGTGCCGGGGGTGAGGTTGATGCTCAGATCCTTCGCGCGTTCAAGCACCGTCTGGTAAAGCTCGATCATGCCGTAGTTCTCGATCACATTTTTCGTCGGATTGAAGGCGACGGGGCCCTCATAGCGCGGGCCCGCCTGCTGGATCATGCTGGTGTAGGTGGCGGGTGCGTCGTTGTTGCGGAAGTCGGAGATGCGCGCATCGAAGACATTCACCGCATCCGTCACGCGCTTCACCCAGCCTGCGACAAGCTGCGCGACGTAGGCGGTGTCCGTGACGGCAGAAGGCGAGGCAGCATTTGGCGGGCGGCTGTTGGCCGCGCCTGACCACTGGCTCCAGCTGGTGGACACGGAGGGGTTTGCGTCCTTGTGGCGATAGCGGCAGAAGAACAGGTTGTCCGTCAAAAGCGCGGAGCTGGCCCCAGCGAGCTGAATTTCGTTCAGGCCAACGCCCGAATTGAACAACGTCCAGTCGCCACCCGAGGGCGTGCCAGCGGTGGGCAGGGTGATGCCGGGGGGGTTGAGCACACGACCGTCCTCTTCACGCACCTGCCACTCGAAGAACAAGTCGGCCACATTGCCGCCAAAGTCTCCCGTGTGGCGGACGGTGATTTTTTCATCGAACACATTGTCCGGATAGATCGGCGCGAGCGAGCCGCGGTAGATCTCTGCACGCGTGACGCGGAAGACATGGATGGCCACCGGGGCATCCCCCAGTGATGCGTCGTCATTTTCTGCGATAGTGACATAGCCTGTGGTCAGCGTCGGCTGGTAGGCCGGATTCAGCAGGCTGGGATTCGGGATGACGGCAGTGCCAGGCCCGATGGTGGTGGCCGGCTGGACGCCGGAGGGCGTGGCGGCCTGCAGGCCGATGCCGTAATCAACGCCGGGGAGGTTTTGCGGATCACGCGAAAGGGTGGCGAGTGCGGCGACGGCCGAGGTCCAGTGGGAGTCGGTGTCGATGCCGGAGAGGATCGATTCCTCGGCTGGTGTGAGGACGTTTGGCTGCAGGATGGTCTGCGCACCCGGTGCTGCGGTGAGATTTGGATCTCCAATGGCGCGCCCATTCAGCAGGCCGCGCACGCCAAGCATGCCCGTGATGGAATTGAAGTAGATGCGCTGCTGCAGGCCGGCGCTCAGCTTCTTGAAACGCCACAGCGTGCCTTCGACGACGACATTGCCGGAAGCAGGCTTGAGAGTGTCCGGCAGACTGGAGACTGGCAGCGACACCTCACGCGCAGTGAGCGCGGGAACGACACGCACGAGGTAATTTGTGGCCAGGGTGGCGGGGTCGAGCGCGGGGTTTGCATCATCGTAGGTGACCTTCGCGCTCTGCCAGGAAATGGCACCTGGGAGGGGCGGCGGAGCCGTGGAGTCAGCCGAGTGGTCGCTGCTGTATTCGCCGCCGGAGAAGGTGAGTGTTTCGCCCGCCTTCAGGAAGCCCGTGTTCGCAGGCCAGACGGCGTCGTAATTGACGTTGTGCAGCGGTGAGGCGGGCCCGAAGTGCAACGGACTTCCAGTGGCGAGAGTGGGATGCCAAAAGTCTCCACGCAGGGGATAGTAAAATTCTGCGGTGATGTCATCAGCGCCGTCGGTGTCTCCGGAGACAATCCATGGCTGCCCGGTTTTGTCCTCGTAGTAAGTCACGCGGGCAGGGTCCACATTGACACCGTTGGTCTGGGCCTGGGGGCTGGCGCCGATGACGATGCTGAGCGGATACGGCGGCACGAGCTTTGTGCCCGCCACCCCTTGGTAGCGGAAAATGTAGCTTTGGTTGAAAGCTGGCAGGCGGGAGTCGCTGGTGGCGGCGTCCTGGTGCTGAATGGCGTACACGGCCATCTTCTGCACCGGATTGGCAGGATCCGTGTCATCGCGGTAGTTTACGAGGACGTAGGGCTGGCTGGTGTAGCTGGCGTTGAGCGTTGTACGGTTCAGCTCATTGCGCAGCGCATAGGCGGCGGTGCGTGAGGCATCGAGGAATGAGGGAGCCACAAGTGCGTGCTCCTCGTTTGGATTGAAGCCGGGAAGCGTGGCGTCTGGCTGGTTGTAAATGGCGACGGCGTTGTAGGCGGGGGCGGTGAACACCGTCTGAGGAGTGCCGGCGGAGTCCTTGAGGCCCTCCGAGCCGAGCTGGCTGGCCACCACGATGCGCGGCGGAGAAGCAGGCCACTGCGGGCTGTAGGCCACCGCCTTGTAGGGCCAGCGCAGGCCGTCCTGAACCTGATACCAGGCGATGGCACACATGCCAGGATTGTCCGGCGCATTCCAAGTGCCGAAGCCAGGATATTCCACGTTCACCGGAATGATGGGCCCCTTCTGTGAGGCGAGATCATAAATGCCAAAGTTCACCGGCGCGAGGCGGGTCAGGACATAACCATTGTGACCCACGGCGGTGACGTCGTGGTCCGCGGTCGTGATGGCGGTGCCGATGGTGGCGTTCAGCTTTGCTCCAACGGCGTTTTTCCAGAACTGGGAGCGCACGGTCTTCACGCTGAGGCTTTCCTGCGCGAGATTGCCCGTGGCGGCGGCTCCGCCCGCACGCACGGAGAACAGCAGCACGCTGTAGCCCTCCTCAGTGTTGGCGAACAAGCCCGCATTGCTGACGGTGGCGGCCGCGTCAGTATAAGCCAGCTTTTGGAAAGCGCGGGCGTCGCTGTCGTCGGGATCAAGATCGACGGACGGCGTCTCGATGATGTGATTGTAGCTGGTGGAACCGGGCATCACCGCGGTGACCTCGACGATGACGTTTTGCGTGGTGTCATCCGGAGATGCGAGATTTTCAAACTCGACGGTGAACTTGCCGGGACGCAGAGGATAGAGCTTCTGACCGACCTGGTCCCAGGTCTGCATGTCGTTCCAGGTGCTGTTGGCCGGAACATTGATGGTGACGCCCCCATCGGGTGTCTTGAGTTTGTTCACGTTCGTGGCGTCGATGCCGGTGACGGTGCTGAAGGTGACGAAATTGCCGATGGTGACTGTTTCCGGATAAGTCGTGCGTGCGTAGTCCCAAATGATGGTGGAGGCCGAATTGAGCGTGATGGCCTTGGTGGTGACACCGCGAGTATCAAACGGCACCACCGCGCCCGTGCCGCCGGTGTAGCCTTTCAAAGCGAGACTGCCGATGCCACCGCTCACCGACGACGCTGAACCAATGGTGAGTGCGGTGCCGTCCGTGGCCCAAACATCACCCGAGCCGCTGATGCGAGGCCCCACGGCGCTTGACGTCGAGGTCAGCGTTGGTGCGTAGGTCACCAGCTTTATCTCCGCGACCTGCATGGAATTCGCCAACGCCTGGTTCACGATCGAAAGCACGGTGATGCGATAGTGCTTGAACGAAGTGGTGTTTGAGAACTGGAGTTCCTGAGTGAATCCGCGCGTACCCGTGACGGGCACACTCACGACAGCGGAGATGGTCTGCCAGTTGGTCGGGGTGGCGCCGGGATCCGTGCTTCCCTCGATTCTGATGTTTTGGGGATCGCGCTCGGGTGAGTCGTTGCCGGTGGTGAGGCGGATGCGGTTCGCTGCCATGGGGGTGGTGTAGCTAAGGATCACCCCACAGTTCACCTTGGCGAAGTGAACCAGCTTGGTATTGATGTCCCCGTCGTTGACCTGGGGTGGACCTTCACCAGCGAACCAACCGCTGCCGGTGCCTCCAAAACCCGTCGTGGGAAATCCTGTGACAGCCGATGCCGTGTAAGGAGTGGAGCTCGTGGGAGTCGTAGTAGTCGTGAGCACGGGGACGCCGTCCACATAGGGGGCAGCGCTGGCGAGGGATGAATTTGCCGTGCTGCGAATGCGGTATTGTTTGTCCCATTTCCAGGTAATCGTGGCAGGACCTGTGAGGGTGAACTGAGGGACCTGCTGGCGGTTCTGGAAGGAGCCCCAGGCAATCTGGTTGGTCACGG
The DNA here is from genome assembly GCF_044226605.1 of Prosthecobacter sp. Classification (GTDB taxonomy): domain Bacteria; phylum Verrucomicrobiota; class Verrucomicrobiia; order Verrucomicrobiales; family Verrucomicrobiaceae; genus Prosthecobacter. The sequence goes on along the minus strand of NZ_JBGAGS010000013.1, from coordinate 6,254 downwards.
TGCCGAACCCGGCTGGGATGGCGGTGCCGGTCGGCAAATAACCCGTACAACGATAGCGTACACCATCCTGGTCGATGTAGGACGCCCCGTCGATCTGCGCGATTACTGGCGATTTCTCCGCGAGCCAGTTCTTGTTCACCGCCGGACTTGGATTGCCGGCAGCCTGCGAGGTGAGACCAGCGGGCAAGTCGGTGAGAATTTCCAAAGCATGCTCCGTGCTCCAAAGGAAATTGAGGACCACATCGCCCGAGACAAGGAAATCGACCTCGCTTGCAGTGCCGTTGACCTGGCTCGATTTGAACTGGTAGCCCGTGCAGATGCGGCGTGTGACCGCCTGGGTGCGGATGACCTCCGCATTGGAACTGTCGAGAACGGCGCCGCTGCTGTCCTCATAGACAATGGGACTCACCTCGGCGTGCACATTGAGCCCGGAACGCACCGTCTGTGTGCCGCCGAACGGCGATGGCAGGCCGTAGTCAGAATTGATGGTCAAACTCACTTCCTGCTGCCACGAACCATCTGTGTTCAAGTAGCCGATGAATCCCCGGTTCGTGGTTCCGTAGTTCGGAAGGGTCACGCGGTTGGCCGCCTCCCCCAAGGTCAATGAACCAGTGCTCCAGTAACCAGTGAGCACCACCGAGTCCCCCACGACACCGATGCCCGAACTGCGCTGCACCAGAGGGATCGAGATCGACCCTACAATCTCCACGGGTGTGACATGCCACCGCTTTGTCAGATCATTGCTGTCCAGCTTCGTCCAGAAAAGATGCCGTGTGGACGAGCCTCCGAGGTTGATCGGATTCTTGCCCGCACCGCCCCCCAGAGTGGTGTGGTTCAGAGCGCCGCCAGCGCTCCCGGTAACATAAACAGCGTCGTTGGTCGTCACGATCTGGGACGCGAAGTCAAAGCCTCCCGAATCGAGAAAAACGGCGGTTCCCCACGACAGATTTGTCGGATCGAGACGTGCGACAAAGACATCGTAGCTGAGGCCGTTGCTGCTCCACGTCTGGTTGCCGTCCGGACTCAGGTTCACCTGCGAGTCGGTGGGTCTGAAGTTCTTGTAAAACTCGCCGGTGGCAAAAATGGTGCCGTTGTTGTACTCGAGGTCCACGACACGCGAGCCCGCGCCCGCCGTGCCGGAGGTGTCATCCACACGCACCGGCTCCGAGTGATTGATGATTCGGGCGCCCGTGCCGCTTTGTGAATCGATCATGAGGATGGTACCCCAGTCTCCGAAGGAAAAGTCGTAGTTGTTGGGGATCGAGCTGGCGTCAAAAGTGGCCCCAGTGGGGAGCGCGGCGGTGCAAACCACACGCACGTCATCCAGCGCCTGGAAGGTCAGACTGGCATTCACCCCGTCCGGATTTTGGAAGTTCATCGCGACATACAGGCGCCCGCTGCCGTCCGCTGTGATGCCGGATGCAAAATCATTGACCTGGTTAAAACCGATCGTGGTCGCCCAGCTTGCATCGAGATTGTCGGCAAACGAAACCACGAACACATCACGGGCACTGCCGCTGTCCATGCGTCCGACAAGGTTATCGAACGTATTCGTCCCGGAGTTCATTTTTCGCTGTTCGACAATCATGCTCGTGCCGGTGAAGTCACCGACGATCGAAATCCGGTTCACATTGGAAACGCTGGCCACGCAGATGCCTGTGGCGCGTGCCAAGGTAGCAGTCCCCAAATCCGCGCGGACGATGCTGTAGTCCACCGCCACGCCATCGAGTGTGAGCTTGGCAATGAAGGCACGAGGGGAGGGGCTGTCAGACGTTTCTCCGCAGGCGTACAGATAGCCGTTGATGATGGCGATGTCGTTGATCTTGAAGCCGACGCTCTGGCCCAAAACAACGCTGAGAGACTTCGTCCACAAAGTGACCCCCAGAGCATCAAGCTTCGAGATGAAGCCGTCGCGCACCGCAGGACTGGACCCTGGCTTGTCGCACCAGCCGGCAATGAAGATGTTGGTGTCGTTGGCCACCGTACGAAACGAGGGAGCCCATGCGTCCGGACCGTCTCCGTTCGTCAATGGGAATCCGAACATCAGCGATGACTGGCTGGTCTGCTGGGTGCCTGTATCCACGGTGCCAGCGTAGTGAGTGACGGTCCCGCCAGACACGCCTTGCATCTCTTTGACATACGCATTGGCAGCACGGGAGCAGGCCGTGGTGACCAGGAATGAAAAACCAAGAATGAGCAGCTTCTTCATGACAATTTACGGAGTGTTGTTGAGCTGGTCCACCGTGCTGACGCGGTTCAGCACCAGGCTGCCGGTCACGGTGATGGCGCTGTTGTGCAGGCCGGTGATGGTTTCGGACCAGGTGCCATTGAGGACGTGATCGGCAGGGGTCTCACCTGCGGTGATGGCGATGCTGATGGCGCGGCTGACCGCGCGGCCAGCGTTTGCCAAATCGGGATGATATTTGTGACGGAAGGGATTCACCGGGCTGCTTGCGGCCAGTGCCAAGGTGCCCGTGGCGCTCGTCCCAGCGGCCAGGCCGCCGGAAAGGGCAAGGGTGTCCCCACTCATCGGAAAGGACACGGTGCTGAAGCGCTGGCCGATGAGCTGGCCGCCGCGCACCGTGACGCCGTCGTAGTTTGGGATGAGGTTCATCTGCGTGACGATCACTGGCGCGGGGGAAGCACCCCGGGTGCGCATCAGCACGGCTTCTTTGAGCAGCTTGATCTGACCGCTGGCGTTTACATGCAGGAGCACGCGCATGGAGAAAGGCTTTGCGGCCGGTGTGGGCGTGGCTCCGGTGGTCTGCCGAGCGTGAACTTCATTGACCTGATCAAGCGTGATATCGCCGACCCAGAGGCCGGCGGCGGTTTGCGCCGAAGCAACTGTCACGAGACAGAAAAACAGGAGGAGTGCGAGTTTCATGAGAAAGAGAAATCAGGGTGTGCAGGTGACCGGCACGCGCCACAGCACGCCGGAGCAGCGGATTTCGAGAAGACTGGCCGCAGAAGTCTGCGGGAAGCTGGTGAGGCTCGCATGGCCAATGCGAAAGGGCGTCCACTCACCCGCCACGGCGGTGAGCGTTTGAGTGCCGGAGATGGCGGTGCGTGCAGCCCCCCCAAGGCGGGCGAGGGATAATGAACCCGTCGCTGTGATGCTGACTGTCAGCGCCGAACCGCCGACGGGCCGGAATTCGACCGAGCCCTGGCTGTCCGCTGCATTCAACTCGATGCTGCTACTGCTGCTGCGCAGTGAAACGGGGCCCTGGTGATCGCTCCCCGTACCGCACCAGACCCAGTAAGATTTTCCAGGCACTGCGGGCTCCGCCGACGAGGCCTGCACCCACTTGCCGTTCAGCAATCGAAACGCACGCAGCGGCGTATGTGCCGGTGAATTGGCAAAAAACGCCCCCAGAGTGACCGGTGATGCGGGATCGACCGGCAGCCCGACGAGGTTGAAGGACTGCGGACGCCAGTCGATACGATTCAGCCTCGCTATTCCCGCAATCGTCACCGTAGCCACATCTGTCGCTTTAATCAGGTAACCCTGGCCAGGCATGAGCTGGTGCAGGTTGTTCAAAAAAGCCCCTGAGGCTGTCGCTGGCTGCCAGGTGCGCCATTCGGCATCTTTCCACGTATCAGACGCTGGATCGCGCAACGAAGTGTACTTCGCCGCGAGGGGGATGAAGGTCGTCACCATCTCCACCGGCTGCCCGGCAAACAAAACATCGGGATCACGCTGCGAGGGCTCCACCTCAAGCCAGACACTGTTCCAACCCGGTTGCAGCGTGAGGGTCTGTGCAAGGTTTTGAGCCTGCAAGGTCCCTGCAAGCAGCACTAAAGCCGAGAGCAGATGTGGAAGCGAAAAACGTTTTTTCATTGGGGCAAGCAAGGGTGTGCTGGCCATCCACACTTTTTTTTCGAGCGTGTTACCTCAAGATTTAGATTTTTGCCTACCGAGGGGTGGAATTCATCGGACGGAGGTCCTGATCACCGGCGCACAAGATCTTGGAGCCGTGGCAGGGTGGCCTCGCATCCGCCATCCACAGGTTGGTGCGGCGCGTGTTACCGCCCGAATGAGAATATCTTCAACGGCCCGCCGTTTTTTCCGATCCCATGGCCTCCTCTGCTGATGAAAGCCGTTTTTTCGCCTTCGCCAGGGATGTGGCCGCAAACTGGGGCCGGGCATGGCCATGCTCCTTGAGGCCCTGAATGGCCTTCCTGAGCAGGTCAGCGGCTTCTGCGGGCCGGTCCTGGGCAAGCAGCGTGTCCGCGAGATTGGACATATCCGAATAACGCTGGATGTCTTCAGGCTTGTGCTCTTCCATCAAGACGATCAGCTCCCTGAGGACCGCCTCAGAACGGCTGTGCAGCCGGCGCAGCAACTGAGCGCGGGCCAGCTCCCGCAGCACGCCATCGGCGTCCGCCGGCAAGGTTCCCTGCGGAGAGCGGATGCGCTGCAGCCACTGCGTCCCCACGGTGGCGGCGTCATAGTAGTAGTTCTGTTCATTCTGAATGAACATGCAGCACTCCACCCGGTAGAGAGAAAAGGGATGGCTGGGGCCGAGGCTGAGATCACACACTTTGACCGCTTCATGCACCAGGGCCAGGCGCTCCTTTTTATCGCCTTTTTTGCCCAGCAGGGCGGAGAGTTCGCTGAGGCAGTCTTTGGCAAAAGTGTTGTCCGGCCCCACGGAACGCCAGAAGGTGTCCAGTGCGCGGCGTCCTTCCGTCACGGCCTCATCCAGCATGCCGGCCTTTTTGTAGCATGAAGCCAGCCGGTACATGGTGCGGGCCGTCATGACGTGGCGGTCTCCCAGATCCTTCAGGGCTTTGCCAACGTAGTCACGCCCGAGTGCCAGCGCGTGCTCCTGCCGCTCCGTCAGAAACACCGCCGTCAGGTGCTCCAGGCGGCATAGAGCCTGATGCTGGAGATTGTAGCTGGCATTGCCGTCCACCTCGCGACAGACTTCGGACATCAGCTCCACCGCCTCCGGGCCTTCGCCGCGGATGTTGAGGTTCTTCCCCAATGTCAGCATGGTGAAAAGAGACTGTGAATTTTTGCGTCCCAGGTGCTCCAGCTGCCAGTCGAGCACCCGCCGCAGCTCGGCCATGCATTCATCAGACGAGTTTTCCATCACCGCCCGCTGCCCTGCCACGCAGAACCGCATGTCCCACACCCGGGCGTCATCGGACTCCAGGTTTGCCTCCAGAAGCGCCAGCGCCTGCCGGTAGTTGTCGAGGCACTGCTGGTGGTCAAACATCGTGCCCGTTTCGGACAGCATCTGGGCCTTGCGCACGGGATCTCCCTTGAAGGCGAGGATGCGCTTGAGCATCTGCTCCCTCATCTGGTCGGGATCGATGTCTCTGCCTGTCTGTCGTTCATCCAGGTCTTTGACGGTGTTCAGGATGATCTCAGAGACGGTCTGGGCCTCCTGCTTCTGCTGGAGCGCCAGCCGCTCCGCCTGCTGCGCCTTGATCATCTGCCAGACTGACACCACCGTGCCCACGATCAGCGACAGCGATGCGCCGAGCACTGCGACGGTGGCTGCTTTGTTTCTCAGTGCCAGCTTCCAAAGCCGCTCAGCGGCCCCCACTGCCCTGGATTGAATCGGCTCTCCGTTCAGGAACCGGTCCAGTTCATCGGCCAGGAAACCCGCGCTGGGCAGGCGCCGCGCCGGCTGCTTTTCCAGGCAGCGCTGGATCAGCGTGGCGAGATCTGCCTGCATGCGCACGATTTGTTTTGCAGGGAGCCCCGCAGCCGGCACTTCCACCGCTCCCTCCGCGACCGAAGAACGCCGCTTCCCCGAGGAGCTGATCTCGGGCTCCTGCTGCGTGATGCGCAGCATGACCTCCACGGCGCTGCCGCCCTGGAAGGGCAGCTTGTCTGTCAGCATCTGGTATAAAATAACCCCCAGGGCCCAGACATCGCTCGCTGTGGTCACCTCTTTGGCTTTTCCCGCCGCCTGCTCCGGGCTCATGTAGTGGGGCGTGCCCACGTGCGCGTTGCTCCACGTCAGTTGCAACTCTGCGTCCAAAAGCCTGGCCAGGCCGAAGTCGGAGAGCATGGGCCTGCCGCTCACGTCCAGCAGGATGTTGGCCGGTTTCAGGTCCCGGTGCAGCACACCGTGCTCATGCGCATACTGCACCGCACGTGCGATGCGGCTCATCAACGTGGCGGCCTCGCGGTCAGGCATCATGCCGCGCTTCTTCAGACGCTCCGCCAGAGAGCCGCCTTCCGCCAGGCGCATGGTGAAATACGGCATGCCATCCTCCTCTCCGCTTTCGTAGATCGG
>NZ_JBGAGS010000012.1:0-295384 GCF_044226605.1 Prosthecobacter sp. | reverse complement strand
ATCCAGGCATGGCGGCAGCATCTGCAGTTCGCTGCGATCAGTTCCTCGAAGGTGGCTCATGCCCATCTTGTTGCGCATGAACGCCCCCGGTCAAACCGGTGAAATAGTTTTCACACAGCCTGGACAGCCCGCCCTACCTGAGCTGGGTTTTCGAGCGTCTTGGCGGAAAGGCAGGGCGGCTGGTCCTGCAACCGCCGCCAGGCTTGGCGGAAAGGTAGGGCGGTTGGTCCTGCAACCGCCGCCGGGCGTCTCGTGGCGCACGCATGCTGACTCGCCCGCGAACAAACGGAGGGTTCCCGCCTTCGGACCTTTCATGCTGTGCGTGAATCACACGTCTCGGTCGAAATCGGTAGCTGCGGTCGTGCCTCGCTGCGCGACCCCATTGATTCGCTATCGCTCACCCCTTCAGGGCAGCCTGCGGCTGTCTACCTGCGCTTCGCTTTGGGTCAAAAAAAACGGCCCCGATTTCTCGGGGCCGTTTGAAGAGAATGAAGCAGGAAGCCGGTTACAGCTTGGCCAGGCTGTCATCCAGCGCGGCGATCACCGTGCTGATGCTGGCCTCGGACTCGTCGCCCATGTTGGACACGCGGAAGGTCTTGCCCTTCAGCTTGCCGTAGCCGCCGTCGATGATCATGCTGTGGTTCTTCTTCAGCAGGGCGATGAAGGCCGCCACGTCGATGTTCTTGTTGTTGGCCACGCAGGTCAGGGACTTGGAGCGGAAGCCCTCTGGGGCGAAGAACTCAAAGCCGTTGCGGCGCACCCACTCGTGCACCATGCCGTTGAGCTTGGCGTGGCGGGCATAGCGGTTTTCCACGCCTTCGGCGAAGATCTTCTGCAGCTGATGGCGCAGGCCGTAGATGAGGCTGATGCACGGTGTGCTCGGCGTCATGCTCTTCTCGCCGTTGGCCTTGAACTCCAGGAAGTCAAAGTAGTAGCCGCGGTCATTGATGGTGGCAGCGCGGGCCATGGCAGCCTCGGAGGCGGTGAAGAGCGCCAGGCCCGGAGGCAGCGCAAAGGCCTTCTGGGAGCCGGTCAGCAGCACATCAATGCCGAGTTCGTCAAAGTTCACCGGCACCGTGGTGAAGCCGGACACGGAATCCGTGATGAACATCACATCCGGGTACTTCTTCTTCAGTGCGGCGATCTCGGCGATGGGGCTGAGCACGCCCGTGGAGGTCTCATTGTGGATGAAGGTCACGGCGTCGAACTCGCCGGTGGCCAGGCGCTTGTCGATCTCGTCGGCACGGACCGGTTGGCCCCACTCGACCTGGTAGGCCTCGGCTTCCTTGCCGCAGCGCTTGGACACGTCCAGCCACTTGTCGGAAAAGGCGCCGTTGCAGCAGTTCAGCACTTTCTTTTTCACCAGATTGCGGATGGAGCCCTCCATGACCCCCCAGGCGGAGGACGTGCTCAGAAACACCTGCTGTTTCGTGCCGAAAAGAGACTGCAGCATCGGCTGGATTTCGGCATACAGATCCTGGAATCCCTTGCCGCGGTGGCCGATCATCGGCTGCGCCATGGCGGCGTAGGTGTCAGGGCTGACTTCAACGGGTCCGGGGATGTAAAGTTTGACGTGGTTGCTCATTGCGTTGGGTGGAAAGGGGGACGGCGAGTGTAGGGCGCTCCGGTGGGTGTGCAAGGGCTGTCTGGGGCCTTGCGAGGGCGGGCTGGCAGGAGGATTTTGGCCAGACCATCCTCAATCGTGCTCTTCGTGCAATACGACGGGAGCTCCTGGCCGCAGCATCTCCTCGGTGACACGCGTGGCCAATTCATGGTCCTCGATAAGCGATATATATCCATGGGTGCTTATTGGCATGTAACCCGTGCGAGATACGTCTTCCCTTCTGACCTCCAATCCGCGAGCCTGTGCCTCGGCCTCCAAGCGACGCGCTTGAATGTTACCAAATGCCCCAACGGCAAATTCATTCAATTCTCCAACTTCCGCTTTGAGCAGAGATATTGGCGCATTGGAAAATCTCGGAATAAGAGCGCGAACAGCGGTCAACTCCTTCAATGACGGCCGACCCGCCGTGAAGACAAAAAAATTCGCGCATAAGAGCGGTGCACTCTGTGAAGAGTTCATTCCCGCGAGGTCCAAAGGTCGGACAATTCGGCGAGCCTCTCTTCTATAGTGATTTTATTCATGGACGATCATTTGCAGAGATTGTTCTGCAATCATATTGCGATCCGACCTCAGTCTCATTCATCCGATTGAGACCCATGATTCACAGGCAGATAGCTGGACAGAACGCGTCTCTCGTTCTTGAAATAGTCTTTAGGGTCCATGTTATCGAGTCTTATGTAGGTTTTTGGAACGATGCCTCTGTCCAGACCTTCAATATCCTCTCTGGAATGCAGGATCGATCGCGAGGGATCGACCCAAATTTCATCGAAAGGACCTTCAAAGACACCTTTGTCCCAGACGCCGTCGGTCGGAAAGTTGATAACTTTTTGATATCTGATCCACCGAGCCGCGCAATTCAATTCCTGGATGCAGCCACGGCTCGCGACGTAGTCTCCAATCTTGATGTAGGTCCACCAATGCCAATCTGCAGCCACCATGGAAATCGGATCTCGTTAATTGTTATAAACGGAAAGTGTCACCAAAGCTGGAAGCATCCACATGCAGAGGCCTCTAAATCGTTGATGGCCGAAACTCTCTCGAGAGGGAATACGCGAACTCACGCCCACCCCAGCCACCCGCTCAGCGTCTTCATATCGCGCACGTGCGCCTCGCGGAAGCTCTTGAGGACGGCGGCGTCCTTGGGGTTGCCTTCGAGGTATTCGAGATGCAGCGAGATGGGGCCGGAGTAGCCGGTTTTCATGAGCATCTTGCCGTAGGCGGGGTCCACCTGGCCTTCGCCGAGGGGGACGGTGACGAGCTTGCGGCCGTCCCATTTGTAGTCTTTGAAGTAGGCGGCGCCGATGTGGTCTTTGACGAGGTTGAACTCGAGGGGCCAGGATTTGCCGCCTTCGCAGGTGGCGTGCAGGATGTCGAACGCGAAGCTGAAGTCCTGCGCGGGGTATTCGCGCATGATGGAGAAGATGTCCCACACGGGTGCGCCGAAGTAGTCCTGCCCGCTGTGGTTCTGGAACATGGGCTGGATGCCGATCTCTTTGCACAGGGCGACGAGGTCTTTGATCTTCGGGCGCACGGCCTGAAGCTGGTCCCAGATGGGCTGCTTGAGGTCGTACTTGTAGTAGTTCATGCGGAAGCGCTTCACGCCGAGCTTGGCGGCGGTGCGCAGCACCTCCTCCGTGCGCTGCTCCTTGCTCACTTCATTGATACCCGAGGTCATGATGGTCATTTCGAGGCCCTGCTTTTTCAGCGCCTCGATGTACTTCGGCAGCTCATCCACCACCTTCTCCGGCTCGATGTGGCCCTTTGGACGGATGGGGCTCTCGACGCCATTGAAGCCGGCCTCCGCACCCAGGCTGGCGATGTCGTCATAGCTCAGGCCGATCAGGTGCTTGGTGAAGAAGCACACGGTGTTCTTCGATTTCGGCGTTTCCGCCATCAACGGAGTTGTAAAAGCCAAAGCAGAGAGGTTGCGCAGGAAAGTACGGCGTGTGTTCATGAGTGGGTTCGCTTGATCAACGACATCGCACGCCCGACTCCTTCACTCAACATGCATTCCGTTTCCGGTCAGAACATCATCCTCATGGGCGGCACCACGGGCCTGGGCCTGTCTGCCGCGAAAAAGCTTGTGGAGGCGGGGGCCAATGTCGTCGTCACCAGCCGATCGCAGGTGAATGTGGACGCAGCTGTGGAAGTTCTTGGGGCGAAAGCGAGGGGCTTTGCCGCGGACGCCGCCACGCCGGAAGCGGCGGAGCGTGCCGTGGAGCTGGCCGTGGGCGAGTTTGGCAAAGTGGATGCGCTGTACCACGTGGCCGGTGGCAGTGGCCGCAGCCGTGGAGACGGGCCGCTGCATGAACTGACCGATGAGGGGCTGCGCTACACGCTGGATCTGAATTTGAACTCGGTGATCTATTCGAACCGTGCGGCGGTGAAGCAGTTTTTGAAGCAAGGCACAGGTGGCGTGATTCTGAACATGGCCAGCGTGCTCGGCTATTCGCCCTCGGCGCAGTTTTTTGCCTCGCATGCCTATGCGGCGGCGAAGGCGGGCATCATCGGCTTCAGTAAATCCATCGCCGCGTATTATGCTCCGCAGAACATCCGGGTGAATGTGATCGCGCCGGCGCTGGTGGAGACGCCGATGTCCCAGCGCGCGGTGAGCAATGAGGCGATCATGAACTTCGTCAAAACCAAGCAGCCGCTGGATGGCGGCCGCATCTGTCAGCCGGAAGACTGCGATGCCGCGGCGCTGCTGCTGCTTTCACCCGATTCCCAATTCATCACCGGCCAGGTGCTGGCGGTGGATGGCGGGTGGACCGTGAGCGAGGGGCAGATTCTGGATGCTTGATGCTAGATTCTAGATGCTCGATCCAACATCCACGATCAATGAAGGCCGTATGACTTCCTCCGCCCAGCATCCAGCATCCAGCAATCAGAATCTAGCCATCGGCGTCGATCTCGGCGGGACGAACATCAAAGCTGCGCTGGTGGACACGCAGAGTGCCCGCACGGTGGCCACGCTTTCCAGGCCCACGCGAGATGGGGAGTTTGAGGGGGAGACGCCGCGCTTTGCGCTGACAGTGAGGGAGATCGTGCAGGAATTTGAGGCGCAGGCGGGGCAGAAGCTCCGCGTGGGACTTTCCGCGCCCGGTTTGGCCAATCCCGACGGTCGCTGCATCGACTGGATGCCGGGGCGCATGCATGGGCTGGAGAAGTTTCACTGGGCCGCCTTTTTGGAGCGGGAATGCCGTGTGCTGAATGACGCACACTCTGCGCTGCTGGGCGAAGTGTGGGCCGGAGCTGCGGAGGAAACGCAGGACGCATTCATGCTGACGCTCGGCACAGGAGTGGGTGGCGCGATCTGGAGCGGCGGCCGTTTGCTGAAGGGAAAGATCGGGCGTGCGGGACACCTCGGGCACATCACGGTGGATGCGAACGCGGTATGCGATGATTTCAATACGCCGGGCAGTCTGGAAGATGCCATCGGGAACCAGACCATCGCTCTACGGGGTGAAGGGCGCTACGCCACCACACACGCGCTGCTGGATGCCTACGGCGCAGGGGATGAGCATGCGGCCCAAGTTTGGCTCAAATCGGTGCGCCATCTCGCAGCGGCCATTGCCTCGCTCATCAACGTTCTCGATCCCGAGGTCGTCATCGTGGGCGGTGGCATCGCCACCGGGGCAGGGGAGCGTCTGTTTGCTCCCCTTAAAAAGGCGCTCGATGATTTCGAGTGGCGGCCTGGTGGAAATCAGGCCCGCATCGTTCCTGCCTCGCTCGGCGACAGCGCCGGGTGCCTCGGCTCTGTTTTCAATCTTCTTCAAAACTCATGACTCCCGCCCTCCAATACCTCGACGCCAGCCAAGGCCTTCTCAACCGCGTCCGCGATCAACTGCCGCTGATCCAAAAAGCGGCCGACCTTTTCGCGCAGACAATCCTTGCCGGACAGATGGTGCACGTCTTCGGCTCGGGCCACAGCCGCATTTTGGTGGAGGAGATGTGGCCGCGCTACGGCTCCTTCCCCGGCTTCAATCCCATTGTGGAACTGTCGCTGACGTTTCACAATCTCGTCGTGGGTGCCAATGGCCAGCGCCAGGCCATGTTCCTGGAAAACGTCAGCGGTCTGGCAAATCGCATCCTGCGGAATTTTGACCTCAAGCCCGACGACAGCGCGCTGGTGATCTCCAGCAGCGGGTGCAATGTGGTGCCGGTGGAAATGGCGGAGGAGTTTCAGCGCCGGGGCGTGAAGGTGGCGGCCATCATCAGCACCGTGCACAGCGAGGCGAGCACCAGCCGGCATCGCGATGGGAAGAAGTTGCAGGACTTCTCGGACATCGTTCTCGACACGGGCGCACCGGTTGGTGATGCGATGATCCGGATTGATAATCTCGACACTCCCGTCGCTCCAGGCAGCACGGTGGGCGGCTGTCTGCTGGTGAATGCGATCAAGGCCGAGGTGGCAGATCGTCTGACGAAAGCTGGTCAGCCTCCGAAGGTGCTCACGGCAGGTGCGGTCGTGGGCGCAGCAAAAGCCACGGAGCTGTTTGAAGCGGCGTATGACGAGCATGCGCGGCGGATCGCGAAGTATTATGCGGGGCTGGGGGCCTGAGGTTTAAGATTGTGCCATGGACAACACCTGCACGCAGATCCTGTATCACATCGTGTTTTCCACCAAGGACTGCGCGGCGGTGCTGCAGGCGGACCGGCGGGAGGATTTGTTCCGCTGTGCGTGGGGCATTCACCTGGAGCTGAACTGCCCTCTTTACCGCATCAATGCGATGGAGGACCACGTGCACGTTTTGATGGCGCTGCATCCCATGCTGTCATTGGCGGATTACATGCGCGAACTGAAAACCGGCACGAGCGAATGGATTGGGAAATCGATCGCGTTTCCCGAGTTTGGCGGCTGGCAGGAGGGGTATGCAGCTTTCACGGTTTCGATTCGAGAAAAGGAGGCGGTGGTGCGCTACATCAAGAACCAGCAGGTGTTTCATCAGCAGACGGATTTTCAGGAGGAATACCGGCGCATGCTGAAAGAGGCGCAGATCAAATGCGACGAAGCGTCCATTGTGTGAGGGACAGGGAATCCTTGTTTGGAACCACTGCCATTCCTCTGGCTGCCTCATGCTGCAGAGGGAGCAGGAGGCAGAAGAGGATGCGGGCGCTCAGCAGGCGTGGTCCAGCCTTCTCCGGCGAAGCAGCAGGACCAGACCTGCGGAGGCAATGAGGATGCTGCCATCCGGCTCCGGAACGGGGGTGGCAGTGATGTCCAGATTTGAGATGGTGGCATAGTTGGTGCCCAGGCTCAGGGCCGTGGCTCCGACGACGGCATCGCCATGGAAACGAACCCCCATGGGGCCGGTGGGTGCTGAGCCACCCAAGGTGTAGTCCAGGCTCACGGTGCCCGTGGGCACTCCGGTGCCGAGCAGGCCGGCGATGTTGATCAATGTGCCGCTGCTGTCGCTGGCCAGAGTGTTTCCCAGGCCGTCGATCAGTTCAAAGGTGAAACTGGGAGTGAGCCCGAGGACAGAGCTGAGGAGGCCATTGCTGCCGTCCACATCGAAGGTCACACTGTACTGCGTGCCGGGAGTGTAGGTGAGGACGCTTCCCGGCGTGTCGAAATACGCCACGGCGTCCCATGCATAGTGAATGCTGGTGCCGGTGCCCAGGAGTCCCAGCAGGAGGTTGTTGTCGTTGTTGATGCCGAATTGCAATGCCGAGCCGGTCAGAGAAACCTGCGCAGCAGACTCGCTGAGGCTCAGCAGGATCGTCGCATTGGCGCCTCCTTGAGCAGTGAGATCCCAGAGGCCCCGGGTCGCTGTGGTGGAGCCGTTGGAGAGGGTGATCGAGGCCAGACCGCCGCCGGGCACGTCATACAGGACGGGACTGGAGGACGGGAAAATGTCACTGTAGCTGCTACCAGAGCCCACGAGCGTGGTTTGGGCAGACAACGTGGTTGCGGTAAAGTAATTAACTAACACAAATATAAACGGTTGGTTGAACTTCATAAGGTTAGATGGTTGGTTCAGTACTATCTAGGATTAGTATAACCAGTGTAATCTAAGCTAAGGTTCAATTTAGGGCCGGATGAGGCATTGCAGCTTCCAGCCAGAGTCGTTGTGCTTTTGCGGCTGGACTTTGACGCTGAGTCCCTTGCGTCGTTAAGCTTGCCGCATCATGCAATCCCAACCGCTCCGCACCTCCGTTATTGGCAGTTACCCCTTCCCGGGCTGGCTCGAGTTTTCAGCCCGGCATCTGGCGGAATTTGGCAGCGCTGACATTGCAGAAATGCAGGATGACGCCGCGCAGGTGGCCATTCAGGACCAGATTGCCTCAGGGCTGGACGTCATCACGGACGGGGAGCAGACGCGCTTTGATTTCAACCTGTCCTTCTACGGGTTTATCGAGGGCATCGCGCTGGAGCCCGCTAGTCCGCGGCGATTTGGACCGCCGGCGCATGATCAGCGGGGCAAGCATGAGATCGTGGACGAACTGCGCGCGCCGCGAGGCCTTGGCGTGGTGGAGGAGTTCAAGCGTCTGCAGCGTCTGGCCGGGCATGCCGGAAAGCGGCTGAAGGTGTCCGTGCCGGGCCCGTACACGCTGAGCGGGCGGCTGGCGCCGAATGCGCGATATGCAGACCGCTACGCCATCACGGAGGCGCTTCTGCCCATCGTGAACCAAGAGATCGCCGATCTCGTGGCTGCCGGGGCGGAGGAGATCTGCGTGGATGAGCCAAGCATGAGCTGCTACGGCTACCGCGAGGATACCAGGCGCTTTGTGGACATCTTCAACCGCACGGTGGCCAGCGGCCATGGCAAGACGCGCATCTGCACGCACCTGTGCTTTGGGAATTTCAAAGGCCACCCTGTGGGCTGGCGCAAATACGCGCCACTTTTCCCCGCGTTTCTGGACCTGCACTGCGACGAGGTGCACGTGGAGATGGCGAACCGGGAATACGCCGAGCTGGAGGTCATCAAGCCGATGGCCGAACGGTATGACGTGGCGGTGGGCATCATCGATGTGAAGAGCTACCACATCGAGACGCCGGAGCAGATCGCCGATGCAGTGCGGGCGTGCCTGAAGCACGCCCCTGCGGACAAGCTGGTCTTAGCGCCGGACTGCGGGCTGTCTCAAACCGCGCGCTGGGCCGCGAGGAAGAAGCTGGCCAGCATGGTTGCGGGTGTGGGGATGGTGAAGAAAGAGCTGGGGCTGTGAACCAAAGTACTCATGAGCTTTAGCTCATGGTTAGGCATCTGGCGCGAGACGACTCCCACCCGGAACGAACTCAAGTTCGGGAGTACTTTAGCCGATCTTCACCACGCCGACCGTGGTGTTGTCCTGGCGGTCGTTGTTGATGCGGCGGATGGCGAAGATGATGGCGTCGGCGATCTTGTCGGCCGTGGTGTGCTTGCCGAAGCTAAGGAGCTCCTCCAGGGCCTTGTGGCTGAGGGTGAAGATGCCATCGCTCGCGGCGATGATGATGTCGCCTTTTTTGAGGACCCACGGCTCCGCCGGGGTGTCGATCATCGCGAGCGGCATGCCGAGCAGGGCGGCCTGCAGGGTGTGGCGGTCCGGGTGATTGGCGGCCTCCTCCTGAGTGATCTCCCCGCGTGCGGCACGCGCATCGATGAGGGGGGAAAGGCTGTGGTCGGCGTTGAGGCGGATCAGTTCGCCATCACGGAAGAGGAAAAGAGGGGAATCTCCCACGCTGATCCATTCCATGGTCTTGGGCGTGATGAGCACGCCCACCATGGTGGTGCCCATGGGCGGAGCGACGCTGGGCATGCGGCTGGTGATGATGCCGAGGGTCTCATTGGCCGTCTCCACGGCATGCTTGAGCTTCCAGGAGTGAGGGCCGTCCTGCTCGTGGTAGGCACGCACAAAGGCATTCACGCCGATGTAGCTGGCCACACTGCCGCCGGCATGTGCGCCGAGGCCGTCGCCAATGACGAGCAGCAGGCGCTCCAGGCTGCGCTCCTCAGGCTCCGCGGCATCGGCAAAGGCGTAGTAGTCCTCCTGATTGTCCCGGCGGCCGCGGTACTGCCTGGCGGCAAAATCCTGCTCCTGAATGAAAGCAGGCGGCTGGGTTTCAAACAGGGGAACTCGATCGGTCAGGACGGTGGTGGTGGCGCTCACTCGGCAGAAAATTGGTAAATCGTGGTGCTTTCGAAGGTTTCCCCCGGACGCAGAGTCACGCTGGGAAAGTTCGGATGATTGGGGCTGTCGGGATAATGCTGCGTTTCCAGGCAGAAGCCATGACGCTTTGCATAAATGTGGCCCGCTTTGCCGGGCACGCCATTGAGGTGGTTTCCCGTGTAAAGCTGCACGCCGGGCTCGGTGGTGCTCACGGTCATGACGCGGCCGCTGGTGGGTTCCTTCACCACGGCGGCCCGTTTCAGGCCAGTGCCGGAAAGGACGTAGTTGTGATCGTAGCCGATGCCCTGGACGAGGGGTTTGAAATCCGCGCCGATGCGCTCGCCGATGGCATGCGGTGTGGTGAAATCCAGCGGAGTGCCCTTGATGCTGGCTATCTCTCCGGTGGGAATGAGGTCGTCATCGGTGGCGGTGATCTGATCGGTTGGAATCGTGAGCTGGTGGCCCAGGATGTCGCCGCTGCCTTCACCGGCCAGATTGAAGTAGGCGTGGTTGGTGAGGTTCAGCACGGTGGGCTTGTCCGTGGTGGCGTGGTAGTCGATCTTCAGGCCGTTGTCCTCCGTGAGGGTGTAGGTGACGGAGCACTTCAGGGTGCCGGGGTAGCCTTCCTCGCCATCGGCGCTGGTGTAGCTGAGTTCCACGCCATTGGGAACCTCTTTGGCGGCCCAGAGTTTCTTGTCGAAGCCTTCTTTGCCGCCATGCAGCTGGTGCTTGCCGGAATTGGCGGTGACTTTGTACTCGGTGCCGTCGAGAGTGAACTTCGCGCCGCCGATGCGGTTGGCGTATCGGCCCGCGATGCAGCCGAAGAAGGGATTCTTGCCGAGATAGCCGTCAAGTTTGTCAAAGCCCAGAGTCACATCCGCGAACTGGCCTTTTTTGTCCGCCACCTTGAGAGCGACGATGTAGCCGCCCCAGTTGGTGATTTTTGCCTCCATGCCTTTGGCGTTGCGCAGGGTGAAAAGCTTCACCTCTTCTCCGGCCGAAGTCTTGCCCCAGGTGGAAGACTCGACGCTGGCGGCAGGTGACGAACCGGAGATCGACATGAGGAGCAGAAGAAAGGTTGGCAGCGCGAGGAGGCGCATGATTGAAAGTAAGGTGGTTGGGTGGCGAGTGTGACGGAGTTGCCCGATTTTCGCAAGAAAGGATTCCATGCGGCGGGATGAAGTTTCTGGCCTGGGGGACATGATCTTGTGTAACCTCCGCCGCCACATTCCCCATGCAGCTGGCATCATGGACTCTCCCCCTCCTTCTCCTGATCCCTTTCACGGCCTGAACCCCGCCGATCTCATGGCTGCTGCTGCCATGCCGACGGATGGCGGCGCCGACACGCTGCCGCTGTCACGGGCCGACCTGCCTTCGCTGGCAGAAATCGCCGCCGCGTTTCCGGATCTCGAGATCCTCGATCTCATCGGCCACGGCGGCATGAGCGCAGTCTTCCGCGCGCGGCAGCCGAAGCTCGACCGCGTGGTGGCGCTGAAAGTGCTGCCAAAGTCGTTGGCAGCCACGCCGGGCTTTGCGGAGCGCTTCACACGGGAGGGGCGGGTGCTGGCGAGGCTGAGCCATCCGAACATCGTCACTGTGCATGATTTTGGGGAAAGCGGCGGCTTCTGCTACCTCGTCATGGAATACGTGGACGGCGTGAACCTGCGCCAGGCCATGCGCGCGGGGCGCTTCACGCCGGAGCAGGCGCTGAACATCATCCCGGTCATGTGCGAGGCGCTGCAGTATGCCCACAGCCAGGGCGTGCTGCACCGGGACATCAAGCCTGAGAACGTGCTGCTGGACTCGAAGGGCAAGGTGAAGATCGCGGATTTTGGCATCGCCAAGATCCTCGATGAGAAAGGGGATGGCGGCATGATGCTGACGCAAAGCGGGGCGAAGCTGGGCACCGCGCCCTACATGGCGCCGGAGCAGATCGAAAAACCCGGCAGCGTGGACCACCGTGCGGACATCTACAGCCTGGGCGTGGTATTTTATGAAATGCTCACCGGGGAGCTGCCGCTGGGCCGCTTTGCCGCGCCTTCGGAAAAGGCCGCGGTGAGTGGAAACATGGACGAGGTCGTGTTTCGTGCGCTGGCCAAAGACCGTGCGCAGCGTCAGCAGAGCGCGGGAGAATTTAAAACGCAGATTGAAGGAATCGCCTCCATGCCGCCGCAGGCGCGGAACTCACTGGCGTGGCAGTTTGCCAGCTTTGAATACAAATCCAAACGCACGCTGCTGGGCAGGCCGCTCGTGCATGTGACGAAGGGCATTGATCCCGTGACAGGGCAGAAGCGCACGGCACGCGGCTTCTTTGCGTTTGGCGATCGTGCCATTGGCGTGGTGGCCTGTGGAGGCTATGCGCGCGGCCTGTTTGCCTTTGGTGGCATGGCCGTGGGTGGCGTGGCGGTCGGCGGCATGAGCATCGGTTTGATCTCGTGGGGTGGCGTGGCGCTGGCGCTGCTGCTGGCCTATGGAGGACTGAGCGTGGGGCTGCTGGCCGCAGGGGGCATCGCGCTGGGGTGGGAGGCCCTGGGTGGCTATGCGGCAGGGGTGCATGCTTGTGGCGGGCACGTTTATGCACTGGTAAGCGGCGTGGGTGGCCAGGTGCATGCGCCGCTGGTGCTCACGAAAGTAGTGGAGATGCCCCCCATGCTGCAATGGCTGGTGTGGGTGACCAGGCTAAGCGCTTTCATCATCGGCTGGCTGTGGCTGCCGCTGATGGTGCCCCCGCTCCTCATGCCATGGTGGGCGCGCAGGCAGCTCGAATTTGAAGCGCAGGGCGGGGCTCAGAGAAGGACCGCATGGCATGAGCGCCCCTCCCGCGTGCTGTGGCTGCTGCCCTTTTCACTCCTGCTGTTTCTGGCTCTCACCTGGATGTCCCACCACTGGTGGCATACGGGCAGCGATGGAGATGGGCTGACCGCGCAAGCCATCACCGCCTCCGCCATTGAAGTCGCGGGTGTGCTGCTGGCCGTGATGGCTGTGCCGCTCTGGCTGCGGCTGGTGCCGATGAATTCCTTCTATGGTGTGCGCCTGCCTTCGACCCTTGTTTCGGAAAAGCGCTGGTATGAGGTGAATGCGTTCTTTGGGCGGCATCAGTTCGGGTGGTCGCTCAGTGTCATCGCCGCGGGCATCGCGGGTTTTTATCAACTGCCGCGGCATCAGGATGCGTATGGGTGGGCGGCGCTGACTCTCACGCTGGTGAGTGTGGCGGCATCGGTGGTGTCCACGCTGATCTGGATGCGCCGCCACCCGGTGGCTGCGCCGGAGATCAAGCCGCACCGGCTGGTGCGAAACATCGAGCTCGTGTTTCCCGCACTGGTACTGGCTTTCTTCATCAAGTCATTCATCTGCGCCGCTTATTTTATACCCGGCGGAAACGAGCCTGGCGTGGCCAAAGGCAGCCACTGGCTGGCCTCCCGCCTCAATACCGGATTTGCCGCAGGAGATCTCATCGCCTATCAGCATGAGAGCGGGCAGACCTGGCTCGCCCGCGTGGTGGCCGTGGAGCCCAAAGGCCTCCGCCTCAAACGTGGTGGTGCTCAAGAGACATTCTCCGTGCCTTGGGACAAGGTGATGGGGAAGATGCTGTTTTCGTATTACTCGCCGGATGGAGCGTTCGGCCGTGCGCCTCTTCCGCCTGCTGCTGAACGGGCCAGTGAACGGTCGGCCATATCGCAGACGCATGTGGTGCACATGCTCTCCGGATGCAAGCACACGGGCCCGGTAAGATTCAAACCGGGGATGACGATCGGGCAGGCCATTTCCCTGGCCGATGGGTTCACCACCTATGCGAAACCTTCGAAGGCACTCGTCATTCGTCACGGTCAGAGCATCCCTGCTGACTTGCGGCAAAGCGACAAGATGAAACTTGAGCTCGAACCGGAAGATCAGATCTTCATTCCTGAATGACGCACGGCTTCCACGACACCCGCTGGACGCTCGTCTCCCGTTCTCGTGGCGATGATGCGCAGGCGCGTGCGGCGCTGAGCGAGCTGTGTGCGGCCTATTACGCGCCCGTGGTTGCCTTTCTGCGGCGGGATGGTCGTGCGGAGGATGTTGCTCGTGAACTGGCGCACGATTTTTTCGCCAAGCTGCTCGTTGGTGGGTTTATTGACGGCGCGGATCCCATGCGCGGGAAATTTCGCAGCTATTTGCTCATGGCCTTGAAGCGCTTTGCGGCGGATCAGCGTGTGCGTGATCATGCGCTGAAGCGCGGAGGCGGGCAGGTGCATGCGGAGATCCATGCCGCAGATGATGTGACGAGTGCGGGCTTGCAGATCGCGGACGCGAGTGTGGAAGCACCGGACGCGGCATTTGACCGCCAGTGGGCGCTGACCCTGCTGGCGCGCGCGCTGGAGAGGCTGGAGTGCGACATGCGCGAGGATGGCAAATCAGGGCACTTTGACGTGCTCAAGTCCTGGCTGACGGCGGAAGCGGATGCAACACCGCAAAGCGATGCCGCGGCAAAGCTGGGCATGAGCGTGGAGGCGGTGAAAGTGGCGATTCATCGACTGCGAAAACGTTTTCGCGAAGCGGTGAAGGAAGAGATCGCGCAGACGGTGGGAGAAGCGGGAGACGTGAGGGAGGAGCTGGATGCGCTGATGGGGGCTTTGAGAAAATAAAAATCCTCCGCCCTTTTTGGGACGGAGGATTTTTTGATCTTGCGTGACTCGCCAAAAAGATTGCCTTACGCCGCAGGCGCAGCCGCCGCTGCTTCCGGCTTCTTCTCCTTGAACGTGCTCTGGATGTAAATCTCCCGCAGCGTCTTGAAGTCGATCTGCGTCGGGCTGTCGGTCATCAAATCGCTGCCCTTGTTGTTTTTCGGGAAGGCGATGACTTCGCGGATGCTGTCCTCTCCGCTCACCAGCATGGCGATGCGGTCCAGACCCAGGGCGAGGCCGCCGTGGGGCGGGGCGCCGAAGCGGAAGGCGTCGAGGATGTGGCCAAACTTGTGGGCCTGCTCCTCTTCGTTCACGCCGAGCACGCTGAAGAGCTTGGCCTGCAGATCCTTCTCGTGGATTCGGATGGAGCCGCCGCCGAGTTCGTAGCCGTTAAGCACCACGTCGTAGGCTTCGGCGCGCACTTTGGCGTATTCGCCGGCTTCCATGAGCGGGATGTCCTCGGTCTTCGGACGGGTGAAGGGATGATGCACGGCCACCCAGCTCTGGGATTCGGCGTCGTGAGCCAGCAGCGGGAAATCGACGACCCACAGGAAGTTCAGCGCAGTGCTGTCCTTCGTGAGCTGCGTCATGTTGGCGATCTCCACGCGCACGCGGCCGAGGATGTCGCAGGCCTCCTGCCAGGTGCCGGCGTAGAAGAAGATAAGGTCGCCTTCTTCGGCGCCGAGCTTGTTGATCATGGCCTGCTGTTCTTCGCCAGCGAAGAACTTCCACAGCGGCGACTTGTACTCACCGTTTTCGATTTTGATGAAAGCGAGCTGCTTCACCTTCATGCCAGCCTGCGTGGCGATCTCGTTGAGGCGGATCATCTGGCCGGTGGTGATGCCAGCGAAGCCCTTGGCATTGATGGCGCGCACGACGCCGCCGTTTTCAATGGTGCTGCGGAAGATCTTGAAGCCGCTGTTGGCAAACACATCGGCCATGTCCACGATTTCGTTGCCGTAGCGCGTGTCCGGCTTGTCGGAGCCGTAGCGGTCCATGGCTTCCTGGTAGGTCATGCGCGGGAAGGGCGCGGGGATGTCGCGGCCGGTGCCGGCTTTGAACATGCTCACGAGCAGGCCTTCGACGAGGTTCACAATGTCGTCGCGCTGAATGAAGCTGGCCTCGATATCGATCTGGGTGAACTCCGGCTGGCGGTCGGCGCGCAGGTCTTCGTCGCGGAAGCAGCGGGCGATCTGGAAGTAACGCTCCAGGCCGGCCACCATCATGAGCTGCTTGTACTGCTGCGGGGCCTGTGGCAGCGCGTAGAATTTGCCGGGGTTCAAACGGGCAGGCACCAGGAAGTCGCGTGCACCTTCAGGCGTCGGGTTGCTGAGGATCGGCGTTTCGACCTCGATGAAGCCGGCGGCGTCGAGGTGGTTGCGTGCGGCGTTGGTGATCTTGTGGCGCGTGCGGATGTTCCGGTTCATGCGCTCGCGGCGCAGGTCCAGGTAGCGATACTTCATGCGCATGTCCTCGTTGGACAGCTCACGGTCCAGTTGGAAGGGCAGCACATCGGCCTTGTTGAGCACTTTGCACTCGGTGGCGACGATTTCGACATCGCCGGTGCCGAGCTTGGCGTTTTCGGTGCCTTTGAGACGGGCGGCGACTTTGCCAATGATCTGCAGCACGTCTTCATCGCGCAGGTGATGGCTCTGTGCGGCGAGCTCGGCGTTTTCTTCCGGGCGGAAAACGACCTGCGTGAGTCCTTCGCGGTCGCGGAGGTCGATGAAGATCACACCGCCATGGTCGCGGGCCGAATTCACCCAGCCACACAGGGTGACGGTCTGGCCGATGTGCTCAGAGCGGACGGCGTTGCAGTGAAGGGAACGGTAGGCGTTGGGGATCATGGCGGAAAAAAGGGCGCGTAGAGTCGGCGGATTCGCCCGCTGCGCAAGGGGGAAGGCAGAGTCAAGCAGGCGGGAGGGGTGGATGGCGCCAATGCAGATCTCGCTGCCGAAGGGAGGGGCTGCAGGGGCGATTGGTACATCCAGATTCCGCCCGTGTGCGGATAACAAGAAGGAGGTCTTGGGTGATCAAGTTCTCCTGTCCATTGAGCAAGGGGGAATAAATCGTTGGTCCGTTCGTCGCATCCTTAGCGGGATCCGGTGGAATCATCCTAGAGGCGGACCAATTTAGACAAAAACGACATAAACTTAGACAAAACCGAAACAAATCTTTGACGAAACGGCATTTTGTCGCAAATATAAACCTTGTCAGACACCTCCACTCATCATGAACGCGACTGAAACACCCCCTGAGTTAGACCCCAACGTCGCCGAGGATATCCGCCTGCTGAAGCGTATCTCGGAACGTGATTCGGCCAGTTTCCAGACCTTCTACAAGAAATACAGCGGACTCATTTTCGCCTCGATTTCCAATGTATTGAACGACCACCACGACACCGAGGACGTGATGCAGGAGGTCCTCGTGCAGGTTTGGAACAAAGCCCACCTCTACGAATCCCGCAAAGGCAAGCCGCTGACCTGGCTGACCACCCTGGCCCGGAACCGCGCTATCGACCGCATCCGCTCCAAGCAGCGCCGGTCCCGGCTCAACGACGATTTTGAGACAGAAAACAAGAAAGATCAGTATGAGTTTGAACCCTCCGGGCATGAAAACCTGGAGTTCAAGGAACGCGACACCATCCTGCACAGCGCCGTATCCCGGCTCACCCAGGATCAGCGCGAGGCCATCGAACTCACCTACTTCAGCGGGCTCACCCAGGCCGAAGTGGCCGAGCGACTTCATGAGCCGCTTGGCACGATCAAAGCTCGCATACGCCGGGGCGTGAACCGCCTCGAAACGCTGGTGAAGCCACGTTTGTCCTGATTTTCCCCACAAACCTGAAACCCAAGCGAGAGGGGCGGACTTCGGTCCGCCCCTCTTCGTTGGTTACTCGCGCGCCCGCGAGTCGATGCAAATGGTCACCGGACCGTCATTGACCAGGGTTACCTTCATGTCTGCACCGAAGACGCCACGCGCCACCGGCCTGCCCATTTCCCCTTCCAGCAGCGAGAGAAAGTGCTCGTAGAGGGGAATGGCGGTTTCGGGACGTGCGGCGCGGATGAAACTGGGGCGGTTTCCCTTCTTCGTATTGGCATGCAGGGTGAACTGGCTGACCACGAGGAGGTCTCCGCCGACATCCTTGACGCTGAGATTCATCTTTCCCTCGTCATCGCCAAAGACGCGCATCTGCGTGACCTTCTGCACCAGCCACGTCGCATCCTCGAACGTGTCTTCATGTTCGATGCCGGCAAGGATCATGAAGCCGGTGCCGATCTGGCCGGTGATGCTGCCGTCCACAGTGACGGAGGCGGAGGAAACGCGTTGGAGGACGAGGCGCATGGAGGGAAGAATGACGAATGACGAAGTTGAGTCAGAATTATTGCTTATCGAAGCTGCGCATTGCGTAGCTGAAGTAGCCGATCAGTTCACGCGGCGCGGAATAGAGATCGCGCAACTCAAAGTAGCTGGGGGAGGCGGAGTGGATTTCTTCGATGCCGGTGCGTTCGAGGGCGAGACGTGAGCGGGGGATATGGAAATACTGGGAGATCACCAAGACGCTTTTGAGCTGCTTTTGCCGCAGGAGTTGAAGGGTGTTCTGGGCGCTGTCGAAGGTGGTGTTGCCTTCGCTGTCCAGGAGGATGTGGGCTGAAGGCACGCCGTGGGCGGCGAGGTAGTCACGCATGACGGCGGCCTCATCAAAGCCTTCCTTGCCGAGGCCGCCGCTGACGATGACCCAGGGGAACCAGCCCGCTTTGTACAACTCCACGGTTTTGTCGAGCCTTGCCTGGAGGCGTAGGGAAGGCTTTCCGGAAAGCTCGACCTTGCTGCCGAGCACGAGAGCGATGTCTGCCTTGCCGATGTCGTCGCGCAGGCCAGCAAGGCAGAGAACCAAGGTGGCGAGCACGAAGAGTGCGACGGCTGCGAAGACGACACGAATGAGACGCTGATTAATCCTGACCATGGGTTACTTTCGTTCGATCCAGCGATACGCCTCCTTGGAGTTCTTCCAGAAGTACTTCTCGCAGGCTTCGCTGCCTTTGCTGCGGAAGTATTCGTCCACAACTTTAAAGACACCCGCATAATCCGCACCTTTGTCAGAGACGGGCCAGTTGCTGCCATAGATGAGGCGGTCGGGGCCGAAGCACTCCCAGAGGTGATCGAGCACGGGCTGGTAGTAGGCGGTGTCGGTCGGGGCTTTGCCGTAGTCGCACTTCACCTGTTCCACGAGGGCGGAGACTTTCATGAAGGTGTTTGGCTGCTTCGCCACCGCGCGGATGTTTTCCTTCCATTCAGGACGCAGAGACTGGGGATCGCCGGACGCGCCGAGGTGGTTGATGAGGACGCGCAGGTCCGGCACATCCGCAGCGAGTTTGGCGGCGTGGGGCAGGTAGCTGGGGCCGCCGTTCAAATCGAGTTCGAGTCCGTGACTGGCCAACGCCTTCGCGCCGGAGAGCACGGCGTCCTGCTTGGTGGCATCTTGCAAATGGGCGCCGCTCCAGCGCACGCCACGGAAGATAGGATCGGCGGCAAACCGCTTCAGGTGTGCTTCAAACTCAGCGCCGGGATCGAGGTGACCAACAAAGCCGACGATGCTTTTCTCCCTGGCGGCGAGATCGAGAATCCACTGGTTGTCTTCCACCAGCGGGCTCGCTTCGACGATGACGGTTTCGTTGACCCCATGTGGTGCTGCGACTGCGAGCCAGTCCGCCGGTAAAACGGTACGGAAAAGCGGCGTGCCCTTTGCAGGCCATGGCACGCCGCCGGGCCGCGTGGGATCATAGAAATGCGTGTGCGTGTCGATGATGCGCGTGGCTGGAGGTGCTGCCTGTGCGGTTTCATGCAGCAAGGCGGCGGCGGTGGTGGCGGTGGTCTGGAGAAAGCGGCGGCGGTTCATGGAAAGACGTACGTGGCGGGATGGCTTTTCTCCAAGATCAGTTCGCTGTTCATCGCTGGCTGTGAGGTTTCACTGCCGGGGGCTTTGCATGTATTTGAGCGCTGCATTTCTCGATGGCTGCTGTTGCAGGTGGAACGTCCGGTTATTCTGCTTCGATGATGCAGTCCGGCAGGGTCTGGCGCAGCATGGCCACTGCCTGAGGTGTCAACAGCGTGCCTCTGAGGCGGAGCCTTTTCAGTCCCTTGAACGAGGCGAGGACTTTCGCGGAGGCATCGGTGATGGGGCAGTGGGTGAAACTCAGCACCACGTAGTTCAGTCTGGAGGCAAGGTTCTCCACCGCCTGGTCCGTGATCTTGGTGTTTTCGAAATTGATGACGTTCAGGTAGGGCAGTTTGGCGAGGAGGGTTGTGGTCGCGTCATCCACCTGCGTGCCATTGAGCTGAAAATTCGTGATGCGCTTCAGATTACTGAGGCCTGCGAGACTTTTGGGACTGAGTTTTTCTTGAAACGAAAGGTTCAGGATTTCGAGGTCTGGAAACACGGTCAGCAAGGCCAGGTCGTTGTCGGTGAGCGGATGCTTTGTGAAATCGATCCCCGCGTCGATTTCATAGATGATGAACATGGAGGGAAGTTGCGAGCCACCGTAGACCTCAAGGGTTTTCAAGTGGGCTGCTTCCTTCACAAGCACCCTGGCGCCGAGGGCGGTCACGGCGGCGACCGCGCCCCTTCGGGCAGGCGTGGATGGGAGGGGTTCATTGCGTGGCGGAAAAACGAAATACGCTGATGTCGCCCCAGAGGAGGGAGCAGGAAAAGGCGGAGATGGGGGCACAGGCGAAGTTGCGACGGGCGCTGCCGGCGGGCTGGCGGGCAATGCCGGAGGCCGCAAAGTGGAGAACACCCACCCTGCGAATCCAATCAGGGCCAGGAATGCCAGTCCAAGGAGCGGCAGATTCTTGTTTCGAGGCGGTGTGGCTGCCGCGGATGAAGCCGTGCGCCTCGGCTGAACCGTGGATCTTTGGGGCAAAGGCTGTGTTTCGATGGAGGAAAACGCCCTGAACTCGGTGGCATCCACTTTCATCACCGGCTGCGTCAGGATTGCATCCAGATCCCGGCGCATCGTCATGGCATTGGGATAGCGCAGGTCGCGGTCCTCCTGCATCGCCTTGGTGATAATGGGGTCAAATCGTGGATCGAGGCCCGGAACCGCCTGGGAGGGCCGTCTGAACACGCCTTGCGGGAGGGTTCCGGTGAGCATCTGGTAGAGCATCACGCCGATCCCATAGATGTCGGCCCGTCGGTCCACCTCGATGCCAAGCATCAGAGACTCCGGTGCCATGTAGAGCAAGGTCCCCAGCGTGGCGCCGTCCTGCGTCGGGCCGGTGTGCCCTGCGTGGGTCATTTTTGCGAGGCCGAAATCCGTCACTTGGACGAGGCCATTCCGACTGACCATGATGTTGGCGGGCTTGATGTCGCGGTGAATGATCCCCTGCTCGTGCGCATAAGCCAGGGCATCGCAAACGTGCGCGGCGATGGCCATCGCCTGCTCCGAGCGGAGACGGCCCTGGGAGGCAATCATGGCGGAAACATCCGTACCGTCGATGAACTCCATCACGATGTAAAGCAGGCCCCCTTCGGTGAGGCCAAAGTCATGCACCCCGACGATGCCCGGATGCTTCAACCTCCCCATGGCCCGGGCTTCATTCTTGAAGCGCTCGGCAAAGCTCGCGTCGGCCTCATGGAGCGAATGGGACAGGATTTTGATCGCGACCTGGCGGTCCAGAGACAACTGCACTCCTTTGTAGACCGCTCCCATGCCGCCGCGTCCGAGAAGGGCGATGATCTCGTATTGTGGCAGCTGGTTCTGCAGTTCTTCGACCGTCGGAGGGTGCCAGGGGTTTTCGCGTAGGTTCGGTGACGGTCCAGGCATGCGAATATTTTCTCCGGCTCACGTGCGTTTGCAACGTTTTCCGTGCCCTGCGCACACGAGGGGTCAAACGATCTCAATGCACTCCTGCAGATGATCGAGCGTGCGAAACAGAGCGCCTTTGGTGCGGGCATGCACCCGCAGCAGCACATCGCCGGTCTGCACCTGCCGCCCGGTTTTCGCGATCTGGTCGCAGCCAACGGCGAAGTCGATGGGGTCGGCTGCTTTGGAACGCCCGGCGCCGAGTTCGAGGACGGCCTGGCCGATGCCGCCGGCATCCACGCGTATGAGCATGCCGCTGGACGTGGCTTTCAGTTCGCCGATGAACGGGGCGCGGTGAATGGAGGCCATTTTTTCCAGCGCCTCCACACTGCCGCCCTGCGCCGCCACCATCTGCTGAAACTTTCTCCACGCATCGCCACGGTGCAGCATGGCGGCGAGCTCTGAGCGCGGAGAAATGGAAACGGCGGAGGCGAGATCGAGCACGATGTTCTCCAGGTCCTGCGGGCCACCGCCTTTGAGGCAGCGCACGCATTCGGCCACTTCGAGAGCATTGCCTGCAGATTCGCCCGTGGGCTCGTTCATTTCACTCAGGCGCAGGCTGGAGCGCACGCCCATGGCCTGGCCCACGGTGACGAGGCTCTCCGCCAGACGAAAGGCCTCCTCCTGCGTCTTCATGAAGGCGCCGGAGCCGTATTTCACATCCAGCACCAGGCGGTTCAGGCCTTCGGCGAGTTTCTTGCTCATGATGCTCGCGGTGATGAGCGGGATGCTCGGCACGGTGGCGGTGACGTCTCGCAGGGCGTAGAGCTTTTTGTCAGCAGGGCAGATGCCTGCGGTCTGGCCGATCATGACGCAGCCGACGCGATCAATGACCTCATGAATCTCCACCTCATTGAGCTGGGTGCGAAATCCGGGGATGCTTTCCAGTTTGTCCAGCGTGCCGCCGGTGATGCCGAGTCCGCGTCCGGAGATCATGGGCACCCACAAGCTGTCGCAGGCGAGCAGCGGAGCGAGGACGAGGGAGGTCTTGTCGCCAATGCCGCCGGTGCTGTGCTTGTCCACGCGCATGGGATCGTGGTCGTTCCACAGCAGCATGGAGCCGCTGTGCAGCATGGCCTCCGTGAGCGCTGCAGTTTCTTCCGGCCGCATGTCGCGGAAGAAGATGGCCATCGCCAGTGCACTCATCTGATAATCCGGCATTTCCCCACGGGTGAAGGCACCGATGACGTAATGGATCTCCTCAGAGGTGAGGACTCCGCCGTCGCGCTTGTGCTCGATCAGGGTCGGGATGTGCATTAAATCTCATGCTAGTGTTAGCGACGCCTGTTTGGCAATACTGAACCTTCGATCATCGTTTAAAGAAGCTGCGAATGATCCGTCCAGCCCTTGTCCTATTCTGCCTTGTTTCCGCCCTCGCTGCGGCGCCCGTCGACTTCTCGCGCGACATTCAGCCGATCCTTTCGGACAAGTGTTACTTTTGTCATGGTCCGGATGCTAAGGAGCGCAAAGGAGACCTGCGGCTGGATGTGGAAAAGGATGCAAAGGCTCTGAAAGATGGCGTGGCAGCGGTCAAGCCTGGCAACAGCCATGACAGCTCAATGATCGGGCGCATTTTCAGCACGGATCCGGATGAAGTGATGCCCACGCCGAAGAGCAACCGCACGCTTACAGCGGCGCAGAAGCAGCTGCTGAAGCAATGGATTGACGAAGGCGCGAAATGGGGCACGCACTGGGCGTTTGAGCGCATCGAACGGCCGAAGGTGCCGGATGTGGGCGTGAAGCATCCCATCGATGCATTCGTGCGCGCAAAGCTGGCGGAGAAGGGCATGCAGCCTTCGCCCCAGGCGGATGCCGTGACTCTGCTGCGTCGTGTGTCGCTGGACCTGACCGGGCTGCCACCCAAAGCAGATGACCTCAAGCAGGATTATGCCAGGGCCGTCGAGCGTCTGCTGGACTCACCGCGCTTTGGCGAGCGCTGGGCCTGGGACTGGCTGGATGCGGCGCGCTATGCGGATACCAACGGATACCAGGGCGATCCTGAGCGCACCATGTGGCCGTGGCGCGACTGGGTGGTGCGGGCGATCAACGCGAACATGCCCTACGACCAGTTCACGGTCTGGCAGCTTGCGGGTGATTTGCTGCCTGGCGCGACTCCGGAGCAAAAACTGGCCACGGGATTCAATCGCAACCACATGATCAATGGTGAGGGCGGGCGCATCGCGGAAGAGACCCGTGTGGAGAACGTGATGGACCGCGTGGAGACCACCAGCACCGTGTGGCTGGGGCTGACGATGGGCTGCTCGAAGTGCCACGACCACAAGTTTGATCCGCTGACCATGCGGGACTACTACGGCCTCTACGATGTCTTCAACCAGACAAGCGAGGACGGCAGGGGGCGCAGCGGACAGGCGGCTCCGGCCATGGACATTTCCACGCCAGCCGAACTTGAGCGCGTGAAAAAAACGACGGCGGCGGTGAGTGCGGTGGCGCAGGAAGTGGAGGCCTTTGAGCTGAAGAAATTTCCACGCGAGGCCGGCAAGCCTCTGACGGAATCTGACGCCATCAAGCTGCCGGGAAACCTGCCGAGCTACATCGCCAAAACGGAGCCCAAGAACCGCGGCGTGGATCCGCTGCTGGAGGCGGTGAACTATTTCAAAGACAAGGACGCCGGATACACAAAACTGCTGCAGAAGCTCCTCAATGCCGTGCGCGCCCGCGTTTCCGCCACGAACGCCGTGACCAAGGTCATGGTCATGGACACGCTGCCCGTTCCGCGGGAGACCTTCACTTTGGAAAAGGGCGCTTATGACAAGCCCACAACGACGAAGGTCAGCTTCAACGTGCCTGCGAGCCTGACTGCGATGAAGGCCGATGCGCCGCGCAACCGTCTCGGCCTCGCGCAGTGGATTGTGAACCGTGACAACCCGCTGACGGCGCGGGTGACGGTGAACCGTTTCTGGCAGGCCTTCTTCGGCGTGGGACTGGTGAAGACGGCGGAGGATTTCGGCCTGCAGGGGGAGGTGCCGCCACAGCGCGAACTGCTCGACTGGCTGGCGGCCGAATTCATCGAAAGCGGGTGGGATGTGAAGGCGCTGATGCGGCTGATCGTGACGAGCGAGACCTATCGGCAGTCATCAAAAATCCGCGAGGCGCAGGCGGACCCTGAAAACCGCTATCTCTCACGCGGGCCACGCTTTCGCATGCCATCCTGGATGCTGCGGGACCAGGCCCTGTTTGTGTCCGGTCTGCTGGAGGATCAGCTGGGCGGCCCGGCCGTGAAGCCCTACCAGCCGGAGGGCATCTGGGAGGAGGCGACCTTTGGCAAGAAGAGCTACGTGCAGGATCATGGCGCCGCTCTCTACCGGCGCACGCTGTATGTCTTCTGGCGGCGCATCGTGGGACCGACGATGCTGTTCGACAATTCAGCGCGGCAGACCTGTGTGATCAAAGCCACGCGCACCAACACGCCGCTGCAGGCGCTGGTGACGCTGAATGATGTGACGTATGTGGAGGCCGCCCGTGCGCTGGCGCAGCGTGTGCTGCTGGCAAACCCCGGCAACGCTGACGCTGCCCTGACGCAGGCGTTTCAGAGCGTGACGTGTCGTGAGCCATCCGTGGCGGAAGCCGCGCTGTTAAAGGTGCAGCTCGGCAAACTGAAGGCACAGCAGGCAGCCGATCCGGCCGCCGCGGCGAAACTGCTTCACGTAGGCGAATCCAAACGGGATGAGAGCATCGAGGTGACCGAGCACGCCTCGTGGACGGGCCTGTGCCTCATGCTGCTGAATTTGGACGAGGCAGTGACGAAGGAGTGATAACCGTGCGGCCGGGAATGCATTTCTCCGGCGCACGTGATGCAGGCTGCGATTTCAATGGTGCGGAGGACGCCCTTTCCCCCGGGTGCGGACGATCAATGATCCGGGTTGCCGTTGGGGCCGTTCCAGCTCACGCCCTGGTAGTTGCCGTCGGTATAGTTGCCTGCGGGAAAGTCGCCGCGCTGGAAGTCATGATTTTCATGCGGGAAGTTCTGATGCTGGCCCCCATAATAGTACTCTCCGCCATGGTAGTAGCGGGTGGTGTAGGTGCGGCCCTGATAGGCGTAGCTGCCTTTCTGCAACTGGCCGCCGGTGTAGTACCTGCCCTTGTGATAGTAAGCGCTGCCCCTGAAGTTTGACGGGAGCTTTGCGTAGCTGTTGCTGCCGGAGTGCTGGCTGCTGGAGGTTTTGGCGGGCATGGAGGGATCTTCGCATGAGGCCAGCAGGCAGGCGGCCAGAAGAAGGCAAAAAGCATGAGGTTTCATAGGAGAGGCGGTGGTTAAATTCGGCCGGTGAGCAGAAGAACGACGAGTACAATCACGAGCAGGCTGGCGCCGCCGCCTACGTAGTGGTTGCCAGAGCGGAAGCCATAGCCGCCACCGCCGATGAGAAGGATGATGAGGAGGATGAGAAGAAGGTTCATGGTGGGATGGGCAGGTTGAGTGGCCGCTTGTAACTCACGAATCGGACGCTGCCTGGAGGGCGGATGCACGAGCGTTATAATTCTAACCCCGGCGGTCCTCGGCGGGGTGCTTGGGAACAATCCACTGCAACCACAAAACCTCTTGAACACGCACGTGCGATTCAATGGGCAGCACCTTTCTGCTCACTCATACACGCTTAATCATGACAAAAATCCTCTCCACCCTCTGCCCCTGCCTGCTTGCCACCGCCATGCTTTTTCTTGGGGCGAGCTGCGTCGAACCAATGCCGCCGCCCCCACCGCCTCCGCAAAGCGCCTCCTTCTGGAATGGCGACTACATGACGGGCAAGCCTTCGGTGCGCATCAATCTCTCCGAGCAGCGCGCCTATTTCTACAAGGATGGTCAGCTCGCGGGTGTGTCTGAAATTTCCTCGGGCCGCGAAGGGCGCAACACAGTCACCGGGAATTTCCACGTCATTCAAAAAGACCTGCATCATGTGTCATCCTTGTTCGGCGACTACGTGGATGCCGATGGCAACGTGATCCAGAAAGACGTGGACACCAGCAAGGACCCGAAGCCGAAGGGTGCGCGGTACGATGGTGCCAAGATGCCCTACTTCATGCGCATCGTAGGCGGCACGGGCATGCATGAAGGCTACCTTCCAGGCTATCCTGCCTCCCACGGCTGCATTCGCATGCCGGGCTACATGGCGGAGGCGTTTTACCGCTCGGTGGAAGTGGGCACGCCGGTGAGCATTGAGCCATGAGCGGGCACTGCGCCCACAAATTCCAAACTCGAACCTCCCCTAACCCCTATGAAAACACACCCCAACATTCGTCTGCGAACTTTCAGTTCGGCGACACTGGCCGCGGTCCTTTCTCTGACGGCGGCATCTCTAACCATGGCCAAGGACAAAGGTCATGGGAACAACGGTCACGGCAACAACGGCAAACACGAGCACGCCGGCCCGATGGCGAAGCATGAGCCGAAATTCGACCACAAGTTTGACCCCAAGCACCAGCCGAAGTTTGAGAAGAAGATTGAGCCGAAGTTCGCAAAGAAATTTGAGCCGAAGGTGGTGCCAAAGCCTCCGCACGTGAACGAACACAACAAGGTGGTTTACATGGCATACCCACGTTCAAAATTTGTCCTGTCCCCCGGAGTGGGTTACGCAGGCCGAGGCTACTACTATGGCCCGCCAAATTCGGCTTATTATTATGAAAGCCCCAATGTGAGGTTCTTTTCACGGCGTGAGGATTTTCCGCCGGGATATGCTCTCCAGCCCTACGATCAGCGCGCTGCGGATGAACTCGCCGTGCAGCAGGCGCTGGCGCGGCTGGGTTACTACCAGGGGCCGATCGACGGCCGCATCGGACCGCAGACCCTGGGCGCCATAGCGCGGTATCAGCAGGACCATGGAATGAGCGTCACCCAGTCGATTGTTCCGGCGCTGCTGCAGGCGCTCGGGCTGCAGTAAGTGAGCAAAACTCCAATCGAACTCGTGTATGACCCTTCCTAAAAATCGCGGCATTTTTGCCCTCGCATGTTATCTCATCGTCATCGGTGTCTGTGGTGCCTTTGGCATCAAGCTTGGTACGCTCAGCGTGCTTGTTCCCATTCTCGCCATCGTGGCGGGGGTGCTCCTGCTGATGGAAAAATAAGGAGCGGACGGTTTGTTAAAAACTGATGTAGGACAGCGGGGCGTCTGACCTGGCTCTCAGCTTGAAGTCGCGGTCCACAACGCAGGGCGCCTTCTCCAAAGACAGGAGTTCTTTGGTGAAGCGCGCGCTCGTGTCCGGGCTGGCCTCCACGAGGAGGATGGCGCCTGCTGCATCACGGATGATGAGGACGTAGCCGTAATTTTTCACGCCAAAGGGGGCGTCTGGGTCCTGGCTGTAGGTCAGCCGCACAGGCTGGGTGGTGTAAACCATTTTGGACTGCGCGCGGATGTTGACATCAAACTCCTCCTTCTGCAGCACAATGAGATCACCGTTGGTTTCTCCGACATTTTTGCCGAGGGTCACTGCCAGACCTTTCGCGTTCTCAAGGTCGCGCTTCACCTCAAGGTTGTTGAGGTTGAAATTGTAGGTGTACTCAAAGACGCGTATGTCGGTGTCTCCGGGGCCCCGGTTGCTTTTGGAAGGAAGCGTCTGGCAGGCGAGCCGGTATTTCTGCGCGGGCGCGGCCGGCGCTGCCGTGCTGCTGGCGGCAGTGGGTGTCGTGGGCGCTGCGGTTTGATCCGGATGTTGTTCCAGCCAGCGTGCGATGTAGGCCCCGTCTTCTTTGCAGAGAGTTTTGATTTTCACCACCAGCGTCTGTGCATCGTTCATACGCTTCAGCGTCACGCTGTCGCCGGAGACTGCGGTGATCTCCGCCTCCATCAGCGTGCCCGCGAGGCTGACAAACACGCGTGTGTCCGCCTGGGCGGAAGAGGCCAGGATGAGGGGCAGCAAAAACAGGCGGATGAAACGCATCGTTGGGGAAAATACGGCGGGCTGGGGCTTATTTTGCCTTGGCACCGCCGTCTTTCAAGCCTGGCGCAGGAGGATGGCGTCCACAT
The DNA here is from genome assembly GCF_044226605.1 of Prosthecobacter sp. Classification (GTDB taxonomy): domain Bacteria; phylum Verrucomicrobiota; class Verrucomicrobiia; order Verrucomicrobiales; family Verrucomicrobiaceae; genus Prosthecobacter. Next base: position 267,165 of record NZ_JBGAGS010000012.1, on the reverse strand, counting down.
TCACGCCGTCGTAGAGGGCATCGCTGAGGATCACGAGCGGGTCGCCATGCTTGATGAGTTTTTCACGTCGCAGAAGGTCCAGGGCGCCACGGATGCTGTCCTCCGGCTGGCCTTCGATGAAGGGGAGCACGAAAGGATTGACGCCGCGCGCGGTGACGAGCGTGCGGCTCACGTGGAGATTGGGCGTGAAGGCAAAGATGGGGGCAAACTCGGGGCGCTGATGCGCAAGCAGATGCGCCATGACGCCTTTGATGGTGAAGACGAGCAGCTTGCTGCCGGGGATGCTGTTGGCCAGCAGGATGGCGGCCTTCACCGTCTTGTGCTTGTTGGTCTTCAGCGGTGCATCGCTGGCGAAACGGCCTGAGGGATATTTTTGCTCGATGCGGCTGATGACGGTGTCCAGCACCTCCACGCACCTCTCCGGATAGCGGCCCACGCTGGTCTCGCCGCTGAGCATCACGCAGTCCACCTGCTCGATCACGGCATTGAAAATGTCCGTGACCTCGGCGCGGGTAGGCACGGGGTTTTCGATCATGCTTTCCAGCATCTGCGTGGCCACAATGACCTTGCGGCCGTGGTAGGAGCAGCGCTCGACGATCTGGCGCTGGATGAGCGGCAGGTCCTCGATGGGACACTCGCTGCCCAGGTCCCCTCGGGCAATCATGATGCCTCCGGAGGCCTCCACAAGGGCGTCGATGTTGTCGATGGCCTGCTGGTTTTCGATCTTGGCGATGACGCGCGCCTTGCTCTGCTTTTGCTCAAGGAGAAGCTGCAGGTGCTGCAGGTGGCCGGGCTCGCGGGCAAAGCTGAGCGCGAAGAAATCCACGCCCAGCTCCACGCCGAGGTCGAGATCGGCGTAGTCCTTCTGCGTGAGCGGAGGCAGGCGCACGGGCACGCCGGGTAGATTGATGTGGCGGCGGGATTTCATCTCCCCCTTCGTCATGACGGTGCCGATGACGCGGATGGTGGAAACTTCGGTGGCCTTGACCTGGATCATGCCGCCATCGACCATGATGGTGTCGCCGACTTTGAGATCCTTGCCCAGCTCCGGGTAGTTCACGCCGACGGAGTACTGGGTCGTGGGCGGCGCATCCGGCTTGCAGCGGAACTCGACCACATCCCCCACCTGAAGCTGCCAGGGCTGCTCCACATCCCCGGTGCGGATGCTCGGGCCCGTGAGGTCCATGAGCACCGCGATTTCGCGCTTGGAGGCCGCGGCGGCATCGCGCACACGAGCATAGACGGTGCGCACCCAGTCGTGGGAGGCATGGCTCATGTTCAGGCGGATGACATCGGCACCTTTGGCGATGAGACTGGAAAGGACTTCAGGACTCTCCGTGGCAGGGCCGAGAGTGCAGAGGATTTTGGTTTTGCGCATGTTTGGCATGATGAGAGCAGGTGGCGGGCCAGCGTACGCTCCTGATGCGCCCGGATGCAAGGGGCAGCTAGCGGCGGTGTTAGAACATCGGAGAGCCGGGGATACTTCAAAAATCAGCGATCGTTGTTCGACAATCGTCAATGGCGTGTGCCCATGGCGCTCTGAAGCCGGAAGGATTGACGATTGTCGAGCAATCGATTTTGGTTCAGAAGTGACTGAGCTGTGGGAAAAAAAGCTTCCGTGCGTGGAAAAGGTTTCGTGCCCGAGATGCCTCTGCTAAACAGACTGTTGATAAATAGGTGATTTTATGAGCAAGCCGCCAGCAACGACGAAACCGCCACGGTTCGAGGTAGTGCCCCCTCGGATGACTATTCTCTCGGATCATCCCGTTGATGATGTAGCCACTGACGGAGCCGATGCCGCGTTGCCGGACAATCTTGAACTTGCCTCCCGCCTCTCCGCCATTTTCGACATCCTACGCCACAAGGAAACCCGATGTCCGCTAACAGTGGCGGTCTATGGTGACTGGGGCACGGGCAAGACGTCGGCTATGAAGTGGCTGGAGGGAAAGCTCAATGAGTGGAATCTCATGAATAATGAGCGGAAGGACGGACATCCGAATGTTCATCCTGTGTGGTTTGAGCCATGGAAATATCATACCCGAGAGGATGTATGGCGTGGAATCATATCCGAAGTTATTCTGGCGATGTTCAGCGTCAAAGGCTTCGATCACCAACACTTGGTGAACGGCCTCAAAGAGGCCGCCAAAAAGTTTGGCTCCTTTCTGGGACGCAGCTTTTTGCACGCGCTTAGCGCACTCAAGTTCAGCGTGGGAGATGAAAAAGAGATCTCGGGTGAGGTCTTCCGCGACATCTACGACGAATGGGAAAAAGTCTCTCAGCCTCAAAAGCCTTATCTCAACCAGTTCGAAACCACACTGGCCGATTGGGTGGAGCGTTTTTTACCCAGGCGCACGGAGACCAAAGGCAAGGTCAAAACTGTCAGCACCGATCGCATTGTGCTTTTCATTGATGACCTAGACCGTTGTTTGCCCGAAGTAACTTTGGAGGTATTGGAGGCGATTAAGCTTTATCTGAGTATCAAACCTCTCATCTTTGTGTGCGGTTTGGATCGCACCGTAGTGGATGCAGTGGTGAAGAAGCGGTACAAAGATCATGGCCTAGAGGACGGTCACAAGAGCGAACATTATTTGAATAAAATCTTCCAAGTGGAGGTGGATGTGGCGCCCAGCGAAACTCAAGTGCAAGCTTTCCTGAATCATACATTGAGTAGTATGAACAGCCAGACTGGACAGTATCTGGATCATATGCTGGGGGGGGACGATTTCGCTGGTCTGTCGGAAGCAAAAAAAGCTCGAACTGCACGCGAGCGTCTCCATGGAGGATTGGAGCACTTAGCGCGACATAATCCTCGAGAGATCAAGCGTCTCCTCAACAGCGCTCTTTTACGCGGACGTATGGCGGCAGACAATTTGCGTTTGCATGCAGCGGCGAAGACTGTCCAAGAGAGTCAGGAACTGGCGGCAGCTTTGGGTGCGTTGAGGCTTCCGGAGCGAGAATACGGCACGCAACAACCACTTCTTTTTGCCCAAGGCGTGACACTCTACCTTCTGCAGCGTCATTTTGAAGGTCCCTATCAGCAGCTTGGACGTGAAGTGGTGTCTTACTTGTTTCGTACGGATGCTTTCTTGATGTGGTTGGAAAGACTTTCGAATTTTCTGTGTAGGCATGCGGATTTTCAGATGCCTAACCGCACATCGGAGGGCGGAAAAGTACAGGAGGAGGCTAAGGATGCGCGGCGAAACAATCTGCGGGCGTTGGGGGATATTGAAGCTGTCCGGGTAGAATATGATGAAATTGTCTTACAGCGGCCGGCATTGGAGCGTGGTCAGACAATCCCGGTGGCGTGTTTCGAACATGGGATCGTTTTCTCTTTGTTACGAATTCCCTTTTCTGCTCAGGTTGCCCGAAGTGCTCCGAGCAGGATCGCGAATTCGTCCACGTTTTCCGAAGCTTCCCTGCATAAGCTTTCTCCGGTACTTCGTGACGCAGTGTTCAATACGCTACAGAAGCCCAGGGACGAGCCGTTGACGCCTGCGGACTTGAGGAGGGTTGAGACTTTGTGGGTTCCTCTTGGAGCGACCGATGAAGATTTGGCAGGTATTGATATACTTACGCAACTCACCATTCTTGATCTGAGCGAGACGCAAGTGGGTGATACGGGGATGGCTTATGTGAGCAATCTCAGGCAGCTCACAAGTCTTTATTTGAGTGGGAAGCAAGTAGGAGATGCCGAAATGGTGCATGTGAGCAAGCTCACTCAGCTCACAAGCCTTTATTTGAGTGGAACTCAAGTGGGCGATTTAGGAATGGCGCACTTGGGTAAACTAACAAAACTCACCAGCCTCTATTTAAACGGAACGCAAGTTGGTGATGCGGGGATGGTACACGTGGACAAACTAACGCAACTCAAAGTTCTACATTTGGGTGGAACTCTGGTAAGTCATGCGGTGCGCACGGCGTTGAAGGCACGCCATCCGGGCATGCTTATTAACTAGTTTAACGCTGTTGGCTCTATTCAAATAACCTTCGATAGTTTTTAGCGACGCTGGCCGCCAGCTCCGCCACGTTCATGCCGCACACCCTGGCCAGCAGTTCGTAGCTGACTTTGAGATTCGCGGGGTGGTTCAGCGCCTTGCCATCGGCGGCTTGCAGCGGGTGGGGATTCAGCTCATCCGGCGGCCACATGTCGGGGGCGTCGGTTTCGGTGAGGAGGCGGTCGAAGGGGACTTTGGCGAAGGTTTCCAACTGGGCGGCTTTGCGGGGGTGGCCGAAGTAGGGGGAGATGGAAAAGTAGGCACCGAGTTTGACGAAGGAGGGGATCATCTCGGCGGGGCCGCCGTAGGAGTGGAGGAGGAAGCCGCGGCGGGGCAGGGGAGTGCTGCGCAGGGTTTCCTCCAGCAGGCCGAAAGCGCGCAGGCAATGGATGGTGGCGGGGCGGTCCAGCTCCACGGCAAGCGCGAGCTGGGTGCGGAAGCATTCGAGCTGGGCTTCGATGTCCGGGTTTTCGATCCAGCGGTCGAGGCCGATCTCCCCGACGACGGCGCGGGGGTGGGATACCAGAAAATGACGTAACGTGGTGGCCCAGTGCTCGGTACGGTCTTTGACATACCAGGGGTGCAGACCAAAGGCGGGGCGGATGAAGGTGTGCTGGCGGGCGAGGTCTGCGACGGCGGGCCAGTCGTCCTCACCGGAGCCGTTGACGATCATCTCGGCGAGACCGGTTTGCGGGAGCATCGCGAGGATCTCATCGCGCCATGGGTCGAGGCGTTCGTCCTGGAGGTGGTTGTGGGCGTCGTAGAGCACAGGAGCAATTGATGATTTACGATTTGTGAGGGGACAAAAAAAGCCCGCGCATGCTGCGAAGCAGGCGCGGGCGATGGAAGATGGCGAGGATCAGTTGTTGCCAATCATGAGGAGCATGGTGTCGCCTTTGCGCCAGACGCGGAGCATGACGTTGCCGTTGCTGTTTTTGGCGAGGGTGCGGGCCTCGGAGGCTTTGTTGACGGCCATGCGGTTGACGTGGGAGATGACGTCGCCTTCCTCCACGCCACGGGTGGCGGCCTGGCTGTCGGCGTCCACTTTGGTGACGATGACGCCGGTAACGGCGGCAGGGATGTCGTAGCGCTCGCGCAGGGCCGGGGTGAGGGTCTGGATGGTGACGCCGCTCACGAGTTCACCGACGGTGTCTTTGTTGGAGGGGCCGGCACCGGCGCCGGGGCGCTGGGGCAGGCCGCGGCCGGTACCGTTGGCGAGTTCGGAAAGGGCCTCCTCCGGAAGCACCTGCAGGGTGGCAGTGAGCGTGAGGCGCCTGCCTTCGCGCATGACGTCGATGGGGATCTGAGTGCCGGGCTTGCAACTGCTGACGATGAGGCGGAGGCGGCTGCTGCTGTCCACTTTCTTGCCATTGATGGCGACGATGACGTCCTCCACCTGAATGCCCGCTTTCTCGGCCGGTGACTCGGCACCCACTCTTTTGACGAGCGCACCGGCCTGATCTTCGATCTGGAGCAGCCGGGCGGTTTCGGGATCAAGGTCGAGGATTTCCACTCCGAGGAAACCACGCTGCACCGCACCGTCATCGAGAAGGTCCTCCACGATGTTGAGGGCCATGTTGATGGGGATGGCAAAGCCGATGCCGGCGTACATGCCCGTGCGGGACAGAATGGCAGTGCTGATGCCGATGACACGGCCCATGCCGTCGACCATCGGGCCGCCGGAGTTGCCGGGATTGATGGAGGCGTCGGTCTGGATGAAGTCTTCGTAGCCTTCCACCTTGCCGCCGCGGCCATTGCTTCTGCCACCGCCGACGATGCCCTCATTGCTGCGGCCCAGGGCACTCACGATGCCCTGGCTCACGGAGCGGCTCAGCTCCATCGGCGCGCCTGCGGCGAGGACGATGTCTCCCACCCGGAGCTTGGAGCTGTCTCCCAGCGTGGCGGGCTTGAGGCCGGTGGCTTCGATCTTGATGAGGGCGACATCGGTGAGGGGATCCGCGCCGACGATTTCCGCCTTGTAGGTTTTGGTGGTGCCGTTGTGGTCCACGGCGACTTCGATCTTCTTGGCGTCCGCCACCACGTGGTTGTTGGTGATGATGTAGCCGTCCGGGGTGATGATCACGCCGGAGCCCACTCCGCGCTGCTGGTGGGCGTCGTCTTCAGGCTGCTGCTGGGGGCGCTGCTGCGGGCCTCCGCGGCGGCGGGGATTGAACTGCGGCTCATCGTCTTCATTCATGCCAAAGCCGTCCGGGCCGCCAAAGAAACGGTAGAAAAAGGGCCGGAGCTGCGGGGGGATCTGCTCCACGCCCGGAGCCTTGATAGGAGCCGAAGAATAGATGGTGACCACGCTGGGAAGGATTTTGTCCACCACGTTCGCGTAGCTCATCAGCACCTGGCCGCTGTTGGGCAGGGGGCTGGGATCCTTGAGGATCTTGGAGGCAAAGCCGGCCACGGGTTGCGAAGTCTTGTCCACAGGCGGGGCCGAAGGCAGGCTCGGTGCCGCGGCCTGGGCAGGTGCCGGCGCGGGCGGGAGCGGCTGCTGCTGCGCACGAAGGCTCGGCAGCCCGGCGGCGAACATGCCGGCGCAGGTAAACGCGAAACGAAGACGGGTGGGTGCGTTCATGAGAGTGTGAGGTTGGTGTTTTTTCAGCGGTGCGATGGGGAGCGCATGACTTACAGACGTGGTAACCGGAGGAATGTTGAACAAATTCGCGCGAAAGAAAGAGGCTCTTTTGCGGCGCCACCCCGGATGTCTGCGGGGATTTCGCCGGCAGTGAGGACTGTTTTTTCGCTCTGCCTGACAGCCGTGGCTGTGCCATCCGTTCCCAGTTACGGCGGGGCCGTTATGGACAGCCGCACAAACATCGTGGTGGCTCCGTTCAGGGGAATCACGACCTTCATCTGCTGCGTCTGGTAGTTGGTGCTCAGCACGCTTTCCACCCCGCCGGCGCTGCTCCAGACGCCGGGCAGCGAGGTGCTCCATTCCACGTTGTACTGGGTGCCGTAAGCGTAGGCGGAAAGACTGCGAAAGTAGGTGAACTCAAAGTTGGTGCCGTTGATGGCCGAAGTGGTGGGCAGCGTGCTGGCACTCGTGGGGTTGAGGGAGAGGGCGTATTCCATCAGGTTGGGTATGCCGTCGCCATCGAAGTCCGCGGCATCGGCTGCCAGGCCGCTGTTGCTGGAGGTGTTGAGTTTCATCTCCCGCCAGGATTGCAGGTCGGAAGGTGTGGTGAAGGTCATGTCGCTGCCGTAGACGGTGCCGGTGCTGCTGGTGGCCTTGACGCGGAAATGGTAGGTGGCATTCGCCTGGGTGTACGGCAGCGTGCAGCTCACAGTGGTGGCCCCTGCGCCCAGAGCGGTCCTCGGCGTGCTCGCGGCGATGGAGCCGTAGTTGACGCCAGTGCCGTATTCAAAAGACACCGATGCCGCGCCGCCATTCGCATCCACCGTGCCGCTCAAAGTGACGCTGCCGGCAAAGACGGGGGAGGCCACCAGTGTGACCACCGTCGGAGTAGCGGGCAGGGGAGATGCCACCAAGCCCAGGCTGTGGGAGGCGCCCGGACTCGTGGCGTGCTGAACGTAGCTTTCTCCCACGGCAAGCGCGCTCCTGTCCACCGCCACGGGAAAACTGCTGGTGTAGGAGGTGCCGATTGCCTGGTTGTTCCCGAGTTCGCCTGCGTCGTTTTTTCCCCAGGCCGCCAGCAGTCCGTCAGAGCAGCGTGCCACGCTGAAATGAGTGCCGCCCGCCGCCGAGACAACGGTTTTGCCGGAGAGCACGTCGCTGGTATTCACCGCTTGAGGAAACCTGATCACAGAGAAGCCGTAGAATCCGAGCTCGCCGCTCGAGTTGTCCCCCCAGCTCGCCACAGTGCCGTCTGCACAGACGGCCATGCTGTGGTAGGCTCCGGCGGCCACGGCGACGACGGTTTTTCCCTCCAGGACGGTGCCTGCCGTCGAGACGGCCACCGGCACCTTGCTGCTCGTGGTGGTGCCATTGCCGAGCTGACCCGAGCCATTGTAGCCCCAGGAGATGATCGTCCCGTCCGAGCAGAGCGCGAGATTGTGGTGGGCGCCCGCCGCGACTGAAACCACCGATTTGCCTGCAAGCGGCGTGCCCGTTGTAGTCACTGCCACGGGCACGCTGCTGTTGGCGGTTCCATTGTTGCCGAGCTGGCCGTCGCCGTTGATGCCCCACGTGGCCAGGGTGCCGTCAGCGCAGAGCGCCAAATTGTGATAAAAGCCCGTGGTTATCGCGACGACGGATTTGCCGTCAAGCGGGGTGCCTGCGGTCGTGACGCTGACGGGCAGCTTGCTGGTGGTCGTCGAATTGTTGCCGAGCTGGCCGTTGAGGTTGGCGCCCCAGGTGCACAGGGTGCCGTCTGAGCAGAGCACCAGACTGTGGACGGCCGCCGCACTGACAGCGGCCACCGTTTTGCCACCGAGCGGCGTGCCTGCGGTGGTGACGCTCACCGCGCGCTGGCTGTCGCTTGTCGAATTGTTGCCGAGCTGGCCAAACGCATTTTGACCCCAGCTTGCCATGCTGCCATCGGAACACAGGGCTAGGCTGTGTGCACCGCCCGCCGAGACCGCCAGGAGGGTGCGGCTGGCCAGAGGCGTGCCAGCCACGATCACCGGCGAGGGTGAAGGGTTGTAGCTGATGAGGAAGTTCCCGAGTCCAAGCTGTCCCGATGAATTGGAGCCCCATGCCACCGGGCGGTTGAGAGCCCAGACGAGCACGAGGTCATTGCCGGTGCCGCCGAAATAGGTGGCCACGAAGGGGTAGCTCAATCCATTGTAGCTCAGGTTCACCACCTGACCCTGCACGAGGTTGTCAAACTCGCCGCTGATGAAGGACCTGCCCGTGTTGCTGACCACCGTGAGGCTGGCACCGGGAGCCGGGGCAAAGTTGAGCGTGAAATTTACCGTGCTGCCTGTGGCCGTGTAGCCGCTGGCGCTCACGGGCACATCGGCGGCGGTGTTCCAGGTGGCACTGACGTTCGCGGCTTCTGCAGTCAATGCCAGGGCAAGCAGGACACAGGTCGAGCAGAGGAAACGGCGGGTGGTGGAAATCATGCTCGCCGCTTATAGCAGCCACCCTTGCTTTGAGGCAAGGTGTTTCCTGAGTGCAATCTCGCGGATGGCATTAGGAAATGTACATGCGGAAGGACGGGCGGGCATTCGGCACCGTCCGTCCTCCATGACAGGTCGCTGGAGCGCCTACTTGCGCGCCTCCGCCAGCGCCTTGTCCATGACTTCCTTGATCGTGACTTCAGCACCGCCGCGGCGTTTGCTTTCGTCGGCGGCTTCCATGAAGGCGTAGATTTCGAGGGTCTCCTCCGAGGTCACGGGGGCGACGCCGGTGCGGAAGAAATGCACGATGGCGTAGAGCAGGGGATCGTAGCCGTCGTAGGTGCCGATGTCGGCCTCGCCTTTGTCGCCGATGGCTTTGCCGCCGTAGCCTTTGCCTTCGGTGAAGGTGCCGGTGCGGCCGCCTTCCCAGGTGCCGGTGACGGTGATGCGGCTGACGGTTTCCTTGGTCTCCTTTTTGGTGGCCTTGTCCACATTCGTCACTTCCTCCATGACGGTGCCGCGCTTCACGCTTTTGCAGCCGGTGCCCATGACCGTGAAGAGGGACTCCACGCCGTGGATGCCATACCAGAAGAGGTCCGGGTGGTGAGGCTCCAGGCTGGCGGGGCTCTTGGTGCTGGCCTGCTTCACCGTGCCGATGCTGCCGCCGCGCACGGCCTGTGTGCCTTTGCCAAAGCGCAGCGAGGAGGATGAGAACACGGGAATGCTGGCCTTCTTGGAGGCATCGAGAATCTTGATGGCATCCACGAGGGTGCCCGCGATGGGTTTGTCGATGAAGACCGGTTTGTGCGCCTCGATGCACGGAAGCACCTGCTCCAGGTGCACGCGGCCGTCGTTGGATTCCAGGAAGACCACGTCCACTTTGTCGAGCAGTTCATGGATGCTGGGGACGATCTCCACGCCCAGGTCTTTGACCTTCTGCGTGTACTCAGGCACGCGCTCCGTGCTGGAGGGGATGTCCTTGGACCCCTGCGCATACGCGGCCACGAGGCGCACGCCCATGACCTCCGGCTTCTGCGGCGTGGTGTTCAGCGTCTTGGTGAAGGCCAGCACGTGGGAGGTGTCCAGACCGATGATGCCGGCGCGGATGTTCTGGGCACTGGCATGGAGGGAGAGCAGCGCGGAGGCGCCGACGGCGAAGAGCAGGGTGCGGATCATGGCCGAGGACTACGCAGCACACGCAGCGGCCTTTCGCGGTGGTTTTGAGGGGCAAAACGGCCTGCGTAGGGGAAACCGCCGCTGCGCAGCACAAAAGGACTGAAACAGGTACGAAAAGGAGAGGGTTGATAAAGAAAAAGCCTATAGTTGTATCAGGAGGGGGCATCAGGCCCCTGATTTGCTTGCCTCCATGCACTCAGGCTTTATAGGAGGTCGCGACTCGTGGAAGGTGGCCGACACGTTCATACTTTATTGTTAATGAACGGGTTAATGTGGACCGTTTTGGGCTGTTTTATGAGTCTCCTCTCAGTGGTTAAGCGCAAGTCAATTTCCTAGGTCTGGCCTCGGCTTAGCACCCGTTACACGCAGTTTTTTTTCTGAATTCCCATCTCCCCTGAACTCCCCCCCATGAAATGCCCCCTCTTTGGTAAGTTTGCCCTGTTCTTCGGTTGCTTCACGGCCATGACATCCATGCCCCTGCAGGTTTTGGGCGTGCCTCTTGTCGTCAATTACACAGACGGGCAAAACAGCACCGTCGGACTGGACACGGTCGGCGGCATGGCCACGCTGACTGTGGACGCTGGCACAGCAACTCAGAGCGGAGTGATCAGCGGCACCGGCGGGATCAACAAAACGGGCGCTGGCACGCTTATTATATCCGGGCTGAACACCTACGAGAGCGACACCCTCGTGAAAGCCGGGGTGCTGGAGATCAGCAGCACGGGCGGCATCGGCAACGGCGCTGCGAACCTGCAGCTCGGCTTTGTGGCGGGAGATGCTGGCACGGTGCGCATCTCCGGTGGTCTGGTGCAGATGAACGAGACACAGATGGGCTTCTATGCTTCCACGACCGGCACATTGACGATGACCGCCGGGTCCATGATTCAGAAGACGCTCGTGTTCGGCAATGCGGGCACGGGAGTGCTGAACCTGAGCGGCGGCAGCGTGATCACCGACTATTTCGATGCCGCGGGTGCCATGTTCTCCAGCGCCACTTTGAATGTGAGCGGCGGCAGCCTGACGGTGAACCGGAACGTTTTCTTGGTCGGCGATTCTGGCACAGCGGTGATGAACCTCACGAACGGCGCTGTGGTGAATGCGGGCAGCGCAGGGACAAACACGCTTTATCTGGGGGCAAATTATGGATCTGCGGGCACGCTGAACATCGGCACCGGGGGCATGTCTGGCACGCTGAATGCAGCCTACGTGGAGGCTGCCAACGGCACTGGGGTGGTGAATTTTAACCACACGGATGACATCGTGTTCAATCCGCAGTTCGCGGGCGACATCATCGTCAATCAGATCGGCAGTGGCACCACCACGCTGACGCAGGGCGGCCAGGGGGCCTTCAATGTGCTGGGAGGCAAGCTGGAGCTGGCGTTTGGCGGTGTTACGTCAAACATGCTGGCATGGGGAGGCGTGCTGACGCTGGGCAGCGCCACGCTGGAGCTGAGCGGCACTGGCACGCAGTTCCTGCAGGGGCTGAATGTGGTGGCGCGCACGGGCGGCAACATCGTGCTGGGGGCGAATGAGACGCTCCAGTTCGTCGAGGTCACTCTGGGCGCTCATTCGGCGCTGCACTTTGACACCTCCGCTGGTGGTGCGGATGGGCAGACGGCGGGCAGCGGAAACGTTGTGGCATCGCTGGTCAGCAGCCCTTCGATGACGCTCACGGATTCCACGGGCTTTGGTCTGGCGGTGACGGATTTTAACACCGGAAACGTGGTGCGGGACACCACCACGGCTCTGCTGCCAGCCAGCGGCGCAGATGAGTTCACGGACTACCTCATCGACAACAACAACGGCGGGAGTGCGGCGGCTGGCGGTGCCACGCTGCTGATCACGAGCGATGAATCGACCCAGAGCATCACGGTGGACACCACGGCCAGGGAGGGCGTGCTTACCATCGGCAGCGGCGTGCGCCTGAGCACGGATGTATTGAACTTCGGAGGCGTGGGCACTCACGGCTACACGATCGCCGGAGCAGATGGCGGCGCCAGCATCAGCGCCACAACGGGGGGCGGGACCCTGCAGATCAACAACTGGAATCAGGCACCGGTGACGCTCGGGGTGGCGATCCGTGACACTGACTTCAGCAGCCTGCAGGTGAATGGCACCGGCACCCTGATCCTCACGGGAGACAGCAACTACAGAGGAAAGACCTATTTGACCCACGGAACGGTGGTGATTGACGGCGGCGGCTACATCCACAACAACTCCTCAGCCTACGTGGGCTATCAGGCGGGGGACCATGCGGTGCTGAATGTGAAAAACGGCAGCTTCTGGGCTGGCGCTGACGGTGCCATCGGCACGGAGGCGGGCTCCACAGGGACGGTCATGGTGGGACCCAATGGCTACATGAGCCAAAGCCACGATCTGATGGTGGGCCTGCGCGGCACGGGTGTGGTGGACGTGAATGGCGGCTCGCTGGTGAGCGATGGCGGCGTGCTGGGCTCTGAGGCAGGCTCCTCCGGCACGGTGAATATCCGCAATGGCGCCCACTGGAACATGAGCACCCACCTTGCTGTGGGTGTCGCCGGCACGGGCGTGCTGAATGTGACGGAGGGCAGCGGCGTGCTGATCGGCGAAGGGCTGGGGACCATCAGCGTGGGCGCAGGCAGCACCATCAACATGGGCCTGGGCGGGGCCGGAGGCTTTCTGGGTGCTTACAGCGTGACGGGGGACGGCGGCAGCACTCTGAATTTTGATTCCAACACGGATTCGATGCCCCAGTTTGTTTTCTCCAAGGTGCAGGGCGACATCTCAGTCAACAAGATGGGCAGCGGGCAGGTGGTCTTTCTGGCGCAGAACACCTACACGGGAGCCACCACCGTAAACGGCGGCGTGCTGGAGCTGCAAATCGACAGTCATCCGGCCATTTCCAGCAGCTCGCCTGTCGTGCTCGGCGGCGGCACCCTTTTGCTGTCGGGCGGCAATGGCTCGCAGTCCATCGGCAGCCTGACCACCACGGCCAGCACCGGCAGCGCCATCGTGGTCGAAAGCGATGAGTCGATCTTTGTGGACGTGCTGAAAGTGGGCGCACAGTCCGCGCTGAATTTCAACACGGCCGCCGGCGGTGCCGATGGTGCGGATGCAGGCACCTCCAGCATCTTCATTGACGGCCTCACGACGGGCCAGCCGATCAGCAACGGCTACACGGTGACGGACAGCACCGGCTTTGGCCTGGCGACGGTGGATTCTGACGGCCAGGTGATCCGCCTGACCGGCACGTCACTTCTTCCCGTGACCGGCGCGCTGCCGGGCGTGGACTACCTCGTCAATGACGCCAATGGCACCTACACAAGCCCCGGCAGCCTGAACATGATCATCTCCGCGAACGAGTCCGCCCGCAGCATCACGGTGGACACCACGGCTGCCACCGGTGCCCTGACCCTGGATGGTGCCAATCTGGGCGCGGACGTGTGGAATTTCGGCAGCAGTGCCCCCACCGGAAACAACTACCAGATCACCAGCTTTGCGCAGACCAACGGCCTGACCACCACCACCGCAGGCGGAGTGATGATGCTCAACAACTACCTCGGCAACGGCACAGTCTTTGTCTTTGCACCGATTTTGGACAACGGTGGCAGCGGGCTGCTGGCCACGGGCACGGGGCTGACCTACATCGGAGGCCGGAACACCTACACGGGTGCCACCACGGTGAACAGCGGCGTGCTCTACATCAATGGAAACGAGAGCGCGGCCACCGGCACCACCACGGTGCAGACGGGCGGCATTCTGGGCGGCACCGGTACGCTGGGCGGGGGCCTCGTGCTGCAGCAGGGCGGCACGCTGACACCCGGCTCCTACCTCATGACCGGCTACGAGGGCGGTACACTCAATGGCACCACGGCCACCTTTGAGAGCGGCAGCGTCTTCAGCCTGCATGGCAGCGGCGAGGCGCTGCCAACGCTGCACCTCACCGGCGCGGTGAGCATCGCCGAGGGGGCTTATCTGAACCTGATGCTGGACAATGATCTGACGGAAAGCAGCTACACGCTGATCACGGCGGCGAGCGGGCTGGACGGCACGAGCACCTTCACGCTCATGTATCCGGACATCATTCCTTCCAACTACTCGCTGGTCTATACCGGCACCTCGCTGCAGCTCAATCTGACCGCCGTGCCCGTGGCCTACTGGACCGGTGCGGTGAGCAACAAGTGGTCTGACATCAGCAATGGCTCCAGCAACTGGGCCACCACGGTGGACGGCACCACGGACACCCACGCGCTGCCCACCGCGCCGACGGATGTGTACTTCGCCGCCACGAATGCGAGCACGACGGACACGATTCTGGACACCGACTTCACCATCAAGAGCCTCACCATCAACAGCGACACCACCATCTCCCGCAGCGACGATCCGCACACCCTCACGGTGAATAACGCGACGACGGTGAACGCGCTGCTGGCCGTGAACTTTGGCGTGACGCTCAGTGGCGGCGCGGACCTGACGGTGAACAACACCGGCACGCTGGCTGGAGACGGCACGGTGCAGCTGGCGGAGGACAAGTCGATGTACATCTACGGCACCATCGCCCCGGGCCGCATGAATTCGCCCAATGAGAGCGGGCCACTCACGCTCACCACCTCCGGCACCGGCTCCATCGTCATGGGCGCGGGCAGCGTGATCGTCTTTGACATCAACTACGGCGCGGGAGATGGCGACAACACCGGCGCGGGCCAGGCCCTTTCCTCCACCCACCTGAGCCTGCATGGCAAGCTGGACGTGACTGCAGGCGGCACGCTGGTGATTCACAATCCGAACAACCTGACCGCCTTTGCCGGTGGCGACCAGTGGCAGCTTGTGAACCTGAACGCCGGCAACAATGACGGCAGCATCGTCGGGACGCTGGCAGTGGACGACAGCGCACTCGGCCTGGCCGCAGGCATGGCGGGCACCTTTGACCAGAGCACGGGCATCTACTCCATCGCCGATTTTCGCGGACAGCTTTCGGCGGTGAATTCGGGCCTGCCCATGGCGGGTGCGGAGATTCTGGGCATCATCGCCGCAGCGCAGACGGCCACGACGGACGTGAACAATCACCTCTTCAACCTGCGCAGCGGCGGCGGTGACGAAGATGAAGGAGATGGCAGCATCTCCGCCTCGTTGGATTATGGCGTGGTGGAAGGGCAGGGGGATGGACCTGAAAGCCCCATGGTGCGTCGTCTCAAAGCCGACGAGCGCTGGGAGATCTTCTCCACCGTGGCCTATGGCAATGTGCGGCTGAACCCCATCAACAGCCAGGCCGGTGTGCAGATCGACTCCTGGGCCAGCAGCGTGGGAGTGGAGCGCCGAGTGTGCCGCGGACTGACGCTGGGCTTTGCCGCCACCTTCCTGCAGAGCCACCAGACCTACACCAGCGGACTCGGCAGCCTGGACCTGGAAGGGCCCACGCTCTCCGCGTATCTGGCGTATGCACGCAAAGGCGTCTGGGCCAGCCTGATGTACAGCTTTGGAGACTACAACCTGGGCTCCGAGCGCAATCCGGGCTTTGGCCTGCCCATGGCCTCCGGCTCCTCCACCGCGTATGTGAACTCCCTGCAGTACAACACCGGCTACAACTTCTACTTCCAGGACCGCACGCTGGTGACGGGGCCGTTCATCGGCATCGACTACCTGCACGGCAGTCTGGATGCGTACAGCGAGACCGGCGGCGGTGTGGGTGCGCTGGCCTATGCACGCCAGACCTTTGAGTCTCTGGTGGCACGCGCGGGCTGGTCCGTCTCCAAGAAGCTGCACACGGACTGGGCGGACATCACCCCGCAGCTGCGCGTGAGCTACGAGCGGCAGAACATTCACAACAACGGCAGCAGCGTGCAGGTGCTCAATGCGCCCTTCACCGCCGTCGGCGGCACGCAGATGCCCGGCCGCGACTACATGGTCATCGGCGGCGGCGTGAACTTCCAGATCACGCCCGCGCTCAGCCTTCTGCTGAACTACCAGACGCAGATCTTCCGCGAAGGGATGACGTCGCACTTTGGAAGCATCCGCCTGGGGTATAAGTTCTGATGGGGCGTGGAATCGACAGGACTCCGTTGCGGCGCAACTGAGCAACTTTGAGCAGGCGGCCTCGCGAGGGGCCGCCTGCTTCGTTTGGGGAGGCGGCCCAGTCTGGTGTGTCGCTCCAGCCAAGTAGCCTTGTTGCTGTGCAACAAGGAAGGGCTCCGCCTCGGACAAAGTGTTCAGACTTCGGGCACCGTGGATGGTATGTCAGCGCTCCCCTGTTCCGCAGGAACAGGGCTCACTTCGTTCCCACGCAGTACACGGCTTGGTTGCTGCGCAGAATCAGTCGGTCGCCGGTGACGGCGGGGGTGCCGTGGAAGTAGGTTTGATCCTGGGTGAATTCGTTCGTCGCGAGGAGTTCATACTTGGGCTTGGCGGCGAGGATGAAGGCGCCGTTGCGGCGGGAGACGCAGATGAGTTTATCTCCGACGAGAACGGGAGATGCGTAGAAGGGTTTGCCGCCGCCGCGGGAGCCCATGGTCACGCGCTCGCGATACACGTCCTTGCCGGTCTTGGCATCGATGCAGAGGGCGAAGCCCTGGTCATTGATGACGTAGAGGTGGCCGTCTTTGTAAACGGGCGTGGGGACGTAGCTGCTGGAGCTGCTGTTCCAGAGAATGGCGCTGGTGCCGAGGTCGCCCTTGGCCGGGCCGCCGATCTGCACGCCGACGCTGCGGGTGGCGGGGAAGCCGCCGAAGACGAAGACCTGATCGCCACTGCTGCTGGGCACGAGGCTGGGGGAGACATTGCCGGTGAGGCCGTGGGCGGCGTACCAGCGCAGCTTGCCGGTTTCCGGGTTCATGCCCCAGAGCTCCTGCGGGATGGCGAGCACGAGGTCCTCCTGCCCATTGCGTTTGAGAAGGCTGGGTGTGCCGTAGGCCATGCCGTAGTCGCCCTCGGCCTTCCACAGCACTTTGCCGGTGGCTTTGTCGAGGCCGTAGAGTGTTTGCGATTCATCGGTGGCGTTCACGATTAGCACGTTTCCGCTCAGGATGGGGCTGGCGCCGGAACCCCAGCGCCTCTGGCCGGAGCTGGTGCCGCAGGAGGTCTGCCAGAGCTGCTTGCCCTGGAGGTCGAAGGCCAGCGCGCCGGTCTTGCCAAAGAAGACGTACACGCGCTCGCCGTCCGTGACGGGGGTGTGCGTGGCGTAGCCGTGCTCGGTGATGTAGCCCTGAAATGGATCCTCGGTGGCAGCGCTGGGCACCTTGGCGTCCCAGAGGATCTTGCCGTCGGCGCGGCTGAGACAGACGAGATGGCGCGTGAGGTTGCGCATGTTGTTCGCGCCTTCCGTGGCGCCGTAACCGGTCCAGCAGGTGACGAAGATTTTGTCTCCGAGCACGATGGGGCTGGAGGAGCCCGGGCCGGGCATGTCCGCCTTCCACAGCAGGTTTTGCGTGTCTCCCCATTTCAGCGGTACTTTGGAATCTGCCACGACGGCTGCGCCCGTGGGCCCGAGGAAGCGCGGCCAGTCGGTGGTAGCGGCGCGGAGGGACGCGGTGGTGAGAGCGAGGGCGAGGGAAATCGAGAGAGTGCTGCGGAGCGGGTGCATGTGGGGGTGCATAACCCCGATGGCGGGGGAATGTTACGGTGGGGGAGTAGCATGCCGCAGGTGGGCACTTCTAAAATCAACAATCGTTGTTCATCGATCGTCAATCGAGCATGGCCAGGGTGTTCGGGAGCCGGAGGGATTGACGATTGTCGAGCAATCGATTTTTGATTTTAGAGGTCCGGAGACGCCTGGCGGTCACTACGCGGACATGCATCATCACGGTTGTTATTTTTCCAGCCGTCATTAAGCTCTGCACCATGACTGCCACTCTGGAAGCCGATCACAAACTCTCGCTTTCTGAAGATGTTCTTGCCCAAGGACACTTCAAGGATGGCATGGAGTTTCGTGTGATCCTGAAGCCGTCAGGCGCAATGCTCCTGCGCCCCAGTCAGCCACGCCAAAAATCGCTCGTCGAACATCTGCGCGGGCTGCAAGGACTGGAACTTGCCTTGAACCGTGAGTGTCTTGGCCCTCCCCTGGAGCTATGATCTACCTCCTGGACACGAACGTCTTGTCCGAAGGCATGAGCCGCATCCCGACCCCAAAGTGATTGAGTGGCTGGATGCGCATCAGGAAGACTCCGCCATCAGCGCACTGACTCTTGCCGAACTGGCCCGTGGAGCAGAAGCCGTGGCCGATGGGAAACGAAAGAATGAACTTCTACGATTGCTGCGGTTTATGCAGGAAGACTTCGCCGATGCCATCCTGCCATTCGACGATGCCGCCGCCTGGGAGTGGGCACGCTATTGCAAGCGCGCCCATGAGGAAGGTCGTTCTGTGGCTGTCATGGACAGTCTTATCGCTGCCACGGCCCTCGCTTACGGTCTTACCATCATCACGCGAAACGTTGCTGATTTCCCCGGGCTGGCTGTGATTGATCCGTTCACCGCAGTTTGATTTGAGGCCAGGCATCGCTGGAAATTGGGGCAGGTGGTGCCAACGGAGGCTTAATTCGTTTGGCCGAAAGTCAGGGAATTGTTTCGGCGGAGGAATGGGAACGATCGGGCTGGAATGGGGGATCTGAAGCGCGTAGCGCTGGCATAACGGTAGCCGTGGGTGCAACCCACGGAATCGCGTGCTCAATAATGTTCGAATCCCGGGAACCGCGTAGCGGTGACACAAATCTCCGCTCAGCCCATGTTCACTATTACGCGATGTATCGGTCGTCGTATTTGATCCGCGCCTCATCCAGGATGTGCCGCAATTCTCCCAGATAATCCGTGTGCTGATGATGGACCTGCTGATCCTTGATGTAGCGGATCACGGCATCCTTCTCGCGAACCGAAATTGTGAAGGCACCGTGGCCGTCCTACCAGCCGTCGAATCCAGGAAAGATGCCCTCCTGTTTAATCCAGCGGCTGGTGTTCGCTTTCAGCTCGCGCATGTAATCCGCCACCGACAGCGAGGTATGCAGGGACATCAGAATGTGCACGTGGTCATCCATCGCGTTGATGCGGTGAAGGTGGCAGTTCAGTCCCTGATGAACGCCCCAGGCGTAGCGAAAGAATTCCTCCCGCCGGTTTTCCCGCAAAACCGTGGCACGCTCCTTGGTGGAGAACACGATGTGACACAGGATCTGCGTTTAGGTGTTGGCCACGGCGAATGCGATGGGTGGGGCGGAGCTTTGTGTCACCGCTACGCGGTTCCACCGTTCTGGCAACGGTGGGTTGCCTGCCTGCCGTGGGTTTCACCCACGGCTACCGTTGTGCCAGCGCTACGCGCTTCCGATCTGACACCAAGGGGAGTTCCAACTTTCCTCACGCCTCCACCGCCACGGGCTGCGGGGCCTGGAAGGCGGCCATGGAGAAGCGTTTCATGAGGGAGCCGGCGGCGACGTAGCCGAAGCCGAAGAGGAAGAGAAGGAGGAAGGGGATGCTGCCCCACTGGCCGCGCTGGGCGGCGAGGCCGATCATCCAGCCGAAGTAGCCGGTGAGCAGGACTTCGATCCACAGGGCGATGGATTTGCCGGCCTTGTAGCGGGAGCGCTGCTTGGAGGCCTGGGCTTTGCTTTCCATGCCGTATTTCGGCGTGCGGACAAATTCGGAGGACTGGTTGAGCAGGGCTTCCAGCACGGCTTTGCCGTTGTTGATGCTCATGCCGATGCCGAGGGCGAGAAGCATGGGCACATACGGCAGGGTTTTGAGCCAGCCACCGCGCTGCTGCGCGCCCTGCGCGGTCATGTAAAAGATGATGACGCTAAGGGATGCGAAGAAGAACACGGGCACGTCCACAAAGACGGCCTTGTGCCAGGAACTGCCCATGACGAAATTCGCGGGATACATGAGCACCAGCGTGCAGAGGGTGAGCAGGTAGGCGAAATTGGAGGTGAGATGGGAGGTGGCTTCGATCTTGAGGCGAAGCGGGATGTCGCTGCGCCAGACGTTGAGGAGGATCTTTTTGCAGACTTGGATGCTGCCCTTGGTCCAGCGGTGCTGCTGGCTCTTGAAGCCGTCCATGTCGGGGGGAAGTTCGGCGGGGACGACGACGTCCTTGAGGTAGATGAATTTCCAGCCTTTGAGCTGCGCGCGGTAGGAGAGGTCCAGGTCTTCGGTGAGGGTGTCGTGCTGCCAGCCGCCGCCGGTTTCGATGGCGGCTCTACGCCAGATGCCGGCGGTGCCGTTGAAGTTGAGGAATTCGCCGTGGCGGCTGCGGGCGGTCTGCTCCAGCACGAGGTGGCCGTCGAGGAAGAGGGCCTGCAGTTTGGTGAGGAGGGAGAAGTTCTTGTTCAGGTGGCCCCAGCGTGCCTGCACCATGCCGACTTTCTCATCGGTGAAGTGGTGGATGACCTGCTTCAAGTAGTCGGACTGCGGCTGGAAGTCGGCGTCGAAGATGCAGATGAAGTCGCCTTTGGCGGTGGCCATGCCTTCGTCCAAGGCACCGGCCTTGAAGCCGTTGCGGTTGGTGCGGTGGCGGTACTCGATGTCGTAGCCCTGGGCTTTGAGATCGGCGGAAAGTTTGGCGGCGTGGGGGGCGGTCTCGTCGGTGGAGTCGTCAAGCACCTGGATTTGAAGGCGGTCGCGCGGGTAGTCGAGGGCGCTGACGGTGCGCAGGAGGTTTTCGACGACGTGGAGCTCGTTGAAGATGGGGAGCTGCACGGTGACGACGGGCAGTTCCGCGAACTCGCGCTGGGGCACGGGCACGTCTTTGCGGTGCTTCCAAAAATGGTATAACACCTTGATTCTGTGCGCGCCGAAGGCGGACAGGGCGGTGAACACTAGTATATAGCTGGTAAACCAGAAGAAGTTATCCCACACAATCATATCGGGAAAGGGAGGCAAGGCACGGGGGCGCAACCAATCTCCACCTGTCACCAACAATCAAGCAGCATTTCGGGTGCCAGCCATGGCGAGTTTTTTGGCTGGCGTGTGGGTCAGGGCGCTACTTTGGGGCTAAAGAAGTGGTGGATTGCCGGATGGGGATGCGGGGATGGCCGTATCCCCTCTCCCCGAAGAGAACACTGGTGGCTTTCGTTTTTCAGGGGCGGGGAGAGGGAGCCGGAGTGGCCGCTCCGGACCAGCCTGGAGCAGGAGCCGGATCAGTTGCGTACGACCTTCACGCGCATGTAACGCTTGGCGCTGCTGGTCATGGGCTGGGAGTCGCGGACGATGAGCTGGGTGGCGGTGTTTTGTTCGATGACGAGGCCGGCGCTGCTCCAGCCGAGGGGATCGCTGAGGTCGCTGGTGGCTTCGACGGTGAAGGTCACGTCCGTGGCGGCGGCGTTTTTCGGCACGGTCATGCGCAGGTATTTGTCCGTGCTGACGGTGGCGGTGTCATAGACCACGGGGAAGCGGTTGACGGCGAGGGGCGCGGTGCCGAAGGCGTATTCCAGCAGGTTGGCCTGGCCGTCGCGGTCGGCGTCGTAGTCGGGAGCGGCGTTGGGGTCCGCGAAGCCGTTGGCGATCCAGTTTTGCGCCTGCCAGATTTCGAACTGCCTGGTGTAGCCGGTGAAGGAGAGGTCGCGGAAGGTCTGGGCGCTGCTGTCGGTGGCGGTGAGGCGCAGCACGTAGGCTCCGGCCTGGCCGAGCGTGGCGGTGGTGGTCGGCGCGGTGGGACTGGTAAAGGAGACGGTGCCAGGGCCGCTGACCTTGCTCCACAGGCTGGTGAGGGAGACGGGGGCGGGGAAGTTGTCGTCGGTGACGGTGCCGGGCAGGCTGACGGGGGAGAGCGGCCAGGTGGCCATGCTGGCAAAGGCGACCACGGGGGCCTTGTTCAGCGGCACGATGCTGAGGTTGGTGAAGGTGCAGTTGTTCAGCACACCGGCAGTGCCGCCGCTGTTGTCCACGCCAAAGCCGACGAGCACGGCGGCGGGCATGATGATGGTCTGCGGCTGGCCGAGCTGCGTCCAGGCGCCGGGGCTGCCGGAATTGTCCGCAGCGTGGTAGCCGGTGACGCGGTTGCCCTGGCGCACCAGGCGGATCCAGCGAACGGTGTTGTTGAAGGCGGGCACGCTGCCGGTGCCGCCGCTGGCCAGGGTGCGCCACTGGAAGCCGCCGAAGGCGGTGGAGGGCTTGCGGCCGATGTGGATGTACCCGGCGGTGCTGTCCATGCTCTCCCGCAGCTCGATGCCGGAGATGGCGCTGAGCGCGGAGGAGCTGGCGGTGGCGAGCTTGGCGGTGACCATGAGATCGCCGTAGTACTGCCAGCCGTAGAAGGCGCCCTGGCCGTCGATGCTGCCGCTGCCGCCGATGCTGTAGGTGCCGGTGCTGGAATTGTAGCCGAAGGTGCTGGCGGTGGGCGTGGTGGTGCCGAAATCCTCCGTGAGCACGGCAGGGCCGGTGGGCGTGGGAGTGAGCGTGAGATTGTCAAAGGTGGCGGTGCAGAGCTGGCCGGCGGTGCTGCTGTTTCCGGTGGCGGTGAGGCCCATCTGCGTGTTTGCGTCCGCCATGGTGATGGTGGTGGCGGTGCCGATGACGGTATAGGAGCCGGGCGAGCCGCTGACATCCGGCGCGTAGGAGGCGGTGATGACACTGCCGGTGCGGTCCAGCTTCACCCACACGGGGAGCGTGACGCTGCTCTGCGTGACCACGGTGTCACTGGCGCTGAGGGTGGTGCGGGTGCGGAACTGCAGGGCGCCGGCGCTGTAGCCCAGCACGGCGCGGTTGGACGAGCGCGCAAAGCTGTCCCGGATGGTGACGCCCGCCAGCGGTGTGGCCGCAGCGCCGCCGAGGCTCGTCAGGCGCGCCACCACGCTGCCGTCTCCGGCGACCTGCCGTGCCATGATGTGCGCACCATCGGTGCCGGTGCTGGCGTAGCCTGCGCCCATGCCGGTGAGGATGTAGCTGGTGCCCACCTTCCAGCTGGCGCCGCGCTGCTGCGTGGTGGGGCTCATGTCCTCGGCGATGTAGTCCGCCGCATTCACCACGCTGCCCACGATCACCGTCACCTGATCGCTCACGGTGAACTGCGTGTCTGTGGCGGTGATTTTAAGCACGTAGACGCCGTCCGCGCTGAAGGTCACGGCGGAGGAGCCCTGCGTGGGCGTGGCAAAGGTGGCGGTGCCGGGGCCGCTGGCCTGCGTCCACTGCATGGTCACCGCCTGCGGCAGGCCGTCATCGGTCACGCTGGCGCCCACCATCAGGCCCTGCCCGCTGGAGACCAGCGGCGCATTGCCCGCCGGGCTGGTGATGTACACCACGGGCGGCGAGTCGTTGTCCTTGATCGTCACGGTGGCAAAGGCGCCCGCGCCGATGTCGTAGCTCGCGTTGGTGGTGATCGAGAGCACCACCGTCTCATCCCCCTCTGTGACGGCATCATCCACCGGCGTTACGGTGATGGTCTTGCTGGTCTCATTGGCGGCAAAGGAGACGCTGGTGGCGAGCGTGGCGTAGTCCGTCGTGTTGGTGGCCGTGCCGGCGATGGTGTAGTTCACCGTGAGCGCGGCGGTGGAGGGCGCGGTGCGGGTGAGGGTGAACTGCCCGGTGTTGCCAGGCGTCTCGGTGGCGGTGTCGTCATTCGCCACCAGATTCACCGTGCTGCGGTCGTCATCGGCGATGGTCACGGTGGCGGTGGAGGGCGTGCCGACGATGTAGCCGGCATTGGCGCTGATGGTTTCGATGACGGTCTCCGGACCTTCCACGGTGGTGTCCTGGAGGGGGGAGACCGTTACCGTGGCGCTGGAAGCTCCGATGGGGATGGTGAGGCTCAGCGGTGTGGCGATGGCGGTGAAGTCGGTGCCGGAAGTGGCCGTGCCCGTGCGTGCCAGAGTCACCGTCAAAGAGGCCGTGGTGGGGCCGGTGCGGGTGACGGTGAAAGTGCCGGGATCAAGACCGGCCTCGGAGGCGTTGGCATCCGTCGCGGAGATGCTCACCACCGGGGAGTCATCGTCGGTGATGGTCAGCGTGTGCACGGTCACCGTGCCCACATTGGCCCCAATGGCATTGGCCAGAGACAGCACCACCGTCTCGGAACCTTCGATGCTGGAGTCGTCCGTGAGCGCGATGGGGATGGACTTCACCAGCTCTCCGGGCGCGAAGGTCACGGTGCCGCTGGCCAGCACGTAGTCCGTCCCGCTGGTGGCGGTGCCGCCGGTCACGCTGTAGTCCACGCTGGCGCTGGCGGCCGAGACTGCGCTGAGAGACACGAGAATGCCCGCCGTGCCCGCATTTTCCGCCACGGAGCTGGTGCTGGCCGCAAAGCCCACGCTGGGCACCTGCGGCGGCGTGTCGTCATCCATGATGGTGTAGGTATAGGTGGAGGCGGTGCCGAGGCTCGCGCCATTGGGGTCCCGCAGCACCAGCACGAGCGTTTCATCGGTCTCGGGGAGGGAGTCCTGGTTGATGGCGAGCACGATGTTTTTGTCCCGCTCTCCGGCGGCGAAGGTCACGGAGCCGCTGGGCAGCGTGTAGTCGATGCCATCGCCAAAGGCGGTGGTCACGGTGGAGCTGCGGGAGATGAACTCTCCCAGCGCATTTTCCACCAGGCCCATGTACACGCTGCGGCAGCGGTAGGTGTTGGACTCGCGGATCATCACCCCGGCCTGCGCATTGGCGGCGCCGCCGCTCTGGCTGAGCACCCGCGCCACCAGCGTGAAGTCCCCCGTCACGGGCATGGCCACAAAGTGACACTCGTCCTCCGTGCCGCCGATCTGTGCGCCGGAGCCGATGACGGTGTAAACGCCGCCGCTCAGCGCATCGGAGCCCTGCGCATTCACAAAGCCGATGGTGCGGCCCACGAGGCTGGGGCTGGCCACGGTGCTGATGCTTACGTTGTCAAACACGGCCGTCTCCAGCGTGCCGTCGCTGCGGGCGCTCACGGCCAGACCGGCCTGCACCTTGCTGCTGAGGGGGAGGGTCTGCGTGCTGCCCACCTGCTGCCAGGTGCTGCCGTCTGTGGAGATGTGGCCGCTGAAGCTGGTGCCTGCGCGGGTAAGCCGCACCCAGTAGGGCCGCTGCACCGTCACGGCGGCGTTGGCCCCGGTGGTGCCGCTGCGGTACACGGTGCGCGCAGAGCCTGTCTTTTCCGCCGCCATGGCCATGTGCTTGGAGGTGTTGGCCGTGGTCTCGCGGATCATCACGCCGCCCTTGGAGGTGTTCACCCCGCCGGTGATGGAGACCACGCGCGCGGTGACGGTGCAGCCCACCGAGCCTGTGATGGGAAACTCCAGGTAGCGGCAGATGTCCGTGGTGCTGCTCTGGGAGAGGTCCGTGCCGCCTGCGGTGATGGTGTAGACGCCATTGGCATCCGGCCCGGTGCTGCTGCTGGTGGGATTGGAGGTGCCCACCGTCACGGAGGTGAGCGCGCCGGGCGTGACGCCGGCGTCCAGGCCGGTGACGCTGACGTTGTCGATGGTGGCCACGCAGGAGGTGCCGCTGGAGTTTGACGCGGCCCAGATGCCTGCGGTGTAGTTGTTGGCGGCAAAGGAGACCGTCTGCGTCGTGCCCACCTGAGTCCATGCCGTGCCATCCATGGAGTAGTAGCTGCTCAGCGCGGTGCCGCTGCGCACCACGCGCACCCAGTAGGGAGGGGACAGCGTGGAAAGGGTGCCGGAAGTGGAGCTGCGCGAGCCGCTGTCCACGATGTAGTCCACGCTCACCGGACCCGCCGCCGCGGTGGTGAGCGTGACCGGGACATTCACCGTCGTGACGCCTTCCGCTCCGGCAGCGCCGCTGGACCCCACTCCGGCGGTGCCAAACTGCACGGTCTGGGAGCTGGTCTCGTTGTCATCGATGTAGATGAGCGCGTCCGCCGTCTTGGAGTAGGCGCCGTCCGTGGTGTGGAAGATCATCGTCTCCGTGCCTTCAAAGGCCAGGTCGTCGATGAGATTGAACGCCACGTCCGCGCCCGCGCTGCCGGCGGGGATGGTGAGCACGCCGGTGCTGGTGGCATTGTCAAAGGTCAGCGTGGCGCTGGTGACGATGCTGTAGTCCGTGCCCGCCGTGGCGCTGCCCAGCATCTGGAAATTCACCGCGAGAGCCGCCGTCGTGGCGCCGGTGCG
Source organism: Prosthecobacter sp. (assembly GCF_044226605.1). Taxonomy (GTDB): domain Bacteria; phylum Verrucomicrobiota; class Verrucomicrobiia; order Verrucomicrobiales; family Verrucomicrobiaceae; genus Prosthecobacter. Next base: position 240,974 of record NZ_JBGAGS010000012.1, on the reverse strand, counting down.
CGAGATGTAATATTTGCGCGGGGAGGTGGCGGAGTTTTCCGTGATGCGGTTCACCACGCTGCCGCCGGTGTTGATCTGCGCGTCCGCCCACACGGTGGGGTTGCTGCTGTCCCGCAGCCACATGGAGGCGCTGCTGGTGGCGCTGAAGGTCTGGTACGCCGCGTCCGGGGTGATGGACAGGATGACCGTCTCGATGTCCTCGGCCACGCCGTCATTGATGGGGCGCACCGTCAGGTCATAGGTTGTGGTATTTGATGGCACCACGAGCGTGCCGCTGAAAGGCTGGCCCGCCACGGCGGTGTTGTTCACGATCGCGCCGCCGGCGCCCGCGGCCCAGACGTTGTTCGCGTCCGTGCCGCGCACGCCGTAGAGGGCGGAGGCGGCGTTGGAGATCTGCGCGGACCAGTTGCTGCCATTGGTGGCGCGCAGCATGGTGCCGTTTGTGCCCACGGCCCAGAGGTTGTTCGCATCCGCGGCCCAGACGGCGTTCAGGTCCTGCGTGGAGGAGGAGGTCTGCGCGGCCCAGGTGCTGCCGCCGAATTTCAAAATGGTGCCGCCGGTGCCCACCGCCCAGACGCTGGTGGCGCTGCTGCCCCACACGCCGCGCAGGGCTTGGGAGGTGTTGGAAGTCTGCGCGGCCCAGGTGGTGCCGTTGTGGAAGCGCACCACGCCGCCGTCTCCCACCGCCCAGACGCTGTTGGCGGCGGTGCCCCACAGCGCGTTCAGCGTGGTGGAAATGCCGGAGGTCTGCGCCGCCCAGACGGTGCCGTTCCATTTCAGAATGGTGCCGCTGTCTCCCACGGCCCACACGTTGGTGCTGTTTGCGCCCCACACGCCGCGGAGGTTCTGCGTGGTGCCGGAGGTCTGCGCGCTCCACAGCGTGCCGTTCCATTTTAGAATGACGCCGCCATCTCCCACCGCCCACACATTGCTGGCATCCGCACCCCACACGGCGCGCAGCGGAGTGGCCACGCCGGAGGTCTGCGCGGCCCACACGCTGCCATTTCCCTGCAGGATGACGCCCGCGTCCCCCACCGCCCACTGGCTGCTGGTGCTGGCGGCCCACACGCCATAGAGTGCGGTGCTGACGCCGGAGCTCTCGGCATTCCACGTGGCGGGATTGTCATAGTCCGTGCCATTGAGCGCGGTGCCCGCCATGGTGTAGCGCACCACCAGCGGCGCACCGGTGCCGCCGCGGATGGTGAGGCGGAAGGTGCCGCTGGTGGAGGGCTCGGCCGCGCTGGAGATGTTTTCCAGCTCGATGTCCGGCGTGTTGGCAGAAGCGTCGGTGATCGTCACAGCCGCGGAGGCGGAGCTGCCCACGAGGTAGTTGGTGGGGCCCGCGCCCAGCTGCAGCACCACCTGCTCGGTGCCTTCCCCCAGATTGTCCCAGCGCGGGATGATGGTGATGCTGGCCTGCGTGGCTCCTGCGGGGATGACCACCACGCCGGAGAGCGCCTCGTAGTCCACGCCATTGAGCGCTGGCACGCCGGAGCCCTGATTTCCCGCCACCGAGTAGTAAAGCGTCAGCGACTGGCTGGTGTCTCCGGTGCGCGTGACCACAAAGGTGCCAGTGTCTGCGATGGCTCCGGACTGCGAAAGATCCACCTCCGCGGCAATGCTGTCCGTGGCGGTCACGTTCACCGTCGGCGTGTCATCGTCGAGGATGTTGATCGTCGCCGTCGTCTGGCCGCTGGTCAGCACGTAACCCGCCGCCGTGGGGATGGTCACGGTGACCGTCTCCATGGACTCGATGGTGGTGTTGTCGACCGGGGTCACCGTCAGCGTGGCGCTGCTGGCGCCGGCGGGGATGGTGACCGGGCTGCTGATGGCGCTGTAGTCGGTGCCATTGACCGCGGAGCCGCTGATGGTGAACACGACGTTCAGCGGATTCGTGGTGGCACCCGTGCGGGTGAAGGTGAAGGCGCCGGGCGTGCCGTTCTCATTGATGGCCGAAGGATACGCCACCACGCCGACCTGCGGCAGCGTGGTGTCATCGTCCACGATCGTGATGGTGCCCGCGGCGGTATTTGATGCCACAAGATACCCGGACCCACTGGCAAGCACCAGGGTCATCGTCTCCGGCCCTTCCGCGGTGGAGTCATTCACCGTGGTGAGCACCACATCCAGCGTGGCGCTGCCCGCGGGGATGGTGAAGGTGCTGAAAGGCGAGCCCGCAGCCAGCGCGGGGGAGAGCGTGTAGTCGCCCGTGCTGGCGGTGCCCACCGCCGTGGCCACGCTCACGTCCAGGCTCAGGGAGGTGTCTCCGGTGCGCGTGAGGCGGAACTTCGCCGTGTCTGCCGCGCCGGAATTCTCCGTGGCCGTTCCGTCCACCACGCTCAGGGCCACCGTGGGCAGGGTGTCTGCGGTGAAGTTCGCGCCGCTGTAGTTTGGCCCCACGGTGATGGCGTTGTTGAAGAGCTCGCTGAAGGTGTAGCCGTAGAGCAGGGGTGTCACCGCATAGGTGTTCGCGGCCAGATTGGTGATGGTGTAGTAGCCGTCCTGGTCGGTGATGACCGGATTGGTGCCGTTCGCATTGAGCAGCACGCCCGGCAGGCCCACGCCGCCGGAGGTGACGCGGCCGGAGATGGTGAACTTCGTGGTGTAGGCTCCCACCATGACCATTTTCTCCCGTGTGATGCTGCCGCCCTTCATGTCGCTCACCGTGCAGCTCACCACATAAGCGCCGGCCGTCGGAAAGGTGCGGGAGATCACCGCTGAGTTCGGAGAAACGATGCGCACGGAGGTGTCCCCCCAGTGCTGCCACTGGTAGGCCAGCGTGTCTCCGTCCACATCCGCCGCGGTGGCGGTGAAGGTGACCGTGCCGCCCAGCGGAATGGAGTCTGCCGAGGAGGCGAGCGTGAGCGTGGGTTCGGTGTTGCTGCTGAAGTCGCCCAGGTTCACCTGCACATCGATGTACTTCGGCGTGGTGCTGCTGACGTTCACCGTCGTCATGTAGATGCCGGACTCGGTGTCTGCAAAAGTCTGCCCGAGCGCGATGGGCGCGTCGTCCTTGCCATAAGGGGAGCCGGGCGTGGTGTCGATGAGCTGCAGGCTGCCGGAGGCTCCGGCGGGAAACTTCCAGCCGAGGAGCATGCCCTGGTCCACCCATGGGCGCGTGGCATTGCCGGTGTACTGCTGGCGCAGCTCGCCCCAATACACGCGGGTGCTGTCCTTCGTAATGGTCAGCGCGTAGCGGTTTTTCGGGTCCAGGCTCGGCTGGTCAAAGGCATAAAGCCGATACAGGCCGCTGGTGGTGATGTTCTGCACGAAATTGTCCGGCAGCCACTTGATCTGGTTTTTGGCGGAGACGTTGTACTGATCGATCGGAACGCCGCCGCTGCCCATCACGTCATACACATCGCCATACTCCGCATTGGTGCCTGGGCCGATGGCGCTGGTGCCGGAGGTGTCCCAGTAGTTGGCATGCGCCAGGCCGAAGGAGTGGCCGATCTCATGCGCGCAGATGCCGACGCTGTCTGCATACACCCACACATTGCTGCCGCCGCCCCAGCCGCCGGTGGGGCGCGCGCCGCCATTGAGCCGCACCACGGTCACGTCGTAGTCATTGTAGTCAAAGCCGATGCGCCGCGCCTCCTCGCGCGCATGCGTCATCTCCAGGCCCAGGCCGTCCACATCGCCGCCATTGGAGGTGTCCCGCTGCACGTACCAGGCCTCGTTTTTCGGCAGCTTGATCGGCGGCGTCACGGTGGTGAGCGTGGTCAGCTTGCCGTAGGAGGACTGCAGGTAGTAGTTGGAAACATCGCGCATGACCTGGTAGCTGGCCGCCTCGGTGGAGGGCACGGCATTGGTGTCCTGAAAGGTCAGCGGAATGTACAGCACCTTCAGCTGCCCCAGCGCGGGCGTGGGAGCCGCCGGCAGCGGCCCGCTGATGCTGGTGGGCCCGCCCGTGGCGCCCTCGCCATAGACGAGCTGCTGCGAGTACGCATCGCGGTGATAACCACCGCACAGATGCACGACCTCCTCCGGCGTCTCCACCACCGTGTCCGCCTGCGCCTCCGTGACCGCCTGCGAGGTCTGATCCTCGGCCGCCGAGGTGATGCCGCTGATGGGGCACACCGTGACCTGCGCCTTCGAAGCGTCCGGCACCTCGCCCACCTCCAGCACGCGCAGAGGCGACTCATTGGCCGCGATCTCGCGGTCCAGCCGCACGCCATTGATGGCGGCGTTTGGCGTGTTGATCACGATCTGGTCGCGCCGGCCATACACATACAGATTGAAAGCCCCGTCGCTCTCCGATTGCGCGATGCGGTGGGTCAGCGTCTCCCCCGGCGCCAGCGGCGGAGAACCCGGAGGCGGCGTGCCCTGGTAAACCGTCACCGCCATGCGCTGGTTCAGGCGCTGCTCCAGCTGCTGCAGCACCTCCGGCGGCAGCTTCTGGCGCACCACCATGGGCACCGCGTCCGTGAGCGCCTTGCGCGGGTCCGCCTTGATCAGCGCCTTCATCACCGGGCGGCGCGCCTCCGCCAGCTTCACGCCTTCCGCCAGCAGCTTCGCCTTCTGCGCGTCATCCGCCTTCAGGTAGCTCTGGCTCCACTCCGTGAAAGCCGCCATCTCCCCCAGCGCCTTGATTTTCATGCGCACCTTCTCATCCAGGTCCGCCGGCGCAGCCTCCGCCGCCGCCGTGCGTGCCACTCCTTCGGCAGTCGCGCTCAAGTCCACGCCGCCCGCCGCAGGCCGCCCCCGCAAGCCCCGTCCCCTGCTTGCCCCGCCCTCCGGCCCGGCAGGCTCATGAACAAAAAACACATAGAATACGGCGGCGACGAAAAGAGCCGCGAAAGGGATCAAAAAAGCACGAAAACGCATGGTGGTTGGTTGGGCGTCAGAAGATTCAACCAACAGCTGTCCGATTTATTAGAACATTTGTTCAAGATTTCGGAATCCGCGGGTGGAAAATCTTTAGCCGTTATAGCCGGAACGTGGCCGAAAAGGCAAGACTAGAAGTGGCGGCAGCCGGGACAGACCCCAAAAAGAAATTTTCATGCCGCGATGTGAGCTGCGGGGACGAGATGCTCCGGTCGGGCGCGCACGCAGGCGCTGGGCGACGGGAGTTTTTGGAAAGGGGGATGGCGAAGGGGCGGCAGCCTGCGCTGGGACGAGGATTCCAGGGACGCGGCGCAACGCGTCCCTACCCGCGCTGGAGGGCGCGCAACGCTTTGAGCGGTCGCACCCCCGCCCGCGACAGCGCGCAGCCACAGGACTGGTAGGGAACCGCTGCGCCGGGTCCGTAGATCCGGGTCTAGAGCATATTAAAAAATACTATAGCCACAAGAGGCAAACCAACCCATGGCGTTTTTGGCCGTGATTTTTGAGAACGCCATGGTGATGGCTTCATCAAGCTGCGCGGGCGTGCGTGCCTCCGCGCTGCGCAACAGCCCCTTGATCTTGCTCCACATCTTCTCAATCGGGTTGAGATCCGGTGAGTAGGCCGGCAGGAACCGCACTTCAGCGCCAACCGCCCTCACCAGCTCCAAAACTACGGGACTTTTGTGCACCGCGAGGTTGTCCATCACAACGATGTCGCCCTGCCGCAACGTTGGGCAGAGCACCTGGCCGATGTAAGCCACGAAGGCGGCGGTGTCGGCCGCTCCAGAGAGGTGCATGCAAGCCGTGGTGCCATCGAGACGGATGGAGGAGATCATGGTGGTGCTCTGCCACCGGCCACACGGCGCTGCTGCATGCAGCCGATGACCGCGCGGAGCTCTGCCACGCAGGCGGGTCATGTTGGTCTTGGCACCGCTCTCGTCGAGAAAGACCAGCCGCCAAGGCTCTAGCCCGCCTTGCTTGCGCTTCCAGAGGCGGCGCGCTTTGCGGACGTCTTCGCGTTCTTGCTCGGCAGCGCGGAGCGTCTTTTTTTATATGTCAGCCCCATGTCCACGAGCACGTAGTGGATCGCGGGCAGGGTGCACTCCAGCCCCAATGCATCACGCAGTTCGGCCAGTGTCATGTCGGGCTTGCCCTTGAGATGCTGCCGAATGGCCATGCGGTGTGCGGCTACAATGAGCTTTTTGCGCCCGGCAAGGTGATGCCGTGGCTTGATGCATCCGGTGTGGCGCCGCTGCTGCAGGAGCTTTTTGACCATGCCAAGGGAGACCTGAAAGCGGTGCGCAATCTCATCGCGGCTGCCTTCGCCTTTGTCATAAGAACTCAGGATGCGTTCACGCAAATCAAGGGAGAGTGTGGCCATGTGCCTTCATAGCATGTCATCGCCACAATGGCTATATAATTATTTAAAATGCTCTATGTCAACGCAGGCGCCCAAAAAGGTCCGCCGTCCTTGCCGCATGGAAAAAGCCGCCGCCGCGAGCTCACGGCGCGAGAGTTTGCCCACCTCCGGACATCGCTACGACCGCCCCCCTCTCACCCCACCCGCTTCCTCAGCACCAGCAGCACATCCGCGTACGCATCGTCAAAACGGCGCGGTTCCGCGAGGTCATACGTGAAATCGTAGCACTCCACATACTCCAGCTCCGGCACCTTGCGCAGCAGGGCCTTGAGCTGGGCGGCACTGTAGGTGCGGAACTGCCAGCGCGTCTCCTGCGTGTGCGTGCGGCCGGCATCGGTGATCTTCAAACGCGTGCGCAGGTTTTCCAGGCGCGCCTTGGGGTCCGGGGCCCAGGTATGGGTGTTGCACACCACATGCACGTCCTCGCGGCGGGCCACCCAGCGCTCGTGCTCATCGCCCTCGCGATCGTAATCCGTCAGGTGCAGGCCGAGGAAGAACACACCGCCCGGGCGCAGCGCCGCCGCCACGCGCCGCAGGCACTCGGCGGCATCCTTTTCCGCCAGCAGGTATTTGAACGTGCTGACCAGGCAGTGCGCCATGTCGAAGCCGCCCTTCACCCCTTTCGGCAGCGTAAAGCTCTGCATCCAGTCCTCCCACAGCCGCGCCTTCTTCCGCAGCCCGGCCTCAGCCAGGCGCTCCTGGGCAAAGGCGATCATGTTGGCATTGCCGTCAAAGCCGCACACCTCCCACCCGCGCCGCGCCATCTCCAGCGCCAGCCGCCCGCTGCCGCACGCAGGCTCCAGCAGCCGCCGCCGCTGCGGCACCCGACCACCACGCCCACCCGCCGCCGCTGCCACCGCATAACGCGCATAGGCACCCTCCAAAAAATCCGCCTCCCGCACCGTGCCGTCGTCAAAGACGATGTCGTAATAAAGAGGCGTGTCATACCAGTCGCGCAAAGTGGTGGGCATGGGCGCATGATGGAGCAAACCCGGCGCTGTGCGAGAATGGAATGAGGAATGTCAGCGCACTGCCGCACCTGGGGCGCTGCTCTTCCTCCTACTCCCTTGGTTTGGGGAAGCTGGGGGCGTCGCGTTCACGTTTCGGCCACACGAAGCACTCGAAAAAGGGAGGAGGAGTAGGAGTAAGAGGAGGAGGAAGATTCCGCCTTCCATCCACCGCAAACCAGGCGCACCGCAAGCCGCAGCAAAGTACTCGCGAACTTTAGTTCGCTCTGGGAACGCCCCGCAGCACTCACCATTCCGCACCTCGCCCAAGCGCCTCCGAGAAACAACCGCCATCCACCGCAAACAACCGCCATCCACCGCAAACAACCGCCATCCACCCCAAACTCCCCCTAGACACCTCCCGCGCTCTCCGCTCCAATACGCCCCGCATGAAATTCACCTCCCTGGCCGGACACAGCGCGCTCGCTGGCGCGACCTTCGCATCCGTACTCGCACTGGCACTGGCACCCGCCGCCGCGTGCGCCCAAGCCCCCGCAGAGCCTGCGGCCCCTGGTGCCGCCGCCGCACCTGCAGCCGCTGGTTCCGCTGACGGCACAGGCTCCCCTGCGCAGCCCGCCACCTTTCAGTTCAAAGACGGCGACCGCCTCGTCCTCCTCGGCAACACCGTCCTCGAGCGCGAGCACGACTACGGCTCCTTTGAGCCGCGGCTCGATCTCGCCCTCGGCGAAGACAAAGTCACCGTGCGCAATCTCGCCTGGAGCGGCGACACCGTCTTTGGCCACGCCCGCTCCTACTTCGGCCCGCCCGAAGAAGGCCTGCAGCGCCTCTCCACCCACCTGGAGATGCTCAAGCCCACCGTCGTCCTCCTCTGCTACGGCAGCGAGCTCGCCTTCGAGCGCCTCGGCCAGCTCCCCGACTTCCTCAGCGGCTACCGCAGCCTCATCGAGCTCATCCGCGCCAAGTCCCCCGGCGTCCGCATCATCATCGCCACCCCGCCGCCCCTCGAGACCCTCCCGCCCCCGCTGCCCGACCTCAGCGCCGAAAACAAAAACCTCTCCTCCCTGCGCGATGCCTTGAGGAAATTCGCCCTCGCCCAGAACGCCTATTTCATCGACTGGTTCGAGCTCATGGGCGGCCTGCCCAAGCCCGGCGTCATCCGCCAGCCACTCACCGAAAACGGCGTGCACTACACCAAGGCCGGGTATGAAAAGCTCAGCGCCAAGCTCATCGAAGGCCTCGGCCTCAAGCTCCCCGAAGCCCCCACCCCCGCGCTGGAGAATCTCCGCCGCGCCGTCATCGCCAAAGACACCCTCTTCTTCAACCGCTGGCGTCCGCACAACGAGACCTACCTCTTCGGCTTCCGCAAACACGAGCAGGGCCAGAACGCCAAAGAAATCCCCATGTTCGACCCCCTCATCGCCCAGGGCGACGAAGCCATTCAGAAGCTCAAGGAAGAAGCCCTGCAGCAGACGCGCAGGCCGTGAAGCCCGGCGGCGGATACGCTGCCAATCCTACTCGTCCTCCTACTCCTACTCGTCCTCGATCAAAGCGCTCCGCCGAAGCGAGTGGCGGCCAGAACTCCATGCTAGACGTCTAGAGTCTGCGGATTGGCATCGCCCATCTCGTCCCCTCGGCTCAAGTCGGGCTTCTTCGCCATACACTCGAACTGCCCTCCCGGCACCCGCGTAAGTGTCCGGCCTTGCTGATTCTGCCGAAACAAGGCCAAGGCCTGCTCTTTCGGCAAGACCTGCTTGGGTGAACCCTCGAATAAGCCTAGATTCTCCATCTTCAAATGATGCCATGGGTGGGCATTTCAATCCATTCCAAACCGTCCCCTTGAGACATCTTGCCAAAGCGAAAACACCGCCGCAGCCCCCTCCGGTTTCATCCTTTATAATTCATCCTTCTCCCCCATGTCCTCCGCCCCCACCCCCGCTCCGCCCAGCGCGGTGACCCGCCCCGTCCGCAGCCGGCGCAGGCTCCTTCTCGGGGCGGGCCTGCTCATCGGCATCCTCGTCGCAGGCGGAGTTTGGTATGCACGCGAGCGACAGCCACGCCCGCTCGTCATCACCCTCCACCTGCAGCACTCCAGCCCCCTCTCACGGCAGCACTTCGAGATGCTGGAGCTCAACCTCAGCAAAGACACAGGCGCGGGAGACTGGAAGTTCAAAACGCCAGAGCCCACCCTCAGCCAGCCCGACCTCAAGGTCTGGACGCTCGACCCCGCCGAGTGCGCCGGCTTCAGCCTCGATCTGCGCGACAAACTGGGCATCCCCCAGCCGTGGAAGCGCGAAATTCTGTGCACTGACTTCGACACCCTCGCCCGCCACAGCCGCCGCGTGGACCTCACCGTCGGCGGCAATGCCCTCCGCGTCACCTTCCGCATCGCCGACCACAAGCTGAGCGAGGCGGACTACTGGCGCTACACCCTCATCGGCGGCGATGTCCTCCTGCTGCGACCCGCCACCAGCAAGGATACCGCCATTGGTACAGGCACAAACCCAACGGTGGACGCCTCCGGCAAGCCCTGGCGACTCGTGGAGCGCTCGCCCATCCTGCGGAAGACAGACCCCGACTGCTCCTTCGCCCTCATCTCCCCCGGCCACTACCGCGTGGACCTGCTCAACTCCGCCGGCCAAGTCATGCTCACCGGCCCCCTCCACCTCCCCGCCGACTCCGACGCCATCCAGCCCCTCGAAGTGCTGGTCGCGCGCCCGTAGCGCGGCCCCCAATTCTTGGTTGCCGAGTTGCCGTACCTAAGCACGGCAACTCGGCAACCAGGGCAAATGGCAGCACGCATGGGCAGCTTGACTCATCGTCCATGGACGCCTGTGAAATGCTTCGCGCATGGTCACACTGCACTGGAGCTATCACGAGATCGCGGATACGGACTACACCGGTATAGAAATAAAAATCTATGCACAGGGTCTGCTTGTGGAAACATGGGCCAACTTTGATCGTCAAAGCTCCTGGAAGGAGGTTTGGGGGAATCAAATAGAGACTTTCACGCTCCCATCGTTGGAGGCTGCACGGCTTTTCATCACCAGCTCAGACTGCTATGAACGCCTGCCTCATCAAGTTTAGTCGTGACGATTCCCGCGCTGACTGCTACTGGATGCCGCATGGCATTTGCAGAAGGGCTCTACGATCAGCTTTTAACTCAGGAGGCGCATTCTCAGCTCGCTACGCTGCCCAAAGGTCATCGTGCGATGGTCCACCATCTGGCGGCGGCGGAGGTGCATGAGCGTGCCACGGAGGGCCTGCACGCACTGCTCGCAAAGCTGCTGGACGATCTCGACGGTGATGCATCTGAACGTGTAACCAAACAGATCGCATTGGTGAACGAATTGCTGGCTCACCTGCGGGGCCGTAACTCAGAAAGCACGCTAGACACCAGCGATCTGCTCTCTCCTCCGAAGGTGCTGCGTGGTATCTTCCGTGGAGACAAAGAGCTGTCACCACCCGAAACAGGCTTGTTGGCACCTTGGCTTTTCACCGCGGGCAAGCATTCGCCTTCGCTGCTCACGGAACTACGGAGAGAAATCGCCAGCTGTGATCGGGTAGACATTTTGGTGAGCTTCATCACCGTCTCTGGCATTCGCAAAATCGAGGACCTACTGAAATCCGTGACGGCCTTGGATGCGCAGGGACGAGCACGTACGCAGATCCGTGTGCTCACCACCACCTACACTGGGGCAACCGAAGTAGCAGCGCTGGACACCCTGGCGGGCCTACCGGGCTGCGAGGTGCGTGTGTCACTGGATGGCCGGCGCACGCGGCTGCATGCCAAGGCATGGATCTTCCACCGCGAGACGGGATTTGGATCGGCCTACGTGGGCAGCGCCAATCTCTCCGGCGCGGCGCTGATGGGAGGGCTGGAATGGACGGTGAAGTTCACACAACGCGGTCAGGAAGCCATGTACGCCCGCTCTGTGGCGCACTTTGAGACGTTGTGGAATGATGGTGAGTTTCAGCCCTATGATCCGCGCATCGAGGCGCACCGCATTCAGCTTGTGCGTGCATTGAAAAAAGAGTCTGGCTCTGAAGGCATCATTGCTTCCCCCACCTTCTTTGACATCGAGCCGAAGGACTACCAGAAGGAGATGCTGGAGGCGCTGCAGAACGAGCGCGCGCATGCACGCTGGCGCAATTTGGTCGTGGCAGCCACCGGCACGGGCAAGACGGTGGTGGCAGCTTTCGACTATCGCCGCACCTGTGCCCAGGAGGGCGGCAGGCCAAGGCTGCTGTTTGTGGCGCATCGCCGCGAGATCCTACTGCAGGCTCAGCGCACCTATCGTGAGGTGTTGCGTGATGCTTCCTTTGGTCAACTGCTCACAGGCACAGACGAGCCGGATGGCGCGGATCATCTCTTCGCCACCATTGATAGCGTCGCCTCCCGGGCACTTGTTGAGCGGCATGGTGCAGGCTATTGGCACACGGTGGTGATCGATGAGTGCCACAGACTGGCTGCAGAGCGCTTTGACGCCTTCGCGCGTGCTGTGCAGCCAACGATCCTGCTCGGCCTCACAGCCACGCCGGAGCGTGCGGATGGGCGCCCGATCACCGGCTATTTCGACTGTCGCCCAGACGGTGCCCCTGCAGCGGAACTCCGGCTGTGGCATGCCCTAGATCGCCTGCTGCTAGCCCCCTTTGAGTACTATGGATGTGATGATGACACAGACTTCTCCGAGGTGCCATGGAATCAACCCGGAGAAGTGAGCGCGATCGATGCCATCGTCTCTGGGAATGATGTGCGCGCCCGGTTGGTGATTCGAGAGTGGGCACGTCTGACCGCGGAGCCGAGCAAGTGTAAGGCCCTGGCCTTTTGTGTGAGTGTGGCACACGCGGAATTCATGACGCGTAAGTTCAATGAGGCAGGCCTGAAGGCGCTATGCATCACTGGCGGCACCGATGCGGAAGAGAGGCGGCGTGCTCCGCTACTGCTGCAGGAGGGTAAGGTCTGTGTGTTAGTCACTTGTGACCTCTACAATGAAGGCGTGGACTTGCCTGCTGTGGACACTCTGCTGCTACTGCGGCCCACGCAGAGCCCGGTGCTCTTTCAGCAGCAAATCGGCCGCGGCCTGCGGCTTGCAAAGGATAAGCTAAGTTGCCTCGTGCTCGACTTTGTGGGCCGCTACCGCGTGGAGTTCCGCTTTGACCGCCTGCTGAGCACCATCACGGGGCTGACTCGGAATGACCTCAAGCACGCGGTCGAAAATGGTTTCAGCTCTCTTCCGCCGGGCTGCCACCTGCAGCTTCAATCCCGTACGAAGAACCAGGTGCTGGATAGCTTACGGGCTGCCGTAAACCAAACATGGCCGCGTCTCGTGCGCGAGCTTCGAGGGTATGCTTCTCTAAAAGGCCGTGCAAACGTCACTCTGGCGCACTTTCTCCGCGATCAAAACTTGGAGGTGTCTGATATCTACCGCGGCTCTGCACCCAGTGGTTGGACGGCTCTAAAGCGGGCCGCAGGCCTAACTGACTCGACGGCACAGGGAGAGGACGAATACTTCGGACGCCGCTTTTCCAGCCTGCTGCATGTGGATGACACTGCGCAGTTGGATTTCTTCGCGGCTCTTCCCTCTCGGTTAGGAGAAGGGGCGCCATTTGACGAAGCTGAGCAGGCGCGTCTGCAAATGCTGGCCTATGCGGTAGATGGCCAAAATAGCCAACTCGGTACCGGCCTTCAGTTTCTGGATCGACTAAAAGCGGCTCCGGAATTGCTGGAGGAGCTGAGTCAGCTAGCGTCTGCTCTGCTCTCTTCATCCTCATTGATCTCTCAGCAGATCCCCGGCCTGGAAGACACACTGCTGCGTCTGTATGCCTCCTACAGCATGCGCGAGATCCTTACCGCAGTGGGCTACTACACTCCTACGCGGCGCATTCCTTTCCAAGCTGGGGTGCTGGCACTGCGAGAAAAAAACATGGAGCTGCTGTTCATCACCGTGAACAAGGATGAAGGCTTTTACCCCAGCATCGCTTACCACGACTACGCCATCACACCAGAGCTATTCCACTGGCAGACACAGAATTCCGCGGGGCCTCATACCGAAGCAGGCAAGCGTTACTTAGAGAGCGCCACCAATGGCTGGCAATTTCAGCTGTTTGTGCGGTATGACAAAGGGGACGCCTACCATGCCTGCGGCCCCGTAGAGCTGCAGCATTGTGAGGGATCGCAGCCTATGTCGATTACCTGGCGGCTGCGCCAAGCTCTGCCGATGCGCCTGTTTCAGAGGTTTAATGTGCTGAGGGGGGCGTAAAAGGGGATTTGAGGTGCGCAAAATCCATGGGGCCAGATGGGCATCTAGGGGCGCTTCGGAAGAAGTCTTTAAGCGCCGCTATTTGCTTCAATATACCATCAAATACCTCAAAATAACATTCGATGTAAACCTCGATCGTCTCCGATCAGCTGGTTGCCAAGTTGCCGTGCTTAGGTGCGGCAACTCGGCAACCGAGGTGAGTGCATCAGCGGAGACTGGTCGTCTTATTGGTCATTGTTCGCATCGTCATCTCCATCGTCGTTCTCGGTGGGATCGTAGAAGCTTTTGGCGCAAGTTTTGTCTGCGGTCGATGGAGGTAGAAGCTTGTGCGCACTGCCACTAATAAGACCCTCGTTTAGCGCTCGCCGTGCCCATTTGCTCACAGTGCCTTTGTTTTTATCCATCATTTCAGAGATGTCCTTTTGGCTGGTCACCCCTTCGCACACATGCTGGATGAACTGCTCATACTCGCTCTCGATGGACAGTTCGCATTTGATGTCCGTGATCCCGCTCACCTTGTCTGTGGTGAAATGCCACAGCAGGTCTGGCAGGGGCTCGCCGGTGTTGCGGCTGGGTTTGGTGAAGTGGCTGACGAATTTCGCGCCGGGGTCGGCTTCCTGGCGGGCGTCGCGGAGTTCGAGGATCCAGGAGCAGGCGTCTTCACGCTTGGTGTGGCCGCGCATGAAGCCGTTTCGCCCGGCGTGGTGGATGACGATGACGGTGATCTTCCGCCGGCGCAGCTCGAGCAGCCAGTGGGAGATCGGCTCGTAGTCCATGCCTTTGTTTTCATCGATCCCGCTGGCCAGGGAGCTGAGGTTGTCCAGGATGAGCACCTGGTAGCCCTGCTGCACGAGGAGATCGGTGATGCGCTGGCGGTCCTCCGCCTCGCCGATGTTCAGGCTGCTGCCGTTGGCATTGAAGAGGTGCTCGTGGTGGAGGTGATGCACGTGGGAGAGATCCAGCCCGTGGGCGCGGTATTGCGTGAGCTGCAGCGCCATCTCGCCATCCACATAGAGGACGGGGATGGGACCCGAGTCTGAGGCGGGGGCGGCGTCAGAAAGGGAGGAGGAGTCAGAGGAAGAGCCAGTGGAAGAGGAGGCGGAAATAGATGGCGCGGTGCCCGCACCGGTGCCGGAACCAGCCTGCCAGAGGCCGAGCGGTCGGCGGCTGGAAATGGCGCCGGGCAGGGCCATGGCCATCCAGGTCTTGCCCACGCCGCGCGGGGCGAAGATGTAGCCCAGATCTCCCTGGCACAGCCAGCGGTCCAGCAGCGCGGGCCGTGGCGGAATGACCAGCGCCGCAAGCTGCTGCGCCGTGAGGACAAACTGCGCCAGCGGCGGCCGTGGTTGCGCCTGTGTTTGTACCAAGGCATGCGGCTGAGCTGGTGCGTGGCCGCCGTGGGCAGGGACGCCACTGGCTGTGCTGCTGCTGGTGCCACTGCTGATCGTTGTGCCGTCAAAGCCCTGCGCTGGCGCAGCGGGCGCGCCCGTGGTGCTTTGCGTGTGGGACTGGTCGCGGGCCTGCATGCGCTCGTAGTTTTCGAGCTCTTCGCGGGTGGGGATGAAGGGTGTGATGGTGGGCATGGTGGTGTCGTGGTTTGGGTTGTATGGTAGGTTGTGGTAGCGTTGAGAAATGGGGGGCGGTTGTTTGCGGTGGTTGGCGGTTGTTTGGAGAATGCTGGAGCGCTGTGCGAGAGTGGCGCGTCTGGATTCCGAACCTAAGGGAGGAAGAGGAGGAGTAGGAGGAAGAGAGGATTGGCAGCGGAGGAGGATGGGCAGCGGAGGACTCAATAGGGTGGATCCACCTCGAGATCCGGCTTGGGCATGAGGCTCTCGCGGAGTTTGAGCATGGAGGCTTCATCCAGCCCTGCGGTGCAGTCGTTGAGGTCCTTGATGGGTTTGCCGTCGGTGCGGTGCAGGTCGGTGAATTCATAGATGTCCACCGTGCAGCCCGCACCGTGCAGCTGCGCGGCCCAGACGCGGGCGCTTTGCACACCGCCGCCGTCGGCATCGGCATGCGGGTAGATGCGCACGCGGCGGCCGCGCATGAGCTTCAGCGCCTCGGCATCCATGCGCGTGCCGGCGCTGCGGCCCAGCATGGCCACGGGCAGCACGTCCCAGCGCTCCAGCTCGTGGGCAAAGTGCAGCGCGGCCAGGTAGTCCGGCCCGCCTTCCACCAGCAGCAGCGTCTTGAAGCTGGGCACGCGCCGCAGCACCGCCGCGCCCACGGGCCAGTTTTTGCGGGAGCCGCGCAGCGTGTGCGCCTTCCGGCTGCCCAGCGTGCCGCATTCCGGAAAGGGCTGCCCGTCCAGCCGCCGCGCCTCGGCGATGCGGCCCTCGGCATCCACGATGACCCAGCAGCGGAAGCCTTTGACGATGGCAAACGTGAGCGTGCGCAGCGCCAGCGCGAGCGAGACGGCCTCCGGTGTGATGTGCCGCGACTCCGCCACGAGCTGCCGGTCATTTTCCGTGCCATGCTGCAAGGGCACGTGGATGCCCTCCGGCTGCACCGGTGGCACCGCCGCCACAGCCTGCGCCATGTGCTCCGGTGAAGCCGTGGGCGCAGTGGGGGAATCCGTGGGCGTGGTGGGGGGATGTGCGGGCGCTGGGTGCGGGACGTGGAAGGTGCCGCTCCTGGCGGGGGCATGAGGCGCGGCGGGAGTGCGGGGTGCGGGCGCGGCGGGGGCTTGTGCGCTTTTGGTTTTTGCCGGGCGGCTGGAGGGCGCTTCGAGTGGCACGCCGGCCAGGTCGAGAAACAGCTTCAGCGCTTTCTTGATGTCCAGCTGCTTCGCAGTGGCGATGAAGTCGATGACATCGCCCCCCTCGCCCGTGGAGTGGTCCTTCCACATCCGCCCGCCATTGTAAATGGAGAACGAGGGTTTCCTGTCCTCTCGGAGGGGCGAGCGGCAGCGTTTTGCCGGCACGCCCTGCAGCCCCAGCATCTGCCACACCTCCGGGATGAGCAGGCGCTCCTTCAGGGCTGGTATGTCGTGCTTTTTCATGCTGGGACGGGTTTCGCGTGTTGTGGTCATAAAGGGGCGGGGGGGAGTTGACGGTTGTTTACAGTGGTTGACGGTGGTTGACGGTGGTTGACGGTGGTTGACGGTGGTTGACGGTGGTTGACGGTGGTTGACGGTGGTTTGCCGGAGGCTGGGGCGTTCTCGCTCACGGCGTGTGACCTGCGGGTGGCGTGGGCAGGGCGGGGCTTTTGGGCGTCTTCCTCTTCCTCCTGCTCCCTTGGTTTGGAAGTCGTGCGGCGGATCGCGCTCGAGTGCTCCCGGAATAAGGGAGGAGGAGTAGGAGGGGCTGAAGGGCGTGGCGGTGGCGAGCGTGGTATAAACTAGCTCTATATGGTATCAATAGGTCGCGGTCGCCCCATGATCCCCGCCCTCGATGCTGGGAGCGGCGCAGGAAGAAGAAGAGGAGGAGCAGGGCTGCCCATGAGCCCGCAGCGCCTGCCGCACGCCCTCCAGCTCATACCTTCGCACGCGGCCCACGCACACGGAGGGGATGATGCGGCGCTGATTCCAGGTGGTGAGCGTCCGGCGGCTCACGCCCAGCGCCACCGCGAGCTGGGCCGGGGAAAGAAACACCGGGGCCGCAGGTGCAGGCATTGGCGCGGGCGATGCCGGTGAAGGTGCCGCCTCAGCCCCAGAGGGCGGCAGCAGCGGGGGCGTCGTGGAGGCGGCGGTGGAGCCGTTCCCGGCAGCGGGGCCGGGCAGGGGTGGAGCATGCAGCTCGGGGATCGAGTTCAGTGTCATGGGTGGAAAGAGCAGGTTCTGGTATCCATCCCGGACGGCTCGCAGAGGGTTGGGCTCTGCAATCCGTTCGTGATGATAATTTACTTGGGTCCGTTTTTGGAATGTCAACGAACATTTGGAAATAAAGCGCAAACAGGGGCATGCGAGGGAAGGTGATTATCACTCGCCGGTAGTTTCTGGTATGCGGGCATGGGGTCGCGCGGCGTGTGATCACCTGCGGGCGTGTTTTTTTGAAGGACGAGCCTTCGTGGGGGGCTTCAGCTGATGGTCTCGTTGATGCCGCAGGAACGCGGGAGCGTCCTGGAGTGCTCCAGTCCTCCCGAGTAACTCAATGCGGGGAGGCGCGGGGATGTAGCGCGGTATTCCGATACCGCGACGGTGCCGACTCGGTATCGTAATACCGAGCCACATCCCCCTGGCCACACGCTGTGAGCAGGTTTCCTACAGCGTGAGACCTGAGAGTTAATCTCTGTTCCACAATCAAGCCGCCTTGAGTTCCGGTGCTCTGGAGCTTTCCGCAGGCCAGGGGACGTTCGAAAGCGGCGCTGAAGCGCGCGCACTCCGGGGACGCTGCCGCGCATGCGTGAGCGCTGCGGGCGCTTTCATCGTGGAGAGGGCGCTGGGCGGGCATCCGGCGGGACGCCGGATGCAGCACGCAGGACGTGTGCGCTTCAGGTCTGATGCAGCACGCTGGACGTAGGCGCTTCAGCGCTGCTCTTTCCCCGCCTTGTCCTCGGCTTCGGCTTTTTCAAAGAGCTGCCGGATCTTCGCGCGGCGCTCTTCCTCGGGGGCGTTGCGGAACTTTTCATCGATGAAGGTTTCCCTCATGGAGTCGCGAAATTTCTCCCTCGCTTTCTCGGAGAGGCTTTCGAAGCGGCGCCGGTCTTCATCGGTCGGGCCATGGCGCGATTCGGGGGAAGGACGTTTGGTTTCGGGAAGGGGGGCTGCGGCGGGCGGCGCGGGGGTGGCATGGGTTTCAGCGGCCTTCCTGCCCGGTGTCGCCTTGTCCTCGGCTTTGATCTTCTCGAAGAGCTTCTTGATCGTCTCGCGGCGCTCCTCTGTGGGCGCATTGCGGAATTTTTCGTCGCGGAAGGTTTCCGTCATGGCTTCGCGAAATCGTTCCTTGGCGTCGTCAGAGAGGGCTTCGTAGTCTTTGCGGCCCTCCGCGCTCTCTGCCTCGCGCTCGGCGTCTGAAAGGGGGAGGCGCTCGCGGCGCGGGCCTTCGGCGGGCTGCGCGGCGGCGTCTTCGGCGGCCCCGCGCGGATTTTTCCGCGGCTGCGGCCTGGGCGCGGGCGGTGTTTCCGTGGGCGTGATGGAGATGGCGTACGCGATACCAGAAACTGTCATGACCTCGTAGTCCTGTCCGGGCTTGAGCAGGAGCATGCCGGTGGCGCCGGTGTGCTTGTAGGCATGCGTGCTCCACACCGCAGGCCCTCCCGGCACGCCCATGGTCTGCATGGGCACGGCCACTTCGGCCCGCATGACGTAGCTCAGCTTCAGCGTGCCGCCTTCCTGCTCTGTCAGCGCGCCGCGCACGGAGAGGGTGGCGCCGGTGGGCTCGTCGCTGCTGCGTTTGTCCATGGCGCCGTTCATTTGAAATGCGGAGGCGCAGGTCAGCGTCATCAGCTCGCCCAGCCGGGTGCCGTTCTGCGTGGCGGTGATGACGATGCGGTAGTTCACGCTCAGCATGGCGTTTTCCAGTTTCTCCTCCTCCGCAGAGCCGGGCGCACGGAGCACATCCACGGGGGACTGCTTGAAGGGAGGCGCAGAAGTGAAGCCTCCCCGGTTGGCCTTCGCCGCCTCCTCACGGGGCTGGGTGAAGCCGCCCTGCGCAAGAGCCTGAAGCGTGCCGCCGCACATGGCGATGGCAAGTAGCGCGAATGGAGAGAGTTTCATGGGAGTGAGTGCGAAAGAGGTGGAATGCGATGTGCGATGGGATGCGATGTGCAATGCGTGGTGAGGGAGCGTGCCGCCTCAAGGCGTGTGGCGGCAAAGGGATGCCGTGCGAATGAGGGAAGCGCACCCGCGCAGGGGCGCGCCGCATGCTTCATTTCAGCGGCTCGGGGACAAGCGTCAGCGAATAGACCACGCCTGCCATCGTCACGAGTTCATAGGTGCTGCCGGGCTTCATCCGCAGCGCACCGCTGGAAGCCGAGTCGCGGTATGAGATGAGGCTGGTGGAAGCCGCGCGCGGAGGCTCCGGTTTGGCGCTGGCATTTTCATTCGCATTGGCATCGGCAGCCGCCTTGGCATCGGGCTCCGCGCGTTTCGCGGAGGCTCCCATGGCAGACGTCATCGTCTTGGAGACCACGGGAGTGCTGAGGCCAAAGGTGTAGTTCAGCAGCAGCGCACCGCCTTCCTCCTCCGTCAGCGTGCCGCGGAGCGAGAGCATCGCTGCGGGCAGGGCCTCATCGGCAGGCTTGTCCAGCATGCCCGAGGCATCGATGGTCCTGGCACAGGTGAGGAGGGAGATCTGGCCCAGCGCCTTCTCGCCGGATTTCGCCGCCAGCGTCAGCCGGTAGTTGGTGCTCAGCGTCGCTGCCGAGACCGGCGCGGCCGCGGGAGGCTCGCCAGGCACTCTGAGTCTCGACTGAGCGTGTGCCGCAGGCAGGCCGGCGGCCAGCAGGAGTGCGGCGAAAGAGAGGAGGCGGAGGCGGGAGAGAGGCTTCATGATCTGCGGGAGTGAGAGGTGCGGAGTTCGTGGTGGGAGCGGATGTGCGATGGGATTTGTGCGGTGTGCGAGGCGTCAATCAAAGGTCGCTCAGAAAAATACGGAACACGTGCGCGTGGCGAGGGGGACCCCCGGGCAGTGCAGGTTGAATTTCGGAGCAGCATTTCGGTTTAACGGAAACTTTGCAATCCTATTCAGCGGAAGGCGGGGTTTCTTGGTGGTGACCGGGGTCGAGAGACTTTTATGCAGGGACCGTGACCCTTCCGGCTGCTTTGGAAACCTCTGTGAGGCAAAAGAGCGCCTCAGGTCTTTATCCGACAGCCGATGACATGGTGGCTGGAGGAGCGGCTTCGGCGAAGATGGACGAGGGCCTTTTAGGCACGCTGGCGCAGGAGCGCAAAAGGCTGCACGAAGGCCAGGTGGGAGCGATAAGAGAAGAGAGCTGTCGAGGCATGCGGCGCTGACTTTTAACTTTATTGAGAGTTGCGCCATAGGGTGAAAAAAACAAATCGCCGGAGAAGACTCAAAATGCCCTGGGCATGGGCTCCTGGAAGGAGCCAGGAAGATAGCCGGTGGTGAAGCGAAACCGCGAAGCGGTGCAGCGTGAACCACCGGACCGGAGCAGCGCGCCGCATCCCATGAAGGTCGCATGCCGGAGGTATGCGACCTCCTGACACCCAGCGTGGACGTGGAGACGTGGAGTCTGCGCACAGCTCTCGCATGCCTTCAGCATGCGGCCCTGGGCCAAAATTCATCTTTCACCTGTTCCGGTGGTTCTCGCTCGCCAAGCCTCGCTTCACTAACGGCTATCTTCCTGGCTCCTTCCATGAGCAGCTGCAAAGCCGCCCTGGAAACAGTTCAGCCACTCAGCGCCGAAGGACGTCACCCTATTACGCAAGACTCAATAAACCTGAAACTTGAAACAACGCGCTGTGATCGAGCAGGACACGAGCAGGATTAGCCGGGCACCGCAGTCACCATTTGAGTCCTTGACTAATGCTTTGGCTCTTCACTCCTTGTGAATCCCCAATGGCCCTCAAAGCAATCATCTACAAAGCCAAGGTCTCCTTCTCGGACCTGGACCGCAATGTGTACGCAGACCACGAGCTCACCCTCGCGCGGCACCCCTCCGAGACGGAGGAGCGCATGATGATCCGCCTGCTGGCCTTTGTGCTCAATGCGCCGGAAACGAACGACCTCGGCCTGCTCGAATTTGGCAAGGACATGTGGGAGGCGGACGAGCCCGCGCTGAGCCAGCACGATCTCACCGGCCTGCTCATGCACTGGATCGAGCTGGGCCAGCCGGATGAAAAGAAGCTCGTGCGCCTGTGCGGCCGCTCCAAGAAAGTCAGCGTGTACAGCTTTGCCACCACCGCCGCCACGTGGTGGGCCGGGCTTGCCGGGAAATTCACCCGCGTGAACAATCTCCACGTGTGGCAGATCCCCGCTGCGGAGAGCCAGGAGCTGGCGAAGCTCGCGGACCGCTCCATGGACCTCACGATCACGCTGCAGGAAGGCGTTCTGTTTGTCGGGGAAGGGGACCGCACGGTGGAGATCAAGATGGTGAAGCTGTGCGGTGGGGAGTAGGGGAGGGGGCGTTTGCGGTTGTTGGCGGTGGTTTGCTGTTGCTGGCAATGGTTTGGCGGAAGTCGGCATTGAAAAGGCAGTGGATGGCGTGGAGGCTTGTGTAAGCGTTCACTGGAGCATGCTGAACTGCATGGTATCAAATAGCACGGAATAGCAGGAGGGGGCATGGCGTGGAGGCGGGAAGTGGAGAATCCTGAATCGCTTTTGCCTGCGGTAATCCCCGTGAAGTCGTCACACGCCTAGGTTCTCAGCCCATGCAAGCTCGGGCCGGAATCCCCTGTCGCTGTTTGAATGGTTTTGAATCATACCGCTGCTCGCTGCGTCTCAATCAGCGACGTTCGAATTTGCGAACGCACCCAAAAAAACAGAAACCCTCAACCCCTCACTGAACATGAAAACCATTCTCCCCATCGCCATTGCCGCCGTGCTCGGCACAGTTGCCCTTCCCAGCAATGCCAGCGCCGCATGGCCCTTCCGTCCGCGTGTGAACGAAGTGAACGGCCGGCTGAACAACGAGCAGCGACGCATCAACAACGGCGTCGCCACCGGCAGGCTCAGCGCGGCACAGGCCAGCCGACTGGAACGCGGCGAGCAGCACATCCAGCGTCAGGAATCGCGCGACCTCGCCCGGCACGGTGGTCACCTGACCGGACGTGAGCAGATGCGCCTCAATCGCGAGGAAAACCATCTGTCCCGCGGCATCAACCGCACGGAGCACCACAACATCTTCCATCGCTGGTTCCATCGCTGATCGGAACGGTTGATGCAGGCGAAGAAAGCCTGGGTCACTCACTGCCCCAAGCGCGGCATCTTCACGGATGCCGCGCTTTTTTATGACGGGCGGCCGATTCCAAACAAGCGATTACGCCAGCGCCCGTTGCGCTTTGTTCTGCGGGCGTGCCTCCATTCGTACATATTGCCTGAAGAGATCTTCAGCCTGGCGCTGCGGGTCTGTGGTCAGCAGTGTCCTTGTTTCACCAAAACGGAAAGTGGACTCGCGGGGACGCACCGCTTCATTGAATGCAAGCTGGCAGGTTTTGGGATCGCGGATCATGGCCTTCACCCGCATCATTTCCTGGTGCATGGCTGCGGCACCGGCGGCAAATGCCTGCTCGTTTTGATCAGGAAAAAGCGCCTTCATGCGTCCGGTCATCTGTGGTTCCACGCGGAAATCAAACAGGCATGGCTGCAGGCAGTTCACCACCACGCCCACATTTACAAACTCGCCCGTCTCCGGGTAGGGCAGGAAGCGGAGCACGGCGTAGTTGCAGGCGGCTTGGGGTTGATTCATGGCAGTTTCCAAAAGTGCTCCGGTGCTGTGAAGGGCAGGTTTAGTACGGACAATACACGAGCCATGTCCAGTTGCACAGGCAGACTTTCATCCCCGTCAAGGTGCAGCCACTCGGGAGGCAGTTGCGCAAACAGCTCCGGAAGCCGTTCGACACCCTCACGCAGTCGTGGCTCCATCGTTTCACGAAATCCGTCCGGCCACCGTGTCAGC
Source organism: Prosthecobacter sp. (assembly GCF_044226605.1). GTDB lineage: Bacteria > Verrucomicrobiota > Verrucomicrobiia > Verrucomicrobiales > Verrucomicrobiaceae > Prosthecobacter. Next base: position 217,980 of record NZ_JBGAGS010000012.1, on the reverse strand, counting down.
ATGTTTCCAAACACATGGGCGTCAAAAAAACGCGACCGGTCAAAGTGGTCGTCAAAGGCCAGGTTGAAATCGTAGGCCCACAGCATCTCGCGTCTCGCAATGTCCTTCCAAAGGGCGCTTTCTTCGTCCCAGTCTGGCAGTGGTGGAATCTGGGCCACCAGCAGGTTTGGGTTGCCGCCCTTGGCGGATAAACTACGGTCCTCGTTGTGGAGCCACAGATCGGTCAACAGCAGGGCCGCCATCGTCTCAGCCGGCCAGTCTTGTGCCGAAGACCACGATAGCTCCTGGGCTCCGTCCACCCGGCAGGAGGCGAACACCGTGCCCGCACCCAGTTCGCCAATGTCTTTGCGTGCACTGGTCTCAATCAACGCTCGTGGCACCTGTGCCATTTCGATGACCGGCACTCCGATCGACGGCACGCCTCCGGGTAGATCGTCAAGAACAGCCTTGGCCAGCCATCCCGCCACCCATTCACAGCACAGGGAGCGCTTCCCCGCGTAAGCACCTTTCACGTAGCACGTATTCCAGCGATTGAGCTGGCAGAGAAATGGTCTCGTCATGCCCTGCTCGGAGCGGCCCAGAACGGCTGTGATGGTGTTGTTGGGGTTCATCTGAGATTCGTGCAATGCTTCGCCGATGGCGCGGCCAGCAGTCCCGCGAGAGGCCTGTCTGCCAGCCCCGTGAGATGGTCGCAATCAAAGCGTCTGGGTCTTTCCATGGCAAGAGGTTCCACAGCTGCTTCTTCATTGACTCTCCCATCCCCCTTCCGCTAGAACATCGCGCATGAAATCACGCGCCCCGGTCTGGTTCGCTCTTGCCGCTGCAGTCTCCTTCCTCGCCAGTTGCGCGCCCATCCGCACGGTGACGGTCTCGACGCATCAGGCGCGCACCACTTTGCTGAACAACACCGTGGACTTCGGGTGGGATGGCGGCGGTGTGCGTCCGGATCTGCTGCGCAGCATGGGCGTGGAGCTCATGATTCATCGGGCCACCCGTGGCAGCAGCAAGAGCGATGTGGACTTCTCCCGGCGGGAGCACGCGGCGCGTGTGGCCGGGCTGAAGTGGGGTGCGTATCATTACGTGAACCGCGCAGGGAATCTGCAGGCGCAGATCGAGCGCTTTGTGCGCACCGTGGCCGCGACGGCGCATCGCAATGGCACCGCGGGGCATCCGGTGATGATGGTGCTGGACAATGAAGGCGGCGACCGCGTCTCCTGGCGGCAGATCGCCGCGTCGGCGCAGCAGGTGCGGGCGCACACCGGCGTGTGGCCGCTGCTGTATTGCAGTGTGCCACTTCCTGGTATGCCGGGTTTTGCCCAGCAGGAGCGCGAGCTGGAGGCGCTGACCGCCGGGGAGCGCCAGGTGCTCAGGGAGTGCGGCCTGTGGATTCCGCGCTACGGCGAGCAGTCCGCGCACCACATGACCTTCAGCGTGCCGCGCGTGTTTGGTACGTGGACCTTCTGGCAGTACTGCGGAGACATCGCCGGGCATCCGAAGACCGCGCTGCTCGGCCCCGAGTTCACCGGAAATGTGGGCGGAGCCTACACCCGCAGCGGTGGCCGCGTGACCCTGCGCCACTTCTGCGACCGCAGCTTCTTCAATGGATCACGCGGCGCGTTTGAGAAGTTTTTCCGCGAGCATGCCTCGCCGGTGGGGGCGTGGAGGTGAGGGGCTTCATTACGTTGCTTGCGCGTTCTCTTTTGTTCCAAAGATCGAGTAGTCTCCTTCTTGGGCGAACGGTGTTCGGTAGGTTACCGCGCCATCAGCGATCAGATACGGAAACAGGACCTCAACGGAATAGTGGCCTTTGTGATCAAGGTTTACCTGAATCGCATCCACTTTCTCCGTTTCATTGGGCGGACGAATCAGAACATCAAAAACGATGGCGCAGGCTTCTATCTCCTGATTCGCTGCTTGAGCCTGAAATTCTTTTCTCAGGATTTTCACCAACGTAGTTGGGGTTGGGTGATCGGTGTCTTCCTCCCGAGCGCCGACATGCACGATGCTGCCGTCGAGTTTTGTGATGCCGCCGTAGGGATAAAATTCGCCATTCTCTGCCAGCATTCGCTTTGCGAGAGGCAGAACTTCACGCATGAGGACTTCACACCCTCCTTTGGCGGTTGCTGCATTCACATCATTAGAAATGAGGGGCCATTGCGCGCTCGTTTTACGGTTTACTCCAAACGCCCGTGCCAGTAACCCGGCTCGCGATTGAGATGCATGACTGCCACCAGATGGAGACCTCTCTCTTCGATGCGATAAAGAATCGCATAGGGGAATCGTTCCACCCGGACCTTGCGCACTTCGCCTTTAAATCGGCGGTGCAAGAGTGGGGCGTTCCGCAGTCGTACGAGGGCTGCTTCCATGGCAGCACCAAATCGTCCGCCGAGTTCGCCATCGATATGGCCGTAGTAGCTGGCGGCTTCGAGCAGTTCCAGTCTGGCACTGTCGTTCCAGACCAGGTTCATGCTGCCTGCTTCTTCGACTGAATGTCCGCAAGCAGCGCCCGCATTTCGTCCATGACTTCCTCGTGAGGAATGGTGCGCATGGTGCCGTTGCGCACGGCCTCGATGCGGCGGTCGAGTTCTTGACGCCAGGCATCGCTGATCTCGATTTCGTCATCCGCTTCGTCCAGGCTTTCGATCAGGCGTGTCGCCAGGCGTGAGCGGTCCTGCAAAGGCAGGTTCATCGAGCTTTCCAACAGTTGATCGTAAGGGAGGACAGCACTCATGCACGGACACTAGAGGATGGCGGCGCCGATTTCAACCGGGATACGGTGCGTGGCCCTCTCACCCACCAGGAAGTTTACAGCCCACCCCCGCATTTCCCCCGAGAGAATGCTTGCCAAAAGCCCGCCGCAGCGTCGTATCTTGCGCTTCTCTTTTTATGACCTCCCGCCTTGCCCTGATTCTCGCTGGTTTGACCGGCCTCGCCGTGCATGCTCATGCCTCGCAGCCGACTTCGCTGGCCGATCTGCCGGATGCGAACCCTGATGCGGAGCTGAAGGCCTTTGTGGTGCCGGAGGGCTTTGAGGTGAATCTTTTTGCCTCCGAGCCGATGATCCAGAAGCCGGTGCAGATGAACTGGGACGCGCAGGGCCGCCTGTGGGTCGTCACCAGCACCACCTATCCGCACATCAAGCCCGGCGAGGAGGCGAAGGACCAGGTCGTCGTGCTCGAGGACACCGACGGCGACGGCAAGGCGGACAAATCCACCACCTTTGCCGAGGGGCTGCACATCCCCACCGCCCTCGCCCCCGGAGATGGCGGTCTGTATGTGGCCAATTCCACCGAGGTGCTCTTTTTAAAGGACACGAACGGCGACCTCAAAGAGGACGAGCGCACCGTCATGCTCAGCGGCTTTGGCACGGAGGACACCCACCACCTGCTGCACACCTTCCGCTGGGGTCCGGAGGGCATGCTGTACTTCCTGCAGTCCATCTACATTCACACCCACATGGAGACGCCCCATGGCGTGCGCCGCCTCATGGGCGGTGGCGTGTGGGAGTTCCGCCCCGAGACGCGCCGGGCGGAAATCATCAGCAAGGGGCTCATCAACCCCTGGGGCTTTGAGTTCGACCGCTGGGGCCAGAGCTTCGCCTGCGATGGCGCGGGCGGCGAAGGGGTCAATTTCATCTTCCCCGGCTCCGTCTTTGCCACCTCCCCGGGGGCCAAGCGCATCCTCCACGGCCTCAGCCCCGGCCAGCCCAAGCAGTGCGGCCTGGAAATCATCGAAGACCCCCACTTCCCCGCCGACTGGCAGGGCACCTTTGTTTTGAATGACTTCCGCGGCAACCGCGTGAACCGCTTCCAGCTCACCCCCAGCGGCAGCAGCTACATCGCCAAGCAGCTCCCGGACCTGCTCGCCTCCACCCACCGCGCCTTCCGCCCTATCGATGTGAAAATGGGACCCGATGGCGCTCTCTACATTGCAGACTGGTACAATCCCATCATCCAGCACGGCGAGGTGGACTTCCGCGACCAGCGCCGCGACCACCAGCATGGCCGCATCTGGCGCGTCTCCGCCAAGGGCCGCCCGCTCAGCCCCAAGCCCCAGATCGCCGGTGCCAAAACCGCCGACCTGCTGGAAATGCTGAAGTCCGACCGCAACTACGTGCGTCGTTTTGCCAAACGCGAACTGCGGGACCAGGGCGCTTCCAAGGTGACCCTGGCGCTGGACGAGTGGGCTGCCAAGCTGGACACGAGCAAGGAGGCCGACACTCACGCCCTGCTTGAGGCCGCCTGGGCGCGGGAAGGCACCAATTCCTTCTCGCCGGCCATCTGGCGCCGCCTGTGGGAAAATCCGGACTACCGCGTCCGCGCCGCCGCCCTCCGTATCCTCAGCCATCGCTGGAAGGAATACCCTGAGTCCATGAAGGTGCTGGAAAAGGCCGTGGCCGACGAAAACGCTCAAGTCCGCCTCTGGGCGCTGGCCGTGCTGGCAGACATGCGCAAGCCTGGAGCTATCAGCCTCGCGCTCAAGGTTTTAGACCACCCGATGGACGAGTCCCTGGACTTCCTTCTGGAGCAGACCTGCCGCGAGCAGGCGGACATCTGGATGCCCGCCGTGGTCAGCGGCAAGTTCAAGCTCGACGAACGCCCCAAGCACCTCGTCTATGCCATGAAGAGCACGGGTCGCAGCGATGCCCTGCCGCCCCTCTTTGCCGCCCTCAAAGGTGGAAAACTGAGCCAGGATGACGCAGATGCCGTGCTTGGCATGGCTGGCACCGCCGCAGACGCCGCCCAAGCCCGCCTCATGGCAGACATGGTCAATGACGCCGCTCTCGCCCCCTATTACATCGGCTTGCAGGACGCCCTGGTGAAGGCCGCGACCGATCGCAAAGTCATCCCGGAAGGGGCCATGGAGACCGTCATGGCCTGGTTTGACCGCCCCGAGCCCCATGTGGTGCACCGCGCCGCCATCCTGGCCGGACTGTGGAAGGTGGAACCCGCCCGCGACAAGCTGGTCGCCCTGCTCACCGACGCCAAGACCCTTCCCCCCATCCGCGATGGCGCCATGCGCGGCCTCACCGCTCTCGGCGGGGTGAAATCCCGCGACCTCTTTGACAAGCTCTTCGTGGAATCCCAGGACGCCGGCCTGCGCGCCCTCATGATCGACGGCCTCACCAGCGTCGGCCCGCAGCTTGCTGCCAAGCGCGCCGTGGAGTTCCTCGCCAAGGCAGACGTGGACGCCGCCAAGCCTATCCTGGCCGTTTTCCTCAAAAACAAGCAGCTCCCCGCCGTGCTGGCCAAGGAGCTGGAAGGCAGGACGATTCTTGACTCCGTCGCCGTGGAAGGCATCCGCATGGTCACCTCCCGTGGCATCCAGGGGCCGCTGGCAGACGCGCTGAAAAAAGCCGGTGGAGTGAAGCAGATGGACCGCCCTCTGACCGCTGAAGAAATGAGCGCCCTCGTGGCCAAGGTGAAGACCCAGGGAGACCCCGCCCGTGGGGAGGCCGTGTACCGCCGCCAGCAGCTTCTCTGCACCACCTGCCACGCCATTGGCGAATCCGGCGGCGTGCTGGGGCCAAACCTCGTCAGCATCGGCGCCAGCGCCCCGGTGGACTACCTCATCGAAAGCCTGCTGGAGCCCAGCAAGAAAATCAAAGAAGGCTACCACATGGTCATCATCAGCAAGAAGGACGGCGGAGTCGTCTCCGGCGGCCTTGTGAACGACGGCGCTGAGGAGTTGACGATTCGTGACCCCGCCAACCAGATCATCAAGGTGGCCAAGTCCGCCATCGCCAGCCGCCAGATGAGCCCCGTGAGCATGATGCCCCCCGGCATGACCGCCAGCCTGCGCGAGGACGAATTTGTGGATTTGGTGCGCTTCCTCTCCGAACTCGGCCGGGAAGGGGCCTACAAGACCCAGCCGAACCGCTACGTCCGCACCTGGAAGGCCATGGGCAAGATGGAGCAGAAGGATGTCGATCATGTGCGCCATGTTGGCAGTTTCGCCCTGAACGATGAGAAATACGCCTACCCATGGCAGATCGCGCTCAGCCAGGTCAATGGCGACCTCCCGCTGGCCGATTTACCCGCTGCGCAAAAGATGTATCCGTGGTTCCCGAAAATTGTTCAGTTTGGGTTAAAGCTGGACAGCGGCGGAAAGATAAAGCTTGGCTTTAGCGCCGTGAAAGGGATTGTGGTGGCGGTGGACGGAGCCGAGCTTAAGGAATTGAACGCACAACAAGAACTCGATCTCAGCGCTGGAACACACAGAATCAGTGTGTTAGTCACCCGCGAGGCTGCAGATTTGAGCGCATTACGCGTGGAAATCCTAGATGGCGCAGCGGTGGCGGTCCCGTGAGGGTTTGCAAAGCTAAAAAGTGGTAAAGCCGATGTATTTGCATTGACGTAACAGAAGCATTTTCGCTATTCTGAACGCTGGCCCAAAATCCGTGTCATAAACCCGACGCGTATTCACGTCCCAACCATTGCATTGCCTGTTCATGAGAAACCCATCCAACCAGCTGACCCAAGACGAAACGCTCGTGGGGTCGAACGATTGTGGTTTTTTAGGGTTTCCCGTGAATGACCGGCTCCCTGACTGAACGCCACCCGGCTGAATTTTTGTATCCCTTTTTTTTCCATTCTCCCGCGCCGCCCCCGCACCCCCATTTTTCTGATGAAAACACTCCGACATAATCGCATCCTCCTCGGCTGGTTCATGACCGTGCTGGTGTTCGCCATGCAAGTCGCCACGCCTCTACGGGGGGCTACGTTCTACTGGGATCCGAGCGGAGTGTCCGGCAGCAGCCAGACCTCCAGCGGTACGTGGGACACCACCACGGCCAACTGGGTGGCGAACCCTCCTTCCGGCAGTTCGCAGGTGCCTGCAGCCTGGGTCAACTCCAACACCAGCATCGCGGATTTTGGCATCGTCGGCAGCTCCACCAGCCAGAACATCACGCTCGGCTCCGCCGTCACGGCCAACGGCCTGCAGCTGGACAGCACCAGCGGCTTCACCCTCCTCAGCGGCGGCACGGTGGCATCCCCCACGGGCAGCCTCACCCTGGCCGGCACGAACCCCACCATCACCATCGGCAACACCAGCACCGGTGCTTCCGCCACCATCAATGCCGTGCTCAACGGCACCAGTGGCATGACCGTGCAGCCTGGCGGCACGGCCACCTCCGCCCGCCTCATCCTGGGCGCGGCCGGCACCAACACCAACTTTGCCAACAACCTCACGGGTGGCATCACGGTGGCCAACAAGGCGACGGTGGAGGCGATCATCCGCACCGGAAACAACAATCCGCTGGGCACCAACGCCATCACCCTGCAGGCCGGTTCCAATCTGGACCTCACCGGCACCCGTAATTCCAGCATCGGCATTTCCGGCCGTCTGTTTGACATCCCCGCCACGGCAGACACCTCCCGCGTCAATTTCAACGGCGTCGCCACCGGCGAATCGCTGCCCAGCCAGAGCCTGGTTGCCAGCGGCGGCCCCGGCCCGAATGCCAATGTGGTGACCCTCAGCAACACCATCGTGGGCACTTCCGGCACCCTGCCGACCACCGCCTCCCTGACCTCCGGTCAGCTGCTGAGCGGCGCAGGCGTGCCCGCTGGCGCACGCGTGGGCACCATCCTCAATGGCACGCAGTTCACCGTGGTGGATTCCAACAATCAGGCGCTGAACCTCACCGCCCCGATTTCCTCGATCACCGTCACGCCCCTGCTGACGTCCCAGCTGTCCAGCAATCCGAGCCCGAGCCTGCCGCTCTCGCCCACTTTCACCCTCAACGGCCTGGACGGTTCCGCCGTCACCTCCATCCGTTATCTGGACGCCAATAACACGGTGCAGACCGTGGCCAACTACGCCGTGCAGTGGGTGGGCAAGGTGAACATCACCACCGCGGGTGGTTACACCTTCTTCGCCAAGCCGGATGACGCAGCCCGGGTGTACATCGATGGCGTGCTGGTGCTGAACAATGACGGCGGCAAGGGCGCCACCGACCTCTCCAGCGCCGTGCTGCAGCTCGGCGTGGGCTACCATGACATCCGCGTTGATTACGTGCAGGGCACGGGGGGCGGCTCGCTGGACCTCGGAATTGCCGGCCCGCAGACTTCCTACGTCCGCACCAACCTCACCTCCTACCTCTACCAGGCGGAAACGAACACCGCCGCCGGCTCCAGCAACGCCATCGCACTGGGCAATGACATCGTCGTGAGCGGCAACGCTGGCATCAATCTCAAAGGAAACGGTACCTCCTCCGTCGCGCTGGGCGGCCTGCAGCTGAACACGGGCATGACCCTCACGGTGAAGGCCACGGACATCACGGGTGCCAATGAAGTGGTGGGCGGCAGCAGCGGCTTCGGCCAGACGCTGCGTTTTGCAGGCAGTTCGGTTTTCGGCACCACCACCACCATTGATGCCAATCCCAACGTGGCCTTCGATGGCACGATCTCGGACGGCGGTGTCTCCGCAACACTGGTGAAGAAGGGCAACGGGCGCCTGTTCTTCAATCAGACCGCCGTTGCCAACAATTTCGGCGTCGGCCACACCTCCATCATTGAGATGCAGGGCATCAGCACCACGCTGTCTCCCACCCTGGTGCAGAATTCCAACACCTTCACCGTCTCCGATGCCTCCACCCTCAGGCTGGGCATGACGGTCAGCGGCACCGGCATTCCTGCTGGAGCGTTCATCACCGCCATCAACGGCACCTCCGTCACCATTTCAGCCTCGGCCACCACGGCCGGTGCGCAGGTTCTCAACTTTGCCTCCACCCCCACGCTGGTGCTGAGCGGCGGCGCTGACGCCACCTCCGGCACCTTCAACCCCATCGGTTCCGCCACCGTGCGGCTGAATGGCGGCAACATGATCCTGGACTCGAAGGGATCCACGATCACCGGCTTTGGCCCCACCTTTGCAAACAACGTGCAGGTGGTCAAAGACGCCAGCATCCAGTCCACCGCCAATGCGGCCATCACCATTCTGGGCAGCAGCTCCAACACGATCACCGTCACCTCGCAGTCCATCAGCTCCACGGCGACGCTTTCCAGCGCGAGCGTGACCGTCCCGAGCGGCACGGGCTCCCTGCACGTGGGCCAGGTCGTGACCGGCACCGGCATCCCCGCCGGCACCACCATCAAGAGCATCGACGGCCCCACCACGATCACCCTCTCGCAGCAGGCGGGTGTTGGCGCGGGAACGAACAACCTCACCTATGGCACCACCCTGGTGCTCGACGCCATCTCCGGCGGTCTGCCTGTCGGCGACCCCGGCGCCACGCTGACGGTGGCGTCCAACATCGTGGGGGACGCCTCCACGACCATCGTCATCCGCTCCACCGTGATGAATGCGGGCACCACGATCAGCTCCTCCCAGGCCCAGGTCACCTCCAGTGCGCAGACCATTGGCAACAGCAGCGTCACCCCCGGTGTGGTGGCCCTGCGTGGAGACAACTCCAACTTCCTCGGCACGCTGAGCTTTGAAGCCAATGCCGGTCTGCGCGTGGAAGGTGTCAACGCCCTCTATGGAAGAACCTTTGCCCTCAACAATGCCAACACCCTCTTCCTCTTCGAAGATGGCAACGGCTCGGGCGGGGCCCAAAACCTCAATTTCAATATCAACCTCACGGTCAACAACAGCAACACCATCCAGGTGGGCCGCATTGGCACGCTGTTCGCCCCGTATTTTGCCCAGGCTGCGAACAAGACGGCGCAGATCACCACGCTGAACATCAGCCAGGCCACCCTGATCGTCGCCAACAACAATGGTTACGGGCTGGAAGTGACCGGCGCCACCACCTTTACCGGCGCTCCCACCTTCCAGGTCAACAACGGCACCAACTCCAACGTCGTGCAGGGCCTTACGCTCAGCGGTGTGGTCTCGGGCAACTCCAGCCTGTCCAAGACAGGCGGCGGCACCCTCGCCCTGACGAATCCAAACAACACCTTTGGCGGCACCGCCACCATCACGGGGGCCTTTGGCGTCAATGGTTCGGCCGTCATCACCGCCCCCAGCGTGGCCCAGCTGACCGTGGGCGAGCGTGTGAGCAACGGCACCACCATCCCTGCCGGAGCTTTCATCACGGCGGTAAACGTTCAGAACTTCGCCGCCAGCGCCGCCTCTGGCGCCACCACCATTTATATTACATCGGACCCCACCACGATCTTTGCCAACGGCATGCCGGTCACCGGTACGGGCATCGCCGCCAACACCACCGTCACCGGCTTCAGCAACAGCGTCACATCCTTTACCTCGGGCACAAATGGTACCAATACTGTGACGGTCACCGGCGGAGCGCTCATTGGCACCTACCAGGTGGGCAACACCCTCATCGCCGGCACCGGCATCCCTGCCGGCACTGTGATCACAGCCATCAATGGCAACGTCCTCACGCTCAATCAGAACATCACGGCCGCCAACCCGACCATCAAGCGCTACTCGCTCACGCTCAGCAGTGCCACCACCGCCGCCAATCCCACCGTGACGCTGCAGCAGGTCACGCTGAATGCGAACCTGACCGGTTCCGCCGGCACGGTCACCGCCACACCGGTCATCAACATTGCCGCCGGCACGGTGGCTGCCTCTTCGGACGGTGCCTTGGGCAATGTGGCCAATCAGATTCTGATCAACAACAACGCGACCACCGGCGGCCTGCGCGCCACCGGCACCTTCACCACCTCCCGCGCCATCATCTTGAATCAGGCGAACAACTCCATCGAAGTGTCCAAGGGCAACACCCTGACGCTCAGCGATTCGGGGGCCAACTCGGGCCTGTGGGTGGTGACAAGCACGAACAACCTGCAAAAGAATGATGAGGGCACCCTCGTCCTGACTGCAGCGCCGGAGAGCGGCACCGGAGCAGTCTCAGCCTGGAATGGCACCCTCACCGTCGCCCAGGGAAGTCTGCAGGTCACCAGCGCGGCGGCGTTTGGCGCCACGGGCTCCACCAATGCGGCCCTGCGCACCATCATCAATGACATCTCCGCGGAAGTGGCCCTGAACATTCCGGCTGGTGCCACCATCAACGAGACCTTCCAGATCAACACGCAGAATGGTCGCAACGTCTCCGGCATCAACTCTCTCGGGGCCATCCGCAACATGGCGGGCAACAATACGCTTTCCGCTCCGGTGATCATTTCCGGCACTCCGGCGGACAGCAACTCCAAGAACGTCATCATTGCGGGTGTGGACAATGGCACACAGCTCACGCTGGCAGGCGGCGTCCGCTCCAACTGGAGCGTCGGCGGTTCCGGTCAGTCGATGAACTTCTACCTTTCTGCCACCGGCACCGGTGTGGGCACTCTTTCCGCACCGCTGGTGAACCTGAACAACACCCCGGCCGCCACCACCTTGTACAAGATCGGCTCAGGCACCTGGAACATCACCACCGCCAACGCCTTCACCCCGAGCTTCCAGGCTTCCACCACCATCAACACCAACACGGTCACGGTCGGCAGCACCAGCGGCTTCTTTGTGGGCATGACCATCAGCGGCAATCCGAACATTCCTGCCGGCAGCACCGTGACCGCCATCTTGAATGACACCCAGGTGACCATTTCCAACAATGCCTCCGCCACCGCCTCCAACGTGGTCACCACCTTTGGCTCCGCCACCTCTGGAATCGGCAACTTCAACATCAACCTCGGCACGATCGGCCTTTCGGGCGCGGGCGTGGTCACCGGCACGGGAACGATCGCCATTCTTCCAAGCGCGGTGCTGAGCATTGACAACAGCGGCACGAACGTGAACAACCGCCTCTCCAACGCGCCGCTGACGATGTATGGCGGCAAGCTCAACATCACGGGCAGCAGTTCTGCCGCCACCGTGGAGCAGACCGGCACATTCACCGCGGGCAATGGATTCAGCACCATCACGCTGACACCTAATGCCAGCCAGTCCACCACGCTGGTGCTCGGCGTTGCCGCCGCAGTGGCACGCAGCGCGGGCGGCACGGTTCTCTTCCGCGGCACGAACCTTGGCAATGCGGCCGGTGCCAACACCGCCGTCGTCACCGGACCGACCACCACCACGGGTCTGACCTTCATCGGCCAGGCTGGCATCACAGGCACCACGAACAAGGCCATCGTTCCATGGGCGATCGTGGACACCAATGCCGCCGGAAACGGCATCTCCTTTGCCACGGCGGACTCCACCGGCACTGCAACCACTGGCACGAACGTCCTGCGCCCCCTGGCCGCAGGTGAAATGTCCACCACCCTCGCTTCCCTGGCCAACGTTTCCCTGAGCAGCGCCTCCAGCACCGCCGTTCCCCTGACCATCAACTCCCTCACCCTGAACAGCGGCGGTGCGGTGAACGTCGGTCTCGCTCAGACCCTGACGATCGACAGCGGTGGCATTCTCGCTTTCACGGGCAACACCGGCATCAATGGCGGCCTGCTCAGCACCACCAGCAACCGCGAACTCATCGTCTTCGCTCTTGGAAATCTGAACATCGGCAGCGCCATCGTCGGCAGCTCCGGTGGTTTGTCGAAATCAGGCGCGGGCACCCTGACCTTGGGCGCCATCAACACCTACACCGGCCTCACCAGCGTGAACCAGGGCGTCCTCCAGCTCGCGGCAGGCAGCACCAACTCCATCTACTTCAACAACGACCTGGTGGTCAATGCCGGCGGCACGCTGGACATGAACGGCAGCGTCCTCTACGCCAACCGCCTGCGCAATGACGGCAACGTCTTCGTTGCTGGCAACGGCGGCATCGTCATGAACAGCTCCAGCAACCAGGCCACCCTGGTCCTGGCCAACGCAGGTGTGAACTGGGCCGGGCAGATCAACGGCAACATCGCCGTGGTGCGCTCGATCGTCGGTGCGGGAACCAACGACTGGAACGTCTATGACGCGCAGGGCTACACCGGTGCCACCATCCTGAATGGCGGCCGCCTCCAGCTGCTGGACGCAGGCACGCTGGCCAGCACCTCCTCGATCTCGCTGAACAATGCCAACCTGCTCATTCAAAATGCCTCCAACCTGGGCATCAACATCAGCAACCGCATCAATGACGCCGCCCCCATCGACATGCGCGGCAGTATGCTCCAGTACCGCAACCGCACCGGCGGCAGCTCCACCGAAACCTTTGGCACGCTGACGCTCAATGGCGCGCAGAACATCATCGACGCCCAGCTCAGCAGCGTGAACATCAGCTCGACCGACCTGACCTTCGCCAGCCTGACGCAGGCCGCGGGCTCCCGTGCCACGATGCTCTTCCGTGGTGCGACCGGCCTCATTGGCAACAACGGCCGCGTGTTCTTCTCAACCGCTCCCACCTTGAACAACTACCTCATCGCCAATGCCTCCGGCCAGACCGGCTGGGCGGTGACAGACCGTGACTGGGCCAGCTATGCCGTCGGCACTGGTGTGGGCTCCCTCAGCCAGGTGGGCTACGCTGGATACGCCGCCAATCCGCTGAACACCATCAACACCGGCGGTGCTTCGGACAATCTCAAGATCTCCATGCCAGCGCTGCTTACCACGGGCTCTGCCGGCACCAACCTGCTCACCGTCAGCAGCACCGCCAGTCTGCAGGTGGGGCAGGTGATCAGCGGCCCGGGCGTTCCGGATGGCACCACCATCACCTCCATCACCAACGGCACGCAGTTCCTGATCAGCAACAATCTCACCGGCAACAATCCGACGATTGCCGCCTACCAGACGATGACGTCCAACCGGACGCTGAACACACTGAACCTGGACACCAGCCGCACCGCGACGCTGGACCTCGGTGGCAATACTCTTACCCTGGCCGGTGGCGGCATCATCGCTTCCCAGACCTCGGACAACACCGCCAACGTGGTGGTTCTCAGCGCCGTGCTCGGCAGCAACCAGGTGACGGTGCAGTCCATCCCGTCCACCCTGGTGGTGGGTTCGACCAACTTCAGCGACTCCGGCAAAACGGTGACCGCCATTGACTACGTGAACAACATCATCACGCTGAACTCGAATGTTGCCACGGCGATCAATACGCCCACCTCCCGCTCCTTTACCAGCGCCCTCCCCTCGCTGCTGACCATCACCAATGGTAATCTGACCAGCGGCACCACCTCCGCCCCGGCGGACCTCTACTACTGGGCGCTGCCTTACGGCTCAGGCCCCACCAACAACCGCGTGCAGGTGCTGGGAGCCAACATCGTGAACAACTCCGCCGGCGGCGCTGTCACGCTGGTGCTGGGCGGCAACGTCACGGGTGCGATTGTTGGCACTGTCATCAATTCAGTGGCCAACACCATCTCCGGCAACAACACCTACACCGGCGGCACCTTTGTGAACTCCGGCTCCTGGATTCTGAACACGCCGAACGCCAACGGCGGCTCCATCGTCTCCATCCCTGGCAACATCACCATCTCCGGCGGCAACAACGAAGAAAACAACGTCTATGGCGGCCAGGTGACCCTCGGGTCCGCCAACCAGATCAATTTCGGCGGCATCCTGACGCTCTATGGCGGCGGTTCGCTCGACCTGAATGACTTCAACCAGACCCTCGCCGGCATCATCATCAACAACACCGGCGGTGCGGCACCCACGATTGACATGGGCAGCGCCGGTCTCGTGCTCAACGGCAACATCACCGCCAACGCTTCCTCCGTGGGCAATGTGTCCCTCATCACGAGCGGCAACATCAACTACTCTTCCGCCACGACCAACGGCAGCCCCGTGGTCACCGTCTCCAGCACGGCCGGACTGCTCGTCGGCGCCTCGGTTACAGGCACCGGCATCCCCGGTGGGGCCACCATTGCCGCCATCGTTGACAGCAACACCTACGTCCTCTCCGCCAACGCCACCACCACCGGCACGAACAATCTGACCTACGTCAACTTGGGCCGTCTGGACCTCGGCGGCAGCACCCGCGTCTTTGACGTCGGAGCCATCGTGGCCAATGGCCAGAGCGTCGCGCCGCTGCAGGCCACGCTGAACATCAGCGCGCCGATCGTGAACGGCGGCATCACCAAGAATGGAGCCGGCCTGCTTCAGCTCGGCGCACAGAGCGTTTATTCTGGCGGCACTACGGTGAACAACGGCGGCCTGATCATCGGCGCCAGCAGCATCGGTTCCGCGGTCGGCGCCACCGTCACCAGCGGTCCGGTTGGTACTGGCACGCTGACGCTGAACGCCACCAAGGCCTCTCTGGCCACCACCACTGTGAACGGCAGCAAGCAGCTGACGCTGACCAGCACCTCAAGCCTGCTCACGGGCATGGCGGTCACCGGCACTGGCATCCCCGCAGGAGCCATCATCATCAGCATTGATGACGCCACCCACGTGACCCTCTCCGTGCCGGCAACGGCCAGCGGCAGCCCCACCCTTGGCTATGCCTCCACCCCCACGCTGATTTCCACCGCAGCCACCAACACCATCGGCAACACCATCGTGGCCAATGGCGACCTGCGCTTCGACGGCCTGAACAGCCTGACCTTGAACGGCGATGCCACCCTCGGAGCCACAGCCGCCATCAATGTGGTGCTGCCCACGATGACCGCGACCTTTGGTGGCAAGATCACTGGAGCGCACACTTTTGACAAAAATGGTCTCGGCGTGCTGGCCTTTGCCAACTCCTACGTGGCTTCCGGAAACCTTAACAGCAGCACGATGACCGGCACGATCAACGTCAACAACGGCACGCTGCGCCTCATCGGTCCCACCGGCGCGGCTTCCACGACGCCGCTGGGCACCATGGCCATCGTGCTGAAGGGTGGTACGCTCGATCTGCGCAGCAACGGCGCCTCCTCCTACGGCAGCATCGTCATGGGCAACAACGTCACCGTCGATGCCGGCCAGACCACCGCCACCATCAGCGTGGACCACACCACGAACCTGCCCAACTACGCCACCACTCCTGCCAATACCAACAACACCATTCAGATGGGAACTCTGGGCATCGCCGGTGGTCAGACCCTGGTGGTCTCTGGTTCCAGCAGTTACAATCTGCGTTTCACCGGCGGCGCCTATACGGGAAGCGGCACCATCAATTTCGCCCCCACCGTCGGCACCTCGCTCACCATCGGTGGTGGCTTCACCCCCACCCTGGGCTACGCGAACACCGGCGCAGGCACCCTTCTTCTCGGCGGCAACAACACCAACACCACCGCCACAAACGTCACCACCGCCGTGCTGATCGGTGCCGCTCCGACGGTGGATACGGTGAGCACACCTTTCGGCGTCGGAGCCGGTGCCACGGTGACGCTGAACAACGGGGTGAACTTCCCCATCGTTCCCATCGGCGGCATGCCGCAGCAGGGTTCTCCTCCGAACGGCTACACCCAGGGCGGTCTGACCGTCAGCTACTTCTCCGGCGGTGCCAACAACTTGAACTCCGCCTTTGGCTCAGGCATGGCACCGGGGGCCGTCCTCACCGGGGCGCTGCCTAACGATGCCAACTTCAAC
This sequence comes from Prosthecobacter sp., assembly GCF_044226605.1. Lineage (GTDB taxonomy): Bacteria > Verrucomicrobiota > Verrucomicrobiia > Verrucomicrobiales > Verrucomicrobiaceae > Prosthecobacter. The sequence continues at coordinate 201,630 of NZ_JBGAGS010000012.1, read as the reverse complement.
AACCGCCCGGCGCTTGCCACCCAGCTGGCTGGCACGCAGGCGGTTTATTCCGGCCTGCTGAAGATCAACACCGCAGGGGATTACAACTTCCAGGTCACCTCCAAGCAGGGCATGCTCGTTATCGATGGCGTGCCGGTGGCAGGAACGAACGTGGATCTCAGCAGCGGCACCGGCAACATGGCCCTCGCGGCCTCTGGCACGGGTTCCATTCGTCTGTCGGCTGGTTTCCATACCATCGTGTTCAAGTCCAACAGCACCACCGGCAATGGTGGCGTGCAGCTTCTCTATGGTGGTCCGGACACGGCCTCGAACAATCTTCCGACCGGTATCTACACCGGCAACCCTGCTCCCAACCCAGAAGCCAACCTCCAGGCCATTCCTTCCTCCGCCTTGTATTGGTCCACGGCCACCGCCACGGCTGCAAACGACTACAACAGCGCCGCCCAGATCAACAACGCCTTCATCGTTCCTGCTGCTGCCACCGTTACACTGGACGGCCAGGGCACGGACATCAACAGCACCATCGCCAGCCTCAACGTGGGCAATGGCTCCAAGGTGAACGTCAACAACCAGCTCGGCACGGGCTGGATCGGCGTGCTCGGCACGACCACCCTCGGCAGCGGCACGACGCTCTCCCCGAACACGGGCAAGCTTTACTTGATTGGTGGCATCTCCGATGGCGGCAATGGTGTGACCAAGACGGGAGACGGCACTCTGATCCTCGGTTCCAGCTCTTCCTTCACGGGAGCAATGACGGTGAACCAGGGCTTTGTGCAGCTTGCTGGTTCGAATGCGCTTTCCACCGGCGGCACCCTCATCACCCGCTTTATTCAGCCCACGAGCAATGTCAGCTCCTCCACGACTATCAATACCAACGTGGTCACGGTCGCCGACACTTCCGTCCTGAAGGTGGGCATGGCAGTCAGCGGCACCGGCATCGCCGCGGGCTCGTTCATCAGCGCCATCACCAGCGGCACGACTTACACCCTTTCGGCCAATGCCACAGCCACAGGCGCGGGCGTCGGACTCACGTATGACCCGTCCAGGCTGACGATTGTGGGAACTCCGGCACAGAATTCCCAGACTCTCACGGTCACCTCCACGGCGGGACTTTCCGTGGGCATGGCGGTCTCCGGCGGCATCATCAATCCGGGCACCTACATCAGCGCCATCACCAACAGCACCACGATCGTGCTGTCCCAGCTCACGCAAAACGTGGGCACCTCCACAACCAACATCACCTTCAACACAGACACCTACGGTGCGCTGGATCTGAATGGCGTGGCCTCCAGTGTGGGACGGGACATCACCCTCAACGGTGTCTCCCCGATCTTCCGCAACACCACCACACCCGCCGCCCTCTTTAACAGCAGCAGCACTGCGGCCAGCTTTGCCGGCAATGTCTCCATTGGCTCGGCCGTATCGCCGCTGGCCACCGCCATCGGCGGCTTTGGCGACATCACGATTTCTGGCACTGTTCAGGATGGCGGCACCGCAGGCGTGGCCTGGAGCAAGGTGGGCCCTGGAACCCTTACCCTCAGCGGCAACAACACCTTCACCGGTGCTCTTTCGGTCAACAACAGCGTGCTGAAACTCGGCAGCGCCACGGCCCTGGGCAGCACCTCGGGCGGCACCACGGTGGCCAACGGCGCAACGCTGGACCTCAATGGCCAGAGTGTCGTGGCCGAACCGCTGGCGATCACCGGCGCGGGCACCACCGGCCTTCCAATTTCGAACACCCAGGGAGCCGTGATCAACAGCAGCGCAACCAACGCCTCCTATGCCGGCACGATCACTCTGAACGCCGCCAGCAGCATCGGTGGCAGCGGCAATATCACCCTTACGGGCATCGTCACGGGTTCCACTCTTCTCACCAAAACCGGCACGGGCACCCTGACCATCAACGGCGTCAACACCACGACTGGCGGCATCACCGTGAATGCGGGAACGGTCGTCGTGAGCGGTGCCGGCATCCTGCTCGGCGCCGGTGGCACCACCACAGTCAACACCGGGGCGGGCCTCGTGCTTGATTACAGCACCAACACTCCTGGTCGTCTGGGCGTCCGTCCGGTGACCTTGAGCGGCGGCCTGCTTAACTTCGCCGGCAACACCTCCACGACCTCCACCGAAACCGTGACCGGTCAGGCGCTGACCATCAATGCCGGCGCGTCCTTGATCAGGCTGACTGGAAACACGGCCTCCACTGGCGCAGTGCTCACGTTTGGTTCGCTCGCGCGCGGCGGTGCTGGCACCGCGCTGTTCCAGGGCACAAATCTTGGAACCGCAGCCGCTGGAAACAACATCAGCAACATCATCTTCACCACCGCACCCGGTGCCACGGGTCAGGGTGGAGCCGCGGCTGCTAACAACCGCGGCATCCTGCCTTGGGCTGTCATCACCAATGATGGCGGTACCACTTACAGCTTTGCCGCCCCCAGTGCCGCCGCTAGCAACGGCCTGCAGGCCCTCGCGATCGGCAGCGACACGGCTCCAGTGAATACCCTTGTGGCCAATGCCAACATTTACCTGACCAACGGAACCACGGTGACTTCCAGCGCCGGTCCGCTCACCGTCAACTCGCTGACCTTCACCGGAGCTGGAAGCGCGCTGGCCATCAATGCAGGCAGCCGTGTTCTCATCGACAGCGGTGGCATTCTGGCCACGGCAAACAGCTTCATCAATGGCACCGGCCAGCTGCTGACGACCAACAGTCTCAACCGCGAACTCATCGTCCACGTCATGGGGGGGGCGAATACGCTGACCATCAACCCCACTCTCTACACGACCGCCGGTGGTCTCACCAAGGCGGGCTCGGGAACCTTGCTGCTGAACTCGGCCCAATCCTACCTCGGCCAGACGACGGTCAACGGTGGCGTTCTCAAGCTCGGTGTCGCACAAGCTATCTTCAACCCGTTTGCAACGATCCCGGTGGCCGGTGCTGTCAACTCGGCCCCGACAGGACAGGTGCTGCAGCTGAATGCAGGAACGGGCGTTGCCTTTGGCCTCGCCTCCACGACCAGCAACAACAGCCAGGTGGTCACCGTGGGCAGCACCGCCGCGCTTAGCGTGGGCATGTCTGTCTCGGGCGGCAACATTCCTGCAGGAGCCATCATCACCTCCATCATCAACGGAACGTCCTTCCTGATCTCCATGCCCACAGCCGGCACCGGCGGTGGCAGCGCCACTCTGAGCTACGGCGCAGTGAGCTCCGGTGTGCTCGACCTCAATGGCAACAACCAGGGTGTCGGCGTCTTGAACAGCGCCAGTTCGCTTCCTGGCATGGGCGGCATGGTTTTGAACTCCGGCACCGCCGCGGCGACCTTCCGTGTGGGCATGAATGCCAGCGGCACTTTTGCCGGCACCATGGCCGACAATTCTGCCCTCACCACCACCGGCAAGCTCAACTTTGTGCGTGACAGCGGCAACACCCTGACGCTGACCAGTGCCAACACCTACTCTGGCACCACGACTCTTCAGGGAGGCGTCACCCAGCTTCAGGACTCCGGCACGCTGCAAGGCACTTCCGGCATCACTCTGCGTCGTGGCGTCCTGATCTGGGACGACAACGCTGGAGTTCAGGCGCTTGCCACTCGTCTGTCCGCCAGCGTGCCGGTGACCATGGATGGCGGCGCATTCGTCTTCCGCGGTCGCTCCGGCACCAATGGCACGGCGCAGGCCGGCGCGGTGACCTTGAATTCGGGCTCCTCCCTCATCAGCGTCACCCCGAACAACGGCACCGCCACATTGACCCTCGGCTCGCTCTCCCGCGTGGCCAACTCCGGCGCCGGCATCACCTTCAGCAGCTCAGGCGCTGTGGGTGACAATGGCCGCGTCTTCTTCACCACCGCTCCTACCTTGGTGAACGGCATCATCGGCGCATACGCCACGGCCATCGGCATTGACCCCATCGCGGGTGGCGGCAACCAGGCTGAATTTGCAACTTATGATCCGGCTTCGGGCATCCGCCTCGCTGGTACCTACAGCACGGCGCTGGTGGCAGGTGCTTTCGGCAACTCGCTGCAGTTTACCAATGTTCGCCAGTCCGGCAACGTCACCCTCGGGGCCGGCGGCATCACGGTGAACACCCTCACGATTAACAACGTGGCGGCTTCGCTTACCTTTGCAGAAGCCACCGACGTGCTGAAACTCACCGCAGGCGGCATCCTCACCGGTCTGGACAACAACGGCAAGAGCATCGGTACTGCAGCCGTCCGCGGCCAGATCACCACAGGTTCCGGAGTGAGCGAACTCTTCGTTCACCAGGGTGCCAACGTGCTGACCATCAACTCCGTCATCACCGACAACGGCAATCCGCTGAATGTGATTTTTGATGCCATGAGCCAGACGGGCAACAACCCGACGGTGACGCTGACCGGTGCGAACACTTACACCGGTACGACTTACGCCAACGGCGTCATCCTCAACCTGAATTCCCCGGCTGGACCGGCCATCGCAGGCAATCTGGTGATTTCCGGCGGCACCAACAACGGCGCTGATTCTGCCCCGATCGGAAACTCCTCCGTCACCCTCCAGCAGAGCAATCAGATCGCGACCACCTCCACCGTTACCGTCAACGGCGGGTCCCAGCTGAACCTCAACGGCTTTAATAACACCATCGCCCGCCTTGGCCTTACCAATGACGGCGGTTCTAACGGCAACAACGGTCCGGCGGTGCTCACCGGTCTCGGCACCCTCACTGTGGTGGCCGCCCAGGCTCTGACGGTGACAACGACTGCGGGTTCGAACACGGTCACATTCAACACGGCCCCTGGAGCCGTGATTGCCAATGGCACCCCGATCGTCGGCGTCGGCATTCCGGACGGCACGGTCATCACAGGCAGCACGTCCAGCACGACCTACACGCTTTCCAATGCCGCCACGGCCACTGGCACCGTTTCCGTTCCGGTGAGCGCCTCCACGACGGCTGGCAACAACACCCTGACGTTTGCGATCGCCCCTGGCGGCGGCAATCTGGCAGTGGGAACTCCAGTCAGCGGTCTGGGCATTGCCCCAGGCACCACCATTGCGGGCGGCTCGGGCACCAGCTACACCCTGTCTCAGAACTCCACGGCCACAGCCAGCGGCAGCATGGTGGTGGGCGGCGTCATCTCTTCCACCAACCTGCTCAATGCCAACAGCGTTCCGGTGCTGAACGGCTTCCTGAACGGCAGTTCGGGCCTTAACTTTAACGTGGACACCGTTACCTACGTGCCCGGCCAGATCGGCCTGGCGCTGAATGCCGCCATCAACTCAGGCTTCGTGATCAAGACCGGTGCCGGAGTGCTCGGCATCGGCGGGCAGAGCTCCTACAGCGGCGTCACCAATGTTGTCAGCGGCACGCTGGCCTTTGGCCAGAACGGTGCCTTCATCGGCAATTCCCAGGTCATTCTCGGCAGCGGCACCTCCCTCGACGCACGCGGCCTGGCTGGCATCACCGGCTTGGTGGTGGGGTCGGGTTCCATCACCAACTACAATCTTACCACCCAGGGGACCCTGGTGACTGGCTACGACAACTCCAGCGGCACTTTCTCCGGCACCTTCACCAGCCCGTTTGTCAATGGTCTGCTGAATGTGACCAAGGTTGGCACGGGCACCTGGACACTGACGGGCGACAGCACGGCTGGCGCCACGGCCACTGTCTCCAACATCCTTACACTCAATCAGGGCAACACAGTTCTGACAGGCGCTGCCGGAAGGGTGAACTTCCGCACCATCACCGTCGACTCTGGCGGCGTGCTGACCATTAACAACTCCACCGCCAACCTGGCGAACCGCCTGGGCAGTGCCTCGGACGGCACCCCCGGCCAGTATACGGACTTTAGCACGGCTACACCGACCAACCGCGCCGTGAACCTGCAGGGCGGCGTGCTGAATGTGATCGGCTCCAGCTCGGGTGCTCTGGCGGAAAACCTCGGTGCGCTCACTATTCAGAACGGTGCAAGCACGCTCACCATCACTCCTGGCAGTGGCGGCACGAACGTCCTCACCTTCCGGACCCTTAACGCCGCAACCAACGTCAGCGCCGGCGGAACGCTCCTGCTCCGTGGTACCAACCTGGGCTCCACTGCTGCAGCCAATGTGGCCAACTTTGTGGGCGTCAGTGCTCCGGCGCTCATTGGCAACAATGGCGTTGCGGGCACCCAGACCATGAGCATCCGTCCCGACATCATCGGCGACAAGAGCCTCACCGGTTCGGGAACGGGCTTCGTGACCTACATCAACGGCACGGGGTTCAGGCTGCTGACCGATACGGAACAGGCCAGCACTGTTGGCGCGCAGCCGGTTGTCCCGCAGGCGGCCGCCACCTTTACAAACTCCTTCCTCAATTCCTCTCTGTCGACCAACATCGCTCTTACGATCAACACCGGGATCAACAGCCTTGTTCTGCAAAACAAAGGCGGTGTGTTTTTCTCTGGCGGCGCCCTTCCCGCTTTGGCGAATCCCTCGGGCACCCTCTACAACGCTTCGGGCACGCTGCACTCCCTGCTCATCAACAGCGGCGGCATCCTTGCCCTGCCTGGCAACACCGGATTCACGGGCGGTGTGGTCTCGACCGGCACCACCAACCAGCTGATCTTCTACACGGTGGGTGATCTTGCGTTCAACAGCTACATCAATGCTTCTGGCAACCTGGGAGTCGTCAAGTCTGGCGCAGGCAGGCTGATCCTCGGCCGCAGCAGTCTGAGCGGCGGCACCACCACAGTCAATGAAGGCACATTGGTGCTCAATTCGGGCTTCAACAACACACTGCTTGTCACCCCGACCGCATCCGTCGCCACGGTCTATGATCTCCGCCTTAACGGTGGGACCGTTGATTTGAATGGCAGCAGCCAGATGGTGGGCGCGCTCAGCAGCAACGCCACTTCGAACGTGGGCGGCGCCACCACTGCGGTGGCCAATTCGGGAGGCAACATCACCAACACCAGCGCCAATGCGGTGAACTTCTACACCAGCACATCCGCCGCCTCTGCGTTTGGCGGAGTCATCTCCAACACCGGTGGCGCTCTGTCTGTCTACAAATCCGGAACCGGCACCCTCACACTGACCAGCGCACAGACCTACACCGGCTCCACGAACATCCTCGGTGGCGGCCTCATTCTGCGCGACAATGGCGCCCTGACCCAGACCAGCGCTGTGAACATCAAGTATGCAACGCTCACCCTGGACAATCAGGGCATGGCGGACAACTCCGCGCGCCTGCCAGCCTCAGCAGCGATCAACCTGAGCGGTGGCGCCATTGTCATCAACGCGCGTCAAGCCATCGACACCCAGACTCTTGGCACGGTGACCCTTGCTGAAGGCTCGTCCTCTGTGACGATGAATCAATTCGGCACCGTCTCTTCCGGAGCCTATGCGGTGACTCTCTCGAACCTCGCCCGCACTGCTTCCAACGGCGGAGTGATCAACTTTGCGGCAGGTTCCAGCCAGACGTTTGGCGCCACCTCCAATGCGGTGACCACCGGGGCGCCCGCCCAGCCGCAGGTGTTCATCAATCAGATCAACGGCGTTAATTTCAACCAGGCGGCAATGGTCAACGGCATCATCGGTGGCTGGGCCGTCGTGAACGGCTCGGAGTTTGCCTCTTACCAGAACGCCTATGGCATCAGCACCCTTGGCAATACGGGGGCCGGTTATGCCGGTTATGGCTCCACTGACATCACTTCGGCAGCAGCCACCCACAACGTCAATGATGGCAGCAACCGCACGCTCACCGTCAGCAAGACCATCAATTCTCTCCGCAATGCTCCAGGCGCCGCACAGACGCTCACCCTCGGTACTGCCGCCACTCCGGTGACGTTGAACATTGCCAGCGGTGGCTACATCACCAACGCCAACTTCGCGATCGGCATCGCCGCGGGTTCTGTTGGTTCCGCCCTGACCTCGGGCTCGTCTGACTTGTTCGTCTGGGTGAATCAGAACACGACGACGATCAGCTCCAAGATCACCGGAAACATTGGATTGGTGAAGTCCGGACCGAACACTTTGGTTCTTGGCTCCAGCGCCACGCTTACCTCCAACACCACCAACGCGAGCGCGGTGGTGACGATGGCCAGCACCAACGGGCTGGCGGCCGGTCTGCCAGTGTCCGGCACCGGTATTCCTGCAGGCACCACCATTCTTTCAGTGGACAGCCCGACACAGATCACTCTTTCCTCGGCTGCCACGGCCACCACTGCGAACGTGGGGCTTACCTACAGCCTGGGCAACAACGCTGCCAGCCTTGCCGCCAGCACGGTGGTGGCCCGCAACACGCTCACCTTGGGCAGCACGGCAGGCCTGACGGTCGGCCAGACGGTCAGCGGCACGGGCATCACCGGCACCGCGACCATTCAGTCCATTCTCAATGGTACGCAGGTGGTGATCTCCAGCGACGCCACGGCTACTGGGACTTCAAGCCTGACTTACTCTTCCGTGGCCGCTCAGACGGGTTCCATCAGCTCCACCACCGCCGCCAATTCCACCACGATCACTGTGGCAAACACCCAGGGCCTGAGCGTCGGCCAGACCGTAACGGGAGCCAACATTCCCGCAGGGGCGACGATCACCGCAATTCTTAACGGCACTCAGGTGCAGATCTCCGCAGCCGCCACCGCTGCCGCGACCGGCGCTCTGACATACGGCACCTACACCCCGGTGAACGGGGCCGTCTCATCCACCACCACATCCACAGGCACGCAGGTCACTCTTGCCAGCACGGCGGGACTCGTCGTCGGGCAGCCTGTCTGGGGCGCAGGCATCCCAAGCGGCAGCACGATTGTGTCGGTGGACAGCCCGACCCAGGTGACGATCTCGCAGGCCGCCACCGCGTCCGGCACCGGTGTCTATGTGAACTACACGCCAGGCCAGACGGTGACACTTGCCAGCGCGATCACCAACGGCAGCAATTTGGTGAACGTGGCGAGCACGAAGGGCCTCGTTGTGGGCCAGCCAGTGACGGGAGCAGGCATCCCGAATGGCACGGTCATCACAGCGATCAATGCCAACGGCACCCAGCTGACTCTCTCCAATGCCGCCACAGCGGACGGAACCACGGCCACCTATACCACAGCGCCGGTGCAGCTGCGCAACGACTACACTGGCACGACGGTCGTGAACCAGGGTACTTTGAGTCTCTCCTCCGGAGTTAACAACACGATCCTTATTCCTGGAGATCTCACCATCAATGGCGGCGCGGTGACGTTTGCGAACACGAACGTGGGCCAGATCGTCTCCACCAGCAATATCACGATCGGCGGCACCGGCACCTTCACACTGCCGAACTATTCCTCAGCAATCAGCAACACCTATGCCAGCCTGAAATTGAACGGCACGGGAGGCGGTTCCGCGCCGCTGTTCTCGTTTGGCACTCCCACCGCGATCAGCACGGTCGTGCTGACGAAACCCAATGCGATCACCGTGGTGAACGACAACCTCGCCTTCACGCCCACCATCTCGGGGGCCGCCAACCTGAGCGTGCTGAACCTCAGCGATGCCAACCCGGTCATTGATGTGAGCGGTCTCTCTCCTCAGGGCTTGCTCATCACCGGCGTGGCGCTTGACAGCACGGGTGGCGGCACCATCAAGAAGACAGGCAATGGTTCGCTGATTTTCGGCGGAGCCACAGCCAACCCGCTGACCAACGGACTGCGCATCAGCGGTGGCACGGTCATCTTTGACAACACGGCAGGCGTGAACCCCTATGGCACCGGGATTATCACCTTGGATGATCAGGTCACCATCATGGCTGGCACCGGAGCTCGCACCATTTCCAATGCCATCACTGTCAATGGTGGGTTCACTTTCGGCGGGACCCCCAATGGCGGCGCGCCAACCGTCAACAATCTGACTTTGAGCGGAGCGATCACCCTGTCGGCTGGTTCGCATACCATCACGGTGACCAGCCCGCTGGTTACCGCCACGATCAGCGGCAAAATCTCGGGTGGCAATGGTCTCACCCTTGCAGGCGCCGGGACGCTGGTGCTCTCCAATGCTGGCAACAATTACGTCGGTGCCACCACGGTGTCCGGCGGTCTGCTCAAGCTCTCGGCTACGGGAGGAGTTATTCCGGACTCCTCCAGCCTGGTGGTGGGTGCGACGGGCGTGGTGGACATCAATGCCATCAACGAAACCGTCGGCTCCCTTGCGGGCAACGGCTTGATCACCAACTCAAATACGGCGGCCACTCTGACCATTGGTGGGGACAATACCAACACCACCTTTGGCGGTATCATCACCAATTCCAACACCACCAACCTGCTGAATCTGGTGAAGATCGGCACCGGCATTCAAACCCTGAACGGCTTGAACAGCTATTCGGGCAAGACCACCATTCAGAATGGTGCCATCAGCGTGAATTCGCTCAAGGCGGTCAGCGGTGGGGCGAGCGGTCTTGGCGCTCCCACGGCGTTGACTCCCGGCACGATTGATCTTGGAAACGGCGCGAATACCGGCGGATTGATCTACACGGGTTCTGGCGACACAACGAACCGAGTCATCAACCTCGCGGGCACCACGGGTGGCGGCTATCTGGAAGCCTCCGGCACCGGCGCCATCGTCTTCAACACCTCAACCTTCACAGCGGGTGGCACAGGCATCAAAACGCTTACGCTGCAAGGGACCAACACGGGTGACAACACCATTGCGGCCATCATCCCCAACAAGGACACCACCAACACCACCTCGGTGGTCAAAACGGGCGCTGGCACCTGGGTGCTTTCCGGCGCGAACACCTACACGGGAACCACCAGTGTCAACCAAGGCACGCTCATCCTGCGCAAAGCCACCGCAACCAGTACGCTGAACAATACGCCGATCACCGTGGCCAATGGCGCCACGCTGCGTGTGGACGGCTCCTACACGGCCGGCCTTACCGCCACCTCCAACGCCGGTGCCACGCTCGCGATGAACGCTGGCTCCAACTTCACCATGAGCGGGGACAACGCCATCAGCGTCTTCACACTCCAGCAGGGTGCTTCGGTTGGCTCCGGTCTCACCATTGATTCTTCGGGTGGACGCACTTCCACTCTCGCTTTCGACATCGGCGGCCTCACCACAACCGCGGACAAAATCGTTGTTACCCGCCCCATCGTCATCACCTCTCCCGATGGCAACTTGACGCGCATCACCATCAATGCGCTCGCCGGCACTTCCAGCCTCACCGCCAACACCACGAATGGCTACGATCTGATCACCACTTCCGCCACCCTGACGGGCGCGAACAATCTGACCCTCGCCACGCCGTTCCTGATGCTGAATCCGACCACGGCCTACAGCCTCACACTCAAGACCGACGTGGCTGGCAAAGTGTCTCTCCTCGTCGCGACCCAGACGGTCAACACTCTCTACTGGACCGGTGGCTCCAGCAAACTCTGGAACGACGCAGGCAACTGGAAAAACGATATCGCAGGGGGCGGAACGGGATCTGTCCCTGCCAATGTGGACACCGTCAATTTCACCGCCAACACCGCGACCAATCTGGACACCACCCTGGGACAAAACATCTTTGTTGGCACGGTCAACTTTGGTTCTGGAGCAGGGGCCACCAGCAGCGTCTCCGTGGGCGGCACCTTCAGCCTGACGATTTATGGTTCTCTCAATGTGGCCGCCAGTTCCGTGGCGCACAGCATCAGCGCTCCGGTCATCCTTGGCTCCAGCCAGACCTGGACCATCAGCAACAGCGGCGCTGCCAACGCCTTCACCGCCAGCGGAGTCATCAGTGACAACGGCAACAATTTTGGCCTGACCAAGGCCGGACCCGGCACCCTCGCTCTGACCAACCCTGCCAACACCTACACGGGTGCCACCTCCATCACCGGCGGTGTTTTGAATGCAGGCACTCTGACCGATGGCGGGCTTGCCAGCAGCATCGGCGCCTCCTCCGCAGCCTCTGCGAATCTGGTGCTTTCTGGCGGCACTCTGCAATACACCGGCAGCGCCAATGCTTCCACCGACCGCCTCTTCACGCTGCTGACCGCTGGCGGTGCCATCGACTCGTCTGGCACGGGCACGCTCACCTTCAGCAGCTTCGGAAGGATGGATCAGACGGACATTTCCTCCTCGGCTCATGTGATGAACTCCGGCATTGCGGCCGATGGAACCATCACCTCGGCATCTTTCACGATCACCAACGTTAATACCGCGGGGCTCTTCGTGGGCATGCACATCACGGGGCAGGGCATCCCCGCCGGCGCCACCGTTGCCTCCATCAATTCCGGAACCAACACCATCACCATCGACAAGGCCATTTATTATGACGATGACGGTGATTTCACCAATGGCGTTCCTGCCAGCGTGGACGAGTCTGTGAACTTTGGCGCTTCCCGCACGTTGACTCTGACTGGCAGCAATACCGGCTCGAACCTGTTCAACGTCCTGCTTTCTGACACGAATGGCGGAGCGACCCTCAGCCTCGTCAAGACTGGTGCGGGCAACTGGATTCTGGGAGGTGCCAACACCTTCACCGGAGCCGTCAGCATCCAGAATGGATCGCTCACCGTCAGCAGCCTGAACAGCGTGAACAATGGCACGCCGCTCCTCCCAAGCAGCAGCCTTGGTGCACCTACCTCTGTCGCGGGAGGCACCATCGCCCTTGGCAGCCTTGCCACAGCGGGCAGCCTGATCTACACCGGCGCAGGAGAGCAGACTGACCGTGTGTTTGACCTGGCTGGCACGACTGGTGGCGGTGCCATTTTCGCCTCGGGCACAGGCGCATTGGTCATCTCCAGTGCTCTGACCGCCTCCGGCGCAGGCAGCAAGACGCTGACCCTCAGCGGCAGCAACACGGGTGCCAACGCCTTTGAAGGAGCCATCGTGGACAACAGCGCTTTCAATCTCACTTCGGTGGTGAAGGACGGCGCTGGCAGCTGGATCCTCTCTGGAGCAAACACCTTCTCCGGCAGCCTCAGCATCCTCAACGGTTCTCTGACGGTCAGCTCCATCAACAGTGTTTCCGGCGGCACGGCCAGCAGCAGCATGGGCGCTCCCAAGACCGTGGCCAATGGCACCGTCAACGTCGGCAGCGACACGTCCACCGGCACCCTGAATTACAATGGCACGGGTGAAACCACTGACCGTGTGTTCAACCTTGCGGGCACCACCGGTGGCGCCACCATCCAGTCCAACGGCAGCGGCGCCCTGACCTTCAACGGAGCCTTCACTGCCACGGGAGCGGGAGCCAAAACGCTCACGGTCGGCGGCACATATGCAGCCAGCTCCAACACCATCAACGGTGTCATCAGCGACAACGCCCCGGGCAATCCGACTTCGTTTGTGAAAGCAGCGGATTCAAGCTCCTGGGTGCTTGGCGGAGTGAACACCTACACCGGCTCCACCACCGTCAATGGCGGCATGCTGCAGGTTGGCGTGGCCGGCGTCGGCCGGACGGGCTCAGGAGCTACAGTGATCAATTCAGATGCTACGCTGGCAGGTTCCGGCCTTGTCAATGGCACGGCATCCGTCACCAACCACATCATCAACAGCGGTGGCATCCTCTCTCCGGGTGACATGGGCGGTGCCAGCAACGGCACCCTGACCATCAACGGAAACCTGCAGCTCGCCACTGGCTCCATCGCCAACTTCCAGGTCTCGGCCACCACCGGCAACGATGGCGGCATCCTGGCCCAGCTCCTGGGTGGAACCTACGACAGCCTGGGCGGCTACCGCGACAGCGCCAGCACGCTCACTCTGTGGAACAACTACCTGCCATCCTCGGGCCAGAGCGACTTTATCAATCTCAATGGCACGCTCCTGCTTGGTCAGGCGACCTTCAATGTGATCGACAACGGTTTTGTGGCCAATGCGAAGCTGGGCGACGTGCTGAATCTCGGCAACTGGCTGGCCGTTGACGGCTCCTCCTCCTTCAATGCCGGCACCAACTACCGCAATGGTGGCACCGGCGGCGGCAACCTCAACCTGCCAACCCTCAACGGCGGCCTGGTCTATGACATCAGCAAGTTCCTCACCGACGGCATCATCGTCATCATCACCACGCCTCCAGTCATCCCGGTCAAGCAGAGCTACTACAACCTCGCTGGCAACGGTTCGTGGAACCTCGCCACCAACTGGAAGCCAGCCACGGCCCCGGATGGCAGCGCTTACATTGCCGTCTTCACTTCCAACATCACCTCGAATGCCATCGTCACTCTGGACGGCACCAAGACCGTCGGAAAAGTGATCATTGGCGACCAGAACAACTCCAACTTCTTCACTCTTGCCCAGGGCACGGGTGGCAGCCTGGTCTTTGACAACGGCGCCTATGGTCGCGCTCTGCTGAGCAAGGTTCTGACCAACAGCGGCACCGTGGGCGTCGATGTGGTCGCCGCTCCAGTGCAGCTGAAATCCTCCTTGAACATCAACGTCAACTCCGGTGGTGCAGCCGGCCGTCTGGACATCAGCGGAGCCATCTCAGAGGTGACTCCTGCCATGAGTGTGACCATCATGGGCGCTGGCCGTGTGACTTACAGCGGCATCACCGCAAACACCTACACGGGAGACACCCGCGTCTTCAACCGCGGCTTTGGCGATGCCACCAACGCGCAGCTCGTGCTTGCCAAGACGCAGTCCACCAATGGCGGCACAGCCACTTTCACCACCGCCAATGGCAGCAATCTGGTCACTACTTCCGGCGACCTCACCACGCAGCTGTATGCTGGCATGTCGATCTCTGGCGTGTCATCCATTCCTGCCTCTGCTGTCATCAGCAGTGTGTTGTATAACTCCGCCCTGAACCGGACGGAAATCACCCTTTCCGCCAACGCCACTGGAGCGGCCACCACCGCCGCCGCCTACGGTGCGTTTGGCTCGCTGGCATTCAACAGCACCGCCGGCAGCGGTACGCTGACGATCACCGGCAACTACGTCAACCGCCTCGTCACCGGCATGCCGCTGGGTGGCAACCCCAACCTTCCAGCGGGCGCGCTGGTGGGAGCGGTCAGCTACAATGCTGCCACCAACACCACCTCGGTGACCATGTTCTCGAACGTCACCGGCTCCGGTGTGGGCGCTCTCACGACTGCGACTGGCGTGGCCACCACTTATGGCAGCTTTGCCACCACGGCGAGCGGCAGTTCCACCGTGACGGTGGGATCCACCGCCGGCTTCTATCCTGGCATGCCGATCACCGGCAACCCCAACATTCCTGCAGGTGCCACCGTCGTCTCCGTGACGAACGCCACGCAGTTCGTCATGTCGGTTCCCGCGACGGCTGCTGGAACGGCGGTGACCACGGTCTTCGGCACCAATGTGAGCAATGGCTCCATCGCCGGCAATCTTATCATCGGCAACATGAGCCTCGGCGGCCTGGGCAACGCGGTCGTGGCACTTGGGGGTCATGAGCAGATCGCTGACACTGCGCTGATCCGCTTTGACTCCGGCAACGGCTCGGCAGCCACGGGCAACAGCGGCAACAACTCCTACTTCAAGATGATGGGATTTGATGAGACGGTGAGGGGACTCTCCGACTACACGGCCAGCGGCGTCATTGAAAATACGGAAGGCGAGGCAAACCCATTCGACAGCACGCTGACGCTCAACACCACCGACCTCCAGAGCTTCAACGGCTTCCTGCGCAACCGTGCCAACAACAACGGCACCGGCATCCTCAACTTGATTGTCAGCGGCAGCGGCACGCAGGTGCTCGGGCTTGGCAACATCAACTACACCGGCTTCACCACTATCAACGCCGGAGCCACGCTGGTACTCGACACCACCAGCAACTTCAACAGCATCCTTACCAACAATGGCACGCTCGGCATCCGCAGCACCGGCACTTCATGGAACTTTGCTGAAATCGTGACTGGAAATGGCACTGCCTTCCGCGATGGCGGCGGCGGGACTGTGACCATCACCACGCCGAACCAGCAGGCTACCTGGACCTCCGGCAGCACGACGGTGACGGTGGGTTCCACCACGGGACTGAGTGTCGGCATGGGCGTGACCGGCAATGGAATTCAGCCCGGCACCACGATCGCCAGCATCATCAATGGCAATCAGTATACCCTCAGCGTTGCTCCTACCGCAGGCGCCACTCTGACCAACCTGAATTACACCGGCACGGCGCTGAAGAGCGGCGCCACCACCAACTCCACCGTTCTGGGCAGCACCACGGTGACCCTGACCAGCACGACCGGTCTTACGGTTGGCATGGCAGTTTCGGGCGCAGGCATCCCCAATGGCAGCGTGATCCGCAGCATCAGCGGCAATCAGATCACGATCTCGACGGCGGCCACGGCCACCAACAACGGCCAGTTCTTCTCCTTCGGCAGCATGGTCAACTTCGGCGGCGGCTTGACCGTCTATGATGGCACCGTGAACGCCAGCAGCGTCACCACCTTCTCCACCCCGACTACAGTGGGGGGCAGCGGATTCAACATCCGCGGTCTGGAAAGCCTCGTCACGGTGAACTGGCTGCAGCCCGTGAACGTCACGGCTGGCGGACTGCACATCAAAGGCACGGGTGACAACACCATCAATGGCGCGGTGCTGAACGTTCAGTCCTACAGCAACGTCTCCGGCGTGATCGACCTCGCCGGCGGTGATCTCCGTATCAATGGCGTCAATGGTGCGATCACCGGAGTGACCGCTATCAACCTCACAGGCAGCGGCAACTCGGGCAACGGCAACAATATTCCGGGGCTGGTCATCCAGAACCGTGCCACAGTGGTGAACAGCGTGCTCGACAACAGCGCCAATCTGGCTGACCGCCTGCCTAATTCTGCGGCGATCAACATGAATGCAGGACGTCTGGTGCTGACCGGGCAGGGCGACAGCTCGAACCCCACCGCCGTCTTCGCGGAAACCGTCGGCGCTCTTAAGTTCCTGGGCGGCTCAAACTACATCGCGAGCACGATGACCAATGCGGCCAGCAACACGCTGACGTTCTCCAGCTTTGCAGGACGCTCCATCGGAGGCACGGTGTTGTTTGACACCTTCAATGGCAGCAATCCCGTCGGAACGATCAAAATCACCGGACTTACCAACACCTCCACAGGCATTGTTGGAAGCTGGGCGGTGGTCTCCACCAACGTGAGCAACGCCCAGCTTTATGAGTGGGCGGCTTCGTCGTCATCCACCATCTCCGCCTACTCCGGGTACAGCACCTCGGCCATCAGTGGCTGGACGAATGCGGCGCTTAACGTCAAGATGAGCGGTGGCAATCAGACTTCCGCCGCCAATACGGCCTACACGATCAACACGCTGAACATTCAGGACACCGCCGCGCGGACGCTCACCATCGCCAGCGGCAGCATCCTGAAACTCGAGAGCGGCGGTCTGCTTTCCTCCCGCGCCAACCATATCATTGCAGGTCCCGGCATTCTCACGGCCGGCGCCGGTGCGGGTTCGGGCACATCGGAACTCATTATCTACAATCCGAACCAGCTGACCATCAATGCCGTCGTGGCTGACTACAGCGTGAACCCCGTCTCGGTGGTGAAATCCGGTGCGGGCACGCTGCTGCTCAATCCGATCTCGGTCAAAACCTCCACTTATGTGGTGGGCAGCAACACCGTCACCGTCACTGGAGGTGGCTTCACGGACCTCCGCATCGGGGCGACGGTCACTGGCACGGGCATCCCGGCGGGCACCACCATCACCGCTCTGAACGGCAATGTTGTCACCCTCTCCGCAGCGGCAACGGCCAATGGCACAAACGCCAACCTGACCTATGGCGTGGTGAACACCTACACTGGCAAGACCATCATCAACGAAGGCGTGGTCCAGATCACCCGTGAGTCTGATCTGGGTGCCAATCCGCAGCAGTTTGTGGCAGATCAGCTCTACCTCAATGGCGGCCGTCTGCTGGTGAACGACACCATGAGCTTTGATGACACCAACCGCGGCATCACCATCGGTGCCACGGACGGCCTCATCTCCGTCTCCGACAGCCGCAAGCTGACGATGGGAGCCACCAATACCATCGACGGCAGGCTCGGCCGCCTCATCTTCGTCACAGACGCCACCCATGAAGGTGTGCTCCAGATCGCTGGCAACAACGACCTCACCGGTGGCCTCGAGACGAATGGCACCACCACCACGGGTGCCACCGTTCTGAGCACCACCTATGTGAATGGCAGCACCACTCTCAAGGTGCCCGCTGGCCTGGTGGACGCTCTTGAAATCGGAGCCACGGTCACCGGCCAGGTGGTCACGCTTCCAGATGGCAGCACCACGACCACCAGCTATGGCATCCAGGCCGGCACGGTCATCACCGCCATCGACAAAAACACGGACACCATCACCATTTCCAAACCCGTCACCGCAGACGGCACCAACATCAGTGTCAGCTATGGCGGATTCAATGTGATGCGCCTCACCGGTGACAACGACATCGGCTTCATCCGCGTGCTGGGATCTGCGATTGAACTGCGTGGAAACAACATCCTTGAAAACGATGTTTCGGTGAACAATGGCACCCTCTATCTCGGCTATCAAGGCGGCGGCACCAACATCCTTAAAGGAGTGCTCACCATCAATTCGGGCAGTGTGGTTCTTAACAGCGACACAGCTCTCCAGGCCGCCAGCGGCACTGGCTACACGCTCAAGCTTCTCGGCGGTGTCATGGATCTTCATGGCTCCGACACCACTGTTTCCAGCCTGACTGGCAGCGGTGCTCTCACCAACGAAGGCACAGGCGTTTCCGTCCTCACGGTGAGTTCGGACGCCAGCTTTAACTTCACGGGAACCATTCGTGACGGCTTCTCCGGAACCGGCAGCGTGTCCGTCGTCAAGACAGGGCAGGGCGTGTTTGGTCTGAGTGGAACCAATGCCTACAGTGGCCCGACGGTGATCCAGGGCGGTACCGTCACTGTGGACAACCTCAACTTCGGCGGCTTCAACAGCGGCATTGGCAACTCCTCCAGCAACGCTGCCAACCTGGTGCTCGACGGCGGTGCTCTGCGCTACGTCAACGCCTTCACCACTTTCACCGACCGTGCGTTCACCCTCGGCACGGGTGTGAATGCCGGTGCTCTGATCGCAGACGGCACACGTCTCAGTTCCACGGTAAACTGGGGCACCGATTTCTCGCCAGCGGCGGCATTCACCGGCTCGGGTGACCGCACCCTGACTCTGGGCGGATCAAACCGTGGCGACAATATCTTTGACATCGTCCTTGGAGACGGCACCGGCGGTCTCACCTCGCTGGCCAAGATCGGCAACGGCACATGGGTCATCGAATCAACCGTTGCCCGCGAAGGCATCACGGTCACTGGCAGCAACAAGATCACCATGACCGACACCTCCCGCATTGCCGTGGGCCAGCAGGTCAGCGGCACCGGCATCCCGGTCGGCAGCAAGGTGGTCAGCATTGATGTCAACAACAGCATCACCATCAGTGCCAATGCCACGGCAAACGGAGACATCTCCGTGTCCGTGCAGGGCAACAGCTACGGCGGTGAAACCGTGGTGCTGGCAGGCATCCTGGCCACCACGGTCGACGGAGCCTTCGGCGCTCAGGGCGGGGCAGGGGTGGTCATCGGTGGCGGCACCAATGGCAGCAACGTTCTGGGCAACCAGAACGCCACTCTGGACCTGCGCAACGTGGCCTACAACACCATCGAGCAGATGTTCCTCTCGGGCGGCACGCTGGCCACCACCACAGGAAACAGCTCCTGGGCTGGCACGGTGACCATCTCGGCAAACTCCAACATTCTTGTCAATGCGGGCGCGACCCTGACCCTGAGCGGCACCATCGCAGGTGCAGGCGCCATCACACAGCTGGGCGCCGGCACGCTCGTCCTCTCCGGCACTGCCGAGACCATCACGCGCAACACGGCAAGCACCACGGTGGTGCCGAGCTTCACCCTCCAGGCAGGCACGCTCAAGCTCGACTACTCCGTCAATAACACGTCGAAGCTTGCTGACACAGCCTCGCTTACCCTGGGTGGCGGTCGTCTCGGTGGTACCATCATCCTGGTGGGTGGTTCACATACGGAAATCGTTTCCGGCACCACCATCGCCATTGGCAACAACACGATCAGCCGTCAGAGCGGCAATTCCATCCTGCGCCTGAACGGTCTGAGCGTGCAGACCGGCAGCACGCTGAATCTCAGTGCGAATGACATCGCCAGCACTGACACCAACAACACCAACAGCATCCTCGGCGGCTGGGCCACGGTGGGCGGCACCGACTGGGCCGCGAAGAGCAGCTTCAACGAGTCCTTGGTGAACACTGGCAGCACCACAGGCGGCGACCTCCTCATCCGCGCCTTCACCAACTACCTTTCCAGCAGTGCCAATAATGACTGGGCGCTGCCCACGGCTGCCAACTTCGGCGCCAACATGGACATCGTGGGTCCCAGCACGCAGACAAACACCACGCCGAACACCCTGCGCTTCAACACTGGCAATGGCAGCGCCACCAACATGACCGTTACTCTCTCGGGGACCAATACCCTGCAGGGCAGCGGCATTCTCGTCACACCGGGCGTGGGCACAGACGTGGTGGTGATCAATGGTTCTGGCAGCCTTACTGGCGGTGCGGGCTTGAACACGGATCTGCGCATCTACCAGAACAACACGCAGGCTCCGCTGGAAATCTCGGCTGTGATTGCCAACCTGGCTCCGACCAGCCGTTCCGGCACCACTAATTCCGGCTCCAATGTGATCAGCGGCATCAACGTGTCCGGTCTCGCCCCTGGTGTTGCGGTCACGGGAACGGGCATTGCAGCAGGCGCCACCATCAGCAGCATTGATGCAGTGAACGGAACGATCACCCTGAGCAGCAACACCACTGCAACGGGAACGCCAACCCTGTCCTTTACTCCTGTGGCCAATGGATTGAACAAGATCGGCGCAGGCAGCCTCATCCTGTCCGGCCTCAACACCTACACCGGCGTCAACTCCCTCAATGGCGGCGTGCTTACTCTGCGCAGCATGTCTGTGGAAGGCTTCCCGACGGGTGCGGTGCTCTCCACGGTGAACTCCACCACCACCAAGGTGGTCACCCTATCTGGCACCACGACCAATGGTCTCACCTTTGGCCAGACCGTTACTGGCAATGGCCTCCCAGCCGTGCTCAACGTCAGCACCAACACGACATCCGGGTCCAACGTGGTCGTGGTGTCCAGCACCACTGGTCTGACCACCGGCCTCCCTGTGGTGGGACCTGGCATCCCGGCGGGTGCGGTCATTTCTGCCATCACCGGCAACAATGTGACCATCAGCGCGAACGCCACTGCGACGACGAATGGTGCATCCATCAATTATGGTGGGGCCACCATTACTGCCATCAACAGTGACACCCAGATCACTCTCTCCAACGGAGCCACGATTTCGGCCACGCAGAATCTGTCTTATGGCACGATCACCGGCCAGAGCGGCGGCATCAACTCCACCACCTCCAACAACAGCGCCACGGTCACGGTGGCCAGCACCGCTGGTCTCACTCCAGGTCAGGCGATTTCCGGCACGAACATCCCGGTTGGCGCAGTGATTGCCACCATCATCGACGGCACTCGTTTCACCATGTCTCTGACTGCCACCGGGTCCGGGACCAACCTCCTGACCTATTCGGCACCTACTCTTCAGAGCGGTGTCTCCCTGGCCTCCATCACCACAAGCTCCGCACGCCTGGTGCTGCCGAGCACCGTGGGTCTTACCCTGGGTCAGGCCGTCAGCGGCGGGGGCATCCCGGCTGGTGCGGTCATCATCCGCATTCTGGACTCCCACAATGTTGATATCAGCGTTCCTGTCACAGCCACAGGCACCAACAACCTGACCTTCAACTCTCCGACCGTTCTTGGCGCAACGGTGGCCGCCACCACTACCAGCGGCAGCACTACCGTCACATTTGCTTCGGCCGTGGCCGGACTCACCGTCGGTCAGGTCGTCACGGGACCTGGCATCCCAGTGGGGACCACGATCGCGTCCATCCTCAGCGGAACGCAGATCACTCTGTCCAACCCCGTCATGTTCACCTCGGGGTCCAACCTGCTCGCATTCGCCGGACCTGCCAGCACGCTAGGTGCATCGAGCAATGCCGCTTCAAACCTCATCCTTAACAACGGAACCTTCCAGTACAACGGCCTGAGCGCCGTTTCCGACCGCGGCTTCACCATCAATGCGGACGGTATCTTTGATGTGGGCAATGCCAACACCCGCCTTGTGCTGGCAGGCAACATCACGACTCCGGCAGCGGAAGAAAACTACCGCATCATCAAGCTCGGTGCAGGCCTCCTGGAACTGCGCGGCACGCTCACCCCGAATGCTGGCAGCTACGGCATCAGCACGCTCCTCGTCAATGATGGCACGCTGCGTCTCAACGCCACCTACAACGACCAGTTCCTCCGCAATGACGTGGGTTCCATCACCATGGGCGGTGGAGCGCTGGAGCTCCTTGGCGCGCCGGATCGCAGCACGATCCAGAATGTCATTGGCACCTTCAAGATGACCGAGGGCGCCTCGGTGGTCACCGTTTCCAATGTGACCGGCTCCAATGTGGACACCACCCTCAATCTGCAGGACTCCGCCAATCCTTCCAAGGTGAGCTTTGGCACCGGCAGCTCCGCCCTCTTTGTGGAAAACCACAATGGCACCGGTGACGCCAACATCACCCTGGCCGGCCAGTTCGGCATTGACGTCCAGGTTGTTCTCCCACGCATCACCTACAAGACCGACATCGACATCAGAAACCCTGGTGTGAACTACTTCGCCTTCGTGGACTCGAATGGTTACAGCGTCGTGGCTTCGGATAACATCGCCATCGGTGGTGCCACCGCCCATACCATTGTCGGCAATCCGGCCAACTGGCAGGCCTACCAGAATGTGATGGACGGTGCGCTGAGCTTTGACGCCTTCAGCGGAACGACCGGCTCCGCCGCCTCCGTGAACACGATCCGCTTCTTCAACAGCAGCATCGCACGCCAGGCCACCTTCACCAGCGGCAGCAACCAGGTGACCAACATCGTCACCACCGGCCTTGCGGTTGGTCAGGTCGTGCGCAGCATCCCGGGCATTCTGCCCTTCAGCACTACTTACACGATCACGGCCATCAATGCTGCCAACAACAGCATCACGCTGAGCGCCAATGCACAGCTTTCTTCCTCCACAGACAGTCTCTATGTTGACGCCACAAACTTCAGCACCGTCACCATCGCAGACACCCTGACGCTCCTCTCCGGAGCCATCCTGCAGTCCACGCATGCGGGCAACCACGTGAACACGATCACCGGCGGCACCCTCACCAGCGCCCTGAACAACACCGACGGCACTTCGGCGGACCTCATCGTCCACAACTGGAATCCATCGCGCTCGCTCACCATCGCCTCGGTCATCGCCAACAACACCTCCAGTGGCAGGATCGTCAACCTGATCCAGACGGGCGATGGCACCACCGAACTCACGGGAGCGAACACCTATTCGGGCGTGACCTACATCCAGGGTGGTTCGCTGCGCATTGATTCCGCTCTGGCTCTCTCCCCGAACTCCAATGTCCACCTGGAAGGCGGCGTCCTCGGTCTCGGCTTTGGTGGCAGCGACTTCACACGCTTCATCGGCACGGGTGCAGGACAGCTTACTTGGATCACCAGCGGCGGCTTTGCGGCTTATTCCACCTCGCAGGTCGGCTCCACGACCATTTCCACGAAAAACGTGACAGTGGCCTCCACTGCTGGTCTGACGGTGGGAACCTTGGTTTCCGGCACTGGCATCGCTCCGGGAACGACCATTACGGCCATCAATGCCAATGGCACGGACTTCACCATTTCCATCAATGCCACGGCGACTGGCAGCAACACGCTCACCTTCGCCACCGACCGCACCGTGAACATTGGCGGTGCTGGCGCCACGCTGGTCTGGGGCACCGGTGGCTTCGTTCCGGACAATGATTCCCTCATCCTCGGCGCGCAGGACGCGGACAGCACGCTGGTGTTTGCCAACGGCATCGATCTGGGCCGCAAGTCTCGCTTTGTGCAGGTGGTTTCCGGACGCGGCGCTGCAGCCACCACGGATGCCCGCCTGACCGGCCTCATCCAAGGAGACGGCGGCAGCCTGATCAAGGGCGGCTTCGGTTCGCTGGAACTTACCAACACGAGCAACAGCTATTCAGGCGGCACCTACTTGGCAGAAGGCACTCTTATCAGCGCCAGCAGCGCCGCTTTCGGCACCGGTGGCATCTTTGTGGGCACCACCAGCGACACGCGGACGCCTGACCAGGCCCTTGTGCTCTCCTTCCAGCCGACGGCCACTGCCACCGTGTCCAACAACATCACCTATGGCTCCGCCAACTACGAAGGCGTCAGTGTCCTCAGGCTGGGTAACTTGGTCAATAACATCTCCGGCAACCTCGCCATCGACCGCCCTACAGGCAGCAACCTCCTGATTACCACCAGCAACACTTCAGATCCTAGCACGATTGGCAGCGCTGGCGGTGTGACAATGTCCGGTGCTATCACGGGAGCAGGCGGCTTCACCCTCGTCGGCAACGGTACACTTATTCTTGCCAATAGCTCCAATAACTACGGCACACTTTCAGGCACTTCAGGAGCTGCCGTAAATGGAGCCACGGTGATTCGCAATGGTATTTTGACTGTTGGCACTAATGGAGCTCTGAGTGGCTCGACCATTGAACTGGGAGACGCGACCTTCACACTTCCCCTTAGCGCCTCAGTAGCAATCGCCACCAATGGTGCTTCGGTGCTTGGGGTGGATCGCAACACGGTGGGATACACGGCCGACAATCGCGGTTCTTTGGGCGGCTCTTTTGTCTCCAATGGGACAGGCACCGTGGCTGGCAATGGCGATGCCGTCACCACTGGTAACGGAGCCTTCTACAACATCAGCCCGACCATCGACAACCGCACCTTCACCAACGCCAATGTGGGAACCCGCATCCTGGTGAAGGACGAACTTGGCAATCCTGAGCGCAATGGCATTTACCAGATCATCCAGTTCAATGCGGATGGCACCATGAACATTGCTCGTGTCAGCGACTTCAACAGTTCCTCCAACATGCTGTATGGCACCCAGGTTACTGTTGCTTCCGGAGCGACTGGAGGAACCTTCGCAGGCCAGACCTTCTTCATGGCTTCACCGAATATCACCACCGTCAATGGAAGTGGAACGGATCCCGTCATCTGGCAACGCGACGCTAATTCGGCCGATATCAATGTGGCCGTCTTGCAAATCAACAACCCTGCTGTCACGTCGATCACACAGAACATCGATGTGAATTCCAATACAGGTTCGATTACTGCCAATGCGCTTACCGGCATCTACACTTCCAACCCCGTCACTTTCTCCGGCAATATCACCCTGCAGGATCTCAAGGCTGGCGTGAAGGAAAGTCAGACGCTCAACATCGAAACCCTGGCAAAGACGGGTTCTGGTGTGGTCTTCTCGGGTGTGATCAGCGAGGCAGCATCCGGCAGCACCGCCACGGATGACGTGCTTGGTGTCCAGATTAACTACATTCCTTCAACTGCCAACGCGGGCAATGTCACCTTCACCAATCAGAACACCTACAAGGGCCTTACGGATGTGGTTGCCGGAACGTTGTTTGTTAACAATGCCCCAGGTGGATCAGGCACCGGCTTCGGAGCCGTTCAGGTCGGCAACACTGCCACGCTGGCAGGCACGGGCAGCATTGCGCCCGCCGCAGGCAAGAATGTTACCATCAAAACGGGTGGCACACTCAGCGTCGGGGTTCCTACCGATACCCAGGGCAGCCAGTTCACCATCAATCTGCAGACGGGCAGTGTGTTCTCCTTGGCGAATACCAGCACTCTCAAGCTGGACCTCTTCTCCAATCAGGCGGGCTCCACCCTCGCTGAATCGGATCGTCTGGTGTTTACCAAGACCGGCACGCCTACCATCACGATTGGCACCGGCGTGAAGCTGATCGTCAACAACGCCAACAGCCTCGCGCCTTCCAGCTTTGCAGTGGGAGACACCTGGAAGCTGATCGACTGGGCGGGCATCACACCTACCGGGACGTTCACTTTCACCAACGTCACCGGCAACTACACCACTGACTTCACCGATCTTCCAGCCCTTACCGGCGGCCTCATGTGGGACATCAGCCAGCTTTACTCGGCCGGCACCATCATTGTGGCAGTGCCAGAACCTGGACGCCTCCTGCTGCTGGTCCTGAGCCTGCTGGCCCTTGGCTGGAGAAGGCGCCGCCGCTGGGTGGTCTGATGCGGGCGTCGTCAGGCCTTTGAACTGTCGGATTGGATTTCGGTCTGTATTTACAAAATAAATACCTTGCTGTTTCCAAGGCTGTTTTGTAGCATCAGGTAATTCGCGAAATTCAATCACAAACCCTTTATGAATGCAGCACAATTTTCTCTATCTGCCCGTAAACGCAGAAAGGCCATGGCGCTGGTCATGGTCATCACGGTGGTGGCGCTGATGTCCATTCTCATGGTGGCCATCTTCTCGGTCACACGCATGGAGTACAAATCCACGCAGGCGTTTATCGCCAGCAAAACGGCCAAACAACTGTCGGACATCGGCACCGCCATTGTACAGGCCCAGATTGAAAATGCGCAACGGCCGGGGGGAGATAATGGCACCAATGCCAAGGTGTCCAATCAAATGACGACCCATGCCACACAGCCAGGCATGGCGCGTGTTTACAATGCCGATGGCAGCTTTAACGCAGCTTACAAACTTTACTCCAGTGCCAACATGAAGGTGACTGGCTCTGAGAGCTCCCTCTACAGCGACCAGCATGTGCCGCCGTCCACCTGGACTTCCATGACCGCACGGTATGTGGACCTTAATGAACCCGTGATCCGTCCGGGCCTCACGACTGGCACCTACGCTGTCTATTTCCCCATTATTGATCCGCGTGCTGCATGGAATTATGGCAGCGGCGGCCAGGGCGGCACCAATGTGGTGGGAAGCACCCAGGTGGAAGGATTCAGCTACACCAAAACTGCGGCCACCGTCGGTGCTGGTGGTGGTCAGGACTATTCCACCACGGTGATCACTCCGAGCGACACCAGCAATCCGGACAACCTCCGCCTGCCGATGCCTGTGGAGTGGTTGTACATTCTTGAGGACGGCACCGTCGGCGCCTTGGACTCTTCCAATAAGTTCATCAGTTCCAGCAGCACCCAGGCAAGTGCTGACAACCCGATCGTGGGCCGCGTCGCCTTCTGGACGGACGATGAGTCCTGCAAGGTGAACATCAACACCGCTGCGGAGCCCACCTTCATGACCTCGCCATTTTATTTCCATGAGCGTGACATGAAATGGGCGCACTTTCCGGCCGTCACCGGGGAGTATCAGCGCTATCCGGGGCATCCGGCTACGGTCGCTCTGAGTTCGGTGCTGGCACCGAACTACATGCTGGATCCTCTCCTTCCTTCGCAGGATGGCTTCTCTGGATTCATGGATGTGGTCAAGCTGAAGGAAAACATCTACAAGATCGCGCCCAAGATCAGCCCCGGTGGTTCGGAAGAGGGCACTCGCCCGTTTGCCCAGGACGATTTCTCAGGACAGAACGGCGAACGTAGTTCCGCCGTGGCCATCGATCTGGCTGCCACCTCCAAAGCACGTCTCTATGCCAATGTGGACGAGCTCCTGTTTGCAGACTTGGAATACAGCTCGCAGACCGGTCGTACGCAGACCGGTAAAACCGCGCAGTTTACCGACGCCTTCAAACTTCCCAACGGCACCGACTTCGTCAATCACGACATCATTGAGCGCTCGCGCTTCTTCCTCACTGCGCAGAGCCGCTCTCCTGAATTCAACATTCACGGCCTCCCACGCGTCTGCATGTGGCCCGTTTCTGATGAAAACGCGCTGGGTCCTCAATGGCGCACCAGTTTTGACAATCTCATCGCCTTCTGTTCCACCATCCAGAAGACCTCCGCCTCCGGGTACAACAACAGCTATATCTTCCGTCGTGCCGACTCACGCAGTGGCAGCAACGACATGAACATCAACCGCAACACCCAGTTGCTCGACTATTTGGTGGATCAGATGTCCCAGCTCTCCTGGCCTGCCACCTCATACAATTCCAGCACGAGCTACAAAAACTACGTTTCGAAATATGGCCAGGACAACGTCAACCAGCTGGCCATCCAGTTCTTTGACTACATCCGCAGCACCAATCTTTATGACGGCATCACCGCCCGCAACAACGATGCCTGGGGTGCCAATGGTTCAAGCGTCACCAATCTATACAGCTATCGCGACACGAACATCTCCAGTTGCTACACCTTCACCAGCCAGCGCATTTCTCCGCAGCCGACTTCGGTGAATGTTTCGGGAGATGCCGCCTCCAGCAACACGAATGCTGTCTCCGCTAACAACATGCTTCCTGGCCATGGACAGGTTTCTCCTGCCGTCTGGGCAAAAGGCGGACGCTCTTACAAGGGATTCGGGCGTATGATCACCGTTTCAGAAATCGGCTTCCAGTTCCTTTGTACAGCGGATGGTTTGCCAGATGGGCCTTCCAACGACTTGGCTGCGAATTTTCAAGGTGCCACGCAGGGCGGAGGAGGCACTTCCTGGCGTTTTGGCGTCAATCCAGGAGAATCCTTTATCCCGGTGTCCACGGTTTTCCCCAACCTGAATGTTCCAGACGGCAATGCGGCCTGGTACTCGAATTTTCCGCCGCTGATTAACCAAGAAAGCATTGATAATGCCATCACCTACTACGGTTGCAAGACCGGTAAACTGGCGAAGCCACAGTATCATCCGTCGAAACATCCCGCTTTCTATCCCGAGAATTGGAACATGACTCTTGCTGAAGGCACGCCTTTGCAGCCCAACGAAAAACGCATTCAGGTCATGCTGCTGCTGGAAGCCTTCTGCCCCAGCCTTGGCTACACCGGCCTTTATCCCGAATATACCATCGTGCTCGATGGTTCGACCATTGCGCAGATGCAAATTGTGGGAACAAACGGGCCTCAGTCTCTTTTCAACACCACCGGCGACGTCCCGATCAAATCCTACACCAACATCTTTTCGCAGGGGCACAGCGCAGACATTCTTGGCGGTCATTCCAGCCCGACGTCGATCGCTGGTGGAAGGCATACACGTCAGATCTCGCAAGGGGGGGGCTTGGTGCTGCTGCCGAAGGACGTCAACTACGACGTCAACAACACCTCCGGACACAATGCTCTGCAAAACTATGCGTTCTGCAGTGACTTTATCACGGTGGACCGCACTCAGCCTCTTACTGTTACCTTCCCTTCGGGAGACATCAAAGTGGCCATCTATGACACCCACAACTGGGAGTCCGCCAACCCCGTGCAGGTGATGTACGTTAACTTCGGCAACCTGTCTCCGCAGGTTCCCATGCCCAATCTGGCGAATTCGCATCCTTATTCGGAAACCATCGATTCCTTCGGCCGCATTGTTTACACTCGCACGCGTCAGGGACCGCACGACTGGGTGGCTAACTATGAAGGCTGCCTCGGACGGCTCCAAGGCACGCCCAATCCTGAGTACGGTACTGATCCTGACGCCGGCTTTTGGCTGGTGGCGCCCGTTGCAATCAACACAGCTAATGCCAACAACGCCCAGGAAGGGCGTGATAGGCAGAGCCTGCGCGGACGTCTGGATACGAGCGCGGGGCTCTTCCAGGAAACTCGTAACAACGTGACCGCCCTCGGTCTTACCGTCATTGCTCCGGACACCACCCAGCCTACGGACGTGGTGCGCAGCATCGTTCCCGCCATGGGAGATTACCGCACGCTGGCCGCCAGATACAATGTGCCCAGCAGCTGGTGGGTGCCCCACCCGATGTCCGGAAATTCTTCGTTGTTCCAGGCGCACAGCTTTACCAGTTCCATCGCGAGTTCCGAGCCAGGGTGCAAACTTGCGCAGTCCAATGGTGACAACATCGCTGGAAACTACGCCCAGTACTACCAGCCCAACATGCAGCTGATTGGTGGCGCGCGTTTCGACGTCGCACCCAATGGCACAATTTACAACAGTGTCCATCCCCGTCAGGCGGATCTGCCACCGAGCGCTGATTTTGCTTACGCCGCCAATGCCTTTGGCGATTTTGACACCGGACTTTCCAACGCACGTGAAGGCCCCTACATCAACAAAGCCGACGAGGGCAACTTCTACGCCGGCAACGAAACCCTCAACAGCCAGACCAAGTTCTACCGCTCTGCGTACTTCTTCAATACCTGGCACAATGCGGACGACTGGCGCAGCGGCATCTATATGACGCCAAACCGCATGATTTCCTCTCCAGTGATGTTCGGCTCCCTTCCAACGGGGGTATGGGGCAATCCTTCGGGCCTGCCCACGGGCTCGAATGCACTCCAGGACATGGCCCCATGGCAGACGCTGCTCTTCCGCCCCCATGCCCAGGTGACCAACCAGGATCCAAACTCGCAGGCCAGCCATCCTGGCATGATGGACCCAAGCGACCACTACCTGCTGGATCTCTTCTTCATGCCTGTGGTGGAACCTTACGCCATCAGCGAGCCTCTCTCCGTCGCCGGCCGCATTAACATGAACTATCAAATCATGCCCTTCACCAACATTCGGCGTGCCACCGGCATGCATGCGGTGATGAAAGGTGAGTTCATGACCGCCATCCCGAACAATCAGATTACCTCTGCCAAGGAGTTCTATCCAACGCCTTCAGGATCTTCGACCGCCGCCTGGGACCAGCGTTTTTGGAATGATGCCAGTGATCATCGCTACTGGCACCGCCCGATCGATGTGCCCGCAACGTTGCGTCAGTTTGACCTCAAATTCAGCCACCAGTCTGGCGGTCAGGACACGTATCAGGGGCTTTTCCGCTCCGCGAGCCAGATCTGCGAAATGCACCTGGTCCCCCAGACAAAGTCGGACGGCTCCGGCACGTATGACCCCGTCGGTGTTCAGAGCGCTACGAATCAAGGCCAGATTAACGACATCATGAACGTGTTCTGGTCCAACAACCGCCCGACTGGGGACAACGTTCGCGAACGTCCTTATTCGAATCTTTACGCACGCCTGACCACCCGCAGCAACACCTTCCGCGTTCATGTCCGCGCCCAGGTGCTCAAAAAGGCCCGCTCGTCAGATCCCGCCACCTTTGACACCACCAAGGACGCAGTCATCAGCGAGTATCGTGGTTCCACCCTCCTGGAGCGTTACATCGATCCGAACGACCTCAGCACCCCGATCACTGACTACGCCCAGACGGGCCTCAATCAGGCGCCGCTGGATTCCTATTACCGCTTTCATGCCCTCGAAACCAAACGTTTCAATCCATGAACACCCTTGCCTTCAACTCTCCTTCCAGCATGAAGCGTACTTCCCTGCGTCGCGCATCCAACTCGGGTTTCTCCCTCGTCGAAGTGGCCCTGGCCGTGGCGATTGCCGCGCTGGCAATCATCACGCTTCTTGGTCTGCTGCCGCAGGGGCTGGAGATGTCCCGCAGGACCGCGCTGCTTAATACCAACAGCAGCATTCTTGAGCAGATCATCCGCAATCTGGAAAACATGAAGTGGTCCGACATCCCGACATCGGGTGTCACGAACAAGTACTATTCCGACCAGGGCCTGGAAGTAACTTCCGACTCCAAGGAAATCAGCTTTGTGGCAGAGATCGACTTCAGCAAGCAGGCCACTCTGCCCCTCGCGGAGACGCAGGAGCCGTACCTGAACCGAGTCATCATTCGGGTGGCCACCAGCAGCAGCCCCACCTTCAAGTTCGGCACCGACAACCGGATGTCTTATTCCGTTTTCAACCATCTCCTTGCCAAAAGCCGCTGATCTTTTCCAGCCATGAAACACAACCTTCGCATGGTCAAAATCTCAGGTGTCAGCGGGATCGGCTCCCGGCGCCAACGACAGGCTGCCTTCACCCTGGTCGAGCTGCTTGTCTCCATCACTTTCCTGGTCATCCTCATGCTGGTCGTGACGCAGGTGATCGGCATTGTGCAGCGCACCTGGGTGCGGGCCAATTCCCGCGTTTCCCAGTTCCGTGAAGCACGCAAGGCCTTTGATCTGCTGTCGCAAAACCTCAGCCAGGCCACGCTGAACACTTACTGGACCAACGATCTGCAGCAGCTCTCCTCGGATGCGCTGGGGCAGGCCATTCAGACTCCCACGTCTTATAAAAGGCAGTCGGAACTTCATTTCATCTGCGGACCCACCACCCAGGTACTCAGCGGCGCCACGGGCACAAACTACCCCGGCCACGCCGTTTTCTTCCAGGCACCCTTGGGAGTCGTCCGTACGGACAACAAAGGATCCGTCAACACGGCCAACCTTTCCAATCTTCTCTGCGGACGCGGCTACTTCGTCGAGTGGGGGAGCGATCAATTTTACCGCCCCGACTTTCTCCGCCAGGCACCTTACGATCAGATCGTGCCAGTGCGCAACCGGCTGCGCCTGATGGAGTGGAGCCCCACGGCGGAAATGAATGACATCTACAGTTCAGCCTTCCGCAATAATCCAAACAACATCCGGCAGTGGTACCAGGACCAGACGACAGGAGCTCTGACTGGCGAGGTGCAGAGCGGTGATGACTCTGCTGCGGCTGCCGGCCGTTACTTTACACGGCCGATTGCTGAAAACATTCTCGCGCTCATCATCTCCCCCCAGACTGAAAACACCAACACCTCCTCCGGAGTCGTCTCTGCCAATGTGTATGACATTGCCAAAAACTATCTCTACGACTCCGCCCTGGTAGGCACCGCCACCTCCACCACCAGTGCACAGGGGACACAGCATCTCATGCCGCCGATGTTGAAGGTGACCATGGTGGCTTTGGACGAGCGCTCTGGCGAGTTCCTGTCCTCCGCGGACAATGCCTCGACTCAGTCGAAAGTGATGCAGGGAATTTCCAGCTTGTTCACTTCTGCCTCCAACTACACTGCCGATCTGGAGGGGACGCCAGATTCTCCCGGCGCCCTTAAAACACTCCTCCTTGGCGCCAAGCTTAACTACCGTGTGTTTACCACCACCATCGCCCTCCGCCAGGCGCGTTGGAGTTATTGATCCCATTTTGAGAGCCGCCTTGTGGCCGATACTTACCTTCTCCCAACCTCTTTGATTATTGAGTTATGAAACGTCTCATTTCATCCTCTGCACCAGGCCGTCGAGGCTTCAGCCTCATCGAGATGCTCGTGGTGGTCTCGATCGTTGTCATGATTCTGGCGCTGGCCACGCCGGCTCTCACCCGCACTTTGCAGGCCAGCCGCCTTTCCTCCGCGGGTGAGTCCATGATGGGGGCCATTTCCGAAGCGCAGCAGACCGCCTTCACCAACAACACGCCCGTGGACATCCGCTTCTTCAGCTTCATGGAAGACCTCGACGCCGCGCCAGTTTTCCATTCCTACCAGCTGTTCAAGATCGCCCAGACGACCGAGGGGTCGGGCGGCAACGCAACCATTAAAGAGACCATCACTCCTGTTGGCAATCTGATCCGGCTGCCGGAAGGCATCGTCATTCCAGTGGACTCCCAGCTTTCCTACGCGCTTTCCGGCTCCGGCACCAACCTGACGGACACCAAGGAAAACTCTCAGGTGGGCTACTCTGGCGTTTCTGGCGCCACTTACAGCGCCATTCGTTTCATGCCGGATGGTACCTGCCGCTCGGTGGGCAGCACCTCCAATGGTCTGGCCACCTTGACGCTCCAGAGCCTTCAGAAAAACTTTTTCACCCTCACTTTTGGCAGCGGCACAGCGGTCACCGTCGCCACCTTGCCCAAAAACTTTTTCACGGTGCAGATTGACCCTTACACCGGCAAAGCCCGCAGCTACAAGCCAGGTTTCTGAGCAGGAGAGCCGCCCGAACAGGGAGGTGATACTGAACATCCGCCAAATTTCCGCATGACAGCGGCCTGATCGTCGCTTGAATGGCGTATGGGTGAACTGCCTTCTCTTGCTTTAAGTTTCGATGACGTTCTTGTCCTTCCCGGACTGAGTCAGGTCCTGCCTGGGGACGTCAATGTTTCTACCAAACTGGCCGCCATCGGCCTGAATGTGCCGATTCTCTCGTCGGCCATGGACACCGTCACGGAGTCTGAACTCGCCATCGCCCTTGCACGTGAGGGCGGCCTCGGGGTCATCCACCGCAACTGCCCCATCGACCAGCAGGCGGAACACGTGGCGCGGGTGAAGCGCTCGGAAAACACCGTCATTCAGCAGCCGCATACCGTGACTCCAGAGACCCGTCTCGGCGAGGTGCAGCGCCTGATGCATGAAAAGGGCGTCAGCGGCTTCCCGGTGGTGGATGCGCAGGGAAAACTGGCCGGCATGGTCACCAGCCGTGACATGTGGTACATCGAGGACGAAGCCACGCCCGTCTCGGCCATCATGACGCCCCGTGAAAAGCTCTCGGTCGGCACGCCGCAGACCAGCTTTGAGGACGCGCTCAAGATTCTCTACACCCACCGCATTGAAAAACTTCCGCTGGTGGACTCCAATGGCCAGCTCGCAGGCCTGATCACGAAGCAGGACATTGTGAAGCGCCAGATGTTCACCAATGCCGCCAAGGATGCCAATGGCCAGCTCCGGGTGGGTGCCGCCGTCGGTGTGGGCGAAGACTGCGTGGACCGCGGCCTTGCCATGCAGGCCGCAGGTGCGGATGCTGTGTTCATTGACGCCGCGACAGGACACACCAGCCGCGTGATGCAAGTCATTGCCCGTCTGCGCGAAAACCTTGGGGCGACCATTCCCATCGTTGCAGGAAATGTCGTCACCGCCGA
Organism: Prosthecobacter sp.; assembly: GCF_044226605.1. Classification (GTDB taxonomy): domain Bacteria; phylum Verrucomicrobiota; class Verrucomicrobiia; order Verrucomicrobiales; family Verrucomicrobiaceae; genus Prosthecobacter. The sequence goes on along the minus strand of NZ_JBGAGS010000012.1, from coordinate 167,034 downwards.
CGGCGCACGAGATCTGGTCAAAGCCGGCGCTTCTGCAGTGAAGGTAGGAGTGGGCCCCGGCTCCATCTGCACCACGCGCATCATTTCGGGCGTGGGCATGCCTCAGTTCACTGCGGTGCAGGAAGTGGCCGAAGTCTGCCGTGCGGCAGGCGTCACCGTCATTGCCGATGGTGGCATTCGTTATTCCGGAGACATCGTCAAAGCCCTCGCCGCAGGTGCGGACTTCGTCATGCTGGGCTCCCTGCTGGCTGGCACCGCTGAAAGCCCTGGAAACATGGTCAAATGGCAGGGCCGCACCTTCAAGGAGTACCGTGGCATGGGCAGCCTCAAAGCCATGCGCAAAGGCGCGGGCGACCGCTACGGCCAGAACTCCAGCGGCAAACTTGTCCCCGAAGGCGTGGAGGCTCGCGTGCCCTACAAAGGACCGCTCGCAGACGTGGTCTTCCAGCTCATCGGCGGCCTGCGCTCCGGCATGGGCTACGTGGGTGCCAACACTCTCGATGAACTCCGCGCCAAAGCCCGCTTCGTCCGCATCACGGCAGGCGGCCTCAAAGAAAGCCACCCACACGACGTCGTCATCACCGAGGAGCCGGTGAACTACGAGCCGCATTGATGCGGCTGACGCCCGTTTTTTTTAATCTGCATTGTCATACCCCCTCTCATGACCGCCCAAGAAGTCGCCGTTCTCGATTACGGCTCCCAGTATTCCCAGCTCATTGTCCGCCGTGTGCGCGAGCTGGGATTTGCCTCACATCTTTATCCGCCCGCTGAACTCGCCAATCTGCAGTCGCCCGGAGCCATCATCCTCTCCGGTGGTCCGCGCAGCACTTCGGAGAAAGACGCGCCGGATGTGGATTACGACAAGCTGATGTCCTTCGGCGTGCCGGTCCTGGGCGTGTGCTATGGCATGCAGCTTCTTAACATCAAGCACGGCGGCACCGTCAAGCCGGGGGTCACGCGTGAGTACGGCCCGGCCAAGCTTGTGGTCACCGATCACGATGACCTCTTCAAAGGCATCTCGCATGAGTCCCAGGTCTGGATGAGCCACAGCGACACCTGCGCCAATCTTTCCACGACCACAAAGGTCATCGCCACCAACGAAGACGCCGTGCCCGTGGCGCTGAAGTGGTCGGACCGCTGCTGGGGCATTCAGTTCCACCCCGAGGTGACGCACAGCCATGAAGGCACCGCCATCCTCAAAAACTTCCTCACCCAAAGCGGTGCCACGCTGGCCAAGTTCGACATCCAGGCCTTCAAAGCCCAGATGCTGGAGCGCATCAAAGCCGAAGTGGGCAGCCGCGAAGTCATCTGCGGAGTCTCTGGCGGTGTGGACAGCACCGTGCTGGCTGTTCTGCTGGCCAAGGCTGGTGTCAAAGTTCGCTGCATTTTCATCGACACGGGAATGATGCGCCTGAATGAGGCGGCCGAGGTCAAAGCTCTCTTCAATGAAGTCGGCGTGCCCATCGAGCAGATCGATGCCAGCGCCACTTTCCTGGGTGCACTCAAAGGCGTCACGGATCCCGAGCAGAAGCGCCGCATCATCGGCACGCTTTTTGTGGAAGAATTCTGGAAGGTCGCGGACAACGTCGAATTGCTTGCTCAGGGCACTCTCTATCCGGACGTGATCGAGAGCGCCACCAGCGGCAGCATTGCCAGCAAGATCAAAACGCACCACAACCGTGTGGACCGCATCATGGAGCTCAAGGAGCAGGGGAAGGTGCTTGAACCTCTGGCCGAACTTTTCAAAGACGAAGTACGCGCCCTCGGCGCCAGCCTGGGCATCCCGCATCAGGCCCTGTGGCGTCATCCATTCCCCGGCCCGGGCCTCGCTGTTCGCATTCCTGGAGAGATCACCGCCGAGCGCGTGGCCACCACGCAGCAGGCAGACGCCATCTTCATCAATGAACTGCGCCGCAGTGGCTGGTACGAGCAGACCTGGCAGGCCTATGCAGCACTGCTCCCGGTGAAAACAGTCGGTGTGAAAGGTGATGAACGCAGCTATGAGCAGGCCATTTCCCTGCGTGCTGTCATCAGTGAAGACGCCATGACGGCCGACTGGGTGGAGCTGCCCTACTCCGTGCTGCGCAACGCCTCCAACAAGATCCTCAACAGTGTCAAAGGTGTGAACCGCGTTCTCTACGACATCAGCACCAAGCCGCCCGCCAGCATTGAGTGGGAGTGATGTCATGAGCGCCGGCTTCCTGCTCTCCTTTGAAGGCTCCGAGGGTTGCGGAAAATCCACGCAGATCTCTCTGCTTCGCTCGCGGCTGGAAGCCTCCGGGCGCAGCGTCGTGGTCTTGCGCGAACCTGGGGGCACCGAGCTGGGCGAAAGCATCCGCCACCTGCTCCAGCACGCCAAAGAAGGCGCTGCCATGACGCCGGAGACGGAGCTGCTGCTCTTTGCCGCCAGTCGTGCCCAGCTGGTGCGGGAAAAAATCCGCCCGCTGCTGGAGGCCGGCACATTCGTCATCCTCGACCGTTTCCTCGACTCCACCACCGTCTATCAAGGCATCGCCCGCGGTCTCCCGCTGGAAAGCGTGCGCGCCATCAATCACTTTGCCATCGGCGGCACCTTGCCGCAGCTGACGCTCGTGCTGGACATGGACAGCGCCACCGCACGCCAGCGCATTCACCAGACGGGACGGGAGCTGGACCGCATCGAGAGCCAGCCACAGGCATTCTTTGAAAAAGTGCGGCAGGGCTACCTAGCAGTGGCCCAGGCAGAACCGGAACGCGTGAAAATCGTCGAAGCTTCAGCATCGCCCGAAACCGTTCACGCCAGCATCTGGCAGATCATCACCGCTCAATCCGATGCCGTTTAAAAGCGACCACGCCCTGGAGCTCATTGCCCGTGCCCGTGACAACGGCCGCCTCGGCCATGCCTACCTGATCACCGGCCCCAAAGAGGCGCAGCATGAAGTCTTTGCCGCCAGAATGCTCGATCTCATCGTCGGCACCAAGATAGGTGCGCTGGAAGCTTGGGAAGGGCAGGGCGCCGTGGTGCTGCGTCCGCAGAGCAAGTCCCGCCGCATCACCATCGGCGATGATGGCGACGATCCCGGCACCATCCGCTACTTGGAAAAGATGATCCACCGCACTGCTGCGCCGAATGGCTGGAAGCTCGCGATCATTGTGGATGCCGAGCGCATGAATGTGCAGGCGCAGAATGCCTTCCTGAAAACCCTTGAAGAGCCGCCGCCTAACACACTGCTGCTGCTGCTTAGCACCCAGCCCGAGCAGCTGCTCCCCACCATCCAGTCCCGCGTGCTGGAAGTGGCGCTGATGCCGCCTGTCGGCGCGCGCATCTTCACCGAGCACGAAGGCAGGCTGCTCTATGTGCTCAAGCAGATGGCCAAAAAAGAGGGCGGCAGCATTTCGGCGGCGCTTTCCTTGAAGAAAGATTTCGAAGAAATCCTCGAAGCCATGCACGAGGCCATCAAAAAGGATCAGGAGGCCGACTTCGAACGCGAGCAGGATCACTACGCCAAGACCACCGACGGTGCCTGGCTCAAGCAGCGGGAGGAACAGGTGGAAGCACAGATCGAGGCCGACTACCTCCAGCAGCGCACTTCTCTCATGGAACTCCTCCTTTCCTGGATGGGGGATGTGGCCCGCCAACAGGCTGGTGCGCCGCATTTGGATCTGCCCAAATTTCAGGAAGCCACCGCAGCACTCGCAGCCAAGTGGGAGCCAGGAGACGTTGCCAAACGTATTCGAGTCCTCCGCCAGCTCGAAAGCCACCTGCACACGAATGTGAATGAAGGGCTGGCGCTTGAGGTGTGTTTCATCGAGGCCTTTGCGTAGCGATTTTCGTCAGGCCGTCTCCCCTCGGCGCAGGTCCGGCATCAGGCGTACCGGTTTCGTGCTGGTGTGACCGGTTTGCGCCAGCTCCAGCACCAGCCGTGCGAGGCGTTTGGCAAACTTAGCCGCATCGGCAGAATATCGCGTCACCTTTGGCACCACATGGTCAAGAAACGCATCGTCATCCCGTGAGACGATGGCGAAATCCCCCGGCAGCTTGTAGCCGAGGCGCAGGAGATGAGTCACCACCGTCAGAGTGTGAATCGATCGTGCCACCAGAAAGGCCGTGGGCGCAGGCTTGCGTTTTAGCGCACCGTTCAGGCTTTCGATCACTTGTTCCGCTGTTTCATGATGCGGGAGTACGCAAGCCTGCGCATCGCTGGTGGCAAAGGCTTCCCGGAAGCCCTGGGCGCTGACGGCATCACCACCATGGGCTGAATCTGGCAGCAGCAGCGCAATGCGCCGGTGGCCCTTCTGCATCAGCATCGTCGCCGCATGACGGCAGGTGGCGCGGTAGTCCAGATCGACGGAGGGTATCTCCACGCCATCCGCGCAAGATCCGGCGATGATGGCCGGGACCTTCTGTTCAATGAACCAGCGCTGCATCACCGGTGTGGAGCGGAACAACACCCAGGCTGCTGCAGGAACACGCTGAGTGAGCTTCTTCAAGCCTCCTGCGGGCTTGCCGGTGAAGCAATGCGGGCTCACATGCACTTCCATCTGATATCCGGCTTCAGCCAGCAGCTCCCGCAGTGCATCCACCCAGAACAATACGAAGGGCGGCATGGCCTGCTGCGGCACTGGAGTGAGGAGAGCGATCATGCGTGAGACGGCAGCCCTGCCGACCGAAGCTGGGGCGGCGAGAATCTGCCGGCGCTTGTTTACCACAGCACCGATCACCCCTTCGCGTTCCAGCTGGCCCAGCACCGCCCGCAGCGTGGGCCGGCTGATGCGCATGCGTGTGCACAGAGTGCGCTCCGAGGGCAGCACGCCCTCCCATTCACCGCTGCGCAAAGCCTCGCGCAAGAAGTCGGCGCTGTGTGTGATGAGCGAGGGGCGGGGCGGGACGGCGTGCATGGTCGGAGAGCCGTGAACATGGCGTGGTAAGCAGAAATGACCACAGAGAAATCCAGTGTCATGCCGTTCATGATGTCCCACCCTTCGCATCTCATGCTGCCTCATTCCGACCTTCTTCAACTCAAACGCTGGAACACGCCCACCATCTACAATGGCTGGGAGCAGATCACCAAACGCGACCCTGCCGCGGACGGCTTCAATCTCGAAGAAGCGCGTGATTTCATGCCGCAAATGGGCCCCATGGTCGGGTATGCGATCACCGTGGTGGTGGAGCCAAGCAACAAGGCGCATCGTGATGCCAGTCCGGACGCGTGGAATGAATACCGCCGCTACGTGGCCAGCATTCCCGGCCCGAAGATCGTCTGCGTGCAGGATCTCGACAAGCCACGCACCATCGGTGCTTTCTGGGGAGAGGTGAACAGCAACATGCACCGTGCTCTCGGCTGCGTGGGCACCATCATGGACGGCGCGATTCGAGATGTCGATGAAATGACCAACGCCGGATTCAAAGCGCTGGCCCGACGCTTCTGCGTGGGGCATGCGCATGTGCATCCCGTGCGCTGGAACTGCGAGGTGGAGGTCTTTGGCCGCAAAATCAGCCCCGGCGATCTCATTCATGCCGACAAGCACGGCTTCCTCGTCATCGAGCCTGAAGCGCAGCCGCAGATCCTCGAAGCCTCGCGTTTCATGGACTCGAACGAATGCCAGACGGTCATTCCCGCCGCCCGTGGCAGCGCGGGTCTCAGCAGTGATCAGGTGCTGGCCAACCTCGCCGCCGCGGGTGCGCAGTTCGGCAAAAACGCCAAAGCCAAATTTCAACGCGAAGGAGAGTGGTGAGCATGAAAGCCGCCTTGGCATTCCTCCTCGCCATCGGAGCTTGTTTTGGTGCTGACTTCCGCATCGAAAACAGCACCGTGCTGACCAGCACTGGGGCCTACCACTGGTCACAATCGCGCGCGGCGGTCATTCCCGGTGATCCAGCGCGGGTCATGATCACCACGCAGGAGTTTGAAAAACAGGGTTCACATGGCTACCGCGACATTTATTCCCTGGAGACAACCGACGGCGCAAAAACGTGGAGCAATCCGCAGCGCATCGAAAGTCTGGATCGGAAAATGAGTCCGCTAGGTGTCGAGATGGTCATGGGGGATCTCTGTCCGCAGTGGCACGCCGCCAGCCGAAAAGTGCTCGTCACCGGCAAGACCTTCGGCTTCCGCAAGGACGCCAAACCCAATGAGGCCAAGGACGACCGCGCCTATGAGCGTGTGGCCTACTCCGTTTATTCGCCTGACAAGGGGGAGTGGAGCGGCCTCAAGATCATGGCCATGCCGGAAAAGGATCATGCCGGCCATCCGATCATTGAACCCAATGCCGGCTGCAATCAGCGCTTCGATCTCCCGAACGGTGAAGTGCTCCTGCCTGTGCGTTATCGGCATGATCCCAAACTCCGAACCTACACCACCATCGTGGCGCGCTGCACCTTCGATGGCGAGACGCTGACCTATCGTGAACACGGCTCCGAACTCACCACCGCGGTGCCTCGCGGGCTTTATGAGCCGTCCGTCACAGGCTTCAAAGGGCGCTACTTCCTTACGATGCGGGCAGAAAAGACCGGCTACGTGGCCCGTGGCACCGATGGCATCAACTACGAGCCTGCGGTGGAATGGAAATTCGATGATGGCAGGCCTGTCGGCACTTACTGCACGCAGCAGCACTGGATCGTGCATGAAGACGGACTCTATCTCATCTATACCCGCAAAGGCGCGAACAACGACCACGTTTTCCGCCACCGCGCGCCGATCTTCATTGCCAGGGTCGACCCAGATCAACTGCATGTCATCCGTGCCACCGAGCAGATTCTCATGCCCGAAACTGGCGTTGATCTCGGCGGCGGTTACGCACCGGTGGCAGTGAATGAAAAGGAAACCTGGGTCATCAGCACGGAGATGGCTTTTCCCAAGAATCGTCAGGGAGAGAACAACCGCATCCTGCTCGCCAAAATCATCTGGAACCAGCCATGAAAACGAACCTGCTCACCCTCGCCGCCGTCTTCGCTGCCAGCCTCGCCATTGCTGAGGATTATCGCGGAGACGTCAAAGACGTCCGTGTCATCCGTCACATGGACCAGCATCCCGGGGCCTCGCTGGTGTGGGAGCCTTATATTGCGATGTGGAAGCCAAGGCAGCTCGTGGCAGCCTACGGTGTGGGCATTCCCGGCAAAGTGGACATGGGCAGCATCTACGCCAGCATCTCCACCAATGACGGAGACACATGGAACGAGCCCGTGCCAGTCTTTGACCACAACCACTGGCAGGGCTCCATCCACTTTGCCTACGCAAACGCCATTCTGTTCAAGCCTGCCAATCAGGATGTGATGTGGTGCTTTGCCATGCGCTGCCCCATGAATTTCCGGCACAGCGAAGACTCCCAGCTCGTCGCGGCCTACAGCGCCGATGGCGGCCGCTCGTGGACGCCGGTGGAACTGGCCATGCACTACACCGGGCCCCTGATCGTCGTGGCCGGAATCATGGAGACCGAAGTAAACGGCCAGAAGCGCTACTTGCTGCCGGCTCATCGCAACACGCTGCGCAATGATCCTCTCGGCTCCCGCGATCAGTTCATTCTCAGCAGCACCAGCCTGCTCGAATGGAAATTTGAGGGCTACATCCCGCAGCCGGAGACGGGCAAGGTCTTCCTGCACGAAGGTGGCATTGCCGTAGGAGATGCGCCCGGAGAGCTCAAGCTCGTGATGCGCACGGCGAACTGGGAGGAAAAGGGCGCACTCGATCCACCCCGCGCTTTCTCCAGCATCAGCAAAGATGGCGGGAGCACCTGGACGCCCGCCAAACAGGAGCCGGAATTGTGGAATGCGCGTTCCAAAGGCTACTTCAGCCGCAATGCCGATGGCAGCCATCTTTACGTCTATAACGACGGCCCTGCGATGCCTGCCAAAGCCGCGCGTTCATCGCTGCGATACAAAGTGCAGCCTGCGGGCGGCCAATGGAGTGAGGAGAAGACCTTCTATGAGGCTGGCATCAAGAACTCCTACCCAACGCTGATCGAGGTGGCCCCCGGCGACTTCCGTGCCGTGTGGGACAGTGGAACCGCGGACAAAACCCGCACGCACATTCACTTCGGTAAAATCAAAATCAAGCCATGACCGCCAGCGATCTCTCCGCTGCGTTGCACGCCGGACGCCAGGTTTTCGGCACGCTCATTGTCTCGCCTTCGCCACGCTGGCCGGAGGTGGTGCGTGGTTGCGGACTCGATTTCGTTTTCATCGACACCGAGCACATCGCGCTGGACCGCGCGGAACTGAGCTGGATGTGCCAGACTTACTCCGCGCTCGGCCTGCCGCCGCTGGTGCGCATTCCTGCACCTGATCCCTACGCCGCCACGATGGTGCTGGATGGCGGAGCGGCCGGAGTCATCGCGCCCTATGTGGAAACGGTCGAGCAGGTGCAGGCTCTGCGGGGTGCGGTGAAGCTGCGCCCCATCAAAGGGCAGCGGCTTCAGCAGATGCTTGAAGGTGGCACGCCGGAGGCCGAGCTCAGCAATTACATGCAGCAGGGAGCTGCAAATCGCCTGCTCATCGTGAATATCGAAAGCGTTCCTGCCATCGCTGCGCTGGACGAGATTTTGCGGGTGCCAGGCCTTGATGCGGTGCTCATTGGTCCGCACGATTTGTCATGCAGCCTCGGCATCCCCGAGCAGTGGGATCATCCTGAATTTCTCGCCGCCTGCGAAACCATCTTCCGTAAAGCTAGAGCCGCAGGCATAGGTGCGGGCATTCATTTCTGGGGCGATGTGACGCAGCAGGTGCGTTTTCTGAAGCTCGGTGCCAGCATGCTCATTCACAGCGCCGACATCTCGCTTTTCCAAAAACATCTTCGTCTCGAACTGGAGGCGATCAGGCAGACAGCAGGCATTGCAGCGGATGCTTCTGCTTCCACCACCGCACTCATTTGATTCCGCATGAAATTCATTTTGATCCCAGCGCTCGTCTGCTTTTTAGCCCTTCCGTGCCTTGCGCAAAAAGCAGAAAGCAACTTCGGCCTTCAAGTGCCTGCGCCAGGTGCCGATGTCTTCGCGGATGACGTGCTTCAGCGGGCCATCGACAAAGTGTCTGCCGCAGGAGGAGGCACCGTGATTCTAGGGGCCGGGGACTTCAAGCTCTCCCGCAAAGAGGGAGATGACACCGTGATCATCAAAAGCAATGTTACCCTGCGCGGACAGGGCTATGCCACCCACATCTATCTGGATCCCAAAACGCCGCCTAACCCCCTGCGCTACTTCCCAGTGCGCATCGGCTCCGCCAAGGTGCCGGCCAGCAATGTGGTGATTGAAAACCTGCGTTACACCGGCAACGACAAAGCCATCGGCGGTGGTTCCGTCATGGGCTTCAACGCGCGGCTTGACGAGCCGGAGTCGATGCTGCTTTCCTGCGACAACATCACGGTGCGCAACTGCTGGATTTATGACGCCAAGCAGGCCGCCGGCTGCACCAAGCCGGCCTCGAACCTGTATCACGCCAAACACGTCATTCCTGCTGAAGAAGCCAGGGCCGCCAGCAAAACCGGTGCAGGCAAAGAATTCTACGGCCTGCCGGAGCGTCAGGCATCGCAGTTCAAAAACTGGCAGGTTCATCACAACATGATCGACACCTGTGGCAACAAAGCGGTCGAGCTTGCCGAATGCAACGGAGGCCTCATCGCGGACAATTACATCATCAATTGCGAAGACGGCCCGCAGGTGATCTTTGGCTCGCGCAATGTCCGCATCTGTGACAACCAGGTTTTCTTCGTCCGTACCGGCATCAACATCACCGAAGGCTCCCACCACATCACCGTCACGGGCAACATCGTCGAACAGGCTGCCGGGGGAAGTCCGAAAAACTGGGGCGCCTGCCTGGTGTTCCGCACCGAGCCACTGCCCCTGGCAACGACGGTTTCCCATGTGACCGTGACGGGCAATATCTTCCGCAATCAGGCGACCGAAGCCAAAGTAACGATGCGGTTTGAGACGCGCGACGAATCGCTCGGCTGCAAATATGAGGCCATCACGATGACTGGCAATGTGTTCGATGGCAATGTGCAGTTTTATGACCGCAGAAACCCTGCGATGACCTCCATCTCAGATGTCTTGTTTGCAGCCAATGTCTGCGACGGAATGTTCCTGAATGCGCCTGGGTCTGAGGTGAAATCTTCGCGCGTCACCGTCCGCGGAAACACCTTTCGCCACAAGGGCGACCAGGTCCTCAAAGCCAGCGGCTGGATCTGGGCGGACAACACGCATGCCGCGGGCACCCTCGAACTCGACACCGCTGCCACAGGCAACGTCGTGCGCAATAACATGACCTCCTCGGCCATCCGCGATCAAGGCGTCAAAACCAGCCTTGGGGGCAATGAAGTCCTTTTCAACGCCCGTTAGTCTCCAACCATGAAACACATCCTCTCCCTTCTGCTGCTCTGCGGCTCTCTCGCAGCCGCTGAACCCTTCATCGAAAAACAGGACTTGTTTATCACCGGGGACAACCCTGCGTACAAAATCTACCATATCCCCGGCATCGTCGTGACAGCCAAAGGCAGCGTTCTGGCATGGTGCGAGGCGCGCAAACGCGCCGCAGGCGTCAGCGACTGGGACGACATCCGCATTCTTCTCCGCCGCAGCACCGATGAGGGAAAGACCTGGAGCGAGCCGCAGAGCATCGCCAACGTGGAAGGACCCAAGGCCAAAAATCCCTTCGCCATGAAGATGAAGAACGTCGATCCCAATGACGTCACCTACAACAACCCCGTGCTCATCGCCGACAAGGACGGAACGGTGCACATGCTCTTCTGCCTGGAGTACGAGCGGTGCTTCTACCAGCGCAGCGCAGACGATGGACTCACCTGGAGCAAGCCCGTGGAAATCACCACCACCTTCGACGCCTTCAAAAAAGACTACGACTGGAAGGTGCTGGCCACGGGCCCGGATCACAGCATCCAGCTCAAAAACGGCCGCCTCATCGTTCCCGTGTGGCTTTCCACCGGCACAGGCGGAAATGCTCATCGCCCCAGCGTCACCGCTACAATCTTCAGCGATGACCAGGGCAAAACGTGGAAGGCAGGCGAGATCGCCGTGCCCTGCACCGAGGAGTGGATCAATCCGAACGAAACCGTCGCCATCGAACTCAACGACGGCAGTGTCATGCTCAATGTGCGCAGTGAGTCGAAGGCGCATCGACGGCTGGTCACCGTGAGCAAAGACGGCGCGACGGGCTGGAGCACGCCGAAGTTTGACGATGCATTGCTCGAGCCGATCTGCATGGGCGGCATCGTGCGCTACAATCGCGATGGCCAGAACCTCATCCTCTTCTCCAATCCGCACAACCTGGAGAAAGAGAAAGGGAAGGCCGAGCCTGGAAAAAACCGTGACCGCAAAAATGTGAGCGTGAAAATCAGCCGTGATGATGGCAGGACCTGGCCGGTCAGCAAGTCCATCGAGCCCGGTGCCAGCATGTACTCAGACATCGCCGTCACCAAAAGCGGAACCATTCTCTGCTTCTACGGGCGCAGCGGGGATGGTTCCACCCTGGCGCATTTTGCTGGTGGCCGCCTGACGCTTGCCCGTTTCAATTTGGAGTGGGTTATGACCCCGCAGTGACATTCGACAGGTTGATGCCACAGGAAATCATCGTCTTAGGCCGTTCATAAAATCATGATGCAGACAGCCACTGCCATGCTTGCGTTTGCCCTTTGCCTCGTGCATGCGGCCGCCGAGCCGTTGTTTGAAACCACACCCCTCTTCGCGTTCACGCCGAAGAACAAACCAAACTACCGCATACCCTCGATCATCCAGGCTCCGAATGGCGACGTCCTCGTCATCTGCGAGCGGCGCAATGACGGCCCTGGCGATATCGGCAATCACGACATCGTGATGAAGCGCAGCACAGACAAGGGCAGAACCTGGAGCGGTGAAATCACCCTCCTGGATGATGAAAATCGAGTCTGCACGGATCTCACGGTCGGACTGGATCGCCAGACAAAAAAACTCTGGCTCTTCTTCCTGAAGGACAAAAAGCAATACGCATATCTTACCAGCACCGACAACGGCCTGAACTGGCAAGGGCCGGTGGTCATTCATGAACAGGTCATCAAGCCGGAATGGCAGGCCCTCCAAGGGAAGGACGAAGATGAAGAGCCGAGAGGCAATCCCAAAAGCCATGCTGTGCAATGGGAAAAGGGCTGGGTGCAGCGCTATGGCTGCGGGCCGGGCAATGCAATGATCCAGCTCAAGTCCGGCCGGCTGCTCGTTCCGGGGCGGCACCGTGAAGACACGGGAAATGGCCGGCTGCGGAGCTTCGCTCATTGCTTTTTCAGCGACGACCATGGAGCCACCTGGAAGCTTGGCGGGACCATCGGCATTCACACCAGCGAGTGCCAGTTCGTTGAATTGAACAACGGCGATGTCCGCGTGATTTCACGCAACGAAAGCAGCGAAGACTCTCCGGACAATCTGCGCCACCTTACTGCCATCAGCAAAGACGGTGGTGTGACCTGGGGCGGCCTGCACCGTCTGGAGGAACTCATCACGCCGCGCTGTCATGGCGCGGTGGAGCGGTATGATGCGAACACGCTGCTTTTCTCCAGTCCAGCCTCGCCGTTTCGTCAGAAGGAGCATCCTTATGGCCGCTACAATCTCACCATCCGCCTCAGCCGCGATGAAGGGGAAACATGGAGCGCCGGCAGAACCATCTGGCCGCATCCAGGCTCTTATTCGGACATCGTCGTGCTGGATGACAAAACCATTGGCTTCATTTATGAGCGCGCAGACAAAGGCAGCACGCACTACTGGGATGAGTTGCATTTTGCCCGTTTTAATCTGGAATGGATCACGAACGGCAAAGCACTCCAACCATGATGCATCGTCTCCTCTCACTCCTGCTTCTCGTCAGCACCGCGCGTGCTGGAGAGCCCGTCCATCGCGAAGTGGTCGTCTATGGTGGGACGCCTGCGGGAATCATGGCCGCCATCGCCGCCGCACGGCAGGGGAGGGAAGTGGCTCTGGTGGAGATGAATGCGCACGTGGGCGGCATGGTCAGCGGCGGCCTTGTGGCCACGGACATGGGAGACCGCGCAACCGTGGGCGGCCTGGCGGATGATTTTTTCAAACGCATCGTCAAATATTACACCGATAAATACGGCGCGGATTCCAAAGAACTCAAAGCTGCGCGCAACGGTGCCACCTTCGAACCGCATGTGGCGGAGATCATCTTCGAGCAGATGATTGCCGAGCAGCCGCGCATCAAGGTGTGGAAAAAACATCGTTACAAGGCAGCGCAGATCGATGCAGATCGCTCGCGGGCTGGCAATCGTGTCACCGCGCTGATCGTCGATGATCTGGCCGCGAATACCACGCTCACCTTCACTGGCGATGTCTTCATTGATGCCAGCTACGAGGGCGATCTGATGGCCGGGGCCAAGGTGCCATATCGCATCGGGCGGGAAGGGCGCAGTGAGTACGGCGAGCAGCTGGCCGGAGTGAGCATGGGCCCCAAGGAACAGATCGGCAAGGGCGACCACCGCACGCAGTCCTACAACTACCGGGTCTCCATCACTTCAAACACCGCGAACCGCGTGCTGTTCCCCAAGCCCGAGCACTACGATCCCACGCCGTTCATGCTGACTGATGGCAAACGCATCAAGGAAGGCAGGGCCACGGGTTTCGGCAATTTTTTCACCACGATCGACAAAGCCCACCCCGGTGCCAAGTATGATGCCAACTGGGGTGACTCTGCGGGCAACAGCGAGGGCTATGCGGAGGGCAGCTGGGAAACGCGCGAGCGCATCGCTGCACGCATCCGCGATGGCTTCATGAGCCGCCTTTATTACTTTCAAAATGACCCTGAACTCCCGGAGGCTTTCCGCAACGAAGCCCGCACGTGGGGGCTGCCGAAGGATGAATTCACCGACAACGGCCACTGGCCTTTCCAGCTCTATGTGCGCGAAGGCCGCCGCATGCTCGGCGCGTATGTGTTGCGGGAGAACGATCTTACGCAGGACCGCTGGAAGCCCGATGGCATCGCCACTGGCAGCTATGGCATCGACTGCCATGTGGTGCAGTACCTGCGTGAAAATGGCAGGCTGGTCCCCGAGCACACGCGTCACGTGGCGGTGAACAATTATGACATCCCATATCGCAGCATCGTGCCGCCCGATGTTGAAAATCTCCTTGTGCCTGTGTGTGCCTCTGCCACGCACGTGGCTTATTGCTCGCTGCGCATGGAGCCCGTTTATATGATGCTTGGGCAGGCCGCCGGAACTGCCGCAGGCATTGCGCTGGCGGACAAAGAACCCGTGCAGAAGGTGGATGCGAAAAAGCTGCGCGAAAGGCTCATTCAGCAGGGAGCGGTGCTGGATGCAGGGTATCAGCCACAGCTCAAACTGACCTGGACTCCTGCACATCCGAAGCCTGGGGAGCGAGTGATCTTCAAAGCCATTCCCAGCGGCCTCAATAAGGATGCTCTGACAAAGATCCAGTGGGACTTCAGCGGCAATGGCATGGTGGCCGCCGAGGGGGAGCGCGTGGTTCATGCGTTCAACCTTGAAAAGAAGCATGAGGTCGGCCTGCTCGTGACCGATGCGTTGGGGCGTCGTCGCCTGCTCAGCGCTGAAGTGCCTGTCGGCATTGCCGAACCGCTGGACGTAACGCTGGATGATTTTGAAGGGGATCTTGCCGGGCGCTGGAACGGCACCTTTCCCGACTACATCGCCGGCCTGCCGCTGCGCTGCTCGGATGTCTTCTACGGTCCCGGCATCCATCGAGATCAAGTCGTGCGGGGCAAGGTCGCGGCTGCCCGCGGCCATTTTCAACCCACGCTGCCACGCGAAGGGCGCTATCAGGTCTGCCTGGCCTTCCGGCCGTCGAAAACCCAGGCAACCAATACGCCGGTGACGATCAGGCACGCGGACGGCATTGCCAGGCTCTCCGTGAATCAGCGCGAGGAGACCACGCCCTTCAACTGGGTGCCGCTGGGCGAATTTAACTTCAAAGCAGGCACGTCCGCCTTTCTCGAACTTCGCAATGCCGATACTGATGGCCGCATCGCCGTGGATGGCGTGCGGTGGATCTGGCTCGGAGAAGCCCAGTCTAAAAAACAGCCATGAAAATGCCGCCTTGGTTAGTTTCTTTGATTCTGCTAGTGCCGCTGATGGTGCAGGCGCAGGAGGTTGGACTGCACCGCATCAGCCCGCGGACCCCGCAGGATTTGCAGGCGGTGCTGCAGTTCAAAGGACAGCATCTGCCCTTCGTCAGCGCGCATCGTGGCGGGCCTGCCAAAGGCTTTCCGGAGAACTGCATCGCCACTTTCCTGCACACGCTGCAGCATACCTTCTCGATGCTGGAGATCGATCCGCGCCGCAGCAAGGACGGCGCTGTCGTCTTGCTGCACGATCCCACTTTGGAGCGGACCACCACAGGGACCGGGCGTGTGACGGATTTCTCCCTGGTCGAACTCAGGCAGCTGCGCCTGAAAGACACAGAGGGGAATGCCACACCCCACCAGATGCCGACGCTGGACGAAGTCATCGAATGGGCGCGCGGTAAAACCGTCCTGGTGCTCGATCAAAAAGATGTGAGCGCCATTGAGCGTGCGGAGATCGTCGCACGCCACAAAGCCGAGGCTTATGTGATGCTGATTGTCTCCAGTTTCAAAGACGCGGCCGCGGTCCATCAACTCAATCCGAATATCGTGATGGAAGTGATGATTCCCACCGTGGCGAAGGCCAGAGAGTTTGACCAGCTTGGCATCCCCTGGCGGAATGTGATCGCTTTCGTCGGGCACACGCCGCCTGAGGATGTGGCTCTTTATGATTTTATTCATGGCAAAGGAGCCTGCTGCATGGCGGGCACCTCGCGCCACCTCGATCTCAAAGTGCTCCGGGGAGAAGTCGCCGAGATCAGCGAGCTTGAGCAGGGCTACCGCAGCTTTCTCAGCCTCGGTGCTGACATCTTCGAAACCGATATTCCGGTGCTTCTTGGCCCCATGCTCCACAGCGACGTGACTGCACTGAAACAGCCATTTTTTGAACTGAAGTAATCTCCATGAAGCATCTCATTTTCGCCCTGCTGACACTGACCGCATCCTTTCCAGGCTATGCCGAAGAATTCGCCATGCCCGTCCGGGGCCTTTGTGCGCATCGCGGCGCCATGAGCACGCATCCTGAGAATACGCTGCCTGCGTTGGAAGAGGCTGTGCGGCTCGGTGCGCACATGATCGAGTTTGACATCCAGTTCACGAAAGACGGCGCGCTCGTTCTCATGCACGACAGCACGGTTGACCGCACCACGAATGGCAAAGGCAGGGTGTCTGACCTCACGCTCGCAGAGATCAAGGCGCTGGACGCAGGTGCAAAACTGGACGCCCGCTTTGCTGGCACACGCATTCCCACCTTTGAAGAAGCACTGGCGGTGTTTCCTAAAAACGTCTGGCTCAACTGCCACCTCAAAGGGGGCGGCGCACTGGGTGAGGCCTGTGCCAAAGTCATCGCCCGGACAGGGCGCATGCATCAAGCTTTCCTCGCCGCCACCGCAGATGCTGCGAAGGCGGCGCGTGCCGCGGTGCCGGACATTCTCATCTGCAACATGGAGCGGCAGGGCGAGTCCATGGTTTATGCCCGGGAGACCATCGCCATGAAGGCTCAGTTCATCCAGCTGCTCGGCAAAGGCGAAGTTCCCGCCGATGCAGTAAAGTTGCTTAATGCGGCCGGAGTGCGCGTGAACTATTACCACGATGAAACGCCCGAGGGACTGCGCCGCCAGTGGAATGCCGGGGTGAATTTTCCGCTCGTGAATGATCTCGCCAGGGCCCTGCCTGTGGCGCAGGAGCTGGGCATCACGCCTTTGGATCAGCAGCCATGAGACCGCACCTGGCTCTATTCTTTTTGTTCAGCCTGCCTGCCTTTGCCGCAGAGCTGGTAACGTCGGATGTTTGCATCTATGGTGGCACATCGGGTGGTGTGATCGCGGCAGTTGAATCAGCGCGTCTTGGCAAAAAGACGGTGCTCATTGAGTCCACACAGCGCCTCGGCGGCATGAGCAGCGGCGGCCTTGGCATGACGGACAACGGCTCCACGGAAACGATCGGCGGTTTGTCACGGGAGTTTTATCAGCGCGTGTATCAGTTCTATCGGAAGCCCGAAAACTGGCGCTTTCAGAAGCGGGAGGATTACCTGGGCTGGCTGCCGAAAATCTGGGGCGTTGACGGCCCGCGCATGGAGGAGATCCAGGCGCAGTTTCTCTTTGAGCCGCGTGCTGCCAAGGCCGTGTTTGATGACATGGTGCGCGAGGCTGGCGTGCAGGTCGTCCTGGGGGAGCGCCTCGATCTGAAAAACGGCGTGCAAAAAGAAGGAGCAAAGATCAAAAGCATCCGCATGGAGAGCGGGCGTGAATTTGCCGCCACAGTCTTCATCGACGCGAGCTACGAAGGCGACCTCATGGCGAAGGCAGCCGTGCGCTACATCGTCGGACGCGAAGCGAACGCCCAGTATGCCGAGACTCTGAACGGCACCTTTCCTTTCACGCCGGCTCCCTTTCCGAAAATCAGTCCCTACGTCCTTGCAGGAGATCCATCCAGCGGTCTGCTGCCACGCGTTGAGGCGAAACCACCCGCACCCAAAGGCAGCGCAGACCACCGGGTGCAGGCCTACAACTTTCGCGTTTGTCTTACCGATGTCGAAGAAAACCGCGTGCCTGTTGAGAAGCCCGCCAGTTACAACCCGCTCGACTACGAACTTCTCGCCAGGCACATCGCCAGCATGAAAAATGTGAAGCCGGGTCCGCGCAAGCATGCGGCCGTGGGGCTGCGTGGCAATGGCGGCGATCTCGGCATCAATTTTGAACTCGTGCCCAATCGCAAAACCGACTCCAACTGCGGCAGTGAGTTTGGCACCGACATGTTCGGTGCCAGCTACGGGTGGCCGGAGGGCGATCACGCCACGCGCGACAGGCTTTTCCAACTGCACAAAAACTACACGCTCGGCCTGCTGTGGTTTCTTGGGCATGATGAGCGTCTGCCCATCGAAGTGCGCAATGAAATGCTGCGCTGGGGTTTGCCCAAGGATGAGTTTGCCGACACGGGCCATTTTCCGCATCAGATCTATGTACGCGAGGCGCGGCGCATGATCAGCGACTATGTTATCACGGAACACGATGCCAAAGGCGGGCCGCATGCCGAGGATGGCGTGGCGCTGGCGTCCTATCCGCTCGATTCCCATGGCGTCACGCTGTATGTGGACGAAGCGGGTGTGCTGCACCGCGAGCGCGGCTTCTTTGTGGGAGGTTTCTCTGCATTTCCCATCAGCTACCGTTCTCTGCGGCCAAAGGGGGCTGAATGCGACAATCTGCTCGTGGTGAGCTGCCTGTCTTGCTCCCATGCTGCTTATGGCTCCGTGCGCATGGAGCCTGTGTTCATGATGGTGGGCCATGCAGCCGGTGCTGCGGCCAGCCTTGCGGTGGATCAAAAGCTCGCGGTGCAAAGTGTGCCCTATGCTGCGCTGCGCGAGCGTCTGCTGGCGGAGAAGCAGATCCTCGAAGGCAAGGCCAAAGCCGCGAGCCAGCCCGCCGCAGCCGTACCGCCCAATGAGCAGTCCCTGGGCGATGTCAAAACACTCGTGGACATGAAGATCATCGATGCGGGAGACTACTGGACAGCGCATGCGCGAAAAGGACAGAGCTGCGACGGCGCACAGGTGGCGGTTCTTCTAGTCAAGATGGCGCAGCGTTTCGATGCTTCTGTACAAGACAGGGATGCGGCCCTGAAGGTGCTCATGAAGCGCAAGGTCCTGGCTTCCGAGGCTTACTGGAGCGAGCGCGCCACTGCCGGGCGCACCTGCGGCGGAGACAATGTGCGTGCCATCATGCGGAACTTTGTCCGGCTGGCCTCCAAATAGTGGTCAGATGGCTTGACCAGCAACAACGGCTCCTGCGGTCCGTCTTGAGTGCATGTTTGCAACCATGAAGGCACTCGTGCTGCTGCTCCTTGTTTCGGCGTCTCTCCATGCACTTGAGCCTCTCCCTCTGATGGAGACGGTGACGGTCAATGGCATCGATTTGAGTGCCAAGTCGCCACCCAAGGGCTTGGTGCTCGATCCGGAAACGGGCCTGCTCCTGAGCTCCTTGATGAAAGGGCAGGTGGTGCATCGCACTCAGACACGAATTCTCGAAACACGCGCCACCATCACTCCCAAGGGCGACTACCTGCTGATGTTTCCTGAGGGGGATCATTATGCGAAGAGCAAGGGCGAGAAGATCAACTCCATGATGGTCTGCCGCTCCGCCGATCATGGCAAAACTTGGAGCGCTCCCGCCGTGGCCTATGACATCCCCTACGGCCAGCATGGTTTCATTCCGCTGATCCCCCGCGGCACCCGGCGCATTTATGCATTTGGAACTCAGCCTGTCCCTGGCAAATGGACCTGGGAAAATGGACAGCGTGAAAATGCGCCCATCGGCTGGCGCACTTCCGATGACGACGGTCACACCTGGTCCGAGGTGAATCTCCTTTCGCCGGTGAACGATCCCAACTTCAAAGGCATGTCCGTCATGCGCATGACGGAGACCGACGCTGGCACCTGGCTCCTTGGCTCGCACCTCGCCGACTGGTCGGTAAAGCCTTTCACCACTCAGCAGTATCTCCTGCGCAGCGAGGATCAGGGCAGGACTTGGACGGTGCTTCCAGGGGCACGCCCGAATGGTTGGATCGCGGAAGGATTCGATCGGATGGATGAAGGCCGTCCGCTGAATCTCGGCGGCGGCCGCGTGCTCTTCATGTCACGCACGCCGCAGGGACATCTCTTCACCGCCTGGAGCCGGGATGACGGCAAAACGTGGACACAACCCGCACCGAGCACCCTCGTGCATCCTGATGCGCCGCCGATGCTGTTCCCGATGTCAGACGGCAAAACGCTCGTGGCCTTTCACCACAACAAAGTTCCCGTCACCGGGAATGGCGAGCTGAGCGACAAAGCCGAGCTCATGAAGATGCGCAGCGAAGTCTGGGCTTCCCTCTCCACGGATGAAGGCCACACGTGGAGCGAGCCGCGCTTCGTGCTCGCGAATGCGGTTGCGCCCGTGCATGCGGTCTCAGGGTTCAACTCGCAGTGCTCCTACCTGGACGCCTTTACCGAGAATGGCGTCATGCACCTCTTCATGCCGCACCGCTGGCAGCAGGTGCTGCACCTGACGATTCCTGAAGATTCGTTCGGGAAGCTGCCCACCAAGGCCCAGCTCGGCAAATTGGCGGCGGCTGCCAAACCTCCCATTTACACCGCACAGCTGACACGGGGAATGAAACCTGCGCGGCGGGTGGTCTATAAGAAAGTTGGCGACCTGGAATTGCATCTAGAATTCTTCAATCCTGCGGGATTGAAGCCGGGCGACAAACGAGCCTGCTTTGCTGCCATTCATGGCGGCGGCTGGACGAGCGGCTCTCCCGGCTCCATGTACGCTTTTACGAATCATTGCGCCAGGCTCGGCATGGTGGCCGTCAGTGTGGAATACCGGCTCTACAAGGCGAAGACAGCGGTGACGGTGTTTGAGTGTGTGAAGGATGCGCGGGCGGCGCTGCGCTACCTGCGTGCTCATGCGGCGGAGCTGGGGATTGATCCGCACAAGATCATTGCCAACGGGGCTTCCGCGGGCGGCCATCTGGCTGCGGCTACGGCGATGTTTGATGGCGTGGATCATGCGGATGAAAATCTTGATGTCTCGTGCCATCCCGACGCGCTGGTGCTGTTTTCGCCGGTGATTGACACCTCGCTGGAAGGCTATGGCAATGCGAAAATCGGCGAGCGCTGGCAGGAGCTCTCTCCGGCACATCAGGTGCATGCAGGCCTGCCTCCCACGCTGTTGTTTCATGGCACGGGCGATGCCACGACTCCCTTCAAAGGTGCGCAGATTTTTGCCGAGGCGATGCACAAGGCCGGCAACCGGATCGAGCTTGTGGCACCGAAAGACGCGATCCACACCTACATGTTCAAAGATGCGGCCCTGTATGCCGAGACGCTCAAAAAGATGGACGCGTTTTTCAAGGACATGGGCATGAATTGAAGCAGGCTTTGCTGGCGTTGCCTCCCGCTGCCGCCATGCCCAGTTCGACAGAGCGGGATGGAGGCTGCACTAGCGCAGGTAGATGAACTCGTTGCTCATCATGAGCGCCTGGCAGAGGAGGGCCCAGGCCTGCCGCTCACGCTTGGTGGAGTCCTGCTGGCTGGAGTTGAGGGCGGCATCCGTGGCGGTCAGGTAGTTTTTCGCACGGCGGATTTCTTCGGCAGTGGCCTCCCTGGCGAAGGCGAGGCGATAGGCCGCGCGCAGCCGGGCTTCCTTGTCTGCCGAGAGTTTGAAGAGGCGGGCGGTGAATGCTTCAGCGGCGTCTTCTGCGAGGTCACTGTTCATCAGCAAGAGGGCCTGAGGAGAGACGACGGTGCTGTTGCGCAGGCCGGTGCTGGTGGAGGGATCCGGGTAGTCGAACTGCTGGAAGAGATCGTACAGATTGTTGCGAATGATCGGCATGTAGAGCGCACGCCGTGTGCTGCCATAGCTCGTGAAGTCCTTGGAGGTATGATTGAAGACAAATTCGCGGTTGCGCCGCGGAATGGTTTTCCCGCCGATGGTGTTGTCGAGGCTGCCTGCGACATTGAGGAGAGCATCACGGATTTCTTCCGCTTCAAGACGTCTCACAGGGAAGTGGTTCAGCAGGCGGTTTTCAGGATCGCTCAGCGCAGCTGCGGCAGGCGCCTCGGAGCTTTGCTGGTAGGTGCGCGAACTCATGATCAGGCGGTGCATGTCCTTGAGGCTCCATCCGTTGCTGGTGAACCAGTGTGCGAGCCAGTCCAGCAGTTCAGGATGGGAAGGTTTCTGGCCCAGGAGGCCGAAGTTGTCCGTGGAGGAGACTATGCCCTGCGCGAAATGCCAGGACCAGACGCGGTTGGCAATGACACGCGAGGTGAGCGGATGTTCCGGACTGGCGAGCCAGCGTGCGAGCTCAAGACGGCCGCTCTGACGCGCGGGGAACTGAGGCTTGGTTTTGAGAGATGCCTGCGCCACCTGGATGAAGCCGCGTGCCACGGGTTTGCCCAGGGAAAGATGACTGCCCCGGATGTGGATGGGCAGTTCGTTGAGAATCTTCGGCGCTTCGGAAACAGCGAGGGTGGTGGGAAGGTCGGGGAGATTGCTCTCCGTGGTCATCATGGTGTCCTTGAGGCTGCGCACCTTTTCCGCCACGTCCTTCGGGAAGAGAATGATGGGTTCGGGCGGCAGGGCGAGGAAGCCTGCGGGTGCGTCCAGAGCTGCACGTGCCTGATGCAAAAGGGAGTCTTCGTTTGCATCTGCGGTCTCCGCTTTTCCTTTTGCCCTGGCTTTGGCTTTGGGCACAGGAGCAATTTTTTCTGCAGCCGCAAAGATGGCCGTGTAGTAATCGCGCAGGGGGGAGGCATCGGCGCGTTTTTCCACGGCGTCCTGCCAGGGCCTGAACAAGGGCAGGTTTTCATTTGCGGCGAGGTAGACGCGGCAGTTCAGCAGCACGTGGGCGCGCAGGCCATGGGCTTTGGCAACGGGCTGCACCTGGCTCATCACGGGTGTTTCTGGCAGCGCGGCGGCGGCCATAAGGTAGTCCACGGCATGCTCGCGCACTTCTTTGCGCAGTTCGGCTATGGCAGCGGCTTCAGCCTTGGAAACGGCGGCACGCTGATCTTTGAGGATTCGTTCGGAAGATTTGACTGCGGCGAAGTCTTCGAGAGATCCCATCGGGGCTTCATACGCCGTGCTCAGCGCGCCGATGCGGTCCACGCTGAAGCTCTGCGTGCTCTTGAAGATGGCGGCCAGCGCGTAGTAGTCGTCCTGCGGAATGGGATCAAATTTGTGATCATGGCAGCGCACGCAGCCGAGCGTCAGTCCCATGAAGGCCCGGCCCATCACGTCGATCTGCTCATCCACCACGTCCATGGTGAGCTTTTCCTTGTCCGGCTCCGCGAGGACCTTGGCGCCGAGATTCAGAAAAGCGGTGGCGGTCACGTGCTCCTTGCGCGTGGCGAGGTCTTTCGCATCGAGCAAGTCACCGGCGATCTGCTCTGTGATAAACTGGTCGAAAGGCTTGTCCGCATTGATGGCCTGCACCACGTAATCGCGGTAACGCCAGGCTGTTCCCAAGGCGATGTTTTCATCCAGGCCGTTCGAGTCGGAGTAGCGTGCCACGTCCAGCCAGTGCCGGCCCCATTTCTCCCCATACTGCGGCGAGCGCAGCAGGCGGTCCACCACCTTGGCAAAGGCGTCCGGCGAATTGTCTGCGAGAAAGGCGTCCACCTCCTGCAGGCTGGGCGGCAGGCCGGTGAGGTCAAAGGTGGCGCGGCGTATGAGGGTGCGTTTGTCCGTCGGTGCCGCGAAGGTGAGCCCCTTTTCGGCCAGCTTGGTCGTGATGAAGGCGTCGATGGGATTGTTCGCATTCACCTTCGGCACTTCGGGTGGCACGATGGGACGGAAGGCCCAGTGCTTCGCGCCCTCTCTGAGATCGATAATGCGCGGCGCGCTGGGCTTGCCGGAAATGACGGCATCGCGCGGATCTGGCGCACCCATTTTGATCCACTCCTCCAGCGCCTTCACCTCGGCGGCGGGCATGGCGCCCTTGGGCGGCATTTGCAGATCCTGATTCTGGTAGCGGACGGATTCAATGATGTGGCTCTTGTCGGGATTGCCCGCGACGAGGGCGGGGCCGCTGTCGCCCCCTTTGAGAATGGCATCCCGCGAGTCGATGAGCAGGCCCCCCTTGCTCTTGCCCGCCTCGACGGAGTGGCACTCGTAGCAGCGCTTGACCAAAATGGGGCGGATGGTCTTCTCAAAGAATGCGATCCTGGCATCGTTCGCAGGCGCGCCGGCCACGGCACTGCTGGCGAGCAGCGTAAAGGCGAGAGCGATGGAAAAAGAGGGCTTCATAGGACAGCAAAAGTACGGCCAGAAAGCGGCCCTTCTTGCCGAAGGTGCGCCCCCGGCTAGGCTGAGGCATGTCTCCCGTCCTTCAAACCCTGGCCGAACTCGTCCGTATCAACAGTGTGAACAGTTCCTATGAAGGCGGGCCGGGTGAGGCGGCGGCGGCGGCGTATGTGCGGCAGTTCTTTGAGCAGCGTGGCATTGAAACCTTGGAGCAGGAGGTGTTTCCGGGGCGCAACAATGTCATCGCCCGAGTGCCAGGGCGCGATTCCTCAAGGCGCATCGTGTTTGAGGCCCACATGGACACCGTTTCCATCAAGGGGATGACGATTGATCCTTTTGATCCTGTGGTGAGTGATGGAAAAATGCACGGCCGTGGCTCGGTGGACGACAAGGCGGGGCTGGCCGCCATGATGCATGCCGTGGCAGACATTCACGCCAGCGGCGAGCCGCCTCCCTGTGAAATCTGGCTTGCTGCGGTGGTGGACGAGGAGTTTTCCTTCCGCGGGGTCGTCAAACTCTGCGAAGGACTGAAGGCGGACGCCGCCGTGGTGGCGGAGCCGACAGAGTTTAAATGCGTGATTGCCAGCAAGGGCGTGCTGCGCTGGCGCATTCGCACGAAGGGGAAGGCGGCGCACAGCTCCAAGCCGCACCTCGGCATCAATGCCATCACCGCGATCTCGCGCGTGGTTCTGGCACTGAATGAGGACCATGAGCGCATGCAGCATACGAGGCACCCGCTGCTGGGGCCGGGCACCTGCAATGTGGGCGTGATCCATGGGGGGGTGCAGGTAAACTTTGTGCCGGACGAGGCGGTGATCGAGATCGACCGCCGCCTGCTGCCCGGCGAGGAGGTGCCTCAGGTGCTGGCGCGTTATCAGGTGCTGCTGGATGCACTCATGAAGCAGCACCCGGACGTGCTGGCGGAGATGGACGAGCCGATGCTGCAGGACTGGCCGTTCCAGACGGACGCGAGTGCGCCGATCGTCAAGCTGGCGCGTGAGGTGCTGCGCGAAATGGAGCGCGATGACGAAGTGTGCGGCGTGCCCTTTGGAAGCGATGCGAGCAAGTTCTCACGCATGGGCATCCCAACGATTTTGTTTGGCCCGGGGAGCATCGACCAGGCGCATGCCGCGGTGGAGTACGTGGAATGCGCGGAGGTGGAAAAAGCGCTGGCGGTTTACACGGAGATCGCGCGGCGGTTTGTGTGAGGGGGCGAGATATGGAGATATTCATTGCGGTTCTCCGGGCAAATATGGTTTGCTATTGGGGTGCAAGTTGTGAGAGAAATGCCTCTCTCCGTTCAGCTCGTGCTTAGTGATCTAAACCAATAGAGTCATGAAAGTTGCGCCAATCCTTTTAATCGTGCTGGTCTTCACGGTGAATTCGTGGGCTGCAGACAGATCGAAGGATCTGGCCTCAGAGCTTGCGGCTGCCTGGGAGTCCGTGACTGTCACCATGATGATTGATCAGGGGTGCGTGGCTCCGATGTGGCGCGGAGTTCGCGTTCGGTCGGACAAAGGTGTATTGACTGTCTCTACATGGAATGATCGTGGCAAAGGTGGTCCCAATGACAAGACTGAGGGGCCTGTGCAGTCTGCGACCTCTTTCACGAGAGAAAAGTTCTGTGCAGCCATCTTGAAGCATTACCAGGCTGCGGTTGCGTCGGAAGATATTCAAGAGCACCTGGCGTCTCTTTCCACGCAGGAGGAGCGGGAAAAGGAGATGTCCCGAATTTTTAAGACGATGGGGCATCCCATCGGTGGTTTTGGCGCCATAGGTATCGACATCCGTATTGTCCGGGATGGGCGCGTGATTCATTTTTCGGACAGCTATGGGGAGACCGGTGCAGACGCTTTCGGGCTGTGGCTCGACGAAATCATCTCTCCGGCAAAGTAAGGTTTAGCGGTTCGGTTTTTGCCGGAGGGATGTCTCTTTAGCTGGTTTCCGCCATCCGGGGCAAGTCATAAGCCGCTCTCACTTGGGTGGAGACTATTCTCAGGCTGTCAGGCGACCGGGTGTTTGCGTGAGCGTTGATCGACGGACAAGAGTGTCCATCGTACTTCACGAAAATGACTTCCGCAGATGGCTGGGCAGGATACCAAGGGCTTCGCGGTATTTCGCCACCGTGCGGCGTGCCACCTTGATGCCCTGGCCATCCAGCAGCTTGGCGAGCTTGTCGTCGCTGAGGGGCTTGTGCTTGGGCTCGTTTTTGATGAGGTCGGCAATGGCGTTTTTGACGCTGGTGTTGCTCAAGTCATCGCCGGACTCGGTCTTCACGCCGTGGGAGAAAAAGAACTTCATGTCGAACACGCCATGCGGAGTGGCGATGTATTTGCCGGCGATGGCGCGGCTCACGGTCGTCTCATGCACGCCTACTTCATCGGCCACGGTGGCCATGTTCAGCGGGCGGAGGAAATTGGTGCCCTTTTCCAAAAACTCGCGCTGGTATTTTAGGATCTGCGTGGCGATGCGATGGATCGTCTGCTGGCGCTGATGGATGGAGCGGATGAGGAACTTGCCGCTGCGGATCTTGTCCCGCACATAGTTGCGCACTTCACCGTTGTTTCCGGGCTGGCTGAGCAGGTCCTTGTACGTGTTGCTGATGCGCAGGTGTGGCAGATCATCATTGGTCATCACCGCCACCCAGTCGCGGCCTTGACGCTCCACGACGACATCTGGAGTGACGTAGTTGTTGGACGAGACCGCGAAGCGCTGCGCAGGCCGGGGATCGAGCGTGCTGATGAAGTCGGCGGCACGTGAGATCTGCTCGAGCGGCACACCGAGCTTGCGGGCCAGGATGGGATATCGCTTGTTGGCGAGGTCGTCGATGTATTGATCCACCAGACGCCAGGCGAGGCTCTGTTTCTTGCCCAGGCGATCCAGCTGCACCAGCAGGCACTCGCGCAGGTCTTCCGAACCCACGCCTACGGGATCAAAGCTCTGCAGCAGTTTTTTGGCGCTGATGAGGACGTCGATGGGAATGCCGTGCTGAAGGCTCAGATCGTCGATGCGCGTGTTGAGAAATCCGCGGTCGTCCAGATTTCCAATGAGGAACTCCACATGCGGGGCCAGGCTCTCTTTCGCGTCCGAGGTGTGAAGCTGGGACAGCAGATGCTCCTGCAGCGTGGTGGGCGCCACGATGGAGTCCATGAGAAACTGCCAGCGCTCCTGGTCATCGCTGCGGTGGGTGGCGGTCTGCTGCCGGCTTTGCTGCCAGTATTCCCGCCACTCGTCGTCCATCTGGGTCAGGGCGTCGATGTCGCTGTCATCCACGCTGCGGTCGTCCGGATCGTCGGGAATGGCGTCCTGAATGGAAGTTTCAGGTGCTTCGAGCTCCAGCACGGGATTGATCTCGATTTCCTGCTGAATGATCTGCCTCAACTCTAGCGTGGGGGCCTGCAGAATCTGCAAACTCTGTTGCATCTGCGGCCCGATGGCGAGCTTTTGAGTCTGTAACTGCTGGAGTCCGTGGTCGGCCATGAATGGTTGGAGGACAGCCAAGCGCTGCCCCAATGTCTACGCAAGCAAACATCGGGCCAGCGGCTCGTTTATTTTGAATTTCGGCAAAAGAAGCCCTGCTGGCATAAAAGCAGAAATCCCGGGAGTTCCGGGATTTCTGATGGGACCTTGGGATGTCTTAAGTTTATCTCAAGGCACCTCGAAAACCTTTTGGGTGGTGGGGTCCAGCGCCAGCGAGCCGCTTTCGAGTCCGGTGATGTCCAGCTCCTTGTAGGGCGGGTAAGGGCTGATCACGCGCCCGGGCTTGGACGTTTTCTTGCCTTTCAAGAAGGAGCCGGAGGAGCCGCTGGAAGACGAGGTGGTGGCTGGAAAGTCCTTGGAAGTCGTCTCAGAGCGCCGAGTGGTCGTCGAGGGCGGGGGAGGGGTGTTCTGAGGCGTTTCTTTTTTCGGGGTCACCGGAGCCGGTGGCTTGCTGGTGGTCTTGGTGGGGGGAGGCGAGTCATCCACATTCACCTTGGGCGGAAGGTAGGTGCGCTTGCTGCTGCTGCTGGAAGATTTGGTGGACGCAGGAGGCGTGCTTTTGGTGCGGGACGATGTGGACGGCTGCTGAGGAGGCATCGTCGACTGCTGCTGCTGTTGCTGCGGGGGATAGCTGTAGCGTGGCTGGTTCTGCGACTGGGGCTGCTGCTGTGGCGGATACTGGTAGCCGGGCTGTTGCTGCGGCGGCTGTGTGTAGCCTGGGGGAAGCTGCTGAGGGTAGGCAGGTGCGGACTGCTGCGGATAAGCAGGCGCCTGCGGGTAGTTGTAGTTTGGCGCTCCCTGCTGGCGCGGGCTGGCATCCAGGCTGTAGCCACCCTGGCCATAACCACCCTGCGGTGGATAATCGTACCCCGTGGGGTCTTTCCCATAAAACAGGCGGCGCACCATCTCGCTCATGCGCTGACCAAATTTGGGCAGAAACTGGATCGGGTTCTCATACTGAGAAGGCGGCTGCGGATAGGCATAACCCTGCGGCTGCTGCTGGGCGTAGGGATTGGCAGGCTGGGCGTAGGGCTGCTGCGGATAGCCACCCTGAGGCTGCGGATAGTAGCGCTGCTGCTGCGCCGTGGCCGTCGAAGCCAGCACGGTGACAGCACAGAAGCCCAATCCGATGGAGCTGACCAGCCCTCTGTGAGTGGATCGATTGTTCATAGTAGTTAATAGTTCTTATATTCGAGGCAACTTCAAGCCCCATTTGTGGCTTTGCGCCTTCCGAAATGACATCGCAGCTGGATAGACGAATGCGGCTGAAGTTTGTTCAGCCGCATCGCCAAAATGCCTCGGAAAAGATTGAACGTTACGCGGGCTTACTCCGCGAGACGGGCGTCGATGTCCTTATCCAGCCAGGCCCACATGGAGGCCAGGCCGTCGGACACCTTGGTCTTGGCGGCAGAGAGTTCCTCGGCGCTTAGAGTCTTGCCCGCGGCGGGGACGCTGCGGCCAAACATGTAGTACTTGATCTTCGGCTCGGTGCCGGAGGGGCGTACCGCAAAGCTGCGGCCATCGGCCAAATCCACGAAGAGCATTTTTTCCTTCAGGACGACATCGCCTTCTTCGTCCTTGATCTCATCCTTGCGGAAGTCGCGAACGTTGACCACGGCGGAGCCATCCACCTCCTTCGGCGGATTGCTGCCGTAGCTGTCTGCCAGCTTGGCGATCTGCGCGGCACCGGTGGCTCCTTCAAAGACCTTGCTTTCATTGCGCTCCAGGAAGTAACCGACCTCGCAGTACACCTGGTCCAGCAAACCGGCCACGGTGAGGCCCAGGCTGGCGGCGTAGGCGGCGAGTTCGGCAAACATGACCACGGCACCGTTGCCATCTTTGTCGCGGCTGAAGTCATCGCCCATGTAGCCGTAGCTTTCTTCTCCGCCGAAGATCAGGAACTTGCTGTGCTTCAGGCGTGCATTGCGGCTCTCCACATTGTTGAGGTCGCGGTAGCGGGCCTGGATGTCCGCAGGCAGCGCGGCCTCGTATTTGGCCAGCTTGGAGCTGATCCACTTGAAACCGGTGAGCGTGTTCACGCAGCCCACGCCAAACTTTGCGGCGATGGCGTCCTGCAACGGGCTCGTGACAAAGGTCTTCAGCAGCACGGCGCGGCTCTTGTTTTCAGGGGTGAGGATGCCGAGTTCAAACATCGTCTTCGTACGATACCAGGCCATGAGGGAGCCCACCTGATTGCCGGTCAGCAGCACCATCTCGCCCTTGGAATTCCGCACGCCCACGCCCATGCGGTCGCAGTCCGGATCGGTGCCGATGATGATGTCCGCGCCTTCCTTGTTGGCCAGATCCACCGCCATTTTCAGGGCGGAGGCGTTCTCCGGATTCGGCGACTTCACAGTGGGGAAACGACCGTCCCGCACGTCCTGCTCGGGCACGGTGAGGAAATTGAAGCCGAGCTTTTTCAGCAGCACGGGCACGAGTACGCCACCGGTGCCATGCAGCGCGGTGAAGACAATTTTGAGTTTCTTAGCCTCCTCTTTTTGCAGCAGCTCGGGCTGCAGCATCATCGTTTCCACACGGGCCAGATATTTCTGGTCCATGTCGTCTCCGAGGGTGGTGATCTTGCCGCGCTGGGCCTCGGGCAGTGCTTCGTAGTCTTCTCCCTTGATGGCGTTCACCTCCTTGATGATTCCGGTGGCATGCGGCTCCACGATGCCGGCACCGTCATTGAAGTTCACCTTGTAGCCGTTGTCATGCGGCGGGTTGTGGGAGGCAGTCAGCATCACGCCCGCGTCCGCGCGGAGCTGGCGCACGGCAAAGGACATCTCCGGCGTGGCACGGCAATAGTCAAAAAGGTACACGTTTGCGCCGTGGTCCGTGGCGATCTTGGCGCAGAACTTGGCGAACTCCGAAGAGAAATGCCGCGTGTCATGCGCAAAGACGATGCTCGGCTTGCCGGAGAGCTTGGCATTGGCACGATAGTTTTTGATGTACGTCACCAGCCCGCGGGTGGCGCGGCTCACGTTGTAAAAGTTCATCGCATTCGTGCCCACGCAGGGGTGCTCCGGGCGCTGGTCCTCGGGGGCGCTGCCGCGTTCGGCCTTGGTCACATTGCGGCCCACCGTGCGTCCGCGCAGGCCGCCAGTGCCAAATTTCAGCGCCTGGAAGAAGCGGTCGTTCAGCTCATCCCACTGGCCGGCGGTGGCCAGTTCCTCAATGCTGGCGCGGTACAGCGGGCTGTCGCTGGCGGCGAGCAGAGCGCGGATATTGTCATGGCTGGCGGCGAGGAGCTGCCCGGAGGCGGCGGCGGCTTGGAGTTGGTCGGCAAGGGACATAGATGAAATATCAATCTGAACCGGACCTTTAAGGAATCAAACGGCAAAGCGCTCAGTGGCGGGTGAGGCTAGCTTTATTCCCCCCTCGGAGCGCGGCTCTCCGAAGCCGCAGCACCTCCGCAAGCAAGAACCTGCTCCGCCTCGGTTTTGGTCTCGCAACAACACGCCCCGATACGGCCGGACATGCTTGCGTCAAACGTCCAGGAGAAAGCCCACGTCATGCGCACACGACCTGCTGCGGGCGCGGTGGCCCGCGTGCCCGAGGCACTGGGAGTGCTTTACAAACGCACACACAGAATTGCACTCGCCAAAACCAAAGCCTCTCTCTAAACTCGTCCTCGTTCCCAGCCAACGCACACACACAACCCTCTCACCTCCTCTACGATCATGGGCCTGATGGATTACCTCAAAGGACAGTTTCTGGAAATCATCCAGTGGAATGACGACTCGCGCGACACGCTCTCCTGGCGCTTTCCGGACGAGGACAAAGAAATCAAGCGCGGGGCGCAGCTCATCGTGCGCGAGTCCCAGGTGGCGCAGTTTGTTTACCTCGGCGAATTCGGCGACACCTTCGGCCCCGGCAAGCACACGCTGAACACGGAGAACATCCCCATCCTCTCCACGCTCAAAGGCTGGAAGTACGGCTTTGAGTCTCCTTTCAAGGCGGACGTCTATTATGTCACCACCCGCCTCTTCACGGGGAACAAATGGGGCACCAGCAATCCCATCATGATGCGCGATGCGGACTTTGGCATCGTCCGCGTGCGCGCCTTTGGCACCTTTGATTTCAAAATCTCCGAGCCCAAGCTTTTCCTCAAGGAAGTCGCAGGCACGGACAACCAGTTCCGCCTGGATGAATTTGCCGACACGATGCGCAGCCGCATCGTCAGCGTGTTCACCGATGCGCTCGCCTCCGCCAAGGTGCCTGTGCTTGACCTCGCCACCCGCTACTCCGAGCTCGGCGAAGCGCTGCTCCCCATTATCAATCCCACCACCCAGGGCAAGTACGGAATCGAGATCACCAGTTTCATCCTGGAAAACGCCAGCGTGCCGCCGGAAGTCGAGGCCGCCATCGACAAACGCAGCAGCATGAGCGCCATCGGCAATCTCAACGACTACGTTAAGTTTCAGATGGCCGAAGGCATGGCCAAAGGCGGCGGCGGCCCGGCCGGATCTGCCGCGGAGATCGCCATGGGTTTTGGCATGGCGCAAAACATGATGGCCCAGGGCGTCTTCAATCCCAATCAAGGCACCACGCCTCCCCCGCTGCCCGGCGCCTCCGCCCCGCCGCCCGTGCCCGGAGCGGCTGCTTCCCCAGACATCCTCACCCCCGCGCAAGTGGCGCAGACCCTCGGTGTCGCTGAGGCAGACGTCCTTGCCAGCATCGAAGCCGGCGACATCAAAGCCAAGAAGATCGGCACGCAGTACCGCATCACCAAAGCGGCGCTGGATGAGTTTCTCGCGAAGTAACCGAGCGGGCCCATGACCCCTCGTGTGAAATGCCGAAAGTGCTCCGCGATGATTTTGGAAATCACCGCGAGCACCAACGGTGGTTTCTGCGGTTCGTGTGCAAAAACGCGGGGGATGCGCTATCGCGTTAAGCTGATAGCCAGCATCTTCCACTTTATGGGCGGCCTGTTGGTCTTGCCGTTCCTGCTTTTGTATTTTGAAGTCCAGAGAGTTTGGAGATGCTGGCGATTCCCGTTCGACCGTCCCGCCTTGCTTGCTGCGATTCGGGCTGTGCACACGGACGCTGGCATAGCTCAGTGCTATCTGGATGGCGTGGTGAGTGGTTACTGGGATTCGTTACCTGAGATGCAGATGTTTGCACGAAATCAGCCAAGGCAGTTTGGAGCACAAGACGGAGGGCGCCTGCGACGAGGTGAGATTACTGTTTCGGAAATACCTACGCACCGTGGCCGCATGGTGTTTTTGACGAAGATGCCAAACGTTCGCTATGGCGGGCGCTGAGCGCTAATTTCAACCTGCCATTCATTTGCATGCTGCGCTTGCAATGTCCATTTGCATGGGCTTCGACAAGTTCCGTGTTCGAACCACCCACCCTGCACCATGAGCGAAACCATTTTCATGTTTGATGCCGAAGACCCGGAGATGCAAAAAGCGTACCGGTCTGCACGGGAGACCTTTCGTTACTTCTGGAGGGAGCTGGCGTGGGAGCAGCGGCGCATCGTGCCCGGTCTGGACATGGCCATGGTGAAGGTGCCGTTCACAGACGGCCCCAGGACGGACGGTAACTCGGAGCATGAGCACATGTGGGTGGGCGACGTCATGTTTGATGGAGACTCCATTACCGGGACGCTCTTGAATGCTCCCAAATGGCTGACTTCTGTTCGAAAGGGGCAGGCGGTGAGCGTTCCTTTCTCCAGCATCACGGACTGGATGATGACGGCTGGTGGCCGAGCCTACGGCGGGCATACGGTCAATCTCATGCGAGCGAGGATGGATCGCAGCGCACGTGCACAGCATGATCAGGCCTGGGGCCTGGACTTTGGCGATCCTTCCGACATTCAGATCGAAATTCACCGGCAGCCAAAAGCAAAAAAGGGCCTGTTTGCCGGATTGTTTGGCAAAGCTTCTCCGCAGGCATCTGCGTCGTTTAGCGACCATCCGATGTGCGTGAACATGCTTCCCAAAGTGGAGGCCCAGTTGAAGGCCGATCCAAGCCTGGCCAGTTTCATCGATGACCAAGGATGGACCATGCTCCACCATGAGGCTCTGGCCGGGAACCTGGGCATTGTAACCCTCCTCTTACGTTACGGAGCCGATCCCGCCGCACGCACCCCATCCGGATACACGGCTGCAGAGCTGGCCAAAAAGGTGGGCTGGTCAGAGGTGGCGGATTCAATTCCTTGAGTCAGGCGTGAGGGACGCAGCCACGCCTTGAGACAATTCCGGAACAGTTACACAGAAACGAAAGTGGTGCCCGATCAAATCGGGCACCACTTCTCACCACCTTGGTGAGAGCACAGCGACTTATTACCAGCGGAGACGCTCACGCAGGGTCGGCTCATGGTGATGAGTCAGGCCCAGCAGCGCACCCAGAGTGAGGCCGAGGGCGAATGCTCCAAGGACGCTCGGAACTGGGTTTTCACGCACGTATTTTTTCGACTGGTCCAGGGTTTCTTCGGCACGTGCGGCGGCGCTCTTGTAGAGGTCTTCGGCACGGTGGGCGGCGGAGTGGTAGACATCCTCCGCGCGGCTCGCGGCCGTGGAGTAGAGTTCCTTCGCGGCCTGCCCGGCGTGCTGCGCGGCATCTTTGACGGCGGCATAACCGTGCTGGGTGGCGTCCTTGGCTGCGGCAAGGCCGTTTTGTGCCGCATCCTTGGCTGCGGCGAGCCCGTTCTGAGCGGCGGCAGCCGTGTGCTGGGCCAGATCCTTGGCGGCGTAGCCGGCCTGCTGGGCAGCGTCACGGGCGTTTCCGGCAGCCTCTTGAGCGAGGTCTTTGGCGGCTTGGGAATGCTTGTCGTAGGCGAGTGTGCTGATGTCAGTGCTCATGGTTTATGGTGTTGTTCGTGCAGTCATCGTTTCTGGTGCATGCCGTGAGCGTCTCAAAGTGTCCCGTCAGTCTTGACCTGATGCTGCGATCAGGGCCAGCCGGGGGCCCGGATGGGCCACCGAAATGAGGTGTTAGTGGCTTGGGCGGGGCTTGGTTTCCAGTTTCCCGCCCCATCGGCAAGGGGAGGAAACTGGAAACCACGCAACTGCGCCGCCTCACGACAAACTTCCTCCGCGCGCTGGTTGACCGTGGTTGGAGATGGGGTGAAGAACGGCGGGCAGCCATGGTTCTGCCAACATCCCCGCCGCGCCTTTTGATGAAAAGTACTCCATCGATTTCAGATGCCGAACGCCAGATGCTGGATCGGCGAGAGATCATGGTCTCAGGAATGATCGACGATGAGAACGCCAGTGTCTCCATCTCCAAGCTGCTGTTCCTGCAAATGCGGGATTCGAAGGCTCCGGTCACGCTCTTCATCAACTCACCCGGCGGGCAGGTGACGGCATGCCTGGCGATCCACGACACGATCGAGTTTCTGGAAGCGCCAGTGCACACGCACGGACTCTCGCTGGTCAGCGGTTGTGCCCTGTGGCTGCTCGCCGCTGGAGAGCCCGGGCATCGCAGCATTCAGCCTGACTCCTGGCTGGCCATCGAGCCGACTCAATTCGGCAGTCTTGAGGGTGAAACAGCGGAGCATGCGAGAAAACTCAATGCCAGGCTGGCAATCCTGCTCGCCTCCAAAACGGTGTTGTCCGAGAGGGAGGTGAACTCCGCTTTGCTCCATGGCCGCTCTTTTACTGTGGCAGAGGCCGTGGAATTCTCTCTGGCAGACAAAGTTTCTGACAGGCCTCTTTGAAGAGAGCATGCGGTCCCGCAAGTTTTGACCGGTTTCCAACGGCGTGTGCTTTGGGTGGAAACCGTGGAAACTGGAAACCGGGCCTGCGAGCACCTCAAAAAGCTGCCAGTATGACTCAGCATCATCCCATGGACATCACTCTCACCACGGCGCGTTCTGCTGCAGTTGCAGCGGCGCGGTGCGGATGAGGAAGTAGCCGTGGAAGGGCAGCACGGATGCTGCTGGCGCAGGCGTGGTCTGTGGCAGCCAGGCGGGAGGCGTGGTGCTGCCGTCGAGGTAGTAGCCGGTGTAGCTGCTGGCACCGGTGGTGGTGTCGCCATCCCACAGGCGGAAGCGGTCGGCGCTTTCGGCGGTGAGGCCGGAGCTGAGACCGGTGACCGGGGCAGGGGAGATGACGGGCCAGCCGGGTGCAACGAGCTGAGTGCCTGCGACGAGCGGCGTGGCGTAGGTGCTCTGGCGTACTTCGCCAGTGAACATGATCACGGTGCCGCTGCCACGGATCTGCACCATGGCAGCTTCATGCGCGGCCACGGGGCGGGCGTTCATGCTGAGCACGCCGTTGAGCCAGGTTTCTCCGTCTTGGGTCAGCGTGGTGAAGTTGCTGGCGGCCGTGTCAAAGAAGAGCACGCGGTCGTCGCTGCTGAATGCGGCGGCTGGCAGCAGCCCGGCCAGAGTGTGGTGCAGGCGGATGGTAATGCGCGCGTTGGCAAGGCCGGCATACGATTGGCTGGTATTTTGCAGCACCACGGTGTTGCCGGAGCTGGCGGTGCTGTCGATGTCGAAACGCTGCCCGGCGAGCGTGCCGTCGAGCGCCTCAAGGTAGAGCGATCCGGCTGGCAGCGTGAGGATGGCAGGCAGCATGATCTCATTGCCGCTGGCGGAGACGGCTCTGCCGGTGAAGAAGGCGGCGTTGAGCAGCGGCATGCTGAAGGTGCGGGAGCCGGTGGCGAAGCTCTGTCGGCTCCAGCCCTGGATGGCGGAGGTCACAGTGGCTTCAGGCACGCCGTCGCGGTTTGCGTCCAGATCCACGTGCAGGCGGATGAAGCCGGTGTCGAGTCCGCTGAAGACGAGGAGTTTTTCCAGGTTTGCATACGCGCGGGTGAGCGTACCGTCGGCATTCAGCGTGGTGGTGGCGGCCATGGAGAGTTTTTTCCATGCGGAGGCGGTGCCGGCCTTGCTGAGGTCGGTCAGCGTTTCAAGGCTGATGCTCAGATCGTCATGCGTGCCGGTGGGCAGCGTGAGCAGTGCGGTGAGGCTGCCGGTGGCGGCGTCATGCGTGAGGGTGAAGCGGCTGGTCTGCAGGGGGTTGCCAGGATCGGTGCCGAGCGCGTATTCCATCAGGTTCGCCAGTCCGTCCTCGTCAGGATCGTCGGTGGCCTTGCCAATGTTGCTGTTCTGGCTCCAGAGAGCGAAGGTGGTGGCCCCTGGCAGCACGCTGGCGGTGAAGCCGCCGGTGACGATGTAGCGGCGGATGGCCTCGCTGGCGGCAAATCCGGTGCCCGCGGGAGCGACCACGCCGAGGTCGCGGGTGAGATCCACCCGTGCGTCCATGCTGTCATCGATGCTGCCTTCGGCGCCGGATTCAGCGCTGCCGGTCGGGCAGAAGCCAGGGCGCAGCGTGAAGAGGCTGGTGCTGGCGCCGTTCACCGCGGGATTGCTGTTGTATATGAGGTCCTGGCCCACGTCGTCATCTCCAGCAACGACGTTGGAAATGGGCAGCAGTCCTTCCAGCGGCGCACCTGTGGCGAACTGGGATGGCGGAATGTAGAGGAAGTAGGTGCCGGGGTTCAGGCTGTCGAGGAAATAGCGGCCTTTGCAGGAGCAGCCGGAGGTGCCCGCGCTAACAGGATCATCCACGCCCGGTGTGGCGCCCTGGGCATAGAGTTCCACGTAAATGCTGCCCAGGCTTTCACCTTCATTGCGGTGGCCGTCGCCATTGATGTCGAGGAAAATCATGTTGCCCACGCCCACGCTGGACCAGAGGCCGAAGTCCACGGTGAGATTGGTGTCAGGGTCTGAATCGCCATCGGCGGTGGATTCCGCGCCGCCGGAGAGCGTGACGACGGGGCTGTAGAGCGGCGTGCCGGAGCCGCCGGGCTGTGCGCCGTCGTTGTTGTTGTCAATGTCGTCATCGCTGGTGTCTGCCGTGCCGCCGGTGAAGAGGTAGTCCGCAGGAGGAGTCACCTTGATGTAGTATTTGCCGGCGGGCAGGAAGTTGAAGAGGTAGGCGCCCGTGGAGTCGGTGGTGAGGCTGCCGCCCACCTGCGTGTCCGCCGCTGTGCCGCTGCCGCCGATGGCATTGTCGCTGCCAGGGGTGAAGAGCTGCACGGTCGCGCCCGCCACGCCGGGTTCGCTGGTGTCCTTGAGGCCGTTGTTGTTGGAGTCTTCAAAGACAAGGTTGCCGATGGTGAGGGTATGCACCTGCAGTGTGACGTTGAAGGACTGCGCGCAGGAATTGGCATCGGTGACACGGATCGTCACAGGGAAGACGCCCTTGGCGGTCGGCGTGCCGTTGAGCACTCCGTTGGAGGCCAGCAGCACTCCGCTCGGCAGGTCGCCGCTCAGCAGGGCAAAGGTGTAAGCCGAAGTGCCTCCGGAGGCTGTGATCGCCTGTGTATATGCAGCGCCCAGGTAAGCGGGCGGCAGCGTGCCGTTCGGAGAAATGGCCAGCGTGGGGCAGACGGGGGTAAGCGTGTAATTCGCCGTGCCGGAACATCCGTCCGCAGCGGTGACTTTGATGGAGAAACTGGCCGTGGCGGAGCTTGGTGTGGTGCCGCTGATGGTGCCGCTGCTGCTCAGCGTCATGCCCGCAGGCAGGCTGCCGCTGGCAACGGTGAAGGTGTAAGGCGAGACGCCGCCTGCCGCCGTGATGACCTGCGTGTAGGCCGTGCCCACCGTCGGTGCCGTGAGTGTGGCCGGCGACTGCGTGATGACCGGGCAGATCTTGATGGAAAGCGAGGAGCTGCCGGTGCAGCCATTGGCGTCCGTGGTGCGGACGGTCACGTTCACGCCGGCGCCGTTGGCGGTGGTCGGTGTACCGCTGATCACACCGCTGCTGGGGTTCAGCGTGAGTCCTGCAGGGAGCGTGCCGCTGGTCACCGTCCACGAAGTGTAAGGCGCGATGCCTCCCACGCCGCTGAGCGTCTGCGAGTAGACGACGCCCACACCGCCTGTGATGAGTGTGGTCGGAGTGACCGTGATGGTGGGGCAGGCTGGCGTGACGGTGTAGCTGGTGCTGCCGGTGCAGCCGTTCGAGTCTGTGGCGCGGACGGTGAAGGTGGCGGCCAGAGTGCTGGTGGGCGTGCCGGAGATCACACCGGTGCTGCCGTTCAAGCTCAGGCCCGCAGGAAGGCTGCCGCTGCTGATCGCAAAGGTCACGGTGCCGATGCCGCTGGTAGAGTTGACAGTCTGCGAGTAGGCGCTGTTCACAGTGCCATTGCTCAGCGTGGCAGGGCCGACGGTGATGGTCTGGCAGGCAGGGGTCAGCGAGTAGCTGCGTGTGCCCGCGCAGCCATTGGCATCCGTGGCACTGATGGTGAAGTTTGTCACGGCCGTGCTGGTGGGAGTGCCGGAGATCACGCCGGAGCTGCTGTTGAGCGTCAATCCTGCCGGCAGCGTGCCGCTGGCCACCGCATACACGTAGGGCGTGGCGCCACCGGACGCGCTGATGGTTTGCGAGTAGCTGCTGCCTGCGGTGCTGGCGGCCAAGGTGCTGGGGCTGACGGAGACGACCGGGCAGATCTTCAGGGAGATCACTGCCGAGATGCTGCAGCCCCGCGCATCGGTGGTTCGCACGGTGAAGCTCACGCCCGCGCCATTGGAGGCCGTGGGTGTGCCGGAGATGACGCCCGACAAGCTGAGCGAGAGGCCCGCAGGCAGCGTGCCGCTGGTGACCGTCCACGCGCCATACGGCGCGGTGCCGCCATTGCCGCTCAGAGTTTGAGAGTAGGTGGAGCCCACCGTGCCAGAAGCCACCGTGAGAGGCGTGATGGTCATGGCAGGGCACACCGGCGTGATGGTGTAGCTCTGCGTGCCGCTGCAGCCGTTCGCATCCGTGGCCTTGAGGGTGAACGTGGCGCTGTTCGGGCTGTCCGGCATGCCGCTCAGGGTTCCTGAACTGCTCAGCGTGGCCCACGTAGGCAGTGCACCACCAGCCAAGGTGAAGGTGTAGGATCCGGTGCTGCCGGAGGCGATGAAGGTCTGCGAATAGGCGGTGCTCACCGTCGGCGTCGCGGGCGTGACCGGTGCCAGAGTGATGACCGGGCACACCTGCAGAGTGATGGCCTGCGTGCCCTGGCAGCCGTAGGTGTCCGTCACTCGGATGGAAACGCTCACGCCTGCGCCATTGGTGGCGGTGGGTGTGCCGCTGATGACACCCGTGTTCGCATTGAGCGAGAGCCCTGCTGGCAGCGTGCCGCTGGTGACGGTGAAGGCGCTGTAGGGCGCGGTGCCGCCGGATGGCGTGAGCGTCTGCGAATACAAGCTGCCCACCATGCTCTGTGCGGGCACCGACGGTGCGAGGCTGATCGTCGGGCAAACCGGTGTGAGCGTGTAGCTCAGCGTGCCTGCGCAGCCATTGGCATCCGTGGCCTTGACGGTGAAGGATGCGGCGGTGGTCGTCGTCGGTGTACCGCTCAGCACTCCGGCAGAGCTCAGCGTGGCCCACGCGGGCAGCGCGCCGCTGGCCAGCGTGAAGGTGTAGGGGGAGGTGCCATTGGCAGCCGCGAGCGACTGGGAGTAGGCCGTGCCCACCACCGGTGCAGGCAGTGTCGAAGGAGTGAGCGTGATGACCGGGCAGATCTGCACGGTGATGGAGCGGCTGCCCTGGCAGCCATTGGCATCATTCACACGGACGGTGATCGTGGTCGCGGGGCTGACCACGGCGGTCGGCGTGCCGCTGATCACGCCGGTGCTCGCATTGAGCGTGAGGCCTGCGGGCAGCGTGCCGCTGGTGAGCGTCCATGCGCTGTAGGGCGCTGTGCCGCCGCTGGCGGTAAGTGTCTGCGAATAGGCCGTGCCCACCGTGCCCTGCGCCAGCGCCGACTGCGTGATGGAGATGGTGGGGCAGACCGGTGCCACCGTGTAGCTCAGCGTGCCGGTGCAGCCGTTCGCATCCGTGGCTTTTACCGTGAACGTCGCGGAGGTGGTGGTCGTGGGTGTGCCGCTCAGCACACCCGAGGAGGAAAGCGTGGCCCATGCGGGCAGCGCGCCACCAGCCAGCGTGTAAGTGTAGGCCGCAGTGCTGCCGCTGGCGGTGATGCTCTGCGTGTAGGAAGTGCCGACCACCGGTGTGGGCAGCGTGGCTGGCGCGAGCGTGATGACCGGGCAGATGATGAGATTGATCGTGCGCGTGCCGCTGCAGCCGTTCGCATCCGTGGCACGGAAGGTCAGCGAGACGCCGCTGGCATTGCTGGTGGTGGGCGTGCCGCTGATGACACCGGTGCCTGCATTGAGCGTCAGGCCTGCCGGCAGCGTGCCGCTGCTCACGGCAAAGGTATAACCGGCGGTGCCACCGCTGGCGGTGAGAGTCTGCGAGTAGGCGGTGCCCACGAGGCCGCTGGGCAGAGTGGTCGGGTTCACCGTGATCGTTGGGCACACGGGCGTAACTGTGTAGCTGGTGCTGCCGGAGCAGCCATACGAGTCCGTGGCCACAATGCTGAAGGTGGCGCTGCTACTGCTCGTTGCCGTGCCGGAGATGACACCCGCGCTGCTCAGCGTGAGGCCTGCGGGGAGTGCTCCGCTGCCGATGCTGAAGGTGTAGGGCGCGAGGCCGCCGGTCGAGGTCACGGTCTGCGAATAAGCCGTGCCTACCGTCGGTGTGGCGAGTGTGGCCGGCGTGACGGCGATGGGCAGACAGGTGATGGTGACGAGGTAGTCCTCCACTTCGCCCGTGCCGCTGGCGCCGACGGAGGTCGGATTCTGCGTGCTCGTCAGGCGGAAGCGCGCGCCGCGCTGGCCGGGGACCGCACCCACGGGAACGATGAAGTTCACCGTCTGCGTCGCTCCATTGGTGCCGGTGGCGATGCTTGTGTTCGTGGCGATCTGCTCGCCCGCATCGGCGAAGGAGCCGTTGTTGTTGAAGTCGATCCACGCATTCAGGTAGCCTGCCGCGCCGCTGTTGTTTGTGACCACCACGGTGGCGCTGCCGGCGGTGCCGGGTGTCTGGCTTCCGAGGGTCACGCCGTCTTCGTCATCACTGCCGGTGATGTCATCGCCCGTCGCCGAGGGATTGAGCGTGGAGAGGTATTCCGTGTCCGCCAGCGCACCCATGCGCAGGTTGGAACTGGCGATGCTGGACGCGTCCGCCGCTCCGTTCCAGTCGCCGAAATCGGTCGTCGGCACGGCGATCGGGGTCACATAGTCTTCCACCTCGCCTGTGCCCGCGGTGCCGGTGACGCCTGGAGACGCCACGTCCGTAAGACGCACGCGCAGGCCGAGATTGGAGCCCGTCACCGAATTGGCCGGGATGGTGATGTTGACGTTCTGCGTGGCGCCGTTGGTGCCATTGGCAATGACCACGTTGGTGGCGATCTGCTCGCCCGAGTCCGTGAGCACGCCATTGTTGTTGTAGTCGATCCAGATGTTCAGGTAGGCGCTCGCTCCGCTGGTGTTGGTGACCACCACCGGGATCGTTGCAGGGGCGCCGGCCGTCAGTGAGGGCAGCGTCACCCCGTCTTCATCATCCACGCCGGTGATGTCATCGCCCGTGGCTCCGACGTTGCGGGTGGAGACATACTCGGTGTCCACCAGCGCGCCGAGGCGCAGCGTGGCCGAGGCGTTGGAGGCTGCATCGGCCAGACCGCTCCAGTCACCGTAATCCAGCGGAGGTTTGG
Organism: Prosthecobacter sp.; assembly: GCF_044226605.1. Lineage (GTDB taxonomy): Bacteria > Verrucomicrobiota > Verrucomicrobiia > Verrucomicrobiales > Verrucomicrobiaceae > Prosthecobacter. The sequence continues at coordinate 125,214 of NZ_JBGAGS010000012.1, read as the reverse complement.
CGATGTTGACGAGGTAATCCTCCACTTCACCGAGGCCCGCGGCACCCGTGGAGCCAGGGGAGGAAACAGAGGTCAGGCGCACGCGCACGGCCAGGTTGGTTCCGGTCAACGCGGTCGCAGGCACGGTGATGTTGAGGTTTTGCGTGCCGCTGGTGGTGCCGGTGGGAATGCTGACATTCGTGGCGATCTGCTCTCCTGCATCCGTGAGCACCGCATTGTTGTTGTAGTCGATCCACACGTTCAGGAAAGCTGCCGCGCCGGTGTTGTTTGTCACGACGACAGGGATGGTGGCCGGAGCGCCCGCGGTCAGCGTCGGCAGCGTCACGCCGTCTTCGTCAGCCTGGCCGGTGATGTCGTCACCCGTGGCTGTGAGGTTCGTGGTGGCCACGTATTCCACGTCCGTCAGCAGGCCGAGGCGCAGGTTGGTGTTGGCCGTGCTGCTCGCGCTCGCCAGTGCGGAGTTGTCGCCAAAATCCGTGGTCGGCAGAGCGATCGTCACCGTGTAGTCTTCCACCTCGCCCAGGCTGGCAAGCGCACCGCTGGCTCCGGGGGAGCTGACTGCGGTGAGGCGGAAGCGCACGCCCAGCGCCGTGCCTGTAACCGCGTCCGCAGGCACGGTGATGCTCGGGTTAATCGTCACTCCATTGCTGCCGGTGGCAACACTGAGATTGGTGATGATCTGCTCTCCGGCATCTGTGGGCACGCCGTTGTTGTTAAAGTCGATCCACGCATTGAGGAAAGCGGCCGAGCCGGTGGTGTTGGTCACCACGACGGGGATCGTCAAAGTCTGTCCGGCGGTCATGGCGGGGAGCACCACGCCGTCTTCGTCCGCCTGGCCGGTGATGTCATCGCCCGTGGCGGTGGCATTCAAAGTGCCGGCGTATTCTGTATCTATTAAGGCACCCAGGCGCAGTCCGTTGCCTGCGGCATTGCTGGCGCTGGAGAAGCCGCTGAAGTCCCCAAAGTCAGTCGTGGGGGAGGCGATGTTGACCAGGTAGTCCTCCACTTCGCCGTTCCCGCTCAGGCCCGTGGAGCCAGGGGTGCTGGTGGAGGTCAGGCGCACGCGCACGCCGAGATTGGTCCCCACCGTTGCAGTGGCCGGAACGGTGATGTTCAGGTTTTGCACCACGTTGTTCGTGCCGTTGGCAATGACGATGTTGCTGGCGATCTGCTCGCCCGCATCGGTGAGCACGCCGTTGTTGTTGTAGTCGATCCAGGCGTTGAGGAAGGCGGTGGCGCCGCTGCTGTTTGTCACCGTCACCGGGATGGTGGCCGGACCTCCCGCGGTCATGGAAGGCAGCGTCACGCCGTCTTCATCGTCCGTGCCGGTGATGTCGTCTCCCGTGGCGGTGATGTTGGTGGTCTGCGCGTATTCGGTGTCTGTCAGCGCGCCGATTTTCAGCGTGCTGATCTGGGTGCTGCTGGCGCTGCCAAAGCCCGAGAAGTCGCCGAAATCCGTCGTCGGCGCGGCAATGTTCACCACATAGTCTTCCACTTCACCGGCCAGACCGTTGGCTCCGGTCGGACCGAGACCGCTGGGGGCGGAAAGGCGGAAGCGCAGGCCGACATTGGTGCCCGTCACGGCATTCGCAGGCACGGCGACGGCGAGGCTGGTCACGCCATTCGTGGTGCCGGTGGCGATGTTGAGATTAGTGGCGATCTGCTCGCCGCCGTCCGTGAGCACGCCGTTGTTGTTGAAATCGATCCACGCATTGAGGTAGCCGATCGCTCCGGTGGTGTTGGTGATGGTGACGGGGATCGTGACCCTCTGGCCCGCGATCATCGAAGGCACCGCCACACCGTCTTCATCGTCCGTGCCGGTGATGTCATCGCCTGTGGCGGTGGCATTGCGCGTGGAGGCATACTCCGCGTCGATCAGCGCGCCGATGTGCAGGGCGGGGTTCGCCCCCTGGGAGGCGTCCGCAAAGCCGCTGAAGTCGCCGAAGTCCGTCGTCGGCGCGGAGATGTTGACGATGTAATCCTCCACTTCGCCATTGCCCGCTGCGCCGGTGGAGAGCGCTCCGCTGGTGCTGGTGAGGCGGAAACGTGCTCCCAGATTCACTCCGGTCAAAGCGGTGGCCGGAATGGTGATGTTCAGGTTTTGAGCGGCGTTGCTGGTGCCCGTGGCGATGGACACGTTCGTGGCGATCTGCTCGCCCACATCGGTGAGCACGCCGTTGTTGTTGTAGTCGATCCACGCATTGAGGTACACGGCCGAACCGCTTGTATTCGTCGACAGCACCGGAATGGTCACCGGCGCGCCCGCCGTCAGAGTCGGGAAGGTCACCGCATCTTCGTCAGCCTGGCCGGTGATGTCATCGCCCGTGGCCGTGGCGTTCGTGGTCTGCACATATTCGGTGTCGGTCAGCGGACCGAGTTTGATCGTGCTCACCTGGATGCTGCTGGCGCTGCCAAAGCTGGCGAAGTCGCCGAAATCGGTCGTCGCCGGTGCAATGTTGACGACATAATCTTCCACTTCACCCACGCCGCCGGATCCCGTGGAGCCCGGAGAAATGTCCGTGCTGATGCGGAAGCGCGCGCCCACATTGGTGCCCGTCTGCGCCGCCGCCGGGACGGTGATGTTCAGGTTTTGCGTGATGTTGCTGGTGCCGGTGACGATGGACACGTTGCTTGCGATTTGCTCGCCGGAGTCGGTGAAGACGCCGTTGTTGTTGTAGTCGATCCATGCGTTCAGGTAGCCGACGCTGCCGGAGTTGTTCGTCACCACCACCGGGATCGTGGCTGGTGCACCCGCCATCAGGGAGGGCAGCGTCACGCCGTCTTCGTCATCACTGCCCACGACGTCGTCACCAGTGGCGGTGGCATTGCGTGTGGAGCTGTATTCGGTGTCCACAAGCGCGCCGAGGCGCAGATTGGTGCTGGCGGTGTTGGACACGTCCGGTGCGCCGCTGAAGTCGCCAAAGTCCGTCAGCGGTGCCAGGATCACGATGGTGTGGTCTTCCACTTCGCCGATGCCTGCCCCGCCGGTGGGGCCGGGCGATGCGACGCTGGTCAGGCGCAGACGTGTGCCCAGCGCCGTGGCGGCCGTCACGGCGTTCGTCGGCACGGTGAAGTTCACCACCTGGCTGCCGCCGTCGGTTCCATCGGCAATCAGGATGTCGCTGGCGATCTGCTCGCCCGCATCGGTGAGAACGCCGTTGTTGTTGAAGTCGATCCACGCATTCAGATATGCCGGAGCCCCGCTGGTGTTGGTCACACTGACAGACACAGATCCCGGCTGGCCCGCTGTCATGGACGGGAAGACCACGCTGTCCTCGTCATCGCTGCCGGTGGTGTCATCGCCTGTCGCGGTGGCGTTTCTGGTGGCGCTGCCTTCCGCATCCACCACGTCACCAAGCACCAGGTTGCTGTTCGCGGTGCTGAAGGCGTCTGCAAACCCCGAATAGTCCCCGAAGTCCGTGGTCGGCACCACGATCGTTGTGAGGTAGTCCTCCACCTCGCCGTTGCCGCTCATGCCGGTCGGGCCGGGGGAGCTAGTGCTTGTCAGGCGCACGCGCACACCGGCCGTGCCGAGGCTCGCGCCGACCGGGGCGGTGAAATTGATCACCTGTGCTGCATTGGAGGTGCCGGTGGTGATGCTCGTGTTTACTGCAACCTGCTCGCCTGAGTCTGTAAGCACACCATTGCGGTTGAAGTCGATCCACGCATTCAGGTAGGCCGCGCTGCCCGAGGTGTTGGTGACCCTCGCCGTCAGGCTGCTGGCAGCTCCCTGGGCGATGTTTATCGGCACGGTCACGCCGTCTTCATCGGCAGAACCATCCAGATCATCGCCGGTGGCAGTGGCGTCCATGACGCTGTTGCCTTCCGCATCCACAAGCAGGCCCAGTTTCAGCGTGTTGTTGGACTTGCTGCTGGCGCTGCCAAAGCTCGCGTAGTCGCCAAAGTCCGACGTGGCCACGATGGACGTGACGTAGTCCTCCACTTCACCATTGCCGCTCGTTCCGGTGGAGCCCGGGCTGCTCGTGGACGTCAGCCGCACGCGCACGCCCACCGTGCCCACTTTCACCGTCGCCGGCACAGTGAAGCTGACTGTTTTGTTGGAGTTGGAAGTGCCGGTGGCGATCACCGTGTTGATGGCCACCTGTTCGCCGGAGTCCGTCAGCACGCCGTTGCCGTTGTAGTCGATCCATGCGTTGAGATAGGCGCTGGCTCCGGACGTGTTGGTCACGTTTACCGTCATGGAGCTTGCCACGTTCTGGGTGATGGTTGCGGGCACGGTCACACCGTCTTCGTCATCGCTGCCGGTGATGTCATCCCCGGTTGCCGCCGTGTTGGTCGTGGGCTGTCCTTCCACATCCGTGAGCAAACCAAGCTTGAGTGTGGAGTTCATGGTGCTGCCTGCCGAGCCGAAGGCGCTGTTGTCGCCAAAGTCGATGGTCGGTGCCGCGATGGTCACGATGTAATCTTCAATTTCTCCCAGGCCGCCCGTGCCGGTGGATCCTGGAGAAGCCGTGCCCGTCAGACGTACACGCACGCCGCGTGATGCGCCCACAGAGGCTCCCACGGGAGTGGTGAAGGTGACATTCATCGTGGCTGCGCTGGTGCCAGCCGCGACTGGAGTGTCGATGGCAATCTGCTCGCCGGAGTCCGTCAGCACGCCGTTGTTGTTGAAGTCGATCCACGCATTCAAGTAGGCCGTGGTGCTGCCGCTGTTGGTCACCACGACTGGAATCGTCACCGTTGCCCCTGCGGTGATGGAGCCGGGCACGGTCACGCCGTCTTCGTCATCGCTGCCGGTGATGTCATCTCCCGTGGCGCTGGCATTGCTGGTGCCGGTGACTTCCATGTCAATCAGCGAGCCGATTTTCAAGGTGCCGTTGCTCGTGTTGCTGGCGGTGGCAAAACCGCTGAAGTCGCCGAAGTCCGTGTTCGGCGCCGGGGTCATCGTGTAGCTGACGGAGCCCGCGCATCCATTCGCATCCGTGGCGGAGATCGTGAAGCTGGCGGCAGTAGGCGTCGTGGGCGTGCCGGAGATGACGCCGGAGGCGGTGTTAAGGCTCAATCCGCCAGGCAGACTTCCGGAGGTGATGGCGTACAAGTAGGCTGCCGCACCGCCGCTGGCGGAGACTGTCTGCGTGTAGGCTGTGCCTACCGTGCTGGCCGCAAATGTGGACGGCGAGAGCGTCACCACCGGGCAGATTTGCAGCGTCATGGAGCGCGTGCCCTGGCAGCCGTTTGCATCATTCACTCGCACTGTGATCGTTGTCGCCGGCGAGGCCTGTGCCGTGGGCGTTCCGCTGATGACGCCTGTGCTGGCATTCAGCGTCAGTCCCGTTGGCAGGGTTCCGCTGGTGAGCGTCCAGGCACTGTAAGGTGAGATCCCGCCGCTGGCGGAAAGCGTCTGCGAGTAGGTTGTGCCCATCGTGCCCTGCGGCAGCGAGGTTTGTGTGATGGTGATGGAAGGACACACCGGATTGAGCGTGTAGCTGATCGTGCCGGTGCAGCCATTCGCATCCGTTGACCTGATAGTGAAGGTCGCGGCGGTGGTGCTGTTCGGTGTGCCGCTTAGCACGCCGCCGGAGCTCAGCGTGGCCCACGTCGGCAGTGCTCCGCTCGCCAGCGTGTAGGTGTAGGCTGAAGTGCCGCCGCTGGAGGTCAGCGTCTGCGAGTAGGCGGTGCCGACGGTCGGAGTTGGCAGCGTGGCAGGAGCGAGGTTGATGACCGGGCAGATTTGCAGCGCTACCACCTGCGAGCCCTGGCAGCCATTGGCATCCGTGGCGCGAATGGTCAGGTTCACACCCAGGCCGTTGGCCGTCGTTGGCGTTCCGGAGATCACACCCGTGCTAGCACTGAGCGTCAGGCCCGCAGGCATGGTTCCACTTGTCAGCGCAAAGGTGTATGGGGCGATGCCGCCGCTGCTGGAGATCGTCTGCGAGTAGGCCGTGCCCACAATGCCATCGGGCAGCGTGGCAGGCGTGACCGTCACCGTCGGACACACGGGCGTCACCGTATAGCTGCGTGTGACCGCACAGCCGTTGGCATCGGTGGACTGGACTGTGAAGGTGGCAGCAGTTGTGCTCGTCGGCGTGCCGCTCAGCACACCGCTGGAGCTTAGCGTGGCCCAGCCGGGCAGTGCTCCGCTGGAAACCGTGTATGTGTAGGCGGATGCACCACCGCTGGAGCTGAGGGTTTGCGAGTAGGCTGTGCCCACCGTCGGCGTCGGCAGCGTGGCAGGGGAGAGCGTCACCACCGGGCAGATTTGCAGTGCGTAAGTTTTGGTGCCGGAGCAGTTGAAGCTGTCTGTGGCGCTGACGGTGATGCTCGTGCCCACGCCGTTGCTGGTTGTGGGCGTGCCGCTGATGATGCCCGTGCTGGCATTGAGAGAGAGGCCTGCGGGCAGTGTGCCGCTGCTCAGGGCGTAGGTGTAGGAGGATGAGCCGCCGCTGGCGCTGATGGTTTGCGAATAGGCACTGCCTACCACGCCTACCGGCAAAGTGGCGGGAGCCAGATTGATGACCGGGCAGCTGATGGCAAAGGTGACCGCCAGTGTGCCTGCACAGCCATTGGCATCTGTGGCGCGCAGGGTTACGTTGCTGCTGATTTGCGTGGTGGGCGTTCCGCTGACCACACCGGTGCTGGCATTGAGCGTGAGGCCCCCGGGCAGCGTGCCGCTGGCCAGAGTGTAGGTGTAGGCGGTGGTGCCGCCGCTGGCGGTGAAGGTCTGCGTGTATGCCGTACCCACCGTGCCGGTGGCCGGTGTGGCGGGGGAGAGCGTGACGACCGGGCAAATCTGCAGCGTGATGGATTTGGAACCCTGGCAGCCGTAGGCGTCATTCACACGCACGGTCAGTGTCGTCGCGGGAGAGGCGGTGGCGGTGGGAGTGCCGGAGATGACACCCGTGCTGGCATTGAGCGTGAGGCCTGCGGGCAAAGTGCCGCTGGTAAGCGTCCAGGTGCCATAGGGGGCTGTGCCGCCTATGGCGCTGAGGGTCGTCGAGTAGGCCGTGCCCACGGTCCCCTGAGGCAGGGCTGACTGGCCGATGCTGATGGTGGGGCAGACAGGCGTCACGGTATAGCTCACCGTGGTGGCGCAGCCGTTGGCATCGGTGGCTTTGACGGTAAAGGTCGCCGCTATGGTGTTGTTGGGCGTGCCGCTGAGCACACCTGCGGAGGTCAGAGTGGCCCAGGTGGGCAGCGTCCCGCTGAAGACGGTGTAAGTATACGGGGCCGTGCCGCCGCTGGCAGTCATGGCCTGCGAGTAGGCCGTGCCAACAGACGGCGTGGGCAGCGTGGCCGGGGAGAGCGTGACCGCCGGGCAGACTTGCAGCGTGACGGACTTGGTGCCCTGGCAGTTGTAGGTGTCCTTCACGCTCAAGGTAAGCGTGGTCGCCGGAGAGGCTGAAGCCGTGGGCGTACCGGAGATGACTCCCGTGCTGGCATTGAGGGAGAGACCCGCTGGCAGAGTGCCCGTGGTCACGGCCCACGTGCCATACGGCGCAGTGCCGCCTGTGGCGGAAAGCGTCTGCGAGTAGGCCGTGCCCACCGTGCCCTGTGGCAGCGAAGACTGGCCGATCGTGACGGCAGGGCACACCGGAGTCACGGTATAGCTCTGAGTGCCGGCGCAGCCATTGACGTCCGTGGCCTGAATGGTGAACGTGCTGGCGCTGGCGCTGCTGGGCGTGCCGCTGAGCACACCAGCGGAGCTGAGAGTGGTCCCGGCAGGCAGAGTGCCGCTGGACACTGTGTAGGCATAAGGTGCCGTGCCACCGGTGGCGGAAATCGTGGCGCTGAGGGCGGTGCCCACGCTGGCGGCAGGGAGTGTCGCTGGGGAAACGGTTACCGGCAGGCACGATATCGTCGTGATGTAGTCTTCTACTTCCCCGATCCCGCTGTTGCCAGTGGAGCCGGGGCTGCTGGTGGATGTCAGGCGCACACGCACACCCGCAGTGCCGAGGCTGGCCGTCGTAGGCACGGTGAAGGTCACCGTCTGGGCGGAGCCAGAAGTTCCTGTGGCCACGGCGGTGTTGGTCGCAATCTGTTCGCCAGAGTCAGTGAGCACACCATTGCGGTTGTAGTCGATCCAGGCATTGAGATAAGCCGTGGCTCCGGAGGTGTTGGTGACGTTGATGCTGAGGGTGCCCGTGGCTCCCCGCAGCATGGTGGCGGGAACGGTGACTCCTTCTTCGTCATCCACTCCGCTGAGGTCGTCACCGGTCGCGTTGCTGTCCTCCAGCAGAACGCTTTCGGAATCGATCACTGAACCAATCGTCAACGCACTGCTCACAACGCTGCCTGCGGCCAGGAAGCCTGAGTAGTCGCCGAGGTCGAACGGGGCACCGTTGTCAAAGGCGGAGCCGTTGATCAGGGAACCGCCTGTGAGAGTGACATCCCTCGCATAGACGGAACCGGTGACAATGGAGCCGCCGGTGAGAGTGGTGGCTGTGCCCGACTGCACCGCAAGAAAAGTGCCGGAATAAGCCGCGGATCCGCCAGTGAGGTTCAAGGCTTTGGCTCCTGGAAGAAGATTGACGATAACATGCTGGGGTTTCACACCTCCGGATAAGATCATGCCACTGCTGCCTGTGAAGGTGAACTCAGAGGCCACATTGATGAAGAAATAATCGTTCGCCCCACCTTGCAGCGTCAGCATGCTGCCACCGGAGAGCTTGAGGCTCGTCATGCTGATGACATTGTGAGTTCCACTGGACGTGATGGTAAAGGAGTTGCTCATGGCCCCGAACGTTTGGGTGCTCGCCATGGCGGCCACATTCGTGGAAAGGTTGTAGGCCTGCGTGCGCTGGATGCTCAGATCTGTGAGCACAGGAGAAATAGTGCTGCCACCGGTGCCGGGGAGGGTGTCCGCATTGCCAAAAGTGCCTGTCTGCGGCGGGTGAATCATGACAAAATTGGCCAGACCCCCATCGGATATGTTCAGCGTGACCCCTGAAGCGATGCCCGTGCCGCCATACACACCGCTGGCTGAATTGGACATGGAGAAAGTTCCGTCCGTGACGAACAGGCCAAACTGACCGATGTCTGGGTCATAAAGGTTGGCATAGCCCTTGATGGTGAGAATGCTGTCCTCCACTTCGCCGTTGCCCACGGTTCCTGTCGGGCCCGGACTGCTGATGGACGTAAGGCGCACGCGTACTCCCACCGTGCCAGGCAGTGCAGAACTCGGAACGGTGAAGGTGATGTTGCGGCTGGCGCCATTGGTGCCGTTGGCGATGATGGTGTTGCTCGCCACCTGTTCTCCGGAGTCGGTGAGCACGCCGTTTCCATTGAAGTCCACCCAGGCGTTCAGGAAGGCCGTGGAGCCGCTGGTGTTGGTCACGTTCACCGTCAGCGTGGCAGAGGCACCCTGATAAAAAGCAGTTGGCAGTATAACGCCGTCTTCGTCATCCACACCCGTGATATCGTCCCCCGTCGCCGTGGCGTTGTTGTTGGCGGAGTATTCGGAGTCAATCAGCGATCCCAGATAAAGAGTGGACACCAGCGCGCTGCCAGCGGAGCCAAAGGCGGCATTGTCTCCAAAGTCCACCGCGGTGAGCAGGCCGAAGTCGATGGTGTTTTCAATGTTGCCGCCGCCGGTGGAGAGATTCCCCGGTTCGGCCCCTTGCGTCAGCGTGATGATCGGACTGTAAACCGCCGTGGCGCGTCCACCCGGCTGCGATCCGTTGTTGTCGCCATCCACACCATTGTCTGCTGCCACGGTGCTGCTGACCACGGAGTAGAGCGTGCTGGGCGTCACGGTGACGAAGTATTTTCCTGCGGTCAGGCCTACAAAACTGTAGTTGCCGGTCGCGTCCGTGGAGGTCGTGGCGGCCAGCGTGTCCGCCGCAGAGCCGGTACCGCCGATGGCGTTGTCCGTGCCGGGTTTCCAAAGCTGCACCGTGACGCTGCCGATGCCGCTTTCCCCCACGTCCTGCAGCCCGTTGTTGTTGACGTCGTTCCACACGGTGTCTCCGATGGACAGTGTCTGGGAGAGGCCAAAGGTGGCGTTCACAACTCCAACGGAGCCGACCGTGACGGCGAGGCTGCCATCGATGGTGCCGTCACTGCCCGCACCGGAGCCGAGGAATTCACCCGCATTCAGCCAGCCGTTGGGAACAGCAGCCGCTGGAGCGGTGGAACCGAGGCTGCCGTAGGAAGTGCTGAGCACCACGCGGTAGGACGTGTTGGCCGAGGCCCCGCCGAGGATGAAGGTACCATCGCTCTTGACCGGGAAGGAATCCACCAGATTGCCGGAGCCATCCACCAGCATGGCATACAGGGTGCCGCTGGCATTGGTTCCGGTGCCGCTGATGATGCCATCGGTGAGGCCGTTCACATCATAGTACACGATGCCCTTCACGCCGAGGGAGGTCACCGAGGAAGAAATGCCTTCCGAAAGGTCCGTGTAGGAGGCCGTGGGCAGCGGACCTACCTTGACTGCGGACGGTGAAGACGTGTCATATCTGTCGATGCGGTAGATGTTCGTGCCCGTTGAGCCGAGGCCATAGAGACGGGACACACCACCCACACCGGCGATCTGCATGGAGCTGTTGCTGGAGTAAGGGATCTGCGCGTCCACATTCGCCGTCGTGGCCGCCGGGCCGGAGGCGTTCATGCCGTCATCAAGGAACTGATTGAAAAGCGTGTTTGCGCTGTTGATCACGGTGGAGGTGACCAGCAGGCCGTCCTGCGGCCGAATGACGAAGTCGCCGCCGTTGAAGGTCTGGCTCAGGTGGAAGAAGTTGGTGTAGTCGTTGTAGGCAGGAGTGCTCAGGCCAGTGCCGGTGGCGTTCAGGTGCCACACGGCCACGTTGTTGTTGAGCTGGCCGCCGGCGTAGTATTCTCCATTGTAGAATGCGGCACGTGGGAAAGCTCCCGAGCTTGCCGATGCCGACGAAGGAGTCCCGCTGTTGAAAGTGATGTTGGACAATGCCGAGCCGGTCACAAGCTGGTAGCTCCACGTTTTGCTCACATTGTCGTAGGCCGCGGTGTAAAGGTTGGCATTGTACCCGCTGCCGCCGGATGCGGTGGAAGTGGCCAGCCAGTAGAAGCGGCGGTTGAGCCAGTCGAGCGCCAGGCCGTTCATCATCGCATCCGTCGAGCTTGTGCTGAAGCCCGGGGAGGCCGTGTTGAGGTCGAGGATGCCCGGTGTCACCGAAACGGTGGGCGAAGCGGAGTTGGGATTGTACACCGAAATTTCGTCCAGGTAGAAGTGGCCGCTCACATTCCGGATGGTGTAGAAGTAGTCGCGGAAGTTGGACGAGGGCGCGACGATGGACGTGGTATAATCTTCCACTTCACCATACCCGCTGGCACCTGTGGGGCCGGGGGAGGCGACGGAGGTCAGGCGGAAACGGGCGCCCGCGGTGCCAATGGTGGCGGTGCTCGGCACATCGAAGTAGAAGGTCTGAAAGTCCCCGGAGGTGCCGTCGTCCACCACGGAGTCGGTGATCACCTGCTCGGTGGAGTCGAGGGTGCCGTTGCTGTTGAAGTCCACCCAGCCATTGAGGTAGGCCGGAGCGCCGGAGGTGTTGTTAAGCTTGACGGTGACCGCCACGCCGGCCTGGCCCTGCACCAGAATGGCCTGCAGCGTCACCCCGTCTTCATCGTTCACGTTGGTGATGTCGTCACCCGTGGCCGCGAGATTGGTCACCGGAGTGATTTCATTGTCTTCCAAGTCTCCAAGTCCCAGTGCGGCGGAGTTGTAGCTGCTGGCGTCCGCGAAGCGGGAGAAGTCCCCGTGGTCAGAGGCGGGGACGATGTTTAGCGCGTAGTCTTCCACTTCACCCGTGCCTGAAATGCCAGTGGCTCCCGGCGTGGCGGTGGAGCTCAGCCTGAAACGCACGCCAACCGGTCCTGTGGCTGCGGAGCCTGGCACCGTGAACGTGTACGTGCGCGTGGCGCCGCTGGTGCCGGTGGCCACCACATCATTGGTCACGATCTGATCGCCCGCGTCCGTGAGCAGGCCGTTGTTGTTAAAGTCGATCCATCCATTGAGGTATCCGTCTGCACCGGTGGTGTTGGTGACGGTTACGGACACGCTCGCGCCCGACTGCCCTTGAATGACGGAGGCGGGCAGGGTCACACCGTCTTCGTCGTCGCTGCCATTGGTGTCGTCACCGGTTGCCGCGCTGTTGCCCAGAGTGGGGCCTTCCGTGTCCACCAAGGCGCCCATGCGCAGCGTGGTGGAGGCCGTGCTGCCCGCGAGGTCCAGACCTGAATCATCCCCGAAGTCCGTGGGCGGTAATACCGTGATGACATTGTCCTCCACTTCACCGTTGCCACTGGCCCCGGTGCTTCCCGGAGAGCTTGTGGAGGTCAGTCTCACGCGCACTCCCGTGGTGCCTACCGTGGCACCGGCAGGTACCGTGAAAGTGATGGCCACATTGCCCCCGGTGGTGCCGGTGTTCACGGCGGTGTTCGTGGCGATCTGCTCGCCGGAGTCCGTCAGCACACCATTCTTGTTGTAGTCGATCCAGGCGTTCAGGTAGGCCGTGAGGCCGGTGTTGTTGGTGACGTTGACGGTGATGGTGGCGGAAGTACTTTGCTCCAGGTAGGCTGGCAGGGTTACTCCGTCTTCATCATCCAGTCCCGTAATGTCATCACCGGTGGCCGTGGCATTCGTCGTGGCGCTGGATTCTGCGTCAAAGATGGCGCCCAGTTTAAGGTTGGAGTTGTACGTGCTGCTGACGCTGCCGAAGCTTGAGTAGTCTCCGAAATCCGTGCTGGCCGGGGTGAAACTGTAGCTGCGGATGCCCAGGCAGCCGTTCGCATCGGCCGCATTCACTGTAAAGGTGGCCGCTGCGGTGCTGGTGGGAGTGCCGGAGATGACGCCTGTGCTGGAGTTCAGCGTCATTCCGGAGGGCAGGCTGCCAGTGGCGATGCTGTAGCTGTACACGCCGGCGCCGCCGGAAGCGGACACGGTCTGATTGTAAGGAGAGCCCAGCCCGGGCGCGGGCAGCGTGGCCGGACTCATGCTGATGACCGGGCACACTTGAACGGTGTAGGTGAGGGACCCCTGGCAGTTGCGTGCATCCGTGGCCGTGATCGTGACGCTGGTTCCCGAGCCGTTGCTGGTGGTGGGCGTGCCGCTGATCACACCGGCGCTGCTCAGCGAAAGTCCCGCCGGCAACGTGCCGGACGTCACCGCATAAGTGTAGGGAGTGGTCCCTCCTGAAGCCGTGATTGTCTGGCTGAAGGCGCTGCTCACGTAGGAGTCTGGAATGCCGGCGGCGGAGGGGCTGAAGCTCAGGGTGGGGCACACCGGGGTAACCGTGTAGGACTGAGATCCTGCGCAGCTGTTCGCGCCCGTGGCGGTGACCGTGAACGTCGTCGAGTTGGTGCTCGTGGGCGTTCCGGACAGCACCCCCGCCGTGCTCAGAGAGAGACCCGCCGGCAGCGAGCCTGAAGTGACGGCATACGAAAACGTGGTGCTTGAACCCGAAGCCGTTAGCGTTTGCGAATACGACCCGCCCACGGTCGGGGTCGTCAGTGTAGTCGGGCTGAAAGTCACGGTGGGGCAGGCCAGCGTCATCACGTTGTCTTCCACCTCGCCGTTTCCTATCAGACCCGTGGAGCCCGGTGTGCTGGTGGAGGTGAGGCGGACACGCACGCCGGCTGTGCCAACAGTGGCTGTCGCAGGCACCGTGAAGTTCACCGTTTTATTGGAGCCGGAAGTCCCCGTGGCGATGATGGTGTTGCTGGCCACCTGCTCACCACTGTCAGTCAGCACGCCATTGCGGTTGAAATCGATCCACACATTGAGGTACACCGACGCACCGCTCGTGTTGGTCACGTTCACCGTCATGGAACTGGATGCTCCCAAGGCCACGCTGCTCGGCAGAGTCACGCCGTCTTCGTCGTCAGTGCCGGTGACGTCGTCCCCGGTGGCCGTGGTGTTGGCCGTGATGGCGGTTTCGCTGTCCGTGGTGGCGCCGATTTTGATCGTGCTCACCGTCGTGCTGCTGGCGCTGGCGAACACAGAGTAGTCACTGAAATCAGTCGCCGCATGGGCCGCCATGGCCCCGCCAAACAGAACGCAGCACATGGAAACGATGAAACGCGCCGCTTTCAGGCGGCACGTCAGGCTCGTTGGACGTGATGCGTTTTCCCTCATGGGGTGTCTTCAGAACTGGGACATGCGGGTCAGGCGGCGGGCACGGCGTGTCAGGTGGGCGGCTGCGGCTGCAAGCAGCAGCATCACAGAGCCGGGTTCTGGAACCACGGCCGTCTGCAGGCTGAAAACTCCGGGGGTGGCCGTGTAGGTGCCGGCTCCCTGCACGTTGTTGGCTCCGCCTACCACGGGCGTGCTCGCATCGCCCAGGTTCCAGTTGTAGGATCCCAGCGTGTCAGAGGGGTCCGGTATGATCCAGGGATCCCCTGAGTTGCCCACCGTTGTTCCGTCCGTTACCAGCGCCCACTCACTGCCGGGAACAATCGATTTGGAATTGTAGACCCACAGATAGACCACATCCCCCTGCGTGAAGGCATCGACCGGGTTGGCGTCCGGGGAATCCGACGTGCCGTCCGGGTTAAAGCCCACAGTGCCCGCAAAAAACTGGTCCGTGGAGTTCCACCCGTTCGAATCTGGGTCGAACGCGCGGTCGATCACGTGCCAGTTGGCCTGCCACTGGTCCACGTTCTGGTACGTCGGCGTAAAGGCTCCAAAAGTGCCAATCTCAAAGGAATACGTCGGGTCGAGCGCATTGCCCGCACTGTCGAAGAGGTTGTCTTGGAAGGTGCTGCCCCAAAAGACCGTGCTGGCCTGGGCACCTTGAGTCCAAGCCAGCGCCAGGGCGAGGCAGAGGAGCTTGGGTAGGTAGGAGGTCGTTTTCATTTCGGCGAGGGTGGTTTGAGGCTTTGGGGAGAGGGGAAGTCGGTGCGTGTCAGGGCTGCGTGGATTGGGGAGCTTGGAGGGCGAGGGAAGATGAAGACCCTTTTATCACATATTACATATTCTATAATTATAATAATAACAAATCCAGCAAACAAGCGTGAATTGCACTTTATTTTGGAAATCCTGATTGTTTGAATTCGTCCCCCAATTGGGGGCCCCGACGCCAGCCTTCCCCCCCAAATGAGGGGGGCGGGTGCCTCAGACCCCTCCGGCTCATGGCTTTTCACCCCCGTCCACGTGGCACGGCCTATCTTCGTACAAAAAGATCATGGCGCTGCCTGCCACCACGGCTAATGGACCCGATGAAATTGGAACAAGGTCAAATCTGGAAAAAGGGAGACGAGTATTTCCGCATCGTCGAATGGGCGCGCCTGTCCATCGAGTACAAGCGGATGAAAGACCCACTGACCAAGCAGGGGACCCTCCACAAGGCAACGAAGAAGCAGTTTTGCCGCCTTCTCAAAGGCGCCGTGCTGCTCAAGCCAGAAGATCTGCAGAGCAGCTCTGTGGAGGCGGCGAGCGAAGAAGAGGAATTCTCTCCCGAGCTGGAAAATGCCATCACCGAGAGCATTGCCGCTGACCTCCGGTTCATTCGGCAGGCCAGCAACGAAGGCGAAGAGGACGTGGTGCTGGAGGCTTTCCACCGGGTCAAAGCCGCCATCTGCATCGATGATCTTCCTCTGCTGCTGGAGGCGATGAAGTCGCCTGACAATAATTTCTGGTCTCGCGAGCTCATCGCAGAACTCGTGGCGGAGACCGGCGGCCTGGACTGCCTCGAAGAGTTGCTCGACGCTCTCGATGCCGGCTTCGCCGAGGGTCATGACAACGATGGCCTTCAGGGCTTCCTCACCGAACTGGCCGAGCGCGAGCCAGAAAAGTGCCGGAGCAAACTGCTCGAACTCAAGGCCCGTCAGAACGCGAAAAACCACGAGTCCATCGACTGGCTGCTGACCTTCATCCCCTGATAGCTGAGACCTGCCCTCAAACGGTTTCAAAGAACAGCGTAAACTCGTGCCGGTTGTAGGTCAGGTGCGTCTGCGCAAAAAGGCGCAGGCCGGCCCCTCTGCCCATCGACACGATGAGCCGAAACAGTTCATTCGGTTCATCCAGGGAATCGATCCGGGGAACCTTCAGCGTGAAGACCACCAGCCCTCCCGGTATCAGAAAACGCGACAGCCGGATCACCTGTTCGATCGATTCTTCGGGCGGGCCGTTCATGTCACACAGCAGCGCGTCGTAGCTGGTGCCGGCCCTCGGTTGAAAGGTGGCCACATCTTCGAGGAAGAATTTAAGGCCCGGCCTACCCTCCAGCCTTGCGTCCAGCGGCGCACGATCGATCGCCGTGATGCGCTGGTTGCGCGCCAGCAGCTCAGACGTCATGCCACCCGGGCAGGCACCGAGTTCGATCCAATGGCTGCCCTCCTTCATCGGTGGCCGGTACAACAGCAGGTAGTGCAGGGCCTCGGCGATCTTTGCACCCGCGCGACTGATCGTGTCAGGAGAGTCCTGATCAATGTATTTGCTCCCTCCCGCATAGAGCCCGTTGGCGGCACGAGGACTCTGCATGCCGCAAAACAGGCCTTCTTTGCCGACGAGGCAAAACAGCGTCTCCGCCGTCGGATCCTGCTCCTCCACGTTTGCCGCGGCCAGCTTGGGAAACAACTGCAGCACCCGGCCCCGCAGGTTGGACGCCAGGCCCTTGTAGTACTTGTCAGGGGAGGTGGGCTGCAGGGTGCCGATGAAAATGCCCTGGGGCTTTCGGTCCCCAAATTTCTTCAGCAGCGTCTGCGCCGCCTTTTCGATGAAGCCGTCCATCTTTTGCGCGTTGCAAGGCCAGGTATGATCCATTGGCAGGTTCCAGCGGATGAATTTCGCTGCTTCGGAATCACGGATCGCAGCCGGAGTCGCTGTCTTGATCAGGTAGTAGTCCTGCCCCAGTTTCGTGCTCGAAACTGCGCCCAGCTGCCGCAGCACCGAACCTGCAATTCCGGCAAAGATCTCGGGGATGCGTACCAGCCAGGGCTGCGGTGCCATAGGGGGATCATTCTTCACATTCTCGCTCATTCACTCCTGCCCTCGCCCGTCATTGCCGCCTCCGCAAGCCCCGGAGTTGAAGCTTCCTGCTCAAACCTCCCCGCCATTCCGCCATCTTTGGCACAGCCCTCTTTGGGCAGGCATGTTCCATCACAAGGCTTCCTCAAAACTCCGTCTCGCTGTGGCGTGTCAACCATTCCCCAGCGGCGCGCATGCTTCACGGACTGAGGATGCCCGCCTCCATCGGGAGGGGGCTCTGAGTGGGTTTTGGGTTGGTCGTCACAGTACGCGGCAGCAGCAGCTCCAGCTCGCGCTGGAGTCGTTCGGTTCGCGGGCCTTCCTCCATCAGCATCATCCAGTGCCGTTTCCAGCCAAGCCATCGGCAGCAGATTCGCAGCCTGGCCCCGCGTGGATTGCGTGCGTGGATCATCACCTGGTGCTCGATCGTCCAATGCAGGATTTGCGATGTCCTGAGGCGGCCCAGTCCTGACACCTGCAACTGCCCGCAATCGCAGCAGATGAAACGCGGCGCGGCCAGCCAGATGAACAACCCTGTGCGGAACATGAAGACGATGAACCAGCCCGATAGCAGACCGCATAGCCAGCGCCCAGGAGGGATGTGCTGGCCGCCCGCAGCGTTCCATCCCAGCATCATCAAAATGAGCGTGGTCAGCAAAAATGCCGCGATCCTGCACTTGCCACGCATCGTTGCTGCCAGCCGTTCGTACCTCGCCCGGTGAAACCTCGCCGGCTCGTCGATGCGGACCTTGTTCTCTTCAGCTCGCCACGGACTCGCCGCACGTCGCTTGTTTCTACGGTTTCGTAGTTCCTGAAATCGGCACCTCTCGTCCGCCCACTGACTGACGCGGGAGCCTCCGGACAGAGAAATGCTGTCGGAGAGACGGGCTGCTCTGAAGTGGCTGTTCATGTCCGCCTCCTGTCATCGAATGCCTTGCTTGAGGGTTTCCAGCTCTTGTCGTCCAGTCAGCGTGGGGAAGTCCCCCTGCGCCTTGGTCTTCCATTCCTCCAGGAGGCTCTCAAGACCAGTCTCTTGTTGCCAGTGAAAGCTCGCTGTTCATGGCGTAGCGGGAGGCATCCTCAGTCTCCTGTTCCCAGTAGTCATCCAGCCGGTCTGCCTCGGCGGGCACAAGCCCCTTTCCCTCTGCCGAATAGGCCGCCAGCAGTTCCTTCTCTGCTGTGAGCCAGTGCTCCGGACGCAGATGCAGGCAGCCTTCGTTTTTCCAGTGCTTGAATGCAAGCAGGGCGATCTCTTTGTCAGAGGGGTGCGGGCACGGATTCTCCGTCTCGCGCGGCATGGGTATCACAAGAGCACTCATATTTTAAAAGGGAGGTCAAAGTTGAGCTGCGAACCGGTTTTTTATTCCGACCAGTTTGAACCTTGCTGATTTTTTACGCAATCAGTCGCGCCCTTCTCGTGCCATCAGGGAAACCCTGAACCAGTTGTCGTGAAATTTAATTTCGGCATCTGCTTTCAGGCCCCTTTAATCCTTGGCGAATTCCAATCCCTTTCTACTCTCCGCGCCCCCATGTCCGTCAAGCTCCGCCTCAACACCGCCACCGTCACCAAAGTCGTTCTTGCCAAAGTCGGCAATCCTCTGCGCGAGGAACCCCTGCAAACCTCCCGCGAGGTCTTTCAGGTCGCCGAAGGAGATCAGGAAGCCCTTACGGCGCTCTTTTTGAAACCGTTCAAGGCCTGCATCGCCCACCGCTTCACCCATCACGCCTCCCTCAAGCAGCACGAAGTCAACAACTGCGCCAAGGCCATCTTCGCCGACGAAGACCAGCTCCTCGCCAAAGGTGTCGAAATCGCCCAGCGCCTCTACGCCAAGTCCAATCACCCGAACATCAAGGCAGGCGACCTCTGCATCGCCATGCTCAAGGAGATCCACATCGAAGGCGAGCTCGTCAGCGGCCTCTGCATTCTGAAGAGCGACAGCGTCGTGCCTTTCCTCACCATCACCCCTCGCAATGGCGATCTCCAGCTCCACACCGAGCACGGCATCAATCCGGACAAGATCGACAAAGGCTGTCTCATCCTCAATTACTGGGCCGAAAAAGGCTACTACGTCCTCACGTTTGACCGCAGCGGTGGGGACACCCGCTTCTGGATCCGCGAATTCCTCGGAGTCGAGGCTGTGCCAGATGGCGCCTTCCTCACCAATGCCTACGCCAAGATGGCCGTCTCTTTCCTCGAGGAGCAGCAGCCCGCCGATGATGACTCTCCCCCTTGGGAGACCGCCACGGCCGCCAAAGACGCACTCGAGTACTTCGAAGACCGCGAAACCTTCAACCTCGAAGAATTCGGCCAGACCGTCCTCAAAGACCCCGAAGTCATTGCCAAATTCGACGAGCACCGCGCCCGCATGGAAGAGGAGCAGGGCCAGCCCTTGGAGAAAAGCTTCGAGATCTCCAAAAAAGACCTCACCAAGGCCAAAAAGCGCATCGCCGCCGTCCTCAAGCTGGACACCGGCGTTGAGATTCACATCAAGCCCGGCAAAACCGAAACCGAACCCCAGCTCGAGCGCGGCTTCGACGACGACAAGGGCATGAAGTATGTGAAGGTGTATTACAACAAGGACCTCTCCGCACCTGGTCAATGAATCCCGCCTCCGATCCCGACTCTCCACAGCGCCTCTGGAAAATGGGGCGTGTGGTGCTTCAGCGTGAAACCGCGCATCGCGGTGGCAAGACGGTCATCGTCATCAAGGACTTTGCGACACACCTGCCGCTTTCTGTCATTGAGACCATCGCGAAACGCGTTCGATCCGCCTGCGGCTGCGGCGGCACCGTGCGGGACAAGCGCATCGAAATCCAAGGCGACCAAGCCGCAAAAGTCCGCGCCGTCCTCGAAGCCGAAGGCTTTGAGGTTCGCGGCGTGAAGTAGCGCATTGCATTTGTTTGCCGCTGCGGATTATCATTCGCTGATGCACCGCCGTTTTGTTTCCATTCTTTGTGCCAGCCTCTTTCTGACGCATCTGCACGCAGACCAGGTCATTCCCGGCAACGTGCTTGATCCCAAGACCGCACCAGAAGCCTGGAACGTCATCCGCCTCGCCACCACCAACGTGGAGAAACTTCTGCAGGAGGGCCGCCTCGCGGAGATTGCCGTGCAGATCGCTTACTGCAGTCCCGCCCTGCGTGCGCTGCCTCAGCTTTCTGGCGGCGCGGAGAATCTTCAAAAAGTCACGCCTCTCTCCGAGCGTGCCCTGACACTGGTCAACACCCTCGCCAAAGCCGCCAGGGACAACAACGCCGGCGGTGCGGAGGCGGTGTATCAAAACCTGCATCAGACGCTCGATGGCATGGCCCGCCATTTCGATCCTAAGGTGGTGAAGTCAGACATCTTCTTCTGCCCCATGCACCCCGACTTCATCGCCGGTGCGGCCACCACTCCGTGCGACAAATGCGGCATGCACCTGCTCACCCGCCGCATTCCCTACAGCTTCATCTACATGAAGCCCGGAGAGCCCACCATGCGCCTCAGCGCCCAGGCCAGTGGACCCGTGGAAGCCGGAAAGAAACTGGAGGTGAAAGTCAGGCTCAGGAAGGCGGATGACTCGCCTGTCCTCTACAAAGATCTGCTCGTCATGCACACGGAGCGGATTCATCTCCTCATCGAAGAGCCTTCTCTTGGCGACTACCACCACGAGCATCCGGTCATGACGGATGTGCCCGGCGAATACGCCTTTTCCTTCACCCCTCAGCGCAGCGCTCCCTATCGCATCTGGGCGGACCTTGTGCCTGCCGAGACCGGAGTGCAGGAGCTGCCCTTCACCGATCTGCCTTCGGTGGGTGCAGCGGGTCCCATCACGGACAAGGCGACCAAATTCTCCTCGAAAGTGGATGCTTACAGCTTCGTGATCACGCTCGGATCTGGCAATGGCGAACCACTGAAGGCCAATCAGGCCCGCAGAATGGACATCATGGTGACCGATGCTGCGGGAAAGCCCGTCACCCAGCTGGAGCCCGTGATGAATGCCTTCGCGCATCTCGTCGGCTTTTACGATGACTACCGCTCTGTCGTCCATCTCCATCCCGCAGGTGGAGATGTCACCGCCTCGGATGCTCGTGGCGGCCCGGGTCTCAGCTTCATGTTTTTCCCTCCTCGTGCCGGCTTCATCCGCCTCTATTGCCAGGTCAGCGTCAACGGCCGCATGCTCTTCGCCCCCTTCAATGTGAACGTCGTCCCGTAGCAGCAGGCTGGGCGATTTTCAAAATCCTGGGACTCCTTCACTTCACCACCACATCGTCCGAAGTCCACATCCGCCTGTCTGGCCCTGCCGAATGGATTTCCATCACCGTGGCTGACATCTGGTGGAAAAAGTAGGGCGTGCCCCAACGGTCCAGCAGCTCTCCCTTTTCATTCAATCCTTCGCCTCCCGGAGGTCCCAGCCGCGCACGCTTCGGATTGCCCCCCATCAGCGCCGCCATGATCTCCGCATTCGTTCCCACGGGATTTTCGTGCATGAGCGTGCGGTAGTCCCGCAGCATCAGCCCCACTTGCTCCAGTTCCTCGGCGTACTGTTTGCGCACATCCAGCGCCATCGGTGAGATCGGGGGCGGGTACGCCTTTGGTTCCGCCCCGGCAGCTGGCTTCGTCTCCACCACCGTTGGGGCAGGGGGCGGCACCGGTTTTGGCACTGACGGCGTCGGGGCAGGGGAGGACGGGCTTGCCGGAGCGCTCTTCACCACAGGTTTGCCTGCTGGCAATGGCGGACGTGCCACGGCCGTCGGGAGCGCCTTGGGCGAGGACGACATCCACCACCCCGCAACCAGCGCGACTGCCACCAGCAGGCCGAGTAAGAGCATGGTTCGAACGCTCATGACTTCGATTACGTCAGGTTCATGTATCCCAGGTCAGAAGTCGGGAATCGGCCAATGTTTGGAAAAATGTTCGAAATCTCAGACGGATCGACACCAAACCATTTCGCCAGCGTCGCAGAATGCTGGTCCACGGAGATGGTGGGAATCCAGCGCCCAAGCCCCGTGTCATTCGGTCCGTTGATGGCAAAAGCGGGCAGGTGGCCGTAGGCCTGCCCACCTTTCACCGCGCCTCCCATCACCAGGTGGTGGCTGCCCCATCCGTGGTCGCTTCCCTGGCTGTTGGTGGGCAGCGTGCGGGAGAAGTCGCTCGTGGTGAAGGATGTCACGTTGTTGCCCAGATTGAGCTGCTCCATTGCGCGCTGAAAGGCAAACATGCACTGGCTCACATCTGCCAGCAGCTTGTAGTGGGCTCCACTGGCATTCGTCGGCTGGTCCGTGCCATTCACCAGTACCTGCGAGGTGTGCGTATCATACCCGCCCACCGAGCAGAAGAAGATCTGGCGGTTCATGTTGAAGCCGCCCGCGCCTCGCGCCTGGATCAATCTTGCCACCATCTTCAGCTGCGTCCCCAGTGTCGAATTGGGAAAGCCTCCGAGCCTGTTGGCCTGCGATGCCGCAGAGTAAATGTTCACCAGCCCCGTGTTCCAGCGCCACGGCGCGCTGGCATTCTGCGAAGTGTAGCTCGCAGGCGAATCCGTGGGATCCAGCGTGCTGCCGATGTTCGTGTTCAGTGCGTCCCCCACCGCGATCGCATTGCTGCTCACACCCGCATACGCCTTCCGCTGCAGATTCGTGTGCGTCACTCCGAGGATGTTTTTCAGTGCGCGGGCGCGGGCGCTCGTGCCGCTCATGAGGCTGCCGCTCAAAACGATCGCTCCACTCGTGGCCACCTGATATTGCGTGATGAGATTCCCCACCTCGAAGGTGTTCGCTCCGCTGAGAGACACGGACATCGAGATCGAGCCCGATGGATTCGCCACGGAATTCAGCAGATCCGCCACACGTCCTCCCCATCCCGTCGTGGGCGGCTGGTCGGGAATCGAGGTCTGCCACTGTGTCACCTGGTCGCTGTGGGAAAAAAGCTGCGGCGGCCGGTACGCGGCCAGTCCTGAAAGATAGTCCGCGCGAGTGGTCGGCCGCACCAGCGTGCCCACGTTAAAAAGCACCCCGAGTTTCTTTTCGCCAAACAGCGTCTGCAGTTCCGGGCAGCCGGGGTGGAAGCCATACGTGTGGCCGTCCGCATCCGCGTAGGCGGCATCCGTGGTGTTTGGTCCTTGGCGCAAGTTCAGCAGAGAGGACTGCGGCAGTGCCAGGTTTCCTCGGATTGCCGTGTAATCCGCAAAGGTGGTGTTGTCCGTTGGCACGATCCAGTTGTTGGAGTCGTTGCCTCCGCTCAGGAAAATGCACACCAGCGCCTTGTAGCCGGACACTGGCCCCTGCGCGGCCATGGCCGTGTTGATCAGGCGCAGGTCGCGGATCGTGTGGCTGGCCACGGCGGCGCTGCCGCCCAGCACGGCGCTGCGGTGCAGAAAGCCGCGCCGTGTCAGGATGTTGGGTGCTTGGAAGGGCTTCATGTCAGGTTATCTCTGGATGGTGTAGTCCGGGCTGGTCAGAATCAGGTGCAAAATGTTCCGCAAACGGTCGCGGATGTTCGTCGTCGTTGGCGCATTGTTCGTGTAGGGAATGATCCCCGCGGTTGAATTGGTCAGCACGAGGTTCGTCGTGTTGTTGCACGTGATCGGTATGGTGAAGGTCGTGGTGCTGCCGTTCGGCACGGTGATCGTAAAGGTGGCGTTGACCGAACTGCTGAAGTTGCCTCCCGTCACTCCCGTGATCGTCACCGAATCTCCCGTCTGCAGCCCGTGCGCGCTGGGCATGGTGATGGTGCATGGATTGCCGGTGGCAATGCTGCTGATCTGACCACCCAGCAGGTTCAGGATCGCCGTCTTCGCATTGGCGGGCAGCTGCCCTGCCAGCAGCAGCGTGTTAAAGCGGTCGATCAAACTGCTCACGTTCGAGTTGCTCGTCCACACCTCGGTCTGCACCGTTCCGGCTCCCAGTCCGTTGTTGGTCGCATTGCCCATCCATCCGCTCAGGTCTAGCACCAGTGCGTTCGTGCCCGTTTTGAAGCTGCTGATTCCCGTCGTGTTCGAGGGATTGAAAATGCCGTTGTACAGGAAGTTCGCCTGGTACACCGTGCTTGTTTCCGCCGTCAGCTGGAACTCCGGCGTCGTGATGCCCTGGGAGGCCAGCGTGCCGGAGAATTTGAATCCCGGCAGGAAGAAGTTGAACACCGTGGGCGAATACAACGGCGTCTGCACCAGGTCCAGATCCGTGTTGTCCAGCGTGAAAGTGGAGGCCACGCTCTTGATCGTGCCATTGCGCGTCAGCGGTTGCGATTTCAGCGGGAAGATCACCACCTGGTCGTCACTGTTGATCGCCGCATTCGCCGCGCTTCGTGCCGTCACCGTAAAGGTGGTCGGATCCGGAACGCTGACGATCGTGTACACAATGTCGTTCTCCGTCGAAGTTTCATTGAACGAGGTGGTGTCACGCGAATTCGTAAAGTTCAGGAAGACCGAGTCTCCCACCGAGAGTCCGTGGTTGGCCATGCCGCCATAGGTGGTCGTCGAACCGTTCGTCGTGTCGATGGTGATCGTTCCTCCCGCTCCCGTGCAGGAATACGATCCCGCAAAACGTGCGATCATTACATTTCCGCTGCGCGCGGTGGTGTCGGGTGCCGTGAGGGTGAAAGTGGTGCCGGAGACATTGCCCACACCGCTGGGCGTATCAAAGGCCGTGGAGGTGGCCACCGTCAGATACTTTTGATCCAGCGAGGCATTGCCATTCGCACCGCCGCTCGTGAAATCAAACCACGCCTGCCCTCCCGCAGGCAGCCAATGCCCGCTCATGGTCACCGTCAGCACACTCGAGCCCGAGGGCTGGTTGTACGTGCCAGTCAACCACCCAGGCGAGTTGATGGTGTACTGCGTGGTAGTCGGTGTTGGGGAACTCAGCACCGCGTACGTGCCTGCGGCGGGCGGTGTGTTGCCGGAGGTGTCGGTGAATTCTAGCTGTGTGTTGTTGCCACCTTGCAGCAGATGCGGGGCGCTGGTGGTGATCGTGATCGCATTGCTGCCGCTTTGCGAGTAGGTGCCCGTGAGATCCGCGGGGCGGAAGGCACGCGCCGCGGCGGTGATGCGCATGATCGGTTCACGCTGCTTGCCATAGGCGGGTATGCCGACCAGGTCCGGGCTGCGCGCTTCATAGTCCAGCAGGATGGCCTTGATCACCGCCTTCATGTCTCCGCGCACGCCGGAGCCGTTGTCGTTAAACTTCAGTACCACACGGTACAGGTAGTCTCGCGAAGGATTGCTCGTCACCAGCCGTTGAATCAGCTGCCGGCAGATGAATGGGCCCACGTTCGGGTGGTTGAAGAGCATGTCATGCACCGCATTGAACTCCTGTGCCGGCAGGGCGCGGTACGCGGTGTCCTGGAAATGCGTGGCGTTGTGCGTCGCATAGGGGTCCAGCGGCTGGCCGCCCACGCTGCTCAGGCCCGGCAGCACCTGATTGTTCAGCACACGCTTCGTTCCGGTGTAGTGGCGCGCCGGAGTCTCGCGCATCGGCCGCATCCAGTTTGTGGCGGAGGAGAAGGAGGTGTGCATGTCGCCATCGTAGCCGTAGTCCCATCCCGTGAAGGTGTGCGCCAGTCCCACCACCTCCCGCTGCGAGTAGGTGTCGATCGGCGCGTCCTCGGAGCTCAGCATCAGCGTGCCGTCCGGCCACATGCGGTACAGTCCTATCGAGAAGAGCTGCTTGATCTCGCGTGCATAGTTCTCATTCGCCGTGCGTCCCACCGTCAGGTCAGGCTTGTCATTCCGCAGCATGTCCAGGTAGCGGCCCATTCCCGGCGTCAGCGTGGTCCCGGCCAGAATGTCGCGGAAGTTGCCAAAGGCGTTGGTCAGCAGCGTGTCGTAGAAATGAGAGATCGCCTGGGAGTTGTCCTCCAGCGGCCCCTGCCCGGAGACCACATGGATCTCGCTCAGCGCAAAGGCGATCCTCTGCCGCAGCTGGTCCGCTCCCGTGATCGAATTCTTCCACCACGTGTTGGAGCTCAGCTTCGTGTCGAAGGCCCCGAACACATCCGCCAGTTCATGGGAAAGCACTTCCGGCAGATGCTGCGTGGCCGTTTTGGTAAACTGATCGTCAATCCACGCTTCATAGCTGGCCATCCCCTTCAGCGCGCTGATGTCGCTCAGGCTTGGGCCAAACGTGGCCTGCGTCAGGAAACGCACGGCCCCGTTGTCCGTTGTGTGGTCATCGGCAAAGGTGGGCGGCGCGGGAGGCGGCGTAAAGGTGCGCGTGCCGTTTGCCAGCGTGTAGTTGCCGCGGATTTCTCCGTTTGGATACGCCGTGGTGTGCAGGTTGATGTAAGCCTTCCCTTCCTTGATGATTTCAATGATGTCCGCCTTCGTCAGCGTCCCCACCGGCAGGATCGTCCACTTGTAGCGACCGTCCGGCTGCAGGCCGTCTCCCGGCGTCACAGGCGTGTCGATGTCGAAGACAATCGTCGAGGGTTTGGTCAAATACGGGTCCGTGTGGATGTGCTCGGACGTGATCGGCCCGGTCAGCCCGCTGTAGGTTCGGGTCATGTACGCCGTGTTCTCATCTTCACTCAGCCTCAGCGTGGAGTTGCCCACACCCGTGGTGGTTGCGCCGTTTTGGGACAGCATGGTTGAAACATAGAGCGTGCCCGGAGTCGAGCCCGCCGGTGGCGTCACGTAGGGGTTCAGCACGTACGCAGGGATCACTTCGCTCGGTGCCGTCGTCGCCTCTCCCGGTTTGCTCCAGCCGATGGCCAGATTGTCCGTGGCGCCGGTTCCGGCCTTGTGCAGCACTTCAAAGTAATACTTATGCCCCTGCTCCAGCGCCAGCCACGGGGACTTCTGCCCGGCTTCATTATTCCAGTTTCTCGCCGTGCCGCTGCCCGTGGCCACCACCGCGCGGCGGAAGATGTTCACCGGCTCATCATCATTGGAGATCCACAGCTCCGCGCTGTTGTTCGCCGCGATCCAGAAGTAATAGTTTCCGTCCGCGGGAGCCGTGATGTAGCCGCGGATGCGCGCCCCGTAGTCGGAGCCGGAATTCGTCGGCCCTTCCAGCGTGGTCAGGCTGGAGGTGCTGGTGGGAGAGGTGCTCGTCGGAATGGTCGCCACGCTGGTGCCGCTCACGCTGCCCCAGTATTCGCGCGGCACGGTGCCCACATTTTGATCCACATGCAGGTTCAGCACTGAGGTGCCCGAGCCTGCTCCGTTCGTGGTGGTGATGATCACCTGGTAGTCTCCTGCCGAGCCAGGCGGCGGCGTGCCGCTCAGCACGCCGTTGCTGTAAGTCAGCCAGGCCGGATTTCCGCTCACGCTGATGCTCGCGCCATTGCTGCCGCCGATCGCATAGGAGAAACTTCCGCCTGTCAGCGCTATGGCCGAGGTGTCGCTCACGTGGGCCGGTGGCGCCTGCGGCACGCTGCTGGGGTACAGTCTTTCCGCAGGGATGATCTGCTTCGTCTGGCTCGGGCTGTACCAGGAGAGGAAGCACCGCGCCGCGCCCGTGCTTTCCATGTAGTCCAGTTGAATGTCATACCGCACTCCGCCGATCATCGGGAGGCGCACATAGCGCTCGTTCCCCATCGACGACCAGTCCTTCAGCGGCTTGTTCATGATTTCCACGCTCATGTTTCCCACGCTTCCATTCGCATATTTGCCAGTGCCCATGTTGAAGGCAAAGCCCGACGTCTGCGCGAGTGGGATGGGGCCGCCCGATTGCGCGCGGATGTTGATCGTGCCTGTGCCGGTGGTGAAGGCGCTCACCCCAAAGCTTACCGTGAAGGTGGTGCCGCTCGTCGCGGTCACCGTGTAGGGAGTCGAGAAGAGTCCGTTGAGATTGCCGGAAGTCGGCACCAGTTCCACGCTCGAGTTCACCGGGAAGCTGCCCGCAGGCACGCCCGTGAGGTTCGTGTAATCGATCACCGCCAGTCCTGTGGTCGAGTTGTAGCTGTAGGAACTTCCCGTTGAATACAGCTTGGTGATGGCCGCATTCCGCGTGTCCGCCACCGTGATGTTGCCCGAGCCGCTTACATACACGCCTGTGCCAAAGTTCACCGTGAAGGTGTTTCCTGACACTGCCGTGATCGGATAGGCCACCGTGCTCAGCGCGCTCAGGCTGCCGCTCGTCGGATCCAGCTCAATGTACTCTCCCACCGCAAAGCTCCCCGCCACCACCGTCCCGCCTGCTGCTCCCACGATGAGGTTGGAATAATCAATCACCGCCAGTCCCGTGCTGCCGTCATAGGTGTAGGTCGGTGCCGTGGTGGGTGCATGCGAGAGGTTCCCCGAGGTCGGGTCCAGCCTCACCGTCTCACCGATCAAAAAGCTGCCAAAGGCCGCTGCCAGCGCCGAGTAGTTGAACACCACCTCCCCCGTGCTTGCGTTATAAATGTAGTTGTTGGTGCCGCCCACGCTTGTCGAAGGCGCAGGCATCAGCGTTTGCAGCTGCCCGTTGATCCTTAAAGTGCACCCGTCATCCGACTGCACCACAAACGTGTAGTCCTCGCTGAACTGCGGCTGCACCTGCCCGCTCCAGCGTGCCGAAAAGGTGTCCGGCTGGATCTTGGCCCCATCCGGAGTGCCCGAGTACCAGATGCCGTTGTTTCCGCTCGTCACGGCAGAGTCCACACCGATGCGTCCTGGAGAGCCGCTGAAGTCGGTCGTTGCATAGCACAAGTTGTACACGCCTGTCGTCGTGCTGGTGCTGTTGTTGAGCACAAAGCCGCTGCCAGTTCCCGAAGACGGGAGGGACACCGTGAGTGTCGTTGCCGCCTGCGCGGTCACACCGCTGCCCGTCGTCACAGAGATCAATCCAGGCGCAATCGCCGTGATAAACTCGCTCGCTGGCAGTCCCGTGCCCGTCACCGCCATTCCCACCGCCAGCCCTGAAATGGATGGCACGGCAATGGTGGGGCTCCCCGCAGTGGTCGTCGCTCCCGGCACACTGATTTGGAATCCTGTGAGAGGCACGGTGAAAGTCGTCGTCCCGTTCACCGCCGAAATGGTGTAGGTGCCATTGTACGTGCTTGCGGCTCCCGGGGTGAACAGTGTGTTTGACGTGAACGCCAGCTGCACCGTATTGCCCACGCTGAAGCTGTGCCCGCCGGTCGGAGTCACCACCAGGTTTCCACCCGAGTAGCTGTACGTCATCGCCTGCGTATGCGTGAACACATTCGCCTGCGGGATGTTCACATAGCTCGTCGTCCCCGGCACCAGCCATTGCAGGCGGCAGCGCGCATCTCCCGTCGTCTCCACCTGGTGCACCACCATGTGGTAGCGCTGCGCCGGACTGGCCGGCACAGCCAGCGTTATCGCCGCGCTCTGCTTGAAAGTCCCCACCGCATCGGAACCCGGCGTCGTCCAGTTGTGCTGCACGATCTGCGTCAGGCCCGCTCCCGTGTCCAGCAGCACCTCCGCCTTGTCATCCGCATCCAGCTGAAAGGTGTAGTTCCCCGCCACCGTCGGGTTCAGGTAAAAGTCCCACGTGGAAGAATAGTTGTCCGGTGAATTGAGCGGCGCGATCACCGCCCCGTTCGGCGTGCCATACTGCCAGTCAAAATTCACCGTCGAGTCAATCCGCTCCACGATTCCCGGATGTGTGAAGGATTGGATGCTGAAATTGCAGCTGCCGTTGGTGGAGGTCGTCCCCCCGAACGAAGTAGCCGAGGAAAGAGACACCGAGAAGGTGGAAGCGGTGACAGCCGTCACCGAGTAGATTTGATTATTAAAGGTCGAATTGTTAATGTTGCCGCTGCCTGAGGTGAAACTGACCTTTATCTGAGTGCCTATGACCAAGCCAGCAATCGTGCCGCCTGTGTAGGTCACCACGGCCGTTCCGGTGGTTGTAGGGCTTGCAGACCGCGTGAATGCATACATCCCCGCCTGCCCAAAGTTCGCCGCGTCCACATACGTCGAGCTCGCAGTGTCATAGTAGCGTGCCGTCAGGCCCGTTCCCGTCGCTGCGGTGGAGGAGTTGATGATCACCGTGGCCGCTTTCTGCGTTCCCAGAGTGTAGCTGTTTCCCGTGTCCGTGGCCAGCGTGGCCGTCACTGAGCGCCCGCCTTTCACCGAGCTCTGGATCTTGGGATTCACAAAAATATCCGCCGTGGCCGATCTCCCTGCCGGAAACGTCACCGCCCCCGCCAGCGGCGTGTAGTCCGTGTTCGGCTGCGCCGTGCCGCCTACGCTGTAGCTCAGCGTCAGCGGAAATAGCGTCTGCGTTCGCGTCACCGTCAGCCGCCCTGCCGTGGGCCCGTCTTCGGAGGCAAACGCCTCGGGCGCATTGATCGACACCACATTCGTCAGCGCCACCTGCTGGCTCACATACGTGTAGTCATCCGTGCCCGCCACCGTCTGCGTCTGGTTCGGGTTCAGCGCCACCGCCCCTTCCAGCCAGTCGCCCAGCCCGTCGGAGTCCGTGTCAAAATCGGTCACCACAATGCGGTAGAAGGCATTCGCCTGGTACGGCGCGCTCAGCGTCATCACCGTCCCGTCGCCCATCGTCTGCACCGGCGTCGCATGCAGCGCCCAGTTGGTCGTGGCACTCATCGTCGCCGCATACTGCACCTGGTACAGCTTTCCCAGCTCCGTCGGAAACTGCATGTCCACATTGGCGCCATTTTTGGTGATGCTCTTCACCCGGATCGTCTTCTGCGCGTCAAACGGGCTCGTCCCTGCCGTGATCTCATCCGCGTTCTTCAGCCCGTCGCCATCGCTGTCCTTCGCCAGCCACGTCGAGTCTCCTATTTGCGCATCCGTCACCCCATACTTCAGCTTCCACGTCGAGCGGGTGAGGGCGGAGTCGATCGCGTGGCCTGCTCCGCTGCCTGCCAGCCAGCAGGCACCGAGCAGCAGCCACTGGGCTGCGCATGAGGGCAGGACAAATCCGCGGAACAGCGAGTGACAGCTGCGGTTCTTCATAGGTGGTTGGGATTGAGCGCCTCAATTTATCGGCACTTAATGAGTTTACCCAAAAAGCGCTTCCCATGTCCAGCCTGGAATTTTTCAGTTCAACGCCCCCTGCAGGGCGGAGAGCAGCGAGAGCGGACCCTCCGCATCGGAGTTCAGAGACCAGATCATCACTCCGCCATAGCCCTGCTCCCGCACCAGCCTCGCCTTCGCTCTTATCGTGGGCAGGCCGTTGTACCAGATCGTCTCACCCGTCTGGTCCGCCTGCGCCGCCTCCGGTTTCTGCCTCACCAGGTCCGCGTAGCGATACTCCCCCTCCCGGAACGCCTTGCCAAAGCCCCACCCATAGAAGGGCACCCCAAGCACCAGCCGCTCCTTCGCCACCCCACGCCCCAGCCAGTAGTCCAGATTGTGCTGCGCAAACTCCAGTGATGAATGCTGGCCCGGCTTTTTCGGCTGCCACGGCCCCGTCGCGTCGTAAGCCATCACATTCACAAAATCAAAACAAGCCAGCGCCGCCTCCGGCACCTCCTTGCCCCCATACCCCTTGGACAGCGCCGCCGTCAGCAATTTGTTCTTCGCCTTCAATGCCGTCGCCAGCTCTTGAATAAACGGCCCATAGTCACCGTTGATGGCCGGACCTTCCAGATCCACGTCCACACCGTCAAACTCATGCGCTCTGACGTACTCTGTCAGCTTCGCCACAAACCCCGCACGCTTTGCGGAACTGATCAGCTCAAAGTACCGCTTTCGCATCGCCTCATTCTCCGAAGCCGATCCGCCGCCTACCGAGACCAGCACTTTGACACCATGCGCATGGGCTTTCGTGATCACCAGCCCATCCCCTTCATGAAACGAAAGCGTTCCCTCCGCATCCCGCGGATTCTCAAACGCCACGTTGATGTGCGTGATCTTCGCATAGTCGATCTGCGTCGCAAAGGTCTTCAAGTCCGTCCAGTTTGGCACATACGCCACCACCTTCGGCTGAGCCTGCACTGCGCCCGCTGCCAGCAGGCACGTGACGAGCAGAAAACGAAGGAGGGCGGGGCGGTTCATGGAGCTGAATCTTGTTTACGCGATTCCGGCCGCATGGCACAATCTTTAATCGCATGAACACTCGCTCAAGCTTCTGGATGGCGGGCATCACCACCGCTGTGCTGGCCATGGCTCTGTACTTTCAGTTTCAGCCGCCAGCCGTCGTGCAGCCCGCCCCCTCTTCGCGCCTCCAGCCGCAGGTCGTGGTAACGCCGCAACCGCCCTCCTTCGAGCTCCCACAGGAAACTCCCTCTCCCGCAGCCCAACCCCGCAAAAGCAAGCCCCCAGCCCAGGATCCCGCCGCACGCGCCGCCCTCAGCATGGTGGGAAAAGACGCCACAGCCGAGCAGATCTGGCTGGAGGCCATCAACAATCCAAACCTCCCCAGGCAGGAGCGCTCGGACCTCATCGAAGACCTGAACGAAGACGGCTTCTCCAATCGCAAGCAGCCCACCCGCGCCGATCTCCCCCTCATCGAAGCCCGCCTCAAACTCATCGAACGCCTCATGCCCGAAGCCGCCGACGAGACCAACCTCAACGCCTTCGGCGAAGCCCGCAAAGACCTGATCAATCTCCGCGCCAAGCTCGGCCAGTAGCACCATTGCGCCGCCGCATAAATATAGGTGTCACGCTCGGCGGTTCGGGAGACTCAAAACACTGCCTGAGAAAAAAGTCCATTTAGGATTGCCATCCTCCGGAGAAATGCATAAACCATATGCTTATTAAAAATAAAATGGCGGATATATGGACGAAACAATTCTTAAAGTTCTGCGTCGCTCTCGCTGGGTTCATTCTATTCAGACCCTAGTCTTTATTTCTTGGTTAATAAACCCGTTTCCAGGAGCCCTTTCTTATTGGGGCATGGTTGGAGACGTCAAAACTCAACTCACGGATCCGCCCGAAGGAGACGAATGGTATCAGAAAGATGACGACAACGACGGACTCACCAACGCCCAAGAGGTGCTCTTTGGCTCAGATCCAGGCAGTATCGATTCCGATCACGATGGCCTGCCAGACTTAGCGGAATATCAGGTATCTTTTGCGGCCTTTAGTGCCGGCTCTCCTCTCCCCTTCGATCCTTGGAGTTGGGACACCAATGGCAACGGTTTCTCTGATCACGACGAGTTTTACCAGCAGATCCAGGGCTATCAACCGGTGGTGAACTACCTCCAGCTTCCTGCCGGGACGACTTGGCCGGCAGGAACGTATTTTTCCTACTCAGACGCCGATGGCGATGGCCTTAAAAATTTCGAAGACAGCGATCCCCTGAACATGGACCGCGACGGCGACACAATCCTCAACTGGAAGGAAGCCTCAGGCCAGATGGATGACCCGAACAACGGCGTCACGCCACCGCCAGATGACCCCGGCGTCATCATTGGCGGAACTTGGTATCCGACCGGCACGCTCGACAGCGATGGGGATGGCACGCCCAATCACCTCGACCCCTTTCCGTACGGGAGTTTTGTCTATCAAGGCATCGAATACGGCGGCTCCTCCGTGGACAGTGACAATGACGGCATCCCAGATCCGGCAGACCCTTTTCCCAATGGCAGCTACTGGTACCTGGGGGTGGAATACGCCGGGACGTTGGTGGACCAGGACGGCGACGGCATTCCCGATTCCTTTGATCCCTGGCCAGCCATCGCCGGAAGCTTCGAGTACCAAGGCGTTACTTATCCGGGCTCCATGAGCGATCAGGACGGGGACGGAATTCCGGACTCTCTGGATCAATGGCCCTCCATCGCCGGGAGCTACGTGTACAACGGCACCGTTTACCCGGGCTCTATGAGCGATATGGACAACGACGGCATCCCGGACGCCTTCGACACTATTTTCTCAGGGCCGGGCAACAGCTACTGGTGGGATGGCATCGAATATGTCGGCACCCCGGTGGACCAGGATGCAGACGGTATTCCTGATCCTTTCGACCCCTATCCGACGATCGCAGGAAGTTATTATTATCACGACGTTCAATACCCTGGCAGCTGGGTGGATGGAGACAATGATGGTGTGCCAGATCCAGCGGATACCTTTCCCAACGTCGCGTACTCGTTCTGGTATAACGGCGCAGAGTATCCTGGCCCGTGGTACGATTCGGACGCGGACGGTATTCCAGATTCTTTGGATACTGCTCCCGGCGATCCGTGGAATGACTCCCCTCATTATACATACCAGGAAACGGAATACGCCGGAATTTGGAGCGACCGAGACCAGGACGGCATTCCTGATCCTGCGGACGCCTATCCTGACGATCCCTCCAATCGCGTTGACACTGACGACGATGGCCTGACCGACTACGACGAAAATACCCAGTACGGCACCGATCCCGCCAAAAAAGACACTGACAACGACGGCCTCTCCGATTTTGCCGAGCTTTTCACCTACCATACCAGTCCCCTTCAGGAAAAAACGAATTCCAACCAGCTCTACTCCGACTACTACGTCGTTGATCAGACGGACTCAGACGGCGACGGCATTCCGGACCGGATTGAGCAATGGTATGCGAGCCTGGGCTACGGCATGAATCCCTCTGTTCCCACGGACGCCATGGGCGACCTGGACAGCGACGGCTACACCAATCTGCAAGCCTACCGCAATCACTGGAACCTGACCGCCAACACCGGCACCTATGACATTGACAAGGACGGGATTTTCGACGTCCTGGAAGATGCTTGGAACGCCAACTACCCCGGCATCCTCAGCAGCAGCAACGCCAAAGATGCCGCGGAGGACCATGATGGAGATGGCATCATGAACTTTGAGGAGATCGCCCTCGGACTCGATCCTGGCAGCCAGTTCAGCCGCAGCCCGAATGTGAACGATGCGCTGGAGTGGGCGTGGCGCGGTCTGGTGCTGGGAAATGAATTTGGCCTCTCTCACCATGGCCTGGCCTACAGCGGCACGCTGCCGCCGGAATGGTCGGTTATGGCAGATGCCGACGGAGACAGTGTGCCAGATGGTTTGAAGGCTTTTGTCACCGCCTTCAATGCCGCCCCCACTCCCAGCCCTTTCATCCTGCCTTCCCGCGCCGCCAGCGGCGACTACGATGGGGACGGCATCCCGGACTTCTGGGAGCACCTGAACCGTCTCGATGCCCGCGATGCTGCGGATGCTCAGGACAATCCCGACAATGACTCCCTGACCAACCTCCAGGAGTACAACTGCAGCCGCAATCCGTGGATCAATGACGATCCAACGCTGCAGTTCGCCACAAATACCCTGCCTTTGGGGACCGTAGGCGCGGCCTACAGCACCAGCATCCAGGTCAGCGGAGGCACGGCGCCTTATTCGTTCAGCAGGACGGGACCGTTGCCAGCAGGGCTGACGTTTGGCAGCAGCGGCAGCATCACAGGCACCCCCACCGCCGACGGAGTCTCCACCTTCACCGTGCAGGTGACAGACAGCAGCAACCGCAGCACCATGCGCGGCTATAACCTCTTCATCCTGAGTAGCGATCAACCCCTCGCCATCACCACCACCAACGCCCAGATGAATGCGATCACGGGCGTGCCTTTTACTGTGACACTGGCGGCCAGCGGTGGCGCTTCGGACGGTTATACTTTTGTGATCGGGGGCGTGAACACCCTTCCCAGCGGACTGGCGATTTCTGCCGACAACAAAACCATCAGCGGCACTCCGACCGAAGTCGGCTCCTTCAGCTTCACCGCCACCGTCAATGATGGCACAGGCAGCGCCACAAAGGACTTTCTGCTGACCGTCAGCGATCCCCTCGCCTTCATCACCGCTTCAGATCTGCCCGGCGGCCAGGTGGGCACTGAATACTCCCAGCAGATCGAGGTCACGGGCGGCTGGAGCCAGAAGCTCTTCAGCGTGGTGCTCGGACCCTTGCCTCCCGATGTGGTGCTTACTCCCAGCGGTCGGCTTCTTGGCACACCCTCGGCCAGCGGCATCTACGCCTTTACGCTGAGGGCTACCGACGCCGTCGGCCATGTCAAAGACCAGGCCTTCAGACTGGTGATCAGCCCGCGGCCTCAGTCTCTTGCCATCACCACCACCTCCCTGCCCGTGGCTGGCAAGGGCATCGCTTACAGCGCGGTCATCACCGCCTCTGGCGGCAGCGGCGGCTACGTTTTCTCAGGCGGTGGTGGTACTCTCACTGTCAATCCCGATGGCACCATCACCGGCGTTCCAGGCCAGTCGGACATCACGGTCAATGCCACTGTGACCGATTCCGCTCAGGGCAGTGCCACTGCGACGTTTGAAGTCCCGGTGGCGTCCCCGGTGCTCTCTGTCACGGGCGGCAATCAACAGATTGTGGTGGTTGGGGATACACCACAGCCGGTCACGGTGATGCTTACCGCTGGCGGCATCGGACTCGCAGGGGTAACCTTGTCCATGGGTTCTCAGAGCACCACGACCGAGGCAGACGGCAGCGCGGGTTTCCTGCTTGCTGCACCCGAGGCTGAAGGAGAGCAGATTTACACTGTTAGCACAACAGGAGGTATAAGTGCCACTGTTTCAATCTATGGATATCAACTTCCAGATGGTTCCAATAACACCATCTCAGAGATTGTGCCAGATGCACCACCAAAACCCGAGCTGCGCCAATTGTCTGATGCAGATGTCAAGTTTCAGAGCCACTCACTGAGCCTGTCCACAGGTACTTTGATGGCTCATTATTGTCCTGGGAGAGCCATCGGCTACGTAAATGGGCACCCTCAAGTCTGGTATGAAGAAGGAAGGCCCGACTACAGCCTCACTCAAACCAAGTGGAGTGCCAGCGATGGTAGCACCGGGACCGGAGGCTCAATGCCCATGCTCGCGAGTCTGCCTTGGGTCGAGGGAGTGATCGATGGTTTCGATCAAAAGTACGTGCCCACAGATTATGGGCAAGTTGGCCCTCCCGCTAACGATAGCGGTGTCAGCATGAATGGTCGTCCGCCTTGGACCTACTCATCTGGGGTGCACTTGATCAACGGCCAATGGATGGGCAAAGTTGTCAATCGCGAAACAAAAACCACGTCAGAGTATTTCGTCAGCCGTAAAACAATAGAGGAAGGCGGAACAGGGGCCATGGCTGCCATTTCAATACCCATTATGAACGTCGTTTATGCAACGGAAGCCGATGGAGTGGAAAAATTGCTGAACTGCTCCGTTGCCAACAAAGATCTCGCTGCGAACCAAAATGCTACTGATCCTATCAAAAAAGAGCCAGACGCCCTTGAAGGCCAAAAGATTGTGGACGGCGTGCGTCGCGACATTCTTATCGATGTTAACGATACTGTTGAAACCAAAGATGATATTGTTCGCAAAGAACAAAAAATTGGTGTCAAGGCCTGGCGTCAATGGATACCCTGCACAGTAAAAATAGCGGATCCGTCGGGCTCAGAAGCTACCAGTATCGTAGCGAGTTCTCAAGGCAACACCATGAAGTTCGCACTTACCATATTGCAGCCGCCAGATGATGCAACCGAAGGTTCTTATAGCCTCACTGTTCCGCTAGACTCACAAGGGTCTGGCAGTTTTTGGATCACAGGGGTGGAGCAATCAAACAACGTCAATGACCGAATTATTGAGATTCGAAAAAACACCGCGTCAGGTATAGTGATTGGTACGAAACCAATGACAGTGTTTTGGTTCAATACATCCATTGACATCAATACTGACAATGTGGTAACCGAAGATTTTGTGGATAGGATAGACCATGATAGGCGATATGGACTAGATCAATTTAAGGAACCGGTGCGGTTCGAGTTGATTTCGCAAGTGGTTCCAACCCAAGTTGATTGTTCTGTGCCCCAAATTCGGGACTGGCAGTTTGGCATGGTCCAAAACGTCCAAGTTACCGCAAGCTGGGTTAAATCCCCACCTAGTTTGGAATTTTCGTGGGACAAACCAGCTGATGATGACCGCCTGATAGTGCCATCAAAAGTCACCATTATTAAGAGGCAGCCGAGCTTTTTTTTGGACGCGGACAATGCAGACCAAGTATTAGTCAAGGGATTAGAGGGTCTAAATGACCGCGGAGGCAATTCGAGCTTTCATCCTCGTCAAGGAATGGATGATGGCAAGGCTCATTACTACGCGGTAGATTCACCATCAATACCTTTTGAAAAAAGTTTTGATAAGCCCATTGAGTTTCCTACGCTAAACGATCCAAATAAAAATTACAAAGTGAATTATTTCGGTACAGAGTGGCGATATTTCCAATTTAATTTTGTTGTTTGGGGTGGTTTGGTTGAAGTAAAGCCGCCAAATGGTCAAGAAGTGCCCACCCCGACTCCAGGAATATTCATTCCACTTAGGCAACGGAATTGGATTTATTCTGCAGATTCACGTCTTCATACCCCCCAACCGCCGCAGGCTGAACCAAACGACAAGATTCCAAATATCATTCCGGTGGTTGGAGCGCCAATTGGCAACGACAACTCTACGTACATAAACAGCGTCGATCCTTATTTGCCAGGGGACGAAGAGGGAGTTCTTTTGATTTCACCAAAATAAAAAATGAAAATCATATTTATTGTTATTTCGTCAATTTCGATGGCGGCGGCTGATGACATTGGCATCAACGAACAGGTCATTCATTGTCGGGGCGCTGCTTCTTTAGCAAGAGATCTGGCACATGAGCAGTTTCTGGCGGCAAATTGGTCTCTGGGTAACGTTGTTGCCACTGACTCAGGCGTTGAAAATGCTATGTTGCCAAGTGGATTACAGGGTGAGTCGCTTATCCGCGAAGTGCATGTCACAGCAGACACGTTGGCTAGCAAAGTTGGCCAAGAGGCAAAAAATGAACTGCAGTTTCGTATTAAAGGCGCACCGTATCCCGTAAACTCAGTTATTAAGACTAGTGGGTCGTTTCGTTTTGTAAGACTAGCAGAATGGCAATGGTATGATACGACAGGTCTTTTGGTGTTTCGCCCTGCATCCGGTGCTAGTGGTGAAAGGGCCATAGGATCGCCTCGTAAACTTCCAGATCAATGGAGAGGGTGGGTCGCCGAGGCGGCCGATCTTCGTGCGCGGCGTCGGAACTGGTTCCTGCCTGGAATTAAAAAAACAGAAGTGGCCAGCATGCAAGCTGAAGCAACCGCGACAAATCCTCTGTGGAGGTATTGTGTCATGTGCCGTTTGCTAGAGTTGAAGCGACTGCGTCGAGAAGATATTCAAAAAATGCTGAAGGCATCAGCTGGAAAACCTGTTGAAGTAGGAACCTTACTCTTTCTTTTACTCAACGATTCGGCCTCTCATGAAGAGGAAATTATGGAGCAGGTCAAAGAGCATGGAAGGGACCCTGGGACTGCTGAAGGTCTGGCTCTTGGATGCCTTACTAGTGCAGCGTATAAGCCCAAGCCCGTAGAAAAAGCTTTTGCCAGCATGAATCTTCTAAAGAATTTAGAGGCGAAGAGTGAATCATCGGAGCAGGATCAACACAAGATGATAAATGCTGCGTTTCAGGGAGACGAAGCCATGGAGTATCGCATTGCGCACAAGTTAAATTTGATGATAGTCGACATAGATAACGAATTGAGGCAAAAAGTTGCTGCCATCTTATTTTATATGTTAAAACCGTAGAGGAACCAACCCCTTTGAGATCATCAGCACGTAAAGCGGGTCAGGCGGCAAAAAAAGCACCTTCCGAAGAAACAACCATCAACTCCTCCTCCGCTCTTCTTTTTCCACTCCATTCCCTCCCCCTCTTCCGGACAAACCACTGTCAACAATCGTAAACTTCCGCCCCGGCCTCCGCTTCCTCTACCGCCCCACATGCACCCGCGTGTCATACTCAAAGCACACCTGCCCTGACACCTCATAGACGTCGAAGATCCGACGCAACTCCGCCAGCATCTCCTCATGCCTCGGCTGTCCCTCCGCAGGCGCATAGGAACTGGAAAGCAGCCGTCCCTTCAGCCCCTCAAAATCGAAGCGCTGCTCATTCGCAAACGTGTGAGTCACATACGCTCCCTGGAAGAACGCACTCAGCGCAGCCGCATTCACATTCTCATGCCGGATCGCCGTGTAGTCCGTGCCAAACGTCAGCAGCAGCTGCTCAAAGGCCTGTAGAAACGGCGTCGCATCCAGTTTGCGCTCATTCCAGATCAGCACCACACGCCCTCCCGGCTTCAGAATCCGCGAGAACTCCGCCCGCGTCTCCGCGGTGTTGAACCAATGAAACGCCTGCGCCGCCACAATGAAATCCACGCTCGCATCCGCCAGCGTCGTCTCCTGCGCGCTCGCAGCCACACTGTGAAAGTTGGGAAAACCCGCCAGCAGGCGCTCCGCCGCCTCCCGCATCTCCCGGTTCGGCTCCACCGCATGCACCACATTCCCCGCACGCAAAAACAGCTCCGCCGAAATGCCCGTGCCCGAACCCACATCAGCGATCACCGACTGCGGCACCAGCCCAGCCTCCCGTTGCAGCATGGCGACAAGCTCCTGCGGGTAGCTCGGCCGGTAGCGCACATAGTTCTCCACCCGGTCGGAGAAGCGTTGTTCAGGAGCCGCACTCATGGCACCACCCGATACACCACGCGGTCATTCCCCTCTTCGTGGAAGCTGCTCCACGTGTAATCAAAAACATACTCCGCGCTGCGTTTGTCCGCCCACGTGATCCGCATCTTGTTGTTGGCCACCGCCTGCCACTGCGGCAGGCCCTCCGTGCCGTAGCCCGTTGCGGTATTGTCGGCATGAAATTGCAGCTCTCCCTTCTCAGCTTTCCAGCGGCTTTCCGGCAGCCACTTCGTCAGCTCATTCGCATCCTGCGGTCCATAAAAGCTCTCCGGAAGGATGTGCTCGTTTTCATACCGCCGCACCTCATGCCGCACCCCGTCCTTCACATACGCGATCCACAAACTTTTCTGCCAGTAAGGAATCGGATCAACTCCCATCGTATCCGGTGTGAGCGCAAACCACGTCCGCTTCTCCTCCACCAGTTCCTTCAGCTTCATCGTCACATCCGCATTCCTGTCCCCGCTGCCCCACATCCCATACAAGATCTGCACCGGCCACCGCTTCGGCGTGACCAGTTCCTTCGGCGCTGATGGCTGTGTCACCTCCTTCACCGGCGTCGTCTCCGTTTCAGTTTCCACCGCCGGCTTCCCCGCATGTTTCGGCGCCACATACTTGATCCAAGTCGATGCCCCGCCACCCCACAGCGGCTTGCCTGAAAATCCCGCCCCGGCATTCTGCCTCATGTGCTCATCCCCCTCCTCCCAGGGTTTGGCGATGGCGCTCGCCCGCACCTCCGTCCCCTCATCCCGGTGGCGGATGAAGTCCCTCACCCGGTCCGGATCATCGCACGCCGACCACGCCTCCATTGCCGGATCCGACACAAAACCGAACTCATTTTCACCCAAAATTCCCGCCACCGCGAAGTACTTCGAGCCCCCCCCAGCGCAGGTGATTGTTCACCACATGAAACACCAGCCAGTCCCCCGGCCGCACCTCCACGTCCATCCGCTCCACCGTCGCCCCAAAGATTTCATTCAAAAGCACCCTCTTTCCATCCTCAATGCGCTTCCCGTTCTTATAAGCCTCCACCACAAAGTCATCCGTTACCGTCACCAGATGCTTTGCCACCACCTTTTTCCCCTGTTTGCCCTCCTTTGCAGTCTCCGGCGCAGAAATGTCAGCAATCAGCGGCCCGGCAACCCCCAGGCAAAAAGACAGAGTAAGCAGGATCGAAGTTTTCATAAATGCAGGGAGTGGAAAGGAGATGAAAGCAGCTGCAATTTACCATCGGCCGCCATCCAACACACGAACTCATTTCCCCCGATCTTGGGGTAGGGCGCGGATTCCGGCCGGGGAAAACCAGTTGCCAGCCCCCCTGCCGCTGCTAACGCTCAGCGCCACCTACCTATGATCGTCACTCCCAAAATCCGCGGATTCATCTGCACAACCGCACACCCCACCGGCTGTGCCAAACACGTCGCCGAACAGATCGCCGTCGTAAAGTCCCGCGGCCCTATCGCCAACGGCCCCAAGAAGGTGCTCGTGGTGGGTTCTTCCACCGGTTACGGCCTCTCCTCCCGCATCGCGGCAGCCTTTGGTTCCGGTGCTGCAACCATAGGTGTCTTCTTTGAGAAACCCGGCGAACCTGAACGCTGCGGCACCGCAGGGTGGTACAACTCCGTCGCCTTTGAAAACGAAGCCAAGGCCGCCGGACTCTACGCCCGCTCCTTCAATGGAGACGCCTTCTCCGACGCCATGAAGACCACCGTCATCGACGCCATCAAGGCGGATCTCGGCCAGGTCGATTGCGTCATCTACAGCCTCGCCTCCCCACGCCGCACCCATCCAAAAACGGGCGAAGTTTTCAAATCGGTGCTCAAGCCCATTGGTTCTGAGTCCTATACGAACAAGAACCTCAACACTGGCAATGGCGTGGTCAATGAAGTGACCATCGAACCCGCCAACGAAGACGAGATCGCCCAAACCGTCGCCGTCATGGGCGGTGAAGACTGGGAGATGTGGATCGATGCGCTGCAAAGCGCCGGCGTTCTCGCCGAAGGCGTGCAAACCGTGGCCTACAGCTACATCGGGCCGGAAGTCACCTGGCCCATTTACAAGAACGGCACCATCGGCCGCGCCAAGGAAGACTTGGAGCGCGTGCAGCGCGAGCTGGACGGCAAGCTCGCCCCCCTCAAAGGCAAGGCCTGGGTCTCCGTGAACAAGGCCCTCGTCACCCAAGCCAGCTCCGCGATCCCTGTGGTGCCTCTTTACATCTCCCTGCTCTACAAGGCCATGAAGGCCGAAGGCACGCACGAGGATTGCATCGAGCAAATGGACCGCCTCTTCCGCGAGCGCCTCTACAATGGCAATCCGCAGCCTGACGAAGCCGGACGCATCCGTGTGGACGACTGGGAAATGAAACCCGCCCTGCAGGAGCTCGTCGGCAAACGCTGGGCCGAGGTGAATACTGAGAATCTGGCGCAGTTTGGAGACTTTGAAGGCTATCAGAGCAGCTTCCATCGCCTCTTCGGCTTCGGCCTCGAAGGCGTGGACTACAACGCTGAGGTGGACACCGGCGTCGGCGTGCCATCCCTTGCCTGATTTTTCCCATGGAAGCAAACCGGCTTGAAGCTTTCAGCGATGGCGTGCTCGCCATCATCATCACCATCATGGTGCTGGAACTGAAGGTGCCGCATGGCGCCGACCTGGAAGCGCTCAAGCCACTGCTGCCCGTGTTTCTCAGCTACCTGCTGAGCTTCATCTACGTGGGCATTTATTGGAACAATCACCACCACCTGCTGAAGGCCTGCCGCAGGGTGTCCGGCCCCATCATGTGGGCCAATCTGCATCTGCTCTTCTGGCTCTCGCTGCTGCCGTTTGCCACCGGCTGGATGGGGGAGAACCACGTCGCCCCGCTGCCGACTGCGCTTTACGGCCTCGTCCTGCTCTGTGCTGCCATCGCTTACTACATTTTGCAGAGCTGCATCCTGAAAGGGCAGGGGGACTCCAAGCTCGCCGCCGCCTTGGGCAGCGATCTCAAAGGCAAGCTGTCACCTCTGGTTTATCTCGCCGCCATTGGCGCCGCCTTCTACCAGCCTTGGATTTCCGCCACCTTCTACGTCTCAGCCGCCCTCGTCTGGCTCATCCCCGACCGTCGCATCGAGCGCGTGCTGGCGGAATGCGAGTGAGCCTTATTTCCCCTTCGCCAAGTCCAGAAACACGATGCTCGAAGGATTGCCCACCGCCGCATAGTGCCCGGTGAAGGTCAGAGCTCCCGTTTTCTGGTCCACGCGGAAAATGGCCACATTGTCACCACGCTGATTGAGGCAGTAGAAAAACTCACCGGTGGGGTCAAAGTTGAAGCTGCGTGGGTAGTCCCCATGCGTCCATTCCTCGCCCACAAAGCTGAGCGTGCCGTCCTTGCCCACCGCAAAAATGCCGATGCTGTCATGCAGACGGTTTCCGGCATACACAAAGCGACCATCTGCTGAGACCAGGATCTCCGAGCAGAAATTGCTGCCCGCAAAACCCGGAGGCAGGCTGGAGATCGTCTGCCGTGACGTGAGGCGGCCTTTGTCGGCATCATAGTCAAACAGCACCACCGTGGAGCCTTCCTCCTGCAGCGAGTAGAGCCAGCGGTTGTTGGGATGAAACGCAAAGTGGCGCGGGCCGTCTCCTGGAGGCAGAGACACATGGGGCGGATCATTGGGTGTCAGTTTGCCCTGCTTTTCATCGAATTTCCAAACCAGGATCTGGTCCAGCCCGAGATCCACGGACAGCACATAACGCCCTGAGGCATCCGCCGCGATCATGTGAGAGTGCGTACCATCATGGCCGCTGAAGGCAAAGCTGCCAGGAGGCGCGTTTGTGGCCTTCTTGGGGCCG
Organism: Prosthecobacter sp.; assembly: GCF_044226605.1. Lineage (GTDB taxonomy): Bacteria > Verrucomicrobiota > Verrucomicrobiia > Verrucomicrobiales > Verrucomicrobiaceae > Prosthecobacter. The sequence goes on along the minus strand of NZ_JBGAGS010000012.1, from coordinate 81,138 downwards.
ATGGTGCCGGAGTCTTGCTTGAAGTCCGTTGCTTTGCCGAGGCTGCCGTCAGCCTTGATGGGCAGCACAGACATCGAGCCGCCGAAGTAGTTGGCCACCAGCAGATAGCGTCCTGAAGGGTGCAGGCTCACATACGTCGGTCCCTTGCCACCTGAGCTGACCGTATTCAGCAGGGTCAGGTGACCGTCTTTGGGGTCGATGGTAAAAGCGCTCACTGAGCCAGCTTCATTCTCGCCCTGGTGGTCCGTTTCGTTGGTGGAATACAGCACCGTCTTCGTGGCGTTGAAGGTGAGGCAGTTCGGGCTGGTGCCCAGCTTGTGAATGCCAATGGGTTTCATGGCACCGGTGCTGCGATCCACTTCAAACAGGTGAATGCCCTGGCCATTTCCCGGCGGCAGGTCCACTTGCGTGGCCTTCATGTTTTGCAGCGGCGATGTGAAGGTGCCCACATAGGCGATCAGCGGCGCGGGGTCTTTGGCTTGAACCGAAAGAGTGGCAGTGAGCGCAAGGCTGAGCAGGGAACGGCGGGAGATGGAAGAGAGCATGAGGAGATTATTTGATGATGGGCAGAATCACGCGGGAGGCATGCGCGGAGTCATGCCAGATGGTGTTGATGGCGCTCACACCGGGATCGGTGATGAAATGGCTGATGGGCGCGCCAGTCTGCGTATTGGGTTCAAAGTAAGGCGCGCCGGTGCTTCCCATGGTGACGCGGATGCGGTGGCCTTTGTTGAAGATGATGCTGACCCAGCCGATGTCCCAGGAGAGCTTGGCCACTTCTCCCGGCACCAGAAGCTTCTGGTGATCGAAGCCTTCGCGGTACCGTGCCCGCAACGGATAGTCCACGATCAGGATGGAGCGGCCGTCTGGATAGACGTCGGTAACGCGCAGGAAGAAGTCCGTGTCCTTGGCGGTGGACGAAACGAAGGCCTCGGCCTTGATGCGTCCGGTGACCTCCAGTGGCTCCGCCAGCACTTCGCTCGTCCAGGTGCGGACCTCTGCCTGCTCTTCAAAGCCGCGTGCATCGCGCGCACCTGGAAAGCCGGTGTAGGGCAGGCTCATCGGATGTACGGGATCGCTGAGATAAGAGGTGCTCGCTTTGGCGGCGGATGGTTTGGCGGGGGCCAGCTTGCCATCGGGCTGCAGAAACCAGTCGGCAGGCCTGCTGGCAGGCGGGAAGTCTTTGGCCTCGCGCCACACGTTGCCAGGTGCTCCTTCTTCGCCGGTCGCGCCCATCACATAGTATTTCACCGGAGTGTCTTTCTCGATGCCGTTGTTCTCGCCTTTGAGGTAATGGTTGAACCACTTCGTCATGTGCGCATAGACGTCGAACATGGCATTCTCTGGAAAGACGAGTTCACCGATCTTGTTCGACTTCGGATAGCCACCATGCAGCCAGGGGCCGATGATGAGCTGCTGCTGGCCGCGTGAATTCGGGCCGCCATGCTGGTTGCGGCCGATGAAGCTGGCCACGCTGCCCTGGCACATGAAATCAAACCAGCTGCCGATGGTGAAGCAGGGGTAGTTCATCTTGTCGAAATGCAGGGAGGCGTCCTCATCCTTCCAGTAGTCGTCGTAGTTGGGGTGCTGGTCCCACTCGCGCAGCATGGCTTCGTTGTCCTTGATGTCGCGCGCCACGGCGCCGCCTTTGATGAAACGCTGCGGCTTGGTGGCACCACCGATGCGGTAGCCTTCCTGATACAGGCTCAGACCTGTGTCTGTCATGTATTGTGCCACCAGATGCGGCGGCTGCGTCACCGCCAGATAGTTCTGCGCATAGCCCGCCTGCGAGCCCCCATAGGTGCCGATTTTGCCCGTGCACCAAGGTTGCGCCGCCAGCCATTCGCACACGTCGTAGCCATCCCGCAGAGGCCCCCATTGCAGTCCGCGATAACCACGATAGACGCCTTCGCTCTCATGCGTGCCGCGGTAGTTCACCAGTGCGATCACAAATCCGCCTTCGGCAAACTTCGCCGCCGCCTTGCGCGATCCCGCGCTGCTGATGTCTGCATAGCGCTGCTCAAAAATGGCGGGGAATTTGCCTTCGCCAGGAGGAAAGAAAACGTAGGCCGAAAGGCGCTTTCCATCGCGCATCGGGATCATGAGGTGCTCTTCGCGGACAGGACCAAAGTCGATCTTGGCAGGAGGAGCTGCGTGAAGGGAGACGCAGGTGGCAAAGAAAAGAAAGGCGTGGCGCATCAGTCCATTACGGGTGGCCTGGACGGCACGTTTCACGCACATGCTATGCGAAAGGCACGAATCCTGATACTTAGCTCGCTCCGATGCCGCGGATCACCGCAGGCAGGGTCTGCACCAGGATTTTCAAATCGAGCCAGAAGGACCAGTTGTCGATGTACTTCAGATCAAGCGCCACCCACTCCTCGAAGTTCTTGATGCCGTTGCGGCCGGTGACCTGCCACAGGCATGTCAGGCCGGGCTTCACGCTGAGGCGGCGGCGCTGGGCGTGCTTCTCGATGCGTTGTATTTCGTAGACGGGGAGGGGACGCGGGCCGACGAGGCTCATCTCTCCGCGCAGCACATTGATGAGCTGGGGAAGCTCGTCGATGCTGGTGCGGCGGAGCCAGCGGCCGAAGGCAAAGATGCGTGGATCGTTGGTGATTTTGAACACCGGACCGTCCATCTCATTGCGCGCCTCCAGTTCGTCGCGCTTCAGTTCGGCACCCTGGTGCATGGTGCGGAATTTCCACATGACGAACGGCTTGCCATAAAGCCCCGCGCGCACCTGCTTGAAGAAGACCGGGCCGCGCGATCCCATGCGGATGCCAATGTAGGCCACCAGCCACAGCGGCAGCGAGAGCAGGAGGAGAACCAGCGCTCCTACGCGGTCAACGATGCTCTTGAACAGCAGCTCCCAGGAAGCCTGAGGAGTGGAATGGAACACCAGCATCAGGCGGCCGCCCAGAACGTCAAAGGTAGGCCGTGCGATGGCGGTCTGGAAGAAATCGGCGGCGATCCAAGCCTCCACGCCTTCCGTCTCACAGGCCTGCACAGCTTCTTCGATCTTGCTGAAATGCACATGCTGTGCGGCAAACAGCACGCGGCTGATGCTGTGCTCATGCAGCGCGTCGACAAGGTCGGAAACAGGTCGCTGCATGATGTCGATCTCGCCCATGATCTCGATCTCTGCACGCTGCTCGGCGGGCATGTTGGTGCGAAATGCCTCCAGATCGCTTTGCGATCCTGCGATGAGGATGCGCTCACGGCCTTTTCCGGAAGCCATCTGCCGGCGCAGGATCTCGCGCTGCCACGCCTCGCGCAGCAGCAGGGAGAGTGCGCCCAGGGCGACAGAGAAAACAACCACGGCGCGGCTTTCCACAGACCATTTGAAGAACACGATGCAAAAAGCGATGCACATGCCAATGACCGCCAGGGCCTCCGACAGCTGGCGGATCGAGCGCTTGAGGGTCTTGTTGTAGATGTTGGAATAAAAGCCGCGCCCCTCCAAAATGATAGGCGTGAACGGGGCCACCAGCGCGATGACCCAGTAAAATTTTTCCAGCGGCGGAATCTCCACCGCGTCGGGAAAAAAGACCGGCACCACAGCAGAACGCAGATAATGACCAAACCACAGACAGAACGCCAGCAGCGTCGTGTCGAGCAGTTCGGTGAGCTGCAAATTGATTTCTTGCTTCCGGCCCAGCATAGTGGCGTATCAGATACTGAATTTTCTTTAGATTTATTAAAATTATACTCAAACTAGCCAATGGGACAACTTGTTTCCAACAAAAGCCTGCTTTTCTCCTCCCGCCCCCTCGCCGTCGGGGTGCTCGCAGATGCCGCTGCCCTTGAACACTTTACATCCCTTGACCCGGTGAATCGGGAGAATCTTTGTGATGTGGCGGAACTGCGTCTGGATCAGCTGAAAATACCGGCCGCAGACCTGCGCGCCGCGCTCGCAGGCAACACGGTGCCGCTCCTTCTCACCGCACGCCATCCGGCGGAGGGCGGTCAGGCACCCGAAGATCCGGCCGCCCGGGCAGCCATGCTCGAACCACTGCTGGATCTTGCCACCCTCATCGATGTGGAACTGCGAAGTGCAGCCCAGATGCAGGGAACGATGCAAAAAGCCCGTGCGGCTGGCGTGGCGGTGGTGGGGTCTTTCCATGACTTTCAGGCCACTCCTGCCGATGAAGTGCTGCGCGGTGCGGTCAATTTTGCCCAGCAGGCTGGTCTGGACAGCGTGAAGCTGGCCACCTATCTGAACACTCAGGACGATCTGACACGCCTCATGAAGCTGGCAGGAGAGACCCACCGGCTGCGACTGTCGGTCATGGGGATGGGACCCTGGGGGCGGGTCTCCCGGCTGGTGCTGGCAAAATGTGGCAGTCTGTTGAATTACGGCTTTATTGGTGCCTCAAATGCTCCCGGCCAGTGGCCCGTCGCCCGCCTGAAAGAAATCCTCGCTGAACTTTGAAATGATTATCTCCCGCAAGTTTCATCCCCTCCGCCTTTTTCTGCTGGCCGGTCTCTGCTGCGCTTCCGTCACCGGTTGCGGCGATGCCAAGCGCGAGCAGCAGCTCCAGTGGCGGGAAGAGGAAGTCGAAGCCAAAGCTGCCGCCATCGCCAAACGTGAGCAAGATTTTGCCGGCGAAAAGCAGATGATTGCCCAGGCCAAGGCCGATATCGCCGCGCGGGAGGCCGCCGTCGAACAGCTCAAGAAAAAACTGGAAACCCAGCTGGCCGATGAGATCGAAAAAACCAAGAAGATCCGCCGGGAGATCGAGATCAAAAACCTGAGGGGTTCCATACCCCAGATCACGGCCGGGCGCTGCATCATCATTGATCCTGAGAATGATGATGTGCTCTTTGAAAAGAATCCCGACCAGCGAGGCGCCATCGCCAGCACCACGAAAATCATGACCGGACTGCTCGTGGTAGAAGCCGGGGACCTTGATAAAATTGTCACGATTGAACTGGCGGACACCCAGTGCGCGCCGGTGCGCATCGGTCTGAAGGTGGGAGAAACCTACACCCGCCGTCAGCTTCTCACTGCCATGCTGGTGAAAAGCTCCAACGACATCGCCCAGGCACTGGCCCGGGACAATGCCGGCAGCGTGGCAGCTTTTGCCGAAAAGATGGACGCTCGGGCCCAGGCTCTTGGACTCAAGAACACCCACTTCGTGAATCCACACGGCCTGCCCTCCACGACGGACGAAGATCCCTATTCGACCGCACGTGACCTTGCGATGATCGCGAAGGAGGCAGACAAGCTGCCGGATATCAGGGCCATCGTGAAGCTGCAGAGTTTCAAGTTCACAAAGCCTGACGGGAAATCCATCGAACTGGCCAACACCAACCGCGTGCTGCGCACCGCCAGCTACTGCGATGGCATGAAAACCGGCTTTACCGAAGCCGCCGGCTACTGCCTGGTGGCGACAGGGGAACGCAATGGCCGCCGCCGCATCGTGGTCGTGCTCAATGACAGCCACGAAGGCGTCTGGCGGGATGCACAGGCGCTGCTGGACTGGGCACTGAAGGCGTGAAATAACAAACACGGCTTGCCAGTTTCAGGGCTTCCCGGCATCATCGCCGTTCTAAGCCCATGAAACTCACAACCCTTCTTCTCACCTCCCTTTGCGTTGCCGCGTCCGGTTTTGCGCAGACCACCAAAAACTTCGCCATCGATCCCAAGCCACGTGATGAGGGCTGGATGAAGCGGCACGAGAGCTTCAATGAAATCTCCAAGAAGGGGGAGGCGCAGCTGGTGTTTCTGGGAGACTCGATCACACAGGGCTGGGAAAAGAATGGCAAGGAGGTCTGGGACAAGACCTGGGCACCGCTGAAAGCGGCGAACTTTGGCATCGGCGGGGACCGCACGGAACATGTGATCTGGCGTCTGCAAAACGGCAATTTCGACGGCATCAAGCCGAAGCTGGTGGTGCTCATGATCGGCACCAACAACACCGGTCATCAGGGCCGTGCCGCGGCCGAGCATGGGGGGGCTGTTTACAGCAGCAGTCCGGAGCAGACCGCCGAGGGTGTGAAGATGATCCTCGACATCCTGGCCAAAAAACAGCCGCAGGCCAAGGTTCTGCTGCTCGGCATCTTTCCACGGGGCGCCACCAAGGACGATCCGAAGCGTGTGCAAAACGTCGCCACGAACAACATCATCTCCGGCTTTGGTGACAACAAGCGCGTGTTCTACATGGACATCGGCAACACCTTCCTGAAACCCGACGGCACACTGCCCCAGGAGATCATGCCCGACCTGCTGCACCTGAACCCCGCAGGCTACCAAATGTGGGCCGACGCCATCGAAGGCAAAGTCAAAGAACTCATGAAGTAACTGAAAGCTGGGGCTTCTCGTCCCTCTTTTCCTCAAGTTAACGACTCTCTGCTGCTTTTTTTCCAACCATGAAATCTGTTCTCATTCCTCTCCTGCTCTTCACTACGGCGGCCCTGGCACAGCTGGCCGATCAAGCGACACCGGTGGATAAAATCAAAGTCGCGAAAGGCTTCAAAGTGGAGCTGCTGTATTCGGTGCCGAAGGAGAAAGAAGGCTCCTGGGTGGCGATGACGCAGGACGACAAGGGCCGCATGATCTGCAGTGACCAATACGGCGCGCTGTACCGCATCACTCCTCCCGCTTTGAACGGAAGTCCGGGCGAGACGAAGGTGGAAAAGCTCAGCATCGACTTCGGCCATTGCCAGGGCCTGCTGTTTCATGCGGGCGCGCTGTATGGCGTGGTGAATGATGAGGCATACCAGGGGCGCGGTTTGTACCGGTGCAAGGACACGAATGGCGATGATCAATTCGACACCGTGGAGCAACTTCGTGCCTTTCCTGGCAAAGCTGGTGAACATGGGCCGCATGGTGTGATCGCCTCCCAGGACGGCAAAAGCCTGTATGTGATGTGCGGCAATCAAACGCCCGAACCGAGCTGCGAGACCAGCCGTGTGCCTCGGCACTGGAGCGAAGATCAGCTCTATCCCATGCTGCTGGGCCGCGGCTTCATGCGCGATGTGCTCGCCCCCGGCGGCTGGCTGGCGAAGACCGATCTCGATGGCAAGAAGTGGGAGCTGGTGAACACCGGCACGCGCAATACCTACGACATCGCGATGAACCACCAGGGCGACATCTTCGGCTTTGATGCAGACATGGAGTGGGACACCGGCATGCCCTGGTACCGCCCTACACGCGTGTGCTTCATGCAGAGCGGTGGAGAGTTTGGCTGGCGCACCTGCAGCAAAAAGTGGCCCGTGCGCTGGGAGGACAGCCTGCCGCCCGTGGTGGACATCGGCCCCGGCTCGCCCACGGGCGTTGCCTTTGGCTATGGTGCGAAGTTTCCGTCCAAATATCAGGAGGCGCTCTACATCTGCGACTGGAGCTATGGCAAAATGTATGCCGTGCACCTCTCGGCGAATGGTGGTGGCTACACCGGGGTGGCCGAAGAATTCATGAGCGCCTCGCCGCTGCCGCTGACGGATATCGAAGTCTCCAAGAAAGACGGAGCGATGTATGTCAGCGTGGGTGGACGCAAGGTGCAGTCTGGACTGTATCGGGTGACGTATGTTGGCGAGAAAGATGCCAAAGACGGCATGATGGTTGGAGGCATCCTTGGCAATAAGCATCCTCTCCTGGTCCGACGCGAACTTGAAGCTTTCCACGTGAAACAGGACCCCAAAGCAATCGAAGTCGCCTGGCCCCAGCTTGCGTCTGCCGATCGCAACCTCCGCTTTGCCGCCCGCATCGCGCTGGAGCATCAGCCGGTTGCTGCCTGGAAGGATAAAGCGCTCAATGAAGCCAATCCTCGTGCGGCTCTGACCGCTCTCATGGCACTGGCCCGCAGCAGCGGCGGAGACAAGGCATTGCAGCAGCCGATTCTGACGGCACTGAACAAGATCGATCTCAAGGCACTCAAAGGCATCGACCGTGTGACGCTTATCCGGGACTACATGCTCACCTTCACCCGCATGGGCGAGCCGGATGCCGCGACGAAGGAGGCGCTGAGCAAGCGCCTCGCGCCACTTTTTCCAACCAATGATCCCGCGCTCAACCGGGACCTTTGCGAAGTGTTGGTGTATCTGGATGACCCAAGCATCGTGGCCAAGGCTGAGCCGCTGGTGAATGGCTCGCCCACACAGGAAGAGCAAATCGACTACGCGCGCATTCTGCGGTTCGCGAAGAAGGGCTGGACCAAGGAATTGCGTGCTGATTACTTCCGCTGGTTCCTGCGCGCGGCGAATTACAAGGGGGGGGCATCGTTTGACCTCTTCATTGGTGAGATCAAGCAGAACGCTCTCTCCACCATGACGGAGGAGGAGAAGCTGGCCATCAAGGACGTGCTGGATGCGAAACCTGAGATCAGGCCTCCCTCGTTCACCGTGAAGCCCATGCAGTTTGTGAAGGCATGGACGCTCGATGAGCTGAGCAAGTCGCTCGGAGTCGGCCTGGAAGGCAATCGTAACTTTGCCAACGGTCGCAACATGTTTGGGGCCGCCACCTGCTTTGCGTGCCATCGCTTCAACAATGAAGGCGGGGCGGTGGGACCTGACCTTACCAGCGTGGCCGGAAAGTACAGCCCGCGGGATCTGCTGGAGCACATTCTCAACCCAAGCAAAGAAATCAGCGACCAGTACGGCAGCACGGTCTTCACGCTGCAGGATGGCAGCACGGTCACCGGCCGCATCGCCAACATGAAGGAGCATAACATGATGGTCTGCACCAACATGATGGACCCCAACAACTTCACCAATGTGGATGCCCGCAAAGTGGTGAAAACGGAGGAGAGCAAGATCAGCATGATGCCGCCTGGCCTGCTTTTCATGCTGAAGGAGGACGATATTCTCGACCTTCTGGCCTATCTGCTGAGCAAGGGAAATCCAGAAGATCCCATGTTCGTAAAATAACTTCTTTCTCAAAACAAAGGCCCCGGTTCGTGAGAACCGGGGCCTTAGTCATTTAAGCGGGTAACTGGAGCTTACTTGCCTTTCTTTTCAGCAGGAGCTTCGCCCTTCTGCTTGGCCCAGCGCTTGCGCTGGGCATCAGCGATCTTCTTGCGGGCTGCCTCGGACATGACGCGCTTCTTCTTGGCAGGCCTGCCTGGCTTGCCCTTGGCAGGTGCGGCTTCGGCACCACCAAGGAGAGCGGACAGCTCCTCCTGCATGGCTTCGATTTTTTCCTGAAGGGTGGCGGCACGACGAAGTTGGGACGAAGATAGGTTCATAGCTTGTTTTTTAATTGATACGGGTTGCAACCTCTTGTTTATGAAAGAGGTAGCTTAAAGTCAAGCACATAACCGACGGTGAAAGTCCCGTTTTAGACCTCAGAGTTCTTTGTCATAGATGCTTTGGAAGACTTCCGAGGCATTTGGATCGATGATAGTAATGCCATCTTTACCAAATCTGGCGGTGACCGTGGCGCCCTTTCCTTCCTGCATGTACTTCCAGTTAAGGTCACGCACACGAGCTGCGGCATCCACAATGGCGCAGGTGATGCGGGCCTCTTCTGCTGTCGGGTAGAGTTCCGCAACCGCGTCACGTGACTCCTTGGCAAACTTGACCCGGCAAATGGCGACAAGACCCACGGTGAGACTATCCACTCCGTAACCGATGTAGCCTTTGCTGCCGTCGGGACGGGTAACTTCACGGGTAAAGTGATTGTTGCTGGTGCGCGAACCTCCGCCCTGGTTCCACCAGCGGAAGCCACGATACTGCTGATCACTTTCCACTTTGCCATCGGCACCCACGATCTCGTGACCCTGGTTGACCGGACCTTCAAAGTCTGCGGGGGTAACCCAGTTATTGTGAAAGTTGATGGACATGCCGTTGTCGAAGTCCACGCGAACCTGCACGGCATCGAAGGCATTGATGCCATCACGGACGAGACGTTTCTTCTGTCCCACAGCGGTGAGGGAGACCGGCTTGCTGTGGTAGTAGCTCCAGATCAGGTCCGTCCAATGCGGGCCGACGTAGCTGAAGGGATCGCTGCTTTCCACCCACTTGAAGGTGCTGGTGCTGACTTCGAGAGGCTCTTCGAGATAGGCGGTGCCATAAAGTGGCGCGCCAATGCGGTTCTGAATGTCATCCCGAATCCGCAGATGGTCGGGGTCATAGCGTTTGTGCATGTCCACGGCCACGATGAGGTTTTTCGCCTTCGCTGCGGCGATGATCTCATCGGATTCCTGGATGGAAAGGCACATGGGCTTCTCCGTGAGCACATGGACGCCTCTGGCGAGAGCGGCAAGGATGGGCTGGGTGTGCAGGTGATCCGGCGTGGCCACGGCCATCACGTCGAGATCAGGGAAAGCTGCGAGGATGTCGTTCCAAGGCTCATCGCCATGGAAAGCCCGCGGCTCATGACCGGTGATGTCTTTGAAGGCGGCAGCAGCCTTTTTCGCCGACTTTTCACTGCGGGTGGCCACGGCGACGAGGTCAAACTTCACCCCGGCGAGTTCTCGGGAGTATTTGTCCAGGCCGACGCGGGCGAGCTGTCCGGCGATGCCGAAGCGCTGCAGGTCCGCGTAAGCACGCGCGTGAACATCTCCGCCGAACATGCCGGCGCCAACGAGGGCGATCTTGATGGTGGGTTCCATGGTGGCCGGCATGGAACGCGAACTTAGGCGGCATGCAACCGGTCTGGATGATACCCGAGTGCCAGGTTCGCATGTTTTGGTGAGCCTGCCAGGATTGAGGCGGCGGGGATTTATCGTACGCTGCAGTTATGAAACTGTCTTTGTTCCTTGCCGGTCTGCTGGCCCTTAGCTGCCAAACTTGTGCGACTGCGGCCTTTCTGAGCGAGGTAAAAACACACTTCAGCGCATGGGATGCTGATCATGACGGTGTCCTTTCAACCGCGGAGATCGAGCGGGGCGTGGCATCTCCGCAGTTCAAGGGGCCTGCGGGTGCCGCCATTGCAAGTCTGAGGCGTGCGGTGCGCACCTCGGAGTACAAGCTTCCTCCACTGACGTTGGAGAACATTCAAAAACTGACTCCGAAGCCCCAGGAGCAGAAGGATACGCCTGATTTTGACGGCATGTTTGAGTCTGCACTTCGGAAGATCGAGGCAAGTCCGCCGAAGCTTCTGGAGCTTTCAAAGCTGAATCTCGAAAGCCTGGAGCAGGGGAAGCTGGGGGATTGCTTCTGCCTTGCCCCTCTGGGTGCCATGCTGGGAAGAAGGCCTGTCGAGGTGGCCAAGATGTTTGCTCTCACCGGAGACGGGCAGGTGACGGTGACACTGGGGGGCGGGCGTGCGCTGACAGTGCCGTTTCCCACCGATGCCGAGCGAGCCCTGATGGCAACGACAGACGGCAGCGGCACGTGGGCAAACTGTTACGAGAAGGCCGTGGGAAAGATGAGGATGAAGAGGGATGATGCTGAACATCCCACCGAGCTCAGCGTGGTCACGCGGGGTGGTTCAGCGGGCACCATGCTTTCGATTTTGACAGGGCATGAAATCGAGCGCGCCTCATGCTCGCCGTTTCGTGACCCCAAGGCCACCGACGAAGCAAAGCGCAAACTGCTGGGGGAAATCCGGCGGCAGATGATGACGACCCAGGAGGCGGGCCGGCTGATCTGCGGCGGCACGCTGAGAGGGAAAACAGCCGATGGCCACAAACCACCGGGAGTGCGTGGTCCGCACGCCTATGCCGTTCTCCATTTTGATGCGAAGTCCGATGTGGTGACCCTGTGGGACCCGCATGGCGATGACTTCAAGCCCGGCGCGGAGCCCGCCGGACTAACCAACGGCTACGTGCGCACACAGGGACGCATGGATGTGCCGCTGACAGAGCTGGTGCAATGGTTTGGCGGCTTTTCCTTTGAGACAACCCAGCCGCTGAAGGATGAAAACGGTTCTCCGCCGCCCAGCAACGAGACGCTTTAAAATCTGTCCCAAGACAAAAAACGCGGGAGTCTTGCGACTCCCGCGTTGGGTTTGGATTGTTCTCGATGAGAGACGCCTGCTTATTCAGCAGCGGCGGCTTTCTTCTTCGGAGCAGCCTTCTTCTTGGCGGGGGCCTTGGCAGGAGCTGTTTCTTCTGCGGCTGCCGGTTCAGCGGCGGCTTCAGCTTCAGGAGCTGCGGCGGCCTTGGGCACGTAAGCGTCCACCCACTCGATGTAGGCCATCGGAGCGGAGTCGCTGCGGCGCTGGCCGAGCTTGGTGATGCGGGTGTAGCCACCGACGCGGTCCTTGGAGGCCACGGCGATCTCTTCGAAGAGCTTCTTCACCATGTCTTTGTGACGGAGTGAGGAGAGGGCGGTGCGGCGGGCATGCAGGGTGCCGCGCTTGCCGAGGGTGACGAGCTTCTCAGCGTAGGGGCGGAGAGCCTTGGCCTTGGCCAGCGTGGTGCGAATGCGACGATGCTCGATGAGCGAGCACGTGAGATTCATGAGGAGCGCGTCGCGGTGATCCTGCTTGCGCTGAAGTTTGACGATTTTTCTTCCGTGTTTCATTGTCCTAAAATTCTAACTAAATGGGTCTTCTGTTTCCTGTGATTTGATTACTCGTCTTCGTCATCTGCGTCTGGCAGATGGCTGTCCACCAGCTTGCTGAAGTCGAGGGAGTCGGCTTCTTCATCGTCGTCGCCGATCATGCTGCTGCGGGCGAGGAGGGAGACACCGCCAGGGGTGGCCTCAAGCAGCGCAGGATCGAACTTCATGCCGAGAGACAGACCCAGCTCGGCGAGCTTTTCCTTGATCTCGGTGAGGGACTTCTTGCCGAAGTTGCGGTAGCGGAGCATTTCGCCTTCGGTCTTCATCGCGAGCTGGCCCACGCTGGTGATGTTGGCGTTGTTCAGGCAGTTGGCGGCGCGGACGGAGAGTTCGATCTCGTTGACGCTCATGTTCAGGAGCTTGCGCAGCTCGCTGTTTTCTTCGCTCTGGGCTTCCGGTGCGGCTTCGAATTCGATGGCCTTGTCGTCGTAGTTGACGAACACGTCCAGGTGGTGGCGCAGGATGGCGGCGGACTGCAGGAGGGCGTCCTGCGGGGTGATGCGGCCGTCCGTCCAGATGTCGAGCACCAGCTTGTCATAGTCGGTGTTCTGACCCACACGGGTGTTTTCCACCGCGTACTTCACGCGGGTGACGGGGCTGTAAATGGAGTCGATCGGGATGACGCCGATGGGGGTGTCAACGCGCTTGTTTTCTTCCCAGGTGGAGAAACCGCGGCCCACGCGCACTTCGAATTCGCATTCGAACTTGGTCTTGCGGTCCAGCGTGCAGATGACGAGGTCCTTGTTGATGACTTCGTAGTGGTTGTCTTCCTTGATGTCGCCAGCGGTGACAGCACCTTCCTTGTCAGCCAGGATGGAGAGGAGGCGGGGCTCCTTGGCATCGCTGTGGTGCTTGAAGCGGACCTTCTTGAGGTTCAGGATGATCTGAACAACGTCTTCGAGCACGCCCGGCAGGGTGGTGAATTCGTGTTCCGCACCGCGGATTTTCACGGAGGTGATGGAGGCGCCTTCCAGGGAGGAAAGGAGCACGCGGCGGAGGGAGTTCCCAATCGTGTGGCCGTAACCTTTGTCAAAAGGTTCAGCGGTGAACTGGGCGTAGGTTTCGGTGGCCGTGGCCTCGTTTTTCACAAGGCGGCTTGGCATCTCAAATCGAGCAAGACGTACTGACATAGGATTTGTACTAACACTACCAGCCGGGTTACCTCCGGGCGAGAACCCTGCACATCTCGAAGAGAGGCAGGCGCGGAGACCAACGGCGAATTATATGGCGACTCGCAGGGGGCGTGGAGTATGCAGGCCGCTCCCGGGAATGCAAACGGCATTTTCAGGGGTAAAAAGGTGCGGAAACAGCGCTGAAACTACGGGAATCTTAATTATTGCTGGGGCAATTTCAGCTCCACCCGCTCCTTGCCGCGCAGCACGATGGCAGGGATTTTCTCACCGGGAAGGTGGTGCAGCAGGAGGTCTCCGATGAGGGCGCTTTCGGTCAGGCGCTGCTTGTCGTCGCCGATCTGGACGATGATGTCGTCCTTTTTGAACCCCTCTTTTTTGGCGGCGGCATGCTGGCCGAACTCTCCGACGTGGAAGATGCGCAACGCCATCTGGTTTTTGTCCAAGCCGAGGGTGGCGCGTTCGTCATCGGGGATGTCGTCCATCTTCATGCCACCGAAGGCCATGGCGCGCATGGGCCAGGTGCCGACGCGTTTGCCGATGTCTGAGCTCAGGCGCCAGCCGGCGGGGAGGCCGAGGGTGACGGGCGTTTCCTTGCCTCCGCGCAGGATTTTGGCGGGCAGAGAACCTGAATCTGGTGAGCGATGCAAAATCCAGCTCACATCCGCGATGGAAACAAGCGGCTGCTGATCAAGGGTGACGAAGCTGTCACCTGCCTGCACGCCGGCCTTGGCTGCCGCTGAATCCGCGACGACTGCCTCCACTTTGGCGACATCATCCGTGGCAAGGGTGATTCCCAAGGTCTCAATGGACGGCTGCGGATAAATCCACTCCACAGGCACGGGCTTGTTCTGGCTGCGGTAGTAGGCGCGGAAGGCGTCTCCCACCATGTGGCAGTGCACGCAGCTGGCCACCACTTTGCCATTCCAGTCGAGCTTGCTCTGGTATTTGCCGGCCAGGGCCGGGAACTCAATGGGAGTCTGGTAGGGGGTGGGGCCGCCCTGTTTGCCGCTCAGCTGGGCCTTGTTGGACGGATAGCCCTGATGGACGGAGAGGGCCGCTTCTAGCGCCTTTTTAAAGCTGGTCGTTGTTTTGTTCAGCGGATCCTTCTGGTGCAACCACGAGCCGTAGCGGCCGTAGATGGTACCGTCTCCATTGAACATGATGGCGGAGAAGGAGAGATCGTAGTCAAACTGGAAGCGTGAGAGATCGAGCGCGTTTGCATTGATAATCCGGACGCACACAAACTGGTCCAGCAGGGGCACGAGTTCCTGCTCCTCCAGCACGCTGGCGTCGATGCCGGCGCAAGACATGCAGGGCAGGCAGCGCAGCACCACCAGCAGCGGCTTGCCGGTCGTCTTGGCCAGACGGAAGCCGCCATCGAGGTCGTTCCAGTTCCAGCGCGGGTCGTTTTCCATTTTAGCCTTGTCGCCCCGCACTGCGCCTTCGCGGTCTTTGACGGTGGCGGCAGAAACAGTGACCGCGAGGGTAATGAGGACGACCGAAAGGATGTGATGAAATCGCATGACCGTATTTTGCGCGGCCCGCCAAGCAAATGACAAGGCAAAACAGCCGGAATTTGATTCAATTTACATCCATGGTAACGATCTCACATGAAGAGATTGCTTTGGCTGCCGAGAGTCGCCCTGTGCCTCGTTGCCTGTGGGGTGGCCGTCGTGGTAGCGGGCTCACTCGCACGGGTCGCTTCGCAGATTGAGTATTCGGATGAGCCCGTCATTTCAGAATGGAGTATTGAGTCAAAAGACCCGATGCCAGACAGCATGAGAAGCATGGTGGGAGAAGGCCCAGGGACGAGTCTGGAGCGTGCCTTCATTGTGAGGCAGAATTTTTATCGACTTTTTGGCAAAAAATCTCCAAGACCGCACATTACAATATTCACCTGTTGGAGAGTGAACGATCTGGAATTGCAGGCGGAGATTTTCAAAAAGATTCAAGAGCGAAACTTGTACCAAAGTTATTTGGATGAGACATATCAAAACAGTCGCTTGAAGCCCAAGTGGTGGCCTGCTGACTTGAAGCCTTTCAGTCCTTTCGAGAGGAAATTTTCGACCCGAGATTATCAATTTGTTTCTTTGAGCGATCGGACTCGCCTCTATAGGAGAGCTGACAGGATGCAGTAGCCGGCTCCCGCAAAATGTTTTGACCCAGTTTTTGGAATGGACAGCCTTCGGTTTTCTCCGGTTAATCGTGCCAGCTTCCACCCCACACGCGCATTTTATGTCTGAAGTCACCGCCATTTCAAAATTCGCCTGTCCAGCCTGCGGTGCCGAGGCCGTATGGAATCCGTCCAAGAAGGCCCTGGTCTGTCCCTACTGCGGCACGGTGTCCCCGGCGGAACTCAAAGCCGATGGCACGCTGGTGGAGGAGAATGACCTGGCGGCCATGTTGCGGTCCATTCCTGACAACCAGCGCGGCTGGAATGCTGCGCGCAAAACCGTGAAATGTCAGAGCTGCAATGCCATCTCGGTGTTTGATGAAAAGCGTGTGGCGCAGAATTGTGACTTCTGCGGGTCCCCGGCCATCATCGCCGTGGATGATGTCGGCGCTCCCATCCGGCCTGGCAGTCAGCTTCCCTTCAAAGTTCCCGAAAGCCAGGTGCGCGAGGACATCCGCCGCTGGTATGGCAGCCATTTCTGGGCGCCGAATGCGCTGGGACAGAAGGCCATGACTGACACCCTGCACGGCATGTATCTGCCGTTTTGGACCTTCGACGCGCATGCCGAATGCCCCTGGGAGGCGGAGGCCGGCTACCACTACTACACGACGGACGATAAAGGTAACCGCCAGCAGCACACACGCTGGGAGTATGCGTCCGGCCACTACAGCGGCGATTTCGACGACTTGCTGGTTCCTGCCTCCAAAGGTGTGCATGGGCATCTGCTGGAAAAGCTGCAGCCCTTTCCCACCACCACCGATCTGCTGCCCTATGATCCCGGGTATCTTTCCGGCTGGGTGGTTGAGCAGTATCAGATCGATCTCGTGCAGGCGGCCGAGGACTCGCGCAGAAGGATGGACGACATCCTCCGCCGTGCGTGCCAGCAGCAGATCCCCGGGGACACCAGCCGCAATCTGCAGATCTTTCCCGAGTATAGCGCAGTGACATTCAAGCACGTGCTGCTGCCAGTCTGGCTGCTGACCTACACCTATGGCACGAAGACCTATCAGGTCACCGTTAATGGGGCCACGGGCAAGATCGGCGGCGAATACCCGCTGAGCTGGGTGAAGATCACCATCGCCATCGTGATCCTCCTGATCATCCTCGGCATCTTCTTTGCATCGCAAAACTGAGCCTGTGTGAATCTACGCTTTCGAGAACTTCCCATTGCCATCGCGCTGCTCGCGGTGTGCGCCTTCTTTGCTGCCAAAGAGCCCGCATTCCTGGGCGCGCGCAATCTCTCGATGCTTGTCACCGAGCTCTCGATCACAGCCACGCTGGCCATGGGCATGCTGCTTGTGCTGCTGCCGGGGCACATCGATCTTTCCGCAGGCAGCGGCGTGGGTTTGCTCGGGGGCATCGGGAGTGTGCTGGTCATGCATCAGCACCTGCCGGCACCGGCCGCTTTGGGGCTCGGATTTCTCTGCGGCGTGCTGATCTGGATGGCCATGGGGGCCTTCATCGTCTGCGAGCGCATGCCCTCCTTCATCGTCACGCTCGGGGCGATGCTGATTTTCAAAGGCCTGTTCTGGCGAGTGATCAACAACTCCACCGTGCCCGTCGTCCCCGGCGGGCAAAGCAATCTGTACTCGCTGCTCACCACCTACTACCTGCCGGCTCACTATGGCTGGGTGCTGGCCGCGGTGCTCGTGTTCGCACTGATCTTCACCACGCTCAGCGCGCGCAGGCAGCGCATCGCCCATGGCTTTGCGGTGGAAAGCCGTGAGATGGCCTTTCTGCGACTGTTCATTGCCGCGCAGGCCATTGCATTGTTTGTGCTCGTCACCGGTCAGTTTCGCGGCATCCCGCTGCCATCGTTGATCCTCGGCGGGGTGATGCTGATCGTGTATGCGCTCACGCAGCACACGGCGCTGGGCAGGCATTTGTATGCCATCGGCGGGAGCGCGGAGGCGGCGCTGGTTTCCGGGGTGCCGATGAAGCGAACTGTCATCGCGGCCTATGGCTGCATGGGGGCCATCGTGGCCATCACCGGCTTCATGCAGACGGCCTATGCGGGATCATCCACGACAACGGTGGGCGACCTGATGGAGCTGGATGCCGTGGCCGCCTGTGTGATCGGCGGTGTGAACCTGCGCGGCGGGCGCGGCACGGTTTTGGGCGTACTTTTGGGTGCCCTGATCATCGCATGCCTGCTGAACGGCATGCAGCTCATGTCGGTGGAGAACGATAAAAAATTCGTCGCCCGCGGCGTGGTGCTGATCCTCGCGGTGTGGATGGACATGCGGCTGAGCCGCAAGGCGTGACGGGAAAGCGTGACGGGAAAGAATCAATCTCAAGAGCTGCGAGGTCATCACGGTGCATGCTCCCACCATCACCAACGGGTGGTTTCTGCATCCGGTGAGCGTTTTGAGGTGGAGTGTGCTGGGGGAGTGAATGACGAATGAGCCAATCTCCGCATTCGACATTCACAGGTCATTCGGCATTTTGTCCGCCTCTCCCCATGTCCGCCGCCTCCGATCTCCTCATTCAGCACCTGCAGCAGCGTCAGCTTCAGGGAAAGACGCATGTTGCGCTGCGACCGGGGACGATGGAGAAACTCACGGGTGTCAGCCATGCGCCCGTAGTGCGCACTGCTGCCGCACCAGAAGTCTTCCGGCCGGCGGCAGCTTCAACTGCATCTGCTCCTGCACCAGCGCCAGTTCTTCGGATGCTTCGTGAAACTCCGCCACCAGCGACAAAGCCATCCGGTTTGCTTGAGGTGGCCGGTGCAACGCTCGAAGAAAAACTCGCGGCGCTGCGAGCCATGGCGGAGAACTGGGAACCTGCACGAGCCATGAAAAGCCTGCGCCAGACCATGGTCTTTGCCGTGGGAGATCCGCGCGCGAGCCTGATGTTTGTGGGTGAAGCTCCGGGAGCGGAGGAGGAAAAAATGCGCGAGCCGTTTGTCGGACCTGCGGGGCAGAAACTTACCGCCATCATCAAGGCCATGGGGCTGGACCGTCCGCAGGTGTACATCAGCAACATCTGCAAATTCCGGCCGGCGATGGAGAACCAGGGCAGCGGCAATCGCAAGCCTGAAGCCGCAGAAATGAAAGCCTGCCTGCCGTTTATTCTCACGGAGATCGATCTCATCCAGCCAAAAGTCATCGTGGCCCTTGGTGCCACGGCGGCTGAGGGGCTGGGCATTCCCGGCAGCGTTGGCAGTCTGCGGGGGAAGTTTCACAGCACCAGCGGCATTCCCACCATGGTCACCTACCATCCATCCTACCTGCTGAGAGAGGAAAAAATGGGCGACGGTATCCGTGCGAAGCGCGCTGTGTGGGAGGACATGCTCAAGGTCATGGAAAAGCTCGGGCTGCCCATCAGCGCCAAGCAGCGCGGTTATTTTCAGGCGAAGTAATTTACCTCCGCATCTTATGAACAAGAACCTTGTCGCCCTGCTGGTGTCGGGGGTGTTTGTCGCGCTGGTTTGGCTGATCTGGCGGCCAACCACGAAATCACCTGCGGCGCCGCCAAAGAAGCCAGCCCCGGTGCTGGCCGTCACGACTGCCCCGGCAGCCGAGGTTGCAACGGTTTCTTCCGAAGAAAAATCGGAGCCCAAACACTATCGGCCAAAGCCGGTGTCTGAAGCTGTGCGCCGCAAAGTGGATGCCTTCATCGCCCGCTACAAAGACGCCTCTCCCGATGAACTGAACAAAAGCGGAGAGCTGGCCCCTTTCATGGAGCGCCTCGGGAAAATGATGGAAACGCCGGAATTTCAGACAGAGATGGAAAAGCGCATGGATCTGATCAAAGCCGCCAAGGGGCATGAACACGGAATGCTGTCCATAGGCACCGGCAAGCTCGACAGCCCGGAAAGCCGCGCCTGGCTGGAGGCCATGTTTGCCGAAGACGCTGATCTGCTGCAGGAGTACATGCTCAACAAGCTGGATGGCGCCATCTTCGAGTTTGCCTTTGACCCGACGATGGAGCAGACCAGGAATGGCGTGACGGTGAAAAGTACCGCGCCCGCTCCTGCTGCTGCTCCCGAGCCAGCCAAGCTGCCGGATTGAGAGCTTGTCTTTCGCCGTCGGTTTGGATTTAAATCGTGCGCATGAAGGCCAAAGCATTCTCCCGCCGTGATCTTTTCAAGCTGGGCACCGCAAGTGCTGCGGTGCTGACGACTCGTGCCGAACTGCAGGCGGCGGGAAAGAAGGCAGGCCCCGTCTGTGAAGAAGGCGGCTGCTGCATCACGCCTTCGGGAGATTTTTACAATGTGGAGCGCGGCAACCCGCTGCCCTACAAGCTGCCCCCCGAAAAACTGCGGGAGATCGGCATGGTGCGCGAGACGTGGCAGCTCGAAATCATTTCAGATCCTGCCAGCAATGCAAAAATCGAGCGCCCCATGCTGCGCAGCGACGGCACCGCACTGACGTTTGACATGCTCATGGAGATCGCGAAGACGAAGGCGGTCAGTTATCTGAAGGTCATCACGTGCAACAATCTGGCCGATCCGCTGGGGCATGGCCTGTGGGAGGGCGTACCGCTGCGGGATGTGCTGTGGGAGTGCGGGCCGGTGGAAAATCTGCGCCACGTCTGGTACCACGGCCACCACAACGAAGACCCCAAGCAGATCTTCAAATGCTACCTGCCGATGAACCGTGTCTTTGAGGAGCCGCCAGGAGAACTGCCTGTAATGCTGTGCTACAAGCTCAATGGTGAATTCCTCACCGGCGAGCGTGGCGGCCCGGTGCGCATGATCGTGCCGGAGGCGTATGGTTTCAAATCGGTGAAATGGCTCCAGCGCATTGGCTTTACCAACGCCCACAGGTCCGACGACACCTATGCCAATGGGAACAACGACACCAACTCCTGGCTGAAGACATTCGCGCGCTTTGGCGATCTGCCCGCGCAGATCAAGGCTGCCGATCCGCTGGCACTGCATGGCAATGCGCAAGTGGGCATTTCCGGCCTCAAAAAAGTGCAGTACTGGGTGCGTGATGTGAGTGCACCGCTTCCATCGAATGATCCGCACTTCTCCAAGGCACCGTGGCAGGATGCGGAGATCGTGCCCTTTGACGGCAGTGGCATCGCTGGCTTCAAGGGTGCGCCGCTGCATCCCGTGCAGTTTGATCCTGCAACGCGCCGGCCGCTTGAATGGCCGCTGCGCCACACACTCTGCCGATGGACCGCCAAGCCGGTCAAGCTGGCACCTGGAAAGTATGAAGTGCGCTGCCGCACCGTGGATGCCAACGGCAATGCGCAGCCGATGCCGCGGCCATTTCCAAAGTCGGGAAAGAACAACATTCAAAAAGCGCTGCTGGAGGTCGTGGCTTAAAGCTCCGCCTTCTGGCGGAGTCGCCGCTCGTGCTTTTGCGGGAGGCGGTCTGGATGCGGGCCTGGAGATTTCTGCTGCGGATCGGCTCGGATAAACCGCTGATCAAAAGCACGCGTTTGTGACAAGAAAGACGGTGACCGGCCCGGATGCTGCTCTATGACAGCCGCATGAATTCATCCTCCGTTCCTTGGAAAGTTTTGTCCTCCAATGTGGGTGTCGGCATCCTGACGGAGGGCTGGACGCTTGACGTGGTGTATCCCGACTTTGCCGAGCCGAGGCAGTTCGTGTACGAAGTCGTCTTTGATTCGCCCTTTTCTGCCGTTCCGGTGGTGCACCTCGGCCTCACCGGCTTTGACATGGACCGGCGGGAGAGCTCGCGCCTGACGCTAAAAGCCGCAAATCTCACGGAGTTCGGCTTCCAGGCGGTCATCTCCACCTGGGATGTGTCGCGCCTGTTCTCGGTGGAGTTTCACTGGCTGGCCATCGGTGCCTGATCACGGCTTGCGGAAGCACCACGAACGGTAGGACAGTTCGCCCGACTTCAGCGCCTCATACACCCGCGCTCCCGGCAGGCCGGCGAAATCGCGGCCCAGCGAGTGGAGAAACTTCGGCAGCCGCTGGCAGATAAGCGCCTCGCTGCGTGCGGCGTTGATCTCCATGCCGCGCAGGACTTCAGCGCGGATGTCACGCGTTTGCAGAATCTCCAGTGGAGCATTTGAAATGGCCTGCTCCCACTCGGCCCATTGATCGCGAAAACGAAAGTCGGCATAGAGAAAATGACCACCCGTCTTCAGCACTCGCGCCACTCGGGTCAGAAAGCCGGGGAAATCTGGATAGCAGTGGGACGCCTCGACATTGATGACCGCATCAAACGATTGCGGAGGGAAGGGGAGCACCTGTGCGTCTCCCTGCACAAAGCGGAGCCCCGGAACTTGATGGCGCTTTTTGCAGAAGGCGATGCCAGTTGGATTGAGATCAAGGCCTGTGTAGCTGGCCGGATGAAGGGTGCGGGTGAGCCACGAAGCGCCACCACCATGGCCGCAGCTCACCTCCAGCACGTTTTTTCCCTGCAGCTCCACCTGAGCGGCCACATGATGATAGAGCTGGATGCAGGCGCGGTTGGGTTCGTCCGCAGGATCGAGCTTCAGGCCCACTGGGGGATCCGTTTCAAAGGCATAGTTTAAGAACAGCACCTCCTCGCCGCGCAGCCGGCGGGTGAGAAAGGGATACCACAGCTGCCAGATGGCTTTGCGGATGGGGCCGATGGAGAAGAGGCGTTCGAGGAGGGACATGGAATGCCAAAGCGTGTGAGGTGATGGCGGCGGATGCAACTTGCCAGTTGTCATTCGTTGTGCGGGAATATCCCGGACTCCAGCTACTCCCACCAGGAAGCCCACGCTTCACCCGCCATGAAACACAGCCCCCGCATTTCCTCCAGCGAGATCACGCCAGAGGAGACTTTTCGCAACCGGCGCTTCTTCATGAAGTCCGCCATCTGGGCCGGATCCACTCTGGCTACGGCGGGATTGTATCGCACCTTCAGCCCGCGGCCTGAGGTGAAGAATACGGGGGCGTCCATCGTCACCGTGGCAGAGCCGTCGGTGCAGACAGGGCTGGCCCCGGATGAAAAGTTGAATTCGTTTACGGACATCGCGGGTTACAACAACTACTACGAGTTTTCGACCGACAAATCCGAGGTGGCGGCCAAGGCCAAGAATTTTGTCACGGACCCCTGGAGCGTGCAGGTTGGAGGATTGGTGAAGAAACCGCGCACCTATGATCTCGCCGACCTGCTTAAATTTGAATCCGTGGAGCGGACCTATCGCTTCCGCTGCGTGGAGGGCTGGTCCATGGTCATCCCCTGGGTGGGCTTCCCTCTTTCCAAATTGTTATACCAGGTGGAGCCGCTGAGCGCAGCCACACACGTGGCCTTTGAAACGTACTATGATCTCAAGCAGATGCCTGACTCGCGTTTCGCCGGCATTGATCTGCCCTACCAGGAGGGCCTGCGGCTTGATGAGGCGATGCATCCGCTGACGCTGCTGGCCACCGGCCTGTATGGCAAGACATTGCCCAATCAAAATGGCGCGCCGGTGCGTTTGGTGGTGCCGTGGAAGTATGGCTTCAAAAGCATCAAGTCGGTGGTGAAGATCACGCTTATGGATCGCGAGCCGGGAACCACCTGGAGCCTCGCCAATCCGGGTGAATATGGCTTCTATTCGAATGTGAACCCGAAGGTCGATCATCCGCGCTGGTCGCAGGCCCGGGAGAGGCGCATCGGTGAAATAGGCACGCGTCCCACTCTCATGTTCAATGGCTACGCGGAGCAGGTGGCGCATCTCTATGAAGGCATGGATCTCACCACGGACTTTTAACCCGTCATGAACTTCAGCGCAGACACCCGCTTTCACCGGCAGCTCTTTCTCTTCAATGGACTGCTGCCCGTCCTCCTCATCCTCATCGATGGCTGGCGTGGCAAACTGGGGGCGAATCCCGTGGAGTTCGTCACGCGTGCCACGGGAGTGCTCACGCTCGTTTTTCTTTTTCTGACGCTGCTGGTCACGCCGCTGCGCAAGATCTACGGCTGGAACTGGCTGCTCAAGCAGCGCCGGCTGCTGGGCTTGTATGCATTCTTTTATGGCCTCGTCCACCTCATGACCTATCTGGCTTATGATCGCGACTGGCAGTTGCAGACCGTGATCGGAGATGTGTACAAACGTCCCTTCATCGCCATCGGCATGTTCAGCTTTCTGCTGATGGTGCCGCTCGCCGTCACCTCCACCAATGCCATGATCAAAAAGCTCGGTGGTCCTCGCTGGGCGCAGCTGCATCGCCTCACCTATTACATCACTATGGGCGGTGTGCTGCACTACTGGATCATCGTGAAGTCGGATGTCACCTATCCGTTCCTATTCGCGCTGGTGCTGGCGTTGCTGCTCGGATACCGCGCTGTGATGGCCATAAAAAAAGCGCGAGGTGCTGCTGCACCCCGCGCCTCATGAGATTTTCGGGAGAGGCTTATTTCGCAGGCGCGGCGTTCCAGACCTTGATGTCGTCAAACCAGCCGCTCTGACCCGCCACGCCAAGTTCGATCTTCGACTTTGTCTCGTGGCCGATGCCAGGAGACTTCAGAAAGGCCACGGCCTTGCCATCAATGCTCACGCGCATTTCATCGCCCACGGTTTCCACCACGACGGTGTACTCCTTGTTCTGCTCCAGTTGCACGGGGAAGGTGGCGCTTTTCCCGGCCATCATCTTGTTTACCTCGTCCTTCTTGGCGGGATCCTTGCGCATCTCCTTGATGATCAGGTTCTGGCTGCCTTCGCGCTCATCCATGATGGTCACCTTGTCCAGGCGGATCTGCGCCCGGCAGAGGTGGCCGTAGTGGGCGGCGGTGTATTTGCGGTCGTCGAATTCCACATCCATCATCGTGCAGCCATCGAAGCGCATTTTTACTTCCACCACGCTGTCCTTGGTGGGAACTTCCAGGCCATAGACGGCTGCGTGTGCGGTGATCACGGATTTTCCATCCTTGGAAGGCATGTCCTTCACGCGTGTTTGCGTGCCTTTCAGCGCATCTTTTTCAAAGACAAAAGTGTCCACCACACGGTGCCAGCGCTTGTCATGCTCGCTGCCCGTCATCTCATCGGAGAACAGCAGCTCCTTCTTTACGGCGATGGGTTCGGCCGGAATTTTGGGCGGGTCTGCGGCAAAGGCGGCGGCGCTGATGAGGAGGCAGGGGACGAGGAGGTGGCGGATTTTCATGGGAAAGTTTAAACGAATCAAGTGGGGAACTATATCAGCGTGCTTCCGGCAGCGCGTAGTAGGCGCATTCGGCAAAGAACAACTCCGCCATGTGCAGCCTGCTGTAATCGTAATGGCAGATGGCTGCATGGATTTCCGTGCGTGCTGAATCTCCCCCGAGGGCGGCAATGACGGCAGCCGCCAACGGGTTGCGCATCCATTTGGCCTCGTAGTATTTGCGCTCGCCGCGTTTTGCTTTGTCCTCGATTTTTGCGAGTTTGGCGGCCTCCTCCTGCGTGTGCTGGGGAAACCAGGTGGAGTAAACGGCCCGCCAGTCGGCATTGCCGAAGACCTTGGTGTCGGCGTTGTCGAACTGGGAGTGCGCAGTGATGGCAGCGGCCGCGTTGCGGGCATTAAGCGCCAGCCCTGCACGATAGCGGTCACGGACCGTTTCTACTGTTTCCATCTTTACAAGCTGCGCGAGCGAGCCCTGGCAGCCCACATAAATCCACAGCTGGAATTCGTCGATATGCTTGATCGCCTCGTGATCAAAGGCGTAGCCTTCAGCGCAGATCTCAGCCCGCGTTTTGCTGGCATTGGCCGGACGCTCCACCAGAGCCTTCTGGTAGCGTTCCAGCCAGATGCCTTCGCCGGTGATTTCATGCGTGGCACGCAGCAGATAGAGGTAGCGCACGGCATCTCGAAACAGATGTCCTTTGTAGGCGCCACGGTATTGTCCTTTGAAGTCACCATCGCAAGGGCACTGCCACCCTGTGGACTGCAGCACCTCTGCCACCTCTTTCACCTTGGCCGCGATCTGCTGGCGTTCCTTCTCGGCAGGGAGGCCGCTCTTGAAATAGGCGTGCAGACCCAGGAACCACGGGTGCGTCTGATCATCCGACCCGAGCGGATAGTGGCAGCGGCCATCTGTGCCAACTCCACGTGCGATGAACCCTGGTACATCCGATACGGAAGCGCATTTCAGCAGGCCCTGTGCAAGCTGTCCCGCATGCATTTTGTCCGTGGCGTCTCCGCTGCGGCGGGCGCGTTCGCAGGCCGCCGGAAGATAGAGGCCGGTGAACATGGGTCCGTTTTCAATCGGGCTCCACCAGCCGATTGCATTCGGTTTTCCCAGTTTGCAGTCTTCGGGCGTGGGCCGCTCTCCCACATAGTCATCAATGATGCCATGGGAATCAACAAACGAGCGCCAAAGGACGCCATGCGCCTGCTCCACTGCGGCAGACACCGTGGCATGCTGTGCCGAAAGCTGGGCGCAACCCAAAACACCAGCCCACAAAAGACTGGCAAATTGCGTGGTGGGAGAAGCGAGTTTCCGGGGCATGATGATCATGGGATTTGGCAGTCAAGCATCTCCGCCCCCTCACGCAACCCGTTTGGAATTCCCATGAAAACGTGCATGGCCGGGCAATTCATCACGTGCTCGTGCTTCCCGCGTTTGAGGACTGACTTGCCTGCTGGGCCGCCTGCTCCGCCGCAGCGGCGCTCAGCGGATTGCTGCTCATGCCATGGAGAGAAACAAGAGCCGTGACGCCGGTGCCAAAGCCTTTCATGGGATTGAACCAGAGCTGATTTCCGGTGGCTGCATCCAGACCATACATGTATCCCTGGACCGACACGATCAGCGTTCCACCATCCAGCAGCAGGCTGACGTAGGATGCCCCATGGGAGGCCTTCCATTCCCAGACGATCTCTCCGTTCTGGCGCCTGAGTGCTGCGACACGACGATTGAAACCCACAAAGACAAGATCTGCGATGTTCATGGCACGGGCAGATTAGCCGCATCCTTCGCGGCTTGTCCAGCCTTCAGGCTCGGACTGGTAAAAATGAAGCAGATTTGCAATCGCAAGATGTCCGCCACGCATGATGATAAGGCCGTCATGAACAACACCACGCTTCCTTCCACACACAACAAACTGGTGGGTTATCTTCTTTGGATCTTTGGATTTACCGGAGCGCACCGCTTTTACTTTGGCAAAACCAAGACGGGAATCCTGTGGTTCTTCACGGGAGGCCTTCTCGGCGTGGGCTGGTTGATTGATTTGTTTTTGATTCCCGGAATGGATCGTCAGGCGGATCGCAGATTTGCCCAGGGCAGACTCGATTACACAGTCGCTTGGATTCTGCTGACCTATCTTGGGGTGTTCGGTGTCCATCGCTTCTACCTGGGGAAATGGGCCACCGGCTTGCTCTATCTCGTCACAGGCGGTGGCTTCCTGATCGGCGTCGTCTATGACTTCTGCACCCTCAACACGCAGATCAGCGGCATCAATCTGGAGGAAAACAGCCGTGGCGGGGTATAAAAGGGGCGCTGCAGGAGCAGGCCAAAAATAATGTGGGAAGTTGGCGAAGGAGTTGTGGGCAGGGCTGCGTTCTGGCAGAAGTTCCGTCTCCAATCCGTCTCCAATCCGTCCCAACCCATGACCTCACGCCGTTCCTTCATCACCCACTCCGCACTCGCGTTCACCGCTTTGTCTGCCAGCCGCGTGCTGGGGGCAAACGAAACCATCCGCATTGCCTCGATCGGACTCGGCGGCCAGGGACTTGGCAATGCAGGTCGCATGGCCAAGGTGCCCGGGGTTGAAATCGCTTATCTTTGCGATCCTGACACCGCAGCGCTGGACAAAGGAAAGAAGGCTTTTCCCAATGCCAGGACCACCCAGGACCTGCGCAAGGTGATGGAGGACAAGAGCATCGATGCTGTCGTTGTTTCCACGGGAAATCACTGGCATGTGCTGGCATCCATCTGGGCCATGCAGGCCGGGAAGGACGTGTATGTGGAAAAGCCCGTCTCCCACAACATCTGGGAAGGGCGCAAACTCGTCGAAGCCGCGCGCAAGTACAACCGCATCGTACAAGGCGGCACGCAGCAGCGCAGTGATCCTCTGCAGGAGGAGATCAAAGGCTTTCTGGATGCAGGAACGATGGGCAAGATCAAGTACGTGCGCTGCAATCACTACAGCATGCGCGCCTCCATCGGCAAACGCACCGAGCCACTCACACCACCCGCCACGGTGAATTACGACATCTGGCTTGGCCCGGCGAAAGACGAGCCGATCTCCCGCGAGAAGTTCCACTACGACTGGCACTGGAACTGGAACACTGGCAACGGCGAGATGGGCAACTGGGGACCGCACATCCTCGATGACCTGCGCAATGTCGTCTTCCGTGACAAGGTGGCCCTGCCCAAACGTGTGATCGCCGGTGGCGGCCGCTTCGCCTGGGATGATGCCGGCGAAACACCCAACACCCACTTCGCCTACATGGACACGGGAAGCATCCCAGTGATCATCGACTTCCACAACCTGCCACGGCAGAAGGGCGTCAAAGCGCCTGATGTGTACCTGCGGCGTCGTACAGGCGCCTTTCTCATCATCGAATGCGAAGGCGGCTACTACACTGGCAGCCGTGGCGGCGGCACCGCTTATGATGCTGCCGGACAGAAACTCCACACCTTCAAGGGCGATGGTGGCAAAACGCACGCGGCCAACTTCATCGAAGCCATCCGCAGCCGTAAATCGGAGGATCTTAAGGGCGAGGTGGAGAAGATTCACTTCTCCAGCGCCTGGTGCCACCTGGCCAACAACTCCTTCCGCCTCGGCCAGAAGTACAATCGAGAGCAGGCTGAGGCTGCGGTCAAAGACTTCCAGCCTTGGAATGATGTGATCGCTGACTTCCACGAGCATCTCATCAAAAACGAACTCGATGCCTCGAAGCTCGACATCAAAATGGGACCGATGCTTGAAATCGATGCCGCCAAGGAAACCTTTGTGGGAGACACCGCCACGCCGGAGGCTCTTGCCCTCCTCACGCGTGAGTATCGCCAGGGCTATGCCGTGCCGAAAGAAGTGTGATGGTGTGTCAAAACAACGAGCGTCAGGAGAAATCCTGACGCTCGTTCTTCAGCGGTGCTGTTGGCTGATCATTTCGGCGTGGCCGGTGCCGCAGTTGGAGGAGGGGCAGGCGGCGGCTGTGGTGCCGGAGTCAGAGATTCCTTGGCTCTCTTTGCCGCATCTTCCAAGGCCTTGGCTGCCTCGGCAGTTTTTACTTTCGCTTCCTCCTTCAGGACAATGGCCTCTTTCTTGGCCTTGGCCTCGAGTTCGATGGCCTTCTCCCTGGCTATTTCCAATTCTTTCACGGCCGCTTCTTTGACGGATTCAGCGGCCTTTTTGGTGTCTTCGGCAGCCTTGGCATTCTCAGGCGTTTTGTGGCATGAGGTGAAGCTGCCCGCAAGCAACCCGATCAGGATGAGTTGGTGAAGTTTCATAATGGCGAGTGATGTTGATGTGAGAAACGAGGCCTGCCTCGTTGAGAGGCATGAAATTCGGTTAAAGGGCTACTTCGCATCGAGCGTGAGCTCGGTCAGCGCATTGGGTTTGATCTCCACCTCCTGCTCGGCCTTTTTACCGTCCTTGCTGCGCACCACCAGCACCTTGCCCACCGGGAGGAAGAGCTTCGCGTTTTGATCATAGGAGTAGGTGAGTTTTTTGCGTTCGCCTTCGGCATTCACCGGGCCAAATACCTCCCAGTCTCCGGGGGTGGAGCTGCTGGCCTTCAACGTGCCTGCACTCAGGTTGAGGACGTTGGTGACCATTTTGCCCGCCTGGATTTCGACATCTGCTTTGGCGGCAGCGGCGCCACGAGTTACCATGATGGTGTACTTGCCTGCCTTGAGGTGGAGCTTCGGCTGGGCGTCATAGCTGTAAGTGACCTTGGTGCGTTCACCTTCGGCATTTGGTTCGCCAAATACGTCCCAGTTGAGGCCTTCGGACACAGGATCCGCACCTTCAGCCATGATGGCGCTTATAGAGATGCTGCCGGAATTGATGACGATGGGGATCGCCGTCAGCTTTCCCGCAACGACTTCAATCTCCTGTTTTGTCTTGGCGGCGCCCCATTCCAACTGCAGCAGGTATTTTCCGGCAGGCAGGCTGAAGGAGGGCTGCCCATCGTAGCTATAGCCAGCCCTGCTGCGGTTTCCTTCTGCATCTGCGGCGCCTTGTAGCTCCCAGAACAAGTCTTTGGAAATCGGCTCCGCTCCTTCCACTGCCAGTGCGGAAAGCTTGAGCTTGCCAGCCCCAAGGCTGATGACTTTTTCCGTAGTCGCACCCGCTTTGACCTCCACCATCGCTTTTGCCTTGGCATTGCCATAGGCCACTTCCACTTGAAATTTCCCCGCTGGGACTGCCAGCGTGGGCTGCGCCTCATAGCTGTAGGCCACCTTCGGGCGGTTGCCTTCCGCATCTGCTTCGCCAAAGACATCCCAGCTCACGTCCTTGGCCACAGGTGTGCCGCCTTCCTCCATGACTACGGAGAGCTTGAGTTTTCCACTGCCTAGGAGGACCACGATCTCCTGAGTTTCCCCCGCTTTGACTTCTACTTCTCGCTGCCCTTTGGCATTGCCGTAAGTCGCCACCACGAGGCAAGGTCCGGATGGCTGGGTCATTTTGGGCTGTGCTTCGTAGCTGTAGCCCAGTTTCTTGCGCTGACCTTCCGCATCTGGCGGAGAGAATAGTTCCCAGCTCACATCTTTGGCAATCGGCGGCTGCCCTTCCGCGCTGATGGCGCTCAGCTTCAGGTTGCCGCTGCCTAGAATGACCTTCACCACCTGCGGCGGTCCTTCTTTCACCGTGACTTCTACGCTGGCGGTGGCATTGCCTCGCGTCGCCGCAAGCAGGTAGGTGCCCGGCGCCACTTGCAAGAAGGGTTTGGCCTCATAGCTGAAGGAAACCTTCGGGCGGCTGCCTTCGGCATCTGCCGGTCCGAGAAGATCCCAGCTGACGTCCTTTTCAAAGGCCACGCCGCCTTCCTTGTCATAGGCCACCGCTTTCACTCCAGTCTCAGCAAACACGACTTCCTTTGTCACCGTCTCGCCATCTTTGATCGTCACATCGAGTTCGATCGACTTTGCGCCCAGCTTCGCGCTCAGGGTGTATTTCCCAGCTTTCGGCAGTTCCGTGCTCCAGTGTCCGCCACTTCCGGTTGCAATGGCGTTCTCACCAGCACCCTCGGCAAAGACCTGGAAATTCACGCCATCAATCAGCGCTCCGCCGGAGGACTTCTTGGCATCCACCACCAGCGTCGTCACGGGCTTGGCGACTTGCTTCATGGCGGCTTCCAGCGAAGTCTTCAGCGACGCTGCATCCTTGGCCGCGAGGTACATGCCGCCGGTCTTTTTCGCCAGACATTCGAGGCCGGATGACTCGCCGGGCTTGAGATCGAAACCGATGACGTGGCAGGTGAAATCAATGCCCAGGCGCTCCAGTTCCTCCGCAGCCATGCACGGATCTTTGTCACAGGTCTCCACCCCGTCGCTTACCAGGATCACGGAGGCCTTTGCTTCTTCAAATCTCAGATACTTCGCCGCCTGGATTACAGCCGCCGTCAGTGGAGTCTTGCCTTTCGGCTCCAAACCAGACACCGCTTTCAAAATAGCGGCGGAGCTGCCTGGCTGCGGCGGCACCAGCAGCTCGATGTCCTCACAGTCGCCTTTTTTACGGTGTCCGTAAGCCATGAGACCCAGCTCCATCGCGGGATCAACGGAGCCGACGATGTCGCTCACCACTTTCTTGGCGATGTCGATCTTCACACCGCCCGGCACCTGGCCATACATGCTGCCGGAGGCATCAAAAACGATGATCGCCCGTGAGGGCGCAGCGGGCTGCTGGGCAAACAAACCCGAAGTTCCGATGAGCAAGGCCCACCCTGTCAACAAACTGATCAGGCAACGGTTCATAGAGAGGAGATTTTCTTTCTGAGGCAATAACTGACGAAGGCTATTCGGATGTCCGATGCCAAGCCGCCGTTCAAAACATCAAAAAAATCAGGGATTGCCCTGATTTAGGCCTGTGCCTGCAACTCCTTCAGGGCTGAAGCCGTGGTCGGGAAGGCCCCGTATTCTGTCACCAAAGCGGTGACGAGGGCTGCCGGCGTCACATCAAAGCCGTCATTTCGCGCCTGCGTCCCATCGGGAGTGATCAGCACTTCCTCGCGCTGCTCTGCCGCTGTCAGTCCGGGCATGTGCGTCACTTCGCGCGCGCTACGCTGCTCGATGGGGATTTCGCGAATGCCATCTGTGATGGTCCAGTCAATGGTGCTGACGGGGGTGGCGACATAAAAGGGCACGTCATGCGCCTTTGCCGCCAGCGCCTTGAGGTAGGTGCCGATTTTGTTGGCCACATCGCCGTGCGCCGTCACGCGATCCGTGCCCACGATGACCACATCCACCAGCCCGCGCTGCAGCAGATGTCCGGCATTGTTGTCCACGATCAGAGTGTGCGGCACGCCATGCTCCCTGAGTTCAAAGGCCGTGAGGGAGGCACCCTGGCCACGTGGCCGCGTCTCGCTCACCCAGACGTGGATTTTCATGCCAGAATCATGCGCCTGATACACCGGTGAAATAGCCGTGCCCCAGTCCACCGTGGCCAGCCATCCGGCATTGCAATGAGTCATCACGTTCAGAGGAGCGTCGGGGTCGGCTTTCTTCGTCTGGATGGCACGGAACAATTCCAGCCCGTGTTTGCCAATGGCGTGATTGACCTGCACATCATGCTCGCAAATCGCCAGTGCTTCAGCCCATGCGGCATCGGCGCGTTCATCGGGGCTGAGCGGGGATACCACCCGCCTCACGCGGTCCAGCGCCCAGCGCAGATTGATCGCCGTGGGCCGGGTGGCATGCAGCACGTGGTAGGCCACCTGCAGCGCGGCGTCCGTGGCATTCTCCCGCAGGGCAAAGCACAGGCCGAATGCGGCCGTCGCGCCAATCAATGGCGCGCCACGCACCCGCATGACCTTGATGGCCTCCGCGGCATCTTCCATCGTCCGCAGTTCCCGCCATTCCACCCCATGCGGCAGGACAGTTTGGTCAATGATGCGGGCGGTCCGTGTGCTGGGAACGGCTTCGATGGAGCGGTGCGGCTGGCCGTGAATATTCATGCGATTTCTATTTCTGAAAAAGAGTGGATGACTGGATGATCGTGCGGCGGCGCAGATCGGTTGCCTGGACGGATCGCCAGAGCTGTGAACATGCCTGCGGTTCGTGCGGCGTCCAATTCATCAGCAACATCGCTTACAAAGAGAATGTGATTTGCCCGCAAACGGCAGTCAGCCGCTATGGACGCGTAGCTGGAGGCCTCGCGCTTGGAGCCGGTGGTGGTGTCGTAACAGCCGGACAAATGCACGGAAAGGTCCCCCCGCTGGGTGTGCGCAAAGAAGAGCTTCTGGGCGTGCACGCTGCCAGATGAGTAAATGCGGATGTCGCAGCCCTTTCGGCACCACTGAGCCAGGGCGTGCGGCACATCTTCGAAGATCCTGCTGCGCAGTTCACCAGTGCGGAAGCCTTCTTCCCAAATCAGCCCTTGCAGCAGTTTCAGTCCCGTGGCTTTCACATCCGCATCCATCAGACGGTGCACTTCCGCCACGACGAAAGGCTGCAGATCCTGCACATTTTCCCAACGCGATCCGCCATCTTGCGCCATTTGCTTCAACGCTGCCTGCACACCAGCATCATCCCAGTTTGCTGAGAGAAACGCGTCGACGCGCTGCCGCGCATACGGAAACATCATATCATGCACAAATGCCAGCGGCGAAACTGTGCCTTCTATGTCCAGCAGGATGAGCTTGCCTCCAAAAGTGATCATGCGGCGATGGCGACCGCCTGATCAATCTGAATGGCTTTGGCAGGCGTGGGCGGTATGCTCAAGCAGAGCGGCTGGTACCCTCCGGCGATCGCGTCACCCGTATAGAGAGGTGTCCACCCGGCCCTCTCGCGAAAAAGTCGGATGGCCCGAATGGTGCGGTCCGGGCAGAGGTCAAACCAGTGCTTTGTGCCGGCGGGAACGTTAATGAGGTCTCCCTCCTCGATCTCAATGGAGAAAACGGGATCCCCGTTTGCTGGATTGATGTAAAAAAGGCCGCGGCCTTTGATGATGAAGCGTACCTCGTCCTCCGCATGCCGGTGTTCCTGATTAAATTTTTCCAGCATCTGCTGCAGGCCGGGCAGGTCGGGGGTCACGTTCACCACGTCGGCGGTGATGTAGCCGCCGCTTCGCTTCAGGGCTTCCACCTCCGGTGCATATGCGGCCAGGATCGCCTCCGGCGAGGCATCGCGGTCGATGCGGCCCGCCACCGGCCAGCGGTCATAGTGTATGCCATGAGGCAGCAAAAAACTGCGGATGTTGTCCACGTCTTCAATAACACAGTGGGTGGATGGAATGCGGAGGTAGGCCATGAGCACAGTGCGGCTTAAAAAGCACCTGACAGCAAACGCTTCTGCGTGACGACTTCGAAAAGAAACTCCAGCACCTCCACCTGGCGCCGGGCCGCCGCGATGTCGCAGCCCCAGGTGTAAAGCCCATGGCCGGCCATGAGGAAACCATGGCGCAACGGGTTGGCCGCGTTTTGCAGCCTTGCCTCGATCACCGTGGCCAGAGCGGCGATATCCTGGGTGTTCGGGTAAATCTCGATCCACGCCTCAGCCTCATGCGTGGTGATGCCCGCAAGCCCCTTGAGCATTTCGTACCCTGCGATGCGCAGTCCGCCGTCCTTCAAAAAGTGCTCGCTCAGCACCGTGGCCGCCACCGAGTGAGTGTGCAATACGGCACCCGCACCGTACCTGGCCAGAACGGTATGAAGCAAGGCCTCCGCGGAAGGCTTGAGCGGCCCGGGGCTGAGAAGCCGCGCCTGTTCATCCACCATCACAAACTGTTCCGGCCTCAGCCGCCCTTTGTCGAATCCGCTGCCAGTCATCAGCAGGGTCAGCGGATCTCGCTCAATCACCACGCTGTAGTTGCTGCTTGTGCCCAGCGACCAACCGCGCCGGTGGAAGTCGCTGCCGCATTCCATGAGTTCCTGCGTCATGGCATCACTCATTTCGGGGCAGGGGACTGAAGCAGTTGCGGCGGGTGTCACACGGCATGATTCGGGCTGTGGTCCATGTGTCAAATCCGCCTGTGTGCCAGATTCTCCTCCCGCATCTCCTGGCATTGCTGGCTGGACTTCGCGGGTCCGGATGGTTATTTTTTTAGAATGAGCACTCCCCCAAACGGCGAACACGATCTGGATATCGCCAAGGTCAACCAGCGCGCGCAGGAGATTGAGCTGAAACTGCCCAGGCTAAAAGCGGTTTTCGAACAGACCAAAGTCATGCTCAGCATGGTCAAGGACTACTGGACGGGGGCCTATCGCGAAATCCCCTACTGGGCCATCAGCGCCGTATCCCTGGCCCTGCTTTACGTCCTCAACCCTGCCGATGTCCTTCCAGATGTCATTGTCGGCGTTGGCTATCTCGACGACGCGACCGTGGTGGCCTTTTGTCTGAAACTCGTACAACATGAGCTCGAACGTTATCAGGAATGGAAGGCCGCGCAGACCAAGGCTGGCAAGGTCGGGGACGTGTAGCCAATCGCGCCCAACGTGGGCATAAAAAAACCGCCGTGCAGTCTCCTGCACGGCGGCAATTTGATTTACAGATGGCCGGCGGAGCTTACTTGGCAGGCTTGCCGAACACTTCCACTTCGCAGTAGTGGTTCATGTCGTTGCTGGTGTTGCCGTTGCTCCACAGACGCACGTAGCGGGCCTTGATGCCCTTGGCGTCCACGACGCGGCCATGATTGGTTTCCACGTAGGCTGGATCGCTGCCCTTGCCCATGCCGGAGGAGTCGTCGTGGTCGGAATTCCAAAGCGTGGTCACGCCGTTTTTGAAATCAGGATCGTCAGACACCTGCACTTCCACGTCGATGTAGGCCTGGGCCTGCTTGTGGTAGTGCCACATGGCGATCTTGTAGATGTTCGCCTCTTCGCCGAGGTCGATCTGCACCCACTGCTTGCCGGGCATGAGTTCCACGAAGGAACCGTCAGCGCCGTCGGCATCGCCGTCGGTCACCAGCTTGAGTTCACCAATGATCGGAGCCGAGTCAGAACTGGTGACAGTCTTGCCCTTGGCCAGGTTGGTGGTGCCTTTTGGGACCATGATGGTCTTCACCACTTTGCTGGGGTCAGCCTTCTCAAGGTTCGGCAGTTCAGCAGGCACCGGCGTGCCGATGAACATGGGCTTGGGGAACTCAAGCGGGATTTCGACCAGGTCACCGGCTGGAACGGCAGCGGTGGTGGAGGCGGCGGCAGCGCCGGCGTTTGATTCTTCTTTCTTGCCGCAGGAGGCAAGGGTGAGGGCGAGCGCAAGGCCCGTGAGGATGTGGAGGGTGTTTTTCATGGGGAGTGGTTGGTGGTGCGGGTGAATTGAGAGGGCAGATCAGGCCTGGAAGTCTTCAGGGGTGAAGATGTACTTGCTGCCGGTTTTGACCGACTCGTAAGCCTTGAGCACCGTGACGCATGACTTGTAAGCCATTTCCACGGGGCATGTGAGGTGCGCAGGGTTCTTGGTCTGCACGGCTTCGATGAAGTTTTGCACGTGGGGGGAGTGCGGCTTGCGCTGGAGTTTCACTGCCAGCTCCCACTGGGCCAGCGCCTTGCTCTCGCGCACGTCGGCCACGCTCACAGCACCGTAGGACGGTGGCTTGGGCTTTTCCCAGTCACGGGGATGTTCCCAGAACTTGTTCTTGGCTTTGTCCGCCGCCTTCATGATCGGCGGATTGTCACCCAGCGCGTAGGGTTCCCAGTCCTGTCCGGGTTCGGCGTAGAGCTGGTTGCCGTTCGCGTCGAGTTCGGAAATGATGGCTGTACCGCCGATGCCCATGTGCTTTTCATACGCACCCTGCGAGCCGGTGGTGGTAAGCACCTGATAGTAGGCGCGCAAAGCTCCTTGGGGCGTCTTGAATTCGTAGATGCACATCATGTTGTCCGGCAGCTCGAATTTCGGGCGGCCTTCCGTGCCATCGAAATAATCCACGCCGCCGGAGGCGATGACCGACACGGGGGTGGCTTCATACATCCAGTTGAACATGTCGATCTGGTGTGCGCCGAGGTCGGAGAGCGGACCACCGCCGTATTTGGCAAAGAAGCGCCAGTTGCGGAACTCCTCGATGCTGCCGTAGCCGTTTTTAGCCAGCACATCGGAAGGAATGTCGTAGCCCTTCACCATGCCCTGGGGCGCGCTGCCGGAGACACCGCGGTTCCATTGCGCATAGGCGTGAGTGATGCGGCCCATCATCTTGCCGGGCTTGATGATGTTCTCGCGGAGGTTGATGTAGCGCGGGTTGGAGTGGCGCTGATGGCCGATCTGGAAGATGCCGTTGTTTGCCTTGCCGGCGCGCACCATGTCGCGGGCGCCTTCGAGGGTGTTGCTCATCATCTTCTCGCAGTAGACAGACTTGCCTTTTTCAAGGCATAGACGCGAGTAGGGGGCGTGCAGGAAGTCGGGCGTGGCGATGAAGACGGCCTCAATGGACGGCTCCTTGTCGAGCATCTCATTGATGTCCTGGTAGACTTTGATCTCGCCTTCGACCTGATGCTTGTTTTCGCTGCGGAAACCGCCGCGAGCCTGGTCGAGGGAGTACTTCCAAATGTCGCACATGGCGACCCACTGGATGCCTGGGACATCCTTGGAAGCGACACGAAGGGCCTTGTTGCCCTGGGAGCCGCAGCCGACGAGGGCGCACTTGATGGTTCGGCCGGGTGCGGTCTGCTGGGCGATGGCTCCCTTGCTGGTGGCAAGGTAGACGCCGCTGCTGGTCAGGGCGCTGGTGCGGAGGAAGCCGCGGCGGTCCATGAAGCGGGACAGCGGCGCTGGGGAAGGGGATGGAGTCTGGGAATTCATAGGTGCATTCAGGCGCGTGGGTTCACTGCCTTAACGACACAAAGTCGTGTTTATGCTTTCTTACGGCCGAGAAATCCGTCGATCGAAAAATTCTTTGCCTTCGCGGTCACCAGCGCGGCTGCCACGATGAGAATGGAGAGGCCGATGTTGCTCACCACTTCCGTGTCGTCCGGCAGGGCGGCAAGGCCAAAACCCAGGGCCAGGAACACCAGGCCGCCGACAAGGAGGCCCAGCTCAGTGAAGATGCCCAGGGCGACCCAGACGCCCACGGGGATAAGGATGTAGCCGATGCTGTTGGCGAAGGCGGTGCATGCCCATTCCGGCATGAAACTGTTGCTGCTCATCAGCTTGGCGATCGGCGGCCCCTTCTTGTCCGTGTAGTTGGCGATGCTGAAGGTCGTGTCCGGCCCGTTGCCGTAGCGGAATTTGTCCAGTCCAGCCATGAACAAGCGCATGCCGACCCAGAGGCGGAGCAGAAGATGGGCAAACGAATAGCCGCAGCAGCTGCTGCACTTGGAGGAGGATGTGTCGGACATGGATTGAGTTCTGGGTGGCTGGGTTGAAGTGAGGGGCGTGATTTTGAACCGATGCCCTTGGAAATCCAGCAAAATTTGGCCCCCACATGCTTCGTAAAGGTGAAGGAAGGCCCGCCCCTGAACGGTCCGGGAAGTGGCGGCAGGTGGCAAATGTGTCAGTCTTGTGCGCTTTGGCCTTTCTGCGGCTTATTGCTAGCCGTGCTTGCCATTCAGGCCGTCCCCGCTTAAAAAAGGCAGCTTAATTCATCTCACCCACTCCTATGAGCTCCCTCTCATCTCCCAAGCTTCCCGCCCAAGGCATCCTCGAACCGCTCGGCGATGAGGATCGTGACATCCTTAGTGGCTACGGCGAATTCCTCCCAGTGCAGCCTGGTCAGCACCTCATTGAAGAGGGGCAGCAGCAGAACAGCCTCTTCTTTGTTGTTTCGGGCAAATTCCACGCCACCGCCATGCGCGGCGGCCACAAAGTGCTCCTCGGCTCCATCCAAAAGGGGGAAACCATCGGGGAAATCAATCTGCTCGACCCCAATGTCGCCAGCGCAAGTGTCACCGCCGTCGAGTTTTCCCAAGTCTGGCGCATTGATGGCGAGACCCTCGAAAGCTACATCAATGAATACCCTCGTGCCGCCGCCTGGCTGCTCATTGGTGTCGGTCGCACCATTTCCCACCGCCTTCGTGCGGTGAATGAGAAGATCGCCGCCTTCTACAGCGCCTGATTCATGGAGGTGCGGCGGATTGTTCGGCGCAGGAACGAATCCTGCGTTGCAGTCTGCCTGTCACAATTAAAAATTCCCCATGTCCGGCCTGCTGCCATTCCCTCCGCACACCCTGCTGGACGCCATCCAGGTCGTTTTCCTTCTTTTTGCCGGG
Organism: Prosthecobacter sp.; assembly: GCF_044226605.1. Classification (GTDB taxonomy): domain Bacteria; phylum Verrucomicrobiota; class Verrucomicrobiia; order Verrucomicrobiales; family Verrucomicrobiaceae; genus Prosthecobacter. The sequence continues at coordinate 42,221 of NZ_JBGAGS010000012.1, read as the reverse complement.
CATGCACTGATGGACTACCCGCTGCAGGGGGAGTTTCTTTCCACCTGCAAAAACCGGCATCTGCTGGTTCTCAGAAACGATCCCACGCGTCCGGTCCAGATCTGGCCCTGGTGCATGACATCCCACTGCCTGCTCCATGCTGTCGCGGTCTGGGCTGTCACGGGTTGTTTCATCCTCGCCTGCATTGAACTGGTCCTGCACTGGTTCATCGACCTGGCCAAATGTGAGAACAAGACCACCTTCGTCCAGGACCAGGCCCTGCACTGCATCTGCAAAATTGCCTATGTCGTCGCAGCCATGCTCTATTAAGGCTCCAAGTCCCCTTTGAGCAGCGATCTGCTTCTGGAGTAACTTGAAACTTTAAACCTTGAACCTGTCACTGGGAAGTCATGCAGCGCACCGCCATCCTGAACGTCGTCGGCCTTACGTCCCGGCTTATCGGTGAGCACACGCCGGCGATTCGGGCCTTCGTCGAGCGAAACCGCTCTACCCTCATCGAGCCGGTTCTCCCCGCCGTCACCTGCACGGCCCAAGCCACCTACCTCACCGGCCGCCTTGCACGGGATCACGGCATCGTTGCCAACGGCTGGTATGACCGTGACTACGCCGAACACCGCTTCTGGAAACAGCCCGAGCAGCTCATGCAGGGGGAAAAGCTCTGGGAGGCACTCCGCCGTGTGGATCCCCAGTTCACCTGCGCCAAGCTCTTCTGGTGGTTCAACATGTACTCCACCGCTGACATCTCCATCACCCCGCGCCCCCTCTATCCGGCCGATGGCCGCAAGGTCTTTGACATCCACACGCAGCCCATGCCGCTGCGCGACCGCATCAAAAAAGACCTCGGCCCCTTTCCCTTCCGCCACTTCTGGGGCCCCGGCTCCGACATCAAATCCTCCATCTGGATCGCCGAGAGCGCCAAATGGATCGAGGAAAAGCACTGGCCCGGTCTCTCCCTCGTATATCTCCCGCACCTTGATTACAATCTCCAGCGCGTCGGGCTCAACATGGAGAAAATCCGCTTCGACCTCCGGCAGATCGACAACGTCGTCGGAGACCTCATCCGCTTCTACGAAACGCGCAACATCAAGGTCGTCCTCCTCTCCGAATACGGCATCACCAATGTCGAGCAGCCCGTCCATCTGAACCGCGTCTTCCGCGAGCGCGGCTGGCTCAGCATCAAGGATGAACTCGGCCGCGAAACCCTCGACCTCGGCGGCTCCAGGGCCTTTGCTATCGCCGACCACCAGATCGCCCACATCTACGTCAACGATCAAAGCATCCTCGCCAACGTACGTGGCGCGCTGGAAACCACCCCTGGCGTCGCCCAGGTGCTCGGAAAGATGGAAAAACACCTCGTCGGCCTCAATCACGAGCGTAGTGGCGACCTCATCGCCGTGGCTGATGCCAAAAGCTGGTTCACCTACTACTACTGGCAGGACGACAAGAAAGCCCCCGACTTCGCCCGCTGCGTGGACATCCACCGCAAATGCGGCTACGACCCCGCCGAGCTCTTCGTCGATCCCGCCATCAAGTGGCCCAAGCTCAAAGTCGCCTCCAAGCTCGCCAAAAAAGCCATGGGTCAGCGCATGCTCATGGATGTCATCCCCCTCGACGCCACCCTCGTCAAAGGCTCCCACGGCCGCATCCCCGAAGACCGCGCCGACTGGCCCGTCCTCATCGGCGACTTCGATTCGCTCCCCCGCACCGGCATCCTCTCCGCCCACGAAGTCTGCAACCACCTCTTCCGCCTCTGCTCCAGCGGCCACGGCTACTCAAACGTATCCCGGTAACGCGAGCGACATCGTCCTCGTCCTCCTACCCGAACTCGTCCTCGGTCCTGCCGCTCCGAACTTCGGCAATCGACAATCCTTGTTCATCGATCGTCAATCACGCACGTCCAGCTCTCACAAGGGCCGGTGAAACGCACGGACGCTCGCCACCAACTGATTCACTGATTCACCGACGCACTGTCCTACCCCCCCGCCGTGATCTGCACCACCTCGATCACATCCCCATCGCTCACACTCGCCGCCTCGATCTCTCGCGGCAGCAGCGCCACCTGATTCTGCTCCACCACCACCGGCTTGCCTCCCAGGCCCACCAGGTCCAGCAGCGAGCGCACTGTCTGCGGGGCTTCCAGCTCACGTTTCTGTCCGTTCAATGTGATCGTCATGTCTGAGGTCTCTTAAATTACGCCGCCAAGATCGAAGCATCCCAGTCCTTCCACACCGGATCCAAACCCTGCTTCCTCAGCATCTCCGCCACACTCTGCGGCGATCTCTGATCCGCGATCCCAAACTGCCCTTCGGCACGATTCGTCTCCGCCTTCTCAGCCACCTCCACGCGCTTTCCTTTCACCGTGAGGTGCAGGTCCTCAGAGCCAGCACCCGTGTAGCCTCCCGGCTCCGTATGGCTGCCCGCGCTCATCACCGTCACCCCCAGCGGCGCCAGCGCATCTCGCAGCGGCGCAGGCTCACGCGTGCTCAAAATGACACCCACCTCAGGGAAGATGATGCGGAAGGCGCAGATCGTCTGCACCAGCGCCCAGTCCGGAAAATCCGTCATGGGAGTGAACCCACCCGCCGCCGGCCGCAGCCGTGGAAACGCCACTGTGAACGTCGATTTCCAGCAGTGTTTATAAAGATGCTCCAGATGCGCCGCCAGTCGCAGCGCCTCCAGCCTCCAGTCGCTCAGGCCAAACAACGCCCCGATGCCGATGCGGCGAAATCCGCCCGCATACCCGCGCTCCGGGCAGGCCAGCCGCCAGTCAAAATCCTTCTTCGGGCCGGCGGTGTGCATGTCCTTGTAAATCTCGCGGTCGTAGGTCTCCTGATACACGACCAGCCCCTCCGCTCCCGCCTTCACCATGCGCTCATATTCCGGCGCTTCCATGGGGCCCACTTCGATCCCGATCGTCGGCACAAAATCCCGGATCGCCCGGATGCATTCCTCCAGGTAGCCCTCGCTCACAAAGCGCGGATGCTCCCCGGCCACCAGCAGGATGTTCCGAAAGCCCTGCGCCACCAGATGCTTCGCCTCCGCCACGACCTGCTCCACCGTCAGCGTCACACGCAGGATGGAATTGTTGTCGCGTGAGAAGCCGCAGTAGCTGCAGTTGTTCACGCACTCATTGGAGACATACAGCGGGGCAAAGAGCCGCATCGTCCGTCCAAAATTGCGCCGCGTGATCATCCGCGACTCCTTGGCCATCGCCTCGATCTGCCCCGGCCCTTTCGGCTCCAGCAGCCCTGCAAACCGCTCCATCAGCGGCGTCTTGCGCGCAGGGAGGGCATCGAGCGTGGGTATGAAGGAGGTAAGCATTTGGGGGGCTGACATAATACGCGCCTCACGCAGGGTGCAACGCCGGGAACACCCCGAAATGCTGAATTCAGAATGCCTCAGGCGCTCGCCCTCCTAGCCAACATACTGCGTCATAAACACTTCGTTCCCCTCCGTATCGCGAAACACCCCCAGCAGAATCGGCTCCCCCTCCCGCTGCTGCGGCGACTGCAAAATCGTTCCGCCGACGGCGGCGATTTTTTCCGCCAGGGCCAGCACATTCTCATACTGAAAGCTTAGCCCCGTCGGATTCCGCGATCCGTCGTGCCCGCCATGCAGTGCGATGATCGCATCTCCAAAGCTCAGCTCCGTCCAGAAGTCGCTCACAAAGATCTTTTCCAGGCCGATCACATCGCAGTAAAAGCGGACGGCGCGCTTCATGTCGGCCGCCATCAGCATAAACTTTACTTTTTCCGGTTTCATAGGTTCAAGCTGCCCACCTCCTGCCAATCCGCAAGCACCACACTTGGCGCTGCTCGCTTTCAGGCTACACTCACGCGCATGTGGAAAAACGTCCTCATCCTCCTGCTCGCCTCGGCGCTGACCGGCCTGCTGTTCATTCATTTCACTGAGAAGCCGCAACATTCCATCGCATCGCCGCCTTCTGCGCCCCCAGCCCAATCTCAAGCTTCGCCCGCGCCTCCGCAGCAAACCCAAACGCTGCCAACGCCTCCAGATCCAGCTCCCGCTCCGCCTCAGCCTCCGAAGCCGCCGTCACACCCCATCGCGGTTCTGCTCCAGGAAGCCCGCGCCAATCCCGCTCTCGCAGGCGCGGCCGTTGGCTTCTCCCTCCTCAACAGCAAAGGAGAAGTCGTGCTCGATGAAAATGCCACCACGGCCTTCATTCCCGCCTCCAGTTTGAAAACGCTCACCACCGCCACCGCGTTGGAAATTCTCGGCCCTGATTTTCATTTCACCACCGAGCTCAAATCCACCACTCCCATTCAAAGCGGCATCCTCAAAGGCGATCTCATCCTCGTCGGCGGTGGCGATCCCATGCTGAAGTTGGACGATCTCAAAGCCATGGCCGCCGAACTCAAAACGCGCGGCCTCATGCGTGTCACGGGTGGCGTTCGCGCGGACACCACCTTTTTCCCCGGCAGCCTTTACGGCGACTTCTGGAACTGGGGAGATATCGGCAATGGCTACGGCAGCGGCGTGGCGGGTCTGAACCTCAATCACAACCGCTATGTCGTGGCATTCACTGCGGGTCCCGAGGTTGGTTCTCCGGCGCAGATCCTCGGCATCAATCTGGAAGTGCCAGGGGCCATTTGGAACAATGAGGTCACCACCGGTCCCGAGGACTCAGGCGATGGCGCGGTTATTCATGGTGGTGAGAAAACCTCGGAGATCTTCTTGCGCGGTACCGTGCCTCTGGGCGCCACGAAGTTTAAGGTCCAGGGCGCCGTGCCAGATCCCGCACGTTTTGCCGCTCATCATCTCCGCGCCATCCTCATCGCCGCGGGCATTCAGGTCGGCGATCACCCAGGCACAGCTCCCGCCACTCGCTCGCTATTAAAACACGACTCCCCGCCGCTGCTCAAAATCATCACAAGCATCCACGCCACTTCCGACAATCACGAAACCGAGTGCGTCTTCCGCATGCTCGGCATCAAGGCCGCCAAACCCTCTGCCGAGGTGATCCTCGAGCACTGGAAAACTCGTGGCCTCGACTTTACCGGCCTCCGCATGGTGGACGGCTGCGGCCTCGCTCGCGCCGATTTCACCCGCCCGCTGGATCTCGCCCGTCTGCAATTCTTCGCTGGCACCGGCCCGCAGGGGCCTGCCTACAAAGCCTCTCTCCTCGCCAAAGACGGCCTCATCTGGAAAGGCGGCGCCATGTCCGGCATTCGCACCTTCACCGGCTACGCGCAGAGCAAATCCGGCGAGGAATACTGCTACGCCCTCATGATCAATCACTACACCGATGGCGCCGTTGTCTCCGAACTCAGCCAGGCCGTGATGGATGCGATGATGGAGCAGTAGCGCTACGCCCTCGATAGAGTCGCGTGCCGGTCCGTGCTGGGAGCGCCGATATTTTATCGGCTCTGGGCGAGCGCCCCGAATTTACTTCAGCTCCAGAATCTTCAAATTCCGAAACCGGTACGTCTGCCCCTTCTCCCCGTGATGCTGGATGCCGATCACACCGCTCGCAGCCTTGTCATCCTCCACATTCGTTGTCAGTACACCATTCACAAAGATTTTGAGGCTCTTGCCACGACACTCAATGCGGTAGGTATTCCAGTCGTTGCGCTTGAAGGCGCTTCCGGCACGCGCGCGGAAGGCTGCCTCACTCTCCTTGTTCCCCTTGATCGGGCTGGCAAACCACGCCCGCCCTCCTGCCTCCTGCAGTCCTCCAGACCACTGCCGCGCATCGTCCCCATCCACCTCCGCCTGATACCCCGTGACCTTGCCCTTCTCCGCATGCGCGCGAAACATAAAGCCGCTGTTCGCTTTGCCCGGCGGGATGAAGACATCTCCTTCAAAGACGAAGTCGCCATAGGTCTTCTCCGTCACCAGAAAAAACTTCTTCTCGCTGCTCAGTCGAATTTCCCCGTCCACCACATCCACCTGCCCCCATTCAAACGGGTTCGTCCACCCTGCCAGCGTCTTGCCATCAAACAACGGCACAAAGTCCTCCCCAAATGCAGCCATTGAGAAGGCCAGGGCGAAGAGCGTGAAGAAAAAGCGTTGTTTCATGGCAGGGAACACCTGTGATGGTTTCGCCCATGTATCTGCAGTTCTACTTCAGCTCCTGAATCTTCAGATTCCGAAACTTGTACGTCTGCCCTTTTTCGCCGTGATGCTGAATGGCAATCACGCCCGTCGCATCCTTGTCGTCTTCCACATCCGTGGTGAGCACACCGTTCACAAAGATTTTCAGGCTCTTCCCACGGCATTCGATGCGGTAGGTGTTCCAGTCATTGCGCTTGAACGCATCTCCGGCACGAGCACGGAAGGCGTCTTCGCTTTCTTTGTTCCCTTTGATCGGGCTGACGAACCACATGCGGCGTCCTTCGTCATACAGGCCTCCGCTCCACTTGCGCTTCGCATCGCCATCCACTTCGGCCTGATACCCGAAGACCTTGTTCTTCTCCACGTGCGCGCGGAACATGAAGCCGCTGTTCGCCTGGCCCTCCGGAAGCAGGATGTCCCCTTCAAAGATGAAGTCACCGTAAGTCTTCTCCGTCACCACAAAAAACTTCTTCTCCCCCGTGAGATGGATCTCTCCATTCACAATGTCGATCTGGCCCCAGTCATACGGGTTCTTCCAGCCCGTCATCGTCTTGCCGTCAAACAGCGGCACAAAGTCAGCCGCAAACGCGGTAATCGAGACAGCCAGGGCAAGTGTGGCGAGGAAGAGGCGTGATTTCATGGGCGAGTTCGTATGGAAAGGTCAGAGGGTTGGGATTCAGAAAGGATAGAGGGGCATTGTATCACTGCGCGCCGTTGACGGAGATCAGCGCCACTTTGAAAATCAGATCGCTGTTTGGCGGGATCTTCTCACCTGCACCCTGGCTGCCGTAGCCCAGGCGTGCTGGAATGTGGAGCAGCCATTGGTCGCCAGGCTTCATGAGTTGCAGCGCTTCCGTCCAGCCCGGGATCACCTGATTGACTCCCAGCGTCAGCGGCTGCCCGCGATCCAGCGAGCTGTCAAAGACCGTGCCATTGGTCAGCATGCCAATGTAGTGCACCGTCACGGAATCCGTCGCCGTCGGCGAGCGCCCGCCCGCGGGACCGTTCGCGATCACCTGATACTGCAGACCGCTCGCCGTCGTGATCCGGTCCGCGGCATTCACAGCAGCTTGCGTACTGTCGTTGGCCGTCTTCTTCGGTTCAGGTTTCGTCTGGCATCCCGCGATGAAAAGCAGCGACGCGGCGGAGAGGGACAAGGACAAGAGCGAGAGTTTCATGGCGGTTGGGTGGGTGGTGCCCCGGCTTTGGCGCGAGACGCCCGTAGATGTGGCCGGAAACGGCGTCTCCGCAACCGGGATGCGCGCTCCAGCTGCGCCGCCTCATGGCTCCTGCCACCACTCCCGAGGATCCAGGTGGTAGTATCTTCTCAGTTCCGTGTACATTTCCGGCCTTTCTTCAAACAACTGCCGCGGCTTCTCAAAGAAGGTCTCCGTCGCCACGGCAAAGAACTCCGCCGGATTGGTCGCACCATAGGCATCCAGCACCTTTTCGGTTCCCTCCTCCGTGCGCTCCAGGAAATCGGCATAGTTTTCGTGAAACACCCGCGACCACGTCCGATACGCCGCGCCAGTGGGCAGGGCAGGGGCGCCGTCCGTAGGACCGTCCTCGTGATCCAGCTGGTGGGCAAATTCATGAAACGTCACGTTGTCTCCATCATCAATACAGCGCGCTCCTTGCACCACCGAATCCCAGGCCAGCACCACCGTGCCCCAGCCCGAGGACTCTCCCAGCCGGTGCACCTGGCCTTCCGTGACGATGCCGTGGGCGTCCGCCTGTTTTCTGACGGAGCTGAAAGTCGTGGGGTACATGTAAACAGCGCTCAGTTTGGGATAGGGCCTCCCCTCGCGGTGCAGCACCAGCAGACAGGCCTGCGCCGCCACCGTCAGGATCATCTCCTCCGTCAGTTCCAGCCCGCCACAACCCTCAAACCGGATCGTGGCAATGAATTGCGCAATCCTTCCATGAAGCTGCAGCCGCAGATCCTCCGGCAATCGTGCATACAGCGGCACATTCTTCTTCAGGAGATCGATCCACTCTTCGTGGAACACCGCCGCCTCCTGCGCCTCTCCGCCGAAGAAGGATTTCAGTTTCTGCCAGATCATGCTCCGCAGCATGAAGAGCACAAAGCCCCGCGCGAGACCATTTCGCGCCGCAAGGCAAGGCCCGTCAAAGCCTCCCCGTTCCTGCTGAACAGGGAGGCGCGCCGCCACAAGCAAACCATGCAGTGGCCCTCAAATTTCTGGAAGACAACACGTCAATACACCATGGAGTTCAGCCCCTCAAACACCTTGGCATAATTCTCCGCACCACCGGCCACCGCAAAGCGCAGAGGCTCCACTCGTTTCACCAGGATCTCTTTCGGCGTCGGCTGCGTCTTGAAGATTTCCATCACCTCCGCAATGAAATCGTCCAGAGGCATGGCACGCGGATCCGCCGCCTGCTGCTCTCCCATCAAATGCGTGGCCACATAGGGCGGTGCCAGTTCCAGCACCTCCACCGTCGTCTCGCGGAGCTGATGCCGCAGCGACTCCGTGTAGGAATGCATCGCCGCCTTGGTGGCGCAGTAGGTGGGCGTCATCGCCAGAGGGATGAAGGCCAGCCCGGAGGTCACGTTCACCACCGAGGCCTGCGGCTGCTTCCGCAGCAATGGCAGCAGCGCATGGATCAGGCGGATCGGCCCGAGTAGATTGGTCAGAATCATCGCCTCCGCGTCCGTTGTGCCGCCCTCTCCGCTCAGCAGGTTTTCCGGCCGCATGATGCCTGCGTTGTTGATGAGCACATTCAGTTTCGGAAACTCCGCCTCCAGCTTCGCCGCAAACGCACGGATGCTCGCCTCATCGGTCATGTCCACCGTGAGCGACTTCATCCCCGGATTCGCCGCTGTGGTTTCATCCAGCGTCTTTGGGCTGCGTCCGGAAATGATCACCTGATTGCCCAAAGCGTGAAAAGCTTCCGCCAGAGCACGGCCAATGCCGGAGCCGCCGCCAGTGATGAGGATGGTGTTGTCTTGAGTGTTCATGAGGAGAGGTGTGACGGGTTGATTGAGTCAACTCATACGCCCCTGCAATTGCGCAGGTGCCGATTTAATGAAAGCCGCCGCCCGCTTAGCAGAGACTCATTCAACGGGAATGATGAGTGACCACGAATCGACACGAATGACACTGATATGGTCTCAACACACACGTTCCTACGCGCCATCCGCCGCACGCTCAATCGTCGCAATGTCGATCTTCACCATCTCGGTCATCGCCTTCATTGCGCGGTGGGCGCGGGCGGGATCCGGATCGCGCAGCAGTTCCAGCATGCGCGTCGGTGTGATCTGCCAGAAGAGGCCGTACTTGTCCTTGAGCCAGCCGCAGGCCACAGCCTCTCCACCATTCGTGGTGAGTGCCGCCCAGAGCCGGTCAGTTTCGGCCTGGTCCTCGCACGAGATCATGAACGACACCGCCTCTGTGAAGGTAAATCCCGGCGTGTTCAGCGCGATGTAGGAGATGCCCGCCAGCGTGAACTCCACCACCAGCACCGTCCCAGTCGGGCCTCCCGGAGTGTCCATGGGAGAGCGAGTGATGCGGTCGATGCGTGAGTCCGGCAGCAGCGAGGTGTAGAATTCGGCAGCCTCCAAGGCTTTGCCGTCAAAGGAGAGGAAAGGAGTGACTTTTTGCATGGCGTGTGGCGGGGTGAAGGTGGGTGCGGTGGATTGCCCGGCTAATCGCGAATGGAGCACGTATCAGACGCCCGTAAAGCCAGGGGCCACTCATTCCTCCTCCCGCGTCTCTCGCATGAAGACACAAAGCAAAGCCACGGCTTCCTCCGCAGCCAGGCGACCCAAAGAGACGGACTTCACCTTGGTGCGCCGCACTGCGGAATGAATTGCACGCGCTTACTTCGATTCAGCGCACCAGGCGTTCAGCGTGTTTTCCAGCGCCTGCTTCGCCACGGATGTGTCGAGGGCGGGATCGTCTTTGGCGAGCTCTTCCAACACCACGTTTGGAATGATCTTCGTGACCGCCATGATGAGCGGGGCGAGCTCCTTCAGGTGGCGCAGCGCGGTGTCTGCCAGGGCCTGCTCCTTCAGCGCCAGCGCGGTGGTGTGCAGCATCTCGTAGGAGACGCAGCCGAGGGAGATGGCGGTGTAGTTGTCCCGCAGGATGCGGGAGAGGGGATGTTTGCGCACCTTGCCATACAGCCCAGCGAGAGCACCAGTGACAGTGGTCACCGCTTCTTTCAGAGATGCGCCTACGCCACCGCCCAGAGCTTCCGCGTGCCGTTCCATCGTCACTCGCTGCGCCGCCAGCGTGCTGTGCATGCGCTCGATCAGCTCATGCGCCGCGGGATTGGCGCGCACGTCATCGTCTGTCCGCTGCTGGTCAAAGGCGCCTTCGATGTGCTTGGCCATCGCGGCAGTGTCGTTCACATACATGCGGAGATTGTCGGCGTGAGTGTCAGTGGTGGAAGTCGTGGTGGAGGTCATGGGTTTGGGAATTGAAGTTGGGGTTTCCAAATCATCGCGAACGAAGCCCGCAGCGGATGGGCTGGACGGCATCGGTGCCGCCCCCTAGAGCACCCTCAGAAAGAGGCAGCCCGGCGCGCCCGTTTTAGGCCTGCCAGCAGTTCATTCGGAGTTCTGATCTCCTGCTTGAGGGAAAAACTTCGCCGCAAACTGCCTCAACCTTTTTTTGGAAAGCACCACCATGCGCCGCCTGCTCCGCTCTCTCATCGTGCTTGTACTCGCCGTCGCAGTGGACAACCCATCCCATGCGGCCGATGCCGCCGCAGAACTCGCAGCATTGATCGATCAGCAGATCGACACGCAGCTGAGCAAAGAAAAAATACAGCCCGCAGCACTCGCGGATGATGCGGAATTCATCCGCCGCGTTTACCTGGACCTCCACGGCACCGTCCCCCCGGTGGAGCAGACGCGGCGCTTTCTGGCCGATGCCACAGCGGACAAACGCGCGCGACTGGTGGATGCCCTGCTGGCAGATGAAAGCTATGGCCGCTACATGGCGGACATCTGGCAGGCCTACCTGATGTCTCCGCTCGCGGATGAAATGTCCAAACGCTCGGATCTCTTTCGCAGCTGGCTCGCGGTGCAGTTCAATACACGGCGCTGGGACCAGATCGTCACCGACCTCCTCACCGCCACTGGCAAAATGGAGGACAATCCTGCGGTGACCTACCTCATCGAGGCCCGCCTGCCGCGCGCCGTTCCGGACCTCACCGACCTCACCAGCCGCTACTTCCTCGGCGTGCGGTTGAATTGCGCGCAGTGCCACGATCACCCCGTCGTGAAGTGGAAGCAGGAGGAGTTCTGGGGTATGGCCGCTTTCTTCACGCAGATTCAGACACCGAAGCGCGCCAAACAGGTCTATGAAAAAGGCGTGGTGGACGATCCCAGCCTCACGCTGGCCTCTCTGACACAGGCGGGCAAGCCGGATGGCTACATGCCGCTCACACCCACCTTTCCCGGCGGCAAGGCATTAGATGCCGCAGCGGGGCAGACGCATCGCGCCGCGCTGGCCGCATGGATGACCGCTCCGGAGAATCCGTTTTTTGCCCGTGCGATGGTGAACCGCACCTGGTGGCGCCTCTTTGGTCGCGGCCTCGTTCAACCCGTGGATGACATGCACGAGGGCAATCCACCCAGTCACTCCGTGCTGCTGGACGGTCTGTCGCGCCGCTTTGCAGCCTCAGGTTTTGATCTGAAGTTTCTCACGCGCGCCATCGTGCTGACGCGCGCCTACCAGCGTACCAGCCAGGGCCCGGCAGGAGATGTCGCCAGCAAGCTGACGTCGCTGTTTGGTCGCATGGCCGTCAAGGTGCTCTCAGCCGGGCAGCTCTATGATTCACTGGAAACCGTCTGCGGCTCACCCGGAAAAGTATCTGGCATTGATACCAAGCAGGGCGCGCGCTGGGAGTTCGTGCAATTCTTTGGCGAGAGCGGCGATCCCGATCCCACCGCCTATCGCCGCGGCATTCCACATTTGCTGCGCCAGATGAACTCCGGACAGTTCTCCCTCTCCGCGCTGCAGACTTCGCAGAGCGCGGGCGGCTCGGTCAGTGTGCAAGACTCACTCGTCTCCGATGTCTTCCTCACCTTCCTCTCCCGCCAGCCCTCGGCAGACGAGCGCCGTCAGGCCGTCGCATTCCTGAGCAAAGGCTCCCTGCGCGAACTCGCGTGGGTGCTCATGATGACCAGCGAGTTTTCTCTCAATCACTGACACCTTACACCGTCCATCATCATGAACACCACGATTCCAAGACGGCAATTTCTCGGCACCACCGGCACGACCATCGGCGCAGGCCTTCCGCTGAGCGGCTGGCTCGGCCGTCTGGCGGCAGCGGCACCGGAGGGGCGGCGGCCCAAAGCCTGCATCCTCCTGTGGATGGCGGGCGGCCCCAGTCACATCGACACCTTTGATCCGAAGCCCGACGCACCCGCGGACATCCGCGGAGAATTCAGCGCCATCGAGACCTCCGTCTCCGGCATCCGCATCAGCGAGCACTTCCCCCGCTTCGCCCAGTTCATGCAGCACGCTGCCATCCTGCGCGGCATGAGCACGCAGGAGTCAGATCACAAGCTCGCCACCTACCAGCTGCACACTGGCTACCAGAACCGCGCCGGTGCGGTGTCCTTCCCCACCCTCGGTGCGCTCGTGTCCAAAGAGCTTGGCAAACAGGACGTGGCTCTGCCCAATTTCATCACCATCGGCCGTGGCCCGCAGGAGGCGCTCACCTCCGGCTTTCTCGGGCCCGATCATCAGCCGCTCGCGGTGAATGATCCCATTCGCGGGCTGGACTTCGTGGAGCCTGCCGGTGAGCCTGCGCAGTTCCGTCGTCAGCTCGATCTCCTTCAAGGCTTCGACGCCGCCTTCCACTCCCGCTTCCAAAGCCCCGCTGCAGAGGCACATCACAAGGCGGTGGAGCGCGCAGTGCGTCTGATGAATTCGCAGCAAAAGGAAGCCTTCGACCTCTCACGCGAACCCGCCAGCATGCGCGATCTCTACAGCCCGCCGCCAGCCGTCACAGCACCTGCGCCGGGGGCCGGTGGCAAGATGGGTAAAATGGTCAGCAGCGGCGCGAGCGCGGGCAGCTTTGGCCAGGGCTGCCTCATGGCGCGGCGTCTGGTAGAAGCGGGCGTGCCCTTCGTGGAGGTCGTCATGGGCGATGGCGTCGGCTGGGACACCCACCGCGACAATTTCCCCCGCGTGCGCGCCCTTTCCCTGGAGTGCGATGCCGCCATGGCCGCGCTCGTGACCGATCTCAAAAGCCGCGGCCTGCTGGACTCCACACTCGTGGTGTGGATGGGCGAGTTTGGTCGCACACCGCAGTGCACCGGCGGCGGGCGCAATCACTGGTCCAAAGCCTGGAGCACCGTCCTCATCGGTGGCGGCATCCGCGGCGGTCAGGTCGTCGGCCAGACCGATCGCGACGGCGCCACCGTGGTGGACCGCCCCATCAGCGTGCCCGATTTCCTCGCCACCATCTGCACCATCCTTGGCATCGACTACAAGCAGAAGAACCGCCCGCCCGGAGTCGATCGCCCCATCCCCATCGTGGACACCAGCAAGGACGTGAAGGTCATCAGCGAGGTGATATAGCCGTTGCAACCGAACTTGCAGATTGAGTCTGTTCCAGCGCACCACCTCAAGCTGCCGCACCCTTTTTCTCCTCACGGTTCAGGACGTGGCCGAAATGTTTCGCAGCACACGTCGGGCAGATGCCGTGGGTAAATTGAGCTTCGGAGCGTAGAGCCACGTATTCCTCGATCTGCTGCCACTCTCCATTCTCGTCCCGGATGTCCTTGCAGTGCGCGCACGTCGGCAGCAGTCCCTCCAGCGTGCGCACGCGGGCGCGCAGGGCCTGCGTCTGCTCCGAGAGCTTGCCGCATAAAAACGTGATGAAGAACAAAATCGCCAGACGCAGAATGGCATTGATCAAGGCCACGTGAAACGCATACGGAATGCCCCACGCATACTGAATGGAGAAGCGGATGATGCACAGCACCGCCGCCAGCCACAGCGCGGTGCGCAGTCCGCAGTTCCACGCCATCAGCGCGACGGGGAACACAAACATGAAAGGAAAAAACACCACCGGCCCCGCCAGGAAGTCGCTGCAAGCCATCAGCAGCGCGATGCAAAACAATACCCCCCGGTGGTTCCAGGGAAACCGTTCGAAAAAGTATTCAGACGGAAGTTGAGGTTGAGGTCCGGTCATGGCGTCGCGCCGTAAGAAGGGAGTGGAACCCGCGCCGCACAAGTGCAGAGTCACGCAGGCGATTTTGAATCAGCGCTTAAAGGTTGAGGGCATTTTATAGCTCTTGCCTCGGGCGCGGTATAAATAACTATTTAAGAAGATGCTCGCCTTGTCTCTTGGTCGCGGCAGGTGTTGCTCGGATTCGAACCTTTAATATCCAAAGTCGAATGCTCGACAATCCTCAATCGCCCCGCTTCTGCCCACACGGTTCCAACTTGCACGCGGCCCTCCCTCGCTCCTTCAATCCCACCATGAAGTCGATCTTGCTCGTTCTAGGCGGCACTCTTCTCTTTGTCGCATCCAGTTTCGCCGCAGATGCCGCCAAGCCTCGCGGCGATGTGTTCCCCTTCGTCAAAGGTCACTACTGGCTCTATGACGGCCAGGTTAAATTTGCCGCCGAAGGCAAAACCAAGGAACAGCAAATCACCGGCTGGCGCTCCGAGGTGATCGACACCGCCGAAGCTACCACCTTCAAAGCAGCCCTGCTCAAAGGTCACCCCCACGATCTCGCATGGTATTCGGACGAAACCAAACGCAGCGACACCCTCGTCATCCTCACCTCCAGCGGAGAGTTCCACGAAGTGAGCGATTCAGAAAACCTCGCGCAGACCTTTCAAACCCTCAAATCAAGCGGCGTTCTTCCCGATAAACTCATCAGGCCCGACACCATCCTCTTCAAATTTCCGCCCAAGGTCGGCGACCGCTTCGGCGATCCTGAACAGGTCAAGCTCGGCGCCCGCTACTGCTGGGCCGTCACAGACGTCACAACGGAAAAGCCCGCCCCCGCCATCAAAGGCGCGCCTTCCGAACAACGCCTCACCATCGCCCTCACCTTCCGCACCAGTCCTGACCACACCAATGTCCTCTTCGCCGCCGGCATCGGCATCACCTCATACACCTACGTCCACCACGGCACCCCCGGCGACTGCGAGATGAGACTCGTGGAATGCGGAGAATCGTCGTCGAAATCTGCCAGCGAGTCGAAGTGACAGCCCTGCTTTGAGGGGCTTGATTGGCGGGCCGAATTTTTAAACGCGAATGCCAACGAATGACCGCGAAGTTTCGCGAATGTCCAGGACCTCTGATTCGAGCCAATTCGCGAATGTTCGTGCCCATCCGCGTTGCCAATAGCGCCGCTACTTCACCGGCTCCGCGTTCCAGATCTTGAGGTCGTCGAAGAAGCCACCTTGGCCCATGCAGCCGAATTCGACTTTGGACTTAGTCGGGTGGGCGATGCCGGGGGACTGCAGGAAGGCGACGGGCTTGCCATCGATGGAGGCGCGCATGGTGTCGCCCACGGTTTCGAGGGTGAAGCTGTGCCAAGCCTGGGGATCGAGGCTGAGGGGGAAGGAGATGTTTTTGCGGCCCTTCGGCGTCGGCGGCTCGCCGGTGGCGCCTTCGGGTCGGGCCACGGCCAGGCCCTTCTGGTCCACCAGAATGATCTTGTCCGCTGCGATCCGCGCCATGCAAAGGTGGCCGTAGTGCGAGCCATTGAACTTGCGGTCGTCAAACTCCGCCGTCACCGACTGCGCTCCGCCCAACCGGAAGCGGAACTCGATCACGCTGTCCTTCGTCGGGATGTCATTGCCGATCACCGCCTGGTGCCCCTTCACGGGCGGCTTGCCATCCTTCGCCGGCGCATCAAAGCGCATTTGCGTCCCCTTCAGCGCCCCGTTCTCCAACGAAAACGTCGGCACCACAATGGCCCAGCCCTTGTCCTTGCCCAGCTCTGCGCGCTCAAAGTCATCGGAGAAAAGCAGCTCCTTCTTCTTCGCCGTCGGCTCTGCGGGCTTGCGAAGCTCGCCGCTCATCTGCTTCTCTTTGGCAGCGGCAACGGCAGGCAGCTTCGGCGCATCAGCGGCGAAGGTGGAGACGGTGAGAAAGCTGGCCAGGGTGAGGAAGCGGAGGTTCATTGGGGAAGGAAACGTGCAGCACACGGTGGTAAATTTTATGTTCAAATCAGCTTTTTTCCTGGTGTTGCTCTCTTGATTTTTTCGGGTATAACAATATGCAAACTTAAGTGAACATGCCTATGAACATCGATAAATTGATAGACAAATTTGCTGTTTTTCGCACAAATAACCCAGGAATCGAGAATTTTATTAGTCCAGATGCAGACAGACTTTTGCTCGAAAGAGTGTCAAGCATCGACTCCGATCCTTTGTCAAAAGTACAACTTAACCAGCTATTAGGTCTTAGAATGGAACGAGCTGTTTCCGACGGCTTTTTTACATATTACTGGAACGCTCAACCACGCGCACCTTACAAGCTATCTTCACTCCCAGGATACTCAATCGAGTATCCAAAACACGAAAAGATTATTAATCTCGATCACTTCGCGTATGGCCTATATCGAATCTTCATCGATGGCTTGCTTTATAGAGGGAATGTCCGCGCATATTTTCGTGAATTCGCCGCTAAATCGGAACAGGATATTACGAATTTCGTCGAGTCACACCTTTTTCCCACTGAGTCAATTAAACGGCGTGGCCCAATACTGCCTCTCCGAACGATCAAAAAAGACAGTCGTTACCTGATTTCTGAGATGGCTTGCAAGTCTTATGGAGCAGCTCCAAAAACCAGCAGTGAACTCAAAGATGCGCTAATCGAAGCGTGGCAAACGCACGAGAAAGCAGTTGGGGGCCCGGTTGTTGTAAAAGATCTTTTATCTAATTCACTCAATAAATCCAAGTACAGCAAGGCGCAGGGAATGTTTGAATTCTCTGCTGATGATATGCTTGAAGACACGATATCATCCGTCTGCGACATCGAGTCCAAGTATGAAAAAATTGCTGATTCATTTTTGGCTGCACGTGAGGCAGCGCTCGAAAATACTAAGCTATACTTGTCAATGGTGAACGATTTGGATGTTTATGTAGCGACAAGTATGCGCACAAGGAAAGATTTTAGATCGATGGCCGACCGCTGCGAGCAAGTGTTTCATCATAACCGTCTTGCGGATTTGCATCTCAGGTATTTTGATCCCACAATGAGTGCTGCCGACGGCCATCAGGACAAAGGGCTAATCGAGTGCTTAATGGTCAAGTGCGCGAAGGTTCTGCTTTACTGTGCGGGAGAAAAGGAAAGCTACGGTAAAGATGCTGAGGCAGCGATGGCGCTCAGTCTCGGCAAACCAGTTATCTTCTTGTGTGATGAACAGCAGCGGCAAACCTTTTACAAGGAAGTGCATCCACTCAGTCGCTTGATTAATTTTGAGACAGGTGTTGCTGTGGGTGCCATTGTCACGTCAAAGGCTGAAGAGGTTTCAGAGTTGTTGGACAGGCTGTTTGAGAATGAGATGGAATACACGTTACAGCAGCCTGCAGATAAGTCCGGTTACCTTCAGTTGGTTGAGTCCATAACTGGGTCGGTTGTTCGTCTTCAGACAAACGACAGCCTATTGGCAGAAGCGTTTTGGAACTATTATTGTAGTCAGAGGTGATCTTCATTTCATGGGTGCAATATTGAGTTGCCTTGCCATGGGTGAGTGCTTGAAGAGTGCTTGTGGTAATGGTTAGCTTATATAATTCCTGGTTGCTTGGTCTAGATATCTTATGCTGAAAGTCGCGAGCAAAGATGCTACGTGTTCCTCGCGACTAACTCTGCGGGGGCGAAGTTATACTTTTATTCGGTTCGCGATTGACTACCGTAAATCAAGGGCGTCTTCAGCAGATCATTCAATATCGTATTTTTTCTTTTGGTTCGCTATCTCAATGGTTGATGAGTTCAAGAAATTGATCAACTCACTCAAAACAATTAGATCCATTTCGCGGGCATTTGTCTGCAAGTTCTGAACGACGTGTGTTACTCCGTGATACTGGCGTTCAGACAAATTGTCCGGATCCAATAGCGAAACGATTTGATAGTTGTGCTGGTAGGAATCGCCGGTCTCCCAAACTACCACCAACCCAATATCCTTTGCGTTCTTGTCACCACTTTCTAGATCCTCAATCAATCCATCGAGAGAGAACTTGTATTCAAGAATCCTCGGCTTTGTCTCAAATCCTTCATCCTGAAGATTATCCTTATCAATGCCCAGAGGATTTTTTTTGGAATCGTGGAGGTGTATCTCCTTTGGTGGGGAGAACACAACCTTATACATGCCATCATAAGTGAAGCGTTCATTTGTGGACATGATTTTTACACCACGTATGACTCCTCCAGCGATCAGTTGGTTAAACAATGCAATAACATCTTGCTCACGAGTAGGAGTGGACGTGATCGAAATTTGCTTTGTTGGTAGAAAAAAGTGCTGATGCTGCAGAAGCAAAGGCGAATCTTGTTCGTGCTTCTCCATTTCTGTCTTCCATTCATCCAAAGCGAGTTCGCGTTTCAAATCCGTTTTCGCTCCAGTAGCTGCCTTTAAAACGTGCCGCTCTTTTTGAAATGGTCCCTCAATGAGTTTGCGTGCTATGTCTTCACAGAAAGTCACGATTTCTTTCTGGAATCCCTTTCGGCCAAGATCAGGTTTGCAGTTATCAAAATGTGCAACGAAGTGAACCTGATTTTGTCTACCAATGTTCCTCTTCAGTGGTACTTGGATCATTTCGCCTTGCGGCATGTTGTTAGCTGCGATTTGAATTCCTGGCTTTAAAATATCCACGCCTGCGCGTATCTGACAAGAAGCGTTGTAGTCCGACCAGACCCGTGCAGAATGTGCGTAGCAAAGGTAAATGGTAGGCAAACAGCGATCCACCAGTTCTTGCTCATCCTGCGTGAGCTCAATAAACGAGTCCAATTCGGCAGGTTTTATCTTTTCATAAATACAGTCTAGATTCCGAAATGCGGCCGGCATTTGGTAGTTTTTGCCTAGCCTTTTATGCAACTCGGCAGCTTTCTTCTGAACCTCTCTCAATGTCTTATGTTTGCCGACCAACTCGTGTGGCCATCTATATTCACTTGTTGACCAGTCTTCTTTAGTGGTTAAGCCACCGTCGGTGGTGACCTCCAAATGAACATTAACCTTGAGTGGGGCAAGCACCGCGCCAAGTCCAGTTTTTAGTAGAAGGATATCTTTCCAGACTTTTGCTGAGTCTGCTTTCAGCCAGTTGAGGTCACCTGGGACTGTTGTAGAGTCAAAACGTAATGTTATCGATACGCCTTGTTCGAATTCCTTGAATCCAGGATCAATACATGGATTTCTGTCACGAATAATTAATGGATTTGAGGCGGGATTGGCATCGGTGAGCCACTTCCTCGCGTTTTCCATTTTCCCCACATGCGAGAAGTCATCTGTTTTGGTGGCAATTTGCATGAAGTTGAAACCATATGCCAAATAGGTGGCTCCCACTCCTTTGTGACCTCGCGTTTTTCCAGATTTAAATGAAAAGCTTGGGGCGAGAAACTGTCGATACTTTTCTTCTGATAGTCCTGTGCCGTTGTCTGAAACTGTGAGAGACGTGTTTCGCTTTTTCAGGTTAATCAAAATGCGAATGCGCGGCGAATATCCTTTGATGCCCGCTTTTGTCATCTCTTCGACAGAATCCAGCGAGTTTTGCAGTAGCTCAGCAAATGGGTCGAACCATCCAACATAAGAACTCAAGATATTCTCAATCTCGCGCTTAATAGCTGCCTGGGCTGCAATTGTACCTTGAGCGGCTTTTGCCTCGAGCGGATCGATTGAGTCAGTAAGTTTGGCCATTTTAGTGAGTCTAAGTGGTTGTCAGGTTCTTTGGCACACTGCCCTTGGCCTCATGCTTTAGAATACACCTCCGCGCCCGCCTCCACGAACTCCTTGCTCTTCTCCGCCATTCCCTTGGCGAGGGCTTCCTCCTCGGAGATCGCCTGTTCGGCCGCATACTTGCGGACGTCTTCGGTGATCTTCATGCTGCAGAAGTGGGGGCCGCACATGGAGCAGAAGTGGGCGGACTTGGCGCCTTCCTGGGGGAGGGTTTCGTCGTGGAAGGAGCGGGCGGTGACTGGGTCGAGGCTGAGATTGAACTGGTCTTCCCAGCGGAACTCGAAGCGGGCTTTGCTGAGGGCGTTGTCGCGATACTGCGCGCCGGGGTGGCCTTTGGCGAGGTCGGCGGCGTGGGCGGCGAGCTTGTACGTGATGACGCCGGCTTTGACGTCTTCCTTGTTGGGCAGGCCGAGGTGTTCCTTCGGCGTCACGTAGCAGAGCATGGCGCAGCCGTACCAGCCGATCATGGCGGCACCGATGCCGCTGGTGATGTGGTCGTAGCCGGGAGCGATGTCGGTGGTGAGGGGCCCGAGGGTGTAGAAGGGGGCCTCGTGGCACCATTCGAGCTGCTTGGCCATGTTTTCCTCAATCATGTGCATGGGCACGTGGCCGGGGCCTTCGTTCATGACCTGCACGCCCTTGGCCCAGGCGCGCTTGGTCAGCTCTCCCTGCACTTCGAGTTCGCCAAACTGCGCCTTGTCATTGGCGTCCGCAATGGAGCCGGGGCGCAGACCATCGCCGATGGAGAAGGAGACGTCGTAGGCGGCCATGATGTCGCAGATGTCGTCCCAGTGGGTGTAGAGGAAGTTTTCCTTGTGGTGGGCCAGGCACCACTTGGCCATGATGGAGCCCCCGCGGGGGACGATGCCCGTCATGCGGCTTGCGGTCATGGGCACAAAGCGCAGCAGCACGCCGGCGTGGATGGTGAAGTAGTCGACGCCCTGCTCCGCCTGCTCGATGAGCGTGTCGCGGAAGAGCTCCCAGGTGAGGTCCTCGGCCTTGCCATTGACCTTTTCCAGGGCCTGATAAATCGGCACGGTGCCGATGGGCACGGGGCTGTTGCGCAGGATCCACTCGCGCGTGGCGTGGATGTTCTTGCCGGTGGAAAGGTCCATCACGGTGTCCGCGCCTTGGGTGGCCCAGCGCATTTTCTCCACCTCTTCCTCGATGCTGGAAGCCACGGCGCTGTTGCCGATGTTGGCATTGATCTTCACCAGGAAATTGCGGCCGATGATCATCGGCTCCAGCTCGGGGTGGTTGATGTTCGCGGGAATGATGGCGCGGCCTGCGGCCACTTCGCTGCGCACAAACTCAGCCGTGATCTCGTTCGGGATGCGCTGTGGGAAGCGCTTGAAGATGCCCGGCGTGTACTCGTTCTGCACCTGGGAGGAGCCCACGTGCTGCTTGTCCAAATCATTGCGAACAATGTCCGTGGTGAAGTCGGCGATCTTCGCGCGCTTCATGTTTTCGCGGATGGCGATGAATTCCATCTCCGGGGTGATGATGCCCGCCTTGGCATAGGCGAGCTGCGTCACTACCTTGCCCTCCTTCGCCTTGAGCGGCTGGCGCTGGGCATTGATGGGGGCCTTCAGGGGGCTGAGGATGCCTTCGCGCTTGGCGGCGGCGTATTCGGCGTGGTTCGCGGTGAGGTAGCCGTTGTCGCGCGGCTCGATGGCGCGGCCTTCGTAGGCTTCCACGTCATTGCGGGCGAGGATCCAGCTTTTGCGCAGGGCAGGGAGGCCTTCTTCCACGGTGCCTTTGTAATCCGGGTCGCCCCAGGGGCCGGAGGTGTCATAGACACGCACGGCGGCGTTTTCCTCGATGCGGCCATTGAAGGCCTTCGTCGGCGAAAGCGTGATCTCGCGCATGGGCACCTGCACCTCCGGATGGATCTGCCCCTGCACATACACACGGGTGGAGGCGGGGAGCTGGTCGGAAGAATGCGGCTCAAAGGAATCTTGCGTGGCGATCATGGCGGGTCGGAGTTTCGGTTTGGATTTAAAGTTTCAAACAGGGCGCTGCACGCGGCCAGAAACTGAGATGAACCTCCGAGCGAACTCCCTTCGGCGGCATGACCCGCATCAGGTTCGGAGGGTTCGGGCCGAGGAAGGCCTGTCTCAGTCCCTGCGGCGGGACGCCCCTGTCGTGATGATATGTGCCCCGGATAGTCCGGCTGGCCGGGCGAAGGTCAAGGGGAAGTGGACCCCGTCCCGGAGATTGCCGCGACTCGCGCCAGTTCGCCGCCGCTCACTTAGACAGGGGGAGAAAGGGAAGGGGACACGGCCCTCCGAACTCGCCCCGAGGAAATCGTCCCCCATCACCGCGCTAGGCCCCCCTCGGAGGAAAACCCCCAGAAAGTGGTTGGTAAACTATGAAAATTATAATAAACTTAGATGTTTTATCAGTCGATGCTGCGTTTTACCCCCCATTTCACCCGCTTGCTGGCCTGTTCCGCCCTGCTTCTGACCACGGTCACGGCAGCGCGCGCGGATCTCGTCTCGGACTGGAATGCACTCGCGCTGACCTCGATGACCACCACGGAGGACCCCATGGTGGCCCACGATCTGGCGATCCTCCAAGCCTCCATTTACAATGCGGGCCAGAGCATTCAGGGAGTGTATAACCCCTACGGCTATGGCGCCTACCCCGCACCGGACGCCGGACCGGCGGGCGCGGACTACCAGGCCGCCATGATCGCCGCGGCCAATACCGTCATGCAGAGCCTCTACCCGGGCTCCAGCAGCAATGCCACCAGCCTTTACAATGCTCAGCTCGGCGCCATCGCCGACAGCCAGGCCAAAACGGACGGCATCAACTGGGGCATCACCGTCGCGAACAATCTCCTCAACTGGCGCGCCACCGATGGCTCCGCCGCCGCTGCCAGCACCCCTTACACCCCGGTGGGCACCGTCGGTTACTGGCAGCAAACCTCCGCAGCGGGCGCCATGCTCCCTGGCTGGGGCAGCGTGGGCACCTTCGCCATTCCCGGCACCGGCAGCTACATGGGCGCTCTGCCGGGCGGCTCCGTGTCCACCTACCTGCAGTCCAGCCAGTATGCCGCGGACTACAATCAAGTGAAGGACCTCGGCTCCGCCTTCAGCCTCACCCGCACCTCGGACCAGACCAATCAGGCCTACTTCTGGGCCGCCGGAGACGGCACCGTCAAAATGACCGGCATGTGGAATCAGATCGCCCAGACCGTCGCCGCCAATGCAGGCTTGAGCGTCACCGACTCCGCCCGCCTGCTGGCCACGCTCAATGTGGCCATGGCAGATGCCAGCACCGCCGCCATGGCCACCAGTTACGACACCCAGTTCTGGCGTCCCGAGACAGCCATCGCCAATGGCGACATCGATAGCAATGCGAGCACCGCGGTGGATTCCTTCTGGGCACCCCTGATCAAGTCCCCCTCGCTCCCTGAGTACGTCTCCCTCGGCGCCACCATCAGCGAAGCCGCCGCGGTCGTGCTCGCCTCCTACCTCGGCGACAACGTGTCCTTCAGCCTCGGCAGCGACATCAATGGCGATGGCAGCATCGACCTCACGCGCAATTTCACCAGCTTCAGCCAGGCGGCACACGAGGCCGCCATGAGCGGCGTCTATGGCGGCACCCAGTTCCAGACCTCCGTCACCGACGGCCAGGCCCTCGGCGCCGACGTGGCAAACTACGTCCTTTCCAACAATTTCGCCGTGGTCCCCGAACCCGCCGGCGTCGTCCTCGTCATGCTCGGCGGCATGTTTTTTCTCGGCTCACGCAGACGCCGCTAGATGGTGTGATGCAGCGACGTTGTGTCGCGATGAATCCCGCCGCATTCGTCGTCGCCTCCGCCCTCCTTCTCTTTCCCGCGCTGCTCCCTGCGCTCGATGCCACCAAGCTCGCCGCCATCCATCCCGCCATGGAGGAGGCCGTGAAGGCCAAGCAGGCCGCCGGCATCGTCACCCTGGTGATGGAAAATGGCAAAGTCGTCCACCACGATGCCGCAGGAATGGCCGATATCGCCAAAGGCCGCGCAATGGAAAAAGACGCGCTCTTCTGGATCGCCTCCATGACGAAATCCATCAACGGCACCGCCGTCATGGTGCTGGTCGATGAGGGCAAGCTCTCCCTCGATGAACCCGCCTCCAAATGGCTGCCCGAACTGGCTAAAGTGAAGCTGGCCAATGGCAGCGCGCCGGAGAAGCCCATCACCCTGCGCATGCTGCTTAGCCACACCGCAGGCATCGCCTTTCCACGCCGCACTCCTTCGGACGGAGCCATCTCCCTGAAAGCCTACGTGGCCTCCCTCCTCAAGACCCCGCTCGCCTTCCAGCCCGGCAGCTCCTACGAGTACGGCTTCGGCCCCACCGTGGCCGGCCGCATCATCGAACTTGCTTCAGGCATGAAGTATGAAGCCTTCCTTCAGGCCAAAATCTTCGCTCCCCTGGGCATGAAGGACACCATGTTCAATCCAGACGACGCCCACCGAGTCCGCATCGCACGCACCTATAAAATGGACGACGAGACCCATGAACTCGTGCCCGGCTACAATCCCTTTGTCACCAGCGATGCCAGCGTCACTCACATGCCCGAACCCGCAGGCGGTCTCTTCTCCACCGCAGCCGACATGGGCCGCTTCTATGCCATGATCGCCAACGGCGGCGAACTGGACGGCACACGCATCCTCACCGAAAAATCCGTGCGCGACATGACCACGCCCGTCACCGCAGGTGGCAAGCAGCTCAACTACGCCTGCGGCTGGCAGGTGAACACCCAGACGCAGCGCGTGAACTCCCAGATGCCCGTGGGCAGCTTCGGCCACGGTGGCGCCTTTGCCACGAACGGCTGCATCGATCCTCAGAGCAAAATCGTCACGGTGTATATGGTGCAAAACGTCTTGGTGCCAGACAGTGGCAAGCCTAAGGATGCTTTTCAGCATCTGGTGATGGAAGCTGCGGCCATCAAAGTCGTCGCGGTACCCGCAGGGAAGAAAGCCAAGCCATGAAATTCATTTGCACTCGCGGCGTGGTTCCTGCTTGCGCATTCAGTCGATTCTTGATTAAACTTTGCCGTCTGCCCTGATGAAACACCTACTCACCCGACGCACTTTTCTTTCTGCCAGCTGCATCTCGGTGGCGGGTGTGCTCAGTGCTGCAGAAGAGGAGATTGTTGCTTCTTTGGGCATCCCCATGCGGCAGGAGCCGCTCGCCTTTGAGTTCGATGCCTTGGAGCCGTATCTCGACGCAGCCACACTGAAGCTGCACTACACCAGGCACCACGGCGAGATCTTCGACAAACTGAGCGCCACCCTGCATCCGCTGAATCTCAGCATCGGAAACCTTACCTCCTTGATGCCGAATCTGCGCGATCTGGTGCTGCCAACCGATCCTCGCAAAAGCGTGGTGCGGATGGGCGGCCCTCCGCAAACTCTCTCCGCAGAAACGCAGCACGACATCCGAGTCTATGGCGGCGCGCATATCAATCACACCGCCTTCTGGCGGTTCCTTGCTCCCGCCGGTTCCGGCCCTGCCGGACCAGAAGGCAAGGTGGCAGAGGCAATCATTCGCGACTTCGGCGGCATCAACGAATTTAAAACTGCCTTCACCGAAGCCGCGCTCAAGCACTTCGGCTCAGGCTGGGCCTTTCTAGTTTACCGCCCCGATGGCAAACTGGTCATCACCACCACGCGCAATGAGGACAATCCGTTGATGACAGACATCGTGGAGCTAGGGCAGCGCGGACGCTTCATTCTTTGCCTCGATCTTTGGGAGCACTCTTACTACCTCAAGTATCGGAATGACCGCAAAAAATACATCGAGGCGTGGTGGAACGTCGTGAACTGGAAGTTCGTGGCTCGCACCTACACCGTGGTCACTAATAAAGTACGGGTGTGAGAAAGTAGTTGAGAGCTTCAGCTCGCTCTGGGCAGCGCTGCTTAACGAATTGCAGCCCTCAAGAGCCTACCTCGTCGGATACAAATCCGGCATCAGCAGCGGCCGCAGCACCATGGGTGTCTTTTCCCAGGGCAGCAGCTTCCATGGATGACTCTTGTCATCTTTCATTAGGCCCCACCACAGCCGGCCGCCATTCCGCCAGGGGTCCACCACCAGTCCGTCTTCGTAGCGCTGGCCCTTGGCAGTCACCACAATGCCGTGATGCTGACGCACGGTGTCAGCGCGGGAAACGACGAGGTGCAGATCCATCGTCTTGAGATTCAGGCGAAACAGATGCGGAAAAAGATCATCCCGCCACTGGTAGCACAGGCCGCGCTTGCGCAGACCCATGTTGACCAGCCCGTTGTTCATCCAGGGATGGACGAAGGGTTTGAAGTCCGCGGACATTTTGGCCGATTCTTCGATGGCCGTCAGCGCCAGCTTGTCAGCCTCACGCGCATTCACCGTCGGAGCCAGTTTCTGAAGATCCTGGCTCATGCGGCGTGCCTGCTCCTGGCGTTTTTCAGGAGTTCCAGGGTTGGCGCAGGAGGCGAGGAAAAGAGGGATCAGCAGCAGTGAACGAAGGCTTGGGAGAAAAGACATGCAGTGGGGGAAATCAGGCAGAGGGACCATGAGCGGCATCGTGCAGCGCACGCGCCTGCTCCTGCCATTGTTCGCGCGTGGCACGGTTTTTGAATGCCAGCAGTTCGCTGAAAGCACGCTGCTCATCATCATTCCATTGGGCAATCTGCCGCCACGTCCGGATCCCGTGGGCCCGCAGCTGCTCGCTGATGACTTTTTTGATGCCCTTGATCTGCGTCAGGTCATCATCAGGCACCCCGCCAAGAGCCTCGGCCTGCGCCTCCACGCGGTGCAGCACCCGCGTCTGATTTTGCAGACGCTCAATCTCCGCCTGGGCGGTCGCCAGTCGCTTTTCACTGTCCGCAAAACTCCGGCGCGCCAGTCCCAGGCCGGCGGGATCTGGTGGCGCCTTGTCTTCGAGTTTGGCGATGCGTCGCTGCCAGTCGTCTCTCTCCTGAGTCAATGCTGAAAGGCTGGACTGGTACGCCGCCAGCTGACCCTCAAGGGTGGAGGTGATTTCGCGCAGGGTAGCCGTGGCTGCCGCGGGCGCCTTTGGTTTTGCGGGAGCACTGCGTTTGCGTTTTGATTTCGCCGGCAGGCTGCTTTCGTCCGCAGGTGCTTCCGCGGGCGTGTCCACGAGAGGCGCTGCACTGCGCAGGAGGGCTAATTCTGCCACTGCGGCGGCATGGTCCGCTCGAAGCTGGTCCAGCGCGTCCAGCAGCCGCGCTGCTTCTGTTTCCAGCGCCAGCCTCGCCTCATTGGCCTTCGCCTTCTCATCCTCGCGCAGGATCGCAGCCGCCTGCGCGGCGCTTTCTGCGTCCCGCAAGCCTGCCCTCAGGGCATTGAGTTCCTCGGCACGTGCATCGTGCGAAGGCTCCGCTTTCACTTCGGCGGGTTTCTCCACCGCTTGCGCGGTCGCAGCAGGTTCCGCTGCGGCAGACGCCGCCTCGGACGATGCCTTTTCGGATTCGGTTTCCACGTGCTCCTGCCCGTCTTTGCGGGCCGCTTCGAGATCGAGGGACAGCTCCAAGATGCGTTGCTGCAGGTCGGAGCCACGCCATTGCCAGCCAAACCACGCAAACAGCGCGGCGGTCAGGCCGAGCAGAGGTGCGAGGTAGAGCAGCAGCCAGAGGAAGGAGAACATCAGCGGGATACAGGAATGGCCGGACGCAGGCGCAGCTGCTCAAGGGTCTCGGCGGTGATATTTTCAATGACGGCGGCAGGAATGCCAGCGGGCAGCGCGCCGGATTTCGCGAGCCCTCCCGCCTCCACAAGCTCCTGTGTCACCGGAATAAGCGTCCAGTTGCCGCCCGGTCTGGCGATGGCAAAAAGCCCGGCGCTGTTCGCCGGCGGGGGCGGTGGCAGGACCTTGACCGTATGCAGGATGCCTCTGGATGGCTCACAGTCGCCACGCACATGTACATCGTCGCTGATCACCAAAAATCGAGCGTCGTAGGCACTGTGAGCTGCCGCAATAAATTGAGCCCGCACGGCTTCTTCCGCCACCTGACCGGAGAGAATGGCGCGGTCGCCAAACAGGGCCAGTGCCATGAACGCAGGCTCCGTGGGCTGGGAAGGCGCGGGTGCATTGGAGTTGTCTCCCTCGAGCCAGGTGCTCAGCACGGCGCTGTCCTCCTGCAGCGCCCTCGGTTTCAGCCCGGCCGGCAGCTCGTCCTTCCACGCCTGTTCCTTCGCTGTGATCTGCCAGTCCACCGGTTTCCAGGCTCCGCCGCTGAGACCGAGAAAATATGACTTCCCCTTGGTTTTGTTTCCTTCAGGCAGCAGCGCCGTGGTGACGGGGCCAAATTCCCCGTCAGGCCTGCGCTGCTCGCTCACCCGGATCTCGTCATGCACACGGCGCGGGGCAAACGTGGCCAGCGCGTCTTCGAGCATCTCCTGTTTCATCGCTTCAGTGCCGACTTCTCCCCTGATGATGATCTGCTGATCGCGCACAGCGATGAAAAGATACCCCGGCGCAAGCCGTGCCAGGCGCTCTTCTTCGCTCTGCTTCAGCTTCTGTTCTTTTAGGGCCGCCCGCAGATCTTTCAAAACCGGCAGCACCTGCTCCCGCCACTCCGTCTCACTGACACCCAGGGTTTGCGCTTCAAGATAAAGCTCCTCATCCCCTTTGCTGAGCGGGAGTTCGTTCCATGGCTGGCCTATGCGCACCAGATGGGCCTGCACCGTGGTCTGCGGGGGCGGCACTCCGCGCAGCGTGGCGGAGACGCTGGCGGCTTCGTCGTGATTTTCTGCATCAGCTCCGGGCGTGCCCTCCGCTGTGCCGCCGTGGGTGTTCCAGCTCTCCTGCACACTGCGCGCCAGATCTCGCGCTTCATAGGGAGTGGCGGCGCTGCCCAGCAGCCGGGCTTGTGAACCCTGCGCGGCCAGCAGCATCCAGCCCGGCGGATACGGGATTACCTCGATCTCGTTGTGCACGTTGCTCACGGGGTTGAGGTGCTTTCCGAGAAATCCAGTAAGCGGCGTGGACACCCGCACCCGGTCATTCACCGCAGTCTCGATCGTCTCGCGGTCCAGCGGCGTGCGCACACTCCCGCTCAGGCGCAGCACCTGGCCGTCTGCTTCCAGGCGCAGCTTTCCCAGACGCTTCTGCAGCGCCGGCTCCATGGCCAGCACCTCTTCCGTCGCTGTTTGAAGATCACCCTGAAGTCGCGGTATGCACACAAGCGCACCGATCAGCCAGAGCGCGAAGAGGGTGGCAGCAGAG
Organism: Prosthecobacter sp.; assembly: GCF_044226605.1. Taxonomy (GTDB): domain Bacteria; phylum Verrucomicrobiota; class Verrucomicrobiia; order Verrucomicrobiales; family Verrucomicrobiaceae; genus Prosthecobacter. The sequence goes on along the minus strand of NZ_JBGAGS010000012.1, from coordinate 13,033 downwards.
AGAATCCAGCGCGCGCGAGTCATGGCGGGAGAGATCACGCTTTTTCAGTCAGCATTCGCACCTCGTCAAAGCTGAAGCGCCGCGTCTCGCCACGTTGATTGGTCTGCAGCAGGGTCTCCGTGCCGGTGACCAGAGAGGTGAGCCAGCCCTCCCCGTAGGCCCAGGTGTCGAGGCAGATGCGTCCCGGCAAAATGAGGGGCAGGCCGCTTTTCTGCGCCGTGTGCCCGCAGATCAATGTTTTGCCGGAGAAATGCGGGTGCGAGTCGTCAAACCGCCGCCAGAACAGCCAGTCGTCGCTTTGATCCGGCATCGGCAGCATGGCATTCACGTTGGCATGGGCGAAGATGTGCGTGTCATTCGTGTGCCAGCGGCGCAGGCGCTGGCTCAGGAAATCCCAGTGCTCCTGCGGGATGGACTCCCAGTCCGGAGTGTCCATGCAGCCATAGGATTGCATGGTCTGCCTGCCCCCCACGCCATACCAGGAAGTGGCGTCCACCAGGCTGGCGCGGGCGTCCAGCATGAGGATTTCATGATTGCCGATCAGCGGAATAAGCTGCGTGCGCGTCTCCAGCTCCAGCAGCCGGTGAATCACCCCGCGTGTATCAGGGCCGCGATCCACGTAATCTCCCAGCGTTACCAGGACGTCATCCTTCTGTGGGTTCAGCTCCTCCAGCATGAGGTCCAGCGCCGTGGAGCACCCATGAATGTCGCCAATGACCATCGTGCGTCCGCAGCTGCGTTCACGCGTGGGAAGTGGGACCCTCGAGGTATGAATCTCGGGGGTGTCGTCGCTGACCAAAATGGGCATCGATCACTCTTGCGCGATGAGAGCCGGACGCAACTGCCGATCATCGTGTTGGCACAATGACTTTCGCCATGCAAAGTGGCGGCATGCCCAGCTCCATGCAGTCCAGTATCTCCCCCCAGCAGCCTGCCGGACTTGGCTCCCCGATTTTTGAGGCCCGTGCCCTGCGGAAAGTTTACCACACCGGAGACCTCAACGTGGTGGCTCTGCAGGGAGTGGATCTGGACTTCCACACGGGGGAACTGGTGGTGCTTCTCGGCGCCTCCGGCAGTGGGAAGTCCACGCTGCTCAATATCCTCGGCGGATTGGACATCCCCACCTCGGGCAGTCTCCGTTATAAGGGCTGGGACCTCTCCAGTGGCGGTGAACGCACCCTCACGCAGTTCCGCCGCAACTGCGTGGGCTTTGTCTTCCAGTTTTACAATCTCATCCCTAGCCTTACCGCGCGGGAGAACGTGGCTCTCATCACCGACATTGCCCCGGACCCCATGAAACCCGAGGACGCGCTGGACCGCGTGGGCCTCAGCCACCGCATGGACCATTTCCCCTCCCAGCTCAGCGGTGGCGAGCAGCAGCGCGTGGCGATCGCCCGCGCCATCGCCAAAAAGCCCGAGGTCCTTCTGTGCGACGAGCCCACCGGCGCTCTGGACGTGAACACCGGCATCACCGTGCTGGAAGCCATTGAGCGCATCAACCGCGAGCTCGGCACCCTGACCATCGTCATCACTCACAACGCAGCCATGGCCGCCATGTCTGACCGCGTGCTGCACCTGTCCGACGGCCACATCGTGAAGGAAAGCCGCAATGCCGAGCGCGCTGCGGTGTCCAGCTTGCAGTGGTAAGCTTTACAGGAAGTGATGGTGGGTAAATGTTATTCTGATAACAAAATATCTTATAAAGATATAGTTATTCGATTGAAATCGATAGGCATTCGGTAAGCCTTTGTGTTGGCTCAGCGCCGCTCGTGAATAGGCTGTAGACAGTGTGTAAAATATTGAAATTCAAAGATTTGTGCTTGCGTTAAAGGGCTTATTTTTCTTTGAATACCCAAGGTATGCTTACCCCGTTGCATATCGATCTCTGCAACCATTCCTCTGTTTCCTTTAGAGTGCTTTAAACCAAGCGCGATGCTCCATCTCTTGCGGCCCCTTCATGATTCCTGACACCCTTTTTGATAAAGACTCCCTGGGTCTCGCCTTGGCTGCCAGCCGTTACCGAACCCCTTTCTCTGTGACCCCGGGCATGCGCCGTGCAGATGGCCGGAAGACTTCATTTGCTGAATCAGTTGTCATGGAATCCGAGGGACGGGTCGAAAGCCCCGCCGCTTCACTGCCTTTCCCGAATCTGGCACATGTGGTGACCTCGGATGTGTTTTTGGTCACTGGCGTGACGGGCTTTTTGGGAGGGGCTGTCGTCGCAGAATTGCTGAATGCAGTGTTTCCAGGAAAGCTGCTTCTGATGGCGCGGGCGGCCAGCGCTGAGGAAGGGCTTGAACGTATCAAGCGCTCCCTGCAGCGGTTTGAGGTGTCTTCCTCGCGGCTTGAGCAGCTGACGGTGGAGAACATTCTCTGTGGAGATCTTGCCAACGTGAGTGCCTTTGGGCATGACGAGAGGTTGAAAAACGTGACGCATGTGGTGAACTGCGCAGGCATCACCTCCTTTGGAAAAGATCCCAACGTCTGGCGCGTGAACGTGGACGGCACGCTGGAGTTCGCACGCCTTCTGAAGCGGGCTTCGGGCTTGAAGCGCTTCATGCACATCAGCACGGCAATGATCTGCGGAGACAAGCCGCCGAGCGTCGTGGATGAAGATGTAAGCCTGACCATCAACGGCCAGCACCTGGTGCCTTATACCGAAAGCAAGGCCGAGGCCGAGCGGCGGTTGATGAAAGAGATGGAAGGGCTGCCGTTCGTCATTGTTCGGCCGACCATCATCGCCGGACACACAAAGCTGGGCTGCCGCCCCTCCGGAAGTATCTTCTGGGCCTTCCGCATGAGCCATGCGCTCCGCATGACGACTTCGCCTCTGGATGGCATGATCGATGTCGTGCCGGTGGATTATGCCGCGCGTGCTGTGCTGCACCTTGTGGCCGCACGAAAGCTCAAGCATTCCATTTACCACGTGGGGTCCGGTCCCTCCCATAGCTCGACTTTCGCGGAAATTGACGCCGCCTTTGTCAAGTCGGCGGGCACTGGTGCGGACAAGACGTTTTACAGCGGAACCGTGGAAGAGGCGATTGCGCGCAAATCCAGCTTCCACGAAATCTTCGGCGAATGCAATCGCCGCTTTATGCAGATGGCCATCCGGCTTTACGGGGGATTTGCGGCGCTGAATGCCACGTTCGACAATGCACGACTGCTAAAGGAAGGAGCTCCGCCACCGCCAAAGTTTTCAGACTATCTGGCGGTTTGCCTGGAGACCTGCAAGGAGGTAAACATCTACGCCCAGGCGATGATCGATTTTGTCTGAGGCGGCATGAACACTTCGGGCTTTATCCAGGACTATGGCCTGCTGGCTCTTGTCATTGGTACCATTTTTGAAGGAGAGGGTGTCGTGCTCGTGGCAGGTCTTGCCATCCGCCAGGGACTGCTGCCGCCAGTGGCGGCTTTGCTCGCCGCGCTGCTCGGCACCGTCATTTCGGACCAGTTCTGTTTTTACACAGGACGGCTGATGGGAGGCAGGGTGCTGCAACGCTTCCCGGGAATGCGGGCGCGTTTTGAATCGGTGCGCAGAAGAGTGGAGGGCCACCAGACGGCGATCATTTTCAGCTTCCAGTATTTTCCCGGCCTGAGCATGATCGTGCCCTTCACCTTGGGCATGACACGGTTGCTGGCGCTGCGCTTTCTGGTGCTGGATGTTCTCTCTGCCGGTCTGTGGTCCGGGACTCTCCTTGGCGTGGGCTATTTGTTTGGCATGTCCATCCAGCCTCTCCTGGAGAAATTCCATGAGTATAGCGGCTGGCTGCTGGCCGTGCTGGCCTGCGTCATCCTGCTGTTGTTCCACTGGCGCGCGGCACGTGCCGCCCGGGCCGTGGAAAAGGAGGACGCACTGTGAGCGCCGTTGTATGCCGCCTGTTCAAAGGCTTGTTGTTGCTGCTGGCGCTTTCATCCTGCCGCACCGCCAAAAGCGTCGTCGCTGCTGTCGAGGTCAAGCCCTCAGCTTTCCTGGAGCACGCCGGGGATCTGAAGGAAGTCCGCGAACGCTCTCCGTTTCTTGGAAACTGGTGGAACCCGGACAAAAAAATGTCTGCGGTTCTGGAGCAGGCCAAAAAAATCCACATCGCTCCGGTGCAGCACAGCCACGTGCGGCCGATGGAGGGGATAATTCCGAAGATCGAATACGGCTCCTGGCGCCGTGACCGCAACCTGCCTTCGCTCGCAAAATACACCCGCAAAAAATTCATTCAGGTCTTTCGGGATGCCAAGAACCCACGCTTTGCCGTGGTGGACGAGCCTGACAAGGAGGCCGTGACCCTCGAGCTTTCATTGCTGGAATGGGTGCCAAACACTTACACGGGATTCACCGTGCGCGAAGTCGTGGACTGGGTCACGTTTGACGGAGTGGCTGCTGTAACTCTCAAAGGGACGCGGGGGCTCATCGCCATTGAAGGGCGCTTGATTGAGCCAAAGTCAGGGAAGTCTTTTTTCGAGTTTGCTGACAAGGAGATAGGAAAGACCGTTTTGATCCTGCCTATCCAGGAGTTCTTCCCCTCCGGGCAGGCACACTTTGCCATCACCGAATGGGCGAAACAACTGGAGCAGCTTCTCCGCACCAAGTCGGATGTGAAGGTGAAAGACAGCTTCCCGGTGGTGCTGTGGAACTACTGACTCGCGATACCATGATCAACTATCAAGGTCCCGAATTCCAACTGGTCGAGACCATCTCCGCAGCAGACCTGGCGCGGCAGGGTGGATTTCAGCCTCGCAAGACACCTCTGCTCGTGAAGGGGGCGGTGAAATCCTGGCCTGCCTGGGATAAATGGACTTTTGCCAAGCTTGCAGAACTCAAGCGGCCTGATGGCTCGGAAGTCATCTCCAGTTTCCAAAATGGACTGGTCGAGCAGGGCATGACCAAAGAGCCGCTCGATCTTCCCGTGGCTCCCTACCTGCGTGAGCTCGATGAGCTGGCGCGCAAGATTCGTGCGGAGTGGAACGGAAACACGGGGCTATGTCCGGATCGTGTCTGGAAAGGACTCAAACCAGGCGATCGCTTTCACCTAAACTGGGACCATTTGCAGAGCTTCACGCCGAATCGCATCTACCTGGCTCAGTGGGATATTTTGCGGGAGTTCCCGGAAATGAAAAAGGACTTTGCCATCCGCACCCTCTGGCCCGGCTGGCGCATGACCTGGCAGTATGTTTTCATCGGTCCTTCAAACACCGTCACCGGCCTGCACTACGACTTTCCGGACAACTGGTTCTGCCAGGTGGCTGGGGTGAAAGAGTTCCTGCTCTTCCCGCCGGAGAACACTCCGCACATGCACACTTCCAAGAAGTTCGACTGGGGTGCTACTCTCAGCGACATCAACATTTCAAAGCTCGCGGAGCAGCCGCAAATGCGGGAGGACTTTGCCAAAACGAAAGGCCTCTATGCACGCGTGGAGGCAGGAGACGCGCTTTTTGTTCCCAAGCAGACCTGGCATTGTGTTGTCGCACTGGAACCGTCCGTGAGCCTCGCGGTCTTTGGACTGACGCTGCCTGAAGTTTTGATTGGCGGTGGCAGGGCTGAGCTCAAAGCGCTGCTGCACAGCATGCGTCTCTATCGCTGGGGCAACTGCACCTGCCACAAGATGACAGCTGCCCCCAAAGGCGCCAAAGTCTGACTCTGCTCACGTAAAAAGAATATGCGTGCCCGCGCCCGCTGACTCCTCATAGAACTGACCCACGGTCAGCACGCCGTCCACGCGGTCCATGAGGTCTTCCTTCTTCAGCTTGAACATGTCCATCGCTAGCTTGCAGGCGAAGATCTTGCCGCCGGAGTCGGAGATGAGTTCGAGGAATTCGCGCACGGGCGGGATGTCCAGCTTCTCCATCTCCTTGTTCATGAGATGGGTGGCAAAGGCGGAGACGCCGGGAATCGCGCCCATCCAGGTGGGGAAGGGCATCGTCATCGGCATGCCGAGCATGGGCATGGCCATGTTCAGCGCGGCATTGCCCACGGTGGAGACCTTCATGTGGTCGAGCGTCTTGTTGGCCAGGCCGTTGAGGCCAAAGAAGGTGAAGAACAGCGAGGCCTCGATGCCCTCCATGCGCGCGCCGTTGGCCATGATCAGCGCCGGGTAGATGCCGTCCAGCGAGCCGCGGCTCACGATGATGCAGATCTTCTTCACCGGTTGTTTGTCGTCAGGAGTGCTCATAAGTGCGGAATGTGGGAGGTCTAAATGCAGCCGACGGGCTTGGGGATGCCGGCAATCTTGGAGGACTTCTTCAGCGGGCCGCCGGGAAAGAGATCGTAGAGTTCCTTCGTGGTCACCACGCCGCTCTTGCCCATGCTGCGGATGGTCAGCGCGGCGCCCTTGGCCTGCTGCTCGCGCAGGTAGCGCACCACTTTCATATGCGCGTCCGTCAGCGCACCCACGCCTTCCTCAGCGGCGATGGCGGCTGCGATGGCTTCGTTCCATTGGGACATGTCGGTGAGGTAGCCCTCTTCGTTCACGTCCACTTCAGTTCCTGCGATGTTCTTTTTCATGATCGTTGTACGGAGTGATTTTCAAGATTCGACGGGTTTCTTTTTCTGCCGGCTGATGCCCGGCAGCGGCCACGCGCGCAGCAGCACGTTCCAGTAGATGTGGCGGAAGGCCAGCTTGCCCCAGTGGTTCACGCGGCTCTCCTCCAGCAGGCGCATGGGGCCGAATGCGAAGGGAAAGCCGCCTTCGTGAGGCTCATACTCGTAGTTAAAGTCAATCAGCAGCGCCTTGCCGTTGCCGGACTCTATGAAGCAGTTCGAGTGGCCGTCAAACTCCTCCTTGAGCGGCTCTCCGGCGATGTGGCGCAGGATGTTGTCCGCCAGGGTTTCGCTTTCGAAGTGCGCCACCGATCCCGCCTTCGAGGCCGGGAGGTTCGTGGCATCTCCGATGACGAAGACGTCCTTGTACTCGATGGACTGCAGCGTGTGCTTGTTTGTGGCGATGAAATCCAGATCGTCTCCGAGGGCGGAGCGGCGCACGGCTTCGTCGCCCATGTTGGTGGGAATGGTGACCAGGAGGTCATAGGGCACCTCGCGGCCGTCAAAGCACACGAGCTTGTTGTTTTCCTGGTCGATCTTTTCCGCGACGAAGTCCGTCACCAGATCCACACCCTTGTCTCCCAGCAGGTGGCCCAGTTTCTTGGAAGCCTTGGGCTTGGTGAAGGCGCCGGAGAGCGGTGTGACGTAGGTCAGTGTGACCTTGTCGCGAATACCGCGTTCGCGGAAAAAGGTGTCCGCCAGAAAGGTGAACTCCAGCGGCGCCACGGGGCATTTGATGGGCATCTCATTGATGTGCACCACCACGCGTCCGCCCTCGAAGTTCTGCAAAAAGCCGCGCAGCGCGCGTGCGCCGTCCAGTGTGTAGAAGTCGTGTACGTTCACGTGCCATTTAGGCCCCAGCATGCCTGCCGTCTCTTCGGGGGCGGTGCGGCATCCGGTGGCCACGATGAGCAGATCATAATGCAGGATGGGCCCGTCTTTGAGTTTTACCTCATGATCCTCCGGCACCATCTGCTCCACCTCCGCCTGGATGAACTCCACGCCCTGCGGGATGAAGTCGCGGGTGCTGCGGATGATGTCTCTCTCCTCATACTGGCCGAAGGGCAGAAAGAGCAGGCCGGGCTGGTAGAGGTGCTTGTCTGAGCGGTCCACCAACGTGATATCCCATTCCTGCGCTGGCAGCCTCCTGCGCAGGCTGTTGGCCATGATGGTGCCGGCGGTGCCGCCACCGAGGATGAGAAGCTGTCTGCTCATGGAGTTGTGGAAGGGTTGAGTTGCATTCCATCTATATGCGTGTATGCGTATATACAATATTTAATGTTCTCCCTTTATTGTCATTTATGAACTCTCACCTGACCGCCGACGAACGCGGCATCATTTTGCCGTGCCCTGCCTGCGGCACCGCCAACCGCATCGTTTACGCCAAAGTTGCCCAGCAGGGCCGCTGCGGCTCGTGCAAGTCGGACCTGCCCCACATTGCCGCGCCCGTGGAGATCGACAGCGCGGCCAGCTTTGCCGCGCTCGTTTCAGGCAGCACGCTGCCGGTGGTCATCGACTTCTGGGCCCCTTGGTGCGGCCCCTGCCAGATGATGGCGCCGGAGTTTGCCAAAGCAGCCGCAATGGCCGCTGGTACGGCGGTTCTCGTCAAAGTAAACACCGATGAGCATCAGGACATCGCCGGTCAGTTCCGGGTGCAGGGTATCCCCGCCTTTGCTTTGGTGAAGAGCGGCCGTCTCGCCGCCCAGACCTCCGGCTTCCAGCCAGCAGAGCGACTGCTTGCCTGGGCACGGCAGGGTTGATGCCTCACTTCCTCTTGAACCGCACGAAGTAGTTCTCCTTCAGCACGTCCTTCACCTCGCCCATCTTTTCAAAGCCGGCGGCGGTGACTTCCGCTTCAAACACTTCCTGGCCGGCACGCACGTGGCCCATGACGAAGTCGCTGCTCACGCCGGGGATGCGCTTGAAGTCGATGAGCACCAGTTCGCCGCCGGGTTTCAGCGCCTTGTGCAGGCTGGCGAGGCTGGCCTGCGGGAACTCAAAGTGATGGTACACATCACAGATAAAGGCGAGGTCGATGCTGCTCTCTCGCAGTTCCACGCTGCGGGGCGTGCACTGCACGGTGGTCACGTTGGACGCCTGAGCCTGCAGAGCGCGGGCCTGGATGTGGGAAAGGAAATTTTTGGCGATGTCCACCGCATAGACTTGCCCCTTGGGCCCCACCGCCTGCGCAAAGGGAAGGGTGAAGAGCCCCGTGCCCGCGCCGATGTCCGCCATGGCCCTGCCCGGCTTCAGCCCCACCGCCGCCACGATCTTCTCGCGCTGGTGGAAGATCTCGCGGCTTTCGGTTTCAAACTTCTGCGTCCATTCGCCGACCTTGAGGTTGGGGTCGAGAAACTTGTCATTGATGCCCGGTTTGACACTCGCGTCTTGGGCGAGGGTCAGCGTGGAAAGAAGTGGAAGGAGGAGATAGCGGAGAGGTTTCATGGAAATGAAAAAAGATTGGAACCACCTACTCAAACTTAATGTACGCAAAGCCCTGCAACTGCAGATCGACGAGGCGCGGGAAGGCGCCCACCACGAGCTTCACGCCGGGCATCAGCTCGGCGGGTTTCACGCCTTTCTGCTGCATGGTGTTCTCACATAGCTCGATCTGCACGCCACACCGGATCAGCTCCGCGAGGATGTCGGCGTTGGGATTGGGCGCATCCACACCGAGGCGCTTGCGCGCCGCATCATTCACCACGGCGGCGATGCCGGTGCCGTGATAGACGAGGTGCAGGTGCACCTGGTCGGCAGCGATGCCCTGCTTGTCGTAGGTGTTGATGAGCTTGCGGGCGTAAAAGAGGCCCTTGTTCACGCCGTCGTGCGCCACGTCATCGGTGACCTGATAAACGATGCGCAGGTTTTCGCGCACCTGAATGGGAATGACCTCGGGTTCGGCGGCGAAGGTGGCTGCAGAGGCGGTGAGGAGAAGGATGGGAAGGAAAAGTCGTTTCATGGTTGGGCATCGGGTTTCCACGACATATAGCCGCGGTGGATGTGCTGGATGTTACGGAAGCCGAGCTCTTTGAGCACGGCCACGGCCTTGCGGCTGCGGAAGCCGCCGGCGCAGTACACCATCACGGGTTTGTCCTTGCTGAGCGTAGCCACCCGGGTCTCAAAAGCGGGATCGCCGACGGAGATGTTCACGGCTCCTGGCAGGGCGCCGTCGGCATATTCACCGGAGGAGCGCACGTCCAGCACCTGGGTCTCAGGATGCGCCTGCAGCCACGCATTTGCCTGCCCTGCGTCGAGGTTGGCGCAGGTGCAGCCGGGCGCGGCGGAGAAGAGCCGTCGGTCCCAGCTCCCTTCATACCAGAACCACAGGACGACTACGATGGCGAGGGTGATGATTGTCCACATCATGGTGCGCAGGATCATGGAGTTGAGGTTCGAGGCGGCCCTCTCAGGCCCCGCCCAGCTTCTTCATCTGCTGGGAGAGGCGCTTGAGCAGGTTCGTGCAGACGTTGTCGCACAGCTCGGTGATGGTGGGGTCGGCGATGAAGCAGATGGCGGTCAGCCCCTCACGGCGGCGGCCCACCATGCCGGCTTCCACCAGCGACTGCACATGGCGCGAGACGTTGGCCTGGGTCAGGCCCGTGGCCTCGACGAGCTCAGTGATGTTCTTTTCGCCCTCCTCCAAGGCGCGCAGGATCTTGAGACGGCTGGGTTCGGCCAGGGTTCGGAACCAGGAGGCGATCAAGACGAGCGCCTCCTCCGAAACCGGCGGCAGGTTTTTTTTGCGTGCGGCAGGCATGAGTTGAAAAAGGGTTTGCAGGCATCTGCTATATGCGTATAGACTCATATAGTTGATAATGGATTATTCACTGAGCCGTCTCCGAAGTCAAACCCGAATCAAAACATCCTTATGAAGCTCGAAAACGCCATCCGCGCCCTCGCCGGCACCCTGATCCTCCTCAGCCTGGCCCTGAGCCGCTACGTGAATCCGAACTGGATCTGGCTGGCCGCCTTTGTGGCGGCCAATCTCCTGCAGTCCGCTTTCACCGGCTTCTGCCCGGCTGAGACGATCTTCAGAAAGCTGGGCTTTAAAGATTCCTGCACAGCAAAACGCTAAACGTGGGAAGCGCTACCTCATCTGCCGCCGTAAGTGTGGCTCAGCAGGCTCCATCCGACTTATGATCACCATGAAACCTTTGATCCTACTCTCTGCACTCCCGCTGCTGGCATCCTGCGGCAGGCATGAAGCAGCCACCCACGAGGCCGCCGCGCTGCCCGCAGCCACGGTCAGGGTGCAGGTGGCCCGACTGCAGCCACACACCGCCGCCGAAGAGGTGGTGGGCACCGTGCGCTCCAAACTCCGCGCCATGGTGGAGGCCAAGATCAGCGGCCGCCTTTTGGAATACACCGCCATCCCCGGCACCAAAGTGAAGAAGGGCGATCTCCTGGCACGCCTGGAGAATCAAGAGATCCAGGCCAAGGTGGATCAGGCCAAGGCCATGCTGGAGCAGGCGCAGAGCGACTTCTCCCGCCAGAAGCAGCTCATCGAGAGCAAGGCCACCACGAGGCAGGATTTTGACGCCGCCGAAGCGCGCGTGAAGGTGGCCACCGCCAGCGTGACGGAGGCCGAAACCATGGCGGGATACGCCCGCGTGACGGCCCCGTTTGACGGCGTGATCACCCGCAAGCTGGCAGACGTGGGAGACCTGGCCATGCCGGGCAAGCCGCTGCTGGAGATCGAGGCCCCCACCTCACTGCGCTTTGAAGCCGACCTGCCCGAGGCCATGCTGGATCGCGTGAGCATGAGCGCCAAAATGCAGGTGCGCATCGCCACACTCCCGCAGCCGCTGGAGGCCGTGGTGAGCGAGATCGCCCCAGTGGCTGATCCGGTGAGCCGCACGTTTTTGGTCAAGCTGGACCTGCCTGCCGCCGACGGCCTGCGCACGGGCCAGTTTGGCCGCGTGGCCGTGCCAGTGGCGCAGACCAAGCTGCTGGTGGTGCCCGCTGCCAGCGTGATCCGTCGCGGGCAGATGGAGCTGCTCTTTGTGGCCAAGGATGGCCATGCGCTGCTGCGTCTGGTCAAGACGGGCAAGGTGCTCTCTGACGGCATCGAGATCCTCTCCGGTCTTGAGGAAGGGGAGCAGGTCGTGATCAACGGCACCGCCAAACTTACCGATGGTCAACCCGTGACGATCCAGCCATGAGCACCCCCGCCGACAACTCCCCCCACCTCGGCATCGCAGGCCGCATCGCCGCTGCGTTTGTGGACTCCAAGCTGACGCCGCTGGTCGTCATCGCCTCCGTCATTCTCGGGGCTGCCGCCGTGGTGCTGCTGCCACGCGAGGAGGAGCCGCAGATCAAGGTGCCCATGGTGGATGTGCTGGTGTCCATGCCCGGCTCCTCTGCCAATGAGATCGAGGAGCGCGCCACGCGCCCGATGGAAAAGCTGCTCTGGGAGGTGCCCGGCGTGGAGTATCTCTACAGCACCTCGCGCGACAGCGAGAGCCTCGTCATCGTGCGCTTCAAGGTGGGCGAAGACCCGGAAAGCAGCCTGGTGAAAATCACGGAAAAGCTGCGCTCAAACTTTGACCGCATCCCGATGGGCGTCACCCCGCCGCTCATCAAGCCCAAGAGCATCGACGACGTGCCGATCCTGGCGCTGACCTTCCACAGTGCGCGTTATGATCACCTCACTCTGCGCCGTCTGGCCTCGCAGGTGGAGGAGTCGGTGAAGCAGGTGCCGCTGGTGGCGGAGACCACTCTGCTGGGCGGCTCCCGCCGTGCCGTGCGCGTGATGCTGGACCCTGTGAAGCTCGCCTCGCGCAATCTCAGCCCCGCAGGCCTCGTGCCCATGCTCCAGCAGGCCAACCGCCAGTTCCGCGCAGGCGGCCTGACAACGGGCAACAACGAGGTGCTGGTGGAGACCGGTGCCTTCCTGCGCACCGCACACGAGGTGGGAGATGTGGTCATCGGCGTCTTCAGCGGACGACCCGTGTATCTGCGCGAAGTGGCCGAAATCATCGGCGGTGGCGAGGAGCCCACGCAGTACGTCTTTCACGGCAGCAAAAGCGCCGACGAGCCTGCCGTCACACTCAGCATCGCCAAGCGCCCCGGCGCCAACGCCATCAGCGTGGCCGACGAGGTGCTGCAGAAAGTGGACCTGCTCAAAGGCACGATCATTCCCGCCGATGTGCAGGTCAGTGTGACGCGCAACTACGGCGAGACTGCGGCGGAGAAATCCAACGAACTGCTGCTGCACATGGGCATCGCGGTTTTCAGTGTGGCCATTCTCATCTGGCTCACGCTCGGCTGGCGGGAGAGCGGCATCGTGGCGGTGGCCATCCCGGCCACGCTGGCGCTCACGCTGCTCATCTTCTACCTCTACGGCTTCACGCTTAACCGCATCACGCTCTTTGCGCTCATCTTCAGCATCGGCATCCTGGTGGACGACGCCATCGTGGTGGTGGAAAACATCGTGCGTCATTTCCACCTGCCGCAGAACAAAGGGCGGAGCTGGTCCACCATCGCGGTGGAGGCCGTGGGAGA
>NZ_JBGAGS010000011.1:0-297747 GCF_044226605.1 Prosthecobacter sp. | reverse complement strand
GTGCGGCCGTCCTTGGGATTGAAGACCTTGGAGAGGCGGTTCTTGAGGCCCCAGTCGTACTGGTGGCAGCCCTTGAGGAAGAAGCCGGGAGCGTCCTGAGGGACGTCGGTGAAGTATTCCTTTTCCTTCTTGTCTGCTGCGCTGGTGGAGATGTCGGCCATGGTATTTCTAGGGTGCGGGTTAAACGGGCGCGCAGGATGAGCGTGAATCGGTCTTGCGCAAGCACATTGCCAGCGCTTGCAAAAGCGTCCTATCTGTGGATTCTACGCGCCCCATGTCTGCAAATCTCCTTATTTACCTTGATGGCAAGCTCGTTCCTGAATCCGAGGCGAAGATTTCCGTCTTCGACCACGGCCTCTTGTACGGGGACGGGGTATTTGAGGGCATTCGCATTTACAATGGCCGCGTGTTCCGCCTTACGGAGCATCTGCACCGTCTCTATGACTGCGCCAAGGCCATTTGCCTGACCATCCCGATCTCGTTTGAGGAAATGGAAAAAGCCACGCTCGACACGGTGGCGGCGAACAATCTGCGCGACGGCTACATCCGCCTCGTCATCACACGTGGCGTCGGCTCGCTCGGCCTGAATCCCTACCAGTGCCCGAAGGCCAGCGTGTTCATCATTGCCAGCAGCATCACGCTGTACCCGGCGGAGCGTTACGAGAAAGGCCTGGAGCTGATCACCTGCGGCACGCGTCGTCCGAACTCCGCTGCGCTCAGCCCCCAGGTCAAGAGCCTGAACTACCTGAACAACATCATGGCCAAGATCGAGTGTCTTCAGGCCGGGTGCGACGAGGGCATCATGCTCAATGATCAGGGCTACGTCTCCGAGTGCACGGGCGACAACGTCTTCATCGTGAAAAATGGGAAAGTGACCACTCCTCCGATCTCCTCTGGCGCGCTGGACGGCATCACCCGCCGCGCTGTCATGGAAATCCTCGCGGAAATGGGCATGCCCTGCACCGAGGCCGTCATGACGCGTTTTGACATCTACACCGCAGACGAGTGCTTCCTGACCGGCACGGCCGCGGAGGTCATTCCTGCGGTGAAGTACGACCGCCGCCCCATCGGCGATGGCACTCCTGGCAAGCTGACGCAAGAACTGACAAAGCGCTTCAAAGCTCTCGCCAACAGCACCGGCACCCCAGTGACCTATGCCTGAGGCGGCTCCCGGCAAGGCGGATTTTTGGTGGAAAAATGGCATGCCGAATGCAAATTCATCCGGCATGACATCCCAGCGTCCATCTGCCCGCCTTAGGAGAGCGCTTCTGGTTTTGTGCTACGCATTTGCTGGCGTCGGCTGCTCGTCCCAGCAGGATGTCACGGAGAATCCGCTCGACAGCCGTGCGTGGTGGAAAGGCGACGGAGTCGCGGGCAAGCCACGCATCGTCATCAATCTCAGCACCCAGCGGGTGCAGTACTATAAAGGTGCGCAGCTTGTGGGCGTCTCTCCCATTTCTTCGGGCCGCGAAAGTCATGGCACGGTGACTGGTTCCTATCGCATTTTGGACAAGGACATCGACCACCGTTCGTCGCTTTTCGGCTGCTACGTGGACAAGGCGGGGAATGTGGTGCAGTCGGAGGTGGACACTCGAACCGATCCTGCGCCCGCAGGCACCACCTATGTGGGGGCTAACATGCGCTACTTCATGCGCATCGTCGGCGGCATCGGCATGCATGAAGGCTATCTGCCTGGTTATCCGGCCTCGCATGGCTGCATCCGTCTGCCGACCAAAATGGCCCGCATCTTTTTCAAGGAAACTCCGGAAGGGACGCCGGTGCAAATCGTGGGCCAGAGCTCGCTGGCAGCGACTGAATCTGCGATCCCGATCGGGGTGGAAAAGATCACCGACGTGGCCTCTGCTCCGAAGAAGGCGAAGGCGAAAGTCGCCGCCGCATCATCGAAGGAAAAACAAAAGGTGACTGTACGCCGGGCCATTGTGGACGGCTCCAAATCATCCGGTGGCTTTGGCTCGATGTTCAACTGGGCAAAAAGGCCGCCGCGTGGCAGCACGATCTACCTGGAAGAATAGCAGCAGTTCACTGCCCGCTTTTCACCATCACCCAGCCCACGACGATGAGAATGGGCAGCAGGATGGGAATGGAGAACCGGTACATGTAGGCAAGAAAGGATGGTGTATGCACCCTGGATTTTTCCGCGATGGCTTTGACCATGAAATTGGGGCCGTTGCCAATGTAGCTGCCCGCGCCGAAGAACACGGCGCCAAGTGAGATGGCTGCGAGATGCCGCGCATGCTCCGTGGCAAATTTCAGCACATCCGCATGAGATTCCACCGAGAGATGCTGCTGGCCCATGGACGCCGCCAGGAAGGAGAGGTAGGTCGGCGCATTGTCCAGGAAGGCCGAGAGAGCGCCCGTGGTGAAATAATACTGCAGCGGCGAACTGATCTGGACTGCTTCACCGCTTTGCAGGATCTGCAGGGCCGGGATCATGGTGAGGAAGATGCCGATGAAGAGAAAACCCACTTCCTTGACCGGGCCGAAGTTGAAATCGTTGGCTTCATGCACCGCAGGCTTGGTGATGAAGAACGAAGCCGCAGCCGCAGCCAGCATCACCAGAGCAGGAATGGTAAAGACACCGAGCACCGTCGTTTCCTGGATGCTCTTTGGCAGAAGCACCGCCAGAATGACGACGCCGAGCCACACGAGATTCAGCAGGCCGTTGAACTGCCATTCCTCATGCGCCGTCTCTTTGTCGCGGATGTTTTTAGGAACACGGGAAAAATTTCGGGCGTCGAGAATGAAGAAGACCACCAGCAGCAGCGTCAGTGCCAGCAAGCCGGCCGCCCAGCAGTGCTGCAGCACCCAGAAGAAAGGCACTCCACGAAGGAAACCTAGAAACAGCGGAGGATCACCGATGGGGGTTAGGCAGCCCCCGACATTGCTGATGGTGAAAATGAAGAAGACGATGTGAAATCCGGTGATGCGGAAACGGTTCATTTTGATCCAGGGCCGGATCAGCAGCATCGATGCGCCTGTGGTGCCGATGATGTTGGCCAGCACGGCGCCTGCGAGGAGGAAGAGCGTGTTCACCAGCGGCGTCGCCTCCCCCTTGACGCGGATGTTGATTCCCCCTGAGATGACAAAGAGGGAGCCCACCAGCGCCATGAAGCTCACGTACTCCTGCGCCGCATGGTGCAGCGGCTGCCAGTTGTGCTGCACAAAAGCGTAATAGCCTGCAGTGATCAGGCCCAGGGTCACCGCCAGCTTCGGGTAATGATGCTCCCAAAAGTGCGCGGCAATCAGCGGCATCAGGGCGATGCACAGCAGCAGCACGACAAATGGAGCCACCATGCCCAAATGAGGCAGGGAAGCATGAGAAGTGGCGGCGGTGGCGAGAACAAGCATGCTTCAGTTTAGTGCGGAATGATTCGAGCAAAAGGGCCATGCGCAGTCTGCGCTGTGCCCCCGCGTTGTATTCGATTTCGCCGCGGGTGCAAGATGCCCCTGTTTGCTGAGATTCTGAGCAGCGGGGATCTCCCCACGGAACATCACATCATTCAGGGCGCCGGTCCAGAATGCCCTTGGCCTTTTCGAGTTCGTTGGTCGCCCAGTCGCCCACCCCGGGTTCGTCCGCATCGGTGGATCCCGTGATGTGGAGGCGCCGGATGTAATGTTTGTCCAGAAAGGCCACGATCTTTTCCGAAACACCCAGAATGCCGCGGTGCACATGCAGCACCGGCTTTTTCTGCTTTTTGGCACCTGTGACGGCCTTGAGGGCGGCGCCGGCGGCCTTGGCGGCCATGGTGAAGACCAGGGTGGCTTCGGCATCGCGCACGTTGGAGCCAACCGCCTCCAGCAGATTCTCCGTTTCGCCTTCCTTGAGCTTGTAGCGAGGGTCCAGGGGTTCCGCGGCATTGAACAAGCCCTTCGGGCACCAGCCGCCGTGCGGAAATTCGTGTTTTAGCGCCCACTCGAGCGAGCAGCGTTCGACCCCAAGCTGGGAGCCGGTGATGATGATAAGTTTGCAAGGCATGGTCGCCTCAGAAGAAATCAGGACAGCGTCCGCAGCAAGTGCGATCTCGTACTATTCAAGGTGCCTCCCCAGCATGAGGTCCAGGTTTCGTTCGACGATTTCCCCCATGGATTTGCAGGAGTCAAAGACATGGGTGCTGTGGTACTGGCCCAGTTCCGAACGCAGCTGCACGACCTTTTCAAAAGGCTCGACCGCGTTGTTTTTCATGCAGTGCAGCAGGGCGGTGATGCGCTGGCGCTCGGACAGGTAGCGGCGGGAGATGAGGCTGCGCTCCTCCTCCTGGTACTGCTTCATGGTGGGGAAGTTCAGGCAGGCGGAGCAGAGCTTCACCACGGGATTGTTCTCCTTGAAGAACTGCGGGAGGTACAGGCTTTTGCGTCCCTCATAGCTTTGCTGGTCGAAGTCGATGGCGCGCACGCGGTACTGCACCTCCTCAAAATCGGGCGTCATGTCCACCACGTAGTTGTAGCTGCGCATGTCCCCCAGGAGCCGGATGAAGCAGCGCTCGCTGAATTTGACGAACTCCTTGGCCAGACGGACGCCATTAAAGTCCGGGCGCTGGAGGTAGTCGCGGATGAAGGCATCTCCTGGAATGCCGGCGATGTGCTCCTCCACCAGCGTGCCGCCGCGGTGCATGAGGTAGTTGATGCGGTTTGGGGAAAGCAGGTGTTCCAGTTCCAGACCATACACGCGGGAGGCATCCGCCGTTTTCACGTAGAAGTGGTCGTAGTTGTCATTGTACTGGTTCACCACCCGCACACGGAAGGGGCGTGAGTTGCCAAATTCGCAGTAGTCCACACGCTCCACAAAGAGATGCGGCACGGCGTGGAAATCTCCGGTGCGCAGCTGGGAGTAGATGCTGGTCAGCTTGGGGTAGATCTCCTGCTGCAGCTCGCGCGGGTACAGCACGCTGCTCCAGTGGGTGGCATTGCCCTCCTTGTCAAAGAGGGGGTAGCTCTCGGAAAAATTGCGCAGCTCCTGGTAGGTTGTCGGCAGGGAGTAGCAGCGCCCGAACTGATCCAGGTACCCAATCAATTCATCGGTGACGGGGATAAAGTTTTTGCGCCTGGTGATCTCGTTCATGGCGGTGGTGTGTCGCACTTTGCGTTCCAAGTATCAAGCGGGGAAGGCGCGCTTCACCTGGCGCGCCTCCCTTCGCCGTCACGTCACTCTTCACCTGCGGGAGGAAGGAAGCCGGTCTGCACGAAATGCCTGAGGTAGAGCTTCATCCGGTCGTGATCGATCGGCTGGCATTGGATGCCGGTGCCGTCCAGGTCCCGCAGTGTGTTGCGGCAGAACTCGGCGGACTGCTCCTGAACGAACTGCAAAAGGATGTGGCGTGGCATGAAGAGCTGGTAGGCCGCCACGGGGTTTTGCTGCAAGGCGAGGCCGCCGTTTGCGAGCGTGGCCTCCCATTGGTCCTCGGACACCACCTGGATCGGGTAGCCGCATCCGCGTGCCAGGTCCACCACTCCGCGGAAGCTTGGCGCAGCGGGATTGATGAGGTGATAGTTCCGCCCGCACTCGCTCAGATTCAGCGAGAGCCGCACCAGGGCGGCCGAAACGAAGTCGACCGGAGTGAGAAGACTGCTGTAGCCGGCCTCAGGGCCCACACCGGTGGCGATGCAGGTTTTGAGGAAGAGCCAGATGACATTGTCGGAAGGGCTGACCCCGGTGCGGTCGTCGCCCACGAGAAGTCCTGGGCGGTAGATATTTACCGGCAAACCGTGGGCACGGGCCTGGATGAACAACTGCTCTGACGCCCAGCGGCTCTGGCTGTAACCCAGCGTCAGTTTTTCATGGGCAGAGAGCGGCGTGTCCTCGCTAAGCGTATTTTCAGCGGTGCCTGGGAAGGCGCTTAGGACAGACGCACTGGAGAGATAATTCACCGGCTTGAGCCTGCCTTGGGAGGCGAGACGGATGATTGCCACGGAGCCGATCACATTGGCGGCCCTTAACTGAGCATACGCGGAGATGTGATTGATATGGGCGGCGGTGTGGAAGATGACGTCCACAGTCGAGGCCAGCAGATCGAAGGCCGCAGGCTCGAGACCCAGCAATGGCTGGGAGAGGTCTCCCAGCACTGGCATGATCCGGGGGCGGAAGGCGTCCTCCCAGCAGCCGCACTCCGTCATATGCGCCTCGATCATTCGTGCGGCACTGGCGGCGTCTTCGGCGCTGACAAGGCAGTGGATGCCGGCCGGGGTTTGCTGCAGAAGATCGCGCAGAAGGAAGGCACCAAGGAATTCGGTCGCTCCGGTGAGGAAGATGATTTGCGGTTCACGAATCTGGGCGGCAGGCACCGGCTCCGCAGCAAAGGGGATGTCCCAGCGCCCCAGGTGCGCATCGTGGACAAAACCGTCGTCTCCTTGGGGCGGTGTGGGAGTCTCCTGAGCCGGAGCTGGCGCACCGGAGTCGGCCTTGCTACCGGTCAGGTTGGTCAGCAGGATTTCGGAGAGTTTCTGCACAGTGGGAGCGCCTCCCATCAGCTGGCCCGTCGGAATGGCGATGCCTGTGAGGCTTTCAACCTGATGAATCAGCTCAACCGCCATGAGCGAATCAATGCCGATTTCATTGAGGGGGCGTTTCGAGTCGATCTTGCCGGGAGAGGTGCGGAGGATCTTGGCCACCTGCTCGCGCAGGAAGGTGTCCAATATTCCCAGCTGTTCAGCTGGCGTGGCGCGAAGCACAGCCTCACGCAGCCAGTTGGAGTCTTCGGCCTGATGCTGCCTGAGAGCATCCTCGGTGGTCAGCAGGGCATAGCGTGGGGTGGTGATGATGGCAGGAGTGACGGCGGCCCATTTGGCCCAGTCAATTCGCGAGATCATCATCTGCGGGATTTTCGGCTGCAACATGAGCCTGCCCAGGATGGGGAG
Organism: Prosthecobacter sp.; assembly: GCF_044226605.1. Taxonomy (GTDB): domain Bacteria; phylum Verrucomicrobiota; class Verrucomicrobiia; order Verrucomicrobiales; family Verrucomicrobiaceae; genus Prosthecobacter. Next base: position 290,874 of record NZ_JBGAGS010000011.1, on the reverse strand, counting down.
GCTCTCAGTGGGGGCCAGACCTGACCAGCCGATGCGTGCAAAGTGTTCCTCCAGCTTCTTGTGACGTGCCACATAGCCCACGCCGGACATGACGCCCCAGTTGATGGTCAAGGCAGGCAGGCCAAGGCTGTGGCGGTGGCTGGCCAGGGCATCCAGGAAGGCATTGGCGGCGGCGTAGTTTGCCTGACCGGGGCTGCCGATGATGGAGGCCACGGAGGAGAACATCACGAAGTGATCCAGCGGGAGGTCCCGTGTCTGCTGGTGCAGGTTCCAAGCGCCATTGATTTTTGGCGTCGTGACCTTCTGGAAGCGCTCCGCATTGAGCTGGGAAATCAGGCCGTCATCCAGCACCATGGCCACATGGAAGACGCCGCGCAGGGGCGGATGCGACTGCGCAATCTCCTCCAGCAGCGCAGTCACGCTCGCCGGATCGCTGACGTCCGACTGGATGACAGTGACGGTGGCGCCTGCGGCCCGCATGGCGGCCACGCCTGCCTGCGCCTCCTCGGTTGAGGCGCCACTGCGGCTGGAGAGTACGATGTTGCGCGCCCCTTGTGCCACCAGCCATTTGGACATGGCCAGGCCAAAACCGCCAAGCCCACCCGCGACGAGGTAGGTGGCGTCTGGCTTCAAATGAAGCGGTGCATCCGCCGTCTCCCCACTGAGAGTTACGCACGCATCCGCCATCGTCAGCACCACTTTGCCAATCTGACGCGCCTGCGTGATGTAGCGGAACGCATGAGCCGCGTTTGCCAGAGCAAAGCTGCGATAGGGCAGGGCCGGGAGCTTGCGGGAGATGAACAGCTTCTTCAGGCTGCTCATCAATGGCTTCGAGTTGCGCGGATCGAGCGCATGGCCGAGGTCGATGGCGTGGTAGGAGAGGTTCTTGCGGAAGGGGAAGAGACCCACCTTGGTGTTGCCGTAGATGTCACGCTTGCCGATTTCGAGGAAACGGCCGTACTGCCGCAGCAGCGAGAGGCTTTGATGAATGGCCTCTCCCGCGAGAGAATTGAGCACCAGATCCACGCCCTCGTTTTGCGTGATGCGCATGATCTCTTCAGCAAAGGCCAGCGTGCGTGAATCCAGCACGTGCTCCACGCCGATCTGTTTCAAGAAGCCGCGCTTCTCCGCGCTGCCAGCGGTGGCAAAGATCTCAGCGCCGATGGCTTTGGCGATTCGCACTGCTGCCTGGCCGACTCCGCCGGTGGCGGCATGAATGAGCACGCGCTCTCCTTTGGTCATGCGTCCCTGATGAGACAGGGCGTAAGACGCGGTCAGGTACGTGACCATCATCGTCGCCGCCTCTTCCATGGTCAAATGCGGCGGCTTTGCCAGGACCGCATATTCGACGGTGGTGACGTGCGTGCCGAAACATCCGGCGGCCAGCGCCATGACTTCATCTCCCGGTTTGAACTGTGTGACATCCGCGCCCACGCGGACGATGCGCCCCGCACATTCATCGCCCAGCAGCATGGCGTCCGCGGCTTCGGCGGGATAAATGCCGAGAGCCTTCATCACATCCCGGAAATTCAGCGCAGCTGCGCAGATCTCGATCTCCACTTCATTCGGGCCCGGAGCGCGGCGCGGTTTGGCGCGGAACACCAGCTGGTCCAGAGAGCCAGGCTTGGCAGATTCAAGCCGGAAACATTGCTCGGCCGTGAGCGTGGATGGCAGGCTTTGAGCTGGTTTGTCGAGCGAGCCATGCACGAGCCGGTGGACATAGCGTGCTTCACCTCGCCATGCGATTTCGGCCTCCTCGTCGGCATGCAGCAGTTCCTTGAGAAGGACGTCGGTGTCTTCGGAGTTCCGTGCCGCGTCGAGATCCAGGCAGCGGCAGCGAAGATCTGGATGCTCGCTCATGATGACGCGTGACATCCCATGCAAGGGGGATTGGGCAAGAGAGAGGGGGTAAGACTCTTTGCCGGCAGCCTGTGCTCCACGTGTGATAAACCACAGGCCCGGCAGTGCGCTGCGGCCCGAAGCTGTCAGTGCCTGGACGAGATAAAGCGGGCTGTGGCAGACGAGTGCTTGAGAGCGTGCCAAATCCGCCACGGTGATCGCGTCTCCCGCAGGGACGTCGAGACTCCAGAAATGAAGAATGCCACGAAGGGGTGGCTCTGCCGGCAGTTCGGAAAGCAGACGTGTGTAATCTTCCGCCTGTGATGCGTGGATTTGCACTTCATCGGCAGCGACACGCGTGAAACTTTCCGATCCGGTGACGAGGAGACAGGTGTCACCACGCTTTCGCAGGGACTCTGCGAGTGCGTGGGCCTGCCCGTTGCGATCGGCAAACAGCAGCCATAGGCCGGGCTCGGCGGGCGGCACATCCGCAATGAAAGGCTGGGTCAGCTCGGGCCCACGGGCGAGCAGGACGACTTGTGCCGTCTGACTGTGGTTGCTGGCATCGCTTACGGCTTCGATGTCACTGAAACCCGCGGCGGAGAGGAGCTGAGTCCAGTCCGAAGCGGGCAGCAACGGGTGGTGTGCACGCAGGGCGGAGTCCTGAAAGCTCCACCAGCGTTCGTTGGTGCCGAGCACAAGATCATGCCATGGGCTCGCGCGCTCAACTTCCAGCGCGATCAGCAAAGCGCTGGATGCCATCAACTGGCTCACATGTCCCAGCGTCTTTTGCACGTTCTGCGTCAACGACAGGGCATTGGAGACAATGACAAGGTCAAAGCGCTCGTCTGCGAAGCCCTGCTCCGCAGGAGGAAGGTCGAGGTCAAGCACCCGGTATTGCACCGACGAATAGTCGCCGAATTTTTTTCCTGCCTGATCGAACCAACGGTCTGAAACATCTGTAAAACAGTATTCCACGCCCACATGCGGCAGGCTTGGCAGCACACTTGCGGTCACCCCGCCTGAACCGGCACCGATTTCCAAAATGCGCACCGGGCGGCCTTCCGGAAGCCGTGCCAGGGCGGCAGCCACTGCCTTGCCCACTGTCTGATTGTAAACCCGGGTGAAGACCGAGCCTTCCTGATAATGCTCCAGCATGTTGGCGGACTGCAGCGCCGCGCCGTCGCATTTGCCACGCATGAATTCAGCAAGACCCGTGGTGCAGCGGTCCAGCAGAATGAGTTCCGGATGGAAGCTGGGGAAGTGAAACACGAGGTCCTGCCAGAGCTTGTCCCGCTTCAATGCAGCAGGTTTGGCGGTGACTTTCCAGGAGGGCTCCTCAGCTCCCGTTTGCGGCTGGAGCCAGCCGTCTGCTTCCAGCAGTGTGAGGAGGCGCTGCAGGAGGCGCGCATGCGCTGCCTGAACCTTGAAGCGCTTCATCAATGCGGTCAGAGTGATGCTCTCATCCACTTTGGGACGCCAGCCCAGGTCCTTTAGCACGGCAAGGATGGAACTGCGGCAAAGCTGATGGAAGCGTGGCTCCCATTCCTCATAACGCGCATTCATTCCGAGTCCTGCGCTGAACTGCGCGGCGCTCTGGCGGAGCTGCGCAGCCAGCGCGTTATTTTCTGGCAGCCAGTCGGCGGGAGTTCGCGCACTAAAGGCTGGGAGCGGCTTCAGATGCCATTCTGACTGATACAGCCAGTCTGCCTGCGCACCCGAGCCGGGGGCGCTGCTCATGGAGGTGTGTTTGCAGAGGAAATCGGTGATCTCTAGAAGCACGTTTCCTGCGTCATCCAGGATGAAGAGATCGATGACGATGATCTTTTTCGCGATTGTCTGCGTTCTGCGAACGTAGGCCCACACTTTGTCTCCGGGCTTGGAGTAGCAGCGAACGCGCTCCATGCGTGCAGGCAGGTACAAGCCGTCTGCCGGGATGGCAATGGTGGGATGAATGCAGGCATCCAGCAGCGCGGGGTGAACCTCATAGCGACACAGATCCGTTGCGACGGCAGGAGGAAGCTCGATGCGTCCCAATGCCTCATCATGCCCGGCCCAGACATGGGTCAGGCCTTGGAACTGTGGGCCGTAGTGAAGTTCCGCGGTTGCTGCTGCTTGATAGAACGCCGGGCCATCCAGCTCCGACAAGCAGCGCAGTTTGATCGCTGAAAGATCAAAGGCAGGTGGCTGCCTGCGCTCCGGCTCCGCACGCATGCGGCCGGTGACGTGCTGAGTCCAGGTGGGCGGGTCTGGAACAGGCGTGCTCTGGATAACAAAGGTGTTTTCTTCCGGGGTGCACGCGATTTGAACGGAGATGACGTCATCTCCCGCCGGAAGAATGCAGCCACGGAGGATCTCAAGCTCCTCGATGACGAAAGGCTTGTCCGGATGCAGTTCACGCCCGGCAGCCAGTGCCATTTCCACATAACCTGCGCCAGGGAAGATGACGTGCTGGCCCACCCGATGATCTTTCAGCCAGGTCAAGACGCTTTTGTTCAGCGCGGTCTCCCAAGTGGGGTGGACGCTTTGCAGCGCAAGTCTGACAAGAGGATTGAGCTGCGGATGTTTCCGAAGTCGTGCGGAGTGAGCGGGCTCATGCCAGAAGCGATCCTTCTGCCAGGGATACTCCGGCAGACGCACGACGTGGCCGCCCTGCGGATAGAGCGCGGACCAGTCCACTTCGTGGCCGTTGACGTGGAGTGCACCCAGCGTCCCGAGCAGCGTTGCGCGTTCCGGCTTCTGACGACGCAGGGAAGGCAGGACCATGCCAACCGCCTCTGCCTGTGCCAGGCTTTCCATCATGGAGGTGGAAAGCACGGGATGGGGGCTGATCTCCAAAAACTGCGTGAGGCCTGCGGCGATCAGGGCATCAATGGCGGGAGCAAACAACACGCTTTGCCTCACGTTGCGCCACCAATACTCCGCATGATAGTCGGTGCCATCGGCCATTTTGCCGGTGACGGTGGAATAGATTTTAACGGTGGAGGGCTGCGGAGAGAGGCCGTCGAGGGATGTGGCGAGTTCATCGCGCACGGGGTCCATGTGGGCGCTATGGAAGGCGTATTTTACGGGAACGTAGCGCACGAAAAGCGCACGCTGCTGCAGGGAGTGGAAAATTTCATCCACGGCAGCGGCATCGCCGGAGATGGAGACCATGCGGGGGCCATTGACAGCGGCGAGGGAGACTTGTGTACCATATTTCGCAATGGTCTCCTCCGCCTCAGCCTGAGTCAGAGCGGCGGCGATCATCTTGCCACGAAGAGGGGTCTGCTCCATGCAGCGCCCGCGGTGGTGGATGACGCGAACGGCTTCCTGGAGAGTGAGGGCACCGCTGACATGGGCGGCGGCGACTTCGCCCATGCTGTGACCGACCACGGCAAAGGGGCGGACGCCCCAGGACTGCCACAGTGCGGCGAGGGCGACTTGCAAGGCGAAGAGGGCTGTCTGGGCGATGTGGGTTTCGTCGAGACGGGTTTCGCTTTCGTCGCGCTTCAGTTCATCGAGGAGGGAGATGCCGCCGAGTTTGAGCAGCTCATCGTGGCAAGTCTGAATGGTCTGGCGGAAAACGGGCTCCTGATCGAGGAGCTCGCGGCCCATGGCCCACCACTGGGGGCCCTGACCGCTGAAGACGAAAACGAGGCGGGCGTTTTTGAGCGGCTGCCCGACATTAAGGCCGGGGGCTGACTCGTTGCTCAAGAAGGCGGTCAGGGAGGAGAGCATTTCGTCGCGGGTACGACCCACGGCGGCGAGGCGGAATTCGTGATGGGTGCGGCGGCGGCTGGCGGCGGCGCAGATGGCGCTCAGGGAGATCGATTCGTCCGCTGTTTCCAGGTAGGAATAGAACGAGCGTACGACGGCTTGAAGGGCGGCGTCCGTGCCGCGAGCGGAGATGGTCAGGAGGTGCTCTTCACCGGATGAAATGGGGGGAGTGCGCGTCTCATCGATGGGGGACGGAAGCTCCGGGGCGGCTTCGAGAACGGCATGGGCATTGGTGCCGCCGAAGCCGAAGGAGTTGATGCATGCCAGGAGGCGGTGATCCGCGTCCTTTTTCAAGGGAGTGGCGACGACCGGGACCTTGAGGCGCAGGCGCTCGAAATTGAGCGAAGGATTTGGGTTTTTGAAATGGAGATTGGGCGGGATGATCCCGTGCTTGAGGCAGAGGGCTACCTTGATGAGGCCTGCGATGCCGGATCCGGCCTCCAAGTGGCCGATGTTGGTTTTGATGGAACCGACGAGGCAGTCATCGCCGGGCTGGCGGCCGACGCCGAGGACGGTGCCGAGGGCGCTGCCTTCGATGAGATCGCCGATTGTGGTGCCGGTGCCGTGGGCTTCGGCATACTGGATCTCATGCGGAGACACTCCTGCCAGGCGGCAGGCTGTGGCAATGATTTCCTGCTGGGAGCCGCGGCTGGGCACCGTCATGCCGGAGGTGCGGCCATCCTGATTCACGGCCGTGCTGCGGATAACGGCATAGACGGAGTCTCCGTCCGCCAGCGCAGCGGAGAGGGGCTTGAGGCAGACGGCACCGACGCCTTCGCCCCGGACGAAGCCGTTGGCGCTGGCGTCAAAGGCTTTGCAGCGGCCATCCGGGGAGAGCATGCTCATGCTGGAGAATGCGAGGAAGGGATAGGCGGAGATGATGCAGTTCACCCCGGCGGCGATGGCGGTGTGGCATTCTTTGTTCCACAGGGCCTGGCAGGCCATGTGGACGGCCACCAGTGAAGAGGAGCAGGCGGTGTCCACGGCGACACTGGGTCCCTGGAAGTTCAACGCGTAGGAAATACGGTTGGCAGCAATGCTGGCGGCGACACCGGTGGCAGAGTAGGGATAGGCCTGCCCGCGGCCGATATCGATTTGCTGGATGTCACTGTAATCGTGGGTCGAAATGCCCACAAACACGCCGGTATCCTGACCTTTCACGATGTCAACCTGCTGGCCGGCGTCCACGAGGGCCTCCCAGGTGGCTTCCAACAAGAGGCGCTGCTGGGGATCGACAAAGGCGGCCTCGCGCTGAGTGATGCCGAAGAAGGCAGGGTCAAAGGTGGCGATGTCTTCGATCAGGCCGGCCCACTTGGAATAGGTTTTTCCGGGCTTGCCGGGTTCGGGGTCGTAATAGAAACGGTGATCCCAACGGTCCCCAGGCACTTCGCGTATGGCATCCACGCCATTGAGCAGCATGTTCCAGAAGGACTCAGGGTTATTGGCTCCTCCTGGAAGGCGGCATCCGATGCCAACAATGGCAATGGGGTCGAGGGCAATGGGGTCTGGCATGAATTTAAATCGGTCTTGCTTTCAGTACGAGGAGAGGGTTGTCAAGAAAGCGGCTGGGAAAGAGCATGTTTCGTGGCAATGACACTGTACGAATGTGGGCTGCCGAGGAGGTGATGAGACCTCTATTTATTTAACGACGTTGGATCTTTGTTTGCCTGGAACTGGACTTGGGGACGGATGCAGAGCCGGAGGGCGGAGGGAGGGGGCTTCAAATGGCAGGCAACCGTGGGAGCCGTGCCTGTACAACGCGGTTATGCGAAGGACGGCAGGTGAAGTGGCGCTCGGGCACGAGCATGCCCCTGCTTCCGGTTCATCGGCTGCGCTTGATCCCGGTCCATACCCTCCGGGCGTTGCCAAATAGATCACGAACTTGCGGGCGCTTTTACGCCTGGGATTGAGCGTGGGTGAGGAAGTTTTTGAAGGCTTTGGGCATTTTGGCCAGGAGCTTTTCCGGGGCCAGGCGGCGGAGTTGCTGGCTTACGTTGGCGGCTGATTTCATGGCCAGGTGCTGGGACAGCCATTCCTGGGACACGGTGGTACGTCGCCACAGGAGCTCTGCCAGCAGGAGCTTGCGGGGATCCGACCCTTTGAGTCGTGCGAGTTCGGGGGCTCGTATTTCCGCGGCCTTGAGTCCCTGCTTCAGCCAGGCCTCCGCCTGCTGCTGCCCGTGCGCTTTCAAATGGGGATTGCCCCGGAGATTGCGAGCTTTGGGCGCGCCTTTTTTGAGCAGGGCTCCGGCCAGCTTGCGCATTTTCTCGCCAAAAGCCTGCGTGCCCCAGTACCAGCCGCGACGGAGGTGGCTGGTCCGGGCATCCACCTCCGCTGGCAGCGGAGGCACGCCGCAGTTTTTCATCTCTTCACTTGCAGCCCGCCGGTCGAGACGCTCGACCATTTTGCGCCGGCCGGTGGTGGAGTCGGCCAGATCGAAGGATTTGAATCCGCTCTCGGCAGCCAGCCATTTGGCGCGTTTGGTGGGAGGCAGGGCGTAGCCGCCGGCAAGGCTGCTCCACGGGTAGTCCAACACGCTTTGCCTTGCCGCAGGCCGGATGATGCGGGCGCGCACGGGATTGAGATGGATGTAGTCAAGCAGCGTCTGGTAATGGTAGGAGTCGTCTCCCTCCACCACGACCGACTTGTAGCGGTCGCCAAACAAGCGCCCCCACTGGCGATGCCGCACGTTGTAGCGGCGGGTGAGGGTGTTTTGCAGCCAGGACATGCCTGCGACCAGATTGGGCTCCGGCGTCTGGATGAAGAGGTGATAGTGATTGTCCATGAGCACCCAGGCATGCACGCGCCAGCCGGTCATCTCGCAGGCCTGGGAGAGGGTGTGCAGGAAAAAGCGCCGGTCATCGTCATCATGGAAAATGGCCTCCCGGCGGTTGCCGCGGGCCATGATGTGATAGCAGGCGCCGGCGGACTGGATGCGGATGCTGCGTGCCATGGCCGCATTTTGACCGTGAAGAGAAATGGTGTCAAGAATTTGCACCCTGACCCCGTTTGGCGTGATGAGCGGTGGCGCGGTCAGGGGTGGTGGAACCAGGGGGACCCGACGAACCAGAGCATGTAGGAGAGGGCGAGCGCGAGGAGGCCATTGATGCGGCCTGGATGGGGGTGGCGAAGGTAGGCGGCCAGGGTGAGGATCAATGCGCCGGCGTGAACCAGGAGGGGGAGGTGGAACCACCAGGGACTGACAAAGAGGGCTGCGTGCAGGCCGAGGGCCAGCAGTGTGGAGGCGATGGCGGTGATGGAGGCGGCATGTCTCCCAAAACGGGCAGCGAGCGTTTTTTTGCCGACAGCGACATCGGCCTCGAGGTCTGGAAATCCGGCAAGAATGATGGCGGGCAAGATGGCAAAGAAAGCGGGCGCAGCGAGCACCCAGGGCTGCAGATCAAGGAGGTGGCCGCCTTGCGAGATGTGCCCGAGAAGGATGACCATCGCGCTGTGGGTCAATGCGACATCGAGTTCTCCCAGGGTGCGGTAGGCGAGTTTCAGCGGTGGAGCGGTGTAGCCGATTCCGAGCAGCAGTCCCACGAGCAGGAGGGTGATGCCATCGAACGAATGAACCTCCGGGAAAAGGGAGGGCAGCAAGAGCAGGATGCACGTGATGCCGACAACGGACACTGTTCTGGCGGATCGAAGCTGCTGAGTGGTGAGGATGTTTTGCACGAGGACGCGCGAGCCGCCTGTGAAGGGTCCGCTGTTGCGATTGAGCTTGTCTGTTGGCAGGTCGTGGATCTCGTTTGTCAGCACGGCGATGGCTTCCATGAGCCATGCTGCGGCCCAGCAGAGCAGGTAGGGGGCCCAGTGCAACGGGGTGCCTTTTTCAGCGGCCGCGCTGACGGCGCCGGCGGTGAGGGCAAGCCAGGGAAAAAAGTAGAACTGAGGACGCAGGGCCTGCAGCCATGCGCGAAGGCGTGGTCTCCAGCCTGTGCGCAAAAGAACGTCGAGCTGCGAGCCCGCCTGGGCGGCCTGCCCGAGCCAAAGCTGCCGCTGAGCGGGGGTGGAGGTGCGAACGGGGGAGAAGAGCAGGGTGCGGACCGTTCTGATGCCGCAGAAGCGGAGTGTGGCATCCCGCAGCGCGCGGACGCTGCATGAGTGGAGGATGAGGGCGAAGATCCAGCGAGGTGTGTCCATGGTGGCGATGAGGGTGGCGGAACGCCCGGCGAGAAGCCCCTCCCAGCCGCCATCCTCACGCTCTTCAAACGCGAATCCTGGGAGCAGCACACGATCGAGCCATCCTTTGAGTAGTGCGGGCATGGTGCCCCACCAGACGGGATAGACGATGATGATGTGCTGCGCCCATAGGAGTTCCTGCCGGGCATGTACAAGGCCGGGTTCCAGGGGCTGGCCTTTGTGGCTGAGGTCAAAGCTCAGCTCACGCAGCGCGAGCCAGCGCACCTCATGCGATGCGGAGGAGGCGCCATTGGCCACGGCTGCGACGATGCCGCCGCAAAAGCTGTCTGCGCGTGGGTGAGCGTCGATCACGAGAACGTGATACCGGCGTGCCTTGGGTGCTGGGGTCTGTGCCGCTTTCATCGATGCAGGATTCCGTGCGAGGCTTGGTGCAGGGAATGCCTGATAATCGTGTGTTGCGGGCCGGGTGCGTGTCTGGCAGTTGGCCAGAGAGATGATGTGGAGTGGCTGGCGAGGCCGTTGGTTTCCGTGTGGCCCGGCTTAGATTTGCGTGGGATGAAGGAGCGGGGCCGGACAGGTTGAAGGCTTAACTACGTCCGAGGAGGCTGACGCAGGGGCTATGCGAGTGGGAAGGTTGGACTTCGAAACTTGGAATGATGCTCCGTGATCGAGGACGAGTGAGTGGAGCGAGGGCTGAACGAAGGGAGGAGGAAGAGGAGGAGAAGGATGGGTTAGAGGATGTTGATGGCAGCGCCACCGTCCACCACAATGCCCTGGCCGGTGATGTAGGCGCCGGCTTCGCTGGCGAGGAGAAGGGCGGGGCCGGCGAGTTCGCGGGGGGCTGCCCAGCGCTTGAGGGCGGTGCGATCGGCGAAGTATTTCTTTTCTTCGTCGTTGAGGAGCTTGCCGGGCATGTCGGTAAGGAAGGGGCCGGGGCAGAGGCAGTTGACGGTGATGCCGTAGGGGCCGAGGTCGAGAGCACTGGCACGGGCCAGGCCAATGAGGGCGGCTTTGCAGGCGCAGTAAACGTTGCGCTTCAAGCGGCCGCCGACGCCGAGCACGCTGGAGATGTGGATGATGCGGCCCCAGTTGCGGGACTTCATGCCGGGAACGACGGCGCGGGTGAGGGACATGACGGCGGTGAGGTCCACTTCGACATTGCGATCCCAGACTTCATCGGTGATTTCGTCGATGGCCTGGGGATTGTTGATGCCGGCGTTGTTGACGAGGATGTCGATCTTGCCGAGGCGTTTTTCGGCTTCCACGGCGAGCGCTTTGACGGCGGCGCGATCGGCCATGTCAGCGACCATCCATTCGACTTTGACGTCAAGGCCTGCGCCGATCTCAGCAGCGGCGACTGCGAGTTCTTCGGCGCTGCGGGAGGAGATAAAAACGTCTGCTCCGGCTTCGGCGAAGCCGCGTGCCATGGCCTTGCCGAGGCCTTTGCTGCCGCCGGTGACGAGTGCTGATTTACCGGTGAGGGTGAAGAGGGGGGAGGACATGGGGGAGGGGAAGTTGGCGGTTGTTTGCGGTGGTTGGCGATTGTTTGCAGTGGTTGCCGGAGGGGATGGGTGGGAGGGAGTTAGGGGAGGTGAGGGCGCTGGGCGACGGGCAGGAGTGACCATCGGACTTCCAGAACGGTGGGAAAAGGCGGGGTTTCCACTTAGGCCATCAAAAATCGATGGGGCGGTAATCGTCAATCTTTTTGCCGGGGACGGGGGGCTGGGCGGGCGTGATTGACGAGCAATCGATGTTGATTGCTGAGGTAACGGAGAGTTACTTCACCACTTTGCCGCCGAGGGAAAGGATGCGGGCTTTGCCTTTGGCGTCTTCGGCTTCGGCGATCTGCTTGTTGGTGACGTACATCTGGGACAGTGCGGTCCAGGCGAGGAGGTCGTTGGGCTGGAGGGTGGTGGCCATGAGGCCGGCTCCGATGGCTTCTTTGACTTCTCCATTGCGCAGGAGGGCCATGCCGAGGGCGTGCCAGCTGTCGAAGTGGTCGGGCTGGAGGGCGACGCAGCGGCGGTAGAGGGCGATGGCCTCGGACAATTCGCCGAGGGCGACATGGCCGCTGGCTTCATCGTAGAGGTCTTCGACGTTGTTTGGCGGAGGGGTTTCGCTCATGTGCGTCGGTGGATGGATGGAAGGACTCTGAGATGCATGAGGCCAGAAAATGAAGAAACCGCAAAGCCTGCCCCGAGAGTCAAAGTTTTGCGGTTCCTGTTCTGTGCGGAGTCTGATTTTTTCCGCCGCTTTCCTGGCCGGAGGTCAGCCTCAGCTGAACTTGGCCATGACGACGCGTGCGGATTCCTGCTGCTTTTTGAACCAGGCGTGGAAGAGGGTGTCGCGCTCCTGGCGCGAGAGGAAGTCCACCTGGTTCTTGCGAACTTCGACGGAGTCAGGGCGTTTGCGGAGTTCCTTGGCGCTGACGTAGATGAGAAGGGTGGCCTTGCCTTTTTCGACATCCAGAGCGTGGGAGATTTCGCCGACGGCGGTTTTTGCGCCTTCCTGGGCGATGTCGAAAGCATTGGGAAGCTCTTGTGAAGGATTTGCAGTGTCGATGTCCGGGAGGACCTCGATGGCGAGCTTCTTTTCCTTGGCGAGGTCATCGATTTTTTTGCCAGCTTTCAAACCTTCGCTGAGGGCGGTGCGGGCGTCATTGACGGCCTTGGTGCGGGCTTCTGCGGCCTTCTGATCGAGGAGGACTTCCTTGATCTTGTCGGCGACTTCGGCCTGGGTCTGCTGCTTGGGTTCTTCGATCTTGGTAACTTCGAAAACATAGTAGCCGCTGGCGCCTTCGATGGCCTCGCCCACGGTGTTGGCGTCCTTGGAGCGGGAAAAGATGAGGTCGACGACGCTGTTTTCAGACTTGAGCGCTTCGGGCGGTGAGTCTTGAGCGAAGAGAGGGGTGGTCTCGACTTTTTCTTTGGTGATCGCAGCCGCTTCTGCAAAGGTCTTGGGCTTGTCCTGAGCTTTGGTGAGGGCATTGAAGGCATTGACGCGCTCGACGACGGCGTTCTGGGCCTTGGTACGCTCTTCGAGGGGCTTCTTGTCGAGGTCCTTGGGATTTTCGAAGAAGATGTAGCTGACGGCGCGCTTCTCGGCGGTTTTGTAGCGGTCCTTGTTCTCTTCGTAGTACTTTTTGATCTCGTCGTCGGAGACGGTGGCGGCTTTTTTGAAGGTCTCTGTGAGGAAGGTGATCTTGGAGCCTTTGAAGGTCTGGTAGCTGCTGGCGTACTGCTTTTCAGCGGACAGGGGGGAGGCGGTGTAGCTCTTGGTGATGACGTCCCGCAGCTTCTGGAGGCCAATGGTGTCCTTCATGATGTTGAGGAGGTCTTCGGATTCGAAGCCCATGGAGGAGGCACGCTCTTCGAGCATCTGGGCACGTGCGACGTCAAACTTGCCGTTGTTCTGCAGGCCGGGAAGCTTTTCGAGGGCGGCGCGGGCTTCCGCGTCGCTGGTGCGGATGCCGTACTGCTCCATGAGGTGGCGTGCGACGAAGAGATTGGTGAGGATGTCGGGGCCGCCATTGGGCGCGAGCTCTCTGAGCATCTGCGGGAGCTCAAAGGACTGCATGACGTACGCGGAAAGCTGGAGGGAGCGCTCGACACGCTGGAGATCGCCGATGGAGTATTCCTTGCCGAAGACGGTGGCGGCGGTGTCGGTGACCCTGGCCTTCTTTTCGTAGGTTCTGGTGGTCTGGGAAACGCCATAGTAGAACATCGAGATGATGATGGCGGCGGTCAGGGTGATGAGAAAGGCACCGCGGTGGCGGCGGAAGAATTCGAGCATGGGAAGTCGGGGCGGTTGAAGGGCGCGCAATAAGGCGCACGGCACCCCGGGGGCAACCGGAAAGTGGGGGCTGTGCCTGATGGAGCGGAGGGGAAACATTCGACCTCATTCCTTGACAATGGAGGGACCCGGCACACTTCATGCGCTCCCTTTTCTCTGTTGATCGTCTGCCCTCATGCCTCAAGCCCCTACGAAACGCTACTGGACCGTCCGCTCCTCCTCCATCCACAACCGCGGTATTTTTGCCCGGTGTGACATTCCCAACGATGTGCCGATCATCGAATACGTGGGTGAAAAAATCACCAAGGCGGAGTCCACACGGCGCGGGGACGCGCTGATGAACAGCTCGAAGAAGACCGGCGGGGCGGCGGTGTATGTTTTTACCCTGAACCAGAAGTACGACATTGACGGGGCGAAGGGGAAGAACCCTGCGCGGTACATCAACCACTCCTGCGACCCGAACTGCGAGGCGTACATCATTCGCGGACGGATCTGGATTTACTCGCTGCGAGAGATCAAGGAGGGGGAGGAGCTGACCTACAACTACGGATTTGATGTGGACACGTGGGATGACCACCCGTGCCGCTGCGGGACGGAGCGCTGCGTGGGGTACATCGTGGAAGAGAAGCAGTGGCCGAAGCTGCTGCGCAAGCTGGAGAAGCTGGAGAAAGAGAGCAAGAAAGGGAAGCTGGAGCTGAACGGCAAGGGCGCTGTGGTGGCGAAGAAGGCCGACGGCAAGAAGGCTGCCAAAAAGGTGGTGAAGAAAAAGAAAAGTGCGTGAGGAGCGGGGAGGGCTTGGCATCACGTCCTGCTGGACTTGCCCGGTGCCTGAGCTCACCCTGACCCCTTTTCAGGCCGGGCTCCGCCGAAGGGAATGAAGCAGTCGGAGGTGTACTCCGTGGAGCATTGAGTGCATTGGAGCCGCAGCACGCGCCAGCCGGGCCGCGGTTTGAAGGTGGCCGTGCGTTGGCAGAGGGGGCACTCCAGCCGGATCTTTTTGGACGCCATGCCGATGAGGTTGAAAAAGACCACCAAAAAACTGAGCAGGAAACCGGCCTTGATCAAGGCATCCACGCTGACATCCGCAGCCAGGCGGATCAGTGCCAGGATCACCAGCACGGAGAGCAAGCCCTGATAAATGAATCTGCAACACTGGACGTAACGCGCGCGCATCTGCGCAAACAGTTCAATCCGGGGCGGCTCTTCATCTTTCATAGGCAGGAGTGGAAGACGAACACCAAGATAAGCACGGAGGAGCAATGTCGAGCTTTTCCGGCTTGCCTCGTACGCATGCCATTACCCGGCATGCGGCTTGCCGGCGTGTCCCGGTTTTTGAATGGTGGAGCAGAGTCGCGAAAGTGGAATATCACACCCGCCTCGTTTCGCGTTCCGTCGCGCGGGCGGCGGCGGAGTTTTGGAAATGAGTGATGGCTGTGGCGAGGGCGTCCGCGGCATCGGATTCGGGAGTTTCGCGGAGGCGAAGCTGGGCGCGGATCATGAATGCGACCTGATCTTTCTGAGCGGCACCGCGGCCTACGGCGGCCTGCTTGATCTCACGCGGGGCGTATTCGTAGATGGGCAGACCGTGCTCCGCGGCGGCGATGAGGCAGGCGCCGCGGGCGGTGCCGAGGACGATGGCGGTCTTGTAGCTCTGGACGAAGATCGTGGACTCGATGGCGCAGACCGTGGGCGAGTGGCGGGCGATGACGTCGCTCAGGCCGGTGCGGATGGAGACAAGGCAGCCGGAGGGGAGAAGAGCGGGCTTGTTGTGAATGACCCCCCATTCGACGGCGCGCAGAACACCGGCGGAGCATTCGACGATGGCCCAGCCGGTTTTGCGCAACGCGGGGTCGATGGCGAGGACGCGTTCGGCGGTGGCAGGGGCCGAAGTCTCGACAGAACTGCGGACGATGCGGGCCATCAGCGGCGTTTTTTGGGGCCGCCCTGACCGAGGCGGAAGAGTTGATCCACCGAAACGGTGCCAGAGCCGAAGAGCAGGAGGGTCACGGTGATGATGAGGTAGAGCCAGGCGGCCTCGACGCGAGGGGAGCCCGAATTGTGGAGGACGACGAGGGTGGTGATGACGACGGGAAGAAAGGCCAGGGCGAAGAGCCGGGTGAGGAAGCCGATGATCCAGCTCAGGGCGACGACGACGATGAGAATGGCGACGACGGGAGCAAGGAGGTGGGCGTAGGGCATGCCAGCCTCATGAAAGGCGGGAACCCAGGCCCAGGGTTTTTCCTGGAAGAAGAAGTGGTAGGCGTTTTGCACGGCATCGATGCCGTAGCGAGTCATGAGGAGGAGACCGGTGCCGATGCGGAGGATGGCTGCGGTTTGAAAGAGCGAGCTGAGGGGGGCTTGTGCCGCGGCGGGGCCGCCGCCAGTGTATTCGAGCATGATGAGAAAAAATCAGATATCGGGGGAAAGAGTGATGATGTCGCCGGCCTGCGGATCCCATTTGGAATTTGCCGCTTCGAGCGAGGTAAAGAAGTGGCGCTGTCCCTGGCGTGAGATGTAAACGCCGCGGGAGGTGGAGCCCGCCTTGCGGCCGCCGGTGACGGTGACGGCCTGCTTCACGGACATGTTTTTGAAGACGGGGATGAATTCGGGCTCCTGGACGTCTCCATTGAGGAAAACGACCGGGACGTTTTCAACGGAGATGATCTGGACGGTGATCTCGCGGGTATTGCGACCGGCAAGGCGGAAGACGGTGGCGATGGCCTCGGCAGCCTGGGGCAGGCGCAAGCCGCCGATGTGGGCGGTGCCGACCTTTCCGAGGGTGAGATTGCCCTCGGTATTGATCATCTCAATGCCACGGAAAATGCGGTCGGGGCTGCGGGTGCCTTCGTAAACTTCGAGGCGGATGGTGTGGCCGTAGCCGACAGTGCCGCGGGAGTTGAATGGGATGTCCGGGTCTTCGGCGTTCACCTTGTCTTTTTCAGACATGCCGGGGACGAGCTTGGCCACGGTGTTCCTGCTGGGGAGGCTGGGCAGGGGGATTTTGGGCAGCTTGGGCATCGAATCAGGGATGATGCTTTTGATCATGCTGCAGGAACAGACGATGAGGCAGATGGCGGCAGACAAAAGAGCGGAAAAGGCACGCGTCATGAGAAGGCGGGAAGCTGGTTGGCGCATGATGGCGGCACGTGGTGGGATGGCAAGGAGCTTTCGCCATGGCAGAGAAGTCTCTTGCGCCCGGGACTAGCCGCCGGCCGCATAAGCCTGCAAGGCCTCGGCGACGGTTGCGGGGCGGTCTGAGGGGCTGCGGCTGGTGAGCCATTCGATCCAGCGAACGGTAGGGTCCGGAAGGCCGGGCCGGAGCTGGGCAAGGGGAGTGGTGCGATGGTACAAATGAGCCACCATGACCTGCGGCTTGGTTTCTCCTTCGAACGGGTGCTGGTGAGACCATGCGTAGTAGAACAGGCAGCCGAGGGAGTAGAGGTCTGTCCGGACATCGACCGCGGCGCGCTGGAACTGCTCCGGGGCCATGAAGAAGATGGAGCCCTGCGCGGGGGAGGCGGCGGGAAGCGGGGCGGTGGGTTCAAGATCGCGGGCCAGGCCGAAGTCGAGAATTTTCACGTGGATGCCGCCGTCGGGATGGTCCGCGAGCATGAGGTTTTCCGGCTTGAGATCGAGATGGATGATGCCGGCGGAGTGCGCGGCCTGGATGGCGGCGAGCGTCTGAAGCACGAGGGCGTCGAATTCAGCGAGGGACAAGGCGCTGCGGGTGAGGCGGGCTTCGAGTGTCTCGCCGTGGATGAGCTCCATGGCGATGAAGGCGCCGTGGCTGTCTGTGCCGGCCTCGATGATGGCGACGACATGAGGATGGTGAAGGACGGACTGGCGCCTGGCCTCGTGAAGGAGGGATGCAAGGGCGGAGGCGGAGTTTTCAGATGAGGTGTGGCGGATGCGTTTGATGGCCACTTCACGGCCCGTCTGCCGGTCGAGTGCTCTGAACACAGTGCCCAGGCCGCCCTCGGCGATGGGGGCGAGCAATTCGTAGCGATCGTTCATCTGATAAAGGATGCTGACACTTTCGAGGTTTCCCGCAATGAAACTTTCGCGTGAATCCGCAGCTGTGCTAAAATCGGCGCTTCAACCATGACGATGCTCAGTGTGAAAGATCTGAAAATCCACTTCCCCGTGCGGGGAGGCTGGCTGGGCCATGCCAAGGATGTGATCAAGGCGGTGGACGATGTGAGCTTTGAAGTGGAGGAGGGCAGCACGGTGGGGCTGGTGGGAGAAAGCGGCAGCGGCAAATCCACGGTGGCGCGTGCGCTGCTGAAGCTGATCCCTGTGACTGGCGGGAGCGTGATTTATCGCGGGCAGGAGCTGATGAACATGCCGGAGGAGGAATTTCGCCCGCTGCGCCGGGACATGCAGATGGTTTTTCAAGATCCGATCGGCTCGCTGAACCCACGCATGACGGTGGAGTCCATCCTGGGGGAGCCGATGCAGATTCACTTCAAAGAAAAAATGCGTGAGGAACGGCGCGCGGTTTCCGCGGAACTGCTGAGCAAGGTGGGGCTGCCGGAAGATGCGCTGCAGCGGTATCCGCACGAATTCAGCGGCGGGCAGCGGCAGCGCATCGGCATCGCGCGGGCGCTGGCGGTGAAGCCGCGGTTTCTCATCTGCGACGAGCCGGTGAGCGCGCTGGATGTGAGCGTGCAGGCGCAGATTTTGAACCTGCTGAAGGACATCCAGGCGGAGTTTGACCTGACGCTGCTTTTCATCGCCCATGACCTTGCGGTGGTTCGGCATATGAGCGACCGCATTGTGGTGATGCACCACGGCAAGATCGTGGAGCAGGGGGACGCCGAACAAGTCTGCGAAAGTCCGCGGCACGACTACACGCAGAAGCTGCTGGATGCGGTGCCGGTGATGTGAATGACGAATGAACTTTTGATGACTGACACTTTTCCCAATCAATGACGCCGCTCTTTAAAAAGTTTCTCGGGATGAACTGGCTGCTGGTGCTGAATGTCACCGCGCTGTGTGTCTTTGGCGTGTATGCCATCTTCAACGCCTCGGCGTACAAGGAGTCGGCCGAATTTGCCTTTAAATGGAAGGACCAGATGCGCGCCATTTTGATCGGGCTGCCGGTGTTTTTTGGCGCCTCGTTGATTGACTACAAATGGGTGCGCTGGGCATGCTGGCCGCTTTACCTTGCAGGTATCGGCGGACTGATAGCCGTTCTGCTGTTTGGGGTGGAGCGTGGGGGCAACAAGGCGTGGCTGATCATTGGCGGGCAGTCGGTGCAGCCGTCGCAGTTCGCCATCATGTCCGGCATCCTGGTGCTGGGCGTGGTGTTTGGAGAACTGCCGAGGCTGCTGCCGGTGTTTCGCCGTCCGTGGCTGCGTATCTTGATAGCCGGGATGGTGGCCGGGGTGCCGGCGGTGATGGTGATCAAGGAAGACCTTGGCTCCGGCCTGGTATGGGGGCCGGTGTTTCTTTCGATGATGCTGGTGGGCAGCATTCCGTTCCGCTACATGATCACCCTGCTGCTGGGCGTCATCAGCATCGTGCCGCTGGTGTATGTCTTTGCGCTGAAGCCGTACCAGCAGGCGCGCATCAGCTCGACGTGGTACATGATGACAAACCAGATGGACAAGGTGGACCTGCAAAACGAGGCGTGGGTGGCCAAGTATCTTTTGATCGGGGTGTCCACGGCGGGGCTGGAGGGGAAAGGGCCGGAATCGAAGAAGGTGGAAGACCAGGCGTCCATTCACCGCACCTTTCTGCCTCACGAAACGATCAGTGACTTCATCTTTTGCGTGGTGGCCGAGGAGTTTGGATTTCGCGGAGCGGTGCTGCTGCTTTCAGGCATGGCGCTGCTGCTGCTGCAGTCGGTGTTTGTGGCGTTTTTCGCGCGAGATCAGCTAGGGCGCCTCATTGTCGTGGGCGTGGTGGCCATGTTCTTTGTGCACACGTTTCAGAATGCCGGGATGAACCTGGTGATGCTGCCGGTCATTGGCCTGCCGATGCCTTTCGTCAGCCACGGGGGAACATTTGTGATCGTCTGCCTGTTCCTGATGGGAATGGTGCAGAGCGTGTGGGTGCACCGGAACATTTCCGCGGTGAAGAAGAAGCGGTCCGTGAACGGGCCACGTGATGAAGAGGATGATGAGTGAAGAAGAGCGGGGACGCCCGGCCGAGGCGCTTGGAGAACCAAGCGCCCCGCCAGTGTTGCGTCACACGATTTCCCAGCCTTTGCGGTAGTCGCGGCGGACCATTTTGTCGGCGGCGGCGTTATTGGGGATCTTCAGGCCGGGGGCGTCCCAGGTGAGGTTCTCATTGGGGAAGGCGCTCGCGAGGCAACCGAGGAGCACGGCTTCAGTGAGAGGGCCGGCGTAGTCGAAGTTGGCGGAAGGTTTTTTGTCGCCACCCGCAAGGCAGCAGTCGATGAAGTCGGCCCAGTGGTCGCGGGGTTCGAGTTTGGGATAGGCACCGAAGCTGGCGTATTTTTCGCGGGGATACATGAGCGGCGTGGAACCGTGAGGGGACAGGAGGACGCCTTCGGTGCCGAGGTAGATGGTGCCTTGGTCGGGGAATTTGGCGCCGGGGCCGATGAGGGCCATGACTTCTGCCGGAGGGCGGGCTGCGCCGTCGGTCCACGTGACCTTGATGGTGTCGCCAGCTGTGTACTGGGTGCCTTTGAAGGTGTATTCGACGACCGCATCGGTGGCCCAGTTGTCCTTGTTGGGAACGGGGCCGCTGGACTTCACGGAGATGGGGGCGGCGAGATCAAGGGAGCGGAACCAGCCGCTGAACATGTGGCAGCCCATGTCTCCGAGGGTGCCAGTGCCGAAGTCACGGCGCTTGCGCCAGTTGCCGGGATGATCGTAGCCCTGGATGTAGCTGCGCTCGGAGGCGACGCCGAGCCATTTGTCCCAGTCAAAGCCGGCGGGAATGGGATCGCTCTTGGCGGGACGGGGTTCCAGGTCGCCCCACTTTTTGTGGGAGAAGGTGTAGGCTTCCTTCACCTTGCCAATCGCGCCCATCTGAATGAGGGCAACGGCGTGGCGCTCGGTAAATGCGGAGGAAATCTGGATTCCCATCTGAGATTTGACGCCTTTGGCACGGGCGCGCTCGACCATCTGGCGGCACTCCCAGAGATTGTGGGCGAGGGGCTTCTGGCCGTAGATGTGCTTGCCTTTGGCGATGGCGGCGAGGCCGATGCTGCCGTGCATGTGGTCTGGCGTGGAGACGTTGACGCTGTCGATGTTATCGGCCTCTTTTGCGAGGAGTTCGCGCCAGTCCTGATAGACCTTGATGTTGGGCCATTTCTCCTGGGCTTTTTTGAAGTTGCGGGTGTCCACATCGCACACGGCCACGAGTTCCCACATGGGGTGGTTGGACATGGAGGTCATGTCTGCCATGCTCATGCCGGAGGCTCCGAAGGCGGCGTGGCGCAGCTTGCCATTAGGAGACGCGGCTCGCATACCGGTGGTGACCCATGGGGCGGCGAACAGCGTGGCGGCGGACTGGCGGATGAAGTGGCGGCGGGATTGCATGTGGAATGGATGGTGGAGCGCGAAAATACGTTGCGCGGCGGGCGCATCTTCCGTTTCTCTTGTATACGACATGAACAACCTCTCTGAGCGACTGCAAGCCATCCGTGACCGCATGACCCATGCTGCCCAAAGATGCGGACGTGATCCCGGTTCGGTGGAACTGCTGGCGGTGTCCAAGACGTTTCCGGTGGAGGCGATCCGAGAAGCGATGGCGGCGGGGCAGCTTATGTTTGGAGAGAACAAGGTTCAGGAGATTCTGGCGAAGGCGCCGCAACTGCCGGCGGAGGTGCAGTGGCACCTGATCGGGCATCTGCAGTCAAACAAAGTGCGCAAGGTGCTGCCGCATGTGAAGGCGATCCACAGTGTGGGCTCGCTTGATCTGGCGCGGGATGTGGACCGCATTGCCGGGGAGCTGGGGCTGGTGGCGAAGGTTTATCTAGAGGTAAATCTTGGAGATGAGAGCAGCAAGCATGGTTTCGGGACTGAGGATGTGCGGGCGAGCCTGGAGGCGCTGCGTGCGCTGAAGCAGCTGGAGATTCAGGGCCTGATGTGCATCCCGCCGTTTGATGACGATGCGGAGAAGAGCCGCCCTTATTTTGCACAACTGCGTGAGCTGCGGGATGAACTGGAAAAGCGCGGCGGTGCGCCCCTGCCGCTGCTGAGCATGGGCATGAGCCATGATTTTGAGATCGCCATCGAGGAAGGCGCGACAATGGTGCGCGTGGGCAGTGCGATCTTTGGCGAGAGGACTTACAAGCCTGCCGCATGAGCCAGCGTGCGGACAAGTGGCTGCACCATGTGCGGGTGTTTAAGACGCGCTCTCTGGCGACGCAGGCGTGCACACGGGGGAACGTAACGATCGATGGGCAGCCGGTGAAGGCTTCGCGGGATCTGAAGCCGGGAGACACGCTGGAAGTGGTGCGCGGAGATCTGCGGCTGCGCGTAAAGGTGATTGGCTTTTCAGCCCAGCGAGTGGGGCCGCCCAAGGTGGCTGAGTTTTGTGAAAACCTGACGCCGCTGGAGTGGATTCAGAAGGCGAGCGAGCTGCGGCGGGAACGTGAGCTGATCCAGCCAAGGGCGCATGAGGTGGTGGCGAAGCCGGACAAGAAGCAGTTGAGGGAGCTGAGGAAGTTTTGGGAGGAGCAGGGGACAGAAAATTTATGATTTACGATTTTTGATTTATGATTTGAGAGGATGAAATGGGAGTGATGGGCTCCGGAGGGTGCGGGCAGGAGTGCCCGCATCACTTATTCGGCTTTTGCTTTGGCTTTGCCTTTCTTGCCTTTGCCTTGCTGGCCGGTTTTGGTGTCCTGGGTGAAGGGTGGGTTTTCGAAGGGGACGGGGGCGGCGGTGACGCGGGGGTCGCCTACGGCTTTGAGTTTTTCGGTGAGCTCGGCAGCCATCTTGTTTTTGATTTCGGCGTAGGCGGGTTCGTTGGCGACGTTGATGGTGGAGTTGGGGTCCTTGGTGATGTCGTAGAGTTCCTCTTCGGGGCGCTTGGCGAAGGCGTACTCGAAGAACCATTTATACTGGGAGTCATTGCGGTGCTGGATGAGCCAGGCTTTGGAGGGGGAGGCGTCCATGTCCGGGAAGGCGACGTAGGTCTCGTTTTCCATGTCTTCCAGCGTTGGGGTGAAGGTGTCGGTGAGGGTTTTGTAGTCGCCCATGGGCATGCGGTCGGGCTTGAAGTTGTGGATGTACAGGAAGCCGTCCTTGCGGAGGGCGCGCTGGGGGTAGGGGAGATTGCCTTCGCGGGCGATGGAGACGTGGCGCTCGCGGCCGGTGATGACGTAGTCGCGGTCTTTTTCGATACGGCCTGATTTGCCGGACTGCATGAGGCTGACGAGGCTTTTGCCGTTCACGCCGGGAGGGATGGTGGCGCCGCCGATTTCCATGAAGGTGGGGGCGAGATCCATGAGATTGACGAAGTCTTCAATAAAACGGCCGCCGGGCTGCCCGGGCCAGCGGATGGCGAGGGTGACATTGACGCCAAAGTCGTAGAGATTGCACTTGCCGCCGGGGAACCCGGGCGCGCCGTGATCGCCGCTGATGACGATGACGGTGTTGTCGTATTCACCGGCTGCTTCGAGTCGCTTGATGATGACACCGACCTGCGCATCGAAGGCCTGGATCTCGCCGAGGTAGCTGCCGAAGTCTTCGCGGAATTCGGCGACGTCGGGGAGATGCTTGGGGAGCTTGCCTTTAAGGTCGTCTGGGTTGATGCCCCAGAGGGCCTGGCCGCTGCCTTTCACCCATTTGCGGTGCACATTGGTGGGGCCGTGCCAGAAGACGAAGGGAGCGCCTTTGGGTCGGGCGGCGAGGAAGCTGTCGAAGTTGCCACGGACTTCGTCGTAGATTTGCTGCTTGGCGGCTTCGAGAGGCGTGCCGGCGGCGACCATGGAGGTGACTGCTTCGGAGAACTGATTGCAGCGTGAACCGGATTTTTGGAAGGCATGGGCCTGGCCACCGTAGGGGGCATCCGCGGGCTCGCCGGGTCCCCAGACTTTGAAGGATTTGCCGAGGTGGTAGCCTTTGTCTTTCAGGAGCAGTGGGTAGCTGGGAATGGCAGGATCCCAGACGGCGCCATTGAGGATGGCGGCGCGGCCGCAGTTGAAGAAGTAACGGCCTGAGAGAAGCGCACTGCGGCAGGGGGTGCAGGAGGGGGCATTGACGTAGGCGCGCTGGAACAAAGCTCCTTCCCGAGCGATGCGGTCGATGTTGGGGGTTTTGACGACCTGATTGGGCGAGGGGAATTTTTCGTGCTCCGCATAGATGCTGGCGTAGCGGCCCCAGTCGTCGGCAAACATGAAAACGATGTTGAGCGGTTTGTCCGCAGCGGAGGCTAGTGAGGTCAGGGCAAGGCAGCAGAGCAGGAGAGTGCGCATGGTTGCGTCATAACGGGGAGCACAGACGTAAACCTTCGCCAAAAATGAGCGCAAACAACGCAGCGACACCCCAGCCTTGCTTTTGAGATTTATGCCCATGATTCACGCATTGCTCGATTCCACGCAGGTCATCAGCCTTGTCCAGCTGGATGGAACTCCGTTTGAAGTCTGCGCTGAGGCGCTGGCCAGGCACGACCGTGGCAAAAACCTGCTCACGGTGGAATTGCGAGCCTTTCTGCGTGCAGAAAACCACGACCACATAGGAGAAGTCTCCAAACCTGGGTGGCTGCCAGAACCGCAGACGGTTACGGAGCATGTGGGCGCCGAGGAAGCGCATGCAATGGCGAACGATGTGCTGAGCAGCTGGAGGCACAAGGTGGAAAACTGCCTGCCAAAACTGTGACGGACAAACCTTCGTCTTTGAGGGTTGCACTGAGATGGAATCACCCCAATGAATGATCGCACATGAACAATTTTAGCATCCTCTGCCTCACGACTGCATTGACGTGCACCTCCTGCAGTGTCGGACCGAATTTCAAAATGCCGGAGGTGCTGATGCCTTCGAAGTGGAAAAACGGAGGTGCGGTGAGCACGGCGGACATTCCGGTGCCGGGAGAATGGTGGAAGCTGTTTGGCTCCTCGGAACTGAACCGGCTGGAGGAGCGGGCGATGGCGAACAATCAGCAGATGCGCGGTGCTCTGGCGCGAGTGGAGACGGCACGCGCGCTGGTGGGGGTGCAGCAGGCGAGCTGGTTTCCCTACCTGAACATGCGGGATGCGATGCAGTATGAGCGTCTGTCCCAGAGCTCCTTCGGCGCCAACCTGCCGCCAGGCGTGTCGCTGCCAAGGACGCAGCGCCGCCGCTACCAGAACCTCCTGGAAGAGGGCTGGGAAATCGACGTCTGGGGCCGTGTGCGCCGGGCAGTGGAGGGATCCAAGGCCGCGCAACTGGGTGCGATGGAAACCCTTTCCGCGCAGCGGCTGACCATCGCCGCCGAAGTGGCGCGCTTGTACTTTCTGACACATTCGCTGGACCGGCAGATCGATGTGGTGATCAGCACGCAGAGCTGGCGCGAAGAGGCGCTGAAGCTGCAGGAGAGCCGCTTCAAAGGCGGTCTGGCGAACGAGATGGACGTGGCCCGCGCCCGCACGGAGCTGGAGCTGGCACGCAACGACCTCGCGGCTCTGGAACGCCAGCGTGGCAATGCGGAGAACGCTCTGGCGGTGATCTGCGGCGAAATCCCCTCCAATTTCAAGGTGGCCAAAAATTCCGGCACGACGCGGCTCCCGCGTGTGCCCGGCGGACTGCCCTCCACCCTGCTGCAGCGCCGGCCGGACATTCGGGCCGCGGAGCAGAAAATGCGTGAGGCCAACGCGAAGATCGGTGTGGCAGCGGCGTCGTTTTATCCCGCCTTCAGCGTGAACGGCACCGGCGGTCTGGAGAGCATTGGCACCTTTGGCTTTTTTGATCAACGCAGCCGCATCATGACGATCGGGCCGAGCATGACGCTGCCGATTTTTCAGGGTGGAAAGCTGCGGGCGAATCTGAGGTCGGCCAAGGCCAGCTACGATGAGACGCTGAGCAATTACAAGCAGTCGATTCTCGTGGCTCTGCAGGAAGTGGAGGACAGCATGCTGGACGCAAGCGCCTACGCCAAGCAGGCGAAGGCACTGGACCAGGCGATCGCCGCCGCGCAGGAGACGCAGCGGCTGGCGGAACTGCGCTATCAGAAAGGGCTGGCGAGCTACTTTGAAGTGGTGGACGCCAACCGCACAGTGCTGAATGCCAAGCTGCTCGCGGCGCAGGTGGAGGGGCAGCGTCTGATTGCCAATGTGGCGATGCTAAAGGCGCTGGGTGGAGGGTGGTGAGGAAAGGATGAAGGATGAAGTGGCCGGTCTCGGAGACCGGCTGGCTTTGTTTTTTAAGAGTCGTTTCTTGGGTGCTGCCACGAGGGGCATGGCCTCAAGGTTTTGCTTGCACCCACACGGGGGAAGACCAGGCCATGTTGCCGTCGGCTTGTTCGACGCGAAGATAATAGCGGTTTTCGCCGGGGATGGGAGACTCGTCTGTGTAGGTCTGAGCGAAGGTTTTTCCTTCCACTTCCCACTGCTGGTAGTTCTGCTCATTGCGCACGAGGGTGACGCGGCTGATCTCGGCAGTGCCGTCCACGCTGAATTTGAGGACGGGCTTGCCGGTGATGGCGATCTCGGTGCCGAGGAGGTGATTGTTGCAGGAGAACTCGACGAAGATTTTGTCCGTGGCGGCGATGGTGCGGCGGGCCTGGATGCCTTCGATGATGCCCTCACGGGTGAAATCCTTCACATAGACGCCGCCGTAGCTGGTGTGGGTGGAGATGTGGTCGCTGTCTGCCCAGACGCCGAGCTTGTG
Source organism: Prosthecobacter sp. (assembly GCF_044226605.1). Classification (GTDB taxonomy): domain Bacteria; phylum Verrucomicrobiota; class Verrucomicrobiia; order Verrucomicrobiales; family Verrucomicrobiaceae; genus Prosthecobacter. The sequence continues at coordinate 264,550 of NZ_JBGAGS010000011.1, read as the reverse complement.
GCCTAACTCAAGTGCGTGCTGATAGACGCCGTTATTCTTCTCGGTGAAGCTGCGGATGGGCTGGCCGACGACGGGTTTGCCGACGACGGTGGAGGCGTGGTTGTAGTCCTGCCCGACGCGCATGCCGACGGTGGGCTGGGGGACGTTCTGGCCTTCATAGCTGACGCGTGCACCTTGATAAATTTCGAGCACGTTTTCAATGCGGTGGTCGATCGGCGGGATCTGATCCCAGTCGGTGCCCATGCTAGTGGCGCCGGTGTGGCTGATGGCGGTGACGGGTTTGCCATACCGGACGAGGACGTCCCAAAGCTCTGTGGGGTGCAGCTCGGGCGTGCCTTCGGTTTTAACGGGGTAGAGCTTCTGCCAGGGGGAGTCGAGGTAGTTTTTGCGCTGAATGTACACGATGGGGCCGCCGCGCTGGGCGAAAATGACATTGCGATGGCCGAGGGGCCACTTCTGCTCGCGCTCGTAGGCGTACATGCTCATGAAGAAGCCGGGAGAGTAGAAGATCTCGGTCATCTTCTGGTTCAGCCACCACTCGTAGGGGTGGTAGATCTTGGCGATGTCCGTGTGGTCGCTGGTCCCGAGGGTGTCGAGCTTGCCCATGTCCCAGGCATAGCGGTACTGCTCGAGCACGCAGCCGTCGTTGGCGGTGACGCAGTTTGAGATGTCGGTGTGGCGGTGGTAATCACCCCAGTAGAGCTTGTAGGTGACGCCGTCGTGGGTCCACGTGTGGCGCTCGCTGCGATCGCGCTCAGGCGTGGTGGGATTGATGTAAGCGGCGAAGGGTTCGCGCGGAGCGACGGCTGGCGGGGTGACGAGGGGAAGTTCAGTTTCTGTGGCAATCTTGGCGAGTTGGATGCCGGTGGTGAGCTGGAGCTTGGAGGTACGGAGGTCGCTGGACCAAGCCATCCAGAGGCTGCCGTCTTTGCCGAGCACATGGGAAGTCTGGCGGTCCTGGGTGTACACGCTGTCGGGGACGAGGAAGGGCTGGGTCCACTGCTTGGTGGCGGGCTCGTAGCGTGTGAGGGCGATCTGCCAGCAGAAGTTTTTGAAATAACGAACGGTAAGCCAGGGGCGGCCCGCGGCATCGAGCATGAGGTGGGGGAGGTTCACAGCGCCGATCTCGTTGGGAGCGGGCTTGCCCTTGGCCTTCGCCTGAGCGGCCTGGGCTTTGGCACGTTCTTCCGCCTTGGCTTTGGCCTTGGCATTATTGCCACGCGGTGGTGTGGCTGCTGCGGCGGCGGCTTTGGGTGCGGGCAGTCCTTTGAGGAGAGCGTCAGGGCCGGGAAGCTCTTCGACTTTGCCACTGGCAAGATCCCAGTAGGCGATGACGAGATCGCGTCGGCCATTGAGTCCGACCTGGCCGCCGTGGGCGCGCATGTCGAGGCCCCACTGCTCATTCCCGCGCTCGCAGGCGAGCCAGATGCCCTTGCCGTCCTGAGCGGTGACGGCGTTCACGCGGCCTTCGTAGCGGCTGGTGGCGATGAGCTGCTTGGTATCTCCCACGGTCGTGTCGGCATTGACGTGGGTGGCATAGATGTTGAACTCGTTGCCGCGGGAGGCGTCGTAGCAGATCCAGGCGCCGCCTTTGCCATCGAAGGCGACACATGGCTCCCAGTCTCCGGCGGGATCGGTGGTGACTTTGATGTCATTGGTCCAGCTGTTCTTCTTGGAGTCGAAGATGCGGCAGAAGACATCTCCCAGCGTGCCATACATTCCCTGCCAGACGACCCAGACATTGCCGGCGGGATCGACGGCGGCCTTGGCGAATGCGCTGCCGCCCTTTGGAGAGCTTGCGAGTGACATGGTGGCCTGCATTTTCGCCGGCGTGCGTTCGTAGGGGATCTGGGCGCACTTGAGCTCCATGATGTCGTTTTCATTCACCTGGGACCAGAACACGTGGAGCGAGCCGCTGCCGTCTCGGACGATGGAGGGCTGATGAATGATGCCGGGCTGGCCCACGGTGATGACATCGCTGAGAGGGCCGTCGGTTTGTTTCGCCACATGCAGCGTGTCTTCCTTGCCATCCCACTGGATGAAGGCCACCCAGGGCCTGCCATCGCCATCGACGCAGACGGAAGGATAGTCGCTCTGGTGGCCTTCGAGGCGCAGTGCATTGACCTTGGGGAGGAGATTTTGCGCCAGGGCGGAGCCGGCAAAAAGGAGAGCGAGGCAGGCGGGTCGGAACATGACGTGTAAACATTCCGTTTGCCGAATCCTTTCATGCAGCGTGCAGGCTACTCGCCCTTATAGCCCCTCCTGCTTCCGAGCTGGATGTGCGTTTGCACGGTGTGGCCGCAGCTTTGGCAGCGGTACGATACGGGCCGGCTGCCCTTGAACCTCATGCGGCCGGTCTTGCAGGCGGGGCAACGGGGAGGGAAGACAAAAATCAGAAGCGCCGCCGGCCCAAGACAGCACAGCACAAAGGCAAGGGGCTGGCTCCAAGCATTCCACGGGGGAGGCGGGGCCAGATTCAACAGGCCGAAAGCGCCAGTGGCGGCGACGATGAAGCCAGCGAAACCGCTGATGGAAATCCAGCGTGCATGCCGGGTACAGGCATCATGCCCGGGTGTTTCTTCTTTTGGGGCTTCCTTGCGCGCGATGGAAAGCGAGAAACGCAGCATGGCTGCAAAGAGGCAGAGGGTCACTCCTGCGATGACGAACGTCGTGCGTGCGGATGAAGCATCGCCTTTGTGCAAGTGCTGCCAGCCCCCCAGCAGACACAGAATGCCAATGCAGAACGGGAACAATGAGAAGGCCGCTAGGAACCATTTGAAGGTGTTCTTCGGCTGATAAACTCCAATGCCGAGCGTGGCGATGAAGGCCAGGACGATTCCGGCCAACGCGGCCGAGCCTCCCCACTTGGTCAGAATCTCGTAGAACATGGATGGCGGCGATTTTGAAGGGAGTTGTCATTGCAGCAAGGCCCGTTTTCAGCTCAGGTGGCGGAACAACCGGTGACCTCTCCTTCTTCAACCATTCCTATGCGTGTCTTTCATTCCCTCGCAGCCGTTTTCATTTCCCTGTCGTCCCTCCGGGCCGCCGATCACGACATCGTCATCTATGGCGGCACCTGTTCCGCCGTGATCGCTGCGGTGCAGGCGAAGAAGATGGGCAAGAGCGTGATCGTCGTCTCTCCGGACAAGCATCTGGGCGGCCTGAGCGCGGGCGGGCTGGGATTTACCGACACGGGCAACAAGGCGGTGATCGGCGGACTCTCACGCGACTTTTACCACCGTGTGTGGCTGCATTACGACAAGGACTCGGCATGGGTGCAGCAGAAGAAATCCGAATACGGCGGCAAAGGCCAGGGCACCCCAGCGGTGGATGGCGAGAACCGCACGATGTGGATCTTTGAGCCGCATGTGGCGGAGCAGATCTTTGAAGATTACGTGAAGGAGTTTGGCCTGGAAGTGGTGCGCGACGAGTGGCTGGACCGCGCCAAGGGTGTGAAAAAGGCGGGAGACAAGATCACCTCCATCACCACGCTGAGCGGGAAGACTTATGCGGGGAAGATGTTCATCGATGCGACTTATGAGGGCGATCTGATGGCGGCGGCGGGCGTGGACTACCATGTGGGACGCGAGGCGCAGAGCGTGTATGATGAGAAGTGGAACGGCATCCAGGTGGGCGTGCTGCACCATCGTCACCACTTTGGCGCGGTGAAGGAGCCGATCAGCCCTTACAAAGTGCCGGGAGACCCCAAGAGTGGCGTGCTGCCACGAGTGAGCACGAAGCCACCGGGTGAATATGGCGCTGGCGACAAGGGGGTGCAGGCCTACTGCTTCCGCTCTTGCTACACAAATGATCCGAGCAACCGCGTGCCGTTTCCCAAGCCGGATGGCTATGATGCGAACCAGTATGAAATCCTGCTGCGTGTGCTGAACACGGGCTGGGGCGAGTTCTTTGAGAAGTTTGACCCGATCCCGAACCACAAGACGGACACGAACAATCATGGTCCGTTCAGCTTTGACAACATCGGCTATAATCATGATTACCCGGAGGCCAGCTATGAGCGGCGTCGTGAGATCATCGCCGAGCACCGGCAGTATCAGCAGGGGCTGATGTGGTTCGTGGCGAATGATCCGCGCGTGCCGAAGAAGGTGCAGGAGGAACTGCAGACCTGGGGCCTGCCGAAGGATGAGTTCACGGACAACGGCAACTGGAGCCACCAGCTCTACATCCGCGAGGCGCGGCGCATGATCGGCAGCTATGTGATGACGGAGAACGAACTGCTGAAGAAGCGTCCGACGCCGGACAGCGTGGGCATGGGCAGCTACGGCATCGATTCCCACAACATCCAGCGTTACATCACCCCCGAGGGCTATGTGCAGAATGAAGGGGACATCGGCGTGAGCACGAAGGGACCGTATGAGATCGCGTATGGCTCGCTCGTTCCGAAAAAAGGGCAGGGGAGCAATCTGCTCGTGCCGGTGGCCATGTCCGCCAGCCACATCGCCTATGGCAGCATCCGCATGGAGCCTGTCTTCATGATCCTGGGGCAGAGCGCGGCGACCGCTGCGGCGATGGCGATTGATGCGGGGATCCCTGTCCAGAGCGTGCCGTATGAAGAGCTGAAGGCGCAGATTTCCAAAGACGGCCAGATCCTGCACTACGACGGCCCCAAAACGATGAAGGGCGTCGATCCGAAAACCCTCAAGGGCATCGTGATGGACGACACCGAAGCCAAGGTCACTGGAAACTGGCATGAAAGCGGAGCCGCCAAATCCTTTCTCGGAGACGGTTACAGCCACGACGGCAATGCCAAGGACGGAAAATGCAGCCTGCGTTTTGAGCCCAAACTGACGAAGCCCGGCAAGTATCGTCTCATGCTGGCCTCTCCTCCAAACAACAACCGTGCCAGCAATGCGCCGGTGGAGGTGCAGCATGCGGGCGGCGTGAAGAAGCTGACGGTCAACCTCAAAGCACCAAAGGAAGGAGAAGGGCTGTTCTGGATCGATCTGGGTGAATATGAGTGCGGTAATGACACTGCGATCACCATTTCCAACAGCGGCACGGACGGGTATGTGGTGGTGGATGGAGTGAGGTGGGTGCCGACGGAGTGACTGTATGAATCAGGAGAAACTCCGGCAGCGTTACCGCCTTGTCCTTGGCCTGTTCATCATCTGTCTCATCCTGAGCGGTTTGACGGCCTTTCCGCTGCTGCATGAGCTGCGGCTGATGGCTTCATGGCTTGGGATCGAGGATCATGCGGCCTATGTGAAGCATGATGGGCTGAAACTTTGGATCGCGTATGTCTGGCATGGGTTGGAGGTAACGCAGGAGCAGTTTCCTTTTGTGGCTTATGGCACGGACTGGCTTGCGTTTGGGCACCTGACCATCGCGGTGTTTTTCATGGCGGGGCCGTGGCGGGAGCCGGTGGCGAATGCGTGGGTGCTGAAGGTGGGGCTGCTGGCCTGCGCGGCGATCTTTCCCCTGGCGCTGATCTGCGGAGAAATACGTGGCATCCCGCTGACATGGCGGCTGATCGACTGCTCGTTTGGGCTGTTTGGGGCGCTGCCGCTGCTGTATTGCCTGCGCCTGACGCGTCAGATGAACCCAGGAACTTCACAGAGTTCGTAATTTTCTGCTTTTTTGGGGCGTATGCCTACCGACCCCTCAACCCTGTCATGTCCTACATCCGTCATTTGTTCCTCATCACCGCAGCCTGTGCCACCAGTGCTTTTGCCGCGTACCCCACCTTTACCACAACGGTGCCAAACGGCGGCCAGCGTGGCACCGAGGTGAAGCTTACCGTCACGGGAACCCAACTGGCGGACTTTGAGAGCCTGATTTTCTTCTCGCCCGGCTTCACCCAGAAGAGCGTGGACAAGGTGGAGGCCAACAAGGTTCAGCTGACGATTGGCATCGCCCCAGATGTGCCGCCGGGAAATCACCTGATGCGCATTCGCACGCGGACGGGCATCTCGCATGCGCGTCAGTTCTTTGTGGGCATCTTCCCCAATGTGGAGGAGAAGGAGCCGAACAGTGATTTTGAAACTCCGCAGGTCATTCAGCTGAACCAAACGATCGAAGGCGTCGTCCAAAATGAGGACGTGGACTACTACCGCGTGAGCCTGAAAAAGGGCCAGCGCCTGTCCGTGGAAGTGGACGGTCTGCGCTTGGGTTACACGGTGTTTGACCCGTTCCTGGCCATCATCGACAAGGACCGGTTTGAAAAGGTGATCTCGGACGACACCATCCTGCACCGTCAGGACGGCTACTGCTCCTACGTGGCCGAGGAAGACGGGGACTACACGGTGATGATCCGCGAGTCGTCCTATCGTGGTGGTGGCAATTCCTACTACCGCCTGCACGTCGGCAGCTACCGGCGTCCGGATGTGGTGTACCCTGCTGGTGGCAAGATCGGCTCCAAGACCAAGGTGCGCTTCATCGAGCGTGACAGCGCCTTTGAGGAAGAAGTACAGGTGCCGGCGGAAATCGATCCCGACTTCATGCTCTTCTCCAAGACGCAGGAACCCGCACCTTCCGGCAATCCATTCCGCCTGGTGAACTATGACAATGTGCTGGAAGCGGAGCCCAATGACGAGCAGGCGAACGCCACTTCCGCCGCCGCTGGTGAGCCGATCGCCCTGAACGGCATCATCGAAAAGCCGGGTGACATTGATTATTTCAAGGTGCCGCTGAAAAAGGGCATGACGCTGGAGGTGCAGGCTTTTGCGCAGAGCATCGGCTCCCCACTGGACAGCGTGGTAAACGTTTACAACGCGAAGGGCGGCTCCCTCAGCGGCAATGATGACGGTGGCGGCCGCCGCCGTCTGGACAGCAAGTTCAAAGTGGCGATCCCCGCTGATGGTGACTATTTCGTGCGTGTGACGGACCACCTGGAGCGTGGAGGCGCGAATTACGTCTATCGTCTGGAACTCGTCGCGGCCGAGCCCGAGGTCTTCTTTGCCTCCCCGCAGTACACGGTGAACGACAACAACTACCGCCAGTTCATTCCGGTGCCGAAAGGCGGCCGCTATGCGACGCTGGTGAACATCAGCCGCAACAATGTATCGGGCGACTTCAAGTTCGCCGTGCAGAACATGCCGCAGGGCGTGAAGCTCCTCACCGAACTGGCTCCGAAAGATCTGGGCAATGTGCCGCTGCTTTTTGAAGCCGCCCCGGATGCTCCGCTGGGACATCAGGTGGTGCCGATCACTCTGAATGCAGTGGATCCGAACACGAAGACGAAGGGCAAGCTGCGGCAGGAGTTTGACATCGTGCGCAACGGCAACGTGGTCTATTACACGCAGATCGAAGACCGCCTGCCTGTGGCTGTGGTGGAAGAAGCACCCTATTCCCTTGAAATCGTGAAGCCTGCAGTGCCGCTGGTGAACAACGGCATTTTGGAGCTCAAGGTGGTGTCCAAGCGCAAGGAAGGATTCAAGGCGCCGATCCGCGTGTTCATGATCTGGAAGCCGAGCGGTGTCAGCTCGCTGGGAGAGCAGACCATCCCCGAAGGCCAGAACGAGTGCGTCTTCCAGCTTGATGCGAATGCCGGGACGCCGGCGGGAACATGGAACTTCACGGTGATGGGCGAGGCCGATGCCGGCGGTGGTCGTATTTACAATGCCTCACCTTTCACCGCAGTAGTCACCGCGCCTGCCTACCTCAACGCTCCTGCGATTCCGCTGGTGGCGGTGGAGCAGGGGAATGAGGGCATCATGGTTGCCAAGCTGGAGCAGCTTCTGCCATTTGAAGGCGAGGCGACTGCCCAGGTGCTTGGCGTGCCGGACACCATCCCGATCGAGCCGGCCAAAATCACCAAGGACACCAAGGAAGTGTCCTTCAAGGTGAAGACCGATGACAAATCACCCATTGGCAAGCAGGCCAATCTGTTTGTGCGGGTGGACATCCCTGTGAAGGGCACGAATACGACAACCATTCACCGCATTGCTTTGGGCTCCATCCTGCGCATCGACGCTCCACGCAAAGTGGTGGCACCGCCCGCCGCACCGGTGGTGGCTGCCAACAAGCCGAAAGAAGAACCCAAGCCTGCGGCTCCGGCTGCACCGAAGGTTCTCTCACGCCTGGAGCAGCTGCGCATGGAGGCGGCTGGGGCGAAGAAGTAACCGTTTGGTTGCGGTTTTGAATTTGAGATGAGGAAGGCTTTGAGGCCTTCCTCGTTTCGTTTTTGGGGATGCCACAGGAACGTGATGCGAGGCCGTTCGAGACCCTGCGAACGCGGCGCTGAATCGACACACTGACTCGCGCCGCTGACTCTTTGGGCAGCCTGCGACCGTCTACCTTCTGCGCTCCGGTTCCGGGAACGTTGGTGCGTTTATGATCAAGCGTCAGTGCGTATGGAGCACTACTTGGCGTGGGGAAGATCCCATGCCTTCAGCCACTCGACCTTGGTGCGCTTGAATCCCTTCTTGAGGAGGCGCTCCTCCATGTCGCCGAGATGGGCCGCACCGTAGAAGATAGCGAGGCGCTTTTTGCCGGCGGCAATTTCTTTGTCGAGCACCTGGAGGGCGACTTTGTTGCGCTCGCCGACGAGGACGGTGCCGTCACCCGTTTCAATGCCGGCCATGATTTCTTCCACGCTGTCGAACTCCTGGGCGATCATGCGCTTGAGCTCGGTACTGCTGTCTTTCATGGTGAGGATCTTGAGCAGCATGACCATGCCTGCGGCATCTGAATTGACGCCCCGCTTCTCATTGACCTCCTTCTGGGCCTGCGCGGCTTTGAGGTAGAGGGTGAGGAAGTTTTCCTGCTTCTGGGTCTGTGTCTGCGTGAACTGGGACATGTCCATGTCCGCGTGCACGAAGTTTTTGGCCTTGTAGTCGATGCCTTCAAGCTGGCCGTGGAGCTTGAGGGTGTCCCGCATCATGGTTTGCAGCTGGCCTACCCACGCCAGCTTTTCCGCCTCCTTTTTGACCTCGGGTTTGCCACGATCTTCGAATGAAGGGCCGACGAGTTCATAAAGCACGGCGTCGTAACTTTTGAAGCGCAGGTTCAAGGCATCGAAATAGGCCTTGTCCGCGATGTGGATGGCGCCGACGAGATCCACTTTGACCTTCTGTGGTGACTCATAGCTCACGACGGCGGTCTGCAGACTGTCGCTCTTCTCTTCCTCCACAAAACGGATGAAGTTTGTGGGCTCCTCTGCTGCCGACAGCACGGCAAAGGCCAGTGTGACTTGCAGCAGAAGGAGACGTTTCATGGGAGTGGGGGATCAGCCTTCGGTTTTGAAGATGCGCGCAAAGAACGCCTTCATTTCCTCCCAGGAGGCCTTGTCTGCGGCCTCGTTGTAGGCAGCGCCCTTGCTGTTGTCGTTTCCAGCGGCCTTCTGGGTGAAGGAGTGCACCGCACCGGGGTAGCTGACGAGCTTGTAGTCCACTTTGGCGTCTTTCATTTCCTGCTCGAAGGCGGCGATGTCCTTGGCAGGCACGAAGGGATCATCCGCGCCATGCAGGGCGAGCACCTTGCCCTTGATGTTTTTGCCGTCGGCAGGCGTTGGGGAATCGAGCCCGCCATGGAAGCTGACGACCCCCTTGATCAAGGCTCCGCTGCGAGCGAGCTCGATGACGCCGGTGCCGCCGAAGCAGTAGCCGATGGCGGCGACCTTGGAGACATCGGTATGCGGGTCTTTGTTGAGAACTTCCAGGGCGGAAAGCATGCGCTCACGATAGAGCTTGCGGTCGCTTTTGTACTTTCCGGCTTCCTTGCCAGCCGCAGGTGGCTGGGGGCGGATGCCTTTGCCGTAGATGTCCGCAGCGAAGACGTTATAGCCGAGTTCGGCGAGCATGTGGGCGCGCATCTTCTCGTTGTCGCTCAAGCCCGTCCACTGATGGATGATGAGGATGGAGGGCAGTTTGCCAGTCTTCGCCGTGTCAACAACGTGCAGGCCTTCACAGAGGACGTCTCCGGATTTGTATTCGACGACGGTTTCCTTGATCTCGGCATGCAAAAGACTGGCGGAAAGGAACAAAGAGGAAATGAAAAGCAGGGTTGAGGTAATTTTCATGGTTGTAGGGCATAGTAGGCGGAGGGAGGCGGGTTTTCCAACTCGTTTCCCGTGAGAACTCGAAAGATGATTCTACTTGAGTTCCTGAATGCGGATGTTTTTCCACATGACCTCCTTGCCTGCGGCTTCGGTCTTTTTGCCGATGCCGTGCACCTGGAGGGCGATGACGCCTTCGGCGGTCATGTCATCCGTGAAGTCTGCTGCCGGGACGCCATTGATGAATGTCTTGATGCTGCTGCCGCGGCATTCGATGCGGGCCGTGTTCCACTCTCCCTGTTTGAAGGCTTTACGGGCGGCTTCATTGTTCTTGAGATCAAAGAGCCAGCCGCGGCGGCCTTCATCATAGACGCCGCCGGTGAAGGCACGGGCGCTGGGGTCGATCTCGAACTGGTAGCCGTGGACACGGTCGGCAGGGAACTTTCTCTTTTTTCCGGCGATTTCGACTTCGGTCTCCTGGGTGTAGTAATTGCTGCGGAACTGGATTCCGGAATTCATGGAGGGATCCACTTTGAACTCGAGCTCGAGGATGAAATTGGCGTATTTTTTGGCAGTGCAGAGGAAGGAGTTTCCCGTATCGAGGACGGTCTTGCCCACGATGGCGCCGTTTTCCACGCGATACTCGGCCTTGCCGCTGTGCTGCTCCCATCCGGCAAGAGTCTTGCCGTCAAAGAGCGGAACAAAGGCATCCTCGGCATGAAGGGCGGTTGCAAAGGAAAGAAGGGCAGCAAAGGAAAGGAGGCGGTTGGTCATAGGGCGGTGGTAAACGGGTGGGAAAGCGGCGTCTTTCCGTGCATGTAAAACGGCTGCTACCGCACTGCCATTGAGAGGGTTCGAGGATTAGCAGCGAACAATTTAAGCTAGCATTTATTTGTCGGTAGGGTCAGATAAGTCAGATATTTAGAGAACGCGGTCCGGACCTCCCAGCCACCCACCTGCCGCTTCGAGAGGCCGTCCCGTGTTCTTTCTTGGTGAACCTCAGCTTTAGATGAAACAAACGCCTCCAAAACGCCCGCTCAACACGTCACTGCAGATACGGCTGGCGAGCATTGCGATTTTGGGACTTTTGATGGCTCTGTCCGCAGTGGCTTATTACAGTGGGAGGAGGGTGGAGCGGGACAGCAGCCTGATCGCCCAGGATGCGGTGCCCGGCACCATCCATGCGCACTACATGAGGATGGCGATCTCACGGAATGTCGGTTGGGTGCTGGTGGCTGCCTCAGCGCAGACGAGGGAGTCGCGGGATGCGGGCTTGAAAACCGTGCACGAAGCCGAAAAGACGTTTGTTGATGAACTCAGGCAATATCAGGCGACCATCAAATTGAACCCGGAAGCGGACGGCGCGCTCCTTGCTCAGGTGAAAGAAAAGTCCGAGGTGTTTTTCGAGAAGCGCCGGGCTTTCGAAGCCCTGATTTTAAGCGGAGACAGGAGCGCGAGCGCGGCTTTTCTGGAACGGGAACTCATCCCAGCTTTCCAGCCTGCGATCAAGGCGGCGGAAGATCTCATCACATACAATCACGCCAACAGCATCCGGTTTTCAACTTCGATCCAGCGGAGCGTCAGCGATCTTTACTGGGCGGTTGCGGTGGTGATGGGCCTGGCCCTCGCATGCACCGTGGTGCTGGTTTTCAACATGACGATCCGCTGCAGGGAACTCGGCGAACTGCAGGAGAATGCGGAGAAGTTTTCCAAGGCCTTCAAGTCCAATCCCAGCGGCATCGCCATCACCGAACTCGGGACAGGAAAGTTCATTGAGGTCAATGACAGCTACTGCCGGATCATCGGCTTTTCTCCGGAGGAGGTGATCGGGCATACATCGCTGGAGCTTGGAATATGGGAGAGTTCCGCCGCGCGGAGCCGCATCTTTGAGCCTCTCTACAGCGGCGGCTCCCTGCGCGACATTGAGATGACCGCGATCATGCGGGGTGGCGGTCGCAGATTGGTGAACGTCAACGCGGACCCCATCGAGCTGGGAGGGAAGGCGTGTGTGATTTCATCCGTGGCGGACATCACCGAACGCCAGGAACTGCAGCGCAAGCAGGAGCAGCTGGCGGCGATCGTGGAATTCTCTGATGACGCGATCATTGGCAAGACGCTGGAGGGCATCATCTCGAGCTGGAACCGCGGAGCGGAGAGAATCTTTGGCTACACAGCGCAGGAGGCCATCGGCCAGACATTGCTGATACTGTTTCCGCCGGACAGGATCCAGGAGGAGAAGGTCATTCTCGAGAGGATATCGCAGGGAGAAACTGTTCACCATTTCGAGACCGTGCGCGTCCGCAAAGACGGACGTCGGATCTCCATCTCGGCGACGATCTCTCCGCTGAGGGATGAAGAAGGAAAAGTGACCGGGGCTTCCAAAATCGCGAGAGACATCACCGCGCAGAAAAAGGCTGATGAGGCTGTCAGGGAAGGCGAGGCGCGCATCCGCAGCCTGGGGGACAATCTGCCCAGCGGCATGATGTACCAGCTGGACATGGGCGCTGACGGGCTGGAGCGGCGCTTTACCTATGTCAGCGCGGGGGTGGAAAAGCTGCACGAAGTCACGGCCTGGGAGGTGCTGCAGGATGCACAGTTTATTTATGGGCAGGTGGCCGAGGCAGACCGGCCGCTCGTCGTCGCACGTGAGGCCGACGCCCTGGCCCGCATGCAGCCGTTTATGGCAGAACTGCGCATGCGAATGCCCTCCGGCGCGGTGCGCTGGAGCCTCTTTACTTCAGCACCACGCCGGGCCGCCAACGGACATGTGCTGTGGGACGGAATTGAGCTGGACATTACCGCGCAAAAGCAGGCGGAGGAGTTCCTGCGCCAAAAACAGGCCCAGTTGATTCAGGCCATGGAGGTGGCGAAGCTCGCCCACTGGGAGTTCGACGTGGCGAAAAACATCGTCACTGCGGATGAATACATTTTTCAAATGCTCGGCACCGCCTCGCAAAGCGAAGGCGGGCTTTCGATGTCTCCGGAGGAATATATCCGAAAATTCGTTCATCCTGAGGATGCCTGGATCATCACCAGAGAGGTGGCGCTCGGGGTGGCGGCAACTGACCCGAGTTTTTCACGGCAGTTTGAGCACCGCGTCATCCGCAGGGACGGCATGGAGCGTGTGATGCTGGTGCGCTGCCGGATCGTCATGGGCGAGGGCGGACGCACCGGCAAGATCCTCGGCACAAACCAGGACATCACCGAGCAGAAGCAGGTGGAGCTGCGGATCCGGCAGCTAAACCGCATTCATTCAGTGCTCAGCGCCATCAACAAGACCATCGTGCACGAAAAAGAACCGAAGGCAATGCTGACCAAGGCATGCCAGATAGCGGTGGAGACGGGCGGCTTCCGCATGGCCTGGGTGGGCATGCACGACGCCACGGCCCACAAAGTGCTGCCGGTGGCTTCTGCCGGAATGGTGGACGGTTATCTGGAGCAGGTGAACATCGACTTAAACGACAAGGAGCGCAGCAGCGGGCCTACGGGGAGATGTTTTCAATCCGGGGAGCATTCCATCTGCAATGACATCGAACATGACGTGCGCATGGCGCCGTGGCGTGAGGAGATGCTCGGGCGCGGATACCACTCGTCCGCCAGCTTTCCGCTGAAGACCGGAGGCAAAGTCCGCGGAGTTTTCACCCTTTATTCAGAGGAGAGCGCTTTCTTCAACGAGGAAGAAATGCTGCTGCTGGACGAACTGGCCATGGACATCAGCTTTGCCCTGGAGGTGGGGGAGAGCGAGGCGCGGCGCCGGCAGGCGGAGCAGGAACTGCGCTGGCGTACAGCCTTCTTTGAGGCGCAGGTGCACTCCGCCATTGATGGCATTCTGGTGCTGGACAGCACCGGGAGAAAGCTGCTGCAAAACCGGCGCATGAACGAGCTGTGGAAGATACCGCCTCACATCGCCGATGATCCGGACGATGCCCCGCAGTTCCAGTTTGTGCTGGGGCGGGTGAAAGAGCCGGAGTACTTTGTGCAGAAGACGACGCACCTGAACGCGCACCCGGACGAGTCCAGCAGCGATGTGATCGAGCTGGTGGACGGCACCATCCTTGAGCGGTACTCCGCGCCCGTGCGGGGGCGGGACGGAACCTACTACGGACGAGTGTGGACCTTTCATGACATCACCGGGCGCAAGAAACTGGAGAAACAGTTTCTCCGGGCACAGCGGATGGAAAGCATCGGCACGCTGGCCAGCGGCGTGGCGCATGACCTGAACAACATCCTCACTCCCATCATGATGTCCGTGGCGGTGCTGCGCATGGGCACCTCCGAAGACAAGCGCAAGAGCCTTTGCGACACCATTGAGATGAGCGCGCAGCGCGGCGCGCAGATCATCAAGCAGGTGCTCACCTTCGGCAGGGGATACGAAGGGGAAAAGCAGCCGCTGAGAGTGGGCAGTCTGATCCACGAGATCGAGCAGATGATCCGCAGCACCTTTCCCAAAAACATCAGCATGGAAACAGAGATAGAACCCAGCCTGCGGCTCGTGCTGGGAGATGCCACCCAGATGCACCAGGTGCTGCTGAACCTCTGCGTGAATGCACGCGATGCCATGCCAAACGGCGGTAAGCTGATTTTGAGCGCGGCCAATCTGGACATCGACCTCAGCTACGCCAGCATGGTGCCGGAGGTCACGCCGGGGGCCTATGTGCTGCTGAAGGTGACCGACACTGGCAGCGGCATACCAGCGGAAATACTGGAACGCATCTTTGACCCATTTTTCACCACCAAAGGGGTGGGCAAGGGGACGGGGCTCGGCCTCTCCACAGTGCATGGCATCGTCAAAAGCCACGGGGGCATACTCAAGGTGGAAAGCGAGCCCGGGGTGGGAACGATCTTCAATGTCTATCTGCCGGCTGCGGCGAAACAGGATGGTGCGGTGGAAGGCGGCGATGCCGCGGAGCCGCCGGCCGGCCATGGGGAGCTGGTGCTGGTGGTGGATGATGAGCCTGCAATAACAAGCGCGGCACGCTCTGTGCTGGAAGCAAACGGCTACCGCGTGCTGCTGGCGAGCGATGGGATCGAGGCGATCGAGATCTTTTCCAAAAACATGGGTGAAATCGCCCTTGTGCTCACGGATGTAATGATGCCCGTGATGGACGGTGTGCTCTTCGTGAGAACGCTGAGAAAACTGTGCTCGAAAGTGCGGGTGATCGGGTCGACCGGGGTGGCGGAGAAAGGGCATTTGGGCCAGCTGAATGCTTTGCATGTGGAGCATGTGCTGTTTAAGCCTTACAATGCCGCCACGCTCCTGCGTACGATTCATGGGGTGCTGCACCAGGACGCGTAGCATTGGAGGGGAAGGTGCGGCCCTTGCCGGAAGAGACTGCAATGGCGGCATCAAGAAAAGGCACGCCGAGGTCACAAAGCTTGTCCGGTTTTGGCTGGCACTGGGAGATGAATCCGCTACAAGATCGGCACACTGCTTAAATCCAACCCATGAAGCGCTACTCTCTCGGCATCGACTACGGCACGAACTCGTGCCGCTCTCTTCTTATCGACCTCGACAACGGCGCGGAGGTGGGCTCGACGGTGTTCAACTACCCGAGCGGGGAAATGGGCATTCTGCTGGACCCCAAAGACCCGCACGTGGCGCGGCAGAATCCGCAGGATTATCTCGACGGGCTTGAGGCTGTGACGCGCGGGGCGCTGGCCCAGGCGGCGGAAAAGGTGCCAGGGTTTGATGTTGCGCAGGTGGTGGGCATTGGCATCGACACCACGGGCAGCACGCCCATCCCGGTGAATAAAGAAGGCACGCCGCTGGGGCTGCTGCCGGAGTTTAAGAACAACCTCAATGCCATGGTGTGGCTGTGGAAAGACCACACGGGCTATGCGGAGGCTACGGAAATCACCAAGCTGGCGCATGAGATGCGGCCGAACATCATCGCCAAATGCGGCGGCATTTATTCCAGCGAGTGGTGGTGGAGCAAGATCCTGCGCCTCCGCCGTGTGGATGCGGAGGTCTTTGCAGCGGCGTTCAGCTTCGTGGAGCACTGCGACTGGATTCCGGCGGTGCTCACAGGAAACACCGATCCGCTGACGCTGAAGCGCGGGGTGTGCAGCGCCGGGCACAAGGCGATGTACAGCAGCGAATGGGGCGGACTGCCGGACAAGGAGTTTCTGGCCAAGCTGGACCCTGCGCTCGCGGACCTGCGGGACCGGCTCTATTCGGTGGCGCATACTGCCGACACGAAAGCCGGCGGGTTGTGCGCCGAATGGGCGAAGCGGCTGGGGCTGAAGGAAGGAATCGCTGTGAGCGTGGGAGCCTTCGATGCGCATATGGGCGCGGTGGGCGCTGGGATCAAGGAGGGAACGCTGGTGAAGATTCTCGGCACGAGCACCTGCGATCTCATGATTGCGCCGACGAGCAAGCCACTGGCGGATGTGCCTGGCGTGTGCGGCATTGTGAACGGATCGGTGCTGCCAGGATACTATGGCATCGAGGCAGGGCAGAGCGCTGTGGGAGATATTTTTCTATGGTTTGTGAATCACCTCGTTCCGGACAGCTATGGCGCGAGTGTGGGCGAGAAGTTTGTGAACATGGAGAAGGCCATGGCGGGCAAGAAGCCCGGAGCCACCGGCCTGCTGGCGCTGGACTGGAACAATGGCAACCGCACGATCCTGGTGGACGTGCGCCTCACCGGCCTGCTGCTGGGCCAGACGCTGCACACGGAGGCACACGAGATCTATCGCGCTTACATTGAGGCGACGGCCTTTGGTGCGCTGACGATCATCAAGCGCGTGGAGGAATATGGCGTAAAGGTGGAAGAGGTCATCAACACCGGCGGCCTTTCCATCAAGAACGCGACGCTGATGCAGTGCTACGCGGACATCATCGGCAAGCCGATGAAGGTGAGCCAGAGCGAGCAGACCTGCGCCCTCGGTGCCGCGATCTTTGGCGCCGCCGCCGCCGGAGTGGATGAAGTGGGGGCCTTGCAGGCGAAGGTGACGGCCACGCGTGAAAAGGTGTATTATCCCATTCCGGAAAATCAGGCGGTGTATGCCGAGCTGTATGCCCTGTACCGCACGCTGCATGACGCCTTTGGCACGGCGGAGTGGAGCGGGAAGATCAACCATGTGATGAAGGAGCTGCTGGATATCCGGGCGAGGCAGAGTTGAAAGACGAAACGAAATGAACACACGGCTTAGCAGCATCGGTTTCAAAGGAGAGACTGCTCAACTCTTCGAGTGGATAGATCATGCCTACAGGCATCTGACCGAACGCCATGCGACTGCTGCGGGAGACTATGCTGTTTGGAAGTCGGGCACAGGCATTGAATGGTGGACTCAGCTTGAGTCTGATTCCCTGAGATTCATTGACTTTCAGACTCATTTTGCGGGGAAATCGAGCATGGCCATCCGGATTGTTTCTGCCTTTCAACGACCTGAGCTTGGAAGCATGACAGGAGCGTTTCATGCGTGGGTAAATCCGTCAGATGACGGCGACTCACCAGGGGATTTTCCGATCGTGTTTGATGCTCCGGATTTTTACCGCCACGATCTGGCCGGACTGCCTATCGAATGCAGGGTGCAACTGGCCGCTTTCCCTGTCTCGCTGGATGTTTTTGAGAATGAAGCGGTGTATGAAGAGTCACAGCGCGAACGCGAGACAAAGCTGGCGTCTCAAGCGCTGATTCCTGCGGGGTTGTTTCATGTGGAGGAAGGAAAAAGCCCAAGGAGCGAGGCGATATTCAGCGGCAGGGTGCTTGAGGCCTATACCAGAACCAATCCTGTAACCAACATTGAGTTCATTTCGGCTGTGATAGAAACCTATGGCGGGACGATTGACCTGATCACTGAAATCAATCCCGAAACAGACCGGATCAAGACGGGAGCAATTGTTCTGGTGGAGGCAGTGATGACGGGTGCTATCGACGCTTCTCCTCTCGCATGGGCATGATGAATTCTGCGACCTGCGAGCGCAAGCTTTGCCCTGTTGTCGCCGTTTGGCTTCACTGCATGATCTCCTTTCGTTCGCTTTCCCTGCTTCTTGCCCTCACTCCAGCTTTCCTGCATGCCGAGGACTGGCCGCAGTGGCGCGGACCGAGGCTGGATGGGACGTCGAAGGACACTGGGTTTCCGATTTCGGTGGAGGGAAATGTGACGTGGAAGGCGGAACTGCCGGGCAGCGGGCATGCGTCCCCGATTGTGTGGCAGGATCGAGTGTTTATCGTAGCAGCGCTGCCGGAAAATGAGGAGCGCGCTTTGATCTGCCTGGACCGCATGACCGGGAAGCAGCTGTGGCAGTCCACGGTGCTGAAGGCGCCGCCGGAGGGGACGCACAAACTGAACTCGCTGGCCTCCAGCACACCGGCGACGGATGGGGAGCGCGTGTTTACGGCGTTTTTGGACAACACGGAGACTGAGGCCACGCGCGCGGCGAATGCAGGAAGGGAGATCCCCAAGGGTGAGGTGCCGAAGGGGACTGTGGTGATATCGGCGCATGATTTCAGTGGCAAGCAGGTGTGGCAGGTGCGGCCAGGGCTTTTCTCCAGCAAGCATGGCTTCTGCTCCAGCCCGATCCTGTTTGAAGACAAGGTGATCGTGAACTGCGACCATGATGGAGACGGCTACATTGTGGCGCTGGCGCGGACCGATGGCAAAGAGCTGTGGCGCATCGAGCGGCCCAACAAGACGCGCAGCTACTGCGTGCCGCTGATTCGTGAGATCGGCGGGCGCATGCAGATGGTGCTCTCCGGCACGATGTGCGTGGCCAGCTATGACCCGCGCACGGGCAAGCAGCTCTGGATCATGGACGGGCCGACGGAGCAGTTTGTGGCGTCGATAGTGTACAGCGAGCAGAGCGGGCTGCTGTACATGACGGGTGGGTTTCCCGAGCACCACCTGCTGGCCATCAAGCCGGACGGCAGCGGCAATGTGACCAACACGCACATCGTGTGGCGCACGAACAAGGGCGTGTCTTATGTGCCGTCTCCGATCATCGAGGGCAGCCATCTGCTGAATGTGTCGGACTCGGGCGTGGCGCACTGCTTTGATGCGAAGTCCGGCGAAATCGAATGGGAGGAGCGCATGCGCGAGCATCATGCCTCCCTGAGCAGCGCGGAGGGACATGTTTATTTCATCAATGACTTTGGCGTGATGCGCGTGGTTCAGCCGGACAAGAGTTACAAGCTGCTGGCGGAGAGTGAGCTGAAGGAGAAAATCTTTGCCACTCCCGCGATGAGCGAGGGGCAGATCTTCATCCGCAGTGACAAGAACCTGATCTGCCTGGGCAAGCGCAGCGCGAAGACGGCGGCGCGGTGATTTGTGCTATGAGATTTTGCATTTTCCTTCTTTTCACCTTGCTGGCGCACTGCGCCTGGGCTGCTGATGCCATCAACTCTTCCGAGGAGGCGCTGAAGGCGTTTACGGCGATCATGCGGAAGTCCATTGAGCAGCGCACGGGAAAAAAACCTCCTGCTGAGATGAAGCTCGACGAACGGACTGGTGCGAGTTCTTCCACGTCTCTGGAGGTGTATCGGCGGGTAAAGGATACTTTGCTGCCTTCGCAGTATGCAAACGCGATCCAGGTGGGGAGGATGGAGAACCTGCTGCCAGACCGAAAGGTCTGGGTGATCAGCCATTCAGAGAATGTTTACAGCGTGTTTAATGCCGTGCTTGATGCCAAGGACGGAAAGCTGATTTTTCTTTGGTGGATCCCTGAGGGATGAGCATGAGAACGTGGTTGATCGTTCCTGCTGGCGGTCGGAACCCTGGGTGCCGAGCCGTCGGCTGTTCCTCTGCCAGGAAAGCTGGTGAGCGGGAGAGTGGACCTTCTGCTACGATCTCTGCAGACGCTGACCGGCGAGGAAAGGAAAGAGGCTGTCTCTGATCTTTATGATCTTGAAACAAAGGAGCCGGGAGGTGGCGATGCTGTTTTGGATTTCGGTTACAACGTCACCCCGAATGCTGATGGCACGAGGACGATGACACCGCTGCCCGACCGCAATAAGGTGCTCAGAAAGCTGATTCCTGTGCTGGTCGCGGAGATCGACGACAGTGAGGGAATCAAAAACAAAGCATGGTGGATTTTGATTGGTTTGCAGACCGAGTGCCCGCCTCCCAAGCGAGAGGTTTGGGAAAAGTGGTGGAAAGACTCTGGCTCCAAGAAGTTTGCTCCGGTCTCTGCGAGGTGAAGGGGGCTTATTTCTTGCCGGCCTTGCTGTCGGTCAGTTTTTTGGATGCTTTCTGGGCGTCGCGCAGAAGGGCGGCGTATTCATCGGCGCTGCCGTAGCCGGTGCGTGCGGCGAGCTGGGTGCCATCGGGGGCCGTGACGACGACGAAGGGGAGAGTGGTGCCTTTCACTTTGAACTGTTTGCTGAAGAGGGCGCTGGTCTTGGGATCATCGCAGTTCACATCGGCATAGACGAACTTGCTGGGGGAGAGGCGCACATCGCCTTTGGAGATCATGCCTTTGAGTGCCTGGCAGTTGGAGCAGGCTTCGCGGCCGTATTGCACAAACAGCATTTTATCCTGGCCTTGGGCGGTCTCCAAAGCGGACTTCAAATCGGTCACTTTGGGTGGGCCGCCGGCAAGTGCGGCGGTGGCAAACAGGATGGCGAGGGAGGCGAGCAGCGTTTTCATGGCAACGGAGGAAGTGACGATGGCTAACGTATGAAAGTCCGCAATGTTTTCGCCGTCCAATCCCGTTTAGATCAAGTCTCCATCCCAACCCAGCCATGCTTCATCGTACTCTCTCCCTCCTACTTGCCACGTCGTTTGCCGCTTTTGCTGCCGAGCCTGTCCCGGAATTTCACGGCAGCATTGAGCGGCTGGATCCAGCGCTGGATGCGCTGATCGCACCGGATGCGAAGATCGAAAAGCTGGCGTCGGGTTTCAACTGGTCCGAAGGGCCGGTGTGGCGGGATGGCGGCCTTGTGTTCTCGGATGTGCCGGAGAACACGGTGTTTGGCTGGAAGGAGGGCGACACGGCGGCGAAGGTGGTGCTGAAACCCAGCGGCAGCCTGAAGGGCGATGGTCAGGGATCCAACGGCCTGCAGGTGGATGCGAAGGGGAATCTGATCCTTTGCCAGCATGGTGAGCGACGCATCGCGCGGTTGGAGAAAGACGGGAGCTTTACCTCGCTGGCGGACAAGTATGAGGGCAAGCGCTTCAACAGTCCGAACGATCTGGTGATCGCGAAAAGCGGGACGATCTTTTTCACGGATCCGCCATATGGGCTGAAGAAAGGTGAGGCGCCAGAGCTGTCGCAGCATGGCGTGTATGCGGTGACGCCTGAGGGCAAGGTGTCGCTGGTGATCGCGGACATCCGTTTCCCCAATGGCATCGGCCTGAGTCCCGACCAGAAGACGCTGTATGTGGCCGTGTCAGATCCGCAGAATACGCGGGTGATGGCATATGATCTGCAGGAGGATGGCAGCGCCAAGAACGGCCGGGTTTTCTTCAACGCACAGCCACTCAAAAGCGCGGAGCGCAAGGGCGGCTGCGATGGGATGAAGGTGGATGCGAGCGGCAATGTGTGGACCACGGGGCCTGGCGGCGTGCTGGTGATCAGCAAAGAGGGCAAGCACCTCGGCAGCATTCTCACAGGGCAGGCGACGGCAAACTGCGCATTTGGCGGCGAAGACCGCGGCACGCTTTACATCACGGCGGACATGTTTCTGCTGCGCGTGAAGACGCTCACGAAGGGGCTGTAACCAGCTTGAGCAGCGCGAGCGCGTTCATCACCGCCTTCGGGACGAAGGAGGCGGGTTCGACGTATTCGGGGAGTTTGCTGCCATCGGCGCTGCGTTCGGAGCAGTGGGCGTTGTTGCCGTAGGGGCCGAGGCCGTCGAGCGTGGGAGCGAGGTGCCAGAGATGATTGGCATCGCTCAGGCCGCCGCGTGGCACGGAGACGGCGGTGAGGTTCATCTGAGCTGCGGCTTCATGCCAGAGGCGGAAGAGTGTTTCCGATCCGCCGCCACCGGGCCAGGCATCGGTGTGGCCGGTGCATTCCGCGGTGAGCTTGGCGCCATTGGGAGCGGTGCCGGTGAGCGAAGCGAAGAAGACATCTGCCTGCTGGAGGGCGGCGGGTGCGGTGGCACGGCATTCCCATTCTGCGACGGCTTCGTGAGGGACGCGATTGACGACGGTGCCGCCGTGAATCATGCCGATGTTCACGGTGCGTTCTTCAGCGGCGTTGGTCAGCGCAGCGATGTCTGGCAGCACGCGGGCGAGGGCATCGATGGCATTGATGCCTTCGTGGTGCTTGCTGCCGGCGTGGGCGGCCTTGCCTTCAGCGCTGAGTTTCCAGGTGCTGCGGCCTTTGCGCGAGGTGACAATGTGCCAGCCTTGTGCATCCACGGGGCCGCCTTCAAATACCAGCACGGCGCGAGCTTTGCCGCCGCAGAGTGAGGCGGTGGCTTCGCCAAAATCAGCCCCGACGATTTCTTCCGCGGCATTGGCGGCAACCACCCAGTGGGTGCGCTCGAAAATCTCGGGTGCGGTCTCGCGCAAGATTTGCAGGATGAGCCAGATCAGCGCGGTGCCACCTTTGTTGTCCACGGTGCCGGGGCCGTAGATGCGGCCTTCAGCGGGGCGTTCATCCCATTTGAAATCATTCTGCTGCTCTTCCTCGGGAGGAAATACGGTGTCTGAATGCGTGACGAGGACGATCGGATCTCCGCCCTGACCGCGATGCGTAAGGAAAAGATGATGTCCGGTGCCTGGAGTAATGCATGGCACGCGGGAGGCTTCAAAAGCCAGAGGCGCAAAGGCAGCCACCGTGAGGCGTGCCACTTCATCAACACCGGCAGGATTGGCCGTGAAGCTGTTCACGCCGACAAGGCTGCGCAAAAAATCCAACATGGCTGGAAGATGCTTTGCTGCGGAGGATTGGAGGAGATCGAGGTTCATCGTAGGACGGCACCAATGCCGGGGCGGGCAGGCATGATGAGCTGGCCGTCGCCATCGTAGTCGATGCCAATGTAATCATCGTTGGCGACGTAGAAATGGCCGTCGAGATCGATCCAGTCTGCCCAGGGGGCGAGGTGGGCGGCGGCGGTGGTGCCGAGGCTGGTTTCGATCATGCAGCCGAGGAGGATTTGCAGCGTGTGTGTTTTGGCCGCGGCCATCATGGCCACGGCGGCATCGAAGCTGCCGCATTTGAGGAGCTTGATGTTCACGCCATCCACGACGTCGGCGAGCGCCACGATGTCCTCCGCGGTTTGCACGCTCTCATCGGCAAAGATGGGCGGGGAGTTGCCGGGGAGCTGCGAGCGGAGTTCCTCCCACGCTTCGACGCCGAAGCGATGATGAATGGGCTGCTCGATCAGCGTGGGACTGTATTCCGCGACCTTTTCAATCATGAGCGGGGCTTCGGACAAGTCCCAGCCGCCGTTCACATCCAGCAGCAGGTTCGCATCCGGTGCCGCCATGCGTGCCACGGAGACGGTGGCGATGTCGAGACCGAGATCGCCAGAGCCGAGCTTGAGTTTGAGGACGGGAAACTGACTGGAAATGGTGCTGACTTTTTCAGCGAAGGCATCCAGGTCCGTGGGAATGCTGAAGGAGCGGCAACCGGGTGGTGCGGGGTGCGGGGGGGCGCCGAGCTTTGACTGCGCATAGGCGGACAGCGGCTGGCCGGTCTGATGGCCGACGATGTCCTGACGCAGCAGATTGAGCGCGAGGCTGGCGGTGCGCGGGAGCTGTGATGGCAGCACGGGCTGATTCAGCAGCTCCAGCGTCTGGGCCGGATCCTCGCCGTAGTAGGGGACGAAAGGGGCTTCGGTGACTCGGTCTCCATTCGCGGCGCGGAGCACCTGACGCGTGGCGGAGGTGCCGTGGGCGATGCGAAAAGGCTCGACCAGATGAAGGGTTTTGATCTCGAAGTGCAACGAGGACAGTGAACGTTCAAGAACCCCGCAGGTCAAGACCTGCTGTCTTTAGAGTCGCCAGATTGAGCGCCGCTAAATCATTGTGCCGCCGGCTTGGGATCGCGGCTGAAGATACGCTGGAAGAAGTTTTTCTTCTTGGGTGGCACGACGGCAGGAACGGCCTGCGGTGGTGGCGGGACCTGGGGGAAGCGCTGGGCGGCCTCAGCACCCGAGCTGGTGCGAATGTCTTCGCTGAGCGAGGTGCCGCGGACGTCGTCATTGTCATTGACCACCTGCGGCTGGATGAAAACGATGAGCTCCTTGCGTGTGACGCTGTTGTTGTCCGTGCGGAAGAGTTTCCCGAGGCCCGGGATCTGCCCGAGCAAGGGGATGCCGGACTTGTTGAGATTTTTTTCTTCGGAGATGAGGCCGCCGAGCACGATGGTGTTGCGGTCTGGGATGGTGACGGAAGTGACGAGCTGCTCGGTGCCGATGATGGGCACCAGGTTGGGCTGAATGAGCTGGGTGCCGATCAGTGTGTCATTGATCTGGGAGATGGTGAGGGTGACCTCGCCTTCGACATTGATCAACGGTACGACTTCAAGCTTCAGCACCACATCGAGATAGCTGGTGGTGGAGGTGACGGTGCCGTTGAGGTTGGCGGCGTTGGTGACGGTGCTGGCAGGGTAGGGCACTTTGCGGCCGGAGGAGATGACCGCCTTCTTGTTGTTCAGTGCGAAGATCGAGGGGCGGGAGAGCACCTTGAAGTTGCTGTTGGTCTGCAGGGCATTGAGGTACACACCGAGGCCGCTGCCAGCAGCACCGTAAAGATTCAGGCCGGTGGTGGGGCCAAAGGGGGTGGTGACGTTGTTGTTGCGCAGGTCATTGATGGCGCGACCAACGCCGCCCGTGCCACCGAGGAAGTCGGTACGGTTGGTGATGCTGCTGGCGGTGAAGTTCTTATTGGTCAGAGACGAGATGTAATCCACACCCGTGAGCATTGTATCAGTGAGGGTAAGCTCGCCGATGACGGTGGCGAGATAGACCTGGGAGGGCTTGCGATCGAGCTTGTCGAGAAGTGCGTCCACTTTGGAGATCTCCTCCTGACGCCCCATGACAATGATGGTGTTGGACATGGGATCCGCTACAATGCGGGACTTGCCGACGAGAACGGACACGGGCGCGTTGTTTTCCGTGGGGCCGGAGACGACGTCTGCACGTGAGCCCGTGGTGCCGCCGGCTGCTGCCCCGGTGGTGCCGGTGGTACCGCCAGCCGCGCTGGCTGTGTCTGAGCCTGCGGCACCGGCTGCAGTATTGCCGACCACACCGCCACGGGTTCCCTGGGTGGTTCTGCCCCCGAGGAGCTGGGTGCTGTTGGTGGCGAGCACCTGCTGGCGCTGCTGCTGGATGCTGCCGCCCCCGGGGAGCTGAGTGGTGCCTGCGTTCACTTCCTGCAAGCGGTCCACCAGCGAGCTCAAGACATCCAGGGCGGCGGCGTAACGAAGCTTGCGTTCATACGGAGCGGTGTTTTCCAGGGGCTTGTCAAATTCAGAGATAAGGCTGGCAACGTACGCGTAGTCGAGCGGAGAGGCGACAACGAGAATCTGGTTCAAGCGCGTGTCCGCCACCACCTGGGTGCTGGGCTGGGGCGCCTGCTGATTCTGGGAAGAGACTTGAGTGTTAACCTGGACCGAAGGTCTTGGAGGCTCCTTGCTGTCACCGCCCTTGTCACGGCCATCGCTGGCAGCAGTGCCGCGAATGGTTTTGACTCCCTTGCTTTCCTTCTCCTGGGCCTGTGCGTTCAGGGTTGCCTGAATGATCTGCGCGATGACCGCGGCGTCGGCGAATTTGATGGGGATAAATTTCGTGACCAGAGAGGAGCCGGTGTCTCCCAGGTCAATGGCTTCACGAATGCCGATGAGTTGTTTGACGACCGTGGCGCTCTCTGTGATGAGCAGGCCCGGCGGAGAGGTGACGGGTGTGATGCGGCCGTAAGCACCGAGTCCCACGTGACCAGAGAGCATGGTGGCGGCGTCCTCGGGATCGAGGAAGTCCAGCTTCATGAAGTAGGAAACGATGCTCTCATTCGGCGGAATGTCCTTGGCGCTGGTGTAAAACTGCACGCCGTGGGAGAACTGCACGGCATTGGCGCTCTGATTGCGAGCCGGCAAAATCTTGGCGCTGGTGCCGCCAGGCTCGGTGACGATGGCGTAGCCATTGGTGAGCAGCGAGGCTTCGATGAGCTTGATGGCCTCGGCCTTGGGCACCTGCTTGGGAGTGACCAGGCTGATGGTGGCACCTTCAAAGATGTTGCTGTCCTTGATCAAGGTGTAGCCGGTAAGCTTTTCATAAATGGCCAGCAGGTCCGCCACCGGATTGTTGGCAAACTGCATCATCACATTGTCTCCCGTGATCTGGAAAGCCTCCGCCTCTCCGCCAGCTCCGGCACCGTCGGCGCCCATGCCACCGCCGAAGCCACCACCGAAGCCTCCGGGGCCGCGCCGGCCAAATCCACCGCGGCCACCGCTCGGGAAGCCGCCGCCGCCAAATCCGCTGCCCGGAGGGCGTGCTCCTTCCGCCGGAGCCGCGCCAGGGGCTGGGACTGCAGGTGCGGTGGCTGGGGGCAGGTTAGGAGTGGCTGGGGGCGCTGCTGCCGCGGGAGCTGCCGGGGCGGCAGCGTTTGCATCAGCCGCAGCTGGAGCGGTCGTTGTTGTGACTGTGGTTGTCGTCGTGGCAGCTGGCGCCGCAGGGGCGGGGGGCGGTGCAGGTGGAACAATGCTTTGGCCGCGGAGGGTGGCGGTGGTGGCAAACAGGAACGCGGTGAGAGCAGGAAGACGACGATGCATGAAAAATGAAATAAGCGTGATTGGCGTTACAAAGAGGAAGAGGGGCCGGTTATTTGCCCCCACCGTCTTCTTTTTGGATTTTCTCAAAGATGGTGCGGATGGCGTTGCGCCGCTCTTCTTCCGGGGCGGCGCGGAATTTTTCGTCCCTGAATTTTTCGCTCATGGCTTCACGGAATTTGTCTTTGGCCTTGTCGGAGAGGCTTTCGTATTTCTTGCGGTCTTCCTCGCTGGGGCCGCGGCTGCTGCGGTTGAAGCGGTCGCCGCCTTGGGAGTCACGAGAGCCTCTGTCTCCCTTGTCACTTTTGCCCTTGGTCAGGTCGTTTTTGTCGAGTGCGCTGTGGCGGATGCTGAAAGTCTCACCACCGATGGCGATCTTGGCCTGGGCACGCTCGATGTTGGTGGTCGGCTGCGCCTCCATAAGCTTCCACCCTTTGAGATTGGGTTCTTCCGAAACGACGAGGGACTGCTTTTCGTTTTTGTCGAAGATGGTCACGACGGGCTTGCCATTGACGTAGGCCATCCCGGTGAGCACGAGGGAGTCCGAGATGCTGACAATTCGAGTGAAGGGGGAGTTTTGAATGACGGCACTCAGAGAATTCGCATCGAAAGGTTGAGGCAGGTCGGGATCCACCGGTCCAGTCGGCGCCGGGATGGCGGCAGCCGGTGGTGGTGTCAGCGTGGGGTCAAATTCATCTCCTGGGAGCGGCAGCAGATCGGCCGTCGTCAGTGGAGCCTCCATCGGAGTCGTGGCAGCTGCGGGTGCCGCTGGCGCAGCAGGCGTGGCGGGGGCCGGGGGGACCAAGGTCTGGGAGCGCAGGACAGAAGCCGCGCTCAAAACGAAAATGGCGGTGAGAAAGGTCTTCATGGTTGGAATCCAGTTTCGGGTTTGAACCAGCGCGCCAGTACGAGGTTGCACAAAGCCTGCGGGGTCTTTTCCTTGGCCTTGGAGTCGATCTCGAGTTCAAGCTGTTTGATGGCCTGAAATTTTTCCGGTGACTGCAGCGTGGCCAGCCAGCCGAGCAGCGTGGTCTGATCTCCGCGCAAACGCACTTCCACGGCGACTTCCCGGTAGACGGCGGCATTGGCCTTGCTGTCCGCGGAGTCCGGCAGAAGCTGCTGTTTTTGCACCTGCAGCTGGTAGTCGAGCGCGACGTTTTGAATTTCTTCAAGCAGCTTGGCCTGGGCCGTGCCGAGGCTCTCTGTCGTGGGCATGTTCTGCATCATCCATGCGGAGCGCTTGTCCCAGAAATCGCGGTCAGCCATCCACTGGCTGTTCTCTTCCTTTTCAGCCTGGAGAGTGCTGATGCGCGAGAGCACCGCAGTGCGGCGGTCAAGAAACTGCTTGAGGCCGATGAACGATGCCATCAGCAGAAGCGAGCCCAGGCAGGCTCCGAGCAGTTTCTTTTCACGTTGGGTGAGGGCGAGTGCCATGGCGGGGGAATAGGAGGTGCTTCAAGGCAGCTTGCCCTGGGCGCGGAAGCTGGCGGTGGTGCCTTTGACTTCGGGCCGCGGATTGGTCCATTCGTAGCGGCTGAGGATGCGGTTCTTTTTGAAATCTTCGATGAACTGGAAGGCAAGCTGCGCATCCCGCGCTTCACCACGGATTTCGATCTCCTTGCCCTTCACCTCAAATTTGCGGAGGACGATGCCGCTGGCAGGCATGATGCGGTTGATCTCCCCCAGCAGGAAGAGCGGGTAACGCTGCGGCTCGATGGCAGGTGCGAGAACTTTCCAGCGTTCGTTGGCCTTGCGCACGGCCGCGGCGGGCTCGCTTGTAAGCTCCACCTCGGCGGCGAGTTCTGTCGCACGCTTTTCCTGAAGATGAAGGTAGGCAAACGCCAGGAAGGCCAGGGAGGCATAAAGCATCCCGCCAAGCGTGAGCGCGCGGATGAGCTTGGAGCGCCGGTTGAGATCGCTGATGGCCGTGCGGACGCCTTCGGGGAGAAGCTTGGTCCAGGTGCGGGTGTCCAGAGCGCCATTGGGAGGGAGTTCGGCAAGGACGCGGACGGGGAGGTCCAGAATGGAACCAAGGCGCGTGGTGAGGCCACGGTCAAAGTTTGCGCCGACGAGAGCCACTCCGTCGATGGATCCGGGGCCGAGTTCAGCTTCAAGCGTGAGCCGCGAGAGGGTGATCTCCAAGGTCAGTGCTTCCTCGGACACGGGAGCTTTGGCAAAGATGTGGCTGTGGTAGAGCTTGCCCTGGTGGCTTGCGGCCAGAACGAGGTCTCCCTGCTCTTCGGCAATGACGAGATGACCGGCCGGAAGCTGCGCGAGCCTGAGGGCGGCCGTGTAGTCGCTGGCATGCGAGGCCGCGAGCGCCTCCGGGAACGGCTCTGCGAGAATGTCCACGCTGACGATGACGACGGCGCCGCTCTGGCCCAGCAAATGCCATCGGTAGTTTCTGCCCACGGCGTCCTGCTCGAGCTTGAAGCCACGGCGCTCCAGTTGAGTAACAATGATCTGCTCCAGCAGTTCGCTGTCCGTCTGCGGCAGGATGAGGCCAATGGTGCGGCATGCGGATGCAGGGAGGCCAATGAGCAGGGGCTTGCTCACATGTCTGGCTTCTGCCGGGCTGTCGACGGTTTCTGCACTGGAGGTCGCCCGGGGTTTCCACACGCGCCAGGAGGCATCAGGGGCGGGAAGAAGCAGGGTGGTGGCGGCGAGTGACATGTGTGATGGGCCTTGTAGAACGTGCGCGAGGGTGGGAAGTTGCGGCGGTGTATGACTAATCTGGAATGACGGCTGCCAAAGGGGTTGTCGAGTCGTTTTTACTCCTCGATCCGCCCGAGATAGGTCACTGCTCCGGTTGTCTGATCGCGCCGGGTGACGAGAATGATTTTGGCGCGTTTCTCGCCCACCCAGCCGATGCTGGTGATGCGGCGGAGGGAGGTGTCGCTGTCATTGACGATGCCGCTGACGGCGTTGAGCCGGTCTCCTTCCAGGCCGAGGATCTGGTAGGCCTCATTCGCGCGGATGCGGCGGTCGTCCTCGGTGCCAGGGATGCCATCTCCGCCATCGCGCTCGCTGATGAAACGCTGCACGTCGTTTTCAGAGGCTCCGGTGACGGCGAGAAGCACATCCTTGAACACCGTGCGGAGGTCGATCTGGCCCTCCCCGTAGATGCTGAAGTAGTTGCGCCAGTCCGGCTTTTTACGGTCCACGGCATCCATGCCGCGCACGAGGAGCATTTCCTCCACCCGGATGAAGCCTTGATTGCGGGGCGCGTCATAAATACCCAGGCTTTTGTAGTACTCGGACTCGGCGCCGTTGGCGCGCTGAGTGCTGTCATTGTCCACCCAGTCTGCCAGGGAATCGGCGGCAATCCCGGCATCTTCGGCGTTGAGCTGCCAGTAAATGAAAAGTTTGTACACGGCCTCGCGCAGGCGTTCGTCGGTGATGTAGTTGATCGGAATGCGGGCGCCTTCGTAGTTGATGACCACGTCGAAGCCGCTGTCCGGCCCCACCTTCTGCTTCATGACGATGTCTCCCCGACGGGTGTTAGGATGAAGTCCCACGGCAAGGCCGCTCTCCGCCAGATGAAGGGCCCGGAAGTCGTAGGCAGCCTGGTTTGACTCGTCTGCGCTGAATCTGATGTACTGCACCACTCCCATGACTGTGATGGACATGAGCATGATGGCCCAGATCATGAGCATGAGGGCTGACGCGCGCCTGCGCCGGAGAGCACGGCACGGGTGTGCTGCGCCCAATACGAACGACTGGGATGTTTTCATGGGCCTGGAGGTGCCCCCCCACCCGGACCGCCGCCACCAGGTCCACCGCCGCCGGGCGGACCGCCTGGAGGAAAGCCTCCAGGACCCCCAGGACCGCCACGGCCTCCGAATCCTCCTGGGCCACCGCCAGGACCACCGGGGCCCCCGGGACCGCCGCGTCCACCACCTGGACCGCCGGGTCCACCGGGACCGCCTTGACCGCCTTGACCGCCGCGCCCGCCCGGGCCGTTGTTATTGTTGTTATTCCCGCCGGCGTTCTGATTGTTGTTTCCGTTGTTGTTGTTGTTGCTGCCTCCGGTGTTGGCTGGAGCCCTGCCGGCCACGATGGTCAGAACTGGAACGCTGAAAACCATGCGAATGGGAAGCTTGCGATTTTTCATGATCAGCTGGGCTTCGATCAAGTCCGGCCATTTCGACTTGCTCCACTCTTCGTACCAAGTCTCTTCCTTCTCGACGTAGAAGCGCCATTTGAAGGAGACAACGTCCGGCAGCAGCGGCATCCAATATCGGCCTTCGGAGTCCGGCGCGTAGATGCCGGTGGTCGTCTGCTGAATGCCCGATTTCATGTCGCCGGTCTTGGGAATGAGATCTTCGCGAGAGAGGCTGATGTAGTTCAGTGGCTTTTGATTGTCATCCACCACCACTTCAGGATAGGGGCGCAGGCTGAGGATGGTTTCCTTGAGGGTGATGGGATTGCTGCCAAAAGGAAAGCAGTCGGGAGAGCCCGAAATGGTGAGCTCCTGGATGACGGGTTCGGTCCCTTGGACAAGCTTCAGAGAAAGGGTGGCAGTGCTGGGCAGGGTGGCAAAGGTGCGGCGGCAAAGCTCAATGAAACGGTTCATCGAGTCGCTCTCGCGCTGGGTGTGCTCGATCTCCGAGGCACCGCGGACGGAACCGCGGATGATGCCGAAGAGCGTGGCCGTGATCATGGAGAGGATGGTGATGCCGATCACCACCTCGATCAGGGTAAAGGCGGAGCGCCGTCTATTGCTGCGCGGGTTTGTAAACATAGACGTCGAGTTTGTCCTCCTGCTCCACGCCATCGAAAGACGAGGTGGCGTGGATGGAAAGCTTGTACATGTCGCTCAACACCCCGCCGCTGGTGGTCTTCAGGGAAAGCGCCTCGGTGGTGCTGGTGTAGGTGATGCCATAGGTGGTGTCCGTGAAAGTGGTGGACATCTTGGCGAGGGGCTTGTTGCGCAGCTCCTCAAAGAAATTGCGCATGCCGATGCGGATGATCTGGTCCCGCCGCAGAAGATTGGCGGTTTCCAGCGCCTGATTCAGACACTTGGCCAGGCCAAGCACGGCAATGGAAAAAATGGTGAGGGCGAGCACAAGCTCGAGCAGGATGTAGCCAGCCGAGCGTCGAGGGCGGGGGAAATGGAGGGAAGGCTTCATTTCAGCTCGATGCTTTCCTTCACGATGTCCGCCGTGAGCGCGGCAAACTCCACATCAAAGGTGGAGGAGGGGCCCTCGACATGGATCTTCAAAGGCTGGCAGACCCCGCTGGGCTGAAAGACCCACAGCTTGACGACCTCGCCTTCGATGACGGTGGGTTCGGCGTCGTACCAGTGCTGGATGGCATACTTCACCTCCTTCGGCAGTTCGTACTTTTGGGACCAGTTTTCGTCAAACTTCGGGGGCGGCGGCGCCAGGGGAAGATCGGAGGTTTTGGTGAGTCCGGAACCGCTGTCGAGGTCGGATTTGTCTCCCTGCTCCACGGAGCTGACCACGGCGGGCTCCTCCTCCCCGGCCAGGAGAAATTCATTCAGCTCAGAAAGCTGGAGGTAGGGATTGAAATAACGGGAGGCGGTGAAGCCTGTGGCATGAAACGCGACCTGATAGGGGCGCTTCTCCCGCATGGCGCGCATGCGGACCTCGCGCGCCAAAGCCAGGAGTTCTGTCACCGGTTCGCGGGCCAGGCTTTCCTCCTTGTAACCGGTCAGCATCGGCACCGTGGCTGCGGCGAGCACCGCAACGATGGTCAAAGAAATGACGATTTCGACCAGCGTAAACGCGCGGGTGAGCCGGGCCGGCACAAGCCGGACGAAGCCTGCACGACGAGAGGCGTAAGGAACGCTTTCGTCATGGCACGTCTTCGAGATCCGGCATGTGAAGTTCATGAATTATTTGGCCGCAGGCTTCTTCCAGTTGCCGATGTCGTCATCGGTGCCGTCAGCACCATCGGGTCCGACGCTCCAGAGATCGTAGCCCTTTTTGGACTTTTGCGGAGGGGTGCGATACTTGTAGGGCTGGCCCCAGGGGTCTTTGGGCAGCTCTTCCATAAACGGGCGATAGTTGTCCGGGACCGGTTCGATGGTGGGCTTGTCCACCAGCGCCTGCAGGCCCTGTTCGGTGGTCGGCACTCGGAGGGCGCGGCCTTCGTAGGACTGCAGCGCAAGGGAGATTTTGTCCATGTCTGAGCTCACGCGGGAGTCCTTGGCAGTGTCGATCAAACTGGAGTACATCATCATCGATCCACCCGCCAGAATGGCGATGATGGTCAGCGTGATCACGATTTCGATGAGCGTGAAGGCGGCGGCGTTGCGGGTGCGAGGGTGCGTTGTTGGGATCTTCATGACGGGGAATTGAACAAGATTTATGAGGGTTTGAACAGGAAGAAATGCGGTTGGTTGCGCCGTGCTAGGAACTGCCGCGGATGCCCGTCACGCTCTGGGCGATGGCGGCGACGATGGAGTAGGCCACGGTGCCCACCATCACTGCCATGACGATGAGGATGATCGGGGTGATCATCGATGTCATGCGTTTGATACGCTTGTCGAGCTCCTTGTCGTAGCGCATGGCGCATTTTTCCATGGATTTGCCGAGCTGGCCGGTCTGCTCGCCTACGGCGATCATGTCCGCCAGGAGGAGGGGGAAGTTGCCAACTTTGCGCAGCGCATTGGAAAGAGGCGAGCCTTCGGAGACCAGCGTGGTGACTTTGCCCAGCAGGTCCTGGATGAACACATTGGCGGAAATCTTGGACACGAGGCGGATGCTGTTGAGCAGGGGGACGCCGTTGGTGATGAGGCTGCCCAGAGAATGCGCAAACTGGGCGTAGAACCGCATGCTCATGATGGGTCCAAAAAGAGGAAGAGTGAGCTTGGTCCCGTCCCACCACATGCGGCCGGCAGGGCTGGAAATGTAACCGCGGAAGGTTAAAACGGCGGCGGTGAGGACGATGCCGATGGCCCACCACCACTGGCCCATGAAATGATTGAAACTGATGAGCAGCTGCGTAGCGGCAGGGAGCTTCTGGCCGTTTTTGCCCATGAGGTCCATGATCTGCGGCACCATGAAGGTCATAAACACCACCATGAGGACGATACACGCGCCGATGAGGAAGGCGGGGTAGATCATGGCCTGCGTCACCTTGGCTTGAAGATCTGCCATGACGGCAAGGTTGTTGGCCAGACGACGCAGGATGCTGGGAAGGGAGCCGCTGACCTCGCCAGCAGCGGCGAGATTGCAGTACAGGTCGTCAAAGCTGGGGGAGGCTTTCCTCAGCGCCTTCGCCACCGAGGAGCCCTCCCGCAGTTCATTGCGCATGGTTGCAGCAATCTGGCGCAGGGAGCCCGACTCCTGGCGCTCCTGCATGACGCGGAAAGCCTGGTCAATCTGCAGGCCGCCATCGAGGAGGTCGGCGAGCTCTTCCGTGAACAAAACAAGCTGGGCGCGCTTGAGCTTCACCGGCCCTTCATCCACCGCAGCCTTGGCTTTGGCCGCAGCTGCCTTCTCGTCCTGGGTGACCTTGACGGGTGTCAGAGACTGGGACTCGATCTTGCGAAATGCCTCGGCACGGGAGCCGACCGTAAGGGACCCCGTAACGGTCTGGCCGGTGGCGGTGAGGGCGGTGTAGTTGAAGGCGGGCATTGGGATCAGCGCTTGCGAAGAGTTTTCCGGATCAATTTGGGATTGCGGCGGCTGTCAATAATGGCGGCTATTTGGACGGTGTGTCCCTCGACACGGTAATAGACACCGTGCGGAAAGCGCTTGGACGCGTAAAAGTGAAAGCCGAAGCGGAGGCGATGAACTCCTCCAAATCCGCCGAGGGCCTGAAGCTCCGCCTGCATTTTATCGAGGAAATACCAGCCTGCTCCAGGCTCGTCCTGTTCGTAAAAGTGAAAGCTGTCCCGCGGGTCTTGTTTGGCATCATCTTCGAGGATCACATTCATGCCAGCTCTTTCCGCAAGTCGTCGAAAGCCTGGTCCAGATCATGCCAGACAGCTTTGCCGCTCCTGATTTTTTCCAAACGATCCCGCAGAATTTCTTCGTGCCAGGCCGGAGGTTCAATGTCTTCCTGATGATCTTCGACCACGTCCTTCCAGAGAAGCTGGAAGGCCTGCCATTTCTGATCAGACGTAAGCTGATCGAGCATCAAAGCGACAGACGGATGGTCTTCAAGAATCATAGGGGGAAAATACTGAGCCAGGAGTCGATTTGCAACACTACTCCGTCGCCGCCGTCACGGTCATCACTTCCTCGATGGTCGTCACTCCCTCGGAAGCCTTGCGGAAACCATACTGGCGCATGGGCACCATGCCGTCCTTGATGGCCTGGGCCTTGAGTTCAATGGTGTTGGCGCGGACGTTGACCTTCTCCTGAAGAGCCTCGGTCATGAGGCAGATTTCCATGATGGCGAGACGACCGGTGAAGCCGGTGTTGCGGCAGGCGCGGCAGCCGGCGGGCTTGAAGAGCTTGTTCTTCCACTCCAGCGGGAAGCCGATGGCCCGCAGGTGGCTGTCCTCATGATGCGCCGGCTGCTTGCACAAGCCGCAGAGGGTGCGGACAAGCCGCTGAGCCTGGAAGGCGCGCACGGAGGAGGAAATCATGAACGGCTCGATGCCCATGTCGATGAGACGGGAAATGCCGCTGACGGCGTCATTTGTATGCAGCGTGGAGAAGACCAGGTGGCCTGTAAGAGCACCGCGGATGGCGATCTCCACCGTCTCCTGGTCGCGCATTTCCCCCACCATGATGACGTTGGGGTCGCCACGGAGAATGCTGCGCAGCCCGGCGGCGAAGGTGAGGTCGATTTCTGGTTTCACCGCGATCTGGATGATGCCGTCCAGCTTGTTTTCCACAGGGTCTTCGATGGTGACGATGCGGCGCTCCTTGGTGTTCAGCTCCTTGAGGAAGGTGTACAGCGTGGAGGATTTGCCGGAGCCTGTGGGACCCGTCACGAGGATGATGCCGTTTGGCGCCGCGAGCAGCTTGCGGATGGTCGCCTCGGTGGCCGGATCCAGCCCGATGGCCTGGAGGTCGAATTTTTTGCGGGTCAGCAATCGCAGCGCCACGGATTCTCCATTCACACTCGGGATGGTGGCCACGCGGACGTCGATGGGTTCGCCATCCAGTTCGAGGTTGATGCGGCCGTCCTGCGGCAGCCGCCGCTCGGCGATATCCAGATGCGCCATGATCTTGAGGCGGGAAATGAGCGAGGCCTGGAGCAGGCGCATGTTGGGCGGCACAGGGACTTCGAGCAGCTTGCCGTCCACGCGGTAGCGGATGCGCAGGTCGCGCTCCAGCGGCTCCACGTGAATGTCCGTGGCGCGTTCTTTGAGGGCTTCGCGGAAGATTTGGTTCACGAAGTTCAGCACCGTCGCTTCTTCGTCGGCCTCGTCCAGCACGGTGGTCTCCTGCTTGAGGTCATCGTGATCGTCTCCGCCCTCGCGGCCTTCGAGGAGCTCTTCGAAATTCTCCGCGCCCACGCCATAACCCTGATGCAGGGCCTCCAGGATGCGGTGACGGGGGGCGATCTGCCACTGGACCCGTTTGCGCAGCTCCTGGCCCACGGCTTGGCGGGCGCTGAGATCAAAGGGATTGTAGGTGAGGATGGTCGCCTCGCTGCCGGTCACATGGACGGGGCAGATGCGGTGGCGCAGCGCGAGTTTGGCCGGGAAATTGGTGCGCAGACCCTCGGCTCCTTCGCCGAGTCCTTCCTCGGCATAGGGCATGCCCAGGCCGGTGGCCAGCTGGGAAAAGAAGCGGTCTTCATCGACCATGGTGCTGTCCACCACGGCGTCGAGAAGGGGCTGCCGGTTGTCGGCGGCGATTTCGAGGGCGTGGCGCAGGCGGGTAGGTTCCTCGCATCCTGCGCTGGCAGCGGTGCGGACGAGAACATCAATCAGGGAAGGGGCAGGCATGTGAGGCAGTAGAACGCCTTAACGAGGACAAAGTTTCGCACTGTCTGCAAGCACATCATCCGTGAAGAAAAACGGTGGAGCGGGTGGAAACGTGTGCTACATGCCCAGCCTCTATGAATTCGCATTCCTCCATCCTCCGCGGTTCCTTGAAGGCCCTGGCCTTTGCCGGACTTGCCCTTGCTCTCAGCAACTGCGCCGCCGCGAAAAAAACCGGAAATTATTCCCTCAACTTTGATCCCCCTGCCAAGGCGGTGAAAAACCCTGCCAATGTGCGGGTGAAAATGAGCACCGGCGCGCAGCGCGTTTACGTGATGGAAGGCAACGAAGTGCTGCTCGCCACCCCATGCTCCGTCGGCACCGCCAGCACCCCGACTCCTCACGGCAACTTCACCATTTACCACAAGGACGCCCACCGCCGCCGCGCCAGCTCTCCGGGCGCCGGCTACCCCATGACCTACTGGATGGAGTTCAAGTCCGCCTACGGCATGCACTGGGGCTGGGTGAAGCCCGTCCCCTGCACCCACGGCTGCGTGCGTCTGCCAATCAAGTCCGCGCAGAAGATCTTCAGCATGGTCCGCACCGGCACCCCGCTCAACATTGCCTCCTCCCAGCCTGAGGACGCCACCATCGGCAAGACCCTCCCTGTGCTGAATGACAGCAGCCTCGCCGACCCCCCAGATTCGTATATGATGAGCAGCAAGGTCTTTGAAGACGCTGCCAAAGGCAAAATGTACTACTGATTCGTCTTGTATTGATCCTCCTCTTATGTCTGCCCCCGCTCCAGCCGCCCGCCGTGTGAATGTTCGCACCCCGGAGGTGATGGAGCGTGTGCAGGCCGAGGTGGAAACCCACTACCGCAGCCTGATCGTCGAGCAACTTCGTGCCAAGGGCAGTGTGATCCAGATCGGTAACACCACGGTGCGTCTGGCGCGCGATTTTGGCTTCTGCTACGGCGTGGAACGCGCCATCGACCTCGCTTATGCGGCTCGCAAAGTCTTCGCCGACCGCCGCGTTTTTCTGCTGGGTGAAATCATCCACAATCAGGAGGTGAACCGCCAGCTCACTGAGATGGGAGTGGTGAGCATTCCCAATGCCGAGCATGAGACGATGGTCGCCACGATGACACCCGAAGACGTGGTGATCGTGCCGGCGTTCGGTGCAGAAACCCGGCTCATGAAATTGATCGCCGCCCGCGGCTGCATGGTGGTGGACACCACCTGTGGCGACGTGATGAGCGTATGGAAGCGCGTCCGTCAGTATGCCAAGACCGGCTACACCTCCATCATTCACGGCAAGGCCAGCCATGAAGAAACCCGCGCCACCTCCTCCCGCGCCATGGGGGATGATGGCATGGGCAACTACCTCGTCGTTCTGACCCTGGCGGATGTCGATTACGTCTGCGACTACATCCGCAACGGCGGGGACAAAGAGGCGTTTTTGAAACGTTTCCCGGCAGGATCTCATTCCGACGGCTTTGATCCCGACCAGCATCTCACACGCATCGGCGTGGCCAATCAGACCACCATGCTCAAATCGGAGACTGAGGAAGTGCAGCGCCGCCTGCGCCAGGCCGTGCTGGACCGCCATGGCCCAGAGGCGGGCGTCACCAATTTCCAGGTCTTTGACACCATCTGTGGCGCCACGCAGGAGCGTCAGGACTCGCTCTTTGGCCTGCTGCAGCAGCCGCTGGATGTGCTTCTTGTCGTCGGCGGCTACAACAGCTCCAACACCACGCATCTCGTGGAAATCGGCGAGCAGCAGCTCCCGACCTTTTTCATTCGCACGGCAGACTGCCTGAAATCCTTGGAGCAGATCGTGCATTTTGATCTTCACCTCAAAGCAGAAAAAGAAAGCTACTCCACCAAACTAGCTGGCGACGGCCCGGTGACGGTGGGCATCACTGCAGGTGCATCCTGCCCAAACAATCTCATCGAGGACACCGTGCTGCGTGTTTTCGGTCTGCGTGGCGTGGATGCCGATGCTGTGCGCGCCGCTTTGAACTGACGACATGCACCACACCCCGACCATCGAAACTCGCGAAGAAGTCATGTTCTTCGACAC
This sequence comes from Prosthecobacter sp., assembly GCF_044226605.1. Lineage (GTDB taxonomy): Bacteria > Verrucomicrobiota > Verrucomicrobiia > Verrucomicrobiales > Verrucomicrobiaceae > Prosthecobacter. Next base: position 225,991 of record NZ_JBGAGS010000011.1, on the reverse strand, counting down.
CGACTGCGGCGGCGTCGTGCACAATATCGCCTACCTGCGCATGATCGAAACCGCGCGCACCCGCCTGGCCGCTCTCATGGGAATGAAGCTGCGCGAGATGTCGCAGACCCACCTGTTCCCCGTCGTGGTCCGCACCGAGATCGACTACAAAAAACCGGCACGGCTGGGAGACGAACTGATCATCCACGGCAAGCTCGAAACCGTGGAGCGCGTGCGCTTCTGGTGCTCGTTTGAAATGCGCCGTGCCGAAGACAACGCACTGCTCATCACCTGCCGTCAGTCCCTGGCCCTGGTGCAGATGCCCGAGGGCCGGCCGGCGCGTCTTCCCGAGGACTGGAAGACAAAGTACGCCCATCTGGCGAAGGAAAAGTAGTCCAGTTGCGGCGCAACTGGACAACTCATCAGCGCCCGCTCACACCCGCAGGCTTCTTCGCCTTCTTCTCGGCCTTCGGCTTCGCTTCGCGCGGTGGAAACTCCCAGCTCATGATGCGCTTCTCTCCTGGCGTGCAAACGAGGAAGGTGCTGAAGGGCCGGCCACGCTTGGAGATCATGCCCGTGATGAGCGAGGTCTTGCCGTTCTCAAAGAACTCGCGCGCGTTTTCCGGCGTGATGTCCTTCTGGCACAGCTTTTTCGGCAGGCGCGCGTTGCACTTGGAGGTCTCCGTGGCGTTGATCTTGCATTGGTACGCATCCGCCGTTTCGTAGATCTTCTCGCCCTTGCGGCCCTTCTTGGCGCACACCGGGCAGTCGGCGATCACCGGGCACTCGTCCCAGTTGACGCTGTCGGGGTCGCTGCCATCGCCAAAGACAAAGGCGACCTTCATGTCGTCTTTGATCTGCAGTGCGGCGCTGAATTCCTTGCCCTTCTTGCTGCGGAAGCCGTCCAGCGGACCGACGAAGCGTTTTTCAATCAGGGTGCGGATCTCTTCTTCGGTCAGCGTGCGGCTGGCCACGGTCTTGAAGACGCGCACCTTGCACTTCGGATTTTTGCAGCCGTAGAATTCCTCGGTCTGCTTGTAGCCCTCCGTGCTGCCACAGGTGCCGCAGATGGCCTTGAATTCGGGAAACACTTTTTCCTTGGCCGCCTTGGAGTACGCCTTGGTCTTTTCCACGACCTGCTTGGTCAGGTGGCGGATGTCCCGCATGAAGCTGGCCCGGTCGAGCTCACGGTGCTCCATCTGGCGCAGCTTGTACTCCCACTGGCCGGTCATTTCCGGAGAACTCAGCGCATCAATGCCGATGGCGCTTATCTGGTCGATCAGGGCGAGGCCTTTGGCCGTGACGTGGAAGTCACGCTGCACGCGCTCAATATAGCGGTCCATGATCAGACCTTCGATGATGGCGGCGCGTGTCGCGGGCGTGCCGAGACCCCGCTCGCTCATGGCTTCGGCGAGTTCTTCGTCCTCCACCAGTTTGCCAGCGCCTTCCATCATGGAAAGAATGGTCGCTTCCGTGTAGCGGGGCGGCGGCTTGGTCTGGTGTTCGTTCACCTCGACGTCCAGCGTTTCCGCCTTGTCGCCGGTATTTGCAGCCACCAGCAGCTTGGCCGCGTCTTCGCCACCTTCAGCAGCTTCCTCCGCCGCCTTCTTGCCATACACAGCCAGCCAGCCGGGCTCCTTGAGCACCTTGCCGTTGCTTTGGAAGGCATCCTTGCCCACACGCGTGATGCGCGTCGTCACTTCAAATTCAGCCGCGGGGAAGAACACCGCCACGAAACGGCGTGCCACCATGTCGAAGAGCTTCTGCTCCGCTTCCGGCAGTTCCTTCGGTGGAATCTGGCCGGTGGGGATGATGGCAAAGTGGTCGCTGACTTTGCTGCTGTCAAAAATGCGCTTGTTCGGCCGCACCCATCTGTTGTCCAGCGCGGTGGCTGCGTGCGTGCCCAGCTCATGTGGCAGCGCGTCCTGCTTGCGGCTGTCATGACTGGCAAAGGTTTTGAGCGTGTCCGTCACTGTGCCAAGATAATCTTCCGGCAGGTGGCGGGAATCCGTACGAGGATAGGTCAGCACCTTGAACTTTTCATACAGCGCCTGCGCGATCTGCAGGGTGCGCCGCGCGGAAAAGCCAAAGCGGTTGCTCGCCTCCCGCTGCAGGCTGGTCAGATCATAGAGCAGGGGCGGGGCCTGCCGTGTCGGCTTGGTCGTCTGCTCAATGACGCCTGGCTTGCCTTTGCAGCGGTCTGCAATGGCCTGCGCGGTGCCTTGCTCCCAGATGCGCTCGGCCTTTTTGTGCTCGTCGTTTTCGTCCTTCCTGAAGCTCTCATCAATCCAGCGCCCCGCATACTGCCCGGCGGACACTTCAAACAGCGCGATCGCTTCAAAATAGGTGCGTGGCACAAACGCCGCGATGTCACGCTCACGCTGGGCCAGGACGGACAGCGTTGGCGTTTGCACGCGTCCCACAGGAGTCAGGCGGAAGCCGCCATGGCGGGAATTCAGCGCCGTGAGCGCACGCGTGCCGTTGATGCCCACGAGCCAGTCGCTTTCGCTGCGGCACTTCGCGGCGTCTGCCAGCGGCAGCATCTGCTCATTGGTGCGCAGATGCTTGTAGGCGTCCAGAATGGCTCCCTGCGTCATGGACTGCATCCACAGGCGCTGCACCGGCTTTTTGCAGCCGCTGGCGTCCATGATGTAGCGGAAAATCAGCTCCCCCTCACGCCCGGCGTCGCAGGCATTGATGACTTCGTCGATGTCTTTGCGCTTGAGCAGCTTGGTCAGCAGCTTGTACCGGTCCGCGCTGCTTTCGATGGGATTCAGTTCAAACTGCTCCGGCATGATCGGCAGGCTGGTGAAGCCCCAGCCGATCTTTTTGCCGTCCACCATGGGCATTCCCAGCTCGAGCAGGTGGCCCACGGCGGAGGAGATCACATGCGTGTCGTTTTCGTACCAGTCCTTTTCTTTGGCGAAGGGCTTCATGCCGGGTGCTTTGGCAAGCGCGCGGGCAAGATCGGCGGCTACGCTGGGCTTTTCGGCAATGATCAGGGCTTTGGACATGTGCTTATGAACAGGTAATGACGGGAAAAAGGGCCTACTTAGGGCATGCTTTCACCCCGGCTGTCAAGGTTCGGGCACTTTTAGACCCCAAATGGCTTACGCCGTTCAGCCCTGCTCAGACTGCCACGCCGGGTCAAAATAATCTCAGGATTTGGCGAAGGCCAGGGCTCTAAATGCTAAACGCGCAAAGCGTGTCGCCACGCTTCGCGCGTTCATAAGAGAACCTTTTTTTAACGAACCACCTGTGTGGCATTTCCTCCTGGGGACATGTGGGCGAGGGCCGCAGTGCGATGCTCAGAGGCGAGGTCTGCCATTCCCAGCCGATCATACAAGTCCGCCAGTTTGGTGTGGGAGGAGTTTTTGTCACGGGCATTGGGCAGGGAGCGCTCAAAGTCACGCACTGCTTCCTTAAATTCGCCCATCTTCGCATGTACGTGGCCGCGGGTGTCCAGGAAGAACGGGTTTTCCGGCTCCTGCTCGATCAACTCATTGATCAGGGCCAGCGCCTTCTCCAGCTCGCCATGGTCCGTGGACACCGAAGCGATGGCCATGGCCAGATTGTTGCCGATCACCTTGAATCCAGGATTGAGCGAGCTGGCGAGTTCGAAATGGGACCTCGCGGCCTCCCGGTTGCCCTGTTTCCAATCCTGCACGCCCATGTAGTAATGGAGGAAGGAAGTCGCGGTGCCGCCGTTTCCGAGGATGCGCTCCACGTAGCGCTGGCGGTCTGTGGGAGTGCTGGTGAGCTCTTCACAATCGCCAAGAAACGCCATGATGAGATCCTGGCTTTCCGGACTCACCTGGATGCCCTGCTCCAGCAGCTGCAGCACTTTCATACGGTCGGCGGTTGGCTGTGATTTAAGAAAGCGGCTCCAGGAGAGATAGATGCCTCCGATAAGCTGGCGCTCGGCGGGCGTGGGCGTGCCTTGCATGCTTCCCAGCATCCACTGGACGGCCTCGTCAAACTTGCGCTGCAGGCTGAGGCTGACTGCGATGGAGAAACGCACTTCGCTGCCGTTTTCGGTGGCGGTTTTCTTCATGGCGCGCAGGGCGCTTTCAGCTTTGCCGGCAAACTTGATCGCCTCGTCCTCCTGGCCGGTGAACTGCAGGGCGGTGGCCTTCATCAGCATGAGGTCCGCACGCTTGTCCGTGTCCAGTTTGCGCAAGTATTTCAGCGCCATGTTCCAGTCGCGCCGCCCGGCTGAAAAGCGTGCGGCAAGCTCCAGCGCGTTTACATCGGAGGGATCGCTGTGCAGGGCATTGCTGATGTGCTTCTGCACCGCATTCATATCGCAGTCCTTCTGTGCCAGCAAAATCGCCGCCTGAATGACGTGGGCCGGCGCATAGCCCGGCCGGTCGACCGGGGCGATGCGGGAGAGCAGCCGCAGGGCGTCGTTCTCGCGTCCCATGCCGCGGAGCGCCTTGGCTTCCAGCAGGACGGCCTTTGAGTTTTGCACGCCCTCCTGCATCATGCGCATGGCCGCGATGCGGGCCTCTACGAAATGTCCTTTGTCGAGCTCGCTCTGAGCTTCACGCTCCAGCTTGTTCACATGGTCGCTGCTGCCATCCTGGCGGGAATTGACGGCCATGAAGGCCAGCAGAAAGAGGGCGAAGAATGCAGGGATTCCCAGCATGCCGTGCAAAGGTTTGCGCCGGTCCAGCATGTAGCTCATCCGGTGACGTAGGTGATCAATAAAATCGGTGATCATTCGCTTTCCTTTCCTGTTTGTGGGCTGTGGTTAGTGATGGCTTCGGCAAGACGGCTGCGGGCGCCTGCAAGCAGTGCGGTCAGGGCGTCCTTGGAAGAGGGGTCGTTTTCCGGCTCCACGCTCATGATCTGGAGCACGTAGGAGGTGGAGACCGGCTCCGGGCTGGTCCAGCGAGACAGCAGGCGGCCGGTCAGATGGTCCACGGGCTTTTCGGATTTGAAAGGCTGTGCAGCGCCATGCTCGTCCAGCACGCTCAGCCAGAGGTGCGCACGGGCCATCTCCGTTGGCTGCGTCATTTCCAGAAAGCGCACCGTGTTTTCGCCTTCGCCTGGCAGTGAGGCGTCCACCTGCTTTTGAAACTGCCAGCCCTGGCCGGTGTAGCAGAGGCGTGTGTCGTGAAATCCGAGGAAGGGAAAATTGACGGCCACATAGGCTTCCAAGCCGCCTTTGCGGTAGCGCCATACTTGGTTTCGCACACCCAGATTGCCGATCATGGAGTTCTCGACGGGTTTGTCGCCGTCGCGCACCCAGCCGGACAATTCTCCCGGCATTTGGAATTCTCCCGGTGTCGCGTGCTTCGAGCTGGCCAGCGCCGCCGGGGCTGGGCGGAGGAGTGCCAGAACTTCAGGGCCCACGAGCAGCGTTGTGCCGATGATTGCCACGCAAAGGCTCAGACTGCCAAGCAAGCGGGGGGCTGCCACGGGCAGGTCGGCTTGAGTCCGCATGGCAGGTGCCGTCTGGTCAGAGTTGCTGTTGAAAAAGAAGTGCCAGCCGCAGTCTGCGCTGTATACCAGCAGCAGGTCCAGCATGAAGAAAACGAAGCCGACTGCCTCATGCACCAGGCCGCGGTCAAGTTCCCATCCCCAGAAATGGGAGCTGCCGATCACCAGGCAGATCCGCAGGACGTTGGACGCCACAGAGATCAGGCCCGCAGTCGCAAGCAGGGCCAGGGCGTGGATCCATGAACGTTTGTTGAGGCAGCTGATGATCAGCGCCACGCAGACCGCCGCGAGCAGGGAATTGGTGCCGCTGCAGGCGTCATCCACAAAGAAACGCTTCGCCGGCGTGGCCACGATGGTGCCTTGAACCACATGCAGCACATGCATGGCGTCCAGCCACCCCTGGCTGAGGCGCGCGGCCAGTCCGGCCAGCATCTGGTGCAGCTGCTGGTCCATCATCAGCGGCGGAGGAATGAAAAACAGGGAAAGCACGGGAAGCGACCAAGCCGGCGCTTCGTTCCTTCCTGGCGTGCCCTTTGCCACGGCCAGCGCCGCGGAGGCCAGCACGAAGGCCAGCCCGGCCAGGAAGGGTGAAATAAGAACGAACGAAACCAGCGCCACCAGCAGGTGACCGGTTACCAGCCACTTAAAGGCGGATGGATTCTCCGGAAATAATACTGCCCGGGACATGCCATCCCGCGCCGCCAGCCAAATCCAAGTTACCAGCGGAAGCGGGAAAAATTGGCAGGCTGGGTGACGCACCCAGATTTCTTGCAGGGCAAAAAACAAGCAGACTAACGCAGTCGCGGGCAGCAACCACAGGGAGATGTTTTTTGATGAAGTTCGGGTGTTCAATGGCGCGAGTGGGTGAGAGGTGAATGCTGCGGTTCAGACCAAAATCAGACGATTTCAGCCGTGGCGCTTTTCTTCCGGCGCTTGAAGGCCACGCAGGACAGGCCCAGCAGACCACCGAAGCCAAGGATCATGGCAGGAGGTTCAGGCACAGGTGCGATGGGGGCCGGAGCGGCGGTGTAGGTGTAGGTCACATGCAGATTGCCGGTGCTGGTGCCGGTGATGCTGGTGAGCCAGGATGTGGTCACGCCAGATCCGGAGGCCGTGACGGTGGCGCCGAAGGTGTTCGTCACATACAAGGGCACCGAGCCGGTGCCTTTGAACGAATCGAAGTCCGTGTCTCCGGGAAGGTAGCTGCTGGAAGCCGTCAGTGTACCGAGAGCGATGTTGCTGAGGCTGTATGACTGCCCATTGGTCAAGGTTCTGCTCGGGGTGGAACCGGTAAGGTTCACCGTTTTGGTTTTGGTGTCTTCCTCAGCCAGAGTGCCGCTGTCACCAACGGATGGCAGATAGCCGTCCACCGTATTGGTGAAAACGATCTTGTTCACCGTAACCGTGCCGGAGTTCATGTTGGTCACCGACGAGGAGGCGATGCTGGAGTTGACCGTCCAGTCAAGCGTGACGCCAGTCAGCGTGCCTAGAGCGGTGTTGAACTGGTTGAAGTAGAACTGGCTGCCACTGGAGATGGTGCCAAAATCAACCGTCTGAGTGATCACATCAGCGCGGGTCGTGAGAGCTGTTGCGAAGAGGAATGTAGCTAGTGTAATGATTATTTTCATAACAATCATACAATCGACACAAAGGAAAAAGACACAAATCCCGAATGGTAAGTGATGCCTTATGGGGTAAAGAGTTTTAGATCGAGGTGGGATGGTCTCACGAAACCCGCTTTCGAAAACCGCTTCGAAACTGCCGATTTACCTAGTGAAATCGGCTTCTTGGAAAGCGTTGTTTTCAAACGAATATCCAGGTGATTAACACCGGGATGTCGTAACAAGAAATGGCTGAAAATTCAGAACCGGTCTTCACCAGGGAGTAAAGAATGGAGCGATATGATGCAGGAAATCTTTTCTATTCCAGAAAACCTGCGTCTCGTATGGGCATGTCGGTTCGCCACTGAAAAAGTCACTTCACCGAGCGGAACTCAAGCCGCGAGTAAACCTGGCCAAGGTGAGAATGGAAACCTTGGGGGTGGAAGAGGAAGGCTTGGCAGGGCGGGGAAGATCCGCCTTTGCTACTCTTCTGAGCGCTCGCTGCGGCAGAGCAACCGCTCGCAGCGAGTTCCTGGGGACTTTTAGATCCAAATCCGGACAGCTTCCAGAATGCTGGACACACCCAGCTTGCCCAGCGCGTTGCGCTTGTGGCTTGAGATTGTTTTCATGCTAAGTCCCAGGCGGCTTGCCACCTGGCTGGGCCGCAAGCCGGACACCAGCAGTTCCAGCACCTCTTCCTCCCTCATTGAGAGGGCATACTGCGAACCATCCTCTTCATCGGGCGTGCCCCCGGAAGGAGCCACAGACCGTGCCAGGACGGAGGCGAGTTCGCTGGACATGTAGGGCACACCTTCCCAGGCGGCATGCAGTGCACGCTTCAATTCTTCAACGGACTCATTGCAGCCAAGGAAGACACTGGCACCGGCCTGCATCGCAGTACGGGTCGTCACCGGGGCCGGGGGGCCGCAGATCAGCATGATGTGTTTTCCGCCCGTCAGCGTGATCACAGCCTTCAGGGAGTCGATCCCGTGGTCCATGTCGCGCGGGTGAAATTCCATCATCAGAACGTCCACCAAGCTCGATTGAACGGCGGTCCGCACTTCTTCCAGGTTGGAAGCTTCGTTGATTTTGCACCCCGGCAGAATTTTCTTCAGCAGTAGTTTCCAGCTCGAACGTGTAAATTCGCTCGGATGAAACAGCAGGCAGTTGGGCATGTTCATGGTCGTAGGACTGTTCGCTGCGATTTATAATTGCTGCCTCGCAGAGCTGAGGTTGATAATATTATTGGTGATTATCATAATCAGTGAATTGGTTGGTTGGGATTCAGCTGTGGTTGGATCGAAGTCGCGTGGAACTAGCTCGAAGGGGTGGGCGATGTTTTAAAACTCGTTTCGCATCACTCCACTGAGGGCAGGATCTATTCGACGGGTTTGATAATTAGAGAGTAACGTGGCTTCATAATATGTGACGAGTCCGTCACAGGTCATTAAAGCCCAATCTTGAAATAGGCTAAGCAGGCGCTTATAATTATTGCGTTCCGGGAGTTTTTGAATGTCACTGAAATTAGGGAAAACAGAGTCGCTCTGAAATGGAAGAATAACGCTTTCCGAAGCCTGTAAGACATTCCCTAAGTCGCTGAAGATGACCGCTTAAAGTTACGCTTATCTAAAAAGGCGGACAGGACTAAATAAATAAAACTAAATTTAGCGGCTTTATAAGATTTTCCATATACCTGTATATTGTCATAGCAGCCAGACCGGCTGTTTTTTCTCCACATACAAAAAGCGCCTTTGGCCCTAACACCCTCAAATACAATGACTCCCGCAACTAAAAAAATCATGCTCGTCGATGATCATGCGATGTTCGCTGAGACCTTGGGGCAATACCTGCGCCTGATGTTCAAAGACTATGAAATTCTGGTAGTTACAAGTGCTGAGAAGGCACGCGAACTCTCCTCCCGCCAGAGCATTGACGTGGTTCTCATTGACTTGGAAATGGCTGACTGCTCGGGGCTGACACTTCTGGCAGACTTTGCCTCTGCCATGCCATCGCCTGCTTGCATCGTTGTCAGCATGCACATTCAGGCCCTGTGGATCGAGCGTGCTTTGAAAGCAGGTGCCTGCGGCTATGTTGCCAAGGATTCGCCCCCCGGAGAAATTGTCACGGCCATCAATTATGCCCTTCGTGGCAAAAAATACCTTTCGCGCAGTGTTGCCCAGTCCTTTGCTGAAAATGCGGTGAGACTGCCGGCAGGCGGGAAGGAACTGCACAAAGTGCTGAGCAGCCGCGAGTTTGAAATCTTCCTGCAACTCGCACATGGCAAGAGCTTGAAAGCCATCTCGCTGGACTTGAGCCTGTCCGCCAAGACAGTCTCCGTTCACAAGCACAACATCTGGAAAAAGACCGGCATCGACTCTGGGGCAAAGATCGCCCGCTACTGCGTGGAGCATGGTCTGCTGGCAGGTGGTAGCCCGGCTTTCCAGGCTGCCTGACAAGTTTATCATCTCAGAGTCCCTTTTGACGGGACCCCGGCGCGCCCGGACGATTCGCTGATTCATGGCTGATTAGCCAAGAGCGTTCGTCCGGGCCTTTTTTTGCATCTGCAGCCTTGTCTTGGAACAAGAAGCCAACGGATAGCAGAATGCGTGGAAGCTCAGCGCTTTAAACCTTCAAACCTGCGGACATTTCAGCGGCGGCCACACAACTCTAAAAACGTGGACTGATGAGAGACGGGCTGCACGCATGGAGTTCTGCTCGTGCCCCCCTCTTTCTTCAGCACCCGCAAAAAACCGTGTGCACATGCGAAGATGTGCACACGGTTTAAAAGTCTGACCCGCTTCTACGCCGGAATTGCGGCGTTGATCAAAGAGCAGAGAGGAGGCTTAGCCCAGATGGTTGGGAGTATGCAGGGCCCGTGAGGCGGGGCGGAGCGGAGCGGTTTCCTCCGCGTCGTTTCCTTTGTAGTAAGACCGGTGGTAGTAGTAGTCGTGACTGCGGGTGCGCGCAGCCAGACGGTTCAGGACGAGGCCTGTCAGAGGAATGCCTGTCTGATGAAGTTTGCGGATTGCCTCCTGAATGATGTCGGCTGGAGTGCGGTTGCAGCGGACCACCAGGAAGGTGCTGTCCGCCAGGGAGCCAAGCTCAAGGGTGTCATTCACCGGGATCAAAGGAGCGGTGTCGATGACGATGCGGTCAAAGCCCGCTGAGAAAGCCATCTCCTTGAGTCGTTCGACCCCACAGGTGGAGAGGAGTTCCGCAGGATTGGCCACGCGTTTGCCTGCCGGCATGATGGCCAGATGTGCGATGCCACCGCTCAGGCAGACTTCGGCAAACGAAGCCTCTTCAAGCAGCAGATCGATGACGCCCTTTCGGCTGCTGGGAATGCCAAAAACCTGAGCCAGCTGCGAGCGGCGAAGATCCATGTCGATGAGCAGCGTGCGGAAGCCCTGGCTGGCCAGGCTGACTGCGAGATGGGTGGACACAAACGTCTTCCCTTCATCTGGAACAGCGCTGACCACCATGTGACAGGTGTGCTGGCTTCTGGCCATGCGTGCGATGATGGCGCGGAACTCGCGGAAGCTTTCGGCCACAGCCTTATGGGCTATCAGCGCCGGCGTCAGTCCCTGCGTTTCATGGCCTTTGGCCTGCGCCTCCATGGATTCGGGAGGCTGGCGCAGATTGGCGATCATGCCGAGAACGGGCACGCGCAGCTTCTGACGGGCGTCATCCACAGAACGGATGGAACGATCCTGAATGACGATGAGACCGATGATGGCAAGTCCAAGCATGAAGCCGCCGGCCGTGGAGCTGCCGACCACTTTTTTGGCATTGGGCGAAACGGGCTCTCCCGGCACCATGGCCAGCTGGTGCACCCAGATGGGCGGTGCTTCCATGCCCTTCGAAACATCCACCTGCTTGATCCGGGTCAGGACAGACTCGTAAACGGCCTGATCGGACTCCATTTCACGCTTGAGCACGTTGTACTGCACCGCGAGCTGTTCGAGGTCGAGCGCTTCAGACTCCTGTTTCTTGAGCTGCTCCTGCAGACGGCGTTCCAGTTCGCGGGCGTGCTCACAGCTTGATTCCAGCATGTGCACCGCATCCGCCAGAATGGTGGTCAGCTGCTGCTCCTGATTGACGATGACCGCCTGAACCGCCTCGTATTTGGGGTGCTTGGGCTTGTAGCGTTCTGCCAGCAGCGCCAGCGCGGATTTTTGATTGCTGATCTGGGTGAGAATGCCCGAGACCTTGGGGTGGCTGGCGATGGTAGGCAGGCTGAGGAGTTCATCGCGCGGAAGTTTCTCCTCCTTGCAGGCCTGCAGCTGAGTTTCCAGTGTCAGGCGCTCTTTGGACTGCTGGTTCAATTCAGATCCAAGCTCCTTCAGCTTGGAGAGCACGAGGTCCTTGCGCTCGTCCAGCGAGATGGCCTGGTTGGAGCGCTTGTAGTCATGCATGGCGATCTCCGATTTTTTGAGCTTTTCCTGTAGACGCTGCCCCTCGGACACCAAGGACTGAATGGCGCCCTGCATGGTTTTGCTTTTCTGGCTTTCCAGCTCCGCCACCAGGCTGAGCACAGCCTGATTGGAAAGGGAGGCCACCTGCTCGGGGTCCGCGCCGGTCACATTGAAATCGATCAGACGCGTGTCTTTGCGCAGAGAAATGCGAATCATGGAGCTCACGGTGGAGATCGCATGCTCGCGTGCTTCTTTTGAGGTGGCGGGATGTCCGCCGGCAAAGGCGGGCAGCTGGGTCAGGTTCATTTCTGTAACCACACGGCCCACAACTTCACGGCTTTTGGCAGCCTGGATGAGGGTGTTGACGGCCTTCTCGTCGCCGAGTGAAGGAGTGCCCACGCCATTGAGCCCAAGCAGAGAATGCTGCTCCGAACCAAACTGCGCAACGCTGACGGCCTCATAGACCGGCTTCTGGCGTTTGAAGTACGCGTAGCCCAAAACAAGCCCAAAAAGGGACAGCGTGATGGGGATCCAGCTGTGGCGGCGCATGCCGTCCACCAGCTGGGCAGGATTGAGCATGGATGGAGCAGACTCAGGATCTGCTTCCATACGGTGCGGCATCCCAAGGGGTGGCTGATGCAGGGATAGGGAGGCGGTTTGCATGTTTTTTAAAAGAAGCTTTCGGGAACGGTGATGACGTCGTCCTCGCGGACATAAAACATCATGGTCTGGCTGCCGGATGCCATGCTGTTGACATCCACCTTGAAGATCTTCTCCGTGCCATCCACGATGCGCTTGACGAGCACCCGCTTGAGATTGGCGATGCGTGTGGGCCCTCCTGCGAGGCCAAGCACCTGCAAAATGGTGAGATCTTTCTCGGAGGGGAGATCATGCGAGCCCGGCCGCTGCACCTGGCCGAGAATGGTGATGCGCTGCACGGAAAACTGGGAGACGAAAAGGTTCACCTCAGGATGCACCAGGTAATCTTTTCGATAGGCGTCTGCGATCACCCGCGCAGCGGCAATCTGGCTCAGTCCCTGGATTTTGATGGAACCGATCAGAGGGCATTGAATGGTGCCGTCCTTGCGCACGCGGCCGCCTGCGGCAAGTTCTGGTTCATTGAACACAGAAACCTGGATCATGTCCCCGGTGCGGATCTGATAGTCGGAAGGAACCATGCTCTTTTGAAAAGCATCGGCAGCCGGGGCACCGGAGGGAAGGGCGGTCGCCTCCTGAGCAAGGAGCGCTGAACTATGGCAAAGGCAGCATAGTTTCAGGCAGATGGCGGCCATGAAAGTGAGTTGCTTGGATGAGTTCATAAATTGAGGTTTTAAAATGGGTGGGGGGCTTTACCAGGAGCTGGTGAGGCCGGCTCCGACCAGGTCACGCACGAACGGCTGAGCCCCGCGGCCGGAAGAGTCGTTGGTGGTATGCTGATAGAACAGCTCCAGCGAGAGATGACGGTGCAGCGTGTACTTCATCCACGGGCGCACGAACCGGACGTGGTCCTGACGTGAGCTGGCCACCCCGGAGAGGTAGGTGTGGTATTGTGAGAAGTCATAACCAAAGTCCGCTCCGACGCTCAGCTTGGTGCCGAGTTGCTGCTGGATGCCGAGCATGACTCCTTCGGACTGGAAATACTGCCCGGAAAGAGATGGAGAGTTCTGTGCGCGTGCATACACATTCGCATAGAGAGAGGTCTTGGGGCCGACGGCATATTTGACCCCCACCATGCCGACCGGAAGCGTGGCGTCTCCCGCGGAAAGAGTGTGAAGAACATGGACACCGCCGGAACCAATGACCGAAAGCTTCTTGGATGCTTCGTACTCCAGGCGCACAAGGTAATCCTGACCAGTCTGGGTGCCGCTTTGCTGAACTTCCTGCACCATTTCATTGAACTGCAGGCCCAGGCGGAATCTTGGGGAGAACGCATAGTCCGCAAACATGCCGAACCTCCAGGTGGTGGAGGAAATCAGGGCGCCGTAATGAGTGTGCTGAAGCTGGCCGGAAAGACCGACACGCACTTTTTCGGAAACCTCATACATAACCTGCAGCTGCGGAGAAAACTGAATCCTCTGCGCCTGGCCGCCCACATCAAGGTCGCCGCCGGTGACCTGATTGAACAGACCGGTCAGCTTAAAGGAGGTCTTTTGCAGGCGATAATTCAGCGTCAGGCTCAGGTATTGGTTGAGGGAGTTCTGCTTGTCGAATTTGTCATAGAAGTTGAACTGGGCGTTGTAGTCAGCGAGCAGCTGCATTCTGGCCTTTTCGTCTCCGTAGGAATATTGGAACCCGGGGCGCACGCTCCACATCTGGTCGCTCTGCACATTGGTGTTTCTGAGAAACACATTGGAGTCATAGCGCCAGGTGCCGGAGGTGAAGACACGCAGCTTCCAGTTTTTCAGGAGATTCATCTGGTACTTCATGTACTCGTCCAGAAAGAGCTCCTCGGAGTCTTTCTGATCATAGGCGGTCTCATCGGCAGGCGTTGCCAGAGATGCTTTGGTGCCAGCGGCTGCATCGCGTAGCGTATCCTGGCCTTCTGCGGAAACGGCACGCAAAAACGCGCAGCACACCAGCAGTGCTGCAGACAGACGAAAAGTGGGGAGGCTTTTGGAAGTCATCGTCAGATTTATGGGGTGTCAGCTGAAACGACCGGGAGTGGCTTCTGCGGGGTTGAAAGGTCGGGATTGGAAGAGGGGTTGTTTGGCAGAGTGCCGGGAGAGTTGGGAGTCGAGCCCGGCGTCGAGGTCGAACCGCCGGAGGAGGGGTTCACGAGCTGATTTTTGGACTGCTCCACGAGGCTGTTGCCACTGGAAGGGCCGCCTGTGAGGTTGGTGACCTTGCCGGTGTTCGTATCCACGAGTTCGGCGGCGATCTTGCCATCGCGATTGAACAGCCAGATCACCGAACCCTGCGGCACTTTCACCTGGCCGCCAACTTCGCCACTGCCTGCGGCGGCTCCTTTGCCGATGCTGACATTGCTCAAGCCTTCACTTACAGCCACGATGGTTCTGCCTTCGTCATGCTGCACGGTCCAGGTGGCGGCCACGATCTGGCGGGGGCTGGTTTTGTCATCGGGCTTGCCTGCGTCTCCTTGCTCTTGTTTTCCACCGACGTTGTTAACGATGATGCCTTCGTCCGTGACGACGGTGACTTTGATGACTGGAACAGCGGGTTTGGAATCGCCATTGGCAGGAGGAGGCTGGTCAATGTGAAACAGGGCCTTGCCGGCAATGATGGTGAACATCACGCTGCCGCCGCCATCGCCATTGACGTCGGAACCGTCGAACCGAACTTTGGTGTCGGGATAGACAATGATGTGGAGGGTGGGGAGAGGCTTCAAGGAAGCGCCTGCGTCAGCACCGCATTCGATGACGGTACCGGAGCGAATGCTGTCTCCTTTGTGGACTTGCTTGGATTCACCACCGGGAGTGGAGATGAGCACAACGCCTTTAATGGCGGCGAACCTGGCCGAGACTGCGGTGCCCTGCTGTGCGTGAACGGTTGCCGTGGCAAGCAGTGGAAACAGGAGGCAAAGAAGGGCATGGCGGATCCACCGAAAACTGGAACTGGCAGGGGCAGGCGCACTAGCTATGAAAACCCGAATGTTTAAAATCATCATGAACTATAAATCACGGGAATATCCATAGAGATGTTTGCGTGGCTTAAATCCGGTTAAGGGTATGCTTATTGACAGCTCCCTGTAGGAGATCTGAAAGGCGTGGAAAATCCGGATTTTACCGATGGTGAGTGGAGGGCGGTAATGCGCTCATTTCCCTCGGATTAGGAGGGCGTTTTCGGGTGCCTTGAGTGCGGAAGCATGGCGTCCTGTGTGGGCATAGCTCCGCCATCGGTGGCGGTAATCCCTAGGGGCAGGCACCTGCGCTGTGCGCGGGTTTGCAACCCGTTGCGTTCAAGATGCCTGTTATGCCGCAAAATGCTCTTGCGGCTACTTCAGGCGGAGGCCTCATCGAGGCATGGCTCCGCCATCAGTCACAGTGTTTTTCAAAGCTGCCAACCGTGAGGCAGTTGAGCGGCAATTGCTTCAGAGTGGCAGCAGTTGCTGCATTCTGTTTGCGAGGGCTGTCTCGGCGCCGATCATTTCGGCTTCCTGCGGCATGTTTTGCCGCCAGTTGCGCTCTATTTCCACGTCAGGTTCTGACGTGGTGGAGGTTGCGTTGAAACGCTCCCATTCGCTTTCCACAAAGTGGTGGAAACGTTCGCGAAAATGTCTGGCGCTGAAGCGCTCGGCATTGCGCCGGCAGGCGTGCGGATCCCAGACTTGTGTGTCGGATTCCGCAATGGCGGCCTGCAAAGAGGCCACATTTTGCTCGCCAAAAAAGAGGCCGGTTTTGTTTTCGACAACGGTCTCAAGCGCGCCGCCGCGGCCATAGGCGATGACGGGAGTGCCGCAGGCCTGGGCTTCGAGAAGGATGATGCCGAAGTCTTCCTCGCCGCCGAAGACAAATGCCCTGGCGCGCATGAGATGGCTTTTCAGTACTTCCTGGGGCTGCCAGCCGAGGACTTTGACATTGGGTCCGGCGAGGCGGCGGAGCTTGGGAAGTTCGGGGCCGTCTCCAATGACGACGAGCTGACGGTCTGGCATGCCATTGAAGGCTTCGATGATGAGGTCCATGCGCTTGTACGGGACCAGGCGGGAGGCGGTGACGTAGAAGTTTTCCTTTTCGGTGCAGGTTTCGAAGCGGTCGATGTTGACCGGGGGATAGACGACAGCGGCATCGCGGCGGTAGACTTTTTCGATGCGGCGCGCGATGAAGCGGGAGTTGGCCATGAAGGCGTCCACGCCGGCGGCGGTGCGGCTGTCCCACATGCGGATGAAGTGGAGCATGCTGCGAACGAACCAGCCCTTGAGGCCGCTGTCCATTTTGGACTCCTTCAAATACTGCGTTTGGAGATCCCAGGCGTAGCGGATGGGCGAGTGGCAGTAGCAGAGATGGAGCTGACGAGGGCCGGTGATGATGCCTTTGGCAAAGGCGTAGCTGCTGGTGATGACGAGGTCATAGCCGCTGAAGTCAAACTGCTCGATGGCCAGAGGCATGAGCGGGAAGCAGTGGCGGTAGTATTTTTTGCCGCCAGGAAGCTTCTGCACGAAGGAGGTTTTGACGGGCTTGCCTTTGAGGAACTTGCGGTTCTCCTCGTCAAGCGCGTCGATGAGACTGAAGACATCAGCGTCAGGATAAACCTGGAGCATCTGCTCAAGGACGCGTTCAGCTCCTCCGTAAACAGGAAGCCAGTCATGGACAATAGCGATACGACGATTCGATTTCATGCGGCACATGGAGGTGGTTTGGGGAGGGGGATTGCAGGTGAGAGAAGCTGAGATTTTTTGGACCCCGCGGTCTGGCGGATGGCGGATTCAATTTTTTCCTGAACGGCGCTGATTGCGTAGGTGTCCTGCGCGGTGTGCTGCGCCTGAAGGGCAATGGTGGAGGCAAAGCCGGAATCTCGTTGCAGACGAAGAAGAGCGGAGGCGAGATCCGCTGCGCTGCCGGGATCGACAAGGAGGCCGGTGTGTTCGTGCTGGATGATCTCTGCGGCGCCGCCGGCGCGGGATGCGATGACGGGCTTGCCTGCGAGCATGCCTTCCACGATGACGCGGCCAAAGGGCTCGGGAAAGACCGAAGCGTGGACGACCACGTCTGCCATATCAAAATAAGGCATGGTATCGGACTGAAAGCCGGCGAAGTGGATGCGGCCTGCGAGCCCGGGCTCGTCTGCCTGTGAATGCAGGCGCTGAGCGTAGATGCGGTCCTCTTCGGTGAAGAGAGCGTCTCCAAGGAGCACGGCGTGCGCATTGGGGACAGTTTTGAGCGCTTCAAGCAGGACGTGCTGGCCTTTCCAGTGGGAAAGCCTGCCGGCCATGAGGATGGTCCAAGCAGCGGACGGGATGCCGAGGCTGGCGCGCAGGGCGGCGGTCTTTGGGGAAGGTGTGCGTTCTTCGGGGATGTGAAAGCCATTAGGAACGACGACACAGAGTTCGGCGCGGCCACCGCAGGCGATGAATGCGTCCTTGGTGGCTTCGGAATTGGCGATGACCTTGCGAGCGCAGTAATTGGCGCAAAAAATCAGGGCTTTCTGATTGAGAGAACTGAAGTGGCCATCGGCAATGATATCGTGCAGATGGAAGATCAAGGGGCGACCTGCGAGGCGTGCCGCAGGGCCGCCGATGATGAGGGATTTGGCGGTGTTGGCATAAACGACGTCGAACGCACGGGCCGCGCGGGCGATCTGCAAGGTGAGATCAACGATGGCGGGGACGGTGCGCAGCACGCATCGCAGCCCGGCCTGCTTGTCCACGGAGGAGGCTTCTTCGGCGAGTTTGAAGACGTGCGTTTTGACCTGGGCCTTCTCCAGTGCGGTGCGGAATTCGCCGTCCTGAAACAAAGCGACTTCGCTATCCGCAGCGCGCGCGGCGGCGATGTCCAGCAGCATGAGTTCGGCACCGCCGAGACGTCCGGTTTGATCGAGGAAGAGAACCTGAGGCGATGCGCCGACCTTTTTGCGCACGGTGAAGAGCTGCATGGCGAGGCCGCTGCAAATGCCGAGTACACAACCGAGCAGGCCAGCCCAGACGTCGGCCTGATCCATCGCACGGCCAGGGATGGAGGACTGCAGGCCTTCAAGCAGGAGGTTCAGCAGGGTGATGGAAGCAATCATCAAGAAGAGGCGCTGGAGCACCTTCTGGAGCGAACCCAGAGCGAACCATACGGTGAGGCCGAGGATGGCGAAGGCGAAGAGATTGAGCCAGAAGTCCATGTAGTCGAGGTATTCGGACCAGTGCTGAGGCAGGAAGGTGAGACGACGGTTTCCCAAGGTGGGCTTCAGGGCGAGCCAGAGCCCGGCGACGAGGAGGAGCAGCAGGGAGATGCGCGCGATTCGTTTCATCATGGAATTATGGCTGAGGGCGCCATCCGGCCTCGCGGTATACTTCACATACCTGGGTGGCAATGTTGTCCCAGGTGAAGGTGCGCATGACGTGCTCGCGGCAGGCCTCTCGTGAAGGGAGAGGCAGTGTGCCATTCAGCCAGCCATTCAGGCCGGCGGCGATGTCGGCAGTGGTGGTGCCTTTGAGAACGAGGTTTTCACCGAGGCCACTGACGGTGTCTGGCAGGCCGCCGACGGGCGTGACGAGGACGGGGGTGCCGCAGGCGAGGGATTCGAGGGAGATCAAACCGAAGCCTTCGAGGGCGGAGCTGGGCACGATGGAGAGATCCGCGGCGGCATAGACGGCGGGGAGGGTGTTGTCTGGAATGAAGCCGAGGAATTCGACGTTTTTGGACAGGCCTGAGCGCTGGACCTGCTGCTCGAGTTCTTCACGCAGAGGACCCTGACCACCGATCATGAGTTTGGCGTCCGGATGCTGAGCGGTGACCTGACCGAAGGCTTCGATGAGATTTTCAAGGCCCATGCGGCGGGCGAGCCTGCGAACGCAGACGACGATCTTCTGCTTCTGCGGCCAGGTGAGGCGCTGGCGGGCCTCGACGACATCCATGGGTTTGAAGTGATCGACTTCAACGCCGCCGGGGATGATGTGCACGCGATCGGTGGGGACGCCGTAGCCCTGGCAGAGCTGATCGCGAAAGGCCTTGGAGAGAACGATGAAGCGATCGGCGCGATGGTAGACGGCGCGCTCCACCATGCGCTTGCACATGACGGCGTAACCTTTGCCACCTTCGCGCTGCGATTCGCTGGCCCAGGGGCCGTGGAAGTGGACGACGTGGCTGTCCCAACGGCGACCGAAAAGCGCGGGCAGGGCGTAGAGGGCGAAATGGGAGGCGAGCAGGCGGCCACGCTTTGGCACCACGGCCTCGCGCACGGCCTTCCAGCGCTGCATGAGAGGCTTGGTGGCCGGGCCGAGGCAGGTGACCTTCTCAGAGTCGCCAAAGCCGTAGGTGGTGACGCGGACGCCCTGGCGCTTGAGCGTGGTGTTCAAGCCGCTGAAGTAGCGGTCCACGCCGCCTGCGGAGGCTTTCAAATTCATGCCGAGTTGTGCAATCATGATGGTTGAGAAACGTCGCCGATTTTGCGTGCCGGATTGCCGGCCCAGATTTCAAAGGGAGGGATGCTCTTCGTCAGCACCGATCCGGCGCCGAGGGTGGATTTTTGGCCGATGGTGAGGGGCGTGTTTGGGCGGGCAACGACGATGCTGTGCGCGCCGATGGTCACATCATCTTCAAGCGTGATGAAGTGCGGGGAGCCGATCCATGTCTCGGCAGCGAGGGTGACGTGATGATAAATGCGGCAGCGGCTGCCGATGCGCACCTGGGGGTGCATGACGATGCCGAGAGCGTAGTGCTCAAGGATGAGGTCATCTCCCACCTGCGCCTCGGCGGGGAGGAGGCATTTGTGCAGCGCGAAGTTCAGGGTCTTCACGATGCGTGCGGGAAGCTTCCAACCGCGCTGGAGGAGATCGCGGCTCCACTTCCAAAGAAGCTCAGGGCTGTGCAAACGCATGGGTGGAAGCGAGCGATGAAGTTTTCCCGGCGCGGCTGTGATTGTGGGTAGAAGCTGCGGCGGAGAAGGTGTCGATCATTTTCTGAGCGACGGCGGGGATGGAGATGTCGCGCTCGACCCAGTGGCGGCCGTTTTCCGCGAGCTGGCGGCGAAGCCTGGGGCCGCTGATGAGCTGGCGGAGTGCGACGGCAAGTTCATCCGGCTGGCGCTGGGTGAAGACGAGGCCGCCTTCGCTCTGACGAATGAGGTAGGGGATTTCGCCGGAGTCTGAGCCGATGACGGCGGCGCCACAGGCCATGGCTTCGGGGATGACGCGGCCGAACTGCTCCTCCCAGTTTGGCTGGGTTTCGGAAGGGAGCACGAGCATGTCCATGGAGGCGAGCCAGCGCGGCGTCTCGTGATGCGGTACATAACCAGCGAAGAAGATGCGATCGCGAACGCCCTGTGCGGCGAGGAGCTTTTCAAACTCAGGCTGAAACTCTCCGGTGCCGACCAGGACCATGCGCCAGTCGAGATCGCGCACCTGCCCGAGAGCAGTGGCGAGGGTGCGGAGGCCTTTGGGCTCGACCAAGCGGCCGACGTAGCCAATGACGGGGAGATCGGTTTTAGGGAAGGATTCGGGCGGCTGGGATCTCAGGCGCGGATGGTAGCGCTCGGGATCGAGAGGCAGCGCGCAGATAGTCTGCCGGCCACGGAAGCCTTTGGCACGGAGGACATCTGCGACGCGATCGGTGATGGGGAGGGCAAAAGTGGAGGAGCGATAGACCATGGACTCCAGCCAGGAGAAGGGGACGGGGTATTTTTTGTTGATGTTCTGGCAGGAGTAGAAGCCGAAGGGCACGCGGATGGAGCTGTTGTTGGCATGGCAAACCTGCGCGGTGGCGAGCGCATACGGCTCGTGATTCATGTAGATGACGTCGGGCCTGAGCTCGCGGAGGAACTTCTGCCAGCGCATGCGATAGACGTGGAAGATGATGCTGCCGTTTTTCCACACGGCGCAGCGGATGACGGAGTCCTCCATGCCTTTGCAAGGCTCCTGGCGGAGGGCATTGCCAAACTCGTCGTGCCACTGGTCCGGAACCACGAGAGTGATCTTCCAGCCCGTCTCGCGCTGAACGCGGGCATAGATTTCCTGATTGATGGCGGTGGCGCAGGAGTGGCTGACGATGAGGATGTGCATGATGAATTAAGCGGAGGGCTGGCACTGCATGGGGGCGGCAGAGACGGCGTGTTTTTTTGTTTCGAAAAAGCGCTTTTCGACGAGGTGGTGGAAGAGGGATCCGGCGATGACAGCGACGATGATCTGCGCGGCGTAGGTGATGAGGTAGAGCGAGCCCTGAAGGCCGGCGCGACGCAGGAGGGCATCGACAACCGGCATGGGCAGCATGTGAATGAGATAGAGGCTGTAGGAGATGGTGCCGAGCCAGCGGAGGCGAAGCATGAGCCAGCCGCCGGAGAGGGCGCGGTCAAAGCGGGCCAAGGCGGTGAGGAGCATGACGAAGCCGATGACGCAGAAGACCTGGGTGCGGTCCGAGTGGTAGAGGTTGGCCGCAGGTTCGGGCGACAGATTCAAGGCATGCACAAAGACTGCGAGGATGACCACGACGGCCTGTGCCTGCAAAAAGCGGGCCAGATGCATCTCCTTTCGGTTTACGAGAACAAACAACGCGATGCCAAGGCCGAACTGATACCAGAGATTCAAAGGGAAGGGGCAGGTGCCTTTGGAAACGGCCACCCATGCAACGGAGACGAGGCTGCACAGATTGAGCAAGGAGACGAGCAGAGCCGGGCGAGGACCGTCCCTGCCACCGAGAGAGGACAGGGCCCAGAGGATGCCTGCTACGGCATAAAATGCTATTTCATAGCAGAGGCTCCAAGAGACGAAAAGGAAGCAGGAATAGCCGGCTGGGAGCTGGACGAGAGTGAGATTGGCGAACCAGTAGCTGATGCCGTGATCAAGAGGAGACTCGGGCGGGCGGGCGCCTGCCATGATGCCTTTTGACATCATGAACAGGATGGCAAGATGGGTGAGGACCACGCAGCCGAGGGCGACGAGATAGGGCGGGTAAATGCGGCGGCAGCGGGCAACCAGGTACTCGCGCAGAGTGCTGCAGCGACGCATGCCATTGAAGATGGTGGCGAGGATGCAGTAGCCGGAGATGGCGAAGAAGAAGCCGACGCCGATCTGACCGCGGACGCTGAAGGCGTAGAGGGGATTGGACAGCATCTCCTCGTGACCGGTGGCGATGTAGGCGAGGCAGGCATGGGCCATGACGACCCAGAGGGCAGCGCCGCCGCGGCAGGCGTCCAGGAGGGAGAGCTGCAGCGGCTTGGCGATGGTGGATGGAGCGGGCATGGAGGACCTTGTTTGAAAGAGGAGGGCCCAGTTGCGGCGCAACTGGGCTACTTGGCTAGCTGAGCATGGACTCGCGGTAGGCGTCCTCGGTCATCTGGGCGATGCGGTCCCAGGTGTAGTTCAGCTCGACGTTTTTGCGGGCATTGGCGCCCATGGTTTTGAGGTGCTGAGGATCGGCGCAGAGGCGGCGGAGCACGGAGGCGACCTGGACGGCATCGTGCTCGATGAAGTCGCCATTTTCACCGGGGGTGATGAAGTCTTCGGTGCCATTGATGCGAGAGGCGACGACGGGAAGAGCGCAGGCGGCGGCCTCGATGGTGGCGAGGCTGAAGGCCTCATACCAGCTGGGGAAGAGGAAGAAGTCGGACGCACCGAGGGCCTCGGGGATGTCTTTGCGGAAACCGCCGAAGATGATGCTGTCGGCATTGCCGGTATCGCGAGCCATCTGAGTGAAGCGGGAACGATCGGGGTCATCGCCAGCGACGAAGAGGGTGAGGGGGACATCCTTCAAATGGCCCATGGCCTGGATGGCGAAGTCGAGGCCTTTGCGTGCCCACTCACCGCCGGCGAAGATGGCGACGATGCGATCCTGTGGGACGTTGTTTTTGGCGCGCCATGCGCTGCGTGCTTCGGCGCCGAGGGGCTTGAAGCGGACGGTGTCGGCGGCATTGGGGATGATGCGGACCTTGGCGGGGCCGATGTTGTAGTGCTTCTGCAATTCGGCAGCGACGCCGCGTGAGACTGGGAGGAACATGGGGGCCTTCTGCCCGGGGCGATGCTGATAGAGGCGCTTCTCGGCGGCACAGGTGGCGTTCAGATACATCCAGCGAGTGAGGCGGCGGGCAGGGGAGACTTTCTCCGAGCGGCCAAGGCGATCGAGGATGATCTTTTTGGCGGGCTGAATGTTTTGAATGGTGATGACATTGCCGCGCTGGGTATTGCAACCGATGCTGTGAACGACATCAAACTGGCCGGGGCGCACGCGGCGATTTACTTCGAGGTAGTAGCTGCCGAAGTCGATGACCTCGGCCCAGTTCACGCCGGGGACGCGATGCCAGGCGATTTGGGAGAGATCGAGATCCTCGGCTTTGCGAGCGTAGAGGTGAACCTCGTGCTTTTTGGCGAGGCGTTCGGCGACTTCATTGACTGCACGGGCGCTGCCGTCCCGGCGATTACAGTTGATCATGGCGTAGGCGATTTTCATTTAGGGGCGCGGTGTGGGTTTCAAGGGGTTCAACCAAAGGCGGATGTGGGCGGGACATCCCAGGGCATGACAGGCTGCGCCGGGGGCGCTTCGTACCTGGGCCTTGGGGCGGGCATGGTGAGACGATTGAGGGAGATGCCGAGGAAGACCCAGAAGAGGGAGAAGCCGCCAAAGACGTTGCCGACATACAGGAAGACGAGACAGCCGAGCAGAACGGCGCGGGCGGTGAAGAGGAAGGGATCCTTGCCGCCGAGCTTGATGCGGCGGGTGAGCTCGCTCCAGATCTGAGCCATGGCTGAGAAGAAGGCGATGCCACCGATCCAGCCGAACTGGCTGAAGACCTCGATGTAACCGCTGTCGCACCAGCCTTCCTTGGCAGCACCGCTGATGCGGCCTGCGCCGATGCCGGAGCTGCCGAGACCGAGGCCGAGAGGATGCGAGAGGATCCAGGGAATGCCATGGGTGAAGATTTCGAGGCGGCCCTGGAAGGAGCCGTCGTTTTGAATATCGGCGACGGTTTCGAGACGCTTCTGGATGCGCTCCGCGCCGGGCATCTGCTCGAGGCCGTAGCTGCCACCGATGGCCATGAGTGCGGCAAAGAAGAGCACGCGGCCCATGCCGCGGCCCTTTGACAAAGCGGGCTGAAGGATGACCACCAAGCCCACGATGATGAACATGCTGCGGCTCATGGTGAGGAGCACGACGGAGAAAAGAAGAGCGACGGTGAACATGCCGCCGACGATGCGCCACCGAGGGTGAAGGATCATGGGGATGGCGGCCCAGGCGAGGAAGCCCGCGCAGGGACCGCGCTCGTGCATGGTGGAGAACACGGACATCTCGGTGGGGCGAAGCTGGCCGAGGTAGCCGACGAAATTCACCGCGGTGACCCAAAAGGCATCCCATGGAGGTATGGTGAGATACTGGTACCAACCATAAACTGCCACGATCAAGGCGGCATAGCCGGATGATTTCAGCCAGCGGTCAGCGGTGCGGGGAGAAACGGGGGCGGTGGCGGCAAAAAGGAAGGCTCCGAAGCCGGCCATCCACTCGCCAAGCGAATACACCGCGCCGACGCCTGAATTCATGATGCCGATGACCATGCCGTGGGCGAGCGCGACCATGATGAGATTGGCGATCTTGCGGCTGCGGGGAGTGAGGAGATGAAAGTTTGAAAAAGCGGGGAAGAGAAGCAGGGCACTGACGACCAGCGGCGTGAGGCTGATCATGGAGAGGGGATTGAACGCGCCATTGAAGTAGTAGTCCACCAGACGGCGGATGCCGCGATTCAGCGCGACGACGAAGAAGACATAATCGAGCAGATAACTCGAACGCGATGCCGCGAGGAAGAACGCGGGCAGCACGATCAAGATGGCGATGATGTATTCCATGCTCAGCGGGAGGCGAGTTCCGGGGAAGGCAGAGAGGCGGGGATGCCGGCGGCAGACTCAGCGGCGGGTGTGAGGCTGCCGAGGGCGGGATTGCGACCGACCCATGCCATCACAGGGGCGAACCATGAGGATGGGACATAGTCGAAGCGCGGGATATTGCGGGTGCCGATTTCCTTGGCGGGATTGCCACCGACGACTGCGAAGGGGCGGACGTCTTTGACGACGACGGCTCCGGCGGCGACGACTGCGCCGCGACCGATCGTGACGCCTTTCAAGATCATGGCGTCGGTGGCGATCCAAGCGTGATCCTCGATGGTGATGGGCGTGAAGATGTGATCGTAGGTGGGCGAGTGGATATCGTGAGAACCGGTGATGATGCGGACGCCGTCATTGATAACGACGTAGTCGCCGATCTGAATGCGAGCGTGGGCCTGCATGGTGGCGATGCCGATGCAGCAGCATTCGCCGACTGAGAGATTGGCCGCCTCGCCATGGACGGTGAGTTTGGCGAGGACGGTGGAGGCGGGGATGTGCGCGCCACGAAGGCGGAGGCGCATGGTTTGCAGGCAGTAGCCGAGCAGGCCGGGGAGGGTCCAGATGCGCTTGAGCCAGGTCTTGACCCAAGCGGGGCTGAAGAGCCGGGGCTTTAAGCGATGACGATAGAGGAAGGTGATCATCGAATTTTTCGGTTACAGCTTTGGCCTGAGGAGATCAGCATTTCACTTCGCTGACGTGACCGGCAGGCTCTGCGAGGATGGTCTTGGGATGGCCGCCGAAGCAGTGGCGGATGGCGGCTAGGCGACCTGAGAATGTGGCGGCGAGGCGCTGCATGGGCTGTGAGCGCGGGCGCAGGATGATATCCGAAGCGCGAAGGAGGCCGGGGCAGACGTGACTGCCGATGCAGGCCTGCCAGAGGAACATGGTGATGCGGGTGAGACCGCGACCGTGCTTGAGGATGACGAAGGTTTCGTTGTAAGCGATGTCGCTGGTGCCTTCGAAATTGAAGATGCCGCGGTGGACGGTATCGCCATCGTGACGGGGGGCGACATTGTGAATGACGCCGACGGTGGGATCGAACATGAGGCGCAGATTTTTTGCGCGGGCCTGGAGACCGAGAGCAAGCTCCCAGTTTACCTGCGCGCCTTTGCCACGCAGGCCGCGCTCGAAGCCGCAGGCGTGGAGGAAGTCGGCATTGTAGAGGCAGTTTGAGCCGCGAAGGATCTGCACGGGACGAGTGGTGCCGCCTGCGCGGTGATGACCGCCGGTGATGCGGCCGAACCAGTGGATCTGGCCCACATCCTGAATGAGAGGCTCGCTGCGGCGCATTTCGGGATAGTCCATGAGCAGGTCTTTGCCACCGGCAGCGATGATGTCTGAGCGAGACTGAAGATGGCCGAGCATGGTGCCGAGCCAGTGCGGTGGGATTTCGACATCGTCATCGAGCAGGGCGATCCATTCGGAGCGGCACTGGGCGAGGCAGGAATTCATGGAGCCGACGACGCCGACGCCGCGAGCCTCGACGGCATGGACGGGGAGGGTGTTTTCGAATTCGCGGAGGAGAGTGCGGCTGAGTTCGTCATCGGCGCGGATGCCGACGTAGATCTGGGTGGCGGGAGTTTCCTGTTTGCTGAGTGCGAGGAGGCATTTGCGCAGATCGTCCGGGCGCTTGAGGGTCGGAATGATGACGTCGATGGTGGGGGCCTTCATCTTGATGTGGGAATGTCTGGCGTGAGGCAGGGCGCGGGCGGTGGACTGCAGGATATCGATGAGGTCTGCGGTCAGTTCCTTGAGATCGAAGCAGGACTGAGCGAGCGCGCGGGAGGCCCGGGGATCTGTGATACCAGAATGTGCCATGCGGGTGAATGCCTGAGCGAGCGTCTGCGGGCGGTCGTCCGCGAGATGGATATCGTGCTCGCAGAGATAGTCGGCGTTGCCATTGGTGTGGCCGACGATGACGGGGAGGCCGCAGGCCTGAGCTTCGGAGACGGAGGAGCCGAAGTTTTCTTCGTCGCTGGGCTGCACGAGGACATCGTGCTGATGGAGCAGCGCGGGGACTTCGGTGCGCGGGAGAGATTTGATCCAGCGAAGGCGATCGGGGAAGGGGAAGGATTCGATGAGGCGCTCGTAACCCGGCACGAAGCCGGTGCCGCCGACGATGGTGGCGCGGATGCGAAGGCCCTGACGGATGGCGAGCTCGAGGCCGCGGAGGAAGAGATCGAGGCGCTTGCGCGGGATGATGCGGCCGAGCCAGACGACGCGGAGATCGTCATGCGGGGCAACGTTTTCAACGGAGGGCTGGAAGAGAGTGAGATCGATGGGATAGGGCAGCGCGGAGGTTTGCGAGGGCTTGACGCCGTAGAGTTCGTGCAGCGTTTTTTGTGACTGAGTGCTGCCGACGATGATGTGGTCTGAGTGGCGAAGGGGAGGAAGTCCGAGGGAGGAGAGGCGGAGCTTTGCGAGGAAGAACCACTGCAGGGCTTTGCGGAGGCCGGCGAGTTTGCGGACTTCGCTGAAGCGCGAGATGATGGAGCGTGCGTCGGTGCCGGGTGGACCTTGTGCGAAGCTGATCATCGGCAGATTTTTGACACGGCCGGGGACGTAGTCGCCGAGCCAGAGGCAGATGTCGTAGCGGCGAGTCTCGTGCTGCTGACGGATTTTTTTGAGGAGGAGGCTGGTGTAGGTGGCGCAGTCGAAGCGGCAGGCGAGGAAACCGAGCAGAGGGATGTGCTGCACCTTTGCGCGGAAGCGATCGGGGCGGATGTTGTCGGTCGCGATGAAGCGGAAAGATGCGTGCTCGCCGACGCAGGGGCGGGGATCGACGAAGGAGGGCTTTGAGAAGAAGTCCACTTCATGGCCGGCATCGAGCAATGAGCGAAGGAGCAGCGCATTGGCGGAGGCGACACTGCCGGCCTGTTCGGAGACGTATCCTGTTGCGGCGATTTTCATGGGTGCAGCGAGAGGAGGATTGAGGGATCAAAGGCCGTAGCGGCGGGGGACATTGCCGAGGGTCTGCTGCAGCTCCCAGAAGGGGCTGCGCGAGGAGCGTGAGTGCTTCCAGAGCCATGAGGGCAGGAGCCAGAGGTACCAGGTGAACTCGTGCGCGAAGAGGAGAGCGGCGCGGAGGGTATCGAGCGAAGGACGCTGACCGCGAAAGCGAGAGAGGATGACGAGGGCGACGTGCTTGGTGAGGAGGAAGGAGAGCGGGAGGGGATCGGCGCCGAGATCGAGGCTGGAGATGACGCGCGGCTCCCAGCGGCGTGCGAGGGCGAGGGCCTTGGGCAGCGGCCTTCTGGGATGATGCACGAGAGCGCCTTCGACGAAGCCGCATTGCTCGCCCTGGGCCTGAAGGCGGGAGCAGTACTCCATGTCTTCGAAAGAGGGGAAGTAGCGGCCATCGAAGCCTTCGGACTTTTCATACAGCGCGCGACGGATGGCGAAATTGCATGAAGGGAAGATTTGAAGAGGGCCGAGGACTTCGGGGGCTTCGAGGAGGATGGTGGTCTGCTCAGGTGTGGCGACGGTGAGGCCGTGGAAAAAGGATTTGTCGTGAGCGGATTCGAAGGCGGAGAGGTAAGCGGCGAGGAAACCAGAAGCTGGTATGACGTCGTCATCGATGAAGATGAGCCATTCGGCGGAGGCGAGACGTGCGCCGGCATTGCGATTGGCGCCGGGGCCACAGCGGGGACCGAAGGCGATTTTTACGGAGGGGAATTCTGCGGCGAGGAGCTTTTGCGTGCGATCATCACGGCTGTCATCGGACACGATCACTTCGCAGGGATGCTGAGCCAACTGAGGCTGCAAGGCGCGGAGGCAGCGCTCGAGATCGGCGGGGCGATTGCAGGTGGGGATGATGATGGTGGCGAGAAGCATGGGATCAGATTCGGGAGGCGATGTTCCAGGCCTTGAGGTGGCAGGCGACGGTGTTCGCGGTGGTGTAGTGGCGCTGCTGATGAGCGAGGCCGGCCTGGCCCATGGCGAGGCGATCGGCGGGATGCAGCAACAGGCGCAGGAGGCTTGCTGCCAACTGCTGCGGCTGCTGATCTGCCCACAGACCTGTGACGCCGTTTTCCACGAGTTCGCGGCTGGCGGGAGCGGTGCCGCAGATGACTGGTTTGCCGTAGGACCAGGCCTCGACGTACACGATGCCGAAGGATTCGTGAGCGGAGGGGAGAGCGAAGATGTCGCAGGCGGCGTAGGCGTCTGCTTTTTCCTGCTCGGATGGGCAGCCGAGATCGCGGATGTTTTTGGAAGGGATCTGAGCGAGGCGGGCCTGATCGGAGTCGCCGGGGCCGGCGAGGAGGAGGACGGCCTCGGGGCATTGTTTTAGAACGAGGGGCCAGGCTTCGAGGAGAGCGGGGTAGCCTTTGCCGACATCGCGGCGACCGAGGAAGAGGACGCAGGGGCGGTCGGCGAGGTTGAGCTTGGGGCGAAGGCGTGCGCCATCGCCATCGGTGTGGCACATGGGAGGGAGGCCGCAGCGGATCAGCTTGGACTCGGGGACACCGAGTTTGGCGAGATGATTGCGCTCGTAGTCGCTCTGGCAAAAGACGGCGTCTGCCTGGCGATAGAAACGGACATCGATGCGGTCATCGCCCCAGTCGCCGGGATGGACGGCGGGCCAGATGGTGAAGCGCATGCCTTTTTTCCTGGCGAGGCGAGCGGCGGCGAGGCCCATGAAATCCCAGCCGGTGCCGACGAAGTGAAGCTGGCCGGTGCCGGAGATGGCGCCTTGGAAAGAGGACTCGGACCAGGCATTGCCAGCGAGACGTTCAAGCGCGCCGTGTAAGGCTGGGCGTGGTGCGAGCTTGTAAAAGATGCGGCGCAGGATGTGCCAGGGGAGTTTGGAGGAGAGCTTGGTTTTTTTCCAGGAGACGTCGTGAGTGGGACCGCAGCTGTTTGTCTGCACGAAGCCGAACCAGCCGGGGAGTCCGAGCTGAGAGAGGGCATCGGCGAGCTGGCGCTGATAGCTGGCGAGGCCGCCGGTCTGGCTAGGATCGTTGATGGAGAGGATGCCGGTCATGAGCGTGGTGTTATGCGGTGACGGGGCGCCATTGGACCCAGAAGCGTTTGTCGATGAAGCGGAGGGCCTGATTGAGGAGGCGGACGCCAAGGGGCCAGTGGCCGCGCTTGGCGGCGGCGGCACGGCGGGTGGCGAGCTGCTGGTCCCACTCCTGGCGCTCGGCGCGGGTGAGGAACTGGAAGAAGAGATCGTTGATGGGCTTGGGCTCATCGAGCAGTCCACCGGCGTAGTGCATGAGGTAGGGCTTGGTGCCGGGAGCTTTCCAGAGGTGCTCGTAGCTGCCGGGATAATCACCGGCCCAGGTGGACTCCATCTGATGAGGAGGGAGGGTGAGGTTGGTCATGGGCACATCGGTGCTCAGGACGAAGAGATTGGTGCCGGGTTGATCGTGCAGGGAGAAGTCGAGGCAGGCGGCGCGGTTGGCGGGACGCTCGGCGAACTCGATGAGGCCGGCCTGAGTGTAGAGGGCGCGGTCGCAGGCGTATTGTCCGGCGCAGAAGACGTTCTTCTGCCAGGTGGAGTATTTTCCGGCGAGGAAGGCCTTGGATTCTTCGCAGACGGTCCACTGGGGCTTGTTCCATTCGGTGCAGGCGACAACGAAGCCGGAGTGATCCGCGAGGACTTTGGTGGGATCGCTGAGGAACACGAGATCGCTGTCGCAATATTGGTAGTTCGACATCGTCAGCGGCAGATACTTGCGCATCATGGGATGAGCGCAGCGGCGGGAGATCCAGGAGTAGAACTCGGGGTTTTCGAGCCAGGTGCTGTTCTTTGGCAGCTCGAAGCGGTCGTCATTGTAGGGGATGACTTCGAGAGGTAGATCGCAGCCAGTGGCGCGGAGGGAGCGCTCCATGGCGAGGAAGTCGAGACGGACCTTGCTGCTGGCGAGGGTGATGATGCGTTCGAGGATCATGGGAGTGTCAGGTTTGAATGTCTCAGGCGCCTGCAAGGAGGCCGCGAAGCTGGGAGATCACGCGCTGCTTGAAGGCACCGAGGCGGACGCGATGCTGGGAGTGACGCAGGCGGGCGATGGGGCCGTGGCGGACGTCATACTGACGCAGGGAAGAAGGGCAGGGAGGCAGGGTGCACTTGCGCCGGGCCGCTGTGAAGGCGTCGAAACGGGCGTGCTGCGCGACTTTCTTCAGGAGATCGATCCAAAGGGAGGTGGTGTGCGTGACGGAGAAGTCCGCCGCGATGCGGGCGCGGGCGGCGACGGAGAGCTTTTCCCACAGAGCGGCGTCGGTGCTCAGGGTGGCGATGGCGTGATCGAAGCCTGCGGCTCTGTCGCTGACGATGAGGCCGGTCTGGTGGTCTTTGACGAGTTCGCCGATGCCGCTTTGCATTTTCAAACAGACGGGGACGACGCCCGCGGCCATGGCCTCCATGACGCAGACGGGGAGGCCTTCGTAGTCGGAGAGCAATACCAGAGCATGGCATTGGGCGAGGACATCGAAGACTTCGTTGCTGGAGATGGGGGCGAGGAGCTTGACGCGGCCCTCGGGAGATCTGGCGTGGAGAATCTCGGCGACCTGTTCGCGCTCGGCGCCATCGCCGATGATCCATGCCTGCACCTGGGGATTGAGAGAAGCGACGCGGCAGAGAGAGTCGGCAACGGAGCAGATTTGTTTTTGTTCATTCACGAGGCGGCCGAGATAGACGATGCGGAAGACATCGGCGGGCCGGGAGGCGGTGCGTGAGGGAAGGGGGACGCCGCAGGGGATCGTCATGCGCAGAGGGCTGGAGACGACGAGGGAGTCGAGAAATTTTGAGACGGAGACGACTCCGGACAAGCGCCATTCCTCGGGGCCATTGACGAACTGACCGAGGATGCCGTGATACATGCTGTCATCGGAATGCAGGACGCCGAGAGTGACGCCGCCGCAGGCTTTGACATGAGCGGCGGTGTAGTAGGCCGGAACGATGGCGTTCGGGATGTAGATGGCAGGCTGATCCAACTGCGCCCATTTCCAGAGGAGCTGAGCAGCGGTGTCTGTGGAGACGGGCCATTCTGCGGAGCGGCAGGCGATGCCGTGTGCGCGCAGAGCTTTTTCATTGGCACCTGTCTCGCTGCCATGACGAAGGAGGTGGACGATGACTTCAAAGCCCGCAGCCTGCCAAAGGGGAGCGATGCGCTGCACCCAGGTGGAGACGCCACCGACATCCTTGGGCGAATCGTTATGGCAGATGACAATCTTCATGAGAGATGGATTCAGGCGCAGGCGGTCTGAACGGCGGTGACGACGGAAGAAGCGGGAGACTGGTCCGAGGACTGCGCGACGTGGCGAAGATTGCGCCAGAGGTCTTTGGCGATCTGCTGCCAGTCGAGATGTGTGGTGGCGTGCTCGCGGCAGTTGAGACGTGCGGCTACGAGCGCGGCGGGAGTGTCGATGAGCTTGCGCACGGCGTCGGCGTGGGATCGGGCGCAGTGCGGGCGGGCGAGCAGGCCGCACTCCGCAGGAAGGTAATCCTGCAGGCCGCCTGCATTGGAGGAAACGACGGGCAGGCCTGAGGAAAGCGCTTCAATGACAGCGTTGTTTGCGGTGGCGTCAACGACGGGGAGGAAGAGGAGGGTCGCGCTTTGATAGAGGCCGCGAAGGGTTTCCGGGCTGATGCCAGCGTGCCAGCGCACGCGCTGATCGCGCGCGAGGCGCATGAGGGAGTCGCTGTTGCGCGCACCGCGAGGGACGACGCAGTCGAGAGTGACATCGGGACGCCACTGCCAGATGAGCTCCATGCTGGCGGCGAGGGTTTCGAAGTCGCGAAGCCATTGGCCGACGAAAAGAAGACGGGGGGAAACGGTGGGAGTGGCGGAGCCGGGAGTGAAGAAGCCGAGATCCACGCCGTGATGGATTTTAAGAACGGGCCTGTCGGTGAGAGATTCGAAAAAGTCGCTCTGCTCTTCGCAGAGGGTGACGATGCCGCCGAGACGGGCATAAACCTCGGGCTGCTGCCAGTGGAGGCGGTGCCAGGACGGGGGCTGATGAAAGCAGACGACGAGGCGCTGCTGCAATTCTTTGGGTGCGCTGCAGAAAGTGGCGCCGAGCTGATTCTCTCCGGCGGAGAGGAGGGCGAGAGATTCGGGATGATCGCGCAAAAAGCGCAGGACCTTTACTGCGGCCCTTTCATGACGGACACCGACGAAGGGACTGGGGGCGGGAGATGATGAG
The DNA here is from genome assembly GCF_044226605.1 of Prosthecobacter sp. Classification (GTDB taxonomy): domain Bacteria; phylum Verrucomicrobiota; class Verrucomicrobiia; order Verrucomicrobiales; family Verrucomicrobiaceae; genus Prosthecobacter. The sequence continues at coordinate 192,938 of NZ_JBGAGS010000011.1, read as the reverse complement.
CGCTCCAGACCGGCGATGCGGCGAACCTTTGCGGCCAGGCGAGTGAGGGTGCCGGGAGGCGGCGGCTCTGGTGACAGAGGGAGATCAATCACCTCCGCGGGGTGCTGGGCCTTCAAGGAGGTGAAGAGGGCATCAAAGCCGCTGACGGCGGACATGTGGCCCCAGGTCTCACGAACATAACCAAGATGGGAGATGAATGAATTCATTTGGATGAGCGGGTGAAGGCAGAGCGAAGGTCGCTGCGCCAGCAGGTGTTCATGTCCTCGACGGCGGCGAGAGCCTGACGCGCGCCTTCCTGAACAGCGGCGCGATCGTCGATGTATTTGTGGCAGGCGGCGGTGAAGTCCGCGCTGGAGTCGGTCATTTCCAGGCCTCTGCCGACATAGTCCTCGATGCCCTCACAGGCCACGGAGGTGCCGATGGTGGCGCGACCGAAGGCCATGGACTCGATGGTTTTAATCTTGAGGCCGGTGCCTGCCTGCATGGGATTGATGGTGAAGTCCACGCTGTCGTAGAAGCTTCGGGTGGAGGACACGGGGCCGATCAATCTTCCGCCTGCAAAAGGGGAGAGAGCGCGGCAGATGCCACCGGCGACGTGAAGCTCAGCGGCGGGGGTGCGGGCGTGAACCTGAGGCCAGACTTCGTTCAGGAACCAGGTGAACGATTTAACGTTGAGAGGATTGTCCGAGGACAGGTAGCCGATGCGCGGAGGGCCGCCGGTGGGAAGCTGCAGAGCCTGCGTTTCGCTGATGTGGCCGACGGTGAAGACGGCTGCCTGCTCTCCGGCGAGGGATCGGAAGAAGCCCGCCTCCTTGTTCTGGATGGCCAGGATGCGGTCGGCGCGCTTCAGGGCGTGGGCTTCGTCCGCCTCATGGGTGGAGAACCACTGGTCTGCAATGCCAGCTTCTGCCAGACGCTGGTTTCGATTGGAAAAGACATCGTGCGTGTCCAGAATGCGGAGGCTGCCGGGGAAGCACTCGAGGAAGGCGGAATGGAAGACGTACTCGACCAGAACCACATCGTACTTTTCACGGCGCTGCAGTTTTTTGGCTTCGTCCATCCAGCGATGCTGCATCCAGCGATCCACGGAGACATCGGTGCCCTGGCGGAGGTTCTTGTCGCTGCCGTTGAGTTTGTTCCAACGGCGCTGGAGGCGCTCGCCGATGGAGTGTTTTCCAGCAAAGGCAAAGTCCCAGGCCCAGCGGTCCACGCAGGGGAGGGTGCCTGCCTTTTCCTCGGGCGTCATGTTCACCCCGGCGAAGTGCAGCTCGAAACCGAGGGATTTAAGCTCAGCAATCAAGGACTTCACGCGAGCACGGTTGCCCAGGTAGGGCGGGCCGCAGCCGACTTCCGAAATCAGCAGGAGCTTGGAGCGGTGGTTCATGGAGGGCGCGTTCGGGGTGAGATGATCAAGCGGCCCTGGCGAGCAGCGCGTCGATCATTTCGAAGTTCTTCAAGGCGAGGGCCTTCTGCTTGACGGAACCGCTTGCGGCAGCGGCGGCGTATGCTGCGCGGTTCTGCCAGGCGTTGTTTAGCTTGGCAAAGGCGGAGGAAACATCGAAGAGATCAGAGACGGGCATCACCAGATCGGACGAGTTTACGGAAGAGCCTTCCATGACGGCGGCGGTAATGCCCTCGGCCTTGATGGAGTAGCCGACAGGCACGGTGCAGCGACCCGTAGAGAGACCGGCAATGGCAGCGTGCATGCGCTCGGCGACGACCATCTCGCTGTGTGTGACGAGGCCTTTGAATTCGGCGGCGCTGAGGTCTTCTGCAAACACGCGGACGCGGCGGTCGAAGCCCAGCTCACGAGCGATCCAGGAAGAGACGACGCGGTCATCGGCACCGGGTTCTTGCACATGCGGGATGATGGCGACGCGCACATTCCAGCGGTCGAGCATGAGCTTGATCAACTGCACCCAGGCCTCGCGATGGGCTTCGTAGTTGTTGCCAGTCCAGCCGCAGATGGATTCGCTGATGGAAAGGGCGACCCAGGGACCTTCGCTGACGGGCATGTGCTGGTCAGCGATGGTGGTGTCGGGATCGAGAAGGAAAGCGGTGTCCGCGGTGACGGGCAGGCGATCAGCGGGAGAACCGAGCTTTTCAGTGAGGTAATTGCGGGAGCTGGCTTCGCGCAGGGTGATGAGAGAGGCGTTTTTCTCGGCCTCGTTCCAGATGGCCTCGTCTTCGGAACATTTAAAACGGCCGACGGACTGCCCGATAAGCGCGATGGGAACATCGTTTTGCAATGCCCAATGAACAGGGGAGCAGAAGTGATTCAGAGACGCGGTGCCGTAGTCCGAGCTGAAGAGATCGCCACCGCTGACGATGACGAGGTCGGCCTTGTCGAAGGGCATGTCTAGATCCGGCTTGCCGGGCTCTGCATTTTTAGGTGCGGCGGGCTTGAGGAATTTCTGCGAGGCACGCTTGGCGACGAGCTGCATGAGCGTAGGGCCGGTGGAATCGGCCGGCTTGCGCCAGGAGCCGTTTTGCAGATAAGAGTCCTGCAAATAGCTGACGCGGGAGTCGGGAAGCCTGGATGAATCGTAGCCTGGGGACCAGGTGACGACCTGGATCCTGGCCTGAGGGTGACGCTTGGTAAGCTGCTGGATGGTAGGACGGACGAGGGCTTCAACGCCCCGGTTGCGGAAGCCGGTGACACCGGTGATGACAATGTTCATAGGGATAAGAGTGGTGGTTGAAGGGATTAAGCTGCGGTGAGGGCAGGGCTGGGCGCCTTTTTGAAGGCACGCATGAAAGGCAGTTCGATGCAGCGGTATGAGAGGGTGGCCAGGCCCAGGATAAGCGGGAGGCTGATGGCACCCGTAACGAGGAAGCAGGACTGCCAGGTGTGAATGCCGAGATGCCGCACCACCGCCCACTCCACAAAAATGATCAGCGGATTGTGCAGCAGGTAGATGCTGTAAGAGATGCTGCCCACAAAGAGCGCGAGGCGGGACTCCAGCGCGCGTGAGGCCAGCCTGTTCAAAAAGCCGGTGTTGCCTGCGTCGCTATCGATCATGTAGCAGAGGACATAGGTCCAGACGATGAGCGGCAGCGTATCTCCGATCACCTCCTCAAAGCCTATGCCGAGGAGCTTTGCCGCATGACCACGGGCCAGCAGGAGTGACAGCACAAGGGCGACGGGCAGGAGGGGGATTTTGATGAAATCCTGGATTCGAACTGACAGGCAATAGTTGCGCAGGTGGAAAGACAAGATGCCGAGAAGAAACCACTCAATGTTGAAGGGAAGGAAGGCGCCATGGGTGCTCCAGGGCAGTCCATTGGATGGCGGGAAGACAAAGCTTCTGAACAGCATCACCGCAAAGACGCCGAGGCAGACTTTGACCAGATGCTTGCGAAGAGGCTGCAAAAGCGAGCAGAGCAGAGGAGCGACGAGGTAGAACTGAAACTCAAGGGAAAGGCTCCAGGCGACTCCATTGAACGCAACGGAAACGTAGGGAAGGACGGAGTTGGGGACGATCCCGTTGGTCATCGTGAAATCGCAAGCGGCGTAGGCGATGATGTGAGAGTCAAATGCCTGCCAGCACTTGTTGAAATAGGCGAGCAGATCCTGGTCGAAGAAGGCAGGCCACCAGGTGGAGAGAAGTTCACCGCGCATGGGATGCACAATGATGCCCAGCAGCACGCCAAAGAACAACACGGGGTAGATGCGGAAGAACCGGCGGCGCACATAGGTGCCATAGGATTCAGGGCGCTGGTGGATGAGGAGCGCGATGACAAAGCCGCTCAAGAGCATGAACAAATGCACCGCGTGATGCCCGCTGGTGAGCAGACTGATGACTGGAAGACCCAACAGGGGATGGCCGCTGAACTGAAACAAGTGAGTGACAACGACCCACATGGCCAGATAGCCACGAAGACCTTCCAGGGCTTGAATTTTACCGCGCGATGAGGATGCCGACATATCGGTGACTTGGGATTAAGGCAGGAGCTTGCGGCGCATCTCAAGCGAAGGGAGTTCGCAGGCATCGCTCTTGAGCGGCATGAGATGGCGCCAGCGGGCGACCTTGCGATAGATGGCGTCGCGGACGAAGCGGGGGACGACCGTGGCGAGATCGGCGATGTCAGCCCAGAGGGAAGTTTTTGCGAGGATGTGGAGGACGGCGTCCGAACGGTCCATGACCTTGGTGCCATCCACGGCCATGATGGTCCACTCAGCGCGCTGCTCCGGCAAAACGATATTGTGCTCACGGGCGGTCATGCCATTGAGCGGTGCGAAGCGGATGAGGCCGGCCTTGTCAGCTTTGGCCACGTGGCGGATGAAACCATCGCAGAGGCCGCAGGCGGCATCGTAGAAGACGAGCAAGGGTTTGCCGGAATCCGTGGCGGGCTGCCAATTGCGATCCACATACCAGCCCATGGCAGGAAGAAGCAGGAGAACCATGTTCTGCCAGAAAAAGATGTTCATGGTCAGAAGGATCGAAACGTGGAAGAGGAAGAGGGAAATGATGATGGGCCAGACCAGGCGGCGCACCAGGACCGCGAGAGGGGCGGCAAGCTCAAGAATGGTCGCCATGGGGAAGGCCACCTTGAGGAAGAGGGCAAAGAGGGGCTGGTGCAGAAGACCGCGGGCGAGGCTGAAATCCCAGTAGTTCCACTTCGTGCTGTGCTGAAGGGCGTAGAAAGTCATGGCATTAGTGCCATAGACGCGCCAGTCTGAGGTCTGCAGGCGAGCGACGCCGATAAAGAAATAAGTCAGCAGAATCATGAAGCAAAGACTGCGCAGGAGGACACGGCTGACGGTGCCGGCATCCTCCTGAGGAGTATTTTTCCAGAGCAGCGAATTCAAAGAAAAGGCGGCGAAGGAGTGACTGGTGAGGAAGAAGAAGAGCACATGAAGCCCCAGAAGCTCCTGATGATTGACATGACCGCCGAAGCCACGTGCGATGCCGTGGAAAAAGGTTGTGCCAAGCAGGGCGAGGCCGGTGACCAGCCAGGCCCTGCCAAGACCCAAGAGCCCGAGCAGCAGGACGACACCATAGGCGAGGGAGAAACCATGGAGGAACGAGCCCTGAAGCATGGAGTGAAGCCATGAAGCAGGCAGCCAGGCCAGGACACCACGCGGGAGAAAGGCCGCCGCGGGCATGGCGGCAAGAGCCGGCACATTGTCGAGGAGGAGGTCCGCCAGCAGAATGGTATAAACTAATACCCTGGCGATACCGAGGTGGGCGGACGTACCTTGTTTAAAGATCATGGCTGGTCTGGGGAACAGGTGTAAACCCATTTGCTGCCTGGCACAGCAAAGGCGGCGGGAACTACGGCGCCCGGCTGAAGGGGGAGTGTGCGCTTCCAGAGCTCGATGCGGATCACCTGCTGCTCAGGATGCAGCTGGTTGTGACGCACGAGAATTCCTTCAGCAAAAGCGTCCAAAGCGCGGGTGACCGCAGGGTCCGCCGGCTGACTATCAAGGGGGAGCTGATCGCCGAGTGCGTGAGTTTTGGAGAACAGAACCACGGCGTTTGTGGTGAGAAACAAGTGGGCGGGATTGATCTCGACAGGCTGTCCCGCAGCAGTGATGCCGCGCCAGTCATAGAGGCTTGCAGAATCCAAGGAATGGGTAAACCCGGCAAACATGGCCCAGCGGGTGAAGGGAAAGGGCTCGTGCTTTTGAGGATACTTGTATTGATCGCGCGTTGTGATCTGCGCGGTGGCCTCGACCACGAAGAGGGCGGCGACTGCGATGATGACAGGATGAAAACGGGAAAGCTGACCGCGAGCCTTCTGCATGTCGGGATGACGCCAGAAGAGGATGAGGATGCCGAACACGGCGACGGCTTCCGCGACGAGCTTGGCGTTTTCGAAGATCAGCATTTTCATGAGAAGATCAGGCTGCGATTTTGGTCTCGATCTCGCGGACGGGCATCTTGTAGGCACACCACATGTAGGGTGCGCCTTCGACGGTGACCTGGGCGTAGCCGACAGCGTGGACGAGGGTTTCCTGCTTGTTGCTGGCGAAGATGGCGAGGTTCAGCGAATAGATGCCGTGGGCGAGATCGACGCGATCGATGGTGAGGGCGAGTTCGGAGCTGCCTTCGGGGATTTCTTCGAGGTGTGCGGAGAAGTCTGCCTGCCCGGAGGTGGTGCCGGCGAGGTCGATGAAATTGACAAAGGCGATGCCAACCGGGAGACGCTGCTCTGATTTGACGTGAAGTTTGATGACGAGAGAGGAGCCGGCCTGCACCATCATCTGCGCGGCGTCTTCGCCGAAGGAGACGGACTGGATGGAGTCGTGCGTCTGCAGCGTGCACTGGTTGCTGGATTTGGCGGCCTGCAGGGAGTTGTAGCGATCAATGGCCTCGTTGGTGGTGCCGTAGTAGAGGCTGCGTCCGGAGGCCATGAGCATGGCGGCGGTGCAGATGCGGGCCATCTGGCTCTGGTCATGTGAGACGAAGATGATGGCGCAGTCGCGGGCGATGGAGCCGATGCGCTTGAAGCATTTGGCACGGAAGGCGGCGTCTCCCACGGCGAGGACTTCATCGAGGATGAGGACGTCTGGCTTCATGGCGGTGGCGACAGCGAAGCCGAGGCGGACCTGCATGCCGGAGCTGTAGGTCTGGACGGGGGCGTCGATGAACTCGCGGATCTCGGCAAAGTCGATGATGGTGTCGAGCTGGGCATCGATCTCCTTTTTGCTGAGACCGAGGATGGCGGCATTGATGTAGATGTTTTCGCGGCCGGTGAGGATGGGGTTGAAGCCCGCACCGAGGGCGATCAATGCGCCGACGCGGCCCCGCATGGTGATGGAGCCGGAGTCGGGCTTGATGAGGCCATTGAGGATTTTTAGGAGCGTGGTCTTGCCAGCGCCATTGTGGCCGATGAGGCCGAGGCACTCGCCGCGGCGGAGCTGGAAGGAGACGTCATGGACTGCCCAGAACTCGCCGGCGCGGAGATCGTTTTCATTTGGCAGCGCGTTTGCAGTGCTTGCAGAGGCGGATCTCTGCCATGGGTTCATCTCCGTGAAAACGTCCTTGATGCCGTACCAGAGGGAGCGCTTGAGATCGCGGCAGAATTTTTTGGAGACATGCCGGACATCGACCAGCACATCATCTGGGCGGGCGGGCGCAAGAGAGGCCGCTCCTGCGGAACGGGTCGCGTCCAGGGGCTTTTCAATCGGAGTGGTCATGATGAGCATGGCGGTGGAGAGGTGAAGGACGGACTAGCCGCCCATGCGGGCGATGAGGTGGGGCATGGCGAGGCGGAAGGCGACGAGTCCGGCGAAAGCCACGATGAGGGAGACGAAGGTGATGATGGCGAAGGGAACAAGGAGGGTGAGATCCTGGCCCGAGAGCGTCTGGCGAGCGGTGACCATGAGAGGAGAAATGGGATTCCAGGTGGCGAGGAGTCCGGCGAGGCCTTCGGTCCTGGCAGGATATACCACGGGGGTCAGCAGCATGAGGAACTGGGCGAAGATGGGGATGCTTTTGGAAACATCTCCATACAGAGTGCCGATGGGCGCCATGGCGAGGCCGATGGCGCTGCCGCAGAGAAGGAGGCCCCCGAGGGCGACCGGGAAGAAGGCCAGACCACCACTCACTGGGACTTTCCACCAGATCATGACACCGACGAGCAAAACCATTCGAACGGCGAAGTTGAAGAGCACCATGTAGAAGCCGGCCAGCAAGATCGCCTCGCGGGGGAAATTGATCTTGGCGAGCATGGATTTGGCGGCGCTGAGGCTCTGCACCGGACCGGTGACGGCATCCACAAAGCCCTGCCAGAGGAGGGTGCCCATCATGGCAAAGGCGGGGTAGGGGACGGTGCCGGTGTCGATCTCGACAATGCCCTGAGAATTCAAGAAGATGAAAGTCAGGGAGGCGACGAGGGGCGGGAGGAAGGCCCAGACATAACCGAAGTAGGTCTGGCGATACTGCGCGCTGAGATCGCGAACGAACAGACGCCAGGCGAGCTCGCGGCCCGCCATGATATCTGCAAACATCGCCTTGATGAGCCTGAGGGGATTGCCCAGCAGGGGCTCAGGGGAGTAGGTGCGTTCGGCCAAGGGCATGGTGATAGAGCATGGGTGTCCCATAATTTTTTAATGCGTGAGCGTGAGGTAGGGCGATCTGCCGTTTTGCGGAGATCTTGCTGTGACGAAGCTTTCGAAGCGAAGGGCTAGGCCTTCAGTTCATTCGGCAGCGGTTTGCCGATGCTGTACACTTTGAAACCGATCTGACGGAGCTTCGCGTGATCGAGCAGGCTGCGGCCGTCAAAGATCCAGGCCGGTTTGACCATGGACTGGTAGATGGCTTCGAAGTCGAGCTGACGGAATTCATCCCACTCCGTGAGGACGAGCAGGGCGTGAGCGCCAGCGGCGGCCTGGGCGGCGCTGGTGGCGTATTCGACATTGGGATGATTGCTTTCGATGCCGAGGTCCGCGCACATCTGAGCGGGGCCGACCTTGGGATCGTAGATGGAGAGATTGGCGCGCTCTTCGAGGAGATCCTGGCAGACGAAGATGGCGGCGGACTCGCGGGTGTCGTTGGTGTCCTTTTTGAAGGCGAATCCGAGGACGCCGATGCGCTTGCCGGTGACGGTGTTGAAAAGAGTGTGCAGGACGCGCTCGGCGAAGCGGTGCTTCTGCCAGTCGTTCATCTTGATTACCTGGTCCCAGTAGGCGGCGACTTCGGGGAGGCCGAAATGACCGCAGAGGTAGACGAGATTGAGCACGTCTTTCTGGAAGCAGGAGCCGCCGAAGCCGACGGAGGACTTGAGGAATTTGGGGCCGATGCGGGAGTCCGTGCCGATGGCACGTGCGACTTCATCGACATCCGCGCCGGTCTTTTCGCAGAGGGCGGAGATGCTGTTGATGGAGGAGATGCGCTGGGCGAGGAAGGCATTGGCGACGAGCTTGGAGAGCTCGGAGGACCAGAGGTTTGTGGTGAGGATGCGCTCGCGGGGAACCCAGTTGGCGTAGACGCTGACGAGGGCCTCCACGGCTGCAAGGCCACCTTCGGTCTGCTCGCCACCGATGAGGATGCGGTCCGGCATGGTGAGGTCTGCGACGGCGGTGCCTTCGGCGAGGAACTCGGGATTGGAGAGCACCTGATGCTTCAAGCCTTTCTCGCTGGAGGCGAGGATGGTCTGGATGGCCTCGGCGGTGCGGACGGGGATGGTGCTTTTTTCAACGATGATCTTCGGAGTTTCAGCGACTTCCGCGATGGTGCGGGCGACGGACTCGATGAAGCGAAGGTCGGCAGCGCGGTGAGCGCCGACGCCGAAGGTCTTGGTGGGGGTGTTGACGCTGACGAAGATGATGTCGGCGTCGCGGATGCCCGCCTTGACTTCGGTGGAGAAGAAGAGATTGCGGCCACGGGCGGAGCGCACAAGGTCATCGAGGCCGGGTTCGTAGACGGGGAGTTCGTCGGAATTCCACGCGGCAATGCGCGCGGCATTGAGGTCCACCACATCGACACGAATGTGGGGACATTTGGCGGCGATCATCGCCATGGTGGGTCCGCCGACATAGCCGGCACCGATGCAGCAAATTCTCATAGGGGGTTTAGAGCGGGTAAATTAGTTAAGGGTCAGCTTTTTGAGCGGTGCTTTCATCGGGCGGGGCTGTTTGGCCGCGGGGCCGGAAAGCAGCTGGGCGAAGTAAGCAATGGTGCGGTCGAGGCCTTCGGACAAGGGGATTTTAGGCTCCCAGCCTAAGCGGGTCTTGGCGAGCGTGATGTCGGGCTGGCGCTGCTTGGGATCGTCTGCAGGGAGGGGGCGGAAGACGATCTTGGACTTGCCGCCTACTTTGGCGAGGACGAGCTCGGCGAGCTCGAGCATGGTGAATTCGCCGGGGTTGCCGATATTGACCGGGCCGGTGAAGTCGTCGGTGTCCATGAACTTCATGAAGCCGGCGATGAGATCATCGACGTAGCAGAAGCTGCGGGTCTGCTGGCCGTCGCCGTAGATGGTGATGTCGTTGCCCTTAAGGGCCTGGACGATGAAGTTTGAGACGACGCGGCCGTCGTCTGGCAGCATGCGGGGGCCGTAGGTGTTGAAAATGCGGACGACGCGGATGTCCACGCCGTTTTGGCGGTGGTAGTCGAAGAAGAGGGTTTCGGCGACGCGCTTGCCTTCGTCGTAGCAGGAGCGTGGTCCGATGGTGTTGACGTGACCCCAGTAGCTTTCGGGCTGGGGGTGAACTTCGGGATCGCCGTAGATTTCGGAGGTGGAGGCCTGGAAGACGCGGGCCTGGAGGCGGCGAGCGAGGCCGAGGACATTGATGGCGCCCATCACTGACGTCTTGATGGTCTTGATGGCGTTGTATTGATAGTGGGGAGGGGAGGCGGGGCAGGCGAGATTGTAGATCTGATCCACCTCAACGCTGATGGGCTGGGTGATGTCATGACGCATGAACTCGAAATTCGGGTGGTTCATGAGGTGGGCGATGTTCTGCTTGCGACCGGTGAAGAGATTGTCGGCGCAGATGATTTCATGATCCTGCTCCAGCAGACGTTCGCAGAGATGGGAACCGAGGAAACCGGCTCCGCCAGTGATGAGAATGCGCTTTTTCATGGGATTAGTTCGAGTATTTAGTTATTTAGGGGAGTGAGGGCGCTGGAGGAGGAGTCGTGCTGGTTTAGGAGGGTGATTTACCCGTTGAGAGGCTAGAGTTAAAGCACAACTTCATAATCAGCGGTGGCTTGTTGTAACGGAACCTGAGCGAATTCAATCAAGCTGCCGCCATTGGTTGAGGCTGCGCTCCACCCGGCTTGCTTTTGAACTTCCATAAGCATCCGTTACCGTTAGAAGAACTCCACTCACTGACGGTTCAGATGTCGCTAAGGGTAGTCTTAGTGCCGGTCAGGTTGACCGTAGGGGTGAGGTGGGAGCACACTGGCGTATCACCAACCTTATTTACATCCTCCGCTGTATCGCACTCGCTTCTGTAGCGTTGTGCATTTGTGTGCTACCCGGGGCCAATGTGAAGCTGCCAGGATCAACGCATTCACTGATTATCTGGCTGGCGTGCACAGGATTTGCCTGCTGGGCAGTGGCGCGGTGCCTGGAGTGGAAAGCCCCGCATACGCAGGAGAGGACGGTGTGGGGAATTGCGGGGGGAATCGCGATCTACGGGTGGGTGATGACCTGTTTTCCCAGGGCGATGGTGGAGAGGGCCACGGGGGCGATCTTTGAGCTGGATAAAAGCCCCTGGCTGGCCTTTGGGACCATGGACCAAGAAGCCTCCATTCAGGCCATGATTTCCATATCAGTTGCAATAATGCTGATGGTGGTGGTGAGGGATTTCGCGACGGAAAGGACCGGAAGGTATGTTCTGGCACTGGCGGTGACGGTGGCGGGGTTCATCACCGCAATTGCGGGACTCTGCCTGCACTCCTCGGCGGAGTTGACGGCGCTTTGGCAGGTGAATCATGTGCCGGACTCGGTGTTCGGGCTGTTTTGGTACCATGGAAACACGGCGGCTTTCCTCAATTTGACGTGGCCGGCGGGTGTCTGGCTGGGAACGCTGCTGCTGCAGCGGGGGCTGCGACACTTCCGCCAGCAGATGATGCTGTCGTTTCTGGTGGTGGCGGTGATGATTCAGATCATCGCTGTGTTTGTGAATGTCTCGAAGATGGGGCATGTGCTGCTTTTAATGGAGGTGGCGCTGCTGGTGGGAGCGGGACTGATGGTGTGGAAGCCGGATCTGGCGGCGCTGCCTTTTGGCAACTGGCGAACTCTTCTCCTGATCTTCATTGGTCTTGGGCTGCTAGGAGCCGGGGCGTGGCTGAGTGGCGCCGGTGCTGGACTGGACCGGTGGAATGTGTTCGCGGACCGACATTTTGACGATCCCGCCCGACGGCATGCAGCGATGATGGCGCTGCAAATCGGCTGGGACCATGGCTGGACCGGGACGGGCCCGGGCACGTTTGAGTGGGTTTCCGTCCATTATTCTGCGCTGGACCCGATCCTCGCGCCCGGGCGGTGGCGGCACGCGCACAATGACTACACCGAATTGTTTGCTGAATGGGGCTGGCCGGGGGTGGTCTTTTTCATGCTCGTGCTGGCCTTTCCGGTGCGGCGCTGGATAGGAACTCTGCGGCAGGTGTTTTCAAAAAACCCGCGGGATGGCATGTCGTTTCAGCGCAAAGCCGGGCAGATTTGTTTTTCCGTGGCAGTCGTATCGATGCTGGTGCACGCGGTGGTGGATTTTCCAGTGCAGATCGATGCGACGCGCCATCTTTTTGCGGTGATGGTGGGCATGGTGATGGCCCTGACGATGTCTTCACTGAGGAGCACCAGTTCATCGGGACGGAGAAACACCTGGAGGAGCGAGCTGGAAGGAGACACGGTCCCCTTCCACTTGTCTGAGGGTGGCCTAAAGGATTCCTGATTGAAATGTAAGGCCAGGTATTCTGGAATTTATAGTTGCTGCGGGAGAAGGTTTCTGCATGCAAGACGCGCTTAACCAAAGAGTCAGTGGATGGACCCCGTTTTTTACCCTGGTGGATGTAATCTCGACCGCCAGCGCTTATTTCGGTGCCTTTGTCCTGTCCCAATTGCTGCCACCTGACACGCTGAACCTGGTGCTTTCACCGCCTTCGAAAGAGGGAGTGCTGCTGGCGCTGGGCATCATCGGCCTGCTGCTGCACACGCTGATCTGGTCCCGTGACGGACACTACATGTTTCAGCTGCTGAACGGGAGGATGCTGAGAATTTGCGCGGCGCAGATTTTGTTCGTGACGCTCACGGTGTTCATTTACCTGGGAATCTGGCGGAACTATGACATGTCCCGCAAGCTGATGCTGCTCTTTCTGACGCTGCTGGGCCCGTGCCTGCTGGTTGGAAAGGTGCTGTTCATGAAAATGCTGAGCGCCCTGGGGGCGAGAATTCAGCCAAGGCTGCGGATTTTGGCCGTGTGTGATGAAGGCGGCGAGGCTGCAACCAGGCAGTGGTTTAGCAACAAGACCCTGCTGGGCATTCACCTCTGCGACGTGCTGGCCATTGAGACGGACGCGAGCCAGGAGGCGTTTCTGGAGCACCAACTGGAGGTGGCGCTGAAGCGTGACCGACCGAATCTGCTGATCTGGCGCCTGCCCACGAATGCAGCGCGCACGGAGAGGATCCGGCAGATTGCGGAATCGCATGGCACGCATCTGGCCGTGGACCTGCTGCCGATCGTAGGAGACATGGGCGCGGTGCAGCTGACCGAGTACTCGCAGATGAAGCTGGTGAGCCTGCACAAACATCCGCTGGTGAGCCCGGCGCATCGCTTCCTGAAGCGCACGCTGGACATCTGCATCAGCCTTCCGGTGGTGGTTCTGGTGCTGCCTTTCCTGTGCGCCGGAGTGTGGCTGGTGCACCGCATCTTTTCGCCCGGTCCGCTGTTCTTCAAGCAGTCGCGCTCCGGGGCAGACGGCCAGATGTTCAAGATTTACAAATTCCGCACGATGACCGTGAACCATGGCCGCGAGAGCGTGCAGGCACGTGCCAATGATTCGCGCATCTTCACCGGTGGCGGGCTGATGCGGAAGCTGAGCATCGATGAAATGCCGCAGTTCCTGAACGTGCTGTTTGGAGACATGTCGGTGGTGGGGCCACGCCCGCATATGGCCGAGCACGACGTGCTGTTTGCCATGGAATGCAGCCAGTATGCCCTGCGCCACACGGTGAAGCCTGGTGTGACCGGGTTGGCCCAGGTGCGCGGACATCGCGGCCCGGTGGACAATTCAAGCGAGATCAAACATCGCGTGACTTCGGACATCGAGTACTGCCAGAACTGGTCCTTCTACCTGGATCTGGAGATCATCGCGCGGACCTTTCTGCATGTGTTTTCCTTCCACGCGAAGTCCTGCTGAGCATTTGATGGTGTTTTGGGTTGAGTGAGTCAGTCAGTCAGTCGGTGAACAAGAACAGTCCAGCTGCCCGCAGCTGGGCTGTTTTGTTTTTTCAAGCATGAGCCGGTGGTGTGTACTGCGCCTCCACGACTTTCATCCGGATATCTGAAAGCAGGCGGGCTTGCTCTATGAGATGGAGCGTGAGGGCGAGTCGGTTGCCGCAACCGGTTTTGTTGAAAAGGCTGGTGACGTGGCCTTTGACGGTCTGCACGTGCAGATTCATGAGCAGGCCGATCTCGATGTTGCTCTTGCCCTCGGTGAGCCAGCAGGCGATCTCGGCTTCGCGTGGCGAATAGGCGGTGGCGAAGGTCTCAGGGGTGATGCAGAGCTGATCGCGCACTTTCTGACGCGCCAGGGCGAGCCTGCGGGCGTTTTCGAGGTGCGGCTGCGCGAGCGTGAGCATGAGGCGGTCGCGCTCGCTGAACTCGCGCGGACCGGAGCGTTCGAGTCCGAACCACAGGCGGTGTGTTTCATCTGTCTTCACATAAACTGCTCCGTGATGATCCATGCCGAGGAGGCGGAAGCATTCGCTGTATATGTCCAGATTGTGGAACTGGCGCTGGCTGACGAAATCGCTGCTGAAGAAGGGTTTCCCTTCGTTCACCGAGGGATCAAAATTGGTCATGTCATACTTCCACATGCAGCGGCCGAAGCCTTCGACGCCCGCGGCCCAGTCGGGGGTGAGGGCACTGGTGACCATTTCCATGGAGCCGGCCTGGAGGTCGAGGTTGGCGTAGTTGATCTGATCGACGCCGATGAGTGTGCTGAGGAATTTGAAAGCGGCCTCAGGATAGCCACCAAGGCGCAACTCTGGAGTGTAGAGTGCTAAGGTGGCCTCATTGAGAGTCTGGAGATCGGCGGCGGTGACCATGAAAGGTGAAGGATGCCAGATTGGATCGGAATTGGACAGGCTTTTTGGCTTTGTCTCCATACCAAAGTATGGCCGCGGCGGCTCGGCCTAGCGTGGCGTGGGAGGAGCGGTCAGGGTACGATGCAGCCCCATGAGCCATTCAAGTATTTTGCGCACGCAAGCCTTCCTGCTTCTCTTTTTCTTTGGGGTTTTGCCGGCATGGGGAGGGGTGGTGATCACAAGCGCTCAAAACCTGGCGCTGGAGGCGGAGGGCGGAGCAGTGTCAGCGGGAAATCTGGCACCAGGGGGAATGGCTTTTGCGCAGAATGAGATCGGCAGCGCGCCGCATGCGATCAAGAATTTGAACGACGGCCTGCAGGGCAATGGTAACTCGTGGATCGCGGGGGCGGGGTCTTCGTTTGCGGGGGTGGGGTTTGGGACGAAGCTGGTGACGGTGGGACGGGTGGCGTTTGGGCGGGACGGCACGGGCAATTTTACGGACCGGGCGCTGGCGGTGTACACGCTGCAGTACACCACGGTGGCGAATCCCGATGCGAGCACGCCGGACGGGAGCTGGACGACGCTGGGCACGCTGAACTACCAGAGCAGCGGGGGCGCGAATTTCTCCAGCATGGCTGCGCGGCATGTGTTCTCATTCACTCCAGTGCAGGCCACGGGCCTGCGGCTGAAAATTGCGGCCGCCAGCGACGTGGGAAGCTGGGTGTGCGTGGATGAAATCGAGCTCTATGCTGCGCCCGGGCTGACGCTGCTGGAGGAGGGCGGCGTGGCGCGGACGAACAATCTGGCCGCAGGGAAGACGGCGTTCGGCACTGAGGTTCTGAGCCCGCCGCATGCCATCCCCAACGTGAATGACGGGGTCTATGGCAATGCCAGCTCATGGCTGCCTGCCACGGCAGACGCTGCCATCGGCATCAGTTTGGGAGCGACGCCGGTGACGGTGGACAAGATCGCGTTTGGGCGGGACAACACCGCGCAGCTCGGCGACCGCTTCACGGCCACGTTTGACCTGCAGTACACCACGGCAGCCAGCCCCTCTGCCAGCACGCCGGAGGGGAGCTGGACGACGATCGGCACGCTGGACTATGCGACGCTGCCGCAAACGGGAAAATTTTCGCTGCCCCCGCAGAGACATCTGTGGTCCTTCCCGGCGGTGAGCGCGACGGGCATCCGCCTGCGGGTGCGGAATGCGCCCGCGCTGGTGGCGGTGGATGAGCTGGAAATCTACGATGCGACGAGCCAGGAGCGCCGCCCACCGGCGCTCACGCCGCCTGCCAATGTGAGTGTTTATGCGCCGCTGCCAACGTCCACCTCGGCCGTGGTCACCTACGCGGCGGCTACAGCGGTGGACGATACCGACCCTGCGCCTGTCATCGGCTACAGCGCAGTGAGTGGCAGCGCCTTTCCGGTGGGGACCACAACGGTGACGGTCACGGCCACCGATACGTCTGGGAATGTGGCCACCAAGACCTTCACCGTGACGGTGGTGCTGCCGACGCCGCAGATCGTGGTGGAGCAGCCTGTGGGCACGCCGCTGGCCGATGGCGCGGGCGTGGTGGACTTTGGCGCGGTGAGCAGCGGTGGCTCGGCGGTGAAGACTTTCACCGTGCGCAACACCGGCAATGCGCCGCTGACGGGGCTGGTGCTGACGCTGGACGGGGCGCAGGCGGCGAGCTTCAGCACGGGCACGCCGGGGGCCACGGAGCTGCAGCCGGGGGAGAACACCACCTTCACGGTGACGTTTGCTCCGGGAAGCGAGTTTTTGAGCCAGGCGGGGCTGCACATTGCCAGCAATGCAGCCGGTGCGGCGAATCCTTTTGATGTCTCGCTGCGCGGCACGCTGCCGTGCCCAGTGGTGACCGCGGTGCCCCCGACGGTGACGAGTGCTGATGCAGGAGTGGCCTTCAGCCAGAGCTTTACGCAGACCGGCGGCGCGAGCCCGGCCACGTTTTCAATCACGGGCGGGCAACTGCCGGGCGGTCTGAGTCTGGCGGCCAATGGCACGCTTTCTGGCACGCCGTTCGCCGGGGGGACCTTCACCGTGAGTGTGAAAGCGGCGGACCTCTATGGCTGCCCTAGCGCGGCGGTCTCCTACTCCCTCACCGTCAACGCGCCGAAGCTGCGCGTGGAGGAGAGCGGGCAGGAACTGGCGGTGGACAAAGCTGTGGGTGCCTGGGGCGACTCTTTTCAGGGCAAGACCACGGTGCCAGCGGGCTTGACGACAGGCGTGGTGGCGGTGTCGGCGGGCGCTTCGCACTCCCTTGCGCTCCTGCGGGACGGCACTGTGGTGGGATGGGGAAGTCCGTCCCTGGCTGCGGTGCCGGCGGGGCTGTCCGCAGTCATCGCCATCTCTGCCGGGGACGGTCATAGCCTGGTGCTGAAGAGTGACGGCACCGTGGTTGCCTGGGGGGCCAATTCTTCCGGGCAGTGCGATGTGCCCGCCGGACTGGGCGGCGTGGTGGCGGTGTCCGCCGGAACCGGGGTGAGCGTGGCCGTGAAAGCCGATGGCACCGTGGTGGCGTGGGGTGCTAACGACTTTGGGCAGGCCGGGACGGCCGGACTCGCGGGAGTGGTGGCGGCGTCGGCGACCAACAACTACGTGGCCTATTTGAAAGGTGACGGCAGCGTGGTGGTGCGTGGCGGACCTCCATTCAATGGCACGCCATTTAGTGGAATTACGAACGCACGTGCCATCTCCGCAAGCTACTACCAAATGATGGTACTCAAAGCTGACGGGACGCTGGCGATCGCCGGTCTGCACACCCAGTTCGGTGACTACATGACCATGCCTGCGGGACTGGACAATGTGCGCGCCATGGCGGTGGGGTATGATCTGGCGGTGGTGCTCAAAAATGACGGCACTCTGGTGCGCTGGGGATCCACGAGCAACCCGGCGTACACGCTGCCGGTGAACCCTGGCTTCGTGCGGGATGTGTCATTGACCCTTGAGCATGGGCTCTATCTCAGCGGTCTGGTGACGACCTCATTCACGCAGGCGCTGCTGACCAGCGGCCAGACCAAGACCATCACCCTGCGCAATACCGGCAGTGCGGCATTGACGCTGGGTGCGATGACCTCGACGGGGAGCGGCGGGGACTTCACCGTGTCTGCTCCGGGGGCCAGCAGCATCCCGCCGGGTGGCAGCGCCACCTTCACCGTGGCCTTCACGCCGCAGGTGGCAAGCGCGGGCCAGCGGGAGATGGTCCTCTCCATCCCCACCAATGACCGGGATGCGGCGCCCTTTCTGCTGCGCTTCACAGGCATGGCGGTGGATACGCGGCTGGCTAGCCTGGGCGTGAGTGGTGTGGTGCTCAGTCCGGCCTTTACCTCCAACACTCTTGCCTACTCCACCCTGATCCCGACGGGAGTGACGAGTCTCACCTTCACTCCCAGCGCAGTGGTCTCCGGCGGTGCGATCACGATCAATGGCACGCCAGTGGTGGGCGGCAGCCTCACGCTGCCGGTGGCGGCTTCCTACACGATCACCTCCACGCGTGATGGCTTTAGCGTGTCCTACACACTGACCACACAGCCGTGCCCAGCCATCACCCTGAGCGGCGCCTCGCCTTTTGCCCAGCAGGGGGAGGCTGTGAGTGTGACGCTGTCTCAAAGCGGTGGTGTGGGACCGATGAGCTACAGCATCTCCGCAGGTGCGCTGCCGCCGGGAATCGCGCTTTCCAGCGCAGGCGTGATCAGCGGCTCTTCGCTCGCGGCAGGGATTTATCCAATCACTGTGAAGGCCACGGACTCTCGGCTGTGCACCGGCACGCTGGCTCTGAGCGTGACCATCCACGGACCGAGCATCCGGCTGGAGCAGGACGCTACGTCGATCGGCGTGAATGGCTCGCCGGTGGTGGTGTTTTCGAATCAGGCCTTGAATTCCACCAGCGCGGTGAAGACCCTCACCATTCGCAACCAAGGGGACCTGCCGCTGCAGCTCGGCACTCTGACGCTGGGCGGAGATACAACGCAGTTTGCGGTGTCCGTGCCTGGTGCCACGCAGCTGGCTCCCGGTGAGACGACTAGTTTTACTGTCTCGTACTCTCCGACTGTCGCCGCGAATCACATTCTCAGCATCACCATTCCCAGCAATGATGCCTTCACCCCTGCGGCGCTCATCAACATCAGTGCGACGGGGAAGGACGTGCGCCTAACGCAATTCTCTGTGCAGGATGCGCGCACGTTAGTCGGGCTGACTCTAAGCCCGGCCTTCAGCCCGGATGTTTTCAGCTACACGGTGGCCAGCCCTCTCTCCCGCCTCACGCCGACGGTGCAGATCTACGTGCGGCCGGTGGATTCGGGCGCCACCGTCACCATCAACGGGCAGAGCGCTGTGGTGGGGCTCTTGAACCCCCTGCCGCTCCCACTTGGCAGAAATACTTTCACCCTTGTCTCCTCTCTGGGCACGGCCACGCGGACCTACACTCTGGTGATCGTCCGCCAGCCGCCGCCCTACCGGGCTCGCCTCACGGTGGAGGCGCCGGGCGGCACGGCTCTGACACCTGCCACCAGCGTGGTAGCCTGGGGCTGGAACGCCTACGGGCAGACCACGGTGCCGGGCGGCCTGACGGGGGTGAAGAGCATCTCCGCAGGGGGATTTCACAACCTCGCGCTCAAGACCGATGGCACGGTGGTGGGGTGGGGCAGTGACTTCCACGGGCAGAGCACCGCGCCGCGCGGGCTCACGGGTGTGCGCAGCATCGCAGCGGGTTTCATGCACAGCGCCCTGGTGCGCAGCGATGCCACCGTCAGCTCCTGGGGATGGAATGCCTATGGCCAGAGCAGCACACCTGCAGGCCTGGCGGATGGAGACCTGCTCTCCGGCGGATACGCCCACACCCTGGCGCTGGATGGTGCGGGAGGCGTACGCGCCTGGGGGGATAACAGCTACGGCCAGTGCAGCATCCCGGCGGGACTGAGCGATGTGCTCGCGATCTCCGCGGGAGGAGCGCACAGCGTGGCGATTCAGGGGGATAGCACTGCCATCGCCTGGGGCTATGCGGGCGATGGCGCCACCAGCGTGCCTGCGGGACTGGGGCAGGTGAAAGCGATCGCGGCAGGGGACGCGCACACGCTGGCGCTGAAGGTGACCGGCACGGTGGCGGCGTGGGGCCGTGGCAGCGACGGGCAGACGGCGGTGCCCGCGGGCCTGGCGGATGTGGTGGCGGTGGCGGCGGGGTATCAGCACAATCTGGCTCTGCGCCGGGATGGCACGGTGGCGGCCTGGGGCGGCTACAATGCCTATGGTGAGACCACGCTGCCTGCGGGTCTGAAAAACGTGACCGCCATCGGCGTGGGGGACTACCACAGCATCGCGCTGGTGCGCGCCGTGCCGACCGTCAGTTTTGGCAGTCAGACCGCGGGTGCGGCCGGGCCGGTGCAGACCTTTGTTTTACGCAGCACGGGCATCAGCGATTTGGTGCTGGGCTCCCTCACCGTGGAGGGGCCGAACGCTGCTGAGTTCGCGCTGAGCGGGCCGGCCCTGAGCACGCTGGTCTCCGGCAGCAACAGCACGGCGAGCATCGTCTTTACGCCGGGAGCCGCAGGCCTGCGCACGGCGACGCTGCGCATCCCGAGCAATGATGGCACGGATTTTCTGGTGACACTCACGGGCACTGGTTTGGAGCCGCCGCCTGCGCCGTATCCAGCGTGGCAGCAGCAGCATTTCGGCAGCAGCACGGCCGCCCGCACTGCCTCTGGCGAGGACTTTGACGGCGATGGGGTTCAGAACCTGCTGGAGTTCGCTTTTGGCACCAATCCCACCCAGCCCTGCGCGGGGCCGCTCTGCCACCAGGGCGGCGTGATCACGCCCGGCCTGCCGCACATGGAGGGCAACGGTGCCGTCTTCATGCGCCGCAAAGACCGGGTCGCAGCAGGCATCGCCTACACTGTGGAGTTCAGCCCTGATCTTAGCATCTGGACCGTCGCGACCACCACCCCGACCGTGCTGGCCGAGGACGGCACGAATGAGGTCGTCAGCGTGCCCATGCCTGCTGCGCAGACGCGGCATTTCTTCCGCGTGAAGGTGAGCGCGACGCCGTGAGCGTGGCGAGTGTGGCTGGGGAGAAACGAGGCTGTAAAAACGCATGATTTCCATGCGGATGGGGAGGGTGTGGGATCAGATGGATGTTGTATTTTAAAGTAGCATGTTGTGGTATTCTAATGAGCGGTGCATGAGGCGCTTTTTTGGGTTTGGCTTTGCAGTTCAAACTTTTCGCATCCCGCTCAGGCGAACCTATGGGCCTCACTCTTCGATCCGCACCCAGAGGTGGCCCAGGGCTTTCTCTCCGCGGGCGTTGGTGTGCTGGACGGTGACGATGTAGTCGCCGGGTTTGGCGAAGGTGTGGGTGGTGATGGCGTAGCCGTCTTTGGCGAGGGCTTTGGCGTTGCCGTCTGACTTGACGGTCACGGGTGCGGTGTCGTCGCCAAAATCCCAGGTCTCGCCGCCGGCATCGCGGAAAGTGCGGACCTTGAAAGTGATTTCCTGGCCGGGCTTGAGGTTCATGGTGGGGAAGAAGCTCGGGTGGATGGCTGGAGGGATGTTCGCGAGGTCGTCTCCGATGACCTGGACGATGGCGAAGTCGTAGCTGGTGTGGCCGGCGTCGTCGGTGATTTTGAGGATCTCGCTGGTGCTGCCGGGCTGGGTGTAGGTGCGCTCAAAGGTTGCCGTGTTCTTTTTGGTGCCGTCTGAGAGCGTCCACTCATAGCTGGCGATCTTGCCGGAGGCGGCCCAGGATTTGGTGGCATCGAGCGTGATGGTCTCGCCCACACGGATGAGGTGATGCGGGCGCGCGACGGCGATGACGGCGGGCTTTTGCTCACGCACATAGCTTTGCCACGCGAAGGCGTAAGCGTCCTGCGTGCCCCACTTGCCGGAGGGCTGGCGGCTTTTGATGCCAAAGTGCAGGTGCGACCAGCCGCCGCTGGCGCCTTCCTTGCCCAGCAGGCCCATGCGCTGGCCCATCTTCACCCGTGTGCCGGGCTGGATGGCGTCGTCGATGCTGTGGAAGTGGCTGTAGCGGTAGTACCAGCCGCGTGAGTCGAGCACATAGACGACGTCATAGCGCGGACGCACGGGCGTGAGGGAGTAACCGTCGAGTGTCTTGTCGCGTGCGCTGACAACGAGGCCATCGGTGGCGGCGACGACCTCCACAAGGCCTTCGCAGCCGCCGAAGTCGAGGTCGTTGTGGTAGTAGATTTTTTTGCGGTCGGGTTTGTCGCCGCCGTCCACGTAGGTGGGTTCGTTGGAGAATTGAGTGCTGGTGGCAAACCAGCGCTGCTTGAGCGGATAGACAAAGGTGCCGGGCTCGATCCATGACGCGCCAGTGGGCCAGAGGCGCAGGCGTGCGTCGGCCACCAGGCCCCAGGAGTCTTCGCTACTGTTGGCATTGTAGCCGCGGGTGATGGGGCAGTCGATCTGCACGCCGCCGACGGTTTGTGGCAGGTGGTAGGTGGCGCTGGTGAGCCAGGCCTCCTTGCCATTCACCTCCACCTTCACGCGGGCCTCGCGTACGGCATGGGCCATGGAGTCGGTCTTTTCCTGGAGATCGAGCAGCTTCACCTTTGCGGTGCTGCCATCGGCGAATTTTACCTCGGCGGATTCGCCGATGTGGAGGTCCACGGCGCGCAGGGTGGGCTCCAGCGTGGGCTCGGGTGGTGCGGCGTGCAGCGGGAGCATGAGCTGCGGCTGGAAGAGCGCGGCGGCGAGCAGGGCGAGGGTGGGCAGGCGTGTTTTCATCAATGGAAGGAAGGAGAAGCCGGTGAGAATACTGGCTGAAATGGAAAAAACTTTGTTACGCTTTGCAGGTCTGGCGGAAATACTGCCCAGCCATGCTCAGTGAAAACGACCAGGAACGCTTCATGCGGCTGTGGATCATCGCCCAGCCGATGGTGGCCGGCTATGTGCACGCGATGATCCGCGACCACGCCACCGCGCAGGATGTGCTGCAGGAGACGGCGCTGGTCATCTACCGGCGGTTTGCGGAGTATGATGAGTCGCGCCCGTTTGCAGGCTGGGCGCTGGGAATTGCGAAGTATCAGGTGCTGGGACAAAGGCGGGACGTGATGCGCTGCCCGGTGGTGTTTGATGACGAGGTGCTCGCGGGCTTTACGGAGACCTGGGCGTCTCTGGCACCCGCCGCACAGGATGAGTCTGAGCTGGTGCGCGAATGCCTCGGCAAGCTGGCTGCGCATGCGCGGCGTCTGGTGCAGATGCGCTACTTTGAAGATCTGAACGCCAGCGAGATGGCCGCACGCCTGGGCATGGCGGCCACGGCGGTGCGCGTGGCGCTGCAGCGCGTGCGCGAGCAACTGCGCGCCTGCGTGGAGCTGCACCTGAAACTTGAACAAGAATCCTGACCATGAACACTGACGAACTCATCTCCGCCTATCTCGACGGCACGCTGGACGAGGCCGGCGGCATGCAGCTCAAGGCATGGCTGAAGGAGTCGCCGGAAAACATGCGGCGATTTGCCGCTGCGGCGATGTTTGACCAGCAGGTGCGCACGGCGGTGCAGGCACAGTCGGGAGAGCCGGTGGTGCAGACGCTGCTACATGAGGCGCGGCCCGCAAAGCCGACACGCTGGCGGCAATGGCGCCCGATGTGGGCGGCGGCAGCGGGGCTGGTGCTGGGCTGCTTCAGCGCATCCGTCGTCTGGGCCTATGCAGCGCCGCTGAGCCAGGCTGCGGCACGGCGGAGCCAGCTGCTTTTCAGCGAGGGCTTTGAGGATGCGCACATGGAGGCGAGGCACGGTTTTCCCAACCGCGCCAATGAATGGTTTGGCGATCTTTTGCCTACGCACAGCACTACGGATGGAGCATCGCCTGCGAATGGCCTGGGCATGGCGCGGCTGGCACCGGCGGAGAAACGAAAGTACAGCTACGCCTACCGAATCGTGGACATGGCGGAGACGCCAGCGGGCGAGGCATCGGCATCTGCCTCGACGACGCGTCAGGTGGAGGTGACGGCGGCTTTTCACGGCAGCGGCGCAGCGGTGGCAGACCGGTTTCAGATCCGGCTGGCGGCGTTTGCGGAGACACCGGAAGACATTCGCCCCATCTGGAATGACGAGGCCACTTTATTTGAGCGCGTGCTGCAGCATGTGGGGCGCAATGAAGTCAGCGAGCCGGGCGATCGCGGCTGGCATCTGGTGAAGGCGACGATGGAGATCCCTGCGGGCACGCGCAGTCTCGTCATCTCGCTCGGCGCTGCTCTGACGGACGCTGCCGCTCCGAAGGTGGATCACTACCTCGATGCCGTGGAGGTCAGGCTCATCAGCACAGCGGCTACACCTTGAAACCTATTTCTTATTCAACGTCCCAACCCCACAGCTCCGCACCATGAAATCCCTGCTCACGTTTATCGTATTCTGCACGCTGCTCGTGCGCGCGCATGCCGCGCCGCCTAATGTCGTTTACATCATGGCCGATGATCTCGGCTGGAGCGATCTCAGCGTTCATCCGGGCGGCACGATCCAGACGCCGCACATCGACAAGCTTTTTACCCAGGGGGTGGAGCTCAAAAACTTCATGGGCTGGTGCGTATGCTCGCCCACACGTGCGATGCTCCTCACCGCGCGCCATTGCTTCCGCGTCGGCACCGGGCCGGAGACTGGCGGCGAGCTGGCTGTGGAGGAGACGACCATCGCGGACGGCTTCAAGGCAAACGGCTACCACACCGGTGTGTTTGGCAAATGGCACAATGGCGAGGACCCGGACACGCCGGAGTATCGCAAGGCCTACACGGAAAACTGGAAGGACCGCAAGAACAAGGACTTCGTCAGCGGCCTGGGCGCCAATGCGCACGGCTTTGACGAGGCGTGGGTGTACTATGGCGGCGGGGCGGACTACTTCACGCGGCGCACCAGCAGCGGACGCGGCCCCGTGAGCTGGTGGCACAATCGCGACTACCACGGGAATGATGCAGGCTACACGGACGACCTCGTCAATGACCATGTGCTGGAGTTCATCCGCGAAAACAAGGACCGCCCCTTTTTCTGCTATGTGCCGTATCACATCGTGCATGCGCCGCTGCAGGCCAAAGACTCTGACCTGGCAGGTGTGGACGCCAAGGTGACGGATGAGACGCGGCGTGTGTACAGCGCCATGGTGCATGCGATGGACAGCAACGTGGCCGCCATCCTGGCGGAGCTGGACAAACTCGGCCTGCGGGAAAACACCATTGTGGTCTTCACCAGCGACAACGGCGCCACACGCGACGGCAGCAACCTGCCCCTGCGCGGCGGCAAGCACTCGGTCTACGAGGGCGGCACGCACCTGCCCACGGCCATCTCATGGCCCAAGGGCGGACTCTCCGGTGGCAAGACCTGGGACGGGCTCTGCGGCGCGCTGGACATGTTTCCGACGCTGATGGCCATGGCAGACCTGAAGATGCCCGAGACCCGCCCGCTGGATGGCAAAAACATCTGGCCCGCACTGCGCGGCAATGAGCCCAGCCCGGTGAACAGCTACTACTGGGCATGGCACAATGAGGACGCCATCCGCACCGCCGACTGGCGCATGCACCGCTACTCCGACCACGCGGAGCTTTATGATATGCACAAAGATGTCGCTGAAAGCACCGACGTGGCCAAGGACCACCCCGAGGTGGTGGCGGCGCTCAAGACGGAGATGGACGCCTGGACCGCCAGCACGGGCGCGGTGCTAACCCACCAACCTGCGCCGATGAAGCTCGACGCCAAACCCGCACCCGAGGGCGAGGTGCTTGAGATCTCCGTGACCGTGGAGAAAGGGACCAAGCCCAAGGACAGCCTGGTCATTCCCTTCGCGCGCTATGGCGGGCATGTATATGCCACAGACGCCGTGGAGTTTGACATCGCAGTCGCGCCTGGCAGTCCGGCGAAAGGATTCTTTTACTCGCCCTTCAAAGGAAACGACAGCAAGGACATCTCGCCCTTTTTTAAACGCGGCGAGGGCGTGGATCAGTTCGGACGTGAGCAGGCGAGCGGGCCGGAACCGAAGGGCGGTGCGGGCGTTTGGGAGCATCGCGTCATCGGCCTCGCGAGCTACGGCCCTGGCATCATGCCAGGCCAAGCCATCGTTTTCAAAGGGGCCAAACCAGGCAGCTACAAGGTCCATCTCGACAACTTACGCCTCCGCCACGCCGATGGCAGCACGGAAAACATCTGGTCCGGCAGCAAGGACACGAAGGATAAAAAAGGCTCCGACACCGAGCTCTATAAAGAGGTGAAGGTGCGCACCGTGAATGCCACGGAGGCGGGCTCATCCAAGTGATGCTGATGCCGCGCGGCGCACTGGCAAAACACGGCTGCAGGCAGAGCGAGGCTCGCGCAAAGAATCAGCGAATCTCTCTCAGCAGGTCCTGCAGCCAGGCCTCGTGGCGGTCGGCGGTGGCGGCGCGGATGGCTTTCACGGTGGCGGGTTCCACGGGCGCACCCGTGTGCTCCCACTCGCGGCGCAGGTAGGTCAGTACGGCGGCGATCTGCTCGTCCGGCAGCGAGCCAAAGGCGGGCATGTCTAGGTAATACGTCTTTCCTTTGACCGACAGCGGTCCGGTGAGCCCATGCAAAACGATGCGCACCAGGCGCTGCTCCGGGCCCAGCACCCACTCAGAATCCATCAGCGGCGGCGCCACGCCATCGAGCCCCTTGCCATGCGGCTGATGGCAGGCGGCGCACACACCGGTGAAAAGCGCACGGCCCATCTCATAGCGCGCCTGCTGCTCTGCGGTAAGCGGTGTGAGCGGCGGCTCGGGCTTCACCCCAGGCTTGCCAGGCCAAACCAGCAGTGCGGCGAATTTACCGGCACGCTTGTCCGTTATCTGCTTCAGCGCGGCAGGCTCGGCAGCGAGCTTCACCGGCTTGCGCAAGGAGGCGCTGAGCACGCCATCCAGCACGGCGGCGCTTTTCTTGGAAGCCGCCGCCAGTGCCACGAGTCGCTCAATCTCCGACACCTTGCGCGAGGCCATGATGCAGCGTGCCAGCGCGGCCACCAAGGCATCGCTGCTCTCAGCATCTGCGGCCAGCTCCTCCAGCAGCGGCAGCTCGCGGTCCGTCATGCCGCTGGCAATCGCATCTGCCAGAAACTCAGTCTTAACAGCCCGGCGTGCCAGCGCCGCCATCGCGCGGTCTGCCTCGTGGTCCGCAGCCTCTCCCAGCGTGAGCGCGAGCTGCTGCTGCACGAAGGGGGCGCTCTCTGCTTCCGCGTCGCTAAAGCGGGCCAGCATCGTGAGCCAAAACAGCATGCGATTTCGAGTCTCTTCACCAGCGGCGCTGCCGGGCCGGATGACGCTCTCGCAAAGGCGGATGGCGGTGGCGCGCACGCGCGGAGCGGTTGCTGAGAGCGCGGCCTTGACGGTGGCTTCATCGAGTTGCTGCATGCCATCCAGCACCCACAGCGCATGCACTTTTCCCATGTCGCCGGATCGGTCAAAAACGAGCTTCTTCAGCGCAGGCACCGAGCTCACATCGCCACGCTCCACCAGCAGGCGCTGCGCCGTTTCGCGCCACCAGCTGTTGGCTTTTGTGAGATGTGCGACAAGCTGCGCGGAGCTTTCCTTTTTCAAATCCACCCGCGCATACGGCTTCACGCCCTCCGGCGCGATGCGCCAGATGCGGCCGAGATTCAGAGGCTTGTCCAGGCCGCGCTTTTCCGAGTAGCCGCGCAGGTAGGTGGTGAAGGATTCACGATGCTGCAGCACACCGCGATACAGGTCGGTCACATACAGCGCGCCATCCGGGCCGCTGGTGAGATTCACCGGGCGAAAGCGCTCGTCTGTGGAGGCGATGAAGTCGCGCTGCGCATACGCCTCTTTGCAGGAGAGCGTGCCGTTTTGTGCGGTCATGATCTCGCGCTTGATCAGGTTTCCCGCAGGCTCGCAGATGAAGGCATTGCCCTCAAACTCCGCACCAAAAGCCCCGCCTCGATAGATGTGCGGTGCGCAGGCTGCAGTGAACTCTTTGAGCCGCCCGTTCTCGCGCAGGATGCCGTCTCGGTAGCCACGGTTCACACCAGGATTTACCCGCGCAGGCCACACGAGCTGGTCCTCATACACGCGGATGTTCAGCCCGCCGCCGCTCTCGTAGTCCGGGTTTCGCGCCAAGTAGTGCGCGGGCAGGATGTCCACGCGCAGTGGGTCCTGATTCGAATTATAAAACAGGTGACCGTCGTCATCCTGCGCCAGCCCCCACTGCCCGTGATACGCAGATGGGGCAGCCGTGAATTTGCCGCCTTCAAAGCGGAACTTCCGCGAGTGGTGCGCCGAGTGGATCCAGTTGTCTAAGCCCCACAGCAGCGAGTTCGCCGCCTGCTCGGGATTTCCCAGCAGCGGGTTGATGGGATTGTTCACCGTACCGAAGTCGCCGGCCACTTCCGTTTTCTCATCCGCACGGCCATCGCCATCCGTGTCGCGGCAGTACCACAGCTTCGGCGGTGCGCCGATCAGGGCACCATCTCCTACCAGCAGCAGCGCGCGCGGCAGCACCAGCCCATCGAGAAAGACGGTGCTCTTGTCCATGCGCCCGTCGCCGTCAGTGTCCTCCAGCACGCTCACTCGGCCCACCGGCAACTCCTCGCCCTGACCATCCATCGCCGCCATAAAGCCGCGCATCTCCACCACCCACAGCCTGCCGTCCGGCGCTATCTGCGTGACCACCGGAGACTCCACCAGCGGCTCACACGCCACCAGCTCGATCTTAAATCCCGGCGCGAGCTGAAATGACTGCCGCTCCTCCTCCGCCGTGCGCGGTGTGGAGGGCGGGATCTCGCCCTCCGCCACACGCAGCACCTGCACCTCACCGGGCTTGTCGCGCTTGTCGCCAAACTCCGCCGCCATCAGTGTGCTGGCGGCAAAGAGTAAAGAGACCCGCAGCACCCTGCGGATACTCCCGGTGGGTATCATTGTGAAAGAAGCGTGTTTTTTGACCATGTCAGCGCACTCAATAACGCACCCCGGAACGCCGCCTTTTTCCCGCCGGGTGCCTTCTACCTGTATTTTTGTCACTCCATCTCGTCAATGCATCGCCTTGCGGGCGAACCTTGCGCAAACCTGCGGGCCTCTCGCGTACCCATCTCCACATCGATGGCCTCGCAGCCACGGATGCTTTCCTTATGATCTTTCGCGCACTCTCCGCCCTTCTGCTACTCATCTCATTCTGCGCCGTCAGGGATATCTCGGCCGCAGAAGGCACCAAACCCGCAGCAGGCGCAGATGCCGCGCCCAGGCCCGCTCCCACGGAGCGCATCGCTCTCTGGCCTGGCAAAGCTCAGAATGGCGATGGCACCTTTGAGGACTGCGCTCTGGAGCTGGAGGTCTTTCTGCCGCCTGCTGGAAAAGGCAGCGGTGCCGCCATCGTGCTCTGCCCGGGTGGTGGCTACATCAGGCATGTCACTTCGCGCGAGGGCTACCCCATCGCCGAATGGCTCAATGAAAACGGCATCGCATGCATCATCCTGGAGTATCGCCTGCCGAAGCTGCGCCACGCCGTGCCGCTGCTGGATGCGCAGCGCGCCCTGCGGCTGGCACGCGCCAATGCCTCCCGCTGGCGCATCGATCCACAGCGCACGGGCATCCTCGGCTTCTCCGCAGGCGGCCATGTGGCCTCCACGGCCACCACGCACTTTGACGCAGGCCGTTCCGATGCCGCCGACCCCATCGAGCGCCTGAGCTGCCGCCCCAGCTTCGCGTGGTTCGTCTATCCCGTCGTCACCATGGGCCCGCATACCCACACGGGTTCACGCAAGGAGCTGCTGGGCGAAAATCCGCCCGCAGAGCTCATCAGCCTCTACTCCAATGAGCTTCGCGTGTCCGCAGACACTCCGCCTGTCTTTCTTGCCCATGCGGTGGATGACAAACCGGTGCCCATTGAAAACAGCCGCCAGTTCGTGCAGGCCATGAAATCCCATCAGCGTGCCGTCGAGCTGCTCGAACTCCCCAGCGGTGGCCATGGGCTCAATGGCTGCAAAGGCCCGCTCTGGGAGCAGTGGAAAGCCGCTGCTCTCCAGTGGTCTGTAAAGCAGGGCATCATCTCAAAGGGAAAGCCGGAGTAACGGAATGCAGTAGGATTGCAAAGAACGGATGGCGTTGCTAAGGGTGCTGAAAATTGATGATCGCCAAATTACGCAAGAAAGAACACACCGGACGAGTGATGGAGTGGCATGCGGACAAGGGGTATGGGTGGCTGAAGTTTGAGGACAAGCGGTTGTTTCTGCACCGACGGGATTTCTCCAGGTGGCACCATGCGCCGAAGGTGGGGGAGGAGATCCGCTTCACCTGGGGGCTGGATACCAAGCAGCGTGAGTGCGCCCAAAATGCGGTGCAGGTGCGTGAAGTGGCCGCGGTGAGCGTGTGGGCGCTGCTGGTGCTGGCAGCGCTGCTGGTGGCGCCAGTATATGCGTGGCGGCAGACGGGCTGGGAGATGTGGAAGCTGGCGGCCTACGTGGGCGCGGTGTCAGTGATGACTTATGCGGCGTATCGAAGCGACAAGCGGAAGGCGCGAAGGGAGGCGTGGCGCACGCCGGAATGGTGTCTGCATCTGCTGGAGCTTGCGGGCGGCTGGCCGGGAGCGTGGGTGGCGCAACGGCGGCTGAGGCACAAGTGCTCGAACAGGTTTTATCAATTTGAGTTCTGGCTGATCATCTGCATCCACCAGTTTGTGGCGTTCGATTCGCTTCAAAACTGGAAGTATTCGCAGTTGTTGAAGCGGGAGCTTTTTGAGGATCATAGGACACCGCAGGCGCGAAAGAGTGCGTGAGGTGGATGTGAAAGACAGAAAGGACGCCGGAGAATGAAGGGAACCGGGGCGGGCAGCGCAAGAAGCACCGATGGCCCCTCACCCCAGCCCTCTCCCCGAAGGGCAAAAATGCTTGCATTGCACACCAAGGGCGGGGAGAGGGAGATGTACTCTCGCCACCCTGGATGAGAAGGTGATGTGATGATTTAAAACGCGCTGGCGTGCGAGGCTATGACACCTTCAATCCGAGGTAGGCCTTCGCGTTGGAGTAGCAGATGTTTTTGATCATGCTTCCGACGAGGGCGTCGTCGTTGGGGATGAGGCCGTTTTCGATGTCGGTGCCGAGGAGGTTGCAGAGGGTGCGGCGGAAGTACTCGTGGCGGGGGAAGCTCATGAAGCTGCGGCTGTCTGTGAGCATGCCGATGAAGCGGCTGAGGAGGCCGAGATTGCTGAGGGCATTGATCTGCCACTCCATGCCTTCCTTTTGATCGACGAACCACCAGCCGGAGCCGAACTGGACTTTGCCGGGGGTGGTGCCATCAGCAAAATTTCCGGCCATGGTGCCGAAGACGTAGTTGGCGTTGGGGTTGACGTTGTAGAGGACGGTTTTGGGGAGAGCGTTTTCGGTGTCGAGGCGATCGAGGAAACGGGAGAGGGTTTCGGCTTGTGGCCAGTCGCCGATGCTGTCGCAGCCGACGTCTGCGCCGATCTCGCGGGCGAGGCGGCTGTTGTTGTTGCGCACAGGGCCGAGGTGGAGCTGCATGGTCCAGCCGCGGGCGGCATTGAGGCGGCCGACGTGGAGCATGATGTTGCTGGCGAACTGGTCTTGCTCCTGGGCGCTGGCGGCGGTGCCGGAGCGGGCTTTCTGGAAGACGCGCTCGGCTTCGGAGTCGCTGACGAAATTGGCGTGGCAGTAGTTCAGGCCGTGGTCGCTGAGGCGTCCGCCGACGCTGTGGAAAAAGTCGTGGCGCTGTTTGAGGGCATCGAGGAGGGAGGCGTAGCTTTTGACTTCGATGCCGCTGGCGGCGCTGAGCTTGTCGCACCAGGCATTCCAGGCCTCGGGAAGGTGGACGGTGAGGGCTTTGTCGGGACGGAAGGTGGGATAGACGCCGACGTCGAAGCCGTCTGCGGCGCACTTTTGATGATGGGCGAGGTCGTCGATGGGATCGTCGGTGGTGCAGAGGGCTTTCACCTTTTGCGTGTGGAGGATGCCGCGGGCGCTCATCTCGGGCTTGGCGAGGGCGGCTTCAGTCTGCTCCCAGATGGCGGGGGCTGTCTTTTCATCGAGCAGGGTGTCGATGCCGAAGTAGCGCTTCAGCTCGAGGTGGGTCCAGTGATAGAGGGGATTGCGCAGGGTGTGGGGGACGGTCTTGGCCCAGGCGAGGAATTTGTCGCGAGGGGTGGCCTTGCCGGTGATGAACTCTTCGGGGACGCCGTTGCAGCGCATAGCGCGCCATTTGTAGTGGTCGCCCTCAAGCCAGACTTCGAAGATGTTTTTGAACTGGCGGTTCTGCGCGATGTCCTTGGGCGGGAGGTGATTATGGTAGTCCAGGATCGGCTCGTCCTTGGCAAAGGTGTGGTAGAGTCGGCTGGCGGCCTTGGAGGAGAGCAGAAAATCGTCGTTGATGAAAGACATTGCTGTTTGTCGGTTGGTGGTGACGTGCCTACACTGGCAGGATGATGAAAACACGCAACTGGTTCGCGCTGCTACCCCTCCTGGCCCTGTGCGCGTGCAGTACGGTGAACTTTTACACGCAGGCGATCGGGGGGCAGACGGAGATCTGGCGGAAGTCGCGGCCGAATGACAAGGCGCTGGCGGACCCGAGCGTGAGCGAGCACGTGAAGCAGCGGCTGCGGCTGATCGAAGAGCTGCGGGCGTTTGCGGCGAGCGACCTGCACCTGCCGACAAAGAGTTTTGGCAAGTATTGCGACCTGAAGCGGCCCTATGTGGTGTGGGTGGTGTATGCGGCGGAGGAGTTTTCCAGCGAAGGAAAGACGTGGTGGTATCCGCTGGTAGGGAAGCTGAAGTATCGCGGCTTTTTCAATGAGAAGGATGCGAAGGTGGAGGCGGACCGGCTGAAGAAGCAGGGGTATGATGTGTTTGTGGGCGGGGTGGAGGCGTACTCGACGCTGGGATATCTGGCGGACCCGGTGCTGAACACGTTTCTGCATCGCGATGAGCCGGAGCTGGCGGAGCTGATTTTTCACGAGCTGACGCATGCGAAGGTGTTCATCCCGGGTGACACGGATTTTAATGAGGCCTTTGCCACGGCGAATGCGCAGGACGGCGTGCGGCGCTGGCTGCGCTCCAAGGGCGACCTCAAGAGGCTGCGCGAGTATGAGGATCACCTGAAGAAAAACATGCGGGTGATCGACCTGATGCTGAATACGCGGGAGAAACTGAAGGGGGTGTATGCGGACGCTTCGACCGATGTGTCGGCGAAGCGTGTGGCGAAGCAGCGGGTGTTTGACGGCATGCTGGCGCAGGCGCTGGTGATCAGCCCGCACAAGCCGACGCACATCCACTACCTGCCAAAGACCTGGAACAACGCCCGCATCAACACCGTGGCGACGTATTACACGATGGTGCCAGGATTTGAGCGGCTGCTGAAGGAAAAGGGCGGAGACCTGGAGGCGTTTCATCGCGAGGTGGCCGACATGCGAAAGCTGAACAATGAGCAGCGTATGAAAATCCTCGGCACCCGTTCCACTACTTCATCATCTTCTTCATCTTCCCGACATGACTGACCATCGCGCGATCCCTTCTTTGATGTTTCTTCTCCTGCTGAGTCTCTGTGGCGTGGCAGTGGCGCAGCCGTCAGCGAAATGGACGGAGGCCTTTCCGCCGCACAAGATCGCGGGGAATTTGTACTATGTGGGATCGGCTGATCTGGCGTCCTATTTGATCGCGACGCCGGAGGGGCACATCCTGATCAACAGCAGCCTGGAGGAGTCGGTGCCGCTGATCCGTGCGAGTGTGGAGAAGCTGGGGTTTAAGTTTACGGACATCAAAATCCTGCTCATCAGCCATGCGCATTCGGATCATTGTGCGGGCAGCGCGGAAATCGTGAAGCAGACGGGGGCGAAATACTGGGTGATTGAGCAGGATGCCGATTCGGTGGAAAATGGTACCACGGAAAAGCAGCGGCTGGGGAAGGGGGATTACAGGCAGTTTCCGCCTGCGAAGGTGGACCGGCGGCTGAAGGATGGCGAGGAAGTAAAGCTGGGCGGCTCTGTGCTGGTGGCACGGCTGACGGCGGGGCATACGCAGGGCTGCACGACGTGGACGATGCGTGTGGATGACAACGGCAGGGCGCTGAATGCGGTGATCATCGGCAGCCCGAATGTGAACCCCGGCTATGTGCTGGTGGGGAACAAGAACTACCCGGGGATCGCCACGGATTATGTGAAGACTTTTGAAACGCTGAAGGCGCTGCCGGTGGATCTATTTCTGGGGGCGCATGGCGTCTATTACGACATGGAGGCAAAGTATGCGCGGCTGGGGAAGGAAGAGGGGAATCCGTTCGTGGATCCCGCGGGGTATCTGAAGTATGTGGAGGAGCGGGAGGGGGCGTTCCGGAAGGAGTGGGAGAAGCAGAAGGAGAAGGCGAACTGACGCTCTTTCGCGGGGAGGGCGGCAAGGTGGCGGGGAGTGCTTGCGTATGAGCGGGTATGGAGGCACTATTCTGTGCCCTCTGTCGTCCCATCCATGACACGTTTTTTTGCTTTCTGCACCCTCCTTTCCTGTACGCTCAATGCCGCACCGCTGCCGCCGGTGAAGCCGTTTTTGGAGCAGCACTGCACCGAGTGCCACGATGGCGATGTGAAGAAGGGCGGGCTGGATCTGACGGCGCTGGAGTTCAAGCCAGAGGAGCGGAAGAATTTTGACCTGTGGGTGAAGATTCATGACCGGGTGAGCAAGGGCGAGATGCCGCCGGCGAAAAAGACGCAGCCGGAGGCCGGTGCGATGAAGGGATTTCTGGCGGCGCTGAAAACTCCACTGCGTGGCCATGAGGTGGCGCAGCAAAAGACCAATGGGCGCACAGTGCTGCGGCGGCTGAACCGCACGGAGTATGAAAACACGGTGCATGATCTGCTGGGGGTGTCCCTGCTGCTGAAACACATTCTGCCGGAAGACACGCCGCTTCATGGCTTTGACACGGTGGCGGAGGGGCTGCGCTTTTCGCAACTGCAGATCGAGAAGTATCTGGAAGCGGCGGATGCGGCGCTGGATGCGGCGATCGTGCTGAGCAAGCGGCCGGTGGCGATCAATCAGCGCTACAGCTACAAGAACGAGCAGGGGATTCGCAAGAACCTCGACACGCCGGCGGGGACTTTGTCTGATCCGACGAATCCGAAGAGCGGGCATCGGGTGATGTTTCTGGAGAACGACAAGGAGGTGATCATGTTCACCACGGGTGACTACTTGGTGGGGCTGAAGCAGTGCCGACTGCCTGGGCCTGGGAACTACCGCATCAAGCTTTCCGGCAACGCCTTTCAAAGCGAGGGACAGCCGCTGACGCTGATGATTTACAGCAACAACTACAAGAACAAGCGGCTGCTGAGCTACTGCGAACTGCCGGCGGACAAGCCGCGCGAGTATGAGTTCACGACACGCATGGATGGCAGCGAGCACATCGTGATCAACTGCGAAGGTGTGGGCCGCGACAAGAAGGGGCAAAACATTTACAATGTGGGCGCGGGTGAATTCAAAGGCACGGGGCTTGCCATGCAGTGGATCGAAGTGGAGGGGCCGCTCTCGACGGAATGGCCGCCAGCTAGTTTGAAGAAAACGCTTGGCGATGTGCCGCTGAAGGATGTGGACGAGAAGCAGAAGAAGTTTCGTGATGGCAAGCCGCTGGGGTATGAACTCGCGCCGGCGGATGTGAAGCAGTCGATCGCGAGCGGGCTGACGGGATTTGCGGCACGTGCGTTCCGGAGGCCGCTGGAGCAGGATGAAGCGGCGCCTTACATCGCGCTGGCGACTCACGCGGTGGATGAGGGGCGGAATTTTGAAGAGGCAATGCGGGTGGGCTTGAGGGCGATCCTGACTTCGCCGGCGTTTCTGCTGCTGGAGGAGCATCCGGGCAAGTTGAGTGATCTCGCTTTGGCAACGAGGCTGTCGTATTTCCTCACGAGCTCAATGCCGGATGAGGAGCTCATGAGGGTGGCGGGTGAGGGCAAACTGAGCCAACCTCAGGTGCTGAAGGCGCAGACGGAGCGACTGCTGAAGGGACCGAGGGCAGGAGCGTTTGTGACGAACTTTGTGGGCCAGTGGCTGGAGCTGCGCAACATCGATGCGACCGCGCCGGACATGAAGCTCTACCCTGAGTATGACATGCTTTTGAAGCTGGGCATGGTGACGGAGACAGAGGCGTTTTTTAGCGAGCTGCTGAAGCAGAATCTGCCGGTGGCGAATCTCGTCCAAAGTGACTTTGCGATGGTGAACAACCGCATGGCCGAGCACTATGAGCTGGAGGGCATCGCGGGGGAGGAGTTTCGACGTGTGTCATTGCCGACGGGCAGTCCGCGCGGTGGCGTGCTGACTCAGGCGAGCGTGCTGAAGGTGACGGCGAACGGGACGGTGACCTCTCCGGTGATCCGCGGTGCGTGGGTGATGAAGCATCTGCTGGGGCAGCCGCCGCCACCGCCTCCTGCGAGCGTGGGGGCCATCGAGCCGGACACACGGGGCACGACGACGATCCGTGAGCAACTGGCGAAGCATCGCGACAGTGAGAGCTGCGCTTCATGCCACAAGAGCATCGACCCGCCTGGATTTGCGCTGGAGTGCTTTGATGTGATCGGCGGCTACCGTGAGAACTATCGGTCCAATGAGAAGGGGGCGAACACGAAGCGCAAGCTGCATGGGCAGAACATCTGGCAGTACAAAGAAGGCCTGCCGGTGGATGCGAGTGGAGAGCTGGCGGACGGACGCAAGTTTCAGGGCATCGCGGAATTTAAGAAACTGCTGCTGGATCAGCAGGATCAGGTGATGCGGGCGTTGGCGGGCAACCTGGTGACCTATGGCACGGGTGCGGGCATCCAGTTTGCGGATCGCGATGCCATCGAGGCGATTGCAAAGCAGGCCAAAGCCGAAGGGGCCGGGCTGCGCTCGCTGGTGCATGCGGTGGTGCAGAGTCAGCTGTTTTTGAGCAAGTAATCCTCCTTTCGATCCGACTTCATTTCATCTCATGATCACACGTCCTGCTCTTTCCCGCCGTTCCTTTTTGCACGGCTCTGGTGTCTCGCTGGCTCTGCCGTTTTTGGAGGCGATGATGCCGAGGCTTTCGAGTGCGGCGGCTGCGACTCCGCCGAAGAGGATGGTGTTTGCCTGTGCCTCGCTGGGGATCTATGGGCCGTCGTTGTTCCCGAAGGAGACGGGGCGTGGGTATGCGCTGACGCCGTATCTTGAGGCGCTGAAGGATCATCGGGAGGACTTCACGGTGCTCTCCGGGGTTTGCCATCCGGATCAGGCGGGGGCGGACGGGCATACGTCTGAGATGACGTGGCTGACTTCCGCACGCGGACCGGGGCTGGGGGGATTTCGCAACACGGTGTCGATCGACCAGTTTGTGGCGGAGAAGATCGGGCATGAGACGCGCTACCCTTCGCTGGCGCTGAGCACGGCGGGGCAGGGCAGCCAGAGCTACACACGCAGCGGTGTGATGGTGCAGGCGCAGTCGAAGCCTTCGCAGGTGTTTGCCAAGCTGTTTCTGGATGGGACGCCGGGAGAGATTCACAACCAGATGCGCAAGCTGAAGGAAGGTCGTAGCATCATGGACACCGTGCAGGCCGAAGCGAAGCGGTTTGAGAAACGTGTGGGTGCGTCGGACAAGGAAAAGCTGGATGAGTACTACACCTCCGTGCGTGAGATGGAGGAGCGGATGCTGAAGTCCGAAGCGTGGGTGCAGAAGCCGAAGCCGAAGGTGGATGCGAAGCAGCCGACGGATGTGGACAATGAGGCGGATCTGATCGCGCGGATGAGGCTGCTATTTGATCTGATCCCGCTGGCGCTGCAGACGGACAGCACGCGGGCGATTACCGTTTTGGTGCAGGGGCGTGGAGATGTGCCGCTGATCAACGGGGTGACGATGGTGCACCACAATCTTTCGCATCACGGGCAGGACCCGCTCAAGATTGAGCAGCTTCAGCGGATTGAGCGGGCGGAGTTTGAGGCTTTGAATGGTTTGTATACGGCGCTGAAAGCGAAGAAGGAGGCCAATGGCTCACTGCTGGACAACACGATGGTGCTGTTTGGAAGCAACCTTGGCAATGCGAACAGCCATGACTGGCACAACCTGCCACTGGTGTTTGGCGGTGGTGGCTTCAAGCATGGACAGCACCTGGCGTTTGATGCGAAGAACAATCAGCCGATGTGCAATCTGTTTGTGCAGATGATGCAGCGCATGGGGATCGAGGCGGATGCGTTTGGATCTAGCTCGGGGACGAGTCTGCCGGGGCTGGTGGTGTAGGGCAGTACGATGGACACTCTTGTCCGTCGATGAGCGGCACCGCCAGCATGCTGGTGCACTATTCACCACCAACGGGCGCAGCGGGAGGACCATGCCGTTGCTGTGGCGGTATTGAGGGGAGTGTTTGGGAGTCGTGGGTTTTGGCGGCGCGCTGATCGACAGACAGGAGTGTCTATCGTACTTCAGAATTATTCTTCGACGGCGTCGAAGACGTCTGGAACGGGGGCGTGTTCTGACACCCAGGCGAGGGCGTCTTCTTTAGTTTTGAGGGTGCCTTCGAGCTGGAGGGTTTGGAGGGTGGTGAGGAGTTTGCCGAGGGCTTTGCCGGCGTGCCAGCCGATGGCGATCAAGTCGGCGCCGGTGATGATGCGCGGGGGAAGCATGGGCTCGCTGGAGAGTTCATTGCGCTTCGCGAGGAGGAACTCGTAGTTGTCGAGCCAGCCGTTGGAGCCGAGGCAATCGACACGGTGGAGGGCGAGTTCGTCATCGAATGAGGGGCGGGCCATGAAGCGACGGAGCTTGGCGGTGCGCATCTTTTTGACGTCCTTGAAGACCATGTGGTTTTCGACGGCGATGACGGTGGGCTCAATGATATCGTTGGAGAACTTCATGCGGCGCATGATTTCGCCGGTCTTTTCAGCGCCGAGTTTGTCGTGGCCGTTGAAGCGGATGCGGCCGGTGTCGGCGTCGCGGGTTTGCGTGGCCGGTTTGCAGATGTCGTGGAGGAGGACGCTCATGACCAAGGGCACGGAGACCTCGGCGGGCAGCAGGCTGAGCATGAGGCGGGTGTGGATGAAGACATCGCCTTCGGGGTGGAATTGAGGGGGCTGCTCGCAGCCTTGGAGGGCGAGTATTTCGGGCAGGAACTGCTCCATGAGGCCGCTGTTCACAAGGAGGTCGAAGCCGCGCACGCGATTGGGGTGGAGCATGATTTTGACGAACTCCTCGCGGATGCGCTCGATGCTGACGCTTTTGATTTTGGGGGCGAGGCCGCAGATGGATTCCCAGGTGGCGTGCTCTATATCGAAGCCGAGGACGGTGGCGAAGCGGACGGCGCGGAGCATGCGGAGGTGGTCTTCCTCAAAGCGGTCTTTGGCGACGCCGATGGCGCGGAGGAGGCCCATGCGGAGATCGGCCTGGCCGCCGACGTAGTCGATGACCTGGTCGGTGAGGGGATCGAAGAAGAGGCCGTTGATGGTGAAGTCGCGGCGCTGGGCGTCGAGCTCGGGCGTGGAATAGGTGACGCTGTCGGGGCGGCGGCCATCGCTGTAGCTGCCATCGCTGCGGAAGGTGGCGACTTCGATGTGCTGATGGTCGAGGCGGACGATGACGACGCCGAAGTGAGCGCCCACGGTTTGCGCGCCCGGGAAGAGGGAGACGACTTGCTCGGGCGTGGCGCTGGTGGCGACGTCGTAGTCCTTGGCTTCGCGCCCGAGAAGCATGTCGCGCACGCAACCGCCGGCGAGGAGGGCAGTGTGTCCGGCGTGGGTGAGCTTTTGGATGACTTTGATGGCAGAGGAGCGCATGGAAGGAGACGTTCAGCGTGGGGAGGGTAGGGGTCAACCTGAACAGGGGGATTGGGGAGTTTGCGTGTTGGGGGGGAGGGAAGAGTATTCTTTGGGGACTTGATTGCGGTGGGTGTGGCGAGAGCGGCGGTGAAGCGCCGCAGTCCGGGGACGCTGGCGCGAGTTGAGGTGATCCAGTTTCCGCTGTTCAAACGGGCAAGGCGAGTTACAATCGCGACCCCTATTATGGACCCGCTTATCGAACTACTGCACAATAACTCCAATCGCTCCCATCATGAGATGGCCGCAGCCTTGGGCCTCACGGAATCCGAAGTCGCTTCACGGATCGCCGCCGCCGAGGCCGATGGCACGATTTTGGGTTACAGCGCTGTGGTTGACCGTCTGAAAGCGGGGCATCGTGGGGTGACGGCATTGATCGAGGTGCGGATCGCCCCCGAGCGTGACGGCGGCTTTGACCGGCTGGCACGGCGTATTTCGAAGTTTGACCAGGTGCGTGAATGTTTTCTCATGAGCGGCGGGTATGACCTGGCTGTGATCGTCGAGGGCAAGGACTTGCTGGATGTGGCGACGTTTGTGGCTGAAAAGCTCAGCACCCTGGGTGGTGTGCTTTCCACAGCGACGCGCTTTCAGCTGAAGGCGTACAAAGAGGGCGGGTTTCTCGCGAATTCCGGAGGCGACGAAGAGCGCCTGCCGGTGAGTCCATGATTTGAAGAGGAACCTGAGGTCATGGATTACGACAACAAAATTTCAACCATCATTCGCGATCTGCCGCGCTCCGGCATCCGCGATTTCTTCGAACTGGTCATCGGCCGCACCGATGTCATTTCTCTCGGTGTCGGCGAGCCTGACAAGCCGACACCGTGGCCGATCCGCGAGGCGGTGATCCGCTCGTTGGAAAAGGGGCAGACGAGTTATACTTCAAACCTGGGGCTTGAGTCGCTGCGCGTTGGCATCAGCGAGTATGTGACGAAGCATTTCCGCACTACGTATGATCCGAAGACGGAGATTCTGGTGACGGTGGGTGTTTCGGAGGCACTGGATATCGCGTTTCGTGCGGTGCTGAATCCGGGAGACGAGGTCATTTATCATGAGCCTTGCTATGTGTCCTACAGCCCGAGCATCAAGATGGCCTACGGCGTGCCGGTGGTGGTGCAGACGCGTGAGGAGAATGAATTTGCGCTGATGGCGGAGGATGTGGAGAAGGCGATCACACCGAAGACGAAGGTCATCGCGCTGAATTTCCCGACGAATCCGACGGGCGGCATCATGCCGCATGAGGAACTGGCGAAGATCGCGGCGCTGGCGGTGAAGCATGATCTGTTTGTGTTTACGGACGAGATCTACAGCGAGCTGCTGTATGATGGGCGGCAGCACAAGAGCATCGTGGAGTTTCCAGGAATGCGGGAGCGCACGGTGCTGCTGCATGGTTTCAGCAAGGCGTTTGCGATGACCGGCTGGCGCCTGGGCTATGCTTGCGCTCCGGCACCGCTGCGCGAGGCGATGATGAAGATCCACCAGTACTGCATGCTGTGCGCGCCGATCATGAGCCAGATGGCGGGCATTGAAGCGCTGAAGATGGGCGAGTCTGCGTATGAGGACATGCGCCAAAGCTACGAGCAGCGGCGCAATCTGATCGTGAGCCGCCTGAACGGAATGGGGCTGCATTGCTTCAATCCGGGCGGGGCTTTCTATGTGTTCCCTGAGATCCGCAGCACGGGGCTGACGAGCAAGGAGTTTGCCATTCAGCTGCTGGAGAAGAAGAGCGTGGCCGTGGTGCCGGGAAGCGCCTTCAGCAGTGCGGGTGAAGGCTTTGTGCGCTGCTGCTATGCGACTGCTCCGGATCTGATCGCGAAGGCGATGGATCTGATGGAGGAGTTTGTGAACGAGGTGCGCGGGAAGAAGTGAATTCCTAACTTCCCAAAGCGATGAAATGGCTGTGGAGACTGCTCGATGGATTGGATGCCATCGAGCTTGTCTTCTACGGCTGTCTTGCGGCAGCGATGTTTGTTGGCGGGCCGATTTGGCTGGTCGCGTGCTTTGTGGTCAAACAGCGTTATCTCCCGGCGGTGGTGCTGGGGCTGCTGGGGTGCGTTTGCATCGCGATCGGTGTGCGAGATCTTCGGCGTAAGAGGTTCAGCTGGCTGACTGGAGGACTCGCCGCTGGATGGTTTGTGACGACGCTTTGGATCAGCCTTGGGTAAATCAGGTTGAGGCTGCGCTGTGAGGGGTTTGTGTTGTGGCGGCGGCGTTGTGCGCAGGCGTGCGACGGAGCTTTTTACAGACGCTGCTGGAAGCCTGCAGATGCGGCGAAGCGCTGGCTTTGCTTTCCGAGCTGCTTGACGTAACCCAGGGTCGCCTCGCTTTGGCTCGGCTGACCCTGGGCTGAATGACGCAGCCCCTTTGGGGCTGAGGCGAGTTTGAAGACGGGGGCCGACACGCCGGGCAACTGTGTGCGGGCGGGCTTCACTTGCGGGTGCGAACGTGGATGAACCAGTAGGCGGGGATGGCGGCGACATTGAGGCACCACAACGCCGTGGCCCAGACGGCTTTCATGCCGTTTGAGAGCGCCTGATTGCGGATGGCGTGGATCATGAAATAGACGATGTAAAACCAGATCCCGATGATGGTGACAAGGAGCATGGCCATGCCCAGCAGGACCCATGGCAGAAGGTGGCGCGGGATGGTCGCGTCTGGCGCCATGTTTTGAGTCATGAGCCACAGAGCAATCGTTTCTGCCATAAACAGCAGGGGAAAGACGATGCTGCCTATGGCGAGGAGCTTTTGCTTCATGAAGATGGGTGATGATCAGGCGCGGTCTGTTTTCACATGCGCTCGTGGCGGACAACTTTCTTGGGCTTGGCGTCGCGGGCACTTTCGTCGATCTGGACTTCGTCGGGGGTCATGTTGACGCTGAGCTGGGAGGGATTGGTTTCTTTGCGCCGACGGTGGGCTTCATGAATGACGGATTCGGGGACTTCGACGCGGAGGGCGTGCCAGCCCTGATGGACGAGGCGGGTGTCTTCGGTGCGGTCGTAGGCATCGAAAGCTTTGAGGGCGGGCAGATACATGGCGATCTTGCCGAGGTTCAGATTGACCATGCTAGAGTCGCATTTGCCAACGAGAGGGCAGACGACGACGGCGCAGCCGAGTTCGATGGCGCGGGCGGAGGCGCAGCGGGTGACGCGCTCGCTGCCGTAGATGGTTTCCGTGGCGCTGGGGACGAGGAGGAGGTCGATATTCAGGCCACGCAGTCGGGCGCTGAGTTCGGGGACTTCGATGTCGAGGCAGATGACGATGGCCACGCGCAGCCCGGACATCTCAAAAACGTAGAGTTCTCTTCCGGCGTGGAATTCATGCTCCCAGGGGGTGAGGAAGAGCTTGTCCTGATGGAGGAGACGGCCATCGCTGAAAATGATGGCGCGGTTGTAGAGGTGTCTGTTGGAGGTGTCGAGAAAGGGGGCGGTGCCGAGCACGGCATGCTTGCCTTTGCGGGAGAGACGCTGCTTGAGCTTGGGCATGAGGTCCACCCAGACGACCTTGGCGATGTCGTCCATGTCTGAATCTTTGTCGGGGAGCAGGGGCTCCAATGCGGCCCAGAGGAACTCAGGAAGGAGGACGATGTCCACGCCACTGGCCCAGGAGGTCTCGACTTGATGGATGACGTGCTCGGCAAAGCTGTCGATCGTTTTTCCGGCATCGCCGACATCGAAGGTCCAAGCCTCGACTTTGACATTGGCGCGGGAGGCTGCGTTTTTGCTGGATTCAGAATCTGGCATGGCTGGTGCCTAATGGGGGGCAGCAGAGTAGAAGATGCAAGAGGCCGATTAGCTGGGGCCGAGGGCAAAAACTGCGAGTGGCGAAACTGAAAGGCGTGGCGCTGCCGTCATGCGGAAGTTTGATCCTGCCTCGCCTGCGTGATGGCCTGAACCCAGTGGTCAGGATCGTTGACGACAAAGCGATGCTCTTCGCCGGATGCGAGGCGGATGCGCAGGCCATTGGGGATGATGCCGAGGGTTTTCGCGGTCTGCGCCGATGCAACGTCTGCCAGTGAGACGGTCCACTCGTGGTTTTGCAGGTTCAGTTTATGCGAGCGGAAACGCAGCTGACCGCTGGTAAGCCAGAGGTGGCCGCCGACGCTATCCAGGCGTTTGAAGTGATTGGCGGGGCCGGTGTGGACAATGGTTTCGGCACCAAAGTCGGGCTGTGAAGCCGCGAATTTACAGGTCTGGCTGCGGACGAACTCCGACATGAAAGCCGCAAAGAGGCAGCCAACGGCCAGACCGATTGAAAAGCCGACTGCGAGGCTGCGTGTCAGCACTGAAAGGAACAGTCCGAAGTTGAGACCGTAGATTAGAGCCATTGGCAGCCACGATTTACTGGGGGAACCGGCCTGGGGAGTTTCGAGTGTCGTGTTCATAAGATTTAGGATTGGGCGGATGACCGAGCCCGGCTCTGGATCACGAATGACCCAGGGCACTCAAGATGAAATCAATCGTCTCGATCACCCTTACCTTAAGACAGACAGAAAACTGGGTGCTGGTTACACGAGGCGGAA
Organism: Prosthecobacter sp.; assembly: GCF_044226605.1. Classification (GTDB taxonomy): domain Bacteria; phylum Verrucomicrobiota; class Verrucomicrobiia; order Verrucomicrobiales; family Verrucomicrobiaceae; genus Prosthecobacter. The sequence goes on along the minus strand of NZ_JBGAGS010000011.1, from coordinate 148,951 downwards.
CAGTTTTTTGGAGTTCTCGAAGAGAATCTTGCGTTCCACGGTCTTGTTGGGAGAGAGTTTACGGATGGCGGCAAGGGTTTGGGCTCCCTGGCAGCCGGGACCGCGGCCAAAGTGGTCGGCGCAGTCGCTGCCGTAGAGGATCTTGTCCTGGTGGCGCTCGAAGAAGGGGGTGGTTTGCTCTTCATCGCGGGTGAGAGCGAGGAGGCCACTGCCTGCGGACATGTCGGCAAACATGTTGGGGTAGTCGGCGAGGTAGCGGTCGGTGATGCCGCCGGGCGTGACCTTGCCTTTGGGATAGTTCACCTTTTGATCATGGTTTTTGTCGATGTTGCCCCAGAATGCCTGGGCATGGCCGATGAAATTCGTCTTGGGAAACTTCTCCAGCATGGTGTGAAAGCGGTCGTAGCCGAGATTGTAGGTTTGATGCTGGAAGTGGAGGAGGATGGGGACGTTGTAAGCGGCGGCGAGGGCGTAGAGTTTCTGGCTCTCGGGGGAGTCGCACTGCACCATGAACTTCTGCTCGCCGATCATGCAGGCGCCCTGCTTGAGCCATTTTTCGATCTCGGCGGGAGCGGAGTCGAGGTCGGTGACCTCGTTGGCAGCCCAGAGGTAGGCGCCGGAGTGGGCCTTGGCGAAGTTGTATGCGGCCTCGGTGGTGGCGCATTGGGCGGCGAGGCCGTTGGACTTGCCATTGTGCGTGGATGGGCGGTCCAGGTACGTGCCTGCCGGCAGGATGATCGTGGTGGTCACTCCCATCATCTGCTGATGCGCGATAAGGTGCTCATCCGCCCGCTTGTGGTAGTTCATGTGCTGATGGATGTCGATGACCGGCTCAGCGGGGGAGGGCGTTTGGGCCAGAGCGCGTGAGGCGACGGCGGCGAGTCCGGTGGACAGGAAGGTGCGGCGTGATGGCATGGAGACATTACGCCCGGCGGAAGGGGATGTTGCGGAGGAACGCACCCAGTGAGTGCGCAGGCGCTGGACTCATCTCGGCGGAGCGAGATGGTTCCTCCACAGGCGCGAAGTTTTAGATGATGATGGAGTGCGGCGAACTCGGAACGTGCGCGCGTGTTACTTCAATCCTTGCGTGTCTGCGAGGATCGCGTCGGTGTAAACCATGCCGATCTGGATGGTGCCGTTGAGGTTTGCGGCGATCAGGTCGGCATTGGTGAAGTCGGCGTTGGTGAGATTGGCCCCTTCGAGGTTGGCTCCGGAAAGGTCTGCACCACGGACGTTGGCATTGCTCAGGTTCGCGTGGCGGAGGGAGACGCCGGCGAGGTCTGCGCCACTGAGGTTGGTGCCGGTGAAATTGACGTTGTCCAGATTGGCTCCGCTAAAGTCGGCACCGGAAAGATTGCTGCCTGCCAGATTGGCCTTGGAAAAGGTGGTGCCGACGAAATGAGCCTTGGCCAGGTTGATATCATTCAAGGTGGCACCCGCGAGGTTCATGCCGGTTTCGTCGATCTTGCGGCCGCTTTTGCCTCCGCTTTCGAGCCATTGAGAGTGAGCGAGGAGTTCTTCGGTGGTGATGCTGGCCATGGTGGCCAAATGAAAACCCGATTTACGGAGCCGTAAATCGGGTTTTCAAACTTGTTTGAGAATCAGGAACTGCCTCAATGCCGGAGCAACCGAGACGGTTGCACTACGGTCAGCCGTTGACGGCGGCGACGATCTTCTGCGCGGCGTCGGTCAGATCGCTGGCGCTGGTGACCTTGAGGCCGCTGGCGGCGAGAGTGGCCTTGCCGGCTTCGACGTTGTTGCCTTCGAGACGGACGACGAGCGGGATGCTCAGGGACACTTCCTGCGCAGCGGCGATGATGCCGGTGGCGATGATGTTGCAGTCCATGATGCCGCCAAAGATGTTCACAAGGATGCCCTTCACATTCGGGTCGCCAAGGATGATCTTGAAGGCCGCCGTGACCTGCTCCTTGGTGGCGCCGCCGCCGACGTCGAGGAAGTTGGCAGGCTCGCCGCCGTGGAACTTGATGATGTCCATGGTGGACATGGCCAGGCCGGCACCGTTCACAAGGCAGGCGATGTTGCCATCGAGGCCGATGTAGTTCAGACCGAATTCGCTGGCGGCCACTTCGCGCGGATCTTCTTCCGTGGTGTCGCGCATGGCGGTGACGTCCTTCTGGCGGTAGAGGGCGTTGTCGTCGAAGTTGAACTTGGCATCCAGCGCCACGACCTGGTTGTCATCGGTGATGGCGAGCGGGTTGATTTCCACCAGGGAGCAGTCGCTCTTGAGGTAGAGGTTCCACATGGCGGTGAAGAGCTTCACGGCCTGGTTCATCAGCGCGCCACGAAGGTTGAGGGAGGCGGCGATTTTGCGGCACTGGTAGGCCTGGAGGCCGATGGTGGGGTGGATGAACTCCTTGGTGATCTTCTCCGGGGTCTTCTCGGCGACTTCCTCGATGTTCATGCCGCCTTCGGTGGAGGCAATGATGGCGTGGCTGCTGGAGCCGCGGTCAAAGAGGATGGCGAAGTAGTATTCCTTGGTGATGTTGACAGCCTTGGCGATGAGGACCTTGCTCACCAGCTTGCCTTCCGGGCCGGTCTGGTGGGTGACGAGGGTCTGGCCGAGCATCTTGCCCGCGATGTCTTCGGCTTCCTCGGGGGTGTTGATGACATGGACGCCGCCTTTGAAACCATTTTTGAAGGTGCCCTTGCCGCGGCCACCGGCATGAACCTGGGCTTTTACCACGAGTCCGGTGCCACCGATTTCGCGTGCGGCGGCTCCTGCTTCTGCCGCCGTGCTGGCGACGATTCCTTTAGGACTGGCGACGCCGAATTTTTCGAACAGTTGCTTGGCTTGGTACTCGTGGATGTTCATGGAGAGAAAATGGGGGAGCCGCGATAGTAGGAGTGTGGCCGGAAGCGTCAAGGCGCATTCCCGGCGAAGGTGAGAATGCCGGGCTTGCCGTGCAGGAAAGGCTGCGGCATAGCGCACAGATGCAAATCGATGTGGTGACGCTGTTCCCAGAACTGGTCTCGGTGCCAATGGGCCTGAGCATGATGGGCCGTGCGCAGGAAAAGGGAATTCTGGACCTGAGGGTGCATGACCTGCGCGAGCAGGGCCTCGGGAAGCACCGGCATGTGGACGACACTCCCTACGGGGGCGGGCAGGGGATGGTGATCCGCCCGGAGCCGGTGTTTGAAACGCTGGACCGCCTGGACGGCCCTGAGGCACGCATCATTTATCTCTCGCCTGCGGGAAAACGCTTTGATCAGGCCACCGCGCGGCGGCTTTCCGCGGAACCGCACCTGATTTTTCTTTCGGGTCATTACGAGGGCATTGACCACCGGATCATTGAGCACTGGGTGGACGAGGAGATCAGCCTGGGAGATTATGTGCTGACGAACGGAGCCATCGCCGCCGTGGTGGTGATGGATGCGATCGTGCGCCTGCTGCCCGGAGTGCTGGGAGACGAGATGAGCGCCGTGGAGGAGAGCTTTGGGGAGAGCGGGCTGCTGGAGGCGCCGCAGTATACGAAGCCGGCGGAATATCGCGGCATGAAGGTGCCGGAAATGCTGCTGAGCGGGAACCACGCGAAGATCGCGGCATGGCGGGCGCAGCAGGCGCTGGAGCGGACACGTGCGAACCGGCCGGATTTAATCGGCTGAGATTCGTGCTGGAATGACATTTCGTTTGACGATTCGGCAGGCAGCACGCTAAATAGCGACCCGCTGGCCGTCCGGCCGCGACACAACTATTGGTGAGGTGGCTGAGTGGTCGAAAGCACATCTTTGCTAAAGATGCGTAGCCTTAACAGCTACCGAGGGTTCGAATCCCTCCCTCACCGCCATTGTCCTCCGACCAAAAGAGGCGAGGCATTTCCTCCAGATCTGGAGGTTTCCAGATGAAAGTCGCGTCGAGTGCTCCCGGAAGGCGTCCGCATTCTCGTGCAAGTCGCTGAGATGGGTTGGTTTTTCTCCCCCCTGATGCTGCGAGCGGGGTGCTGCCTTACGGGAAGGGCGGACGTCAGCCGGTCGGAGAAGAGGTCGGCCCTGAAAGCAGGCATCCGCGAAGCCGATGCCTGTCGATCCTCGGGAGTAACGGTGCGTGCTAACTACCGGCATCTCAGCCTGGATTGTTCGAGAACGAAGAGTCTGCGGAGAATGCCACAACCCCCAGTGTGCCAAACCTTCTGCTCAACCATGAAACGAACTTTTCTCCTTCTATTTGCCACCCTGATAGCGGTGGCTGCTCCGCTAACTCCGGCGCGTGCGGACGATTCCGTGCCCGTCGATTTCTTTTATGATGCACTCAGCCCCTACGGCGACTGGGTTTACACTCCCAACTATGGCTATGTGTGGCAGCCACTCGCGTCCCAGCAGCCGGGGTGGGCCCCGTATTCCGACGGCAGCTGGGTTTACACCGATGCGGGCTGGACCTGGATGTCCAACGAGGACTTCGGATGGCTGACGTATCACTACGGGCGCTGGATCCGCATGCAGCACCACTGGTTCTGGGTGCCGGGGTATGAGTGGGCGCCTGCGTGGGTCTCCTGGCGGCAGACGCAGAGCCAGATTGGATGGGCACCGCTGCCTCCTGAGGCTGCCTGGGTCCCCAACATCGGCTTCGGGGGCTGGACGGACAGCTATTACGATGTCGGCCCCTCCTACTATAACTTCGTGCCGTTCACTGCCTTCGCGAGCCGTTCATCGCTGCGGCCGTTCATCATGGATCGCAGCCGGAATTTCAGTTTCTATGACCAGTCGGTGAACATCACCCAGACTCGCTTTCAGCAGAATGCGATGAGCCATGTCTTTGTGGGTGGGCCGGATCCTCAGCGCATTGACGGCTTCGGTGGTAATCAGGTGCGACGCCTGAACCTGCGGCGTGATGAAGAGGGATTTCGCCGCGACTGGCTGGAGCACCGTGATGGTGGTGCGCCGCATCGCGGAATGGGCAATCCTTCGCGAGTGGAGCAGGATCAGCTGGTCATTGCAGCGCCATCCATCCGCCGAGGTGCTTCCCAGGTTTTTCCATCGAAGGTGCGCGAAGCTTTTCAGCAGCCTGAGATTGACCGCGGCTGGCGCGGAGCCAAAGGCGTGCAAAACGCCGAGGAGCTGCGGCAGAAGCAGCGTGATGAACTGGCTCGGATGAAGCCCCCCATGCTGCCAGACAAGAGCATGCAGCCCGCGACGAGCGCCGTGCCTCCGCCTGCTTTTGGCCGGACCCTTGAACCCCATGAGCGCGCCGGGCGTGGAGGCGGGATTCCACTGCCAAACACTGATCCTCATCAGCCAGCAGAAGAAATTCGGCCAGCGAAACCCATTTCAGACAATCGTCCTCCTGGAATTCCCAGCAAGAAGAAGGATGAACCCGGCAACGGGGGAATTGTCCCTCAGCCAGGACTGCCGCACCGTGAACATCGCGACGGAAACCCGCAGCCGGGCATGAGACCTGGTGAAAAAAATGGATCTCCGGCCGACGCGGGGCCACGTAACCGACCTGGCTTTCCGCCGGTGAATCCTGGCAACCAGCCTCCTTCGGCCCCACCTCAGCCGCGCCAGGACACGACGCCTCCGCCACCCGTGAAGGATCGAAATCCGAACACTCCGGGAGGATCTGAAACTCATCGTGGTTTTCCCGGCGCTCCCGGACATACACCTGGCCGCTCCCAGATGGAGCACCCGCCAGGACATCCGCCCGGCGCACCGCCATCGCCTCCCGAGAAGCCGCCCGGCAAACCGGTGCCGATGCAGCCGCCGCACGTCACTCCTGCGCCAGTCGTCCCGCCCCAGGCCAAACCCGCACCAATGCCTCCGCCGCAGCAGCCCGCACCCATTCGTCCTCTGCCTCCGCAAGGTGGTCAGGCACCGCCCATGACTCCCGTTGCCCCGCCGCAAAGCGCACCTCCGGCGGCAGCTCCTCAGGCACCGGGTCGGCCGGGGAAGAAGCATTGAAACCGTTCCTATCTGGCACCCATCCGCGCGCTGCGTGAAACGCGAATAAGTCTTGAACCACAACCCCTATGAAAACGAAATTCAAACAATATTACAATGAAGGTAAAATTGGCTGGGCAGTACTTTGGCTCCTGGGCGTGCCGCTTCCTGTTCTGCTGATCTTTTACCTTCTGAGCGGCGGCAATCATTAAGCTGCTGCCAGAAGCCTGCAGGCATCTGATTCGAAGTGCGCCGGACATTCCGTCCGGCGCATTTTTTTGCGTGCAGGAGAAGACGCTGCGAGCGGCCGCAGCAGCCAGAGGATCATTTCGCCGGCTTGGGCTTGAAGACATTGATGCCCGCGATCTGCAGCAGGGCATTGTTCGAAATGTAAAAGATGTCCGGGTCGTCCTTGATCTGTCCAAAGTAGAATGCAGTCGAGGCATTGGGCTGCGTGGGAGAAAACAGAATCTCGATCTCACGCACGGGACCGTCCAGGCGGCCGGGTTCGCCGAGGACAATCTGAATGGTAAGGAAAGGAGTTTTCAGTGCTTGGAGCGCATCGCTGCGGTCGGCGGCCCAGTCCTGCACGGTGAAGCGAGCAAGGTTGCCCGCGAGCTGGTCTGCTTTGACCCGATCAAGCTCCGCAGTGACATCGCGCCCTCCCCGAGTAGCCTTCCATTCTGCCGTGACGGGGTTGTAGTCGAGAACGATGGGGGCATTGGCCCCGGTGGACATGGTGATGCGACGCAGAGCGAAAGTGGTGAAGCGCAGGGCGCCAAGGCCTTTCCATTTGATGCCTTCCGTGGCCAGGGATGGAAGCAGGGAGGCGTCAATCCGATAGATAAAAGGCTCGTTCTCATACTTGGCAAAGAACTGAGTGCCTTCGGGATTGGTGCCAAACATGAGCTTCACCGCCTTCTCCCGCATCGGGGTCCAGGTGACGGTCTGGAAGGGATCATCCAGCCCGTAGGGCGCCAGATCGGCCGCGGAGTCAGCCGCGAACTGAAGGATCTCGAAGGTGTTCAGTGCGTTGAGGCAGCGGGAAACGCGTTCACCATTCGCGGGGTCCCATTTGCCATGCCTTTGAAGATACCAGGACCCGCCTTCGTTGCGAAGGTTGATCTCTGGATGCGCCTTGCTGGTGATGGTGATGAACTCGATCTTCTCGCCATCAATCTGCGCGAGGAGGTGGTCGCGCAATGCATTCGGGCTGACCCAGAGTGACAGGAGGTTTTTGGCGACGACGGTGAAGGCTGGTTTGCGATATGATGTGGTGGCCGTGGTGGTGGCCTGCTTTTCATCCGCAGGCTTCTTCAGGGTCAGCTCATAGGATTTTCCGCGTGTCTTGGACTCGATGGTGACTTTCAGTTCATCGGCACGCAGGGGCTGAGCCTCCTCCTTGGTGGCAGCCGTGGTGTCCTTGGCCTCGGTGATTTCGATGTTGAGAATAGTGGACAGCAACTCGGTGATGCGCTCCTTGCTGCCGCGGGTTTTGAGAGGCTTGTCGAGCTGCCAGGGAGCGTGCTCATTTTCGCGGGAGAGGACGATCTGCCCGGAGGCCTGGTTCAGAGTGATGCCGGTGATGACTTCGGCAGGCAGGCGCAGCAATTTAGGATCCCTCCACGAAGAGGCTGGAATCTGCAGCACGGCTGGCGCGCCACTCTTGGCCAGATAGTAGGCGACCTCTCCTTTGCCGGGATCTGGAATGCCGATGTAGAGGCCGTTTTCCACGGCTGCGGGCAGGCCGAACCAGCATTCGTAGGCCAGCGCATCTCCTGCGAGCAGGCGGACTTTGTAGCGCGGTTTGTCGAGTCCGGTCTTCTGCCATTCAGCCGCATCAAACTCATCCTGATGGATGCGGGCGACCCAGTCAACGCCGTGAAGTGTGAGGATGAGTGCGGCGACTTTTTGAGGGTCTGCCAGATCATCAAAAGGAGCCTCCATGCGCCAGGCGCTGCCATCGCGCACGAGGGTGAGCGGGACGTTTTCAGCACTGAGCACCTCAATGCGGGTGACTTTCTCTTTTTCGAAGCGGGTGGGGCCACGGCGGAGTTCGCGGGTGGCCACGGCAGACGGGAAATAACGCTCGATGCCGAGGATGATCGCGCCCATGGCTGCGACCAGCAGAAACAGGAGGAGTGTGGTGCGTGCGCTCATGCGTCAAAGTCGGTTTTCATGCGGCGCGGCGGCTGGCCCAGACCATCAAGCCAAAGCCCAGCACGATGCCCGGCAGAGTGATGGAGGTAATCCAGAAGATAAGCTCATGCTGCCTGCTGGTGAGCTGAATACGATAGGAGTGCTTGGACTTGGGAGGGATGCCGATGTTGTCTCCGCGGTTCATGAGCCAGTTCAGGCCGGCTGCCACAAAGTCGCGGCTCACGGCGAGCATGGTATGCTTGTCGAGGAGTGTGGAGTTGGAAACCACGACCATGCGGGCACTGTCTGCGCGTTTTTCATCCTGCACGGCACCGCGTTCGATGCTGGCGGAGACGTAGATGGGCGGGACAGTGTCCTCTTCGTCGACGATGGGAAGCTCTTCGAGAAACTGGCGTTCGCCCCAGTAGCGCGGAGCGGCGATGATGAGGGGCTGAACACTGATGGCCTGCTCTTTGAGAGCTGGGTTGTCCTGAACGATCTCCAGGGATTCTGTCTGTCCGGCCAGCGTGATGGCGGAAGAGACGAGATGGCGGGTGAAGGGCACATCCTTTGCGAACTCACCCAGCACCGAGAATTCTTTTTTGGGACCCGTGCTGGTGCTTTCCGCCATCAAAACGCGGTCACCGCGGGGATGCACGCCGATCGAGGTGAGAAAGGCGTTGAGGCGAGTCGTTTCACCGCCGGGATCGAGCATGATAAAAATGCCCGCGCGCTTGTTCTGCCAGTAATCATTGAGCATGGAAACCTCGCGCTCGGAGAGGTCGTAACGTGCGCCGAGAATGAGGAGTCCGTCGGCGTCCGTGGGAACGTGGCTGATCTCGGAGAGATTGACCTGGATGACTTCGAAATTCTGCTGCCTGCCGAGATCGATGGCGGCGTTGTAGGCGTCGCTCTGAGCCTCGTCTGAGCGGCTGCCTTTGCCCACGACGTAGTAGAACTTGCGGACGCGGCCTTCCACGACGGACATGAGCGCAGAGGTGATGGCATCTTCGCCACGAAACTCGATGACCTGCTTGTTGGTGCTGGTGCCGGACTCTCGGACGACCAGTTCTTCCTCGGTGATGAAACGTTTGTTGACGCCGCAGCGGATCAGCACGCCGTTTTGTGCCAGGGAAAGACCGGTGTCCGCCTTTAGCTGCTCGGCGCGTTCGATGTCGCGAATGGGATCGATGGAGCGAACCTTGATGCGCTGCCTGCCATGCAGGTGGTATTCATCCAGGAGAGACTGGACATCACCATAGACTTTCGAGTCGCGGCCAAAGACGATGTAGATCTGCACATCGCGCGAGAGGCTGTCGAGGTAGGTCAGGGTGGCCTGGCTGAGGGTGTAGTCCTGGCTGGGGCTGAGATCCCAGCGCCAGTAGTGGTAGTAGTTGAGGCGGTTGACGCCGGCGAAGAGAGCCAGGGCCAGAAGCACCTGCATGGCGACATTCAAGCCGATGCCGGCACGCTTCGGCATGGGCCTTGGCTTTTCTTCAGCGCCCGCGGGCGGAGTGTTTTTGGCGGAATCTGACATGGGGTTGGGTCAGGCGGCGCTCACGGGCGCCAGCGGCGGAACTCGACGACGTGGTGGGTAAAGGAGAGGAACAGCAGCGACATGCTGAGGTAGTAAATGATGGGCCTGCTGTCGATGAGACCTGCGGTGAAGATGCGGATGTGCTCGGTGGCGGCGAAGTAGTTGACGATGTCCACGATGGTGTCCGAGATCTTGCGGCCGACGACCATGATGAAGATGCCCAGCAGGAAATGCAGCAGGCTGAGCGTGAAGGAAATAATGGCGGCCACGATTTGATTGGCCGTAAGCGAAGAGGCGAAGCAGCCCACGGCGAGATTGAACATGCCCATGACCACGAGGATGAGGTAGGCGCCGCGCATGGCGCCGCCAGGAAGCTCCACCTGACCCGCAGAGATCCAGTGGGCGAATTTGAAATTGATCAGGCTGGGCAGCCAGAGAACGCAGTAAACGATGACGGAGGCCAGATATTTGGCGCCGACCACCTGCCAGGCACGCACCGGGGCGGTGAAGAGAGTCTCCAGCGTGCCCATCTTTTTTTCCTCGGCAAAGAGGCGCATGGTGAGCAGCGGGAAGATGAAGAAGTAGGAGAGCCAGAACCACATGGCGTGGAAGGTCCAGCTGACGATGGAGCCTTCGCTGGGCGCATTTTCCAGCACGGAAAGGGCGGCACGGAAAGCGAAGCCGTTCAATATCATGACGAGGGCCAGGACCACGTAGGCCACGGGGGAGACAAAGAAGGAATGCAGTTCTTTTTTGAGCAGGATCCAGAATATCCTCATAGGACGTGGGTGGGAATGTCGGTGGGGGTGCCGGCGTTCATGGAGAGCTCGACGAAGACATCTTCCAAAGTGGGGAGCTGGCGGTGCATCTCGCGGATGCGCCATTTTTGTTTCATGGCGAGTTCCATCACTTCATCACGGGCGTCATGCTCGGGTTCGACCCGCAGGGTAAAACGCCGCCAGGGATGGACGAGCAGGGGTTCTTCCGTGGCTTTTCGGACGGCAGGAATCGTGGAAAGCTTTTCCGCCAGATCTCCGGTGCCGTCGATTTCCAAATGAAGCAGGGTGGTGGAGCGGAGCTGACGCGTCAGGTTTGCAGGCGTGTCATTGGCGCGGATGCGGCCCTGATGGATCATGACCACACGGTCGCAGGTCTGCTCGACTTCATGCAGGATGTGAGTGGAGAGCAGGACGGTGTGCTTTGACTTTAAGCTGCGCAGGAGGTCGCGCACATGGCGGATCTGCACGGGGTCGAGGCCATTGGTAGGCTCGTCGAGGATGAGCAGCTTGGGCCTGTGCACGAGAGCGTCTGCCAGGGCCACACGCTGGCGGTAGCCCTTGGAGAGATTTCCGATGAGGCGCTTGCGCATGTCTGTGACGCCGGTGAGCTCCATCACCTCGCCGATACGGCGGCGCATGGCCATGCCGGAGAGTCCTTTCAGCTCCGCCCGGAAACGAAGGTATTCTTTGACCCGCATGTCCGTGTAAAGCGGGGCCATTTCCGGCATGTAGCCGACGGACTGCCGCACCTGAATGGACTGGTGGAAAACATCAAACCCCGCCACGGTGACCCGCCCTGAAGTGGCGGGCATGTAACCGCTGAGAATGCGCATGGTGGTGGATTTGCCAGCACCATTGGGTCCCAGAAAGCCCACGATCTCCCCCGCTTCCACCTGGAAGGAGATGTTGTTCACCGCAGTGCGTCCGGCATACTGCTTGGTGAGTTCCTGAACATCGATCATGACTTGGGAGATGGAGAGTGGGGGTGGCGGGAGAGTAAAAGGAATAAATTTAAGCCTATGCGCGCCTGAATGACAATTCGCAATCAGGCATTCGCAAAAATGATGGTGAAGCCACGGCATCCGTGGCTTCACCCGTAAAGGTTAGGCTGAAGGCCTCAGTCGTTGTAGGCCGTCTCACCATGCTCGGCGAGGTCCAGCCCCTGGTTTTCCTCCTCATGGGAGACACGCAGCCCGATGGTGAGGTCGATGAGCTTCAGAATGACGTAGCTCGCAACACCTGAAAGCAAAATGGTGTACAGCGACGCCAGCCCCTGAGTGACCACTTGTTTGCCAGTGGTGAAATCTCCCAGGCCACCGGCGAAGCTCTTGGAGCCGAACACGGCGACGAGCATGGTGCCGACGAAGCCGCCCACGCCGTGGACGCCGAAGACGTCCAAGGAGTCGTCGTAGCGGAATTTGTGCTTCAGCTTGGAGCAGGCGAGCCAGCAGACCCAGGCGGAGATGGCGCCGATGCAGATGGCTCCGATGGGACCCACTTTGCCAGATGCGGGGGTGATGGCGGCGAGTCCGGCGATGGAGCCGGTGGCAATGCCGAGTGCGCTGGGCTTGCCATTGCGGATCCATTCGATGAGCATCCACACCACGGAGGCGGCGCAGGCGGAGAGGTGGGTGACGATGAGCGTCATGGCCGCAGCGCCATTGGCCGCGAGCTGGCTGCCGGCATTGAAGCCAAACCAGCCGACCCACAGCATGCCTGCGCCGACGATGGTGAGGGGCAGATTGTGCGGCATGAGCTGCGCGCTGGGGAACTCTTTGCGAGGTCCCACCATAATGCAGGCGACCAAGGCTGCCACGCCTGCAGTGATGTGCACGACGATGCCGCCCGCGAGATCAATGACACCGGTAAGGCCTAGGAAGGCGCCCGCCTTGTGCCACACGCCGTAGCAGCAGGGGACATAGACCACCAGGCTCCAGATGATGCTGAAGACGAGGGTGGCCTTGAACTTCATGCGCTCGGCAAAGGCGCCGATGAAGAGACCGGGGGTGATGAGGAAGAACATCATCTGATAAGCGAAATGCAGAAGCTCCGGGATGGTGGGGCAGTCGCTGCGCGTGGCATCCACCGTGACGCCCTTGAGGAACATTTTGTCGAGGCTGCCGATGAAGGAGCCGCCGTCCGCAAAGCTCAGCGAGTAACCGCAGGCGAGCCATACGAGGCTCATCACTGCGGTGAGTGCAAAGCACTGCATGAGGATGGAGAGGATGTTCTTGGACCGGACCAGGCCGGCGTAGAACAGGGCCAGTCCGGGAATCATCATGAAGAGCACCAAGGCCGTGGAGATGAGGAGCCAGGCAGTGTCTCCGCTGTTGATGGTGGTGGTGCCGTCCGCGGCATGGGCGGAGGTGGTGGCGAGTACGAGCGCGGTCGTCGCGGATACAATCCGTGCGGCCCCGCTCCCGGTGCTTTTCAGCAGGGGATGGGTCATGGTTGGTTGGGCGGCTGGTTGGGATGACGGCCTGGTTGGGGCCGTGGCTTGGTTGGAGCCGCTGCGATGCTATTCAGGCTCTCGAAATGTGACAACCTTTATTGTAATCTAGGCACGAAAAATGCTTCATTTAAGGGTTTCGCAGCGGTTTTTAGCAGCTGCGGATTTTGTCGTGCCTGCGTTTTCAGAGCATGGAATGAGGCGTCGCAATACTGGCGCGAATCAGGCGTATTTTGAGACATGCGCGCACGGACTTATTTGGCCTGGTTTCTGTCTCTCTCCCTCTGCCAGTGCCTGCTGGCGGACGTTGTCATCACTCAGGACGGCCAGCCGAAGACCACGATCGTTTTGACGGGAAGTGCCGCAGCGGGGGATCTTTCGACCAAGGCACTGGTGGGGCACATCAAACAAATGTCCGGAGCCACGCTGGCGGTGGTTCACGAGAAAGAACTGAGCGGTGCGAGTGTGGACCATGGCAGAATTGTTCCGGCTGCGGATGGCAAGCTGGCAGCGAATTTCATCGTGCTCGGGGAAGGGGAACTGACCAAGCGGCTGGGCGTCTCCGGCGAAGGGCTTGGCCTTGGCGGGATCATGCTGAAGAGCGGGGGGAATTTCATCGTGATCGCGGGAATGAATGATGACATCGCCGCGAAGTCGCGTGATCCGAACACGACGGCGGTTTTCACCTTTCTTGAATCGCAGGGCTGTCGGTTTCTTTGGCCGGGGGAATCTGGCAAGGTGATCCCGAAGAAGCCGACGATCAGCGTGGAGAGTCTTGATGTGCGGTTTACTCCGCCGATCGGGCAGCGGAAGATCCGCTTTGCGGGGCTGGATGTGCGCGGTGCGGCAGAGGGGCTGGCGGCGCTGGGGCTGACGCTTGACGATTACAAGAAGGCCAAGGATGCCGCGTCCGAGACGAAGTCGGATGGAAGCTGGGAGAAGTGGCATGGGCTGGGCGGAAACATCGGTGTGGTGGGCGGTGCGGCTGGGTATGGGCTGCGAGGCGGATGGGATGAGCACGGTGCGGCGCATCCGGAGTGGTTTGCCCTGCAGCCGAATGGAACGCGTGATCAAAGCAATGCAAAGGGGCGCTGGCGGCTGTGCATTTCGAATCCGGGACTGGTGGAGCATGTGGCGAACGACGTTCTCACGCGACTGAATGGGAAGGCGCAGGCGGCGATCTCGCTCTGTCCGAACGACGGCGGCTATTCAAACTTCTGCCTGTGCGAGAACTGCAACAAGCTCGATGCACCGAACGCGCCGAAGGTGCGGATGCTGATCTTCAAGAAGGTGGGTGAATCCGAGCGCAGCGAGGTGGAGCATGCGGCATTGACGGACCGCTTTGTGCATTACTGGAATGCGGTGGTGGAGCGTGTGACGAAGGTGGTGCCGGACCAGCTTTTCCTCATTGAGGCTTACAGCTACTACTCGGATCCGCCCATGCGCGAAAAGCTGCACCCGAACCTGGTGCTGCGCTATGTGCCCAACAGTGCGGATGGCTGGAAGGGCTGGCAGGCGGCCGGTGCGAAACGTGTGTACTGGCGGCCCAACAACCTGCACAGCGGCCACTACGATGGCGCGCTGAGTCCGCGTGCACGGGAAAACTCGGAGACGCTGCGCTATCTGGCGGCAAGCGGCATGCTGGCCACGGACATGGACAGCCTGTACCATCACTGGGCCACGCAGGGACTGCACTACTACATGATGGCGAAGCTGAGCTGGAATCCGGCGCAGGAGTATGACGCGCTGCTGGATGACTTTTGCAAAACCGGCTTTGGCGCGGGAGCGGAGGAGGTGCGGCAGTATTTCTTGCTGGCGGAGAAGGGGATCGTGCTTACGCCGGGGAAGCGGGTGTTTCCGCAGATCTCGGATGAAACGATGGCGGCGCTGCGTGCGCATCTGGTGGCAGCGGCGAAGGCCACCGAGGGCGATGCGGCGGCGCACCGACGTGTGGCGTTTCTGCGTGCGGGCTTTGAATTCACCGCGGTGAGCCGGGAGGCGCATCGCCTCGCCGACGCGGCTGCGGCAGAAGGGGGAGTGAAGCCGGATCCCAAAGTGGTGAACGAAGTCATGGACCGGCGCTGGCAGATGATGCGCGGTCTGTTGCTGAATCATCCACTGGCGGTGAATGTGGGCGTGGTGGCTGCGGCGGATGGTGCGTGGACCCGTGCCCTTGCATGGAAGGGACCAACCGAAGGCGCGAAGACCGGGAAGCTGTTCCTGAAGCCCGAGGACGACTGGCTGAGCGGGGACCAGAGTGCGACGCGGAAGTAGGATCACTTTTGAACCCCGGCGAGAGGAGCAACAGAGGGAGTGATGGCTACTTCTTCTGCTTGTCCTTTACGTAGATGATCTCGCCGGATTTGAGGCGGTAGGCGGTGCCCAGGCGCTCGCCTTCGCCGCTTTTGCTGGCTTGGCTTTCCTGAAAGCGGTCGATCTTCATTCGCGCGGCGTCGATGGTTTCGGTGGTGGGAGATTTGTCTGCCGGGGAGTCGGTAGAGGCGGATGGCGCGGGCTTGGGGAGATTGAAGTAGCTCACCACGGCGAGCAGCAGCGCGGCGGCAAAGGCGATCCACACATCAAAGAGATTGATGAGGCCGGTGGCGGGATCATCGCCTTCGGAGTCGTCCCAGAGGCGCTTTTTCATGCGGCGGAGGCAGAAGGGATGACTGCGGGCGATTGTGCGGAGACAAACAGGTGCTCCAGGGTGCTGAGGTCCCGCTGGTACCAGTTCTTGCGCACCAGATTCATGGTGTAGGAGGTGCAGCCCAGCAGCACTCCCACCACGGTGGCCGTGAAGGCCACGACGAGATTGCTGGAGAGCGTGGCGAGATCTCCGGAGGCCAGACCGGTGAGCGCCGGGCCAAGCGGGATGAGCGTGCCCATGAGTCCGAGCATGGGCGCGATGCGCGTCATCCAGGTAAGGCGGGAGAGCGTGGTGGCGGTCTCGATTTCCAGTTCCACGAGGCAGTGCGGTAGATCCGCAGCACCGCCCCACTGCGAGAGAAGTTGATTCATTCGCGCGGGCAGGCCGGTGGTGGCGGTGCCCAGGATGTGCAGCATGCGCACAGGGTCCGCGCCTTCCACATGGGCGCGGCGCAAAGCGGTCAGTGTAGCCTGCACGGTGCGCCTCCCCAACCACTCGCGCAGGAGTCCGCCAAGCAGCATGGCGCTCCAGGCAACGAGGATGACAATGGCCGCCAGCGTGGGCAGCAGGACGGCTTCGGAGATGAGGGATAGCAGTTGTTCGAGCAACTTCATGAGGCGGACCCGGATCGTTTGAAGAAACCGGCCAGGATCAAGAGCACAGCCGCTCCGCCAATCAACCACGCGAATGAGTTCCACGCAGGTTGCAGCACGGGACCTTCCGGCTGTGGGGGAGGTTGCGGTTGCGCTGTTTTTTCCCGGGCTTCACCGATCTGCGGGCCGCTGACTTTCTCCGCAGCGGAGGCGGGCGGCTCGGCGCTTTGCTGCAGCTTGGCGCGCATCTCGCGAGCCAGTGCGGCGTTTTCCTGGTCGCCAGGGGCATTGAGTTTGGCGGTGACAAATTCTGCCAGCCGGGTGTTTCCGCCGCTGACGAGGCCGCCGGAGTCGCCGTGGGCTTTGACGGACTGCGCGTAGATCTGGGAGAGTGCCTGCACCTGCTCTGGCGTGGCCTGCCAGAGCTCCTTCCGCGCGGCCTCCAGCAGCGTGGCGCTGATCTCCTGGATGGCGTGAGGGGAGACGCGCTCAAACCATTCTTTCAGCCCCAGCTGGTGCTTGTCTTTGACGATGACGTCATAGACTTCATTCCACGTCTCCTGCGTGATACTCTCCCGTCGTGTGACGGACCAGCCGAAGGTGTTCTTCACCAACTCGGTGATGTGACCTGCTCCAGCGTAGTCGTGGGACTTCATGCCTTCCAGCCAGCGGCGGTTCAGCAGCTCGGACTTCAGGTTCGCGGCCAGCACTTCTTGAAAGTCACGCACGCGCGCGCCGGAGGGATCGCGCACGTCGGAGATGACGGCGGCGGGAGATTTGCCGGTGACTTTTTTCACCGCCATGCTCAGCCCGCCGAGGTATTCATAGGCGTGGTGATTGGAGAGCTGGCTGGTCATGTTGGAGGCCCACACGCGCAGCACGGTGTCGGTGTCTTGCAGCGCCTCCTCGTAGAGTCCGTCCACCTTTTCTCCCCACGTGTCCTGGGTGTAAACAAAGCTCATGCTGTCCGTGTACACGCTGGTGACTTCCTCGTCCTTGTCCCACACGCCGGAGCGCGGAATGAGGTAGAGGATGTTGGTGCCGCTCATGTTTCCAGGCTTGGTGCCAAAGATGCGTGCTGCGGCATACTGGTCCGCACGTGCGGCGGAGTAGCCGCGCTTGAGAAGCCGCTCATGCGTGGCGGCGACGGCATCCCGCACAGGATTGGCGGCCTCGGGTGCAGCGGCAGCCATGCGCACAGCCTTGTCCAGCAGGGCCACGCGCGTGGGGAAGTTTTCTTTGTACTGCCCGCCCATGGCGATGAAGACTTCCACGCGGGGGCGACCCAGTTCTTCTGTGGGAATGAGCTCCACATCGATGACAAGGTTGTTCTGGTTCCAGATGGGCCGCACGCCCAGCAGCGCCAGGATCTGTCCCTCCATGACGCCGAAGTCGCGCATGGTTTCCATGCCGTTGAGGTCCATGGCGATCTTCTTCGGTTTCCGCGTGCGCAGCAGTTCATCCACCAGCTTGCGCGCGGTTTCCCATGCGGGCCGTGTGGGGATCTCCTCGGGATTGAGCGAATACAGATTCCGCCCGCCGGGCGCGCTGGCAGGATTGCGGATGGGATCTGGGCCGGGGCCTGGCTCGATGTAGTGGCCGCTCAGCGCGGTGATGAGCCCCGCGTGTTCTTTCCCGGCATCCAGCAAGCGTGCGCGCATTTCGCGTGCAAACTGCACATCCTTTTCCAGTTCAGGCGTCATGCGTACATTCGCGGGCGGTGTGCCATCGAGTGCGGCGCGGAGAAACTCCGCCGCAGCGCCGCGGTCCTGCGTCTTGTGTTCCAAAGCAGCGCGCTGCAGACCACGAGCGGCAGACAAGTGCTCCAGCAGCGGCTCTCCGAGGATCTGCGCGAGGTAGGGCACCATCTCGTCTTCATGCGGCCCCTCTCCCAGCACATGCAGGCGCAGCGGCGTGCGTGATTCGAGGAGATTGTGCAGGTGCTCATCGAGTTTTGTTACTGCGGCGTCATCCATTGCGGCATCGGAACCGCCGGCGGCGCCATGCAGGCTGGCGGCGCGAGCCTGCTGCGTGATGCGCTTGCGGTACTCCTCTTTGAGCAGACCGTCTTCCAGCGTGCGGTATTTATGGATGTCTTCGTGCAGGTTTTTGAATTCGCCGTCAATCCCCGCGGCCATGGCGGGCGGCGGCATGTGGTCCACCAGTGCGGCGTAGGAGCGCCGGCGGGAGAGCGTGGCCTCTCCGAGATTGTCGGTGATCCACAGGTTCACCACGGGCAGGCGGCCCACGCACACATCGCTCCAGCAGTCTTTGGAAAGACCGGCCTCCTTGCCGGGCATCAGCTCCAGCGTGCCGTGCGTGCCCCAGTGCACGATGGCATCAGCATGGTACTGCTCCTCCAGCCACCAGTAGAAGGCCAGGTAGTTGTGTGGCGGCGGTGTATCGCGATTGTGCAGCAGGTTTTCGTCCTGCTTTTCCCCACGCTCCGGCTGCGGCATGAGCACGAGGTTTCCCATTTCGATTTTTGGCAGCACGATGTGCGGCTCGCCATTGCGCCGCACCACCATGATGCGCCCGGGCGGCGGGCCAAATTTTTCCACCATGGTCTTCCGCGCAGCTTCGCTGAGCTTCGTGTTGAACCACTGCTCATACTGCTGCAGCGGCACGAGCACTGGCTGGGATTCATCCACCAGCTTTTCCAGATCTCCCTGCGTCCAAGGGCCAATGTTTCGCCCACCGCGTTTCATCGCGGCGATGAGCGCTGCCGAGTCCTTGGGGGTGCCCTTCACACTGAAGCCGGCTTTTTCCAACTGCGGCAGGAAGCGCATGAAGCTCTCCGGTGCATCTAGAAAGCCGCCGGTGGGACTTCCGCGCATGAGGTCGTCCTGCCCCAGGCCTTTGTTGTAATAGATGAGCGCGATCTTTTTTTCAGCATTGCTCTTCCGCCTCAGCGAAGCCCAACGTGCGGCGCGCGCGGCGAAGGCCTCGATGCGATCCGGGATGGGCTCGTGCAGGCGGAAGCCCTGGATATTTTCTTTCAAGCCGCCCACGACCACGGGTTCCAGCGTGCCCCAAGATTCCTGCAGCGCCATGAACATGCCCACATCTCGTGCGGAGAGGCCGCGCGGATCTTTCAGCCACTCCTCATTCGTGGTGGCCAGCATGGAAATGGGGCGCAGGTAGGGTGCATTCAGCTCTTTGAGCAGCGCGGTGCTCTGCCACATGGCGCCATGGCGGTCTTCGATGAGGATGGTGGGGGCGGCGGCGCGCGTGAGCTTCGTCACGTTTTCCTCACGATCTCCAAACACCGGCACCACATTGAGCCCGTTTTTCTCCAGCGCGGCAATCTGCGCATCGATGACCTTCAGGTCATGCGTGATCCAAAACGACTGCTGCAACAGAAGCACCGCCACGGAGGCGCCTTCGACCCAGCGCTTCTTCTCCCGTTTGAACGCGATGAATTCGCCGATCTCTGCAAACGACTCTTCACGCGCGGGATCGTAGTAGCCGGAATCCGGGATGAGCACGGGAGGCTCAATCTCGCCCTGCACCCCGCAATGCTTGACCATGCAGTAGCGGATGAGGCGGCGCACATTCAGAGTGCCATTCGGACGCCAGTAGGCGGGCACAGCCTCGTCCTTCAAGAGAAGGCCGGCTTTGTCCAGATCCATCTGGCTGCCGCGAGTGTCCAGCGGGATGACGCGCTGCTCGGGGTTCAGCACGCGGGCTTCCTTGAGGCGCTGCGTGAGCGCGGGGGCTTGGTCCGCCTCAAGGTTCAACACAAATATAAGCCGGTGAGTCGCGGCCTGCTCACGCTTTTGCGTTTCGTTAAAGCTCTGCCCTCTGAAGAAGGAGGCCTTGATGCCGTTCTCCCGGCACGCCGCCTCCACCTGCGGCATGGAGCGGTCCCAGAGTCCGATGAAGGCCCAGTCCAGCGGCTCCGCCGCATGCAGTTGCCCCAGAAGAAAGAGGAGGCCGAGGACGATGAGGTGTGAGAGGCGGAACATGCGGGGCGAAGAACGTCACAGGGCCTTCTCAAAACGTCAACCGTCCACCCACCACCACATTGAAGCCCACCGCCTGGCGCTGCTGCTGAGAGTAGGCCTGGCGATATTTCGTGTCGAAGAGGTTGTTCAGGTTCAGCGTGAGCGAAAAGGACTGGGTCCCGCGCTCCCACACCTTCACTCCGGTGCGGATGTTGGTGATGAAGAATCCTGAGATCTGGAAGTTCGGATTGATGGCTGGATTGTTGGTCGTGTTCGGCGAACCAAAAGCTGGATCCATGGAGAAGCCGGCGTCGATTTCGTCGCTCGTGTTGTGGCGAATCAGCGGTCCGGCCCACAGTTCCGAGAGCTCCACCCAGGCTTTCTTTTCATCCGTCTCAAAGCGCACGCCGAAGTTGCCATACAGCGGCGGAATGAAGCGCAGCGGGACGTTTTGAGACTGGTTCTGGCCATAGGTCCAGGTGGTGTTGTTGAACAGGGTGAAGTGGCGGTCCAGCTCGTAGCTCAAGGCCAGCTCCACGCCGGTGATGTAGCCTTTGGCGGAGTTGGCATTCCGCGTGGCATTGTAGGTGACGCCTCCGATGACCACGGTGCCCTGCGTGGTGGAGGTGATGAGGTCGGAGAGCTTGGTCAAGTAACCAGTGATGGAGCCTTTGAACTTCTCCGTGTGCACGCGTGCGGCCAGTTCGTACGTGATGCTCTTTTCCGGATTGATATTCGTGCTTGGCAGCGAGGCCGTGAGGCTGGAAAACACCGGCGTGCCTGCGCTCAGCAAATCGCTGAAAGTGGGCGTGCGGTAGCCTGTGGCCACGTTTGCCACCAGGTCAAACGTGTTTGTGGCCTGATACACCGCGCCGACGTTCCAAGTCACGGCGTTCCAATATTTGTCGGCCATGAGATCGCTGAGCGTGTAGCCCGCGCCGGGGATCACATCCAGCGGCTCCGGATTGGAGCGGAGGTGTGTGCGCTCATAGCGCGCGCCCATGTTCATGAGCAGCTTGTCCGCGGGCTTGAAGTCCAGCGTCACAAAGGTGTCAAACACCGAATAGGTGCCGTCCGGGGTGATGCCCGCGGGTTGCGTGGTGGTCGTGACGCCGGTGGCCAGCACGCGGGAGTTCAGCAGCTGCGAGGAGGAGAGGTTCTCATGGCGGTAGTCCATGCCATACACCAGGCGTGTGTTCTTGGTGCCAAAGGTGGCCGCGTTCTGGATGCCGACGCCCCACACGTCCTGGTCGGAATTGGTGATGGTGTTGTTAAACAGCGTGGCTGTCTGCACGCGGCGCTCGCGCAGCTGGTCATAGTACTGGTAGTAGCCGTATACTTTGAGCTCATCGCTCAGCAGCCCGAGATCGCTCGCGGTGTAGTCCATCTTCACGATGCCACGGCGCTCCAGCGGGCTGTAGATGCGTGGGACGCCATTGGCATTGAGCTGGGACTGCACGTAGCTGGACACGGCGGTGCGTTCATTGCCCACCCACGAAAGGCGGAAGACATGTCCCTTTGCGGGCTGGAAGGCCAGATTGGCGTAGCCGCCGCTCGTATTGAAACTGGTGGGCTGCAGCGGCCCGGTGGAGCTGTGGTAGTTTCCTGCGTCCTGGGCAGACCAGCCTGCGGCAAAGGCCCATTGCGAATTGCTCGCATGCATATTGGCCGCGTTGGTGAACTCCGAGTTGTTGCTGCCGTAGCGGGAATAGATGTCTCCGCCCACGTTGAGGCTCTCGGAGAACTCACCACGCTTCGAAAACACATTGATCACACCGCCGATGGCATCGCTGCCGTACTGCACGGAGCCTGCGCCGCGCACCACCTCCATGCGGCCCACGGCATCGATGGGGAACTGATTGAAAAACGGATTCGGTCCCGAGAAAATGCCGCCGTTGTTGATGCGAATCCCATCCCAAAGATAGACCAGCTTGTTGCCCATCTGGCCGCGGATGACCGGGGAGCCCTGCGCGGCTACTTGGTTGACCCACACGCCTGGCTGCTCCTGCAGCATTTCCGAAGGGGTGGACGCCTGAAAACGCTCGATGCGCTTCTGCTCCACCACATTCGTGGACTGAGGCACTTTTTTCTGCTCCTGCGCCGTGCGGGAGGCGGTGATGACCATCGTGGGGAGTTCCTCGGCTTTTTCAGCATCCACTTTGGCTGGTTTTTCAGCGCCTGAGGCATGGCATGCCAGAATAGCGGCGAACAAAAGAGCCATCGATGAAGAGGAACCCAAGAGACGGAAACTAGGCGAAGCGGGGGGCATGCCGCCGTCTGTGGCTATTATGGAAGCGCAAAGCAAACCCTTCGTGGGAAAGAGGCTCACGATGGACAAAAATTGCCCATGCTTGAAACTGATTGCTCAATTTAAGATCGAGGTTTTAAGAGCGGACATTAAAATACCGAGCGTTCAGAGACGAAGCATCCGCATGATATCTCAACGTGGGCCGCGGTGCGGGCGCATCTCATCGCTACTGCAAAGCCACCGAGAAAGATGGAGTATTGCATCGCCGCGTGGTCTTCCTGTGCAGGCTTTGATTCTGACGACGCGAAAGCGGGGGCAGCACCTTGCGAGGTTGATCATTTTCTCAACTCGGTTTCAATCTCTGCTATCGCCGCTTCAGTGCGGTGACGAAGTTCTAAAGCTGGGTCATTTGCCTTTATGTTAATCAGGGCGGGGAGAACCTGTTTTTGGTACAGGTCGCGTATGGACTCCAAATCAAAAGGTGAGACGGTGTTTGGTGTGTCGCTTTTGGAATGAATATGAGCCGCCACCGTGCATTGCTTGATCGCGGCTTCCCGCAGGAAGGCATCGCCATTTTGTAGAAACCCATGAAGCACTGCAAGTCCATCACGTTTAAACTCGTGGAGGGGAACCATCTGCGGTGGCAGTCCATCCTTCTGGCAGCTGGCAAACACTTCTGTTAACAATGCCATGGCGTATCGGCTGCCTGTCTTTGCAAGGCGTGAAAGTAAGACTTCAAGCTTGTTTTTGTCTTCGTAACTGAGCGTCTTGTAGGTTCGATAATTCGACTGGATAAAGCTCATATCCAACAGACGTAGCGCTGCAGAGTGTTCCCTGGACATCGCTCCACCGCCATCGCCGATATATCTCAAAATTTCAGTCCTCTCGGGCCTTCTGCGTTCGGCGGCTACCAATCCGAAATACTCGTTGGGAGTCGTCAGCCGGGCCAGTGCTGCAAAGGCCCAGCCAAGGCGCTGCCTGTTCGTGCTGGTTTTGACGTAGGCGATGAGCGGCTTTTTCAGCACATAGGGTTGCAGCACCTTGGCGCCAGAATCTTCAGGATTGACTGCCGTCATGGCGTCGTATGGGTTGCCGCCAGATTCAACCTCACGCACGATTTCGGCTTGGGAAACAAGTTGATGGGCAAATGAGCTGAGCGGACCCAAGACCGGGGCATTGGTAAAGGAGACCGTGTTCGACCAGTCCTCGCAATGAACTGAGATGGAAGTTAGACCGCCGTCTCCTACTCCAGCCTTGGATTCGGAGAAGCGAGCCTCCCTCAATCCGGTGGCCACGATGGTTTCTAGCAACGCGCTCATCTCGTATTCCGAGAGCTTGGTCTCGTAAGTGAGCGGGGCTTGCCCCTTTTCATCTCTGTACTTTGAGATGCTCACTGTGGCTTCACAGGAGGGGTTGATCACCACCTCGTAATGTCGATAGGGGGAGAAACTTCCTCCGTGCTGCAAATGAAACAGGGGCTGCTGGGCCGCGGCGGACCACAGACCGGCAAAGATGAAACAAACAGTGAGGGGCAAAGCATTTGGGTTAAGCACGGCGAAGGCTGCTTTCATATTTCATTGATGAGGCCGTGCAGAATCGGAATCAATCTGCACGGCAGTTCGTGCAGGAAAAACGAAAGAAGGCCACCCTTATTGGGAGGCTTTTTCCACAGGCTGCTACTTGCCTGCTTCCCGAGTCCCGCTGCCTTTGGGCATCTTCATGAGAGTGTCTCCCAGCTCAGCGCGGATGGTTTCAGCGTGCTTTTGCAGGCGGGCGACTTCATCGGGGTTTTGGGCGGCGAGGTTTTTGGACTCGCTGATGTCGGTGTAGAGGTCGTAGAGTTCGGGCTGTTCCACCTTCACCTGCTTGTAGTTTACGGGTATGCCATCTTTGGCTTTTGGGGAGTCGGACGGCAGACTGCGGTAGGTATGCGGGAGCTGGAGCTTCCAGCGGCCGTCTCCGCTGGTGATGGCCTGGAGCTGGTTTTGCTCGTAGTAGAAGGCGTAGAAGTCGTGGGGGTTTTTGGCGTCGGGAACGCCGGAAACGATGGGCCAGCAGTTGAGGCCGTCGATTTTATGCTCGGGCAGTTTGGCGTCGATGACGTGGGCGATGGTGGGCAGAACGTCGATGGTCATCATCATGGTGTCCGTGGTGGTGCCCGCGGGGATTTTGCCGGGCCATTTCATGATGCCGGTGACGCGCGTGCCGCCTTCCCAGGAAGTACCTTTGCCCTCGCGCAGCGGACCGGCGCTGCCGGCGTGCTCGCCGTAGCTGAGCCAGGGGCCGTTGTCTGAGGAGAAGATGACCCAGGTGTTGTCCTCCAGGCCGTTTTCCTTCAGCGACTCCATGATCTGACCCACGGACCAGTCCACCTCCATCATGACGTCTGCGAAGAGGCCTTTGCCAGACTTGCCTTTGAACTTGTCGCTCACAAAGAGGGGCACATGAACCATGCTGTGGGCCAGGTAGAGGAAGAAGGGCTTGTCTTTGTTCTTCTCGATGAACTGCACGCCGCGGATGGTGTAGTCGGTGGTGAGATGGGTCTGCTCCTCGGGGGTGACTTCGGGATCCACGACCTGATCATTTTCGATCATGGGGAGGTTGGGGAAAGCCTTCTTGGCCTGCGGGTGGTAGGGCCACATGTCGTTCGAGTAGGGGAGGCCGTAGTATTGGTCAAAGCCATGCTTGGTGGGGAGGAACTGGGGCAGGGAACCGAGGTGCCATTTTCCCAAGGCGGCGGTGGCGTAGCCCTTTTGCTTCACCAGTTCGGCCAGGGTCATTTCGTTCGAGTTGATGCCGTGCTTGGCCGTGGGCCCGAGGGCGCCGTGGATGCCCAGGCGGTTCGAGTAGCAGCCGGTGAGCAGGGCGGTGCGCGAGGCGCTGCACACGGCCTGAGCGACGTGGAAATTGGTGAACTTGCGCCCCTGAGCGGCCAGTCTGTCGATGTTTGGAGTCTTGTAGCCCTGTGCACCGAAGCAGCTCACATCGGCGTAGCCCATGTCATCCATGAAGATGACGACGATGTTTGGCTGGGCTGGTGCGGCCGAGACAAGGGTGGAAAGTGAGAGGGCAAGGGAAGAGAGCAGGGCGGCGAGTGGCTGGCGCATCTGGGGTGAACGCGTTACGAGGCGGAAATTTTCAGGCAAGGTTGTGCCGAATGCATAAGGCAAGCAGCCGTCTTGATGTGGGGAATTGGCCAGCGGGATCATTTTTTGCGGCAAAAGTGGCGGTGTGCTGGGACTTTACTGAAAACCGACGAAGCATGTCAGAGACACCTCCCCTCCAAAATGAGACTTTTCTCCGCCTCTATGCGGAGGCTGAGCAAGCGCTTCGCGGGTATGTGCGCGCGATGCTGCCGGACAGACATGAGGCATCTGAGGTGATGCAGGAGGTCATTGTGACGCTGTGGCAGAAGTTTGACGGAGCCGAGGATTTTAAAAACTGGGCCTTTGGCGTGGCGCGGCTCAAGGTGCTGCAGCATCTGCAGCGGCGTCAGCGTGACCGGCATGTGTTTGGAGAGGAACTGGTTAATCAGCTGGCAGAAAGGCAGGCCGAGCTGGAGCAGGGCCACGCTGCACAGCGCGAGGCGCTGGAGCACTGCCTGCAAAAGCTGGCGGAGCCGCAGCGCGAAATGGTGCTGCGCGCCTACACCAAGGGCACTCGTATCGAGTGTCTGGCTGCGCAGCGTGGCGAGACGGCCATGGCGCTTTACAAAAAACTGCACCGCATCCGGCAGGCGCTGCTGGAATGCGTGCGCAAAACCCTGGCACAGGAGGAACTGGCATGAACTCACGCTGGCACGATCTCATTCAAGAATACATTTCCGGAACTATCAGCACTGCGGATGCGCAGGCTCTGGAGCGGGAACTGATGACAGATCCCATGCTGAGAGACAGCTACCTGGAGGCTCTGAACCTGGACACTGCGCTGGAGATGACGGCGCAATCCGCCGAGGCTATGCTCAGCCTGCCAGTACCACCTGCAGCGCGAGCCCTCGCACGGGCTGGGGAGCGGCGCACGCGTGCATGGTCATGGCGCCCCCTGGCGGCGGGCCTGGTCTTGGGGATGTTTTGCACGTCCGTGGTCATGGCTTACATGGTCCCATCATCGGAAAAGGTGATCACGCTTTTCGGCGATGACTTTGAAGACAGCGAGCAGCAGTTCTCGCAGGGGTTTCCTGAACAGACTGGGGTTTGGGGCGGCGATGCGGCGGAGGTGGTGTCTGCCAGCAGCGGGATCCAGCCTGTGGACGGGCAGCGCATGCTGCGGCTCGATTCTTCTCCTACGACGACGCTGAGCTATCTGGACCGGATTGTGGATGTGAGATCGCTGCCCCTTCCGCAGGGGAACGAAGTACGGCAGGTGATGGTGACGGCTTCGTTTCATGCGGCGGAGCGTGGCCTGCGGGACCGCTACACGCTGCGGGTGGCGGCTTTTGCGGAGGCTCCGGACATTGTGCGGACCCAATGGGTGGGGAGGGAATGGCGGGAAATGGACGGTGCACTGGCGGCCTCGAAACGCGGCCTCAGCACGACGCCGGAGGCGGAGGGCTGGCAGACACTCACGGCGATCGTGGAGGTGCCGCGTGAGGCGCGCAGTCTGGTGATCTCCCTCGCTGGCGGTCTTTCTCAAAACCCGGACCAGAAGACCGCCCACTACATTGACGGCGTGCACGCCACGCTCTCGATCACCTCCCATCCCGCCGCGACCAAGACGAGAGTCAGGCGCAACAAGGCCAAAGCCGAATGAACAACCGCATGAAACCAATCTCCTATTCTCCAATGACCGGTGGTGTGTCGCGGCGCTCTTTCCTCCGCGCTGCGGGAGTCTCCATCGCGTTGCCATTTTTCGAATCTTTGGCCGGTGCCAAGGCTGCCACGGCTTCGCCAAAGCGCATGGTGGCCATCTGCACCGGGCTTGGCATGCACCCGCAAAGCTTTTTCCCCAAGGACTTCGGGGCTGGTTGCACGCTCTCGCCGGTGCTCCAGCCGCTGGCGGCGCTGCGGGATGATTTCACCGTCATCTCGCACATGGATCATCCCGGGATCTTCACGAAGCACGGCGGCACCAAATCCATCCTCAGCGGCGTCGATCCAACTCATTCCGCAGCGGGTCAAAACACCTCCGTGGATCAGGTCGCGGCGCGGCACGTTGGCTATCAGACGCGGTTCCCCTCCGTTCACATCTCTCTCGGTAGCGCGGAGAGTCCTTCGTGGACCCCTTCCGGCATCAAGGTGCGCGAGGAAACGTCGCCTTTTGATCTGTTTGAAAAGCTCTTTGTGGATGGCTCCGCCGCGGAGAAGAAAGCCATCAAGGCAAAGCTCGACCAGGAGCGCAGCGTGCTTGATCTGGTGCGCGAGCAGGCGAAGCGTCTCGGGCAGAGCATCAACGCGACGGATCGGCAGAAACTGGAGGAATACCTCACCGCCATCCGCGAGGCCGAGGAGCGCATCCAGGGCATCAAGCGCTGGGAGGACGCGCCCAGGCCCAAGGTCGAGTTCGACGACGACGTGCATGCACACAGCGGCTTTGACTATGCGACGCTTTCGCCGCTGATGTTTGACCTGCTCTTCCTTGCCATTCAGACGGACACCAGCCGCGTCTTCACCGCCGGCTGGGGCGCGCACAATCGCGTCATCGAACTGGACGGCGTGGATACCGGCTACCACACGCTGAGCCATCACGGGCAGTTGCCGGAAAGGGTCAGGCAGTTGCGGATCATTGAGACCTTCTACGTTGCCCAGATGGCGCGCTTCGTGGAGAAACTGAAAAGCGCGCGCACGGAGCATGGCACACTGCTCTCCGACACGATGGTCTTTTTCGGCAGCGGACTGAGCGATGCCTCTGTTCACTCGAATCGCGACCTGCCGATCATCCTCGCTGGCGGTGGCTTCAAGCACGGCGTGCATGTGGATGCGATGCGCAAGACCGGCACGCAGACGCCGCTGAACAATCTCTTCACCACCATGCTGCAAAACTTCGGCGTCGAGATTGACCGCTTCAACGGCGCCACGGGAACCTTCACCGCCTTCCAGGCCTGAGCATCATGACCCGGCTCATGCAAACACTGGCTGTTCTCCAGCTCTGCGCTGCGGTGTCTGCGGCGGATATCCCCGAGAACCTGCGTCTCCTGCTGGAAAAAACTGCACTCAATGCCACGGCAAGGAGAAGCAAAAGGGCGACGTGCGGCTGGATGACGCGAATGCGTTCACCCCGGAGCTGTGGGGCCAGATTTACGACCAGCTCGCCAAGCGGGAGATGCCGCCGGATGACAAGCCGCAGCCCACGGAGGCGGAGCGTCAGGGCCTGATCCAGCACGCGCTGGTGGTCGCGAGGCAGAGCGCGCCGATTGCCACAACCGGAATGCGCCGGCTGAACAAGCGCGAGTATGGCAACACAGTGAAGGACTTGCTCGGGCTGCGCGCCGGCACCTTTGATCCCGCTGAATACATCTACAAGGACGAGACGGACGGCTTTGACACCGAGGCCGAAAAACTCGTCACCTCCAACGAACTGCTGCTGGAATATCTGGGCGCGGCAGACAAGAGCCTGCGCCACGCGCTCTTTACCGAGAGCAAGCAGCAGCCCAAGTCGCAGGTGATCGACGTGAATCTGGCGAAGATGGAGGGCACCGCGGGTCGCTACATGGATAAGTCTAGCGAAGCCGTGATTGGCCGGGGTGGTGGCAAATACAAGCTCTACGACGGCGAATCCACGCGCGTGATGCGCGAACCGGGGCTCTACAAGATCACCGTCACCGCCCGCGCCGTGGACCGCGATGCGTATGGACTGCGTCTGCAACCTGCCGAGGGGCCGGTCATCATGGGCTTCGGCATTAAGCCGGACGATGTGGATAGCGTGTCCAGCGCCGGCAAAGTACTCCGCACCTTCGATCTGAAGGACGACGAGGACCAGACCTTTGAATTCGAGACATGGATCGACAAAGATCACTTTCCTTACTGGTCCGTCGTCAATGCGTCCAAAAAGCCCATCACCCAGCTACGGGCGGCCGCCCGCAGGAGGCAGGTCAAGGAAGAGGAGTTAGAGAAGAAGCAGTATGTCGGTCCCGGCATCCGCATCAGCCGCTATCAGATTGAAGGCCCCATCTTCGATGAATGGCCTCCAGCCAGCGTCAAGACCACGCTCGGCGTGAGGGAGATGCCTGACCTCAGCAGCGCGGTCATGCGCCAGCGCCTGGTGCAATACTTTGCCGCCCGTGCGTTTCGCCGGCCTGTCGCGGCTGCGGAGATTCAGTCTTATCTCGCCTATCTCGACCAGCAGCAGGCGGCCACCCACGACTGGCATGAGTCCCTCATCAAGACCTTTGCCGCCATGATGACCTCGGTGGACTTTCTCTACCGCCGTGAAGGCCAGGGCGAGCTTCCTCCTTTCCCGCTCGCCCACCGGCTCTCCTATCTCCTCTGGAGCAGCATGCCGGACGCGGGACTCTTTGCGTTCGCGAACTCCGGCAAACTCAAGGAGCCCGCCGTGCTCCTGGCCGAAGCCCGGCGCATGTTGCAGGATCCGCGCAGCCAGTCCTTCGCCGACAGCTTTGCCGACCAGTGGCTCTCCCTCGGCAAGCTCGGCACCATGCCGCCGGACCTCCGCGGCGAGTATCGCAAATACACCGACCTGAAGCTGGAGCATGCCATGCTGGAGGAGACGCGGCGCTTCTTCGGCTATGTGCTGCAGGAGAACCGCAGCATCCGCGACTTCATTGATTCCGACTACACCTTCGTCAATGAAGCCCTGGCCAGCCACTACGACATGCCCTTCCCGGGAACTAAAGTCCGGCTCGGCAAAACCGACACCCCCAGGACCGAGATGTTCCGCGTGAGCATCCCGCCCGGTTCAATGCGCGGCGGGCTGCTCGGCCAAGGCAGCATCCTCACGCTCACCGCCAACGGCGTGGAGACCTCGCCCATCATACGCGGGCATTGGATTCTCAAGGAACTGCTCGGCACCCCGCCGCCACCGCCGCCCAAAGAAGTCCCCGCCATCGCACCGGACATCAATGGAGCGCTCACTGTCCGCCAGCAGCTCGAAAAGCACCGCACGGACGCCAACTGCGCTTCCTGTCACCGCCAGATGGACCCGCTCGGCTTTGCGCTGGAGAGCTTTGACCCCATCGGCGGACTGCGCACCCGTTATTCCAAAACGCAGGCCGTCAGCACCGATGGCAGCTTCAAGGGCAAGGACTTTGCCAACGTCACCGATCTCAAAAAAATCCTCGCCAGTGATCTGCGCCCCTTTGCCCGGCATCTCGTCATCCAAATGGCCGAATACGCCAAAGGCCGCAAACTCGTCCCCGCTGACTACCCTGCCATCGAAGCCATCCTCGACCGCGCCGCCGCCAATGACTTCCGCCTCCAGGAGATGCTGCTCATGATCAGCACCGGCGAACTGATGCGGAACCGGTGAGCACCAATGA
The DNA here is from genome assembly GCF_044226605.1 of Prosthecobacter sp. Taxonomy (GTDB): domain Bacteria; phylum Verrucomicrobiota; class Verrucomicrobiia; order Verrucomicrobiales; family Verrucomicrobiaceae; genus Prosthecobacter. The sequence goes on along the minus strand of NZ_JBGAGS010000011.1, from coordinate 118,289 downwards.
TTTTTTTTATATGGTCTTCACCACGAGTGGAATCCGAAAGGCTGGGCCACTACTTCCACGTTTAAAGAGCTACCCACTCCTGCCTGCTCCCATGAAGCTCATCTACTCCGTGTTGGTTTTTTTTGTGTCTCTCTGCTGCTCTGCGCAGGCTGCCAAGGTGAAGGTTTTCATTCTTGCCGGCCAGTCGAACATGGTTGGCCACGGCAAAGCTGAAGAAGGAGGCAATCCGGCATTTGATCCCAAACGTCCGCAGGGCAAAGACAATGTGCGGGAGATTCCCGGCGGACTGGGAAGCATGCGTGCCATGATCCAAGAAAACCCGGCCAAATTTGGACCGTAGGGCACCACGTCCCTCGTTGATGACCAGGGCAAGTGGCGGGTGCGCAAGGACGTCAAGATCTACGCTTACTGCGACGGAAAGACGAAGAAGGGAGATCTGACCATCGGCTATGCCGCACCGGGCGCCGCCACATGGATCGGCCCGGAGTTCGGATTTGGACATGGCGTTGGCAACGGGATTGAGGACGAGGTTCTCATCATCAAGGTGTCCACGGGTGGAACCAGTCTGGCCAAGGACTGGCGTCCGCCCAGCGCTGTGGCGAAGCGTGGGGGCGAGGTCGGTGCGCGCTACACGCACATGGTGGCCACGGTCAAAGAAGTGCTGGCCGGTCTCGCAACAGAATTTCCGGAATTTGCTGGACGCAAAGCTGAAGCGGTCGGGTTTGGCTGGCACCAGGGCTGGCAGGATGGCGGGGATGCCAAAATGACCGCCGAGTATGAGGCCAACATGGCCGACTTCATCCAGGATGTGCGCAAGGAGTTCAACCCACGCATGGCATTTGTGATCGCCAACAGCGGATTTTTTGGCGACAAGCAAAAAGGAACGAGGGCTGATGTGCGGCTTGCTCAGGACAACATCGGCGATGCGACGAGACATCCTGAATTCAAGGGCAATGTGGCCGTGGTGGACACGCGACCGATGTGGCGCGACCAAAGCATTTCGCCTTCCAACTTCGACTTCCACTGGAACCACAATGGCTACACGCACTACGAGATGGGCGCCGCCATGGGGGAGTCAATGCTAAAACTCTTGCAGCAATCATCGGCCAGATGAACCCGTACTGAGCGACGAAACGTTCAGGTCCCAACTCATGAATCGCAGAGCCTTTCTCTCCCACTCGGTCGCGCTCACGGCTGCTTCCACACTTCCCTCATTTGCCATTGGCAAGCCTGGGAAATCAGCCAATGGAAAACTGAACATCGCTTTTATTGGATCGGGCGGGTGGATCGCCCAGCAGCCGTACAATCAGGGATGCTCGGAGGAGAATCTGGTGGCTTTTTGCGACGTGGATCAAAACCATTGCGCGGAAAACATGAAGGCCTGGCGCACCAACCAGCCCTTCTTCACTGATTTCCGCGAGATGCTCGACAAGATGCATAAGGAGATCGATGCCGTGGTGGTTTCTACTCCTGATCACACGCATTTCCCGGCCACGCTCGCGGCCATGGAGCGCGGCATCCACGTTTACACGCAGAAGCCGCTCACCCATAACGTCTGGCAGGCACGCACCTTGGTGAAGGCCAGGGAGCGCTACGGGGTGGTCACCCAGATGGGAAATCAGGGCCACGCGGGCGATGGCATCCGGCAGTCCGTGGAGGCCGTTCGCGCGGGAGTCATTGGCGATGTGGCCCAGGTCTACTGCCACAACGGAGGTCCGCAAATGGGAGGCCAGCATTTCGCCAATCCATCCGTGATGCCACCGCCGTCGTCTCCGGTGCCCGCAGGCTTTGACTGGGACCTGTGGCTGGGCCCTGCCGCTGAACGTGACCACTGTGGCGACTATCATCCCTACCGGTGGCGGACGTTTTATGACTTCGGCTCAGGCATGCTGGGAGACTGGGGCTGCCACACGCTGGACACCCCCGTGTGGGCGCTGGATCTCGACCCGCCGACGGTGGTGGAATGTCTTGCACGGAAGGATTCTCTGGAGGGGGTGATCCCGGCCGGAAGTCACATCAAATACCACTTCCCAGCCAAAGGCGCACGTGGGCCGGTTACGCTGGAGTGGTTTGACGGTCCCCAGGATTGGAACAAGGTGGGACGGATCGAAAAATTCGGCGCCGACCATGCCGCGCACCTCGGACGGGCTTGCTGGATGGTCGGGAGCAAAGGAATGCTGGGCTGTGGCACCCATGCAGGAGCGCCCAGCATCCTGGACACCGAATTGCGCGAAGCTTGGAAGGCCAGCCCGCCGCCGGAGTCCATCCCGCGTGTGGCCGGCGGGCCATTTCGGGAGTGGATGCGGGCGATCAAAGGGGAGGGGAGCGAGCCGGGTTCTAACTTCACGTACTCGGCCCGATTGACGGAAATCATCCTGCTGGGTGTGCTTGCCCAGCGGTTCAACACACGCATCGAGTGGGACGCCAAAGCGGCCCGGATCGCGAATCGTCCGGAGCTCAACGCTTTCCTCAAAGAACCGGCGCGCGATGGCTGGCGATACGGTGAGACCCTCTGAGAAAATTGGCGTATGTCTCCTCCATCTGTTTGAGTTGTATAAGAAATTGGCTTATTATCGTCTAGTGAATGGTGCCGTTCTGCTGGTGCTGGTTGGAGGAAGGGAAACCGTCGCAAACCCGGGCGGCGGATGCGGGCCGGAGACGGGGTAACAGACTCGTGAAAACGCCTGAGAAAACTGCGGAATTCCAGCTAAATTTTCGGTTGCTGATTCCTAGCCCTCCTTTATGATCGTCGTTCCTTCCCGGACAGAATTAGCGTTTTCACGGCGAGAGTGGGGCCATCCCCGCTCTTTTTTGTCTGGTGAAATCACGACTTTCATATGATCAGCGAACTCAAAGCCCTCTTCGACTACTACGAGAAAGAGAAAGGAATCGACCGTCTCAAGATGGTCGAGGCCCTGTCACAGGCATTGCTCGCCGCCTCCAAGAAAAGCATCGGCCCAGCACGCGAACTTCGCATCGACATTGATCCTGACAAGGGAACGATCAAGGCTTTTGCCAAACTGATCGCGGTGGAAAATGTGACCAACCGCTGGGAGGAGCTTCCGCTGGCAACGGCGAAGCGCTTCAAGAAAGACGCGGTGATCGGCGATGAGATCGAAGTTGAAGTCACCCCCAACAACATGGGCCGCATCGCGGCGCAGACGGCCAAGCAGACGATGCTGCAGCGCCTGCGCATGGCGGAGAAGGAAAACCTCTACGAAGAGTTCAAGGACCGCACTGGCGACGTCGTAAGCGGCGTGGTGCGCCGATTTGAAAAGTCTGACGTGATCGTGGACCTTGGCAAGTTTGAAGGCGTGATGACGTCCAAGGAGCGTGTGTCCACGGAGGACTACACCCCGGGTGACCGCATGCGCTTCTACGTGAAGGCTGTGGAAAAGGACAGCGGCCGCGGCCCCGAGATCATCCTCTCCCGCGCGCATCCGAATTTTGTGCGCCGTCTGTTTGAATTTGAAGTCAGCGAAATCGGTGACCGTACCGTGGAAATCGCCAGCATCGCCCGTGAAGCCGGCTACCGCACCAAGGTGGCCGTGCACAGCGCCGACGAGAAGGTGGACCCCGTGGGAGCCTGCGTGGGCCTTCGCGGCGCACGCGTGAAGAACATCGTCCGCGAGCTGAACAACGAGAAGGTGGACATCATTCGCTGGAAGGCGGACCCCGCCGAATTCGTGCGTGAAGCGCTGAAACCGATCAAGGTCATCTCCATCTCCGTAAACACGGACAAGAAGGAGGCCCGCCTCACCGTGACGGATGAAGATCTTTCCAAGGCCATCGGCCGCCGCGGGCAGAACGCACGCCTGACCTCCCGCCTTGTAGGCATGGACCTGATCATCGAGAAAGATGAACATGCCGCCGAGGTCTTCGAAGGCCAGATGGGCAGCGCCGTCCACCACCTTGTGGATGCCCTGGGCATCACTGAGAGCGTGGCCCTTCAGCTCACGCAAGGAGGCATGGGCGATCTCAAGATGCTGGCCACCGGGGTCGATGTCGCTGACATCGCCGAGGTGCTCGGCGGGGATACCGCCCTGGCCCAGCAGATTTACGACAAAGCCGCGGCACACGCTTAAACTCCTGCAAAGGAGCAGCCCCTGTGTCGCCATGACAACGATTTCAAACCAACTTTCAACTTACGACAAGCCCGCTTCCCACGCCGCTCGCCCGATCTCATTCTCTCATGCCCAGCAAGCCCTCATCTGCCAAAAAAAGCAAGTCCCCTGCCGACGAGGTCGGTGAGGAGGAAGTGCCTGTCGATAGCACCAAGCCTAAAAAAGAGGTGAAAGCAAAGGTGCTGTCGTTGATTGAGGAAAAGAAGCCCAGAACGAGAACGGGTAACAAAGAGGCAACATCGCTGCCGCCACTGGGGGCTTCCTTGGGAGCCAAAGCGCCCGCCGCTCCAGCACCGCAGCCAGAGGCTCCGCCCGCGCCTGCCAAGCCTACTTTAGATGAGCGCAAAGCCGCCGCGCTGAATCTTTTTGAGGATGATGAGAAGCCGAAGGTGCGCCGCCGCCCGGTGGACGAAAACGCCGTGCAGAGCGCCCTGCCGCCCATCTCCCTGCTGAATGACCCCACGCCGCCGAAGCCGATCGTCCCGATCGTGCATGCTCCGCCGGTGGAAGTGCCGGCACCGGAATTTGAGATCGGTGAAAGCGGTGAAAAAATCATCCACCTGAAGCCCCCAATCGTGGTGAAGGATCTGGCGGACAAAATGGGCCTGAAGCCCTTCAAGATCATTTCCGAACTGATCGCGTTCAAGGTGTTTGCGAGCGCGGACAAGGCCATCGACATCGAGATCGCCGAGAAAATTTGTGAGAAGCACGGCTTCAAGCTGGAGCGTGACAAGCGCGAAAAAGGCGGCGGCGTGCACAAGGTCGAGGAAGTCATCGTCGAGCCTGTGGCCCAGGTCGTTGAGGAGGTGGAGGAGGAAAAGCTGCAACTGCGCGCTCCCATCATCACCTTCATGGGTCACGTGGACCATGGCAAAACCTCGCTGCTGGACGCATTGCGCAAAACGCAGGTCACCGCTGGAGAAGCGGGTGGCATCACGCAGCACATTGGTGCTTACTGTATTTTCCACAATGGCAAGCCCATCACTTTCATCGACACCCCCGGCCATGCGGCTTTCTCCGCCATGCGCGCCCGCGGTGCGAATGTGACGGACATCGTGGTGCTCGTCATCGCGGCGGACGACGGCATCATGCCGCAGACGAAAGAGGCGCTCAGCCATGCCAAAGCGGCAGGCGTGCAGCTCATGGTCGCTTTGAACAAATGCGATCTCCCGACCGCCAACGTCATGCGTGTGAAGAGCCAGCTTCAGGACATCGGTCTGGCACCAGTGGACTGGGGTGGTGAGATCGAAGTCATGGAAGTCTCGGCCCGATCTGGCATGGGACTGGACAACCTGCTGGAAACCATGAGCCTCCAGGCCGAAGTGCTTGAGCTCAAGGCTGATCCGAAGGCCTCGCCGCGCGCGACGGTCATCGAATCGTCCATGGTGGCGGGCAAAGGGCCTGTGGCCACCGTCATCATCGGCCAGGGTACGCTCTCGGTCGGCCAGCCCTTCATCTGCGGCCCGCTCTGGGGCAAGGTGAAAGCGCTGATCAATGACCGCGGCGAATCCATCAAAGAAGTCCTTCCCGGCATGCCCTGCGAAGTCATCGGCTTCAGCGACATGCCGCATGTGGGCGACGAGGTGGTGGTGATGAAGAGCGAGCGCGACGTCAAGAAGCTCAGCGAAGAGCGTCTGGAAGAGATCCGCCAGAAGAAGCTCAATGTGCCGCGCCGCTCCACGCTCGAGCATCTGTTTGCCAGCATTGAGGACAGCAACAAGAAGGCCCTCAAGATCGTGCTCAAGTGCGACGTGCAGGGTTCCGTGGAAGCCGTCTCCAAGTGCCTGACGGACATCCAGAGCGACAAGTGCAACCTCGACATCCTGCACAAGGAAGTCGGAGCCATCAATGAATCTGACGTGCTGCTGGCCAGCGCCTCGGACGCCATCATCATCGGCTTCAACGTCAAGGTGGAGAACAAGGCCCTTACTGTGGCGAAGCGCGAAACCGTGCAGATCAAGCTGTACTCCATCATCTACGAACTCATCGACCAGGTGAAGGAAGCCATGGCCGGACTGCTCGATCCGATCACCCGCGAGAAGGTGCTGGGCCATGCCCGAGTGAAGCAGGTCTTCAAGGTCAACAAGGGCTACGTCGGCGGCTCGGTCGTCACCGATGGCATCATGCACCGCAAGCAGCGCGCCCGCGTGCTGCGTGACGGCCAGGCTGTGTACGACGGCGGCTTTGAAACGCTGCGTCGCTTCCACGACGAAGTCAGCGAAGTGCGCAACGGCCTGGAGTGCGGCATCAAGCTCTCCGGCTTCAGCGACTACGAGGAAAACGACGTCATCGAGTGCTACGAACTCGAGAAGATCGCCCAGACGCTTTAACGAAGTTTCATGTCCCTACGAGTTGATAAAGTCCGCGAACTGATTCGCCGTGAGCTGAGCACCATCCTGGAGAAGGATTTCCGGATTGAGGACTGCCTGGTGACGATTCACGATGTGAGCCCCACGCCGGACATGAGGCAGTGCTTTGTGTATGTGGGGGTGATCGGCAAGCCGCACCAGCAGGACGCTGCCATCGAGAAGCTCACGAAGGCACGCGGGTTCATTCAGCGTGATCTGTACAAACGTGTCAAACTGCGCAGCAGCCCGCAGCTCTTTTTCCGCCTGGACAAGTCTGTGGAGCGCGGCGTGCCGCTTCTGAACATCATTGATAATCTCCCGCCGCCGATGGCCGATCTGCCGGTGGAGGAGGGGGATAAAAAAGAGGAGAAGGGGAAGGGCGCGAAGTAAGGGAGACCACGGATCTTCATACGGAGGTTCGACCTGGTGCCGTTAGGCATCCATGAAATCATCGGCTTCGATTCGTCTTCTGCTGCTGTTTGCCAGCATCCTCATGGCTCAAACGATGGCAGGCTTGGCGCAAGACAAATCGCCCGCTGCAACAAACCGCCTTTCTGAGGATGCTGCAAAGCTGGCGAGGGACATCGCGGATCGTCGCGGCAGAGGCGAAGTCATCAGGCCTCTAATGGACATGCACAAACTCATGAGGTTGTGGTCGCCCGTTGGCCTGCCAAAAGAGCAGGTGATCCAGTGTCTGGGTCAGCCCTCCTCAGGCACGGACAAAGTGATCATCTACCGCTTTGATTTTGGCGACGGCGGCTGGCAGTGGGAGTTTGATCTGGAGAAAGGTGTTGTTTCAAAAGTGCACAAGGTAAGCCTGGAGTGATGGCATGGCGCCCTCATCCAAGGGGGGGCATTTCAGGCTTGCTCCAGGCAATAAAAGTTGGCAGCCTAGATTTAATGAAGACGCAGCCTTTTCCGCGAGACTTTTGGGCGGGCAGAGTTGTTTATTATTGGGGGGTGCGTGCAGTTCTTTGCCTAGTGCTTCTGGGGGGCTTTGCCGCTCACGGGCAGACGTTGAATGCTCTGGTGGGCAAGTACCGCCGTGAACCTGTGGAAAACCCGTGGCATGAGGGTGAGATCCGCCACAAGCCGGAATCCAATGGCGCGATGCTGGAATGGGTGAACAAGGCGGGGAGTAAGTGGAATTTGATGCCGGATCTAGCCCATGGGGTGCTGAAGACGGACTCGACGAATCCTTACTTTGCCGAAGGTGGCAATGAGTGCGTGCTGCACATGGAGGATGGCAAAGTGACCGGCTTTACGTTTCGCGGCGACCTTTATCTCCGGCTGGGAGGGAAACGCGGAGGAGTGCGTCTGCCGCAGAAGTCAGGCGGGCTGAAGGGCTATATCTCGATGGATCTCGGCGACGTGCCAGCGGGCTACGGTTACGGCGTGAGTTTTTACGTGGCCACATGGCCGCTGCTGGAGAAGCCGCTGGCCGGGTTTCAAGTGGGGCTGCCCTCGACGTGGATACTTCCCGACAACAACGATTTCGAGAAGCCACTGTGTCCTCCGGGAACCTTTGCGCGGGATAACTGGCCGGAGCGCGGGCCTTTTTATCGTGATGTGTTCCAGACGATCGAAGGCGGGCTGGGATTCTGGGTGAGCACCCAGTTTGCGTCGGCCACGTCAAAGTATCGGATCAATGGCACGCCGAACGGTTACAACCACGAAATCTCATCGCCGGGGTGGGGATTTGGCGGACCCAAGTGGCTGGCACCAAATCAGCTCGGCATTGCGCAACTGAGCAACCGCCTGTTGGTTCCGCCCGATGGACTGACCTTCAAAGAGGGCAGCGCTGGTGAACTTCTGGGCAACGCATGGATGGCACTGCCGCTGGTGTCCGCCCACAATCGGGAAGGAACTCCCACGGGGGAACAGTGCTGGACGCTGTTTTTCAACGCAGCCAATTTCAAAGGCCCGGTGGCTTTCTGGATTCCTGACATCTGGAGCCAGCTTTCGCAGAGCTATCATTTGATTGATGCTCGCGGGCTGGACGCCCGGCCGGGATTGATGGGCGGTGGAGCGATGGAGGTGAACACGGTGCCGATGTTTGAAGCGAAGGATGCCAAGGGCACGGTGTACAGCAAGGTGCCGAAGCTGCAGTTTCCGGTCAATGAGCAGGGAGAGACGGTGCTGATGCAGGACGTGGTGCTGTATTCCGAGAAGGGACTCTTCAACCGCGTGAAGAACCTGCGGCAGGACAAGCGCAAGATTGCCTGGCAGTTCAACCCCAAGGCGGAGTTTCGTCCGGAACTGAAGGCGGAGCCGATCTCATTTCATCAGGGGGACGGAGAGGAGAACATCGAGCTGGATGGATTTGGCAAGCGTGTGCAAACCGCCATCTTTGACCGCCCCGGTGGAGGCAAGGCCTTTGGACTCAAATGGAAAAATGAGCGAGGGTGGGGCAGGCTGCCGGAGTATTTCCGCCAGGAGGGAGACAAACGCATGGTGATTGGCGAAGCGCAGGTGCCGAAAGAAGTCCACCTGCTCGGGCAGAGCTTTCGGCCCGCGGGCAAAGGCGAACCGTACATCTCTCCGGAGAACGCGGCCGGAGTCTGGAAAAAGCCCGGGGCAAAGTCCGGCCCCTTCACCGTGACGCTGACAGATGGCTCGGTGGTTACTTATGCGTGGTATCGTTTCATCGACCAGCCATCCATCGTGGCGCAGAAGTGGACGGAGGAAAAACGCAATCAACTGCAGGCACTGGTGGAAAGGCTGCATGGAGAGTGGGCGGTGACAGCCAACTACATGCCGGCCCCCACCTCTGGAACGCTCTCAACTCTGGACGCTGCTTTACGGGTGGAACCTCCGCAGGGTTTGGAGGCAGGTTATGTCCCGATCGTCTTGAGACAGGAAGCGAGGCCGTGAGGGTGACTCAGCGCGAGCAGTTGCAATAAGGAACGCGGCTTGACGAACGTCCTGCAAATTCAAACTCCGGTTTGCCGGCTGGTTTCACTCTCTACTGGGAGTTCCTCGTGGCGGCGCAGCACCCATCCGCCCACGCTTTCCAGGCGGAGGATGTGCTCGTGGAACTGGACCAGCGTCTCGCGGTGACCCACGCTGATGAAGCCGATACCAGATTCGCGCACTAACTGGTAGAGGCGTTTTTGATTGTCTTCATCGAGGGCGCTGGTGGCTTCGTCGAGGAAGGCGAACTTGGGGCGGCGCAGGAAGAGACGGGCAAAGGAAACGCGCTGCTGCTCGCCAAGGGAGAGGATGTTGGTCCAGTCGATGACGCGATCGAGATCTCCTTCCACGCGGTTGAGGACGTCGGTGAGGTTTACTTGTTCGACGACGCGGCGGATGGTGTCGTCATCGGCACTGCAGTCGTGGTCCGGGTAGCGGAGCTGGTCGCGCAGGCTGCCGGGGATCATGTAGGGACGCTGGGGCAGGAACATGAGATGCTGCAGGGCAGGGCGCTCCAAGGCACCCACGCCGCCGGTCCACAGTCCGGCGATGGTGCGCAGCACGGAGCTTTTGCCGCTGCCGCTGGGGCCCATGATCATGAGGCTCTGATTGGGGTTGAGTTCAAAGGTGAGCTCCTTGGCGAGCACCTTGGCTTTGTCCGGGGTGAGAACGGTGAGCTTGCACAGCCTCACCGCGTTTCCGACTTCTTCGATCTGCTGCTGGCTTTCACGGGCGCTGCGCTCTTCTTCCGCATCAAATTCATCGAGGTCGTCCCAAAGAATGCCGAGGCGCTGCACGCCGGCGAGGTAGGTGCTGAGGTCCTCGAAGTTGTTTGCCACGAGAGACACGGCGCCAAGGACCTGGGCGAAGGATTCGATGGTCTGCGTCACCACGCCGAAGGGCTTGGAGCCGTTCATGAACATCGGGGCCACAATGAGGATGGGCAGGATGAGGGCGAGGTAGTTGTAGCTGTTGCGAAAGAAGCCCAGGTTGCGGTTCCAGAAGATGATGGTGCGCATGTTTCCCACGATGGCGGAAAGGCGATGGATGAGGTCGCGGTGCTCGCGCTTTTCGCCGCGGTAAAAAGCGATGGATTCCGCGTTGTCGCGAATGCGTACGAGGCCGTAGCGCATGTCGGCCTCCTTTTGATATTTGTCGTACTGGAGGGAAACGAGCCTGCGGCCAATGACGATGCACATGAAGGTGCCGAAGGCGGCATAGATCAAAGCCACGCCCACCAGCAGGCCGGAGATGCCCCACAGCACGCCAAAGAAGCCGATGAGGGTCATGACGGACTGCACCAGCATGAGCGCATACGTCAGCGAGTCCGCGGTGAAGTTTCGCACGTCTTCACTGATGCGCTGGTCCGGGTTGTCGATGCTCTCGGAGCCGCGCAGGCGGTAGTAGGCGCGGTTGTTGAAGTAGCGTTTGATGAGGTGCTGCGTGAGCCACTCGCGCCAGAGGAGGGCCAGTGTCTCCTGCGTCCAGCGGTAGTACACATTGATGAGGACTGCGGCCACAAAAGTGATGGCGTAGCGGCCGATGGCCTCCCAGTAGCCGTGAGTGTTTTTCCTCTCAATGGCGGTCATGAGGTCCCGACCGGCGTAGCTGATGACGACGATGATTCCTGTGTAGGCGACCGAAAGGACGACGAGGAGGATGAGAAGTCCGCGCGCCTTGACACGGCGCTCCGACTTGAAAAACGCCCGTGTGATGGACACAAACTGCCTCACGGTCTTTCGAAACTTTTCTTTCGAGGCGATCCGACTGGCCGGCGTGATGGGTTCGTTCATGGTTGGGGAGCCGGCTGACGGCTGCAAAAAGAAGTCACCAAACTTTCGCAGCCAGAGCCCGCGGCGGCCTTGTGGAAGTGGTGCACGGCCAGTCCTGCCTGAAGGAAGCCCTCGGGAGTGCGCCGTCGGGGCGGGTGGGATTGCCTGTGCCAAACTTCCATTCCGCTCCTGCATCTTCGCCTTGCAGCTTTGCGGTGGTGGTGCTTTGTGAATGCCCCCCGGATGCCAACCAACTCCACCACCGCCGAAATCGTCGCCGCCATGCGCTCCGCGCAACGTATTGCCATCGTGGCCCACGTGCGGCCGGATGGGGATGCGGTAGGCTCGGTGCTGGGACTCGCGCTCAGCCTGCGGGCCCTGGGCAAGGAGGTTATCGCGATGCTGGAGGATGGCGTGCCTTCAAACCTGGCCTTTTTGCCCGGTACAGACACCGTCATTCAGCCCGGCACGCAGCCGCTGGGCATCGACCTTGCCATCGCGCTGGACACCGCCACCCATGAGCGGGTGGGGGAGAAAACCAAGGCTCTGCTCGATGCTGCGCCGCTGCTGGTCAACATCGACCACCACCCCACGAATCCTGGCTACGGCACGCTCAATCTCATCGTGCCCACCGAGCCAGCCACCGGCCAGATCATTTACAATCTGCTCAGCGAGCACGGCCTGCCCATCGATGATGCTGTGCTGCAGAATCTCTTCATCGCGATTTCCACGGATACGGGATCCTTCCAGTTCTCCTGCACCACGGCGCGGTCCCACCGCATCGCTGCCGAGATGATGGAGGCCGGGCTGGACACGGCGCGGCTGTCCCAGCTCGTTTACCAGTCCTACCCAATGCGGCGGCTGGAGCTCATGCGGGACATGCTCAATCACATGCAGTTCCGCGCGGAGGGCCGCATCGTGAGCTGGCAGCTCAAGCAGGAGCTCATGGACTCCATCTCGATGGAACCCGGCGACACCGAAGGTCTCATCGACACCCTGCGCATGATCGACTCCGTGGTAAGCTGCGTCATCTTTGAAGACGTGGCCGGTGGCAAGGTGCGCGTGAGCGCCCGGTCCAAGGACAGCCGGCTGGATGTGTCCGCCATCTGCGGGCAGTTCGGCGGCGGCGGCCATCGCATGGCCTCAGGCGCACGTATGAAGGGCCCCATCGGCGAAGCAGCGGAGAAATTTTTGCAAGTACTCGAACATGAAGTCAGAAGAATTGATTAGCGGCGTCCTCCTGGTGGACAAAGGCCAGGACATGACCTCGCATGATGTGGTGGCCGTCGCACGGCGCTGCCTGAACATGAAGAAGATCGGCCACTGCGGTACGCTGGACCCCATGGCGACCGGCATGCTCATCCTGGTGCTCGGAAACGGCACGCGCCTTTCCGACCTCCTCATGTCTGAGGACAAGGAATATGTGGGCACGTTGAAGCTCGGCCAGACGACGAATTCGCAGGATGCCGAAGGCGAAGTCACCGAAGAAAAGCCTGTGCCAGCCGACCTCACGCTGGAGCAGGTGAAGGCCGCCTTTGATTCCATGCGTGGAGATTTCTACCAGATGCCGCCGATGGTCTCCGCCATCAAGATCGACGGTGTGCCACTCTACAAACTGGCGCGCAAAGGCCAGGAGGTGGAGCGCGAGCCGCGCTTTGTGCGCGTGTATGACTACGAGATCACGCGCTTTGAGCCGCCGTATGTGGACTTCCGCGTGGTTTGCAGCAAGGGCTTCTACGTGCGCACGTATGCGCATGATGTGGGCCAGAAACTGGGCTGCGGAGCGCACCTCAGCGCTCTGCGTCGCACGCGCTCAGGCCACTTCAAGCTGCTTCCTGGCAAGCATGTGACTTTTGACATGCTCAAGCAGGGGAAGAGGGATGAGGTGCTGGCCTCCATGCTGACGCTGTATGATGTGAGCAAGCTGCGCGGCGCATAATGCGCAGTTTCAAGTTCAAGGTTTAAAGTTTCAAGTTGTCCGGAGTTCTCGGTTTGATGCATGGCGCATGGCTTGCGCATTCCCGTCGCTTTCTTGTCACGGTGAAACTTCGGGCGGGCGTCACTGTTTTATCCTGCACAGCCTGCAACCCGGCTGCACTCCCATGAAACTTTGCTCCCTTCGCCGTCTCGCGGTGTTTCTGCTGGCTGGGCAGGCCGGTCAGATGATTTTCGCGCAGGCACCTGCCGCGCCTGTATCTGCAACCGCTGCGACCACTCCTGCTCAAAGCATTCTCAAAGCCAGGCTCGCAGGGCAGGCGCAGCGAGCCAGCCTGCTGGGCAGCGAGATCCACAATGCGGATCAGCGGATTGAGGGCCGGTTTCAAGATCTGCTCACGACCCTGCGCACTGTCACCGATTCCAAGGACTCGCACACGAAAGTGACGCGGATGAAGGAGGAGACCATCGCCAGCCTGCAGCAGAGCATCACTTACTACCAGCAGAAGCGCGCCTGGCTGGAGGAGCAGATGGTGCGCCCCACCTTCAATCTCACCCAGACGCAGAAGCAGAGCATCAGCAATGATTTCGAGGAACGCATCGAAAAGCGGGTGAAGCAGATCGTTGAGCTCTACAAATCCTTCCCCAAGCACGAGGAGTTTGCACGCTACAAGGCCGCGGGCCACTATCGCTTTGGCGGTGTTCGCTATGTGGACAGCGAGGACTATCGTGAGAACCTGCGCCTCACCAGCCAGACCGACACGATGCGCAACAAGCTGATCAAGGACATGAAGTCCAACATCGAACGCCTGGAGCAGGAAAACCGCACGCTGGCGGATCTGGCCGGCAGCGCCTCCAATCCTGAGCTGAGTGAAGTCTATGGCGATGAGCAGCGCAAAAACGATGAACTGCGCGGTGTGCTGAAGCAGGATCTCGACGCCATCCTGGCCGGCCCCGGTACTCCGGGCCACCCCATAAGCGGACAGGAGGCGCAGGCTCTGGACAAGATCATCAAGCACTCCATCGACGCTCTGCAGAGTGAGTTTACGCTGCTCTTTTCCCGCTACGCCGACTGGCTGACGGCGGCCTCCGCGGTGAACACGCTGCGTGCACAGGTGGTGGAGAAGTAGCGCCGCTGCTTTTCTAAGGTGCGACGGGGCGGCTGCATCAGTGACGAGAATTTCCGGCTTGCAAAAAACGCCGGATTTCCAAGAGTAAAAAATATTCTCACGTCACTTGCTGAGGTCATTCGTTCTGCCTGATGAAATTTCTTTGTGCTGCTTTTCAACTCTGGGTTCTGCTGGTTTTTACGTTCGAACTCCGAGCGGTGGAAACAACGGGAGCGTCAGCCAGAGCCATCCCATGGGATCAACTTGGCGCGGAGGCGCAGAAACAATGCCCAGGTGAGGGCATCGCCATCACGCCGACTGCAGAGGGCGCACGGCTGTGTTCTTCGTTGCAAAAACTGGAAGGTGAGGTCACAGGGGATGGGCTATGGCTTTCCTCCACTGCGAATGCAGCAGGCCGGTCAGTGAGATTTCGTGTGCTGGCGACGGCATTCGGCAGAGTAGGCGCGAGGTCACAAACGCTGCCGGTTTGCGGAACTGTGATGGCCACGGCTGAGGCCGCCTCCTTTTCGCGCCCGGGCCTGCTGGAGGAATATCGGGTGAGCGCGGACGGTGTGCGCCAGGACTTTGTGGTATTGCAGCGCCCGGAAGGGACGGGTGAACTGCGCGTCACGCTTGGTGTGACTGGGGCGCGGGTTGAGCAGGCGGATTATGGAATCAAGCTCACGCTGCCAGGCAGCGGGCGGGAGATTGGCTACAGCCGTTTGCGTGTGACGGATGCGACGGGGAAGAAGCTTGCGGCCACATTGACGAAGGTAGCCTCGGACCGCATCGCTGTGCTGGTTGAGGACACTGCCGCCTCCTATCCCGTGCGGATTGATCCCACCTTCAGCGATTCCGACTGGGTTGGTATTAATCCTGGCATTGTTGGACCCAATGGCACGGTTTACGCGATGGCTGTGGACGGCAATGGTAATCTGTATGTGGGCGGTTACTTCTCCATGGTGGGCACTGTTGCCGCGAGTTGCATCGCCAAATGGGATGGCACGACGTGGAGTGCTCTGGGGCTTGGGACAAATTTTAAGGTTCAGGCATTGGCAGTGAACGGTTCAGACGTTTATGCGGGAGGACTTTTTTCCATGGCTGGCGGTATGCCAGTGAACAACATAGCAAAATGGAATGGCAGCACTTGGTCAGCACTGGGCACAGGAGTGAACTATACAGTTCGAGCATTGATCATGAAGGACGGTATTCTCTACGCTGGGGGAGACTTTTTCACTGCGGGCGGTATTTCTACCAATGGCATCGCTCAATGGGATGGTAGCACTTGGTCGGGGCTCGGCAGCGGAATACTCGGTGGAGTATATGCAATGGCGGTCATGGGCGGCGAATTGTATGTTGGAGGGGACTTCATCACGGCGGGTGGGGTATCCGCCATGAGTGTGGCAAAATGGAATGGCAATGCCTGGTCTGCGCTTGGAAGCGGACTCAATGCGCCTGTTTCCGGAAATTCTGCCGTGGTGACTGCATTGGTGGTCAGCGGTACAACGCTTTACGCAGCAGGGGATTTTTCCCGATCCGGATTGCGCACCGTTGGCAATGTGGCCAAATGGAACGGTTCCTCATGGACATCAGTGGGAGGGGGGACCTTCTATCCCGTGAAAGCTATGGTGCTGAGTGGTGGAGATTTGTATGTCGGAGGGGATTCGTACCCGGGCTTGTCGAAATGGGACGGCAGTTCATGGTCTGACTTGGGCACGGGGGTGGCGGACTCATTTTCTCCTGATCCGGTATACGCTTTCGCGCTTATCGGGACGGATCTTTGTATTGGAGGTGACTTCTATGTGCCGAATGTTCAACCCTATCATATTGGCGTGATGAAATGGGACGGCAACACCTGGTCCCCTCTCTTCAAAGGTATTTATGGCACTGTCAAAACTATGGCGGCCAGTGGCAGCATCCTATACGCCGCGGGAATTTTTGGCGTAGTAGGCGGCCATTTGGGCAACCACGTCGCGAAGTGGGATGGTCAGGCTTGGACTGCCCTTGGCGGAGAATTGAACGGGGTGGTAAATGCGCTGCTGGTACATGGTGGTGATGTGTATGCCGCGGGGAACTTTACATCGGCTGACGGAGTGGCCGCCAACTGCATCGCAAAATGGGATGGAATTGCATGGTCGCCACTAGGCGCAGGCTTGGGCGGGATGGACTATCCCTCGGTGCTGTCGCTGGCGATGATCGGGACGGATCTTTATGCAGGGGGATTGTTCACAACTGCGGGTGGTGTGTCCGCCAGCTATATTGCGAAGTGGGATGGCAGTGCGTGGAATGCCCTTGGCGCAGGCATAGGCGGGGGGGAGCATCCTTCGGTGAACTCGCTGGCAATGATCGGCACGGATCTTTATGCTGGCGGCATTTTTTCCACCGCAGGTGAAGTGTCTGCCAACAACATCGCGAAATGGGATGGCAGTGCTTGGTGCAAGCTGGGGGGCGGCTTCAACTACTATGTCGCCGCTTTGGCCGTGAACGGTTCCATTCTGTACGCTGCTGGAGGGTACATCAGCAAATGGGACGGCAGTACCTGGTCTGATCTGCCCCCAGTACCGACCGGTTCCATCTCGGCTTTGGCGGTTAATGGTACCAATCTCTATGCCTGCGGTGACTATTACCTGCTATTGAATGTTCCTTGCATTTCCAAATGGGATGGCAATTCGTGGTCGGGATTTGGTTCAGGGATGAATTTCGCCCATGAATCGGTCAGCCCGGTAGTTTATTTTAACGCAATGGCTGTCGATGCTAGTAATCACCTTTTTGTTGGGGGTGAAAATTTCAGGATGATCAGCAACAACAGTATCTCGCCCTGTGTAACTCAGGCCAATTTGCCCACCCCGACGCCGGACATCGCGGTGACGCAAACCACCGTGCTGAGCGATGGCACTGGCGGTGTGGATTTTGGGCCGGTGGTGGCGGGGAGCGGCAATAGGGCGCTGACTTTTACGCTGACCAATCCGGGGGATGCGGAGATCAGCGGGCTGAGTGTGAGCATTGATGGGGTGAACAATGCAGACTTTGCGGCCAGTCCGCTGAGTGCATCGCATTTTGTGCCGGGGGAGAGTGTGACTTTCAATGTCACTTATGCGCCGGGTGCTTTGACGGCGGGGAGCAGCGCGGGGCTGCACATCGTCAGCAATGTGGGGGGCAGCAAGAGTCCTTTTGACATCTCGCTCAGCGGGATGGGAGTGACGGCCAATCAGGGGTGGCAGCAGCAGTATTTTGGTGTCATCACCGGAAGCGGCAATGCGGCGCCGGGGGCGGACCCCAACCACAATGGCATTCCCAATCTCATGGAGTATGCGCTGGGTGGTGATCCTGCGGGCGTTTCCTCAGGCAGTGGCGTGCTGCCGGGCTCCAAGGTGGATGCTACGGGAAACCGACTGCAGCTCAGCTTCAACCGGTACCCGAGCCGCAATGACATCACGCTGATTGTGCAGGCGGCGGACAGTCTGGCGGGGCCCTGGACGGACCTTGCGCAGAGCGCCAGCGGCGGTGCTTTCAGCGTGATTACGTCAGGAACCAGCATCATTGAAAATGCCATGGGAAGCCCGCGTGCGGTGTCGGTTTCGGATTTGTACCAGACCACTGATCCTGCGCATCCGCAGCGGTTTATGCGTTTGAAGGTAAGCCAGTAGGGGGCGGATTCTGTCGTTTTGAGGCCCTGACCTCCGGCTTGACGCCATGCCTGCGTAGCCGCATGTTCAGAGGCCTGCCGGACTCTCTTGTGAACAGGGGCTGGCGGCAGCCCAATTCTTCCCATGCTCTTCTCGTATGATCTGACCTCGTCGCCCCTGCCAAGCCGGTTTCTGGCGGCGGGTTTTGGGCTGCTGACTGTGCTCGGCCCGCCATTGCAGGCCCAGGTGGTGCTCAAAGCTCAGCCGGTGGTGGAGGTGGAGGACAGCAATGTGAAGAAGCCGAAGCCGGCGGCGCCGGAAAAGCAGGACCTCAACGCCTCGTGGGCCACGCAGAAAGAAGCCCGTGCCATGACCTTGAGCGTGCCGGCTCCTCGCGGGCAGATCGTGGACCGCCACGGCATTCCCTTTGCGCAAAACCGCGCGGCCAATTACCTCGCGCTGGTGATGCCGTACATGGACGGTGCCAGCGATTCTCAGGTCACGACCTTTGCACGCAGCACCATCGACAAGGTGAACAAAGTGCTGGGCAAGACGTGGTCCCTTTCAGACGACAAGGTGATCATGCACTACAAGCACCGCCGCTGGCTGCCGCTGGTGTTTTCCGTGGAGGAGGGGCTGAATGTGGAAATCACTCCGGACATGGAGGAAAAGCTGAAGCCGCTACTGGGCAGCAGTCTGGTGCTGCAGGCTGCCTACCTGCGCCACTATCCGCAGGGAGCCACGGCCTGCCACATCATCGGCTACACGGGCAAGACCCGCCCGCTGCCCACCGGGCCGATTGTTGACGGTGACCCGGTGTTTGAGGAAATGGAAGGCCGTGAAGGCATTGAGACCGCTTTTGACAGCGATCTCAAAGGCCAGTCGGGCATTGTGAACGTCCTCTTCAGCCCGGATGGCAAACGCCTCTCCGAAGACGTGCGGCGCACTCCAAGCCCCGGCCGCAATGTGGTGCTTTCGATCGACTACAACTTCCAGAAGTACGCGGAGAACGCACTCAAGCGGCATACCACCGGTGGCGCGATGGTGATCATGGACGTGACCAATGGCGACATCCTGGCCATGGCCTCCAATCCCGGCTTTGACCTGAATGAATTCGTGCCAGGCATCCGCCAGAAGCGCTATGATGAACTGACGAAAGACCCGCATCTGCCGCTCTACCCGCGCTCTTTCCGCGGTGAGTATCCGCCGGCTTCCACCTTCAAAATCGTGACCGCACTTGGCGCGCTGGACAGCGGCAAGGTGGATGCTAAAACCCAGTTTGACTGCCCGAACGCGATGGAGATCGGCGACCGCGTTTTCAAGAACTGGAACAAGGACGGCGAAGGCTCCATGAACGTGGTCAGCGCCATCAAGCGCTCCTGCAACACTTGGTTCTACCGCGCCGCGCTGGAGTCGGGCGCCGACTACATCACCAACATGGCCCTGCGCCTTGGCTTTGGCGAGCGCACCGGCATTCCGCTCAAGGCGGAAGGGGAGGGCTTCGTGCCGACCAACAGCTACCTGCTCCAGCATCGGGGTCACAAAATGCTGCCAGGGGACCTTGCAAACATCGCCATCGGCCAGGGCATGGTGCTGGCCACGCCGTTGCAGGTGTGCCAGTGCATGGCAGGCCTGGGAGACGGCACACGCATCCCGCAGCCACGTCTGGTGCTGCAGATCCAGGACATGGCGGACCGTGTGGTCATGGCTTACGAGCCGAAGGACCGCCGGCGCATCGACCTCAACCCCGACCAGCGGCAGACGGTGATCAGCGGCATGGTGGCGGTGGTCAATGGCGGCGGCGGCACCGGGCATGCCGCGGCGATCAAGCAGGCCGAGATCGCGGGTAAAACGGGTACTGCGCAGTGGCGCATCAGCAAAGATCAGAATCTCGCCTGGTTCACCGGTTTCCTGCCTGCGGGCAAGCCCATGTTTGCCTTTGCCGTGGTGTATGAGGGCGAACCCGGCGAGGACATCAGCGGCGGTAAAAAAGCAGCGCCGATCGTGAACGAGGTCTTCACCAACATCTTTGAAAAAGCACCTGCGGATGATCCCATGCTGCTGGCCATGAAGGAAGTACCGAAAGCCACGCTGGTGGACGAGGCTTCAGGCGGCGGCGGTGGTGGTGGCGAGAGAGCCTCCCGCCCCCAGACGGTGCGCCCCGCCCAACCTACCGCCCCTCCGCCGCGCAAAGGCATCGGTGGTTTTTTCAGCAGGCTCTTTGGACGTCAATAACCGATACGAGTACGATGAACATTCAGCTCGCAATCGTCTGTGATTTTGCCGCCGACTACCAGGGGAAGCTCTGCATCCAGGGTGCGTTTGACACCCTGTGCGCCCAGACATTTCCCGTGGTGCATCCGCAGTGTTCCATCGCCGTCAGGGCGATCTTTCAGGCGGAGGACGCCGGCAAGCATGAGTTCGTGATCCGCTGCGTGGATCCCGATGGCAAGGAATGCCTGCCGCCGATGCCCGCGCAGCTGGATGTGACCTTTCCGTCATCGTTCATTCCTTTCGTCTCGCGCAACATCGTGTACACTTTGCAGCGCCTGAAGTTTGAGCGCCAGGGCATGTACCGCTGGCTGGTGCAGCACCAGAGCGATACGCTGGCCAGCATCCCTCTGCGAGTGACCTTGTTTGACGAGCGCCGCTCTGCCACCGGCCCTGCGGGCTAGGGCAGGTGTGAGCACCCCCCGATCTCCCCCAAGCCATTCATGACGACCTCAAAGCCCCAGCCCCAATCTGCGACCAGCAATCCAGCAGGCTCGCCGGTGAAGCAGCTGTCTGTATTCCTGCACAACCGCGTTGGTGCGCTCATGTCCCTGGTCAAGCTGCTCACGGAACACCGCATCGAGGTGATGGGCCTGTCGTTGCAGGACACCACGGAGCTGGCGCTGGTGCGGCTGATTCCCAGCGATCCTGAAACGACGGAGCTGCTCTTCATTGAAAAAGGCATCCCGCACGTGGTCTTTCCGGTGACGGTGGTGGAGCTGCGTGAGACGGAGCACTCGCTGGTGCATGCGCTTTCCGCCCTGCTCTCAGCGGAGATCAACATCGACTTTACCTATGCGCTGTTCGCCCGGCCGGGGCAGCACCCGGTGTTTGCGCTGCACCTGGACTCCCCGGAGGTGGGGGCGGAGGTGCTTTCCAGCGCGGGTTTCAAGGTGCTGACGCAGGAAGACTTGAGCCGCTGAGCCACTGCTCCCGGGTGAGCATGAAGGTGGGGGCCAGCTTGGAGATGAAAGTGCGCCCGTCCTCCACGGCGCCAAGTTCCAGCAGGGGATCCTCCCTGCCGACCTGCTGCTCCGGCAGCGGCACATAGATGGAGGCCATGGACCAGCGGTGCTGTATGTTGCGGAAAACGGCATCGTAGTAGGAAAGGAAAATGTGCTCGTAGTGGTCCGCGCAGCTGACGCCGTCTGAGCCGATGTACCAGTAAAAATTGATCGCCCGTGTGCGGATGCGCACGCCCGGTGTGGGTTCCACATCACGAAAGACACGCATCATCATCACGGAGATTTCACGGCCATCGCCGAGCTGGATGGAAACCGGCATGCGGTCGCTCACAGTCCAGCCCTGGGCGGGCAGACAGACTTCGGGGCGGTGCAGGCTGCGCTTTTCAAAGCCGCTCATGATCACCGTGGCCAGAACCTGCCTGCCCGTGGCGGAGGCGTAGCCTGTGCGGGCCAGCTTCACGCCTTCATCGAGTTTGCGTTTTTCATCGAGCGTCATTTCAAGCTCACGGCCCTGATATTCGCCGACAGAGAGCGGCAGCACCGGGTGCCGCGGCGCTTCCTCGCTGAGCCTGACGCCTGGAGCCGCCACATGAAAGCCGATATCGGTGCCCAAACAGATGCCGAGAGTGGCCAGGGGCAGCAGCAGGGCCGCCAGGAGCAGGGACTGCATGCGGCGTGGCTGCGGAATGGCAAAGGCATTCTCCGCGGAAGCGGACTTGCCGAGGCGCTGCAGATTGGACTTCATCTCACGGCCTTCAAACAGCCAGCACAGGCCAAACATGCCCGCCAGGGCGATGCCGAAGACCGCAAAGCCTGCCATCGTGTGATAGATCGACATTTCCTGGTGGTCAGCGAAGTGCCTGCCCACCGCCACGTCAGCTCCCAGTTTCAGCGTCCCTGCCACCAGCAGCAGCAGGCGCACCACATTTCCCGCCACAGCCAGCGGCACCGAGCAGGCAAAGAGAATGAGCCGGGAGCGGGGCCGCTTGAGCGCCAGATAGCCAAGCAGCGCCGAGATCATCATGAGGGCGAAGAGGGAATTGATGCCGCTGCATTTGGCGTCCACATCGAGGCTGAAGGCATCGCCGATCTGCTTTCCGGTGGCGGCATCCGGGGCAGACTGCAGCGCGGAGCCTTCACTCACCGTGGGGACGCGCAGCGTGTTCAGGACGGCGGCCGCCATCGAGGCCGTGTACGGGCGCAGCGGGGAGGCCACGGAATCTTCCAGCGGCTGCATGGGCCAGCTGAAGAGCATGAAAAGCCAGGCAAAGAAAAGGGCGCGCATCCACGCCATGCCACCCACCAGCAGGATGAAGCCCGCCACCACGCCCTGGATCGCCAGAAAGCCCGGGTAGCCCGTGGAGGCCTTATATCCCACCCAGTAGCAGAACAAGCCTAGAACAAGGGGAATGAGGCCGCGCCAGGTGCCTCTAAGAGGCAGACTGCGCAGTTCCTCACCCCGCAGCCAGACCAGCCAGCCCACCAGCGGCGGGACGACAAAGCAAAACCACCAGTCCGAGTGCCGGAGAACCCAGCGCGCCCAGCCGATGAGGATGCTCTCCCGTTTGCCGTAGTCCCACTGCTGGTACGGCCAGAGCAGAAACAGGAGCACCAGCGCCACGGCCAGCCCCCAGACAGCCACCCGGCGCAGGGTACCCGGCTGCTGCAGCGAGTGCAGCAGGGATGGCCCGGATGTGGACAAATGGGAGGTATCGGTGGATTCTGTTGCCATGACTGAGATTGACTGACAAAGGCTGGCCTTGTTTGTTGATTCTGGCAACACTCATCGCGTAACGTCACTGACGCTTGTTCATGTCAAAAGCCCTTCCCCCAAACACCACCCCCGCAACCGACGAAAACGAAGATCAGGAGGGCCTGCTGTTCGCACGCTGCAAGGCACCTGCCGAAAGTTCTGGCGAGACGACGGAAAAAGACACGGGGGACAGAAAGAAAAAGT
The DNA here is from genome assembly GCF_044226605.1 of Prosthecobacter sp. Classification (GTDB taxonomy): domain Bacteria; phylum Verrucomicrobiota; class Verrucomicrobiia; order Verrucomicrobiales; family Verrucomicrobiaceae; genus Prosthecobacter. Next base: position 95,269 of record NZ_JBGAGS010000011.1, on the reverse strand, counting down.
CGAAACAATCCACGAAGGAGGGTATAACCGCAAAGGTGGCCGGCCAGGACCAGCCACCGTCCTCGGAAATGGACTCCAACCAGCCAAATCCTCTTTCCGCCTACCTGACCCGATCGCCTCTGGTCGTCTCTCTCTGTACATCGCTCGCCATCGGCCTGCTGCTCTTCATTGCGGCAAGGTCTTTTTACGTGAGCAAGATCGAACCGAGGCTGGCCTCTGGCGGTGGTGCTGGCGCGGCTTCCGCTTCCGGGGCGGCCGGTGCCACGGAGGAAGCGCTCAGGGAGCAGCTTGCCAGATCGGCGGAGCAGATCACCGCGCTGCAGAAGCAGGTGGACGTCATGCGCAGGGAGCAGCTGCTCACGCAGCAAAACACGCGCGAGTCCCTGGAGAAAATCTCCACGGCACTGAAAAATCCCCAGCTCGCACCCGCGCCAGTGGCCGTTTCGGCAGAGCAGGCGGGTGCCTCCCGCATCGCCGAAATGAAAATGGAGGTCTCTCCGACTCAGCAGGAGTTCATTCAGCTCAAGGAGCGCAACCGCCTCACGCAGTATGCGGACGAGGCCATCGCCACTGGCGAGCGCAAGCCCCTGGAACTGCTGGTGGAGTACATGCGTGATCCGCAGCAGGAGCATCTGCATGCCGCGGCGCAGGCGGAGTTCATGCGTGCCCTGCGTGCCATCCAGCTTCTGCAGAGGGATGACCCGGGCTATCGCCTGCCGGTGAAGGAAATGTTCAAGGACAGCGGCATCAGCGACGAGGCGGATGTGAAGCCCGAGGTGCTGCTGAAACTGCTGGCGGACTACAAGCAGCCCTGGGAGGTGCGCGTGCGCGTCTGCTTCCTGCTGCTGGGCAGCCCCCTGCCGGAAACCAACGCGCAGCTGATCAAATCCATCAAGGAAGACCCCTCGCTCGAAGTGGCCAAGCATGCCCAGCTTGCTCTGGAGCAGCGCATCAAAAAACGCTTCCGCATTTTTGACATTCCCGCGATCGAGGCGTGGTTCAAAGACGGGGAAAAATAATTCCGCGATTTGACCCGGTCCGTTCGATCTCTCATTTCCGCGCACCGCCGCGCCATCCGCCCACCCTCATGAAAGCACTGTTCCTTACCAACGAATTTCCTCCTCACATCTACGGCGGCGCCGGCGTCCACGTCGAATACCTTACCCGCGAGCTTGCGAAGCTGATGGAGGTGGATGTGCGCTGTTTTGGCGACCAGCAAAGCCATGAGGGCAATCTCAAGGTGCAGGGCTACGGCCTCGACACCACCGGCTGGGACAGCCCGCTCAATCTGAAGTCCGTCTTTGGCGCACTGCAACGCTGCCTGGACTTCAACACCAGCGGCATCGATGCAAGCCTGGTCCACCTGCACACGTGGTATGCTCACTTCGGGGGCATCCTGGCCAAGCTGAACTACGGCGTACCCATGGTGCTGACCGTGCACTCCCTTGAGCCGCTGCGCCCGTGGAAGCGCGAGCAGCTTGGCCATGGCTACGACTTCACCGTGTGGCTGGAAAGCACCGCGCTGAAAATGGCGGACGCCATCATCGCTGTCTCAGAAGGCACGAAGGCCGACCTGATGCAGCATTTCGACCTCGATCCGCACAAGATTCACGTGATTTACAACGGCATTGACCTTGCCGAATACCGCCGCACCGAAGCCCCGGATGTTCTTCGCAAGCACGGCATCGATCCCGACAAGCCTTACGTCCTCTTCGTCGGCCGCATCGCCCGGCAGAAGGGCATCGTGCACCTGGTGCGCGCCATCCAGCATCTGGACCCCGGCTTCCAGGTGGTGCTTTGCGCAGGCGCTCCGGACACGGTCGAAATCAAAGAGGAGATGGAGGCCGCCGTCGCCGCAGCCAGCAAAGTTCGACCGGGAGTCATCTGGGTGCAGGCGATGGTGCCGCTGCAGGAGAAGATCGCGCTGTATTCGCATGCCGATGTCTTTTGCTGCCCGTCCATTTACGAACCTTTCGGCATCATCAATCTGGAAGCCATGGCCTGCGAGACGGCCGTGGTGGCCAGCGCTGTGGGTGGCATCAAGGAAGTCGTCGTTGATGGCGAAACCGGCGTCCTCGTGCCGCTGGAGCAGCAGACCGAGAGCCCCTTCGAGGCGCTGCATCCGGAGAAATTTGCGCGCGATCTTGCCGCAGGCATCAACAAGCTCATGGCCGACCCGACTCTGCGCCACCGCATGGCCCAGGCCGGACGTCAGCGCGCGGAAGATCACTTCAGCTGGAAGAGCATCGCCCGCAAAACGCTGGCGCTGTACAAGACGCTGGCGACTTGAGACAACGCCACCTCCATCCATGGCAGACAGGATCACAGCGAGAATGGGCCAGAGCAGCTGGCTCGCCCGCCTGCTGCTCGTGCTGACTCTGCCCTGGCTGCCTGCATGCCAGCGCAAAGCTCCGCCGGGGAACTACGACCTGGCGCCTGCTTTCGTCACGGTTCGACCCGCCGTTGTGCACGTCGGTGACAAGGTCGTGCTCGACCACGGTGTGAAGAATCTGGGTCGCGACACGGTGCCTGGAAAGACATTCAACGTCGATCTCTACCTCGATGGCAAGCGGGTGAGCTTTGACCATGGGACATTTGATCTGGGGCCGGGCCAAAAGAACGACTATGGCATGGCGGCAGGCTACTTTCACTGGCAGCCGACGAAGCCAGGAAAGTACCGCTATCGTCTGGTGGTGGATGAGTTGAACAACCTTCCTGAAACCGATGAGAAAAACAACGTGATGGAGGCAGATATCGAAGTCCTGCCGTGACTGTGCCTCGCCTCATCCATTCCAAACTTCTGCTCATTCCGCGCTCCCTCCGGGAGCCCAGTCCCGCCCACAAAAAAAAGCGGGCCCTTTCGGACCCGCTTCGTGGATTCAATGATCTTTGTTCAAGCTCGCTTACTTGCTCGCCTCCGGCGTCTTGGCGCCTTCCTTGAAGCAGTAGAGGTGCGTGTGGGTGGTCACGTAGAGGGCGCCGTTGGCGGCCACGACGGAGCTGAGGAGAGGGGAGGGGAATTCGATGGTGCCGAGTTCCTTGAGCTCCTTGCCTTCGGCGAGGATGAAGAGTTCGCCTTCTTCGTTGCCGATCCACACCTTGCCATCAGCGACCAGCGGGCTGGCCCAGATGTGGCCTTTGGTGTCGAACTTCCAGTATTCCTTGCCAGTCTTGGCGTCGAGGCAGAACACGCGGCCGGTGTAGTCAGCGGCATAGACGAGGCCGTCTTTCACCGCAGGGGTGGAGATGGTACGCTCGATGCCTTTGAAGGTCCAGAGGGCCTTGCCGGAGAGATCGCCTTTGCCCTTGGGGTCGATGCAGCTCAGGCAGCCGACGCCTTCGCCGTGCTCGGGGTCCTGGCCGATGTTCACATACACCAGGCCATCAGCGATGGTGGGGGTGGCGATGATCTCGCTGGGGCCGTCGTATTCGACGTATTTGATGGGCTCGCCAGCGGAGTTCTTGCGATACTCGGGCGGGTTGGCGTCATAGCGCCAGTTTTCGTTCAGGATGTCCAGGCCTTCAGCGTCCTTGTGGGTTTCAGGGGCCATGGAGTACACCCAGCCGTCACCGGCGGCGAAGACGATCTGCTTCTTGCCGTTCACGTCCACGGAGTTCGGGGAGGACCAGGAGCAGTGAAGCACGCGCTCGGAGGCCACGTGATCCATTTCGCCGAGGAGGGTGCCGTTCTCAGCGTCCAGCATGATGAAGCTGGGGGAGTTCGGGGCGGGAATGTTGGTGTGGGACCAGTCCACGCCGTTGCAGGTGGGGACGAAGACCTTGCCGTCGATCACCAGCGGGTAGCCGGCGGTGGCGTTGTGCTGGAAGACGCCGAGTTCTTTGTACATGTCATACACCCAGAGGATGTCGGCATCGGTGTCGCCAGGGGTGAGGGGGGCGGTGGGCTTGCCGTCTTTGTCGAGCGGGGCCATGAAGGCGCCTTCGTCCTGCATGCCCTGGTTGCCATTGGACATGCCTTTGACGTCCAGGCAGACGATCTGGCAGCGGTTGCTGGGCACGTAGGCCTTGTCACCGACGACGGTGGGGCTGGCGCAGATGCCGAGGTATTCCCAGTCATTGACCTTGCCGCTGCCCATCTTGGGGGAGACGAGCTGCCATTTGAACTGGCCGGTGTACTCGTCAAACACCATCATGATGCCGCGGTCGCCCACGCTCTTGGGATCACGCGGGGACTCGTTGTTGGTGCCCACAAAGACCTGGCCGTTGGCGATCATCGGCGTGCCATAGGTCTGGGAGCCGAGCTTGGCGACCCAGAGGCAGTTCTTGGTGGTGCTCATGTCGATGTCCTCGGCTCCGGGAGCCTTGTTGGCGTCCTGGGCGTTGGGGCGGAGGCGTCCGGCGGTCTTCGGCGCGGCTTTGGGGCCGTATTTCTTGCCGGGGTTGAAGTCGGTGGGCAGTCCTTTTTCGTCAGACACCATGTTGCGGGTGTTGCCGCCGCCCCACTGGGTGTAGTCGGCGGCGTTCAGGGCTGCTGTGGCAGCCAGAGCCGCAGCGAGGAGGGGTGTGAGTTTCGTTCTCATGTAAAACGGAAAAGCAGGTGGGTTGGGGAAGGGGAGCCGGCGCGGCAGATCAGTTGTTGGGGGTGACGCTGAGGTTGTCCAGATAGACGCGCTTCTGGTTCAGCGGGGTGAAGCCAAAGATGCCGGGGGAGCCGTTCTTGTGCGCGCGGGGCACCTTGACCTCGATGGTCCAGGCGGAGGGCTCAGGCTGGGCTTTGTCCCAGATCTTGGCCATGACCACTCCGCTGCCGTCCTTGGCCACATCCACCTTGGTCTTCAGGGTGTACCAGGTGTTGGCCACGGGCTTGAACACCACTTCCTGCTTGAGGCGCTCGGGGTTGGAGCTGACCTCGAGCTTGCCGGCATTGCCGCGCAGGCAGATGAGGTAGCGCTGATTGATGAGGCCGATGTCGGACTTCGCACGGGCGCTGCCGTCGGTCATGATGTCCGCCTGCACGGTGTAGTTGGAGAGGTTGGACGGGGCCACGAAGACGGTGGCGCGCTGGAAGAGGAGGCGGTCGAAGGTTTTCGCGAAGACCTTGTTGCCGGGAGCTCCGACGATCTCACGCACGTCGAACTTGAAGCGCGCGCCGATCCAGGGGAGCGGCGGGTAGGAGAACATGATCTTCTCCGTGGGCTGTTCGTCCTTAAGCTCGTAGCCGTCAAAGTTTTCCACCAGCGGCAGGTTGCGCAGGGCGCGGCCGCGGATGGTGCCGAAGGTGCCGTCTGGAGCGGTGGCCTTGAAGGCACCGGCGCTGGACTTGGCGTCAGGAGCCACGACGAGCTCGCCTGCGTCGTTGAACTTGCCGTCCATGGTGGCTTTCACCTTGGCGGTCGGAGGGATGAAGCTTTCCCACTTCACGCCTTTGACGTCCGGACTCACCAGGAAGCCATTGGCGTCCACGCTGCGCACGCGGAAGGACTGCTTGTGGCCGGTCATGACCACGGTTTCAGCAGGGATGATCTGCAGCGCCACGGCCTTGCCAGCCTTGGGCTTTTCCACTTTGGGGGCGGCGTCTGTCTTGATGCCCTTGTTCGGGATCGGGAAGGCGTGGAAGGCTTCGGTGGTCGTCACGTAGAGGGTGCCATCGCACACGGTGGGGGCACCGAGGCAGTTGCCTTCCAGCTTGATCTCCTGCACCACTTCACCGGACTCCTTGCCGGGCTTCACCACCACGAGCTTGCCGTCAAGCATGGGGCAGTAGAGCAGGCCGTCCACGTAGAGGGGAGAGGAGTGCAGGTTGGCGTTGCTGAGCTTGAGCTTCCAAAGGTCAGCGCCGGTGTTGGCGTCGATGGCGTAGAGCTCGGCACCGTCGGTAAGCTGGTAGATCACATCTCCCACCAGGACGGGGGAGCTGCTGGTGGCACCGATGGGGTTGCGCCAGACCTCGACGCTGGGCTCCAGCGTGGTGGCCTCGGTGGCCGGAGGCACGGGGGCGGTGAGCTTCTCGGGAAGCTTGATGCAGACCATGCGGCCCTTCTCGGAGTTGTCCACGTTCTCATCTCCATGGATGGCGATGAGGTTGCCCTTGTGCAGGACGACGGAGGGGTTCACGCCGTTTTTGCAGATGGGCATTTTCCAATAGGCCTTGCCGTTGTGCGTGTTCACACAGACGATGTGGCCGCAGCCGGTGGTGAAGTAGGCCACGCGCTTGCCGTCGCGGGTTTCCAGCACGGGGGTGGAGAAGGAGCTGTCCACGGGCGGGCTCACGCCGGGGAGGGTCCACCAGGCCAGCTCGCCGGTCTTTTTGTCAAAGCCGTAGACGCGGTCGGCGGCAGGGCCGTCAGCGCCCCAGTTGGAGAAGATGAAGTGGATGATGACGAACTCGCCCTCGATCACCGGGCTGCCCACACGGGAGTTCGGGAAGGTCATGCGGCCAAAGTCTTCCATCAGCGGAATCTCAAACACCTTGGTGCCGTCCAGTTCGTAGCAGAGGAAGTTGCCCGCATTGCTGACGAGGTAGATGCGCTTGGTCTCCGGATCGACGGTGGGGGCACCGATGGCGTAGCGGTTGTAAATGGAGTCGCTGAGGTAGTCGGGGATCTCGTGCTGCCAGAGGATCTTGCCGGACTTGGCGTCCATGCAGGTGAGCAGCTCGATGAGGTCGGAGGTCTCTCCTTTGTAGCCCCAGAGGATGATCTTGCCATCGACCACCACGGGCGTGCCACGGCTGCGGATGGGGGCGCTCCAGGCGGGCTTGTCAGCGAGTTTTCCGGCCTTGGTGTAGTGCTCCAGGCTCACGCCGTTTTGGAGCGGGCCGCGCCAGTTGGTCCAGTCATTCGCTTGAGTGATTCCAGTCAGAGCCAGAGTAGCGGCCAGCAAAGAGCAGTAGGAGGTGCGGGGGCGGTTGTGCATGGAGTGAAGGATGGGAACGAAACATCGTGAGCATGCGCCGCGCTTCAATGCGATTTTCAAACCTTTCGCAAGGGAGGCGGAGCAGTCAGCAATTCGGGGGGATGAGGCGAACGCGGCAGCCCGGAGGCATCTTGCAATCTTACGAGTGCAAACGCCTGGCTGAGTGTAGAATGATATTTGCCAGTCTGGGCAAGTGTCATGAGTCACTCCGGGGGAAGCCACGCCACGTAGGGCGCTCACGTCACCCAAATGTCCGCAATCCGCGACAATTTCGGAGGGGAAAACGCCACGCCAAAAGGCAGTCAGTGGGCAAGCTGCAGCTGCACGTAGAAATCCGCGCTCTCTGCGTCCAGTTCCTGCCCGGGGGCGAAGGCTGGCTGCGAGCCGGGCTGGAGCAGCTCGAGTTCCGGCGCTGCCAGGTGAAAAGGGAAGGACCCCTGCGGGTAGGGCCCCTGGGCATCTGGGAGGGAGTCGTAGCGCCGGCGCAGATCCGCCAGCAGGCGGTGGAGGGCGGCGTCTGCCAGCAGGCTTTTGCCTTCGGCCAGCCGGTCGGCAAGAAAGTGCTTCCGCTTCTCCTGCAGCAGCGGGATGTCCGCGAGGAACCACGCCGCCGACTCGTCCGCCTCCACCGTGCATCCCAGCGCCTTTGCGGTGATGTGGTCATAGTAGAGGTCCATCAGGCCGCTGATTTCGAGCTTCTGCTTCCACCCGGACTGGAGGTACAGCAGGCGCTCAAAGCGCAGGGCCTCGTGCATGAGCAAATAGGCCGAGTAGAGATTGATGGTGCCTGCCTTGAGCCGGTCAGTGACATACCACGTGATGTGGCTGGCATTGATGCCAGGATGGGCCTCGAGTGCGGGTGGTGGCTTGGTGGGCATGAGGGGTCGGGGTGATCAACGGTCCTGCGGAAATGCGATGAAGGGAAAAGTTTCGCGAAAATCTGCCATGATTTGCGGGTGCGCCGCAAGTGCGGCGAGAGCATGCGCGCGATCTGGCTCCGGCTCATAGGGTGTTATGCCGCGGACGTGGGCGATCCCCACCAGCGCGGTTTTTTCCTCGTCCGAGAGATCGCCGCCGGGGACGAAGCCGATGACCTCGAAGATCTTGTGAAGCGGTCCTTCGAAGGTGCACAGCTCCACGAGGCAGGCAGGGCAGGGGTCCACGGTCAGCAGCACATTTCCCGCCCAGGTTTGCAGTTCCGCGGTGGAGACAGCCTGCGCAAACAGGCACGAGACGACAAAGCCGATCGTGCTGGCATTCTCTTTCGTGATGGCCTGCGGGTTCATGGGCTTGCTGCTGGATCAGGTGTCCTGAGTGGAATCCCAGTTGATATACATGGAGGCGGTTTCTGGCGGATTCAACGCCATGACCCAAGGGTCTGTGAGCTCCGCAGCCAGGTTTCCGACGAGGAGCAGGACGAGGCTGCCCCGGGGCACGAAAGAGCTGAAAACGCCTTCGGCTACGGCACGCTGAAAGCCTTTCAGCATCGCGGCAAAGAGCAGGTCCACATCGCCATCAAAGCTGTCGTCCTCCAGCATCTGGTCGAAGTTCTCGCTGAGGAGTTCGTTCGCTTCCCGGAAGGCCTCTTCGTCCACGGTTGGGAAAAAGCCCCAGTCGCCGTAGGACCAGCGGAGGCTGGAGCGTGTGGTGGTGCCGCCGTACTTCGGATCCACCGTGGTCTGGTAGCGGGTCACGGCCGCCGTCAGCGCCTCCTCGGAATTGGCCACAGGGTAGAGAAATTGCAGGCTGTCGTCAGTGAACAGCGCGAAGGAATACAATGTCTGCCCCTGGCTGGCGGAGAGCAGGGTGGTGAAGGCCTTGCGGATGCTCTGATAAATCAGCTCTTCGAATTGATCTGGTGAAATGCGATTCATGGCTGCCTTGGGTGCGGAGATGGAAGGGAAGGAGCGCTACCTACGGGGGTAAGACTCATGAATGATGCGGTGGAGCAGATCGCCGCCGGGTTCTTCGGCGAGTTCTTCCCAGATCTCGGTGACGTAGCGGGCAAACAAGGTCTCAAGCTCTGCGATCTCCACGGGCGCACCGCGATGCGTCAAAATGCCGCCGAAGGCTGGCTGCACGCGCTGAAGCATCGACAGGAATTCGGGGATGAGCGTCTTGGGCAGAAAGGCGAAGAGGTAGTCGAACACAAGCAGATCGCATTCGGGTTCTGGCTCGTCTTCGTCGTCATCATCGTCGTCTTCCAGATAGGTGGCGGTCTCGACGCCTGCGGACATGAAGCTCACGTCGGTGATCGAGTCCTGCTCATGGCGCTGGTGGGCATCCTGCCGTGGGAGGCTGCACACATCTTCACGAAGTTTAAAGCCAAGGGCCCGCAGGGTGCGCGCGGCTTGCCGCACCGGCATGGGTTGAGGGAGTTGCAGCTCCACCTGTTCGCTCTCGTGAAGCTTGGAGAAATCGATGCCCGGGATCATGAATGGAGAGACCCGCAGGGAAGGGCTTCAGATCAGAGCTCGGTGGCTTCGGAGGGACTCAGCGGGGCTGCCGCAGGCGGGGTGCCGGCCTGACGGCGCCAGCGGAGCATGAGCTTGATGAACTTGATGGTGTCCTGCACCGGGCGGATCTTGGTCTTTTCCGCGCCGTAGATGGTGCTGACGGGGACGCTTTGGATGGTGAAGCCGGCGCGGCTGGCCAGCAGCAGCATCTCGGTCTCAAAGTCAAAGTGGTCGCTGCTGCCCATGATGTAGGTCACGAGGCTGGAGCGGATGAGGCGGAAGCCGCACTGGGTGTCCGGGATGCGCACCCCGCAGGCATTGCTGATGATGCGGGACATGAGGCTGTTCACAAAACGGCGCACGATGGGCATGCCCTTGACGTTTTCAAAGCGGTTCCCCACGACCACATAAGCGCTGCCATTGCGGGCCAGGGCGGTAAAGCGGGCGATCTCCTCGGGCGCGTGCTGGCCGTCGCCGTCCAGCAGCATAATGTAGTCAAAGCCGCGCTCGGTGAGGGTCTTCATGCCCGTCTTCATGGCGGCACCCTTGCCCTGATTCACGGTATGGACAATGACCTCGGCCCCGGCCTCGCGGGCGAGGGCGGCGGTGTTGTCCGGCGAGCCGTCATCCACCACCAGCGCGAGATCCACATGAGGGAGCGTGCGTTTCACCACATCGGCAATCGCCGCGGCTTCCCGGTAGGCGGGAATGAGGGCAGCAATTTTGCACGAGCTGGGGGCGGTCTGCATGAAAAGGTAGAGGGTGCCGAGTGTCCACGGTTTCAGGCGTGCTGTCCAACCAGAATCTCGGGCTGTCAGCAATTTTGATGGCCAACAATTCATCTGGCAAGCGGCAGGAAGCGGGGTATGGAAACGGCCCCCTCTCCCTCCCGTTGATTTCCCGACCACCCTCCAAAATGCCTTTTTCCCACGCGCTCTCACCCCAGGATCGCGTGATGGTTTTTGCCCCGCATCCGGATGACGAGGCGCTGGGCTGCGGCGGGCTGATCCAGCATGCGGTGGCCCTGGGTGCGCCGGTGCGGGTGGTCTTTCAAACCGACGGCGACAACAACCCCTGGCCGCAGCGCTACGTGGAGCAGCGGTGGAGCATCGACATGGACTGCCGGCGGCGCTGGGGCGCGCGGCGGCGGCTGGAGGCCGGGCGCTCGGTGCAAACCCTCGGCCTGCGGGCGGAGGACGCGGTCTTTTTTGGCCTGCCCGACCAAGGGCTGACGGCGCTGCACCAGATGCACGATGAAGAGGCGCTGGGCCTGCATGTGGCCGAGCTGGAAACCTTCCGCCCCACGTTGCTGGTGGTGCCCTCCCAGGACGACAACCACCCGGACCATGAGGGCTCCTACGGCCTCATCCAAGAAGCGATGAAACGGGCCGGGATGGACCTGGCGCAGTGGGCCTACCTCATCCACCGCCGCTGGTTCTGCCCGGAGGCCTCGGGGCTGACGCTCCAGCTCACGCTGCAGCAGAAGGCGCGCAAGCTGGCGGCCATCGAGTGCCACGAGACTCAACTTTTCCTTAGCAGCGCCCGGTTTTGCGGGTATGCACGCGATCAGGAAATCTTCATTCCCTCCCAACCTGACTGATGTCCATCCGCTCTCAATTCCTCGCCCTCCTTGCCATTTGCACTGTCATGTTCTGGTGGCGTCTCGGCCACCTGCCGCTGATCGACCCCGATGAGCCCTTCTATGCGGAGACGACGCGGGAGATGGTGCAGAAGAATGAATGGCTGACGCCGATCATCTTTGGCGAGCGGCAGTTTGAAAAGCCGATCTTTTTCTACTGGCAGTCGATGATCGCCATGAAGCTCTTTGGGGACAATCCCTTTGCCTGCCGTGCGCCCTCGGCCATGGCCGCCACGCTGCTGGTGTTTCTGACGTGGTGGTTTGGCCGCCGCATGTTCTCTCCGCGCGCGGGCTTCTGGGCCGCCGTGGTGCTGGCCTCCGGGGTGGAGTATGCCATCATGTCCCGGCTGATGCTGACGGACATCTGCCTGGCGCTGTGCATCAGCGCCTCCGTGTTCTTCTTCTGGCTGGCCACCGAGGAGGAGGAAAAGCGGGACCGGTGGATGATCCTGCACTTTGCGGCCTCCGCGTTTGCGTTTCTGACCAAGGGGCCGGTGGGGCTGCTGGTGCCCACGCTGGGCTCCATCTGCTACCTGTGGCTGACCAAGAAGCGCTCGCCGTGGCGGGGCAAGGGGCTGTGGCTGGGCCTCGTCGTGTGGGCGGTCATCGCCGTGCCGTGGTATGCCGTGATGTTTCAGAAGTATGGCATGGAGTACTGGCACCGCTTCTTTGTGCATGAAAACTGGGAGCGCCTGACCGGCTCCGAGCACCCGCACAGCAACCACTGGTGGTGGTACCTGGCCATTCACGTGGGCGGAAACCTGCCCTGGATCCCGCTGCTGATCGCCGCCGTGGTGCGCACCGTGAAGGGGCTGAAGACCGACAAACGCCTGCTATACCTGACCTGCTGGTTTGTGCCGAACATCATCTTCTTCACCATCTGCAACAGCAAGCTGCCGACGTACACCTTCTTCCTTTTCGTGACGCTGGCGCTCATCATGGGCCACACGCTGGACCAGTGGATCAGCCAGGGCTTCCGCAGCAAAGGGGAGCGCATCCTGGTGGCCACGCTGGTGGTGCTGCAGACCGCATTGGTGATCGGCGCGGGCCCCGTCATCTCGCTGATTCTGCCGCCGAAGGAGAGCAATGTTTTCATCAAGGACCTGGTGCCGGTCATCTACATTCTGGCGGGGATTATCAGCATCCCGATGGTGCTCATGCTGAAGCAGCGCATCGCGGCCTGGGCGGGCAGCACCGTCATGGTGACGGCGGGGCTCGTCCTCCTGATGCAATACGGGGTGAACGACAAGATCCCGATGTACACCTCCACGCGGGACATCGCCGCCGAGGCGGAAAAGGTGCGCAAACCTGGGGAGCCGATCATCAGTTCCAGCTTCATCGCCCGCGCGGTGACGTACTACACGGGCAGCATGCCTTCAGGCGTGGTCTACTTTTCGGTGGATCCCAACAAGCTGCACCCCTACTTCACCGCCCACCCGCCGCTGCACATGCTGCGCAATGGCGTCGGCGTGCAGGAGTTTGCCAAAGACTACTCCAGCATCCTCTGCATCTTCCTGAAGCAGGATGTGGACACCCTGGAAGCCCCCGGCTCGCCTCTGCAAGGGCAGCTGGAAATCCTCAAGACCCTCGGAGGCCGCATGGTGGTGCGGATCAAGGGCGGGAAGCCGTGATTACGGAGTTGAAAGTTCAAAGTTCAAAGTTTTAAGCTGAGCGCAGGTTGGCGTGGCGGGCTGTGGCGGAGCAAGGCGCTCGCATTTCCCCACTTCACAACTCGACAAGCAGGCCCGCTTGCGGTGTAATCTCCCGTCCCAACCCGCCCGCATGCAGATCAAGTCACGCACAGCGCCTGAAATCCGTGATCACGAGACGCTTCGTCTCATCGGCCACGGGGCGTTTGGGGAGGTGTGGCTGGCGCGCAGTGTCACGGGTGTGTTGCGGGCGGTGAAGGTGGTGTGGCGGGAGGACTACGACAAGCCGGACTCGTTTGAGCGTGAGTTTGAGGCGATCAAACGCTTCGAGCCGATCTCGCGCCGGCATGAGGCGCTGGTGCCGATTTTGCAGGTGGGGCGCTCGGACAAAGAGGGCTTCTATTATTACGTGATGGAGCTGGCGGATGACCTGGAGACGGGGCGTGACATCCGCGAGGACACCTACCGGCCGCACACGCTGGGACTGCAGATGAAGCGGGACAAACGCGTGCCTGCAAACCAGTGCATCAAGCTGGGGGCCACGATCGCGGAGGGGCTGGACTACCTGCACCGGAATCAGCTCATTCATCGCGACGTGAAGCCGTCGAATCTCATTTTCATCGATGGCATCTGCCGGCTGGCGGACATCGGGCTGGTGGCGTTGCTAGGGCAGCGCAGCTTTGTGGGCACGGAGGGCTTTGTGGCGCCGGAGGGGCCGGGTACGGCGGCATCAGACATCTTTTCCTTGGGCATGGTGCTCTACGAAGCCAGCACGGGGAAGGACCGGCTGGATTTCCCGGATCTGCCATCGTGCTCTGAAACGGGCGCACCACTGGAGTCCTGGCGCAGGCTGCAGGATGTGGTGTGCACCGCCTGCGCGCCGAAGGCCAAGGGGCGCTTTGTGAATGCGCGGGAGATGGCGCTGGCGCTGCGCGGCGAGCCGCTGCCGTCTTCACGCCGGCTGATGTGGACGTGGATCGCGGCGGGCTCCGTGGCACTGCTGATGGCAGTGGGCTTTGGCATGTGGCTGGCGCGCGGCCACCGGGCGCAGACGCTGATGGCGATGAACAATCACCAGCCGCGCCTCAAGATTGTGACGACGCCGCCCGGCGCGGTGGTGTTTGCCGGGGAGGAGAAGCTGGGCGTCACACCGCTGGAGCTGAACCCCGCCGAGGGGGTGCCGGTGATCTATCAGCTGCGGCTGCCGGGCTACAAGCATATCGAGATCGACCACATCGCGCTGGATGAGAAGCCGGCGGTCTTTACGCTGAAGATGGAGCCGTCCCGGCTGCCACAGAAAGGGGAGCGCTGGCTCAACAGCCTGGGCATGGTGTTCAAACCGGGGCCAGGGGGGCACATCAGCGCCGAGCCGGTGGAGATGAAGTTTTTCAAACGCTTTCTGGAGGCCACGGGCAGGTCCTTTGAGGGCAAGGTGGTGCGCCTGCAGCGCGGCAAAGACCAGGACAGCACTTATCTCGTTGTCGTGCCGGACGGCGATGCGGAGGCTTTCCGCTACTGGCTGACGGACCGCGACCGCAGCGAGGCCTACCTGAGCCAGGAGCACCATTACGAAGTGGAGCCCTTCTACTTTGTGGAAAGCGGGCAGCCTGCGCCCGATGACATGCCGGACGGCCGCGACGCGGACAAGGATGACCCGGGTGCGGAGAAGAACTGGCGCGCCTTCCACCTGCGGGTGGAGCGCCAGACCTACGGCAGCGTGGTGGTGACCAGCCAGCCGGAGAAAGTGCGCGTGTTTCAGCACGATCAGTTTCTGGGCGAGACACCGCTGGAGCTGCCGCGCGTGCGCACCGGGCCGGTGGAGTTTGAACTGCGCGAGGAAGGCTTTGCCGATGTGGTGCTGGAGGGCGAGGTGCGGGAAGGGGAGCAGGCGGAACTGTTTGCGGACATGCAGACGCGCAAGGCGGTGACGTTTGGCCGCCAGTGGAAGGCGAACAGCCTTGGCATGAATCTGCTGCCGCTGGGAGACGTGATGTTTTCTGCGTGGGAGACGCGCCACCGCGACTACCTGGAATATTGCAAGGCCACCCAGGCGCGCCGCCCTGCCCGGCTGGACGGCGGCGCGAGCAAAGGCGGTGGAGGCACGGTGCCGGTGGTGGGGGTGGAGCGCAGCGAGGCGCGTGCCTTCTGCGCCTGGCTGACCGAGCGCGAGCGCAATGCCGGACTCATCGGCTCCAAGGATGTGTACCGCCTGCCCACGGATGAGGAATGGAGCCGCGCCGTGGGCCTGCCTCTGGAGCGCGGCAGCACGCCGGAGGAGCGCAACGGACGCATCCGCGGCATCTACCCCTGGGGCTTTGACTGGCCGCCGCCGGCGGATGTGGACAATCTCGCGGACATCAGCGGTGCGCGCAAAGCCGGACTGGACAGCGCCATCCCCGGCTACGAGGACAAATTTCCGTTTCTCGCTCCCGTAACGGCGCTGCCGACGAATGATCGCGGCATGACCGGGCTGGCAGGCAATGTGTCCGAGTGGATCGACACGGATTTCTCCCCGGCCCCGCCAGCGAAGCCGAGCGAACCGGCGAAACCAAACGATGGCGCAAAACCAAACGATGGCGCAAAACCGGGCGAAGCCTCCAAGCCCGTGCTCGGCACCACCCGCGGCGGCAACTGGCGCAGCGCCTCCCAGGATGAACTGCTCTCCTCAGCGAGAATGCCCGTGCCGCCGGAGACGCGAAGGAATACGATTGGATTTCGCGTGGTGCTGGCGCGGGGGAAGTGAGTGGGGCATCCGGGAAGTTTGCCTGAGAAGTTGCGGCGCTTTGTTCAATTCGCCATCATGCGCCACCGAGAGCTGAAACATGATTTCCAGACGCCATGAAGTCCCCCTGTGGAGGGCCGAATTGATCAGCCGACGGCAAACGCGATCGCGACAGCGTTTTGGAGTGCGGTCGCGCAGATGCAAGGCGCAGACTTGCATCGTAGCTACCGCTTTCGAAGGGGTATAGGCGGATCTCCGGCCTCACCACCCTGGCCGCCGAGCGAGTGGGTGCTTTCGGCTGCGTGGTGGTTTTCGGGTGGCAGCAGGCCTGCGGAAAGCGGTAGCTGCGCTCGTTCCTCGCTGCGCGACCGCACTCCAAATTTGCCCCGTGCCTTTCGTGCGCAACGCGCACGCAGACGGACGGGCTGTCGCCACATCCGGCCTACGGACGGCCTGCGTCTCACACGCGGCTCATGGCTCACGGCCTCGTCGCCCGCAGGCGCATGTAGCGCTGCGGATGGGCGGGATCGGTCATCAGATAAAGATCGCCCACCGTCACGGCACGGGTGTTGCCCGCACCGCTTTCATTCACACTGGCACCGGAGGCCAGCACGGTGAAGGCCGCACCGTTGACGCTCTGGGCAAGATCGACCCATGTGCCCGCCAGCGTGTCGCATCCCTGAACGGTGAGCGTGATGTCGTTGCGATCCAGATAGCGTGTGAAGGCCAGCTGCAGATGATTCGTTCCGTTTGCTGATGCTGTGGGCAGGATGCTCGTGGTGGCGGTGCTGCCCGTTGGATCGCCATTCAGCGCGTATTCCATAAGGTTGCAAATGCCATTGCCGTTTGGGTCGGCAGTATCGGCGGCACTGCCGGTGTTGCTGGTGGTGTTGAACTTGTCCTGCCGCCATGAGTCGGCTGACGTCAGGCCCGTGCCACTGATGGTGATATCGAAGGGATTCTTGGACCCGAGCAAATTGTTCGCGATGTGGAGGGCGGCGCTGCGCGCACCGACGGCACCAGGGGTGAAGGTGACGGTGAAGGTGACCGTACCGGAGCCGACCGGGATGCTGGTGCTGCTCAGAGAGCTGACGGTGAAGTCGGCGGGGTTGGTGCCGTCTTTCGTAAGGACAAGGCCGCTGAGCGTGGCACTGCCGGGATTGGTGATGGTGAAGGTTTTGACCGCGCTGCTGCTGCCCACTTTCAAACCACCGAAATTCACGCTGCCTCCGCCATCGGCCAGGGCGGCGCTCTGCGCCACTGCGATGTTTGGCAGCGGGATCTCATCGGCGCCGATCACCGGGAATGAACTGCTCCGGGCGTTGCCGTCGAAATCCGTGGTCACTTCTGGGACGGGAATCGCAATGCCATTCACCAAAACGCTGCCGCTGGCGGTGAGGTGCAGGTCGCCGGTGGCGGCTGCGGTGAAGATGGAGCTGCTGTAGCTGCCACCGGGATTGCCGGCGCTGGAGTGGGTGTCTCCAGGAACGTTCACCTTCCACTGGGCGAAGCTGATGGGGATGTCAGTGAAAGTGCCGCCATCGCCTGCGTCAAAGAAGTTTGCAGCGGTGGTGAGGCCGGTTCCGGAATAGACATTGCAGTCCATCACCAGGGTGCCGGTGCTGGCCGTGGAGAAGTTCGCCGCATAGTGGCTGCTGCCGCCGGTGCGCAGGTTCAGGAAGATGTTGTTTTTCACCGTCGCGGTGGAGTCGCCCGCATAGCTGAAGGCCCAGGTTTCACGAGAGGCGCCGCCGGTGCCGGTGAGAAGGACGCTGTTGTAGGCGATGAGGGTGGTGCTGCCAGCGGTGCCGCTGTCATAAATGCCGCGCAGATTCTGCGCCGTGGTGCCGGAGGAACTCAATGCGATCATGTTGTTCACTACGGTGACGCTCTGACCTGAAACATGCTGGCAGAGGATGCCACAAGCCTGATTGGTGCCGCCAGAGGTGTTGCCGATGTTCCAAAGTCGGTTGCCTGACACCAGGGTGCTGCCAGATTCCGTGCCAAGAGAGATGCCGGTGGTGGCGCCGCTGGAAGTGAGGTCATGGACGACGTTGTTGAGCACCGCATTCGTCCCCAGGCTGTTGACATAGATGCCGTTCAGGGTGGTCGTGCGCGCGGCGGTTTGGTAAACCGTGTTGCCCGTGATGGTCCATGAGCTGTTGCCGGAAAAGACGCCGATGCCTGTGCCGCTGAAGTTGAACATGTCATTGTTGGAGACGGTGTTGTCGCTGTTGGCCACCCAGTCCGAGGTGCCGAGCGAACTGACCAGATATCCGGGCACGCTGGTGGTGTCGCTGCGGTCACGGATCTGGTTTCCGGTGATGGTGTTGCCGTCGTTGCCGGTGACTGCGCCCGCCCGGAAAGTCACCACCCCATAGGGGGTCGAGGAGCCTTCGAGCACGCAGTTGCGCACGATGTTGTTGCTGGCGTCGTTGGTGAAAATGAGGGTGCACGCCAGGCTGCCGGTGTTGGTGTTGCGGAAGGTGAGCCAGCGCCCGCTGCCGCCGAAGCTGCCGTCCAAAATGATGCGCTGCGCACCATTGAAGCGGAGCAGCCCGTTCGCGCCGGTGCCGGTGATGGTGCGCATGTTTGCGCTGTCCGGCTGGATGGTCACGGTGAAGGCACTGGGATAGACGTTCGAACTGGGAGCGTTGAGCATCACGCTGCCGTCCTCCATGGTGTCTCCGGTGATGTTCACGGCGAGGTTGCCGGTGAGGGAGCTGGAGTTCAGTGCCTCAAAGAGGCCGCCCGCGCCGCTCAGGCTGGGATAGGTGCCGCCGGGACCGACGGTGACGGTGCCGCCGAGCGCATCCAGAATGCTGTAGCTGTACACGCCGGTGGCGGGCTTGGCGCTGATGTGCTGCACCGGCGGACTGGTCGAGGCGGTGGCGGCCGCAGGCCAGGAGCTGAGATTGTCTGACGCGTCCTGCGCGACGACGAAGTACTGGATGGTCTGGCCCGGGGTCACCACGCCGCCGATGATGAGGGAGTAATCAATCGTGAAGCTGTATTTTCCGCCGCCGACGTCTGTCCCGGTGACGTATTTCCAGCCATTGCTGGCCGATGTATTTCCAATGAAGGCATCGGAGTCCGTGGACTTCTTGTAGTAGAGCCGCGGGGCATTGGCGCCGCTGGAGACTGCGCCGCCGTCGTCGATGATGGTGGCCCAGGCGGTGAGAACGCGGTTGCTCATGGTGCCGCTGGAGAGCTGCGGATAGCTGATGGCGGGGGCTGGATTGTAGGTGAAGCTGCCGGCGTCCGCACCAATGTCCACCGGAGTCAGGCTGCTGCGCGTCTGGCCGTCGAAATCTGTGGTGACGGAAGCGATGAGCACGCCCTGGCCTTCGGCAGGATTGGCTGCCTGCAGGTGCAGATCCACCGCCGCTGCGGCGCCGGTCGCATTGATGAAGCGCGGATCCTGCACGGCGCTGCTGGCATCCTGTCCGGTGGCGTCCTGCCATTCGGCGAGGGTGTCGCAGTCCTGGCCATTGAAAAGGCCGAGTACGCCGCCTTTTCCGGAAGCGTAGAGGATGTTGTAGTCCGAGGTGAGGCCTGGAGGCGGGGCGCTGACGCTGCCGTTCGTCATTGCGTAATGTTTGCCGGTGCCGCCGCTGTTGCTGCGGGCATTGACGAAGATGTTGTTGCGGATGTCGCGGGAATTGTTCTGGCTGGAGCTGCTGTAGGCATAGGTTTTGGCCGAGCCGGAAGTGGCCGTGCCGCCCACGTAGACGGAGTTGTGGATGAAGTTTCGCGGATAGTTCGCGCCGTTGTCATTGTCATTGAGGCCCCGGACGGTGGCGCCGGTGGCGGTGCTGGTGCCGGTGGCGTCCAGGCCCACGCGCACCATGTTGTTCTGCGCGGTGAAGGTGCAGCCGGAGCCGAAGAGCATGCCGTTGAGCTCCGCCGAGGTGTTGAGGGAGTCGAGGTAGAGGCTGTGCACAAAATTGCGCTCGATGACGTTGGTGCCGCTGATGCCGCCGCTGTAATAGATCCCGGCAACCACCACGGCCACGTTTTGCGCGGGGGTTATCGCTGCGTTGGAGGTGTTGTACAGGGAGTACACGACGTTTTGAGAAACCGTCTGCCCGCTGGAAGACGAGGCCAGCGAGATGCCCACCACCGCAGCGCCCGTGCTCATGCTGGGCGCTGTCAGATCGTGGACGGTGTTGCCGGAGATGGTGTTGACGCCAGACGTGGCGACGATGCCGCGCATCAGGCAGCTCGTCCGGGTGCTTTTGTTGAGGAGATTGGCCACGGTGTTGCCCGTGACAGTGCAGGTGCCGGAGGTGCTGGCGCACTCAATGCCCGCCACCACCTGCGCCGCCCCGCCGGAGGACACGCTGGTGGAGGCGTTCAGGCTGTTGGCGGTGGTGTTGCTGCCGATGAGGTTGCCGGAAATGGTGTTTGTGGCCTTGGTGACCTGGATGCCTGTGATCGACGCACCAATGCCCGTGGTCGTGCCGCTTGCGGTGATGGAGCCGATCGTGTTGTTGCTGATGTTCGCCGGTGTGCTGGAGTCCGAGCAGATGCCGAACGTCATGCCGCCATCCCCCGAGGTGACAACGGAGACTGAGCCCGTTCCGGTGCCGCTGCCGATGGTATTGCCTGTGACCGTGCCGATGTTCACCGCGCCCGTCTCCACATAAATGCCGGACCACAGACCCGGCTGCGTGTTGTCATTGCTGGAGGTGGACCAGGAGAAGTTTTTGATGACGTTGCCCTGCACGCTGGTGGTAGGGCTGCTGCTCACCCGCAGCCAGATGCCCACAAAGTTGTACGCCGCCGTGGTGCCGGTGCTCGTCCAGGCCGTGCCGCCTGCGCTGGCCGCGCTGCCGCCGATGAAGTTCCCGCTGACGGTGTGGCTGTTGGTCGAAGTATTGCTCAGGTAGATGGCCCGCACCGTGGTGGCCACTCCCGCACGGCTGACGGTCTGGTAAAAGCTGTTGCCGGAGATGGTCCAGTTCGTGTTGCCGCTGGTGAGAGACAGGCCACTGGTGATGACCGCGGTGCTGCGGTAGAAGTTGAAGATGTTGCAGTTGGTGATGACGTTGCCGCTGTTGTTGCTGGCCGTGGTGGTGCCGGTGCCCAGGGCCCAGATGCCATTGGTCGGCGTGGTGGCGCCATCGCGGATGTCGCAGGTGTCCAGCGTGTTGTTGTCGTTGCCGTTCGTGCCCGTGGTGGTGCTGAAGACGACGGTGCCGCTGCTGGCGCTGGTGTTCACGCCCTGGATGGTAAGATAGCGCAGTGTGTTGTTGCTGCCTTCATTGATGAAGCGCAGCGCCACCCCGGAGGTGCTGGTATTGGCCAGCGTGAGCTGCTTCGCCGTTCCGGTGCCGCCGGGCCGCCCGTCGATGGTGACAAACTGCGCGCCGTTCAGATCCACCGTCGCCGCCGTGGTGTTTGCGCTGGAGATGGAAAGGCCCGTGGCACCTGCCTGCGGGCGCAGCGTGAGCGTGTTGGTGGCGCTGGCACCATTGAGCGCCGGGATGGTGAGCGGGTAGGTCTCCACGGTGCTCACGTACGCGGCCTGCAGCTCCAGCACGAGCGCACCTCCAAGTGTCTGTGCCTGCACATCCGCGATGGCGGCGGTCACGGAGGCATAATCACCCGTGGGCCCGATGGTCCGTGTGCCGGAAAGTGGTGCGGCGTGCGCAGAAAGGGCGAGCGCCAAAGCCGCCAGTGTGAAGAGAAGACTACGAAAGACGTTCATGGTTGAGCGGACTTAGGTTTGAAAGCCGGGGGGGATGGTTGCCTGTAAGATGGAATACTCAAGGAAAATGACGGGGGTTGCATCCACGCTAGCCAACGTGGGGTCTGATATCTTATTGCAACGGGTTCATGTCCCTTAGCAGACAGTAAAGAAATAGGGCGGGGAGGCCGTGGCGTTGCAGTTGGATTGGCATTGCCTAGGCAAATAACCCAGTCAGGATGCTGTGCTGACGACTTGAGGTGCAGCCGCCAGCCTGTCAAGACTGCGGCGGATCAAGCAGGGGGAAACCGGCTGGGGAGGGGCAGAGGCTGGGACTATGTCACGACCTGTGGCTACGAATCCGGGGGCGCAGCCGGCGCTTTGCCGGGAGCCCCGAGAGTGAGTGCTCTATTCCGGGGACGATGGCAGTTTCACGCCGTCCTTTGACTCAGCGGCTGCTGCGGCTTTTTCATAGCGCACGAGCAATGCCTCCACCGCCCGGTGTTTGTCTTCATCTTCGGGCTTGGTGGGAAACATCGACATTACTCTCAACATCTGAAGCACAGGCTGCAGGCGCTGCTCCTCCTTGGTTCCAGCGGCCGCCACTGGCAGCAGGGGCAAGGGGTTCTCTCTCGTGATGTCGTGAAGTTCTTTAGCCAGAATCTGTGCCGCGCGCAGGGCTCCGATCTCATAGCTGGTGGTCATAGCCACCAGCAGGCAGCCCGGTTGCTCGTCCTCAGGCAGTCGCGGCAGCACCCGCACGCATTCCTGCGGCATGCTTGCCACGCGTATGCCGACGCGGTACTGCGAAAGAACCACGTTGTAGTCACGCATCGTGTCACGCATGATGTTCTCGTATTCTTTTTTGGACACCCACCGGCCAGGAGGCTGGTGCTTTGACTGGTAGACCAGGCAGGCGGCGACGAGCAGGATCGCCACGGAAATCCACTGAAGTGGGATATACATCAGGGTATGCTCCAGATCATACTGGATCACCTGACGTGTCGTTGGGTGGACATACATCCCCACGGCATTCTTGTTCAGCCGGCTGCCCACCACCCATACCAGCAGGGCGCTGATGACGGCGACGCCGCCGAAAAAGATATCAGCTTTCTCAGGCGTGAGGAGGGCAGGGAAAGGCACCGACAAACCTAGCCCCAGCAAACCCACACCCAGAGGAATGAGAAGTCCCAAAAAACCATAGCCTGTGTAGGTCATATAGAGTGGTGTTTGGCGGTCCGCTACGAGAGTGGCGTGTGCTTAAACGGGGGAGGCGGAGGTCCTTTACACGATCGGAGGCCAAGTATTCATGCAATACTCGCTCATTCTTTACTCGTTTTGGCTCAGCTGTTCTGTCGTGTACTGGCGTGATCGCCATTTGAAACTCAGGTGTGCCCCCATCGGTCAAATATTTCCCATTTGCGGCTTTGCTGGTTCAGTTTGATCGTAGAACCAGCATCGGCAGCCGTAATTTAAATACCCCATTCATGCAAACCGCGCTCGAATCTCCCGCCCACGAAAAGAAAGTCGAACAGACGGAGGCCGGGAACTATTTTGTCTCCAATTACCCGCCGTTTTCCTTCTGGAAACCGGACCAGGTGCCCGCCGTGGAGGCCGTGCTGCAGCAGCCGGCTCCCGCCAGCATCCCGCTCGGCGTCTATTTCCACATCCCCTTCTGCCGCAAGCGCTGCCACTTCTGCTACTTCAAGGTCTACACGGACAAGAACGCGCAGGAGGTGAAGGCTTACATCGATGCCGGCATGCGCGAGATGGAGCACCTCACCAGCCAGCCCTACCTGAAGGGGCGGAAGGCGCACTTCGTGTACTTCGGCGGCGGCACGCCCAGCTACCTCTCTGTGCCGCAGCTCAAGGACCTGACCAACCGCATGAAGGCCATGATCCCCTGGGACGAGGCGGCGGAGGTGGCCTTTGAGGCGGAACCCGGCACGCTGAATGAGGTGAAGCTCACGGGCATCCGCGAGATCGGCGTTACGCGCCTGAGCCTCGGCGTCGAGAATTTCGACGACCACATCCTGGAGACAAACGGTCGTGCGCATCGCAGCGGCGAAATCGAAAAGGCGTATCGCTTTGCTCGCACGCTCGGCTTTGAGCATATCAATATCGACCTCATCGCGGGGATGATGAATGAGACCTGGGAAAACTGGAAGGTCACCGTGGCCAAGGCCATCGCCATGCAGCCGGATGCCGTGACGATCTACCAGATGGAGGTGCCCTACAACACCACCATGTACCAGCAGATGAAGGCGGAAGGCAAAGTCACCGCGCCCGTGGCCGACTGGCAGACCAAGCGCGACTGGGTGAGCTACGCCTTCGATGAATTCCAGAAGGACGGCTACACCGTGACCAGCGCCTACACCGTGGTGAAGGACCCGCAGCGCATCAAGTTTGTGTATCGCGACTCCCTGTGGGAAGGGGCCGATCTGCTGAGCTGCGGCGTGGCCTCCTTTGGCCATCTCGGCGGCGTGCATTATCAGAATCAGGCCGACGTAGGCCCTTACATGCAGGCGGTCGATGCGGGCAAGCTGCCCATCTTCCGCGCCTACCAGACCACGCCGGAAGACCGCTTTGTGCGCGAGTTCATCCTCAAGCTCAAGCTGGGCCGCAGTGAGTTCGACTACTACATTCAGAAATTCGGCGAAGATCCGCGCCAGCACTTCGCGCCTCAGCTCGACTACTTGGCCAAGGAAGGCTTTGCCACGCTGGATGAGAAGGGCATCACCCTCTCCCGCGACGGCCTCCTTCAGGTGGACCGCCTGCTGCACGAGTTCTTCCTTCCCCAGCATCGCCAATATGCCCGCTACACTTGAGCCGGAACGGCACACAGCAGCAGTCGCAGCGCCCGCGACGAACGTGGCACCCCGGCAGGACGAGGACATCCTCGCGCCGCTGATCTTCTTCTACGGCATCGGCAGCGTGCGCCCGCGCGTAACCTTTGTGCAGCCGCAGGATCTGGCCGAGCAGGAGCGCTACCTGCTGGTGCATGACAAGGACATGACGCCGCACCTGCGCGAGTACCACAGCAGCGAGATCGATCTCGACGTGGCCGCCCGCGCCCGCATCGGCAACTACCTCGTGCGCGCCTCCGTGCTGCATCGCCGCAAAGACGGCATGCCCGTGGAGTTTGGTGCCATCGGCATTCATCTCGATATTTTGCCCGAAGAAGCGCAGCAGCTCGTGCTGGAGGGCCTCGTGCCCTTCGGTGCCATCCTGGAGCGTTACGCGGTGCCGCACTCCAGCCACCCGCGCGGGTTTTTCCGCATCTCCGTGGACCAGCGTCTGGCAGACCTGCTGGGCGCGACGAGCGGGCAGATCCTGTTTGGCCGCTGCAATGAGCTGCGCCATGGGAGTGGACGAGTGCTGGCGGATGTGGTGGAAGTGCTGCCGAGGGTGGTGTGAGGAAGGATTGAGCTCTTTCTCTTCCTCCTGCTCTTACTCCACCTCCCTTTTCCGGGAGTAAGAGGAGGAGTAGGAGGAAGAGGAAGATGAGAAGCACCGAGCGAGTGCTGAAATCCCGTCGCGAAAGGTAGGGAGGGCTGTCCTCAGCCCTCCGCGAGAGGGGCAGGAAGCAGCGAATGGTATGGCGTGGTAGCGGAGTATTTTGGGGGGCGGCTTGCGGTGATGGGGTGTCCTACCGGGAGGTTTCCAACGTGGCAGACCACGGCGGCTTGAGGACAAGCCGCCCTACCTGCGCTGGGACTGCGAGCGCTCAGCGCGATGAGGTAGGGAGGGCTGTCCCCAGCCCTCCGCGAGAGGGGGGCGAAGGTGCGAATGGTATGGCGTGGTAGCGGAGCCTTGGGGGGACGGCTTGCGGTGACGGGGTGTCCTACTGGGAGGCTCTCGGCGCTACAAACGGCGGCGGCTTGAGGACAAGCCGCCCTACCTGCGCTGGGCGTTTAGGATTTGGAGTGCGGTCGCGGAGCGAGGAACGAGCGCAGCTACCGCTTTCGCAGGGATGCTGGTGGGCGAGGACTGATGCGCCTCCGAAAGCACCCATGCGCATGGCGGACGGGGAGCTGAGTCCGGAGATCATTCTTCAGCCCGCGAAAGCGGTAGCTGCGATGCATGGCTGCGCCTTGCATCTGCGCGACCGCACTCCAGACCGAATGCTCCCGCAGGCGAAGGCGCTGGGCTTGTCTGGCGGGGGAGGTGGGGACTGTACTTACCTCTTCACCTGGGCGAGGATCTGGTGCAGCTCGTCCATTTGGATGGGCTTGGTGAGGTGGGCGGTGAAGCCGGCTTCCTTGGTCTGCTTGAGGTCGGTTTCCATGCCGTAGCCACTGAGGGCGATGCCGGGGACGGCGGAGTGTTGGCGAAGCTGCCGCATGAGGTCAAGGCCGCTGCCGTCGGGGAGGCCGAGGTCAGTGATGACGGCGTCGCAGGTGTGGGTGCTGAAGGCGTCGAGGGCTTCGGCAACGGTGCCGGCGCTGATGACGTGGTGGCCGCCGCGGGTGAGGAGGCGGCCGAGGATTTCGCGGGTGTGGGCGTGGTCTTCCACCACCAGGAGGCGCAGGGAGCGCTGGGTGCTCTCCGGCTCCGCAGCGGAGGGGGCGCTGCCGGCGGGGGCCGGGTTTTCGATGAGGGAGAAGGTGACGGTGAAGGTGGAGCCGCTGTCGGGGCCCTGGCTCTCGGCTTCAATGGTGCCGCCGTGTGCTTCCACGATGGCTTTGGAGATGGAGAGTCCGAGGCCGAGGCCGCCGAAGCGGACCTGGCCGCTGGCGTCTCCCTGCTCAAAGGCGTCAAAAATGCGAGGCAGCGCCTGCGGGCTGATGCCGACGCCAGTGTCCGCCACCTGCACGGCCAGGCGGGTTTCGTCCGGGTTGAAGGTGCGCAGGGTGATGGTGCCGGCACCGGGGGTGAATTTGACGGCGTTGGTCAGCAGATTCCAGAAGACCTGCTGCAGGCGCACGGGGTCGGCGTGCACGTGGTGGCGCGGCGCGTGGAGCTCGGTCATGAAGCGCACCTGCTGGTCCTGCGCCTGCAGGCCCATGGTGCCCTGGCAATGGCGCAGCAGCTCGTGCACGTCCACGTCCATGGGTTTGATGGCGAGCTTGCCGTTGTGGATGCGGGTGGCGTCCAGCAGATCGTCAATGAGGCGGGCCTCGAGCTCGATGTTCCGGCGCATCATGTCCAGCAGGTCGTGGGACTCGGCATTGAGGCCGCTGTCGTTTCGCAGGGCGGCCACGGCCATCAGCACCGGGGTCAGCGGGGTGCGCAGCTCGTGGCTGAGCGCGGCCATGAAGTGGTCCTTGGCACGGCTGGCGGCGCGGGCCTCCTCGGCGCTCTGGCGCAGGACTTCACGCTGCATGGCCAGTTCATAGAAGATGCCCGCCTTGCTCTGCAGGATGTGGGATTCGATGGGCTTGAAGATGAAGTCCACCGCACCGGCGTCATAGCCGCGAAAGCGCCTCTGCTGGTCGATGGCGCCCGCGGTGAGAAAGATGATGGGCACGCGGCGGGTGCGCTCCGTGCCGCGCATGAGTTCGGCGAGCTCAAAGCCGTCCATTCCCGCCATGTTGACGTCCAGCAGCGCCAGCGCCACATCGTGCACGAGCAGGAGCTCCAGCGCCTCATGGCCGGAGCGCGCCTTCAGCAGTTCCAGCCCTTCGCGTTGCAGCAGTCCCTCCAGAGCGTCGAGGTTCGCGTCCAGATCATCCACGAGGAGGAATTTGATGGTCGGAGCGGTCATGACATCAGGACGGGAAGTTGGTTTGAGCGCGCCAGGGCCCACAGCACGGCGGCCAGCTGGCCGAGGGGCAGGCTCTGCGCCTCCGGGCAGGCGTCCAGCGCCGCCTGCGGCATGATGGGGGCGCTGGCTGTGGCGGGGTCCTGCACAAAGGTCCTTCCTCCGGCACGGTGCACGGCCTGCAGCCCCCGCGCGCCGTCCGCGCTGGCGCCGGTGAGCACCACCGCTGCGAGGGAGCTGCCGTAGGCGTCTGCCGCGGACTCAAAGAGCACGTCGATGGAGGGGCGGGAGAAAAGGACGGGATCGTCCTGAGAGAGGGCGAGCTGGAAATCAGGTTCTACCAGCAAATGGTAGCCTGCGGGGGCCAGGCGGATCATCCCGGGGGTCGCGGGCTCCTTGTCCTCCGCTTCTTTCACGCTCATCTGGCACTGGCTGGCTAAAAATCCGGCCAGCGCGCCGTTGTCATCCGGCGGCAGGTGGACGACGACCATGACGGCCAGGGGGAACTCGGCGGGAAGTACGGGGAGGAGCTTGAGCAGCGCGCTCACGGCTCCCGCGGAGCCGCCGATCACGAGGGCCTGGATGCCTGTCTGCATGCTCGTTTCGGGAGGGGTCATTGGCGCTTTTGGTAGAGTCGTTGTTCGCGGCTGAATTCGGTGAAGTCACCGGCGTGCGCGGAGAAGTGCAGGCTTTCCTTGGACCCGAGCCCGAGGAAGCCGCGGCGCACCAGGGAGTCCTTGAAGAGGCCGACCGCGCGGTCCTGCAGCTCGCGGTTGAAATAGATCAGCACATTGCGGCAGCACACGAGGTGTACTTCGGCAAAGACGGCGTCCGAGGCCAGCGTGTGGTCGGAGAAGACCGTGCGCTTGCGCAGGGACTTGTCAAAGACGGCGGCGCCATAGGCGGCGGTGTAGTAGTCGGAGAGGGAGGACTTGCCGCCGGATTTCTGGTGGTTGGCGGTGAAGAGGGAGATGCGCTCCAGATCATACACACCGGCCTCCGCTTTGCGCAGGGCGTCGGTGTTGATGTCCGTGGCGTAAAACATGGTGCGCTCCTCCAGTCCTTCCTCACGAAAGAGGATGGCCAGGGAGTACAGCTCCTCGCCAGAGCTGCAGCCTGCCACCCAGACCTTGAGGGAAGGGTAGGTGCGCAGGTGGGGCGTCACATCCTCACGAATAGCGCGGAAAAAGGCGGGATCCCGGAACATCTCGCTGACCTGGATGGTGAGAAAGCCCACGAGCTGGGGCAGCATGTCGGCGTCATGCATCACGCGCTCCTGCAGGGCGGAGAAGGTGCGGCAGTGGAAGTGCTCGCGCGCCTGGATCAGCCGGCGCTTGAGGGAGGCGGCCGAGTAGTCGCGGAAATCATAGTGGTACTTGCGGTAGATGGCCTCGACCAGCAGATCCAGTTCGATGGTTTCGGTATCGGTGGAGAGGTTCTTCATCGGGGCATCCACACACGAATGAGGGAAAGCAGTTTTTCCACGTTCAGGGGTTTGGCCAGGTAGTCGCTGGCCCCGGCGGCCAGGCATTGCTCCTGGTCTGAGGGCATGGCCTTGGCGGTGAGGGCGATGATGGGCAGCCTCTTCCACTCGGGGCGCCTGCGGATGGCGCGCATGGCCTCCAGGCCGTCCATCTCCGGCATCATCACGTCCATCAGCACCAGGTCGATGGGCTTGTCCGACTTCTGGCGTTCCTCCAGCGCGGTCAGGGCCTCGCGGCCGTTTCTTGCCACCACCACCTGGATGCCCAGAGGCTCCAACATGGATGTCAGTGCAAAGATGTTGCGCACATCATCCTCCGCCATCAGCACGCGCCTGCCTTCCAGCGCGGCTTCACGGCTGCGGGCTTTTTCGATCATGCGCTGGTGTTCGGCGGGCAGCTCGCGCACCACCTGGTGCAGGAAGAGCGCCACCTCATCCAGCAGGCGCTCGGGAGATTTCACGCCTTTGACGATGATGGCCTTGGAATAGCGCCGCAGCTGCTGCTCCTCGTCCGCCGTGAGTTCCCGGCCGGTGTAGATGATGACCGGCGGGAAGGGGTAGGACTCATTCTCGCCGAGCTCCTGCAGCAGCGCAAAGCCGCTGGTGTCCGGCAGGCTGAGGTCCAGCACCATGCAGTCAAAGGTGGTGGATTTTAGCTGCTCCAGGCAGTCGGTGGCATTCACCGCGCCCACGGCCTCCACCTCGCGGGAGGAGAGCAGATCGCACAAGGACTTGAGCTGCACGGCATCGTCCTCCACCACCAGCACGCGGCGCAGGCTGTGCGTGAGGTGTTTTTCCACGTCCTGGAAGGCCTCCACAAGCTGCTCGCGCGAGATGGGCTTCACACGATAGCTCACGGCTCCCATGGAGAGCGCCTTCTCCGAGTAGTCGCTGGCGGAAACCACATGCACGGGGATGTGGCGCGTGCGTGGGTCGTTCTTCAGCTGCTCCAGCACCAGCAGTCCGGAGTCATCGGGAAGGCCGATGTCCAGCACCACGGCCGCCGGCAGGTGCTGCCGCGCCAGGTCCAGCGCGGCCTGGGCGGTGGTGGCCACGAGGCACTGGAAATTCTGCTCCCGCGCGCTGTCTGCCAGCACCTGCGCAAAGGTGGGGTCGTCCTCCGCCACGAGGATCGCCTTTTTCTCCGGCGTGAGTTGATCGCGATCATCTGGCACCACCGGGGCGGCAGGCCTGGCCCTCTGCGGCAGGGATGGGGCAGGGGAGGGCGCCGGAGAAACGGAAGCCGGAGTGGAAGCCGGAGCGGAAACAGGAGCAGGCGCCGCCGCTCCTGTGATGCTGGCCGGGAGCACCAGCGTGAAGGTGCTGCCACGCCCCGCTTCGCTGCTGAGCTGGATCTTCCCGCCGAGCAGACGCGCCAGCTCCCGCGAGATGGAAAGGCCCAGCCCCGTGCCGCCATACTTGCGGCTGGTGCTGTCATCTCCCTGGCAGAAGGGTTCAAAGATGGTGGCCTGCTGCTCCTGGGCGATGCCAATGCCCGTGTCCTGCACTTTGAAGGACATGAAGCCCTCCGCCAGGCCAGCCACCTCCACCGTCACCGAGCCCTGCTCCGTGAACTTCAGCGCATTGGAAATCAGATTGCGCAGGATCTGGTCCAGCCGCTGCGGATCGGTCTGGATGCTGGCCGGTGCGCCGGGCAGCGCCACGAGCTTGAGCGCCAGGGCGCGCTTGTCCGCCACCGGCTCAAACTGGCTGCGCAGGCTTTCGAGCAGCCCCTGGATGACGACCTGCTGCGGCTTGATGTCCATGCGCCCGGCCTCGATCTTCGCCAGATCCAGCACATCGTTGATCAATCCCAGCAGATCGTTGCCGGAACCCTGGATGGTGCGCGCGTATTTGATCTGCTCCTCGCTGAGGTTTCCACCGCGGTTTTCCGCCAGCAGCTGCGCCAGGATGAGCACGGAGTTCAGCGGCGTGCGCAACTCGTGGGACATGTTGGCCAGGAAGGCGGATTTGTAGTGGCTGGCCTGCTCCACGATGCGGGCCTGCGTCTCCAGCCCAAGCTTGGCCTGCAGGAGATTGTCCTTCTGCACTTCCAGCAGGCGGGTTTGCGCCTCCAGCTGAAGGTTGTTCTGCTCCAGGTCCGCCTGCTGCTGCTCCAGCTGCGTCTGCGTGAGCTTCAGCACGCGGCTCTGCTCCTCCAGTTCTTCATTGGAGACGCGCAGTTCCTCGGTCTGCATCTGCATTTCCTCGCTCTGCCGCTGCGTCTCCTCCAGCAGCTCCTCGATGAGGGCGCGGGACTTCGCGGCCTGCACGGCGGTGCCGATGGAGCCGGAGACACGCCTCAGCAGCTCGATGGCCTCGTCTGACACGGGCTGGAAGAAGCCGAGCTCCAGCGCTGCCGTGATGGTGGTCTCATTGGAAGCAGGCACCACAATGAGGTGCCTGGGCCGCGCCGAACCGAGCGCAGAGCCGATCGAAAAATAATCCTCCGGCACGTCATGCACGAGCATGGGGCGGCGGTCCTTGACGGCCTGGCCCACCAGTCCTTCGCCATTGGCCAGAATCTCAGGTATGCGGGCTCCGGCGGGCAGGGCATAGGTGGCGCAGCGCTTGAGGCTGCCGGAGTCCTCAAGGTACATTGCGCCGACCTGCGCGCCGAGGTATTCGCACAGGAAGCGCAGGGCATTGTCTCCCAGGCGGTCGAGCTTGTGCTCGTCGATGAGCTTCTGCGAGAGCTGCGCCTGGCCGTTCTGGAGCCACTGCTGCTGCTGCCGCACATGCTCATTGCGCCGCAGCAGGGAGGCCACCACCAGGGCCATGACCATGCCAAGCACTCCGGCGGCGATGGTGCTTTTCACCGCTGTCTGAAACGCTTCGTCCGTTTCCGCAAAGAGCTGCCGGCGCACGCTTTTCTCCTCCTGCTGCATGGCGGTGATGTTTTTCCGCAGCACGTCCATGGTGGCCTTTCCCTGGTCGGTGACGACGATGGCCAGAGCGGCTTCAAGACCGCTTTTTCTCCGCACGGCAATGGTCTCCGCCAGCTCCTGCAGCTTGAGGTCCATCTGGTTTTTGATCAGCGGAAGCATTTCCCGGTGCAGCGGGTTTTCCAGGTTCATCCCCTTGAGGCTGGCGTAGCGCTCCTCCAGCCGCGCCAGAGCAACGTCATAAGGTGCGAGGTAGCGCTCATCTCCCGTCAGCAGAAAGCCGCGCTGGCCGGTCTCCGCATCCTTGATGGTGGAGAGGATGTCCTCCAGGCCGAGGATGACCTCATGCGTGCGGGAGACCTTTCCCGTCAGGGCGCGCAGGCTCTGAATATTGAAAAACGAGATGGTCGTGCTGCCGATGAAGAACGCCAGGGCCGCCAGCAGCCCCGAAACAGAAAGCAGTCGCGCAGATCTTTGGGAGCGGGAGCTGGATTTCAGAGCTTCGAAATGGGGCGTCATCATAGGTTTGCGGCCAAAAAAGTCAGAGAGTAGGCGATGCAGCCAAAGCGCCGCAACCTGACCCACGCCCTGTTACCACAATCAGGGAAAGCCTGATGCGGGAGCTTGGATTGCTGGAGAACTTTACAGGCACGTCGCGCCGACAAATTTGCGAGGCCGCCATGGCGCAGCTCCGACTGGAGTGGGACCATCCTGGTCCCTCAACCTTCCGCAGGGTCTGCGGTCGTCCTCTCCTCCCAGCAGTCTCCCTCTGCCTGAACGCCGAGACCTTTTTTTAACTGCACATGGTGGGGCGGTGTCTTGGGGGCCGAAGCAGGCGTTTGTCGATTACCCTTGCTTCTAAATGCGCCATTTGCTTAGATCAGTGGTTAGTCATGAACCTGCAAATCAACTGCCCTTTCTGCCAAAACCTTCTGTCGATCGAGCAGCGCTTTGCAGGAAGCCAGATGCAGTGCCCGATTTGTGCGCAGGTGTTTGCAGTAGCGCCGCCGCCCGTGGTGCCGGTGGTGCAGGCACGTGTGGTTCCATCTCCTGCGCAGGCACCAGCACCCGCGCCAGCGCCCCAGTCTGTGCAGCGGCCTGCAGCCCCGCAGCCAGGGCAGCGCGCTCCGGGGCCGCAGGGGCCTGCAAGACCCCAGATGCCCGGCTCCCGCCCGGCGGGCCAGCCGGCGGCAAAGGCACCCGAGGAGGGCGGTGGCTCGGCGGCCATGCTCATGATCGGGCTCGTCGTGGTAGGCGTGGGCCTTCTGTTTGGCGGGTTTTATTTTGTGAACGGCATGCTGAAAAAACGCGAGATGGCCGAGAAAGGCCTGGGCGACGACGTGAAGAAAGTGCTCGAAGCCAAACGCGCCGCCGTGGCCAAGGTGCAGAAGGAGGAAGAGGAGCGGAAGGCCGAGCTGATGAGCGGCCTGCGCAAACTGCTGAGCGAGAGCCTTTGTGAAGGAAATGAGAAGGTCGCGGGAGAAATCCTCAATGAAGTGGAGGCCGTGCACAGCCAGGCGGACAAGCTCTTTGCCGATGCGGACATGAACAACGACCCCAAGGACATGGGGGCGTTTCTGGCCGAGCACATGGAGCCGCGCATCCGTGGCAATCCGGTCATCTTCAACTGGCTGGGAGGCAGGATCACGCCCAAGAAGTTCTGCGCTCTCATGTTTGGCCAGGAAGAGCCCGGCAGGAAGCAGCAGGGCAGGGTGGCGGACTTCCTCGCCTCCGGCAACTACTCCAGCACCGGCACCGGCTTTTATATCTCCGCGGATGGCTGGCTGCTGACCAATGAGCATGTGGTCAAAGATCTGCCCGAAGTGGACATCCGCGGGGCCGATGGCGTCATCCGCCGCGCGCGGGTGGTGAAGACGGATGTGCAGGGAGACGTGGCCGTGCTGAAAGTTCAGGGGGCCGCACCCAGGTGGCTCTCTCTGGCGTCGCAGGAGGGAACCATGGGCGCTGCGGTGTTCACCATCGGCTTTCCAGATGCCGACGTGCAGGGCGTGGAGCCCAAGTTCACCGACGGCCGCATCAGCAGCCTGAGCGGCCTGCGCGATGACCGGGACCACTATCAAATCACCGTGCCGGTGCAGCCCGGAAACTCCGGCGGCCCGCTGGTAGACGTCAAAACTGGCGGCGTCGTGGGCATCGTCTCCGCCGTGCTGCGCGGGCGGGAAAACGTGACCTACGCCATCAAGGCCCGGGTGGCGGCCAGCCTGCTGCAAAACATTCCCTCCTACTCCGCGGTGGTCCAGGCCAGAACCCCGGCCAGCACCGAGATGGAAGCGCTCGCGTCTGAAGTACGCGCCGCGACGGTCTTTGTGATGGTGCCGGATCGTTGAGCTGCTGTTTGTGAGAGCGCACACGCCGGGAAGCGTGATGTCGCGCCATGTTCATCGAAGCGCTTTTTTCCTGCACTTCGTTACCGCCATGGTCAAACCAGTTGCGATTTAGGGGTTATGAGGTTGAATTGATGCCAATCGATTTTGCTCTCACCCCGGTTATTTTTTCATGAAACGCTCCCTGTTTATCCGCCCCACCCTCACGGCTGCTTTGCTGCTGGTCGGCACTCTGCCACTCACTGCTGCCCCCAAAGGTACGAAGGGCGTGGAGGAGTTTGATCCTCAGGCCTTCCCCGGCAAGGTCGTGGACGACGTCATCGTGCCGGTGCCGAGCGAGGTCTTCTCCGTGCTGGACAAGCTCGGCGAGCCCAACTGGCAGGCGGAACTGCGCAAGCAGGACATGCCCACCACCAGCGACCGCACCAAGCTCTCGCTGCTCTTTGGCTACACCGTGGCGGAAGGTTTTGTGGCCGTGCAGGCGCAGGACAAGGAAGCCGTGAAGGACATCGGCCATGATGTGATCTCCCTTTCCAAGAGCCTCGGTCTCAGCAAGTCCGTGCTGCCACACGCCCAGGCCATTCTGGACGCGGCGGACAAAGGCAACTGGAGCGCCATCCGCAAGGAGTTTGACCTCACGCAGAAGACCGTGCGGGACACGATGGAAAACATGAAGGACATGGACCTCTCCCAATGCGTGAGCCTTGGCGGCTGGCTGCGTGGCACCGCCTCCGTGACCTCCGTGGTGAAGAAGAGCTTTTCCGCCGACCGTGCCGAGCTGCTGAACCAGCCCATGCTGGTGGAGCACTTCCTCGGCTCCATCGCCAAGATGCCCGCCAGCACCCGTGAGCACGATCTGGTGCGCTCCACCCAAAAAGGCCTCACTTCCGTGCTGCAGCAGATGGAGGGAGCCGTGGACGGTTTCTCGAAAGACGCTGTCACCGACATCGGCAAAATCTGCGATGGCCTGCTGACGGAAATCCTGGCCAAAAGCAAGTAACTGGTGCCTCTCACCTGAATGACCTCTCCCATGGAAAGAACCTCCCCAATGATCCGCCCCTGGTCCCGCTTTCAAGCTCTCGCCGCAGCCTGCGCTCTGGTGCTCGGGGCCACGTGTGTGCATGCGACCGTGGACGAGGCCCATGACTTTGCCATGGAGGCTGCCACTCCCTTTGTGGAGAAGGGCTTCATCGTGCGTGAGGACTACTGGAACGGCGAGGTGAAGAGCGGGCAGAAGCTCCAGATCACCCACCAGCTTTTCAAGGGCAACGAGTACGCCTTCTGGCTGGGCACCAGCCAGGAGGGCATCACCATGGACATGAAGGTCTATGATGAAAAGAACCAGCCGGTGCAGATCGACACCAAGACGGACAAGTTCTTCATGAGCGTGCGCGTCAACCCGCCGAAAACCGGCACTTACAAGATTGTCTTCGAATTGAAGTCGAAGTCTTCGCCGGGCGTCCTCTGGGCGCTGGCCTATGGTTACCACTGATGCCCGTCGAAACCCTCACGTACGAGACGCCGCAGTTTCTGCAAAAACTGATCGGCAATGACCTGGGCAGTCTGCGGCTGATGGGGGAGACCTTTGCCGTGGGCGTGACCAGCCGCGAGGGCTGGGTGCGGCTGGAAGGCGACTCGGAAAAGATCGCCTCGGTGCGCGAAGTTTTCACCCAGCTGGAAAAGGTGCGCCGCAACGGCGGAGACATCTCCTCCGGCATGGTGCGCCTGGTGGTGGAGAGCGTGCAGCGAGATGTGGGCGACGCCCCTGCGGATGCGATCATGCAGCTCAAGCTGCTCGGCTCCGGCAAGCGGCCCGCCGTGCTGGCCAAGACGCGCGGCCAGATCGCCTACGTGCAGGCCATGCGTGAGTGCGAAGTCGTCTTTGGCGTGGGACCTGCGGGCACCGGCAAGACCTACCTCGCGATGGCCCAGGGCCTGCATTACCTCAAAGAAAAACTCGTGCAGCGCCTCGTGCTCACCCGTCCTGCCGTGGAGGCAGGGGAGGCGCTCGGCTTCCTGCCGGGAGATCTGAAGGAGAAGATCTTCCCCTACCTGCGCCCGCTGTATGATGCCCTGTATGACATGCTGGAGCCGGAGGAGGCGGAGCGCCTCATCGAGCGCGGCAGCATCGAGATCGCCCCGCTGGCCTACATGCGCGGCCGCACGCTGAAAAATGCCTTCATCATCCTGGACGAAGCGCAGAACACCACCACGGAGCAGATGCTCATGTTTCTGACCCGTCTGGGAGAGGGCGCACGCTGTGTGGTCACGGGAGATCCCTCCCAGATCGACCTGCGCCGCCATGTGAAGTCAGGTTTGAAGGAGGCTGTCGAACTCCTGCAGGACGTCGAAGGGGTAAAGTTTGTGGCTTTTGCGCCAAAAGACATTGTTCGGCTGCCGGTGGTGCAGCGTATCATTGAAGCCTACCAGTCAGGCCGCAGTCGGAAGAATGAGCCACAACGGCACAAACAAGATGCAGACGAGGGGAAAGATTCTTGTCCGAATCCCGATGTATGATAGGTTGCTAGCCATCTCCTCCTCCTTTTAACACATGTTCGAGTCCATTCGTCGTGCCCGATTGCAACGCGAAGGGCTTTCCTGCGGTAAAACCCGGCGGAAGCACCAGGAGGGAGATTTTCTTGACGAGATGCGCACCCACCCGGCGGGCACCGTCGGGGCTTATGTGCTTTTCTTCATCGGTGTCGGACTGCTGATGCGCCTCGGCACCCAGGTGGAGGCGGGCCTGCCTGCCGTGACCTGGCTGCACCTGCTGTATGCCGCCGCCATCGGCTTCGCCATGGTGGTGCATGAGCGCGTGGTGCTGCGGCAGGAGATCCGGGACAATGGCGTGCTGCTGCTGGTGCTGGGCACCATCCTCACCCACCTGGCGCTGGTGGTGCTCATGCTGGACCTGTCCATCGGACAAACCTGGGGCAAGACGCTCAAGGCCATCGTGCTGCCGCATTCCTTTGGCCCGGTGGTGCTGTCTGTGATCCTTGGGCGCCGCATCGGCTTGTTTGGAGCCATCTATGCCACGCTTTTCGGCGTGCTCGTCTGCATCTCCATCTCCGCGCCCACCTACATGGCCACTTCGGCCCTGCTGGGATTCACCGGCGTGCTGCTGACGAAGCACGTCCGCCGGCGGAACCGCCTCTTCATGGCCGGCCTGTACGTGGGAGTGGTGGCCATGGCCTACTCGCTTCTGCTGCATGAGGCCGCCGGGGTGATCATGGCGGAAACTTTCAGCCGCATGATGGGGCTGCCGCTGCTCTTTGGTGTGGTGACGGGCATGGCCGTGGGCGGCCTTCTGCCAGTGCTGGAAAGTGTCTTCGGTGTGACCACGGATGTGTCCTGGCTGGAACTGGGAGATCTGAACCACCCGCTCATGCGCCGCCTGAGCATTGAAGCTCCTGGCACCTACCACCACAGCCTGGTGGTGGCCAATCTCTCCGAGGCCGCCGCAGAGACCATTGGCGCGAGCGCCAGCATGTGCCGTGTGTGCGCCTACTTCCATGACATCGGCAAGCTCAGCAAGCCGGAGTACTTCATCGAGAACATGGACCCCTCGGCCAATCCGCACGAGGACCTCACCCCGCGCATGAGCGCGCTGGTCATCATCGCGCATGTCAAAGACGGCGTGGACCTTGCCATCAAGCACAACCTCAACTCGCGCATCATTGATGTCATCGAGCAGCATCACGGCAACTCGCTGGCCTTCTTCTTCTACCGTCAGGCGCTGGATCAAAAAGCCGAGATGGAACGCCTGGTGAAGCTGGGCAAGGCCAAGGAGGACGATGTGCCGCAGGTGAGCGAGGAAACCTTCCGCTATCCCGGCCCGCGCCCGCAGTTCAAGGAGTCTGCCATCATCTCGCTGGCAGACGCCGTGGAGAGCGCCTCCCGCACGCTGGAAAAACCCAATGCCTCCCGCATTGAAACGATGATCGACGACATCGTGCAGACCCGCATGGCGGACGGCCAGCTGGATGAGTGTGATCTCACCATCGCGGAGCTTGCGAAAGTGAAGGGCAGCTTTGCCAAAACGCTGCTGAGCATGATGCATGGCCGCATCAAGTACCAGAAGGCCATCGAGGCCAAGCCGGTGCAGCAGCAGGCGCCCGTGCGCGATGATTCCAGGCCGGTGCTGGCGGGCGATGAAGTGCTGACGGAAGTCGATTCGACGAAGATCGTGGAAGCTTCCTTTTCCAGCCCTGCCACGGAGGTGATCGTCAAGAAGACCCGCAGCCGTAAATCGCCTCCCGCCTCCGCGGCCTGATCTGATGCCGCTGCCGAAGCTCCGCATTTACAACCGCCAGAAGGCGCACGCCATCCCGCTTCCATGGCTGCGGCGCATCGGCAAAGCCGCGCTGCCGGGCTGCCTCGCGGCGATGAAATCTCCCGATGCACCGCTGGCCTCGCTGCCAGAGATCGAGATCACCCTTGTGGATGATGCGGACATCGCCCGTGTGCATGCGGATTTCCTCGACGACCCGACTCCCACCGACGTCATCACCTTCCACCACGGCGAAATCCTCATCAGCGCCGACACCGCCCTGCGTCAGGGCGGCGAGCACGGTCAGTCCCTCGACCACGAAGTCGCGCTCTATCTCGTTCACGGCCTCATGCACCTCGGCGGGTGGGACGATCATGAGGAGGCGGAAGCGCGAGAGATGGCCCGGCGGCAGGAGGCGGTGCTGCGGGAAGCCTTGGAGAAGAGCTGAGCGCCCCCTCATTCGGTCTGTCCCGTCCTTATTTCCTTTCCAGCTTCACGACATAGGCTGTGGAGGTGAAAGATTTTATAGGGGTCGCTGCAAAAAAGTCTTTACCTCATTTACCGGTGCATGCTAACACGCGCGCATGCTTATCTGGAAAGGCCACGGAATTTTGATCTTGGTGTTTGGTGTCATCGGCGGCATCGCCACCGCTGCTCTCACTGGCATGCTGTTTGCCGCGACGCAGTCGGTTTTCCTCGGCCGTCTGGCCATGTGTGCGCCGTTTTGGGGCGCGGCGGGAGCCATCTGGCTCTATGCCAAAACCATGGGCAAATCCACGGAGCGCACCTTTCTGGATCCCGCCACGCACCGCCCGGTGGTCATCACCAGTTCGCACTCCTTCTTCTTCATTCCGCCGGTGCCATGGGCCGTCCTGGCGACCATTCTCGCCTGCGTTTTTTCGGTTCTTGCCGTGGTGGCTCCCTCATCTGCCTTTGATTTCAAAGGCATGCTGGCCGAAGCCCGCGATGTAAGCGAATTCGACAAGGCGAACCACCTGATCTCCATGGACAAAGGCCAGGAAGCCTACGGAAACACCCCCGAGGCGCAGCAGATGGCGGTGGAGTTTGCCCAGATGGTCAAGCTTGGGCGGCGTCTCGGCATTCAGGCGGGCAAGAAGCCCACCATCAGCCTCTCGCATGGGAAATTCCTCACCTACTGCCGCGTTAATGCAGACTCCTGCGCCTTCATGGTGCATGTGCCGGACCTGCGCAAATTCAGCAAGGACGCCAAGGAATACATCGCCGACGTGGCTTGGACCGTCGCCATGGATGCGGCCTTGGAGTTGAAGCCCCAGCCCAAGCGTCTCGCCGTCGGCATACGCGGAGCCCTCCTGTATGACACCGTCATCGAAGGGCACCTCGTGCCGGAGGAGGAGGACGCAGACGAGGGAATAGAGCAACGTCACACCGGTGGCAGCCCGCAGAAGTATCTGGAAGCCTACTTCATGCCCTCGAACACAGCGCTCGCGGATCTGCCCAGGCGAGCCCAGGCAGACGACGAAACGAAGACCAAGACAAAGACAAAGACGGCTGGAACGGATGCGCCGAAGGCTCCCGCAGGCACCCCGGCTGGCGGCATGCCAGAGCCTTCCTCCAGTCCGGCCAACATGCTCACCCAAGCCGCGATGAACCCGCGCGAAAAACTGGACGTGCTGCTCAAGTGGTTTCCCACCACCAAGGCTGGCGAAGTGGCGGGGAATTCCGACGAGGGAAACCAGATAGCCATCAAGTATGCAGGCATCGTGCACAAGAGTGTGTCTGCAAACCCGGCACTCGGCGGCATGACGCTGCCAGATCCCTGCTTCTCCGCCTACATCCATCTGCGTGATGACACGGCGGCTTTCTTTCTGGCGCTGCCCGCAGGCTCGGGGCTGACCCCGGAGGCGTTTGACATGATCGAGCGCCAGGCCTGGGCGCAGGCCGCCATGTTTGGTGCCCAGATGACGCCCCTGCCAGCACGCATCGCCGTCACCACTTTCAACGAAGGCAGAATGAACCTGACGCGCATCGGATCCCCTCGAAATCAGGAAGGCATGGAGTGGGCCGTCGAGCAGGAAGTGACAGGTCCGCAGAGCAAGGAGACGCTGATGCCCTTTTTGTCGCCGTCATCCAAAAAGCTGATGACGATGTCCATCGCCAAGAACCTGACGGGATCGGTGAAATCCATCATGCCAGGCCCTCGCGCCAAGGCCGCGCCCCCAGCATCTCCCGCACCGACACCTGCGGCCGCACCCGCCCCGGCTCCCGCCGCCCCACTGCTGCCCACGCCGGTGCGCGACTGGAAGGACAGCACCGGGCGTGTCATGCAGGCTTCGCTGGAGCGCTTCACCTCTCCCGCGCGCGATACCGGTTACTTCAAGCGCGCCGATGGCCAGGGCTTTGAAGTGCCCTTTGCAAAACTTTCAGCCGAAGATCAGGCCTTCATCCGCGGCATTTCGGAGAAGTTTAAATAAAGTAGTCCCGAGCTTCAGCACGTTCTGGAAACAGCGTCCGCCTCTCCCAGACCGAACTAAAGTTCTCGACTACTTTACTGCGCCAGCACCTTGAGCGCATTGCGCAAGAGCGTGAGACCTGCTTCCTGGCTTTTCTCCGGATGGAACTGCACGGCCACGAGGTTCTTCTTGGCGATGCCGCTGATGAAGCTGGTGCCGTAATCGGTGCGGCACAGGGCGAGAGATTCATCCTGCACATCCGGGTAATAAGAGTGCACGAAGTAGATGTAGGTCGGGTTCGGCAATCCCTGCCAGACGGCGGACTGCTCGGGATTCCACTGGGCGACATTCCAGCCCATGTGAGGGATTTTAAGGCCGCTGGCGGAGTCGAACTTCCGCACCTGCCCTTTGGCCACGCAGAGGCCCTCCACTCCGGGGCACTCTTCGCTGCTTTCAAACAGAAGCTGGTAGCCCAGGCAGATGCCGAGGTAGGGCTTCTCCGCTTTGAGCCAGGTGCGCAGAGGCTCCCACAGATGGGTTTCCTTCAGGATGCGCACGGAATCTCCAAACGCTCCCTGGCCGGGGAAGACGAGGATGTCGATGTCCGCGAAGTCTTCCGGCTTCGTGACGAGATTGGCATGCGCTCCGATGGCATCAAAGGCATTCAACACGCTGCGCAGATTTCCTGCGCCGTAATCAAGCACTCCGAGTTTCATCACAGTACGTCTTTGGTGCTGGGGATGCCGGTGACGCGGGGATCCAGCTTCGTCGCTGCATCCAGCGCACGGGCAAGACCTTTGAAAATGGCTTCCGCCATGTGGTGCGCATCGCGCCCGCGGCGGATCTCGACGTGGAGTGTGGCCAGCAGGCTGGAAGAGAAAGCGCGGAGGAACTCCTCCACGAGCTGATAGCTGAAGCGGTTCACGCCGCCGATGGCCTCCACGCGCTCAGGCGCATGGTAGCTGAGGAAGGCGCGGCCGCTGAGGTCCATCGCCACCTCGGCCAAGGTTTCGTCCATGGGCAGCAGGAAAAAGCCGTAACGCGTGATGCCCGCTTTGTTGCCGAGGGCTTCGCGGAAGCAGTTGCCGAGCACAATGCCGGTGTCCTCGACTGTGTGGTGATAGTCCACCTCGATGTCGCCCACGACCTTCACTTTGAGGTCAAACAGGCCGTGCTTGCTGAACAGCGTGAGCATGTGGTCAAAGAACGGCACTCCCGTGGCGATCTGTGATTTGCCGGAACCATCGACATTGAGCTCGATCTCAATGTCCGTCTCGGCGGTTTTGCGGTGCTGCTTGGCTGTGCGGGTTTGGCTCATGAAGGGGAGGGGCAATGAACACGCTTTCCCCCGTAGTGCAACCGTCCCGGTTGCCCTTCTGGCAGTACGATGGGCGTTGCCTCGCTGCGTTCGCCCTGCGGGCAGCCTGCGGCTGGCTATCTCCGCTACTCTTCGGTTCCTGCCCGTCGATCAGCGTGTGGCAAACACACTCGGATGCGAGTGACCGATGACGTGCGGTTCGCTTCACCGAGGCGTGGGCTGTGAGAATGTCCGTGCCCGACGGCTGTTTGCGGGAGCGCTGACCGACAGACAAGAGTGTCTGTCGTACTGCCCGCGGTGCGATGGGCGTTGCTGAGCGCTGATCCGTTTTGGAGCCTGATTAGAGGCGTCCGAGTGCTTAAACTCTCACGCCAGCAACCCCTTCACCACCTTGCCGTGCACATCGGTCAGACGATAGCGTCTGCCCTGGAACTTGTACGTCAGCCGCTCATGGTCGATGCCCAGCAGCTGCATCAGCGTCGCGTGGAAATCATGGATGTGGAGGCCGTCTTTCACGGTGTTGTAGCCGAAGTCGTCTGTCTCGCCATACACGGAGCCTGCCTTGATGCCGCCGCCGGCGAACCAAGCGCTGAAGCACCTCGGATGGTGATCGCGACCGAAGTTGGGGCTGATCTTGCCCTGGCAGTAGGCCGTGCGACCGAATTCGCCGCCCCAGACGACGAGGGTGTCTTCAAGCATGCCGCGCTGCTTGAGGTCCTTGATCAGTGCGGCGGCGGGCTGGTCGGTTTCTTTGCAGAGTCTTGGCAGCGCGCCGGGCAGGCCTCCGTGGTGGTCCCAGTCTTGGTGGTAAAGCTGGATGAAACGCACGCCTTTTTCCGCCAGACGACGCGCCTGCAGGCAGTTCGCGGCAAAGGTGCCGGGCGTCTTCACATCCGGGCCGTAGCTGTCGAGGATGTGCTGCGGCTCGTCGCTGAGATCCGTCACTTCCGGGATGCTGGTCTGCATGCGGAAGGCCATTTCGTAATGATCGATGCGGTTCTGAATCTCCGCATCTGGCGTGCCTGCGAACTGATGCTCGTGCAGCTCCTTGAGGCGGTCCAGCATCAGCCTGCGGCTGTCCGCGCTGACACCGGCAGGATTGCCAAGATACAGCACCGGATCCTTCGCCGCACGGAAGAGCACGCCCTGGTGCTTCGTCGGCAGAAAGCCGCTGCCCCAGAGGTGGGAGCCGAGGGGCTGCCCGCCTTTGCCTTTGGTGATGAGCACGGTGAAGGAAGGCAGGTTTGCATTCTCCGCCCCCAGCCCATAGCTCAGCCACGACCCAAAGCTGGGCCGCCCCGCGATCTGCGACCCCGTCTGGAAGAAGGTAACGCCGGGGCCATGATTGATCGACTCCGTGAACATGGAGCGCGCCACGCAGATGTCGTCCGCGATACTCGCCGTGTGGGGCAGCAGCTCGCTGAACCACCCGCCCGCCTGCCCATGCTGCGTGAATTTGAACGGCGAGCCTACCATCGGAATGGACGACTGATTTCCCGACATGCCCGTAAGCCGCTGGGTGCCGCGCACAGAATCTGGAAGCTGCTCTCCGTGGCGTTTGTTCAGCAGCGGCTTGTAATCAAACAAGTCAAGGTGGGACGGCCCGCCCGACATGAAGAGATAAATGATCCTCTTCGCCTTCGGCGTGAAGTGCGTGCCGCCCAGCACGCCGTGGTCCGCA
The DNA here is from genome assembly GCF_044226605.1 of Prosthecobacter sp. Lineage (GTDB taxonomy): Bacteria > Verrucomicrobiota > Verrucomicrobiia > Verrucomicrobiales > Verrucomicrobiaceae > Prosthecobacter. The sequence continues at coordinate 52,117 of NZ_JBGAGS010000011.1, read as the reverse complement.
GATTCGGAGCCTTGGGCAAGCATCTCACTGAGCGCGATGCCGCCGAGGCCCATGCCAAAGCGATTGAGGAGGGAGCGGCGATTCAGGAGCAAATTCGAAGTATTCATGTGGGCTGCGTTAGAGTGGGAATGCCAGTTATTAGCGACACTCGGTTAATGACCGTTGTTTGTGCGTGGTCGGCATTTTTTGGGGGAACGAAAGCGCGACAGCGTCGTGGAGTGCGGTGGGAAGCGTAGTGCCACACCGCTTTTGCAAGCCGGACGCCAATCTTAGGCCCAAGAACATTCTCCACCCCGCGAAAGCGGTGTCGCCGATGCAGGCTTGCGCCGTGCATCTCTGCCACCGCACTCCAAGACGCTGTCGCGTGGCTTGAATGCTCCAGCCTGCAAAGGCTGCGCCCCATCCCTTTAATCGAGTTCCATTCATGACAGATGTTTTCAAAATGAGTTTTCGATTAGTGGTTTCTTCTTCTCAGCGCTTCACCACACACGCATCGTGGTTCAGCAAAGCCTGCGCCAGCACGGCTGCCGCAGCGGCTTCTGGAAGGGGAATGTTTGCATCACGTTTCGCATTCCCGGTCTTGAGCAGTTCCTCCGCTTCCTTGGGAGTGGCTTTGAAATGCGCGAGCTGCTCCTGATAAAGCTGCGTGCAGATGCTGACCTCCTTCGCATCCGGTTTGCGGCTGAGGCAGCGGAGGAAGCCGAGTTCGATCATCTTCGGCACATCGCCCTTCGTTTCTAAGTGGAGCTTCTCTCCAAGCACGCGGGCGGCTTCGACATACTGCACGCCGTTGAGGAGGATGAGGGCCTGCAGCGGGGAGTCGGTGCGTTCGCGTTTGGAAATGCAGACTGCGCGGCGTGGGGCATCGAAGGCGACCATGGCAGGCGGGGGGCTGGTGCGGCGCCAGTTGGTGTAGAGACTGCGGCGATATACGGCATCGCCTGCGCTGGGGCCCATGGGCTTGAAGGCTTCGGTCATCTCATAGGGATACACCGGTGCGCCACCCATCGTGAGCTTGAGCAGGCCGGAGGCGGCGAGGGCGTTGTCGCGGATCATTTCCGCAGGCAGGCGGAAGTGCGGGCCGCGGGCGAGCCACTGGTTGTCGGGATCGTCAGCCATGGTCTTGGCATCGGCGATGCTTTGCTGGAGGTACACGCGGCTGGTGACGATCTCCTGAATCAGCGCCTTCACGCTCCAACCGCTCTCGATGAACTTCAGCGCGAGGTGATCGAGCAGCTCGGGATACAGGGGGCGCTCGCCTTGGCTGCCGAAGTCTTCGGCGGTCTTCACCAAGCCGCGTCCGAACAGGCTCTGCCAGATGCGATTGACGGTGACACGCGCGGTGAGCGGATGATCGGACGCTGTAAGCCACTGCGCGTAGCCGAGGCGGTTCTTCGGCGCATCCTTGGGAAATGGAGAGAGGAAGGCGGGGGTGACGGGGCCGACTTCTTTGGCGCGCTTGTCATACTCGCCACGTGTGAGAATGTAAGCCTTCTTGGGCTGCGGCAGCTCCTGCATGACCATGATTTCCTTCTGCGCATCGGCAAAGGCGGTGAACTCGGCGCGTGCCGTTTTCAGCTCGGCGAGCAGCGGCTGCAGCTTGGCATCAAACGGGAGCGAAATGTCACGGTCGAAGATGCGGAGGTCATCGACGAGACCGTTTTTGAAACCGCGATCGCGCATGCGCTCGCCGAGGCTGATGTTGTCATGGCCGCCGCCGGTGATGTTTTTGGTGAGGTGGTCTTTGATCACGTCCACGGCAGCAAGCTTGCCATTGATATAGATCTTGAGGCCATTGGCGCGGCTGCTGCCGTCATTGGTGACGATGACGTGGGTCCACTCCTTGAGCGGGACTTTGGCCTGCGTGCGAATGGAGATGGCATTGCCGGGCCAGAAGTGAATGAGGGACCACTTGATGCGGCCCTCCTCAATGAGGAGTTCGTAACCGCGGCTGGCGGCATCTGTCCATGCCTGGGAGCGGTGGAGGACGACGGCGCGCTCCTTTTCGTCCGGCGTCTGAATCCAGAGCGAAATGCTGAAGGGGTCGTGACGATTGAAATTGCCGAGCGGCGTGTCCACGGAGTCATCGCCGGTGAACTGGATGGCGTTTCCGATCTTGCCAGGGACGAGTTTGTTTTCGCCTTTCAGCACGGCCTCGGGACCAGGAGGCGGGGCCTTGGCTTCTTTCTTTTTCTCAGCGGGAGTTTTGGCCTTGGCGTCGGCCACGGGCTTTGGCGGCGCAGGTGCCGGCGGCGGAGCGGGATGAAGGGTGTCTGCGAGTTTGTTGCCTTTGAGTTCGTCGAAGGTGAAGTGGGCGATCTGGTTTTCCAGTGATGCGGGCACTCCTGACTGTAACTCCAAGGCATTGCGGGCAGGATTGCCCGCACTACCCAGTTGCTTTTCGAGGGCGGCGACTTTGGCATTCAGCGCGGCGAGCTTTTCCTTCGCGGGCGCGTCCATCATCATCAGTGCGGGCGTGGGCGGGGAAGGGGTGAAGAAGGAATACAACCCTGCTTCATCGATGTTTTGCAGCATGGAGAAGAGGCCGTAATAGTCCTTCTGCGTCACGGGATCATACTTGTGGTCATGGCAGCGGGAGCACTCGAAGGTGAGGCCGAGGAAGGCGGTGGCGACGGTCTGCACGCGGTCGGCGACGTATTCCACGCGGTACTCTTCCTCCACGCTGCCGCCTTCGCTTTCCTGCTGGTGCAGGCGGTTGAACGCGGTGGCGAGTATTTGCTCGTCGGTGGGGTTTGGCAGCAGATCGCCCGCAAGCTGCCAGGTGATGAATTGATTGAAGGGCAGGTTCTCGTTGTAGGCCTTTACCACCCAGTCACGCCAGGGCCACACCTCGCGTTCGCGATCCACCTGAAAGCCGAAGCTGTCGGCATAGCGCGCCTGATCCAGCCAGTCCACGGCCATGCGCTCACCGTAATGCGGTGAAGCCAGCAGGCGCGTCACGAGGTGCTTGATGCTGGATGCTGGATCGAACTGATGTTCGGTGACGAAGGCGCTGATTTCTTCAGGGGTGGGCGGCAGGCCGGTGAGGTCGAAGCTGAGGCGGCGGATGAGCGTCTCCGGTGCGGCCTCGGGCTGGAGTTTGAGACTCCGCTCTGCCAGTTCGGTGCTGACGATGTCGTCGATGCTGCGCTGATTCGTGGTATCCGCTTTCAAGGGTATGAAAGACCAGTGCGCCTCGTATTCGGCGCCTTCATTGATCCATTGCTTCAAGATGGCGACCTCCGCTGCGGTCAGATCGGCGAGCTTTGACTTGGCCGGTGGCATGTGGTCATCCGCATCCGTGGTGAGGATGCGCTGGATGATTTCGCTCATGTCCGCCTTGCCGGGCACAAAGGCCTTGGCCTCCACGGCAGCCTCGCGCACGTCCAGGCGCAGATCGGCTTCGCGCTTCTTGGGATCTGGGCCGTGGCAGAAGAAGCACTTGTCCGAGAGGATGGGGCGCACATCGCGATTGAACTTCACCTTCGCGGGAGCGGCGGCGAGTGAGGATGCTAGCGTGGAGAAAAGAAGAAGGAGGGGGAGAAAACCGCGCGTCATGGTTTTGAGAGTAACTTATGCAAACACCTTCGTCACGACTTTCGGATTCTCCACGCCGGTGAGGCGCTGGTCGAGTCCTTGAAATTTGAAGGTGAGGCGTTCGTGATCGAGTCCGGCTGCGGCAAGGATCGTCGCATGAAGATCATGCACGCTGACTTTGTCGATGACGGCCTTGAAGCCGATCTCATCGCTTTCGCCGTGGTGGTAGCCGCCTTTGACGCCACCGCCGCACATCCAGACGGTGAAGGCATGCGGATTGTGGTCGCGGCCCGGCTTTGCGGCTTTTTGCGAGATGGGCAGGCGGCCGAATTCGCCGCCCCAGATGATGAGCGTTTGATCGAGCAGGCCACGCTGTTCCAGATCGGCGATGAGCGCGGCCACGGGCTGGTCGCTCTCCAGGGCAAAGCCGCGGTGATTGCCTGCGATGTCGTTGTGCCCATCCCAGCTCTGCTGGTTTTCCATGCCGCCGGAGTAGAGCTGGATGAAGCGCACGCCGCGCTCCACCATGCGCCGGGCGGTGAGGCACTGCGCGGCGAAGTGGCCGCAGTGCTTTTCATTCACGCCGTAGAGCTTCTTGATGTGATCGGGCTCTTTTGACACATCGAAGGCCTCCGGTGCCGCGGTCTGCATGCGGTAGGCGAGTTCAAAGCTCTCGATGCGTGCATTGAGTTCGCTTTCAATCGGCGACTCCGCCAGGGCGCTGTAGTTGAGCTTTGCGAGGAGATCGAGCTGGGCGCGCTGGCGCCTGGGCGTGAGCGAGGCCGGTACGGCTAGATTGTCGATGGGCGCGCCGGTGGGCTTGAGCCATGTGCCCTGATACACACTGGGCAGGAAGCCCGCGCCCCAGTTTGACGCACTGCCTTTGGGCAGACCACGGTTCAGCGGATCGGTCATCACCACGAAACTGGGAAGTGAATCGCTCTCGCTGCCGAGGCCGTAATTGACCCATGAGCCGACGCAGGGGTAGCCCATGCGCGTCATGCCGGTGTTCATCATGAAGAGCGCCGGTGAGTGATTGTTGGAGCCGGTCCAGCAGGAGTGGATGAAGCACATCTTATCCACATGCATCGAAGTTTTGGGAAACAGCTCGCTGGTCCAGGTGCCGCTCTGCCCGTATTGCTGGAACTTGAACGGCGATGCCATCAGCGGACCGACGGAGCCGGGGAAGAAGCCCGTTTTCGGATCGAAGCCTTCCAGCGCCTTGCCATCCCGCTTCTGGAGTTCCGGTTTGTAATCCCAAGTATCGACCTGCGAAGGACCACCGTTGGTGAAGATCCAGATGATCGACTTCGCCTTGCCCATCTGCATCGGGAGCTTGGGTGCAAAGGGATTCAGTGAAGACGCGGCCCGGGCATCGCGGTCGAGCATGGCTGCAGCGGCGAGCATGCCAAAGCCGCCGCCCGCGCGGGACAGCAGCGCACGGCGGGAAAGGTGAGGGGATGTGTTCATGGCGGTCATCGGGTTCAGTTCACGTACACAAATTCATTCAGGCTCAGCAGCACCTGGCAGTAGTCGGCCAGGGTGCCTCCCTGCTGGAGAAAGGCGGTGCCTTGGGAGAGTTCCGCGGCGGTGGGCGCGCGGCAGAAGCAGAGGGTGTAGGCGCGGGTGATCTGCTCTTGGGTGCCACCCGCATCCGCGAGGCGTTTGGCCAGGCCATCGGCCCACTGGCGTGCCTGCGTGCTGTTCATGAGAATAAGCGCCTGCGGTGCCACGGTGGTGGTGGGCCGTGCTCCCTGACTGACGAGTGGCTCGGGCAGATCAAAGGCCACCATGCTGCCGATAAGCTGGCTGCGCTTGATGTTGAAATAGATGCTGCGGCGTCGGCTGTTTTCATCGCGCGTGCCGGGGCCGAACATCGTTTCATCAAGCATGCCGCTGACGGCGAGCATGGAGTCACGGATGGCCTCGCCTTCCAGCCGCTGCGGGGTGCGGCGCATGAAGAGCACGTTGGCAGGATCGGCGATTTCTTTTGCAGGACTGTGCTGGCAGCTCTGCTGATAAGCTTTGGATTGAAGCATGAGACGGTGCAGCGGCTTCAATTTCCAACCGTTGGCAATGAGCTGGCTGGCGAGCCAGTCGAGCAACTCCGGTTGGCCGGGTGCGGTGCCGGTTTTGCCGAAATCATTCGGCGTGGCAACGATGCCCGTGCCGAAATGGTGCTGCCACAGGCGGTTCACGATGACGCGTGCCAGCAGGGCACCTGCGCCGTGATCGACATCGGTGATCCAGTTTGAGAGTGTGCGGCGGCGACCGGAAAACCTGGACCCCTGCGGTGGCTGCCACTGCCAGCGTTTTTCATCCGCAGGGCGGGCGAGCACTTGCAGGAATCCCGGCGCGATTTCGCCGTCCTTGAAGTCGGGATTGCCGCGCTTGAGCAGGTAGGTCTTGTCAAAGAAGGGGTCGCCCTGCGTGTGCATGACGATGGGATCGTAGCCTTCCCCGCAGATCATCATGCGCGTGCTACCGGGCACATCAGGCGTGTTCTTCTTTTTGTCCATCGTGCTCACGGCGGGAGTCACCTGGCCGTCGGGATGCACATCCACATTGCTGCGTGTCGTGGTCGTGAAGGTGCTGAGGAGCTGGTAGTAGTCGCGCGTGGGGATGGGGTCGTACTTGTGGTCATGACAGCGGGCGCAGCCCACGGAAAGGCCCAGCATCGCGGCGCTGGTGGTGCTGAGCATGTCGTCCATGGCATCGTAGCGTGTGCGCTCGACTTCGTTCGCGGTGATCTGGGAGGGAAACACGCCCGCGCCAAGAAAGCCCGTCGCGGCGAGCGCCAGCGGATTGCGCGGTTCGTATTCATCTCCTGCGAGCTGCCATTTCACGAACTGGTCATAGGGCATGTCCATGTTCAATGCCTTGATGACGAAGTCGCGGTAGTGGAAGGCAAAGGGGCGGTCGTAGTCCTGCTCAAAGCCGGTGCTTTCGGCGTAGCGGGCCACATCCAGCCAGTGGCGTGTCCAGCGCTCGCCGTAGCGCGGTGAGGCGAGCAGCTTGTCGATGACGGCGTCAGTGTTTTTGAGTCCTGCGCTGAGTTCCTCTGGTGTCGGCGGGATGCCGGTGAGGTCCAGATAAAGCCTGCGCACGAGCGTGGCGGGAGTGGCCGGCGGGCTGAAGGATGCGCCCCCGGCGTTTTTGACCAGCAGTTGGTCGATGGATTGGGCTTTGCTTTTTTTGAGCGGCAGAAAAGACCACCAGCGACGGTCTTCTTCCGTGACGGCCGAGAGATCGCGATTGGGCTTTTTGCCTGCAATGAGCGGCTCGGCATACGGCGCGCCATCGTCGATCCACGCGGCGATTTTGGCGATCACATCGGCGCCGAGCTTCGGCTTGCCATCGGGCATGTGCGGTTCTTTGGCGTGATTGATCTGCTCGATGAGCGCGCTCTTTTTGGAGTCGAAGGGCACGGCGGCGGAGCCATGGGAGCCGCCACGCAGAAAATCCTCACGCGTCGCCATGTCGAAGCCGCTCTTCACTTTTTCGCCGCCATGGCAGCCGAGGCAGTTTTCTTTGAGAATGGCCGCCACGTCCTGCTGAAATGACTTCAAGCCACGCTCCATGCGCATGGCGTGGTCTGCGGGCAGCCCTGGCGCTGCCGTGAGCAATGCCGGGGAGAACATGAGGAGAGTGAGAAGCCGGTGCTGCATGGTGGGGAAAGAGGCTGCCTGAAACAACGCCCGGCGTCTGTGCCTCTTTATGGCTGTTTTATGTCTTATCCTGCGTGGCTGATGCTGAAAACTGGTGAAAAGGCAGCGCCATGGCGTATCTGATTTCCAATCCAACGCATGTCAGCGCGCCGCAAATACCTGAACTACACCACGCCGTGGGGCGTGGATCTGGCGCGTGTGGCGCAGTCTGGGTGGACGCCGTTTTTGATCCATGAGAGCGGCTACCAGCCCGCGCTGGACAACTGGAACCACCAGGGCGTGGACTCACCCTTCTGGCGCTTTTACCACAATCCGAAGCCCGGCTGCCATCTGCTGTATCAGGGGCGCAAGATTCCCCTGGGGCCGCAGTGCGCGGTGCTCATTCCGGCGGACACCGTGTTTGACTGCTGCGGGCCGGTGAAGGCCAGCCACTTCTGGCTGCACTTCACCACCGCACGGCCCGGGGTGAAGATGACGGCCGAACCGATGGTGATTGCCGTGGATGACACGCTGAAGCCGATGCTGCGCCGGCTGATCAGCACGCACCGGGATCAGCCTTCGGAGGTGAGGGACCACAGGCTGCACCACCTGAGCGCGGCGCTGCTGCACACGGTGTTCGCGGCCCTGGAGATCGATGCACCCTCGGCGCTTCCGGAAAGGATCGCGGAAGTGCTGGCCTTCATCGCACGTGCACCGCACAGCCGGCTCACGAATCCGTTTTTAGCGGAGCGCGCAGGCATGAGCGTGGAGCGGTTTATCCGCGCTTTTCGAGAGCACCTTGGACAGACGCCGGCGGCTTATGTACTGAGCACGCGGGTGCGTCTGGCAGGCGAAGCGCTGGCGCTCACCGACAAGACGATTGATCAAATCGCCGCCGAATTCGGCTTCCCCAACCGCCACTACTTCAGCCGCATGTTTGCGCGGCAGGTGGGCTGTGGGCCGGGCGAGTTTCGAGCGAGGCAGCGGGAGCGAAAGGATGGGTGAGGGAGGGGGACGGGTTCTGGAACCACTAATCGGACACTAATCCCACACTCATAAAGAACCAGAGAGCTCAATTCTGGTTCCTGACATTAGTGTGCGATTAGTGGTTTGAATCTGGCACTGTCAGCCGTGACGCAGCTACGCCAGCACACCCTTCACCACATTCCCAGCGATGCCAGTCAGGCGCATGTCGAGGCCCTGGAACTTGTAGTTGAGGCGTTCGTGGTTGATGCCGAGGAGGTGCATGATCGTGGCGTTGAGGTCGTGTACGTGCACCGGATCGCGGACGATGTTGTAGCTGTAGTCGTCCGTTTCGCCGTAGGTGGCGCCTTTTTTGACGCCGGCTCCGGCCATGAAGAGGGAGTAGCAGCGCGGGTGGTGGTCTCGGCCATAATTGGTGGGCGTGAGGGTGCCCTGGGAGTAGATGGTGCGGCCGAATTCGCCGCCCCACACAATGAGAGTGTCATCCAGCAGGCCGCGCTGCTTGAGGTCTTTGATGAGGGCGGTGGTGGGCTGGTCGGTGTCGTAGCACTGGCCTCGAATGGCATTGGGCAGGCCGCCGTGGTGGTCCCAGCCCATGTGGAAGAGCTGGATGCAACGCACATCGCGCTCGGCAAGACGACGCGCGAGCAGGCAGTTCGCGGCATAGGTGCCGGGCTTCTTCACTTCGGGGCCGTAGCTGTCGATGATGTGCTGCGGTTCCTTGGAGGTGTCCGTCAAATCGGGGACGCTCATCTGCATACGAAATGCCATTTCATACTGGGAGATACGGGTGGCGGTTTCGGGGTCGCCGAAGGATTCGAAGTCGCGCTGATTGAGCGCGGCGAGTTCATCGAGCATCTGGCGGCGCATGGGGCGGTCCACGCCGGCGGGATTGGAGAGATACAAAACGGGGTCGCCGGAATTGCGGAAGCGCACGCCCTGGTGCTGCGTGGGCAGGAAGCCGCTGCCCCAGAGGCGGTCGTAGAGAGGCTGGTCATCGCGGCGGCCGGTGCCGAAGGAAGTCATGACGACGTAGGCGGGCAGATCGCGATTGGCGCTGCCGAGGCCGTAGCTGAGCCATGAGCCGATGCTGGGCCTGCCCGCGAGCTGCGAACCCGTCTGGCAGAAGGTGATGGCAGGATCGTGATTGATCGCCTCCGTAAACATGGAGCGGATGACGCACATCTCATCGGCCACGGTGGAGAGATGCGGCCATAGCTCGCTGAGCCAGATGCCGCCCTGCCCGTGCTGCGCGAATTTGAAGAGCGAAGGCGCGACGGGGAAGGCCTTCTGACCCGAGGTCATGGTGGTGAGGCGCTGCCCTTGGCGGATGCTCGCGGGCAGATCCTCGGCGCGGTGCTTTTCCATCTGCGGCTTGGGATCGAAGAGATCGAGCTGCGAGGGCGCGCCGGACTGGAAGAGGTAGATGATGCGCTTGGCCTTCGGCGCGAAGTTGGGGAAATAGCGCGTCGGAGACGCGGCTGCGGCTTCATCGTGGAGCAAAGAACCGAGCGCGGCCGCTCCGATGGCGGCGGAGGAGTTCTTGAGGAAGATGCGGCGGTTGAGCCGGTCCTGAACGTGGAGCAAGGAAGGGGGGCGCTGCGAGTGCATGGCGGAGAGGTGTCTCGAAGGAAAGGATTGAGAGCAGAAAAATTAGGGGCAGAAAAATTTCCCAGACTTCTGAGTTTGATTTTTTGTCCTGTTAATCACGGGTGATGACGCGGTCGAGATTGAGAAGGACGGAGGCGGTGGTGGTATAAGCTGCCAGCTCGGCAGCGTTCAGGGAAGCATCCGGCTTCGTGGCACCTTGAGCGATGAGGGCGGTGGCTTCGGCGGGTTTGGCCTGGAATTCAGCGAGTCGCTGCTTCACGCCAGCGGCCAGTTGCTTGAGCGCAGCGGGTTCGATGGCCTTGCCCGTGGCGCGCTGGTAGCCGTAGGCGATGCGCTGCTCTGGCGTGGCGCCGCCGTGCTGCAGCATCTGCTGCGCGAGGGCGCGTGCGGCTTCCACAAAGGTGACTTCATTGAGCAGCGAGAGCGCCTGCAGCGGGGTGTTGGTACGGCTGCGTTTCACGGTGCAGATCTCGCGGGTGGGCGCGTCAAAGATCAGCATGGTGGGCGGGGCGGCGGTGCGCTTCCAGATGGTGTAGAAGCTGCGGCGGTACAGACCTTCGCCTGTATCGGCCTTGTAGCCGCGGAGATCGCCGTATTTGCTGGTTTCATCCCACACGCCTTCGGGCATGTAGGGTTTCACGCTGGGGCCGCCGATCTTGGGCACGAGCAGTCCGGCGATGGAGAGAGCCTGATCGCGCACGACTTCACCCGGCAGGCGGAAGCGTGGGCCGCGTGCGAGGAGGCGGTTCTCGGGATCTTTCTCCAGCAGGGCCGGCGTGAGCTTGGAGGACTGGCGGTACGTGGCGCTCATGACGATGAGCTTCTGCATGGCCTTCATGTCCCAGCCGCAGCGGATGAACTCGGTGGCCAGCCAGTCGAGCAGTTCCGGATGCACGGGATACTCCGCCTGCGTGCCGAGGTTTTCGGTGGATTTGCACAAGCCGTAGCCAAAGAATTTCTCCCACGCGCGGTTCACCCACACACGCGCCGTCAGAGGATTCTCCGGAGACACAATCCACTGCGCAAGGCCGAGGCGGTTGTTTGGCGCGCCCTTCGGCATCGGCGGCAGCACGGCGGGTGTGGTCATGCTGACCTTGTCTCCCGGCTTGTCATATTCTCCGCGCTTCAGCACGAAGGCATCGCGCACGGGGCCTTCCTTCATCACCATTACAGAAGGGACGGTGCGCTCGTATTTGTCCAGCTCCGCCTTGGCGGCGGCGAGGGCGTAGTCGGCATCGCGGAGGGGGCTGTCCACGCTGGCGCGGTAGTATTTTTCCAGCTCGCTGCGCTGCTGCGGCGTGCGGTTTTCCGTGGGTGTCTTCAAGATAGCAAGCACGCTGGCAGGCGGCCCTCCGGTGCCGTCAATGCTGGCCAGCGCGGGCTCTGCATCCGTGGTGGAAAGGCGGAAGCGGCCGACATTGTGACTGGCGAATTTGGACTGCTGGAGGAGGCGCACGGTGAGCGTGGCCCCGGCGGGGACGGGCACCGCTTTTTCCACCAGGAACATCGCATTCCGCTCCACGCGCTTCTGCGGGTCGTTGCCGTCGATGGCCCAGCCGTTTTTGGGGTCTTTATCCAGCAGCAGCTTCACATCGTAACCCTTTTGCGCGTAGTCCGCCTCGGCGCGGGCGAAGGTGATTTTCACCGGCTGTTGCAGGCTGGGGGCGCTGAGCGTGGCTTCGATGCCTGTGAGCACAAAGTTGCCATTCGGGGCGCGGCCCAGGCTTTGATTTGGCAGCGTGGGGTCTGGCAGGGCCTCCAGCAGCAGGCCGGTGAAGCTGCCCTCCGCCAGCGGCGCGGTGAGGGTATAGATATCAGACTCTGGATTGCGCCCTCCGGCGATCCATGAGGCATCGGGCAGCTTGCGCAGGGAGGCTCTGCCCTGGGACTTGGCATCGGTGATGGGCAGCAGTTCCCACATGGGCTTTTTCGCTGCTTCGGGATTTTCCATGTCTGCCTCCCAGCTGGCCACGAGGTTGGGGAGCTGGAGCTGCGTCTCGGTGACCCGGGCCTGAGCGGCGTCGATCTTTTTGCGCAGCTGCGCCATCTGCTTTTCTTCCTCGGCATCCGGCACTGCGATGGCAGGCTCGGAGTTGCCACCGCTGCGATTGGACGCGCCCTGGATGGTGCCGCTCTCGGCCACGTTGTTAAAGAAGGCGAAGAGCGAATAAAAATCCTTCTGCGAGAAGGGATCGTATTTGTGATCATGGCAGCGGCAGCAGCCGAGCGTGAGGCCCAGCCAGGTGAAGCTGGTGGTCTCCACGCGGTCGATGATGTTTTCGATGCGCCATTCCTCCGCGATGATGCCGCCTTCGCCATTGATGCGGTGGTTGCGATTAAAACCGGTGGCCACGATTTGATCGCGCGCAGCGTTGGGCAGCAGGTCGCCACCGATCTGCTCGATCGTGAACTGATCGAAGGGCTTGTTGTCATTGAAGGCCTTGATGACCCAGTCGCGCCAGGGCCACATGGCGCGGCTGCTGTCGGTCTGAAAGCCGTGGCTGTCGGCGAAGCGGGCGAAGTCCAGCCACTGCATGGCCATGCGCTCGCCGTAGTGCTCGGATTTGAGCAGGCGGTCCACCACGGCTTCGTAGGCCTTGGGGCTGGTGTCTTTTTCAAAGGCCGCGGTTTCCTCCGGCGTGGGTGGCAGGCCGGTGAGGTCCAGCGTGACACGGCGCAGCAGCGTGGCGCGGTCGGCTTCGGGAGACGGGGAGAGCTTTTCCTCCTGCAGGCGCTCGGCAATGAAGGAGTCGATGGGATTGCGAATGGTGAACGCGGCATCCTTGATCTGCGGAACGGGGGAGCGCTCCGGCTTGATGAAGGCCCAGTGGCCCTGATACTCGGCGCCCTCGCTGATCCATTGGCGAAGGATGGCTTTTTCCTCCGCGGTCAAAGGCTTGCCGTCTTTGTCCGGCGGCATGACGTCGTCGTTGTCGTGGGGGAGTTCGACGCGGGCGATGAGTTGGCTCAGCTCGGGCTTGCCGGGGACGAGGGCGATGTCGCCTGACTTCGCAGGCTTGGTCGCGCTCTCGCGCAGGTCCAGGCGCAGGTCGCCTTTGCGATGGCTGGCGTCCGTGCCGTGGCAATGAAAGCACTTTTCATTGAGGATGGGCCGCACATCGCGGTTGTATTTCAGTTTGGCGGAGTCCGCCGCGTGCAGGGCGGGAACGGCCAGAAGGATGAGAAAGGCTCGGCGCATGGTTGGTACGTAGTGACATGCAAACGTCCGTCGCACCCTGCCTTTTCTTGGGATTATGATGTCCTATACTGCTCACCCCGCCATCTGATCCGCGATTTCCTCCGCCGGGTAGGTCCAGATTTCGCTGAGAGTGGGGTGGTAGTGCGGGATGGCCATGAACTGCTGTACGGTGGCGCGGAAGTTCATGGCGATGACGACTTCATGGATCAGCTCGGTGGCTTCCGGGCCGACGACGCAGGCGCCGAGGATCTCGCCGGTTTCTTTATGCGCGAGCATCTTCACGAAGCCGGCGGTCTCGCCCATGACCATGGATTTGCCGTGGTCATTGAAGGGATAGCTGGCTTCGAGAAAGGGCGTGTTTTGCTCCTTGAGCTTTTCCGTCGTCGCACCCACCACCGCCATCTGCGGGTGGGAAAAGACGCCGAAGAGGGTGAGGCGGTAGTCGATGGTCTCATCGGCTGCTTTGCCATGAATGAGCTTCGCGGCATTGCGGGCGGAAATTTCTCCCTGCTGGATGGCGATGTGGACGACATCCAGCGGGCTGCACACATCGCCAGCGGCAAAGATGTGCGACTGGGAGGTTTGCAGGCGGTCATTGACGATGACCTTGGATTTGTGCAGCGTGACTTTGGCAGCGTCCAAAGCGAGGCCCTTCGTCGCGGGCACGCGGCCCATGGCGAGGAGGATTTCATCCACGAGAATGGAGTGTGTGTGGCCCCCCTCGGTGAACTCGATGCGCTTGCGGCCTTCGTGTGTGGACACCCTGCTGAGATGCGTGCCGAGATGCACGGCCATGCCGCGTTCGCGGTAGGCCTTTACGAGCACGTCGCTGCAATCGTGATCCTGACCGGTGAGAAGCTGAGTATTGCGCTGGAGCAGGGTGATCTGGCAGCCCATGGCCTCCAAGTAATGGGCCATTTCGAGGGCGATGGCGCCACCGCCGAGGACGGCGATGTGTTTTGGCAGCGTCTCAGCATCCAGGACATCATCGCTGGTCCAGAAGCCGGTTTCCGTCAGGCCGGGCACATTTGGGACGAAGACTTCCGAACCGGTGGCGATGCAGAAGGTGCGGGCGGTGATGTGGAAAGCAGCGGAGCCATCGCGCGGTGTCACTTCCAGGGTGTGCGCATCGACGAACCTGGCGTAGCCGCGGTGCAGGGTGAAGCGGTCGTCTTCGAGCTGGCCCTGGCGGTAGCCCGCGAAGTCGGCGATGAGGGTGCGTTTGCGGTCGCGGATGGTGCGGATGTCCACGCCATGGGAAGTTGCCTTGAGACCGAACTCCTCGGCATGGCGGATGTGGAGCTGGCGGTTGGCGGACTCGATGAGCGTCTTGCTGGGCATGCAGCCGCGCAGGATGCAGAGGCCGCCGAGTTCGGAGGCACCATCGACTACGGCGACGCGCAGGCCGGCGCTGTGAGCGGTGCGGGCTGCGGCGTAGCCACCGCTGCCGCCGCCGATGACGATGAAATCGAAAGAGTTTTCTGACATGGGAGGAGATGTGCAGGTGGGAACGAGCGTGCGCAAGCCGAGGATGCCGACGTCTGATTTCACCCAAATTTTGTCCTTCAAATCGGTGCCGGCATTTTCGTAGCATTCCGCCACCATGAAGACACGCCGCTCCTTTCTCTCCCAGATTCTTGCCACCGGTGTCGCGCCTGTGTTTGTGTCGGCGCATGTGCTGCGCTCGCAGACAGCGCCTTCCAACAAGATCACGCTCGGCGTCATTGGCGTGGGCTCACAGGGCACGCACGACATGCGGGCCTTCCTGAATCATGACGATGTACGGGTGACGGCGGTGTGCGATGTGAACAGAAAGAACATCGAACGCGCGCAGCAGGCGGTGGCGGAGCGCTACGGCAGCGCAGACCTGAAGGTGATGAGTGATTTCCGTGAGCTGAACCGCGACAAGTCCATCGACGCGGTGCTCATGGCGCTGCCGGTGCACTGGCACAGCATTCCTGCTACCGACGCGATTTTGAACGGCAAGCATATCTACCACGAGAAACCCATGGGCATGTCCATGCAGGAGTCCAAGCACGTGCGTGCGGCGGTGAAGAAGACCGGCGTGGTGTTTCAGTTTGGCACGCAGCAGCGCAGCGATCTCAAATTCCGGTGGGCCTGCGAGCTGGCGCAGAACGGCCGTCTGGGCAGGCTGAAGGAGATTCAGGTGGGCGTGCCCGGCGGGAAGATCGGGCCTGATTTTCCCGAGCAACCCGTGCCTGAGCATGTGGACTGGGAGCGCTGGGTGGGACCCGCGCCGATGACGGCCTTCAATGTGGAAAAGCTCAAGCGGGACAACCATGAGAACATCACCAATTTCTCCCTCGGCATGATCTCCTGCTGGGGCATTCACCACCTGGACATCGCGCAGTGGGGCAATGGCACTGACGACACCGGTCCCGTAAGCGTGGAGGCTGAGGCCACCTATCCCGACAAAGGCGGCTGCGATGCCGTGCTGACCTGGAAGGTGCGCATGGAGTATGCGAATGCCGCGCCGATTACCTTTGTGAACGAGAAGAACATGGACATCGGCCACGGCACGCGGTTCATCGGCGAAAACGGCTGGGTGCATGTGCTGCGTGGCAACATCAAGGCCAGTGACGACGCCATCCTGCGCGATCCTGCAAACAAGGAGGGTACTATGCCGGTCAAGCTGATCGCCAGCCTCGAGCACACGCGCAATTTTGTGGACGCGATCAAGAACAAGCAGCGGGCGATTTGTGACATCGAGACCGCCGTGCGCTCGGACACGCTGCCGCAGCTTACGGCGATGGCGCTGAAAGCGAATCGCAAGCTGCTGTGGGATCCGAAGGCGGAGACGTTTACGAATGACGAGGCAGCAAATGCGCTCATGAATGCGCGGCCATTCCGTGGGGAGTGGAAGCTGCCGGAGATTGGGTAGGCGGAGTCAAGGACGGGGGCGCTGGATGAATTTTGCTTTCCCACAGATTCAGGAAACCGACCAATTTCCTTCTGGATGAATCTGCGGGTTTCCTGAATCGGTGGAAGAGTGAGGAGGGGCTGATGCTTGGCTCACCGGCGCTGCCTAACCGCCTCAAAAAGGATCGCAGCGCCCGCAGCCGCTACGTTCAGTGATTCCACGGGAGAGTGCAGCGGGATTCGCACGCGGGCATCGCAAGCCTTCATGATTTCGGCGCTGGCACCGCGGCCTTCGTTGCCGAGGATGAGGAGGGTGGGCTGGCGCCAGTCGTAGTCGTAGTGGAGGAGATCGGCCTCCCCTGTGGCGACGACGGATTTGATGCCGCGAGCGCGGCAGGTTTCGATGGTGCCGAGGCCGGAGACATCGGGCAGAATGGGCAGGCGGAAGGCGGAACCCATGGAACTGCGCAGGGTCTTGGGAGAAAAGGCGTCTGCGGATCCCGCGAAAGAGAAGAGGCCGCTGACGCCGGCGGATTCAGCGGTGCGGACGAGGGTGCCGAGATTGCCGGGGTCCTGGATGCGGTCGAGGCCGAGAATGAGCGGGGCTTTGCTGTCAAAGAGACGGTCCAGCGCAGGGAAGGGGCGCTCGGCGATGACAATGATGCCCTGCGTGGAGGTGGTGTCGCTCAGCGATTCGAGGACAGACTCCGAAAGCTGAAATACAGGGCAGGAGATGCGCTCCAAGAGGGTGAGCTGTGACGGGGAAGGGGACTCGGCGGTGAAGCTGGCCTGGAGCTTGAGGCCGGAGGAGACGCACTCGCCCACCAGGCGCTCGCCCTCCACAAAGATGAGATCGCGCTCCCGCCCCTCGCGTACGCGGCGGGCGTGTTTGATGCGTTCATTGGAAGAGCTGGTGATGAGCATGCGGTTGGCGGACCATCCATAGGTGAATCCGGTTGTAAATCCATTTGCCGAATGATCGCAGTCGCTTATGATCATGGCCCCTCACGAATGTGCCTGCATAGCTCAGTGGTAGAGCAGCGGTTTTGTAAACCGCAGGTCGTCGGTTCGACCCCGACTGCTGGCTCCATTTGAAAACGTTTAAAAACCCCAGCCAAAAGGGGGAGTGAGTGAGGAGAGGCAACTTCTGCCGAGATCCGACAAATGCTTCCTGATGGGAGTTTCCGTCCCGAAGATGAGAAATCCCGGTGGGTGGTGCCGTAGCTATTCAACCCCGGGGTCTGCACGGGGCATGTTGCCTGCGGCAATATCGCGTTCGTTTCAAACAGCCTCTGTTTATGAATCTCCTCCCGACTTCGCGGCGCCGGTTTCTTCAAGCCGGTGGCATCGGCGCTCTGAACCTCGCCATACCAGGGCTCGTCGTCGGAAAGGACAAGCTGGACGCCTCGGGCAAAGCGGTGGCTTCGAAGAAGCGCTGCATTTTTCTCCTGCTGTGCGGCGGCCCGAGCCAGCTCGACACGTGGGACCTCAAGCCGGACGCGCCGTCTGAGATCCGCGGGCCGTACAAGCCCATCCGCACCAAGGTGCCGGGCATGCACTTGAGCGAACTCCACCCAATGCTCGCGAAGGTGACCGATCATTTCTGCCTCATCCGCTCGATGACGCACCCGGGGCCGATCAACAATCACTTTGACGCCATGCACAACCTGCTCAGCGGGCAGTTGATCGAGCGCGTGAAGCAGGGCGAGCCCGACGGCCTGCCCTATCTTGGCTCGGTGGTGGCGAAGCATCTGCCGAGTGAAGAAAACCTCGTCTCCAATGCCTGGCTCATCAAATGCGTGGGGCAGCCGGTCTTTTGCGCGCCGAACATCGGCTCCGGCGGCTACCTGGGCTCTGCGCATGCGCCGGTGTTTGTCGGCTCGGCGGACAACCACCCCGCCATGCCGAATTTCAAGGCACCAGAGATTTACGACATGGGCGATCCCGAACGCCTGTGGGAACGGCGCAAGCTGCTGGCCGATCTCGAATCCAAGCTCCTCGCGGACAATCCGCAGGGAAAGGACTGGAATGAACTCCGGGAGAAGGCCTACGACTCGATGACGCGTCCGGAAGGCCGCCAGGCTTTTGATTTGAAGAGCGAGCCACTGGCCGTGCGCGAACGCTATGGCATGCACCCGCTGGGGCAGAATCTGCTGCTGGCACGGCGCATGGTGGAGGCGGGTGTGCGCTTCATCACCGTCAATGGCTGGGTCGGTGCAGCGCCCAATGAAAAAGGCGGCGGTCCGCCGAGCTCCAGCTGGGACATGCACGGCGGAAACATGGGCATGGGAAATGCCTTTGGAGGAGGGTCCTATGGCATGAACTTCTGCCTGCCGCGCCTTGATCAGGCGCTGTCCGCGCTTCTCACTGATCTCAAGCAGCGCGGCCTGCTTGATGACACACTGGTTGTGGCGGTGGGTGAATTCGGGCGCACGCCCATCATCCTCACTCAGGGGCCGCCCGGACGCCAGCACTGGCCCAAGTGCTTTTCCGCCATCGTGGCCGGCTGCGGCATCCGCGGCGGCGCGGTTTACGGCGAGTCGGACAAGACCGCCTCCGCGCCTGTGAGCAATCCCGTCACGGTCCAGGATCTGCATGCCACCGTGCTCCATGCCCTGGGAGTGCCTTTGAACGATCTCACCATGAACACCGGCCTGTCCCGTCCGCCATTCTCCACCGGCAAGCCGGTGATGGGGTTGTTTGGGTAGACTGCCGCAGACCAGTGGAGGAGACTTGGTGGCAACTTGCGTCTGGCGAGCTCACACTCTGCGCAAAGGTTGAGAAAAGATCATGTCCACGATGGGGATGCGGGAGCGAAGTTCCGCGCCGCCTGAACTGGAATAATGGGCCTTGCCGGTCGTGGAGCGGCGGTCATGCAGGAGAGAGATGTCATGAACGTTCATGCCGCGAATGTTCTCAGCCGTCAGTGGCTCTCCGCCAAGGTGCGTGCCCGGATAGGCGAAGGCCTCCACCCGCACAAAGGCCGCCAGCCAGCGGCCGGCGGTGTCCCGCTCCAGAGGAAACTCGGCTTGCGATGCATCGACCACCCGAGCGACTCCTCGATCGGTCACAAAACGAATCTGCACGTGGGGCCGCTTGAGGTGGTCGTTGCCAGTGACTGCGACTTCGACAGCCGCTGCCCTGCCGTCGGCATCCCTCTTGACGACGATGCGTGAGAACCGAAACGTGCTGTAATCATAAGGCGGCACCACTTCCCCCGCGTCGTTGACCGCCAGTGCGGACACGGCTCCAAAAAAGGCTCCTTTCCGATAGGCGCGCAGAGCCTCCGCCTCCGTGCTGGCAGCGCTCCCTTCAGCCTTTGGTACCAGCAGGACATTGCGGCCGCGCCCGAAGGTGTTGTGATCTTTGACGAAGAACCCCCAGCAGCGTCTGCCGGTGCGCAGCAGATCGTCCCACAGCTGGTAGAAGTGCAGGCGCGGCCCCGGGCTGTCATCGTAAAATCCTTTGCTGGAGCCGAAGCCGGACGTCAGCTGGTTCCATACTTCGATGCCCAGTACGCGGGGATCAAAGTCCAGAAACGTCTCGTAGCGCTGGCGATCCTGGGTGGGGTGGTTGAGCGTGATGCCCCCGCCATCGGCATGCAGCAGCCCGCCGGTGCGCCGGCCTTCGATGGTCTCTCCGTCCAGCGCTGCGCGGAAAACCTCGCGCCAGGGGCGGTTGCTGCCCTGCATGAGGCGACACTGGGTGACCGTGAGCTGCTTCCGATCATAGTTCAGCTCCATGTGGAGCTGCGGTTCAGTCGTTCTGAAATAGAGGGTGTGGCTGCCCGCCATCAGGGGGAGTTCATGCACCGGTGCTTTGGCTGCAAATGCGCCGCTGAACTCGCATTCGGTGGCGCCTTTGACCGTCAGTTTGGCAGGCCCGCCTTCAGCGTCTGCAGACAATGTCAGGTCCAGCCGATACACGCCGGCCCAAGGCCGGTCCTCGGTAAAGACCTGCAAGCCGCCAAACCGGTGGACCAGCGGCGCCGTGCCGCGCTGCGCAGCGGTGAGACTGCTGCCATAACCGGTGGCGAGCAGGCTGCCGAGCGAGTTGAAATGAAGCGGCGCATCCGGCATGGAATGCTGCTCCGCGTTCGGTGCGGCGATGACGTCCGCACGTTTCGCCTGGAAGGCCTGAGTGAGAGGATACGTGGGCGCGGAGGGATAATAATTGCTGAACGCCAAGTGGCGGTAGCCCATGGCATAAAACTCATCACACGAGGCCTTCGTCTGCCCGCCATGCTGATGCGACATCGAATGCAGATGCCCGCACGTCTCCCAGTCCACGTCTGCATACGGGTCATGCAGATCCTCTGCGCTCTGAGGACTGGCCGCCTGGGCGTGCTGACGCAGCAGGGCCTGCGCGCCATACAAGCCTGCCACGGTGGAGAGCATGCGTCTTCGTTTCATGGCTGAAACCAACGAATGCACTGCGGGATTGTTTCTGCCCCCCGCTTTGGGGGCATGCCCTTTGTCAAAAAGAGCATGCGGCTCGGTGCCTCGCTCTCCCCGGGGGCGCTCTTGAGGCGAAGCTTTACTCGTCGTCCTCTTCCCACTCCTGCATCAGGCGGGCGAGCTTGCGCTTCATGCCGACTTTGGCGACGGCGTTGAGGCGGTCGATGAAGAGGATGCCATTGAGGTGGTCGATCTCGTGCTGGAAGGCGCGGGCGAGGAGGCCGTCAGTTTCCACGGTGACGGTCCTGCCCTCGAGGTCGGTGTAGGTGACCTTGATCTCGCTGGAGCGGCGGATGTCTCCGCGCAGGCGGGGGAAGCTGAGGCAGCCTTCTTCGCCGATCTCCTTGTCCTTGCCGAGGTCGAGCTGGGGATTGGTGAAGACGACGGGCATGTGCTCCACCATGTTCACCTTCTCGCCATTGACCTTCATGAAAGTGATGCAGTCGGGATTGTGGGAGACGTCGATGACGGCAAGCTGGATGTCCTCGGCCACCTGAGGGGCTGCGAGGCCGACGCCATTGGCATCCTTCATCGTTTCCAGCATGTCAGCGGCCAGGGTGCGGATTTCAGGCGTGACTTCGGTCACGGGGCGGCATTTGGCACGGAGGACGGGTTCTGGATAGCGGACGATTTTGCGGACCATATTCTTTCTCAATATCATCAGGTTTCGGCCTGCTCAAGCCGGGAGTGGTTTTGTCCTTGCCAAGATGTGGCGCTCTCCCTAGCCTCGCGGCCACTTATGAAGTCCCCCGCCGCCAAGAAGCTGTTTGTCATGATGATCCTCGAGTTTTTCATCTGGGGAGCGTGGCTGCCGTTGATCTGGGGGTACATGGGCAAGGATGGACTGAACTTTACCGACACCCAGGTGGCGCTGGTGGGCACGGCATTTGCGATCGCTTCTGTGATTGGGATCTTTTTCAGCAATCAGTTTGCTGATCGCAGCTTTGCGGCTGAGAAGTTCATGGCATTCAGCCATCTGGTCGGCGGCTTGTCCATTCTGGCCATGTACTGGGTGAAGGATTTCCCCACCTTCTTTGCCCTGATGCTTGTGCACTCGCTCTTCTATGTGCCGACAATCTCCGTGGCCAACTCTCTCGCCTTTACACACCTGCAGAACGCGCAGAAGGAATTTGGGCTGGTGCGCATGGGAGGAACCATCGGATGGATCCTCGCCGCATGGCCGCTCTATTTCATCCTGCAGGGCAAGTCCGGTGTCGAGGCGGTTACCGCCAGCCGGAATATCTTCCTGGTTTCCGGTGCCTCCTCTCTGCTGCTGGCCTTTTTCAGCCTGAGTCTCCCACATACTCCGCCGAAGCCTGCTGCCGAAGGGGAGAGCAAACTTGCCTGGCTCAGCGCCTTCAAATTTCTGGGGCATCCCTACCTCCTGGTGCTGTTCATCGTTACGTTCATCGACTCGACCATTCACAACGGTTACTTCCTCATGGCCGGCGGCTTTCTGGGCAGCAAGGCCGTGGGCATCAAGCCAGAATGGATCATGCCCGTCATGAGCATCGGGCAGGTTGCCGAGATCCTGACCATGGCTGTGCTGGGTGCCGTGCTGGCACGCCTGGGCTGGAAGACCACCATGACGCTGGGCATTCTGGGCCACGCGGCACGCTTTGCGGTGTTTGCCTTCATGCCTGCAAACCAGACGATGATCATCGCCGTGCAGGTGCTGCACGGGATCTGCTACGCCTTCTTCTTTGCCACTCTCTACATCTTCATCGACGCCGCCTTCCCCAAGGATGTGCGGGCCAGTGCGCAGGGGCTCTTCAATCTTCTTGTGCTGGGGCTCGGAGACCTCGCTGCCAAATGGATCTTTATTCCGCTGCAGGGCAGCCTGACCGCTGCGGATGGCTCGGTGAATTATCGTGAGCTTTTCCTCTGGCCCACCGGATTTGCGCTGGTGGCCACGGCGCTGCTGCTCGTGGCTTTCTGGCCGCCAAAGGAGCTCTCCTGCAATGTCGAGGTGAAGCATTGATGAACTCGCCTTGAAGTCTCATGAAACGCCTTCTGATTCTCTGGCTCGCCTTCACGGCAGTGCTGCATGCGGCGGACAAAAAGCCCCCAAAGGCCATGCGCCTGAAGGGGGACGTCCTTTTGGCGGATGATTTCAAGGCGGAGAAGCTGGACGAAAAGTGGATCTTCGCCAAAGGCGAGCAGGCGGCGAAGTTTGAACTCGCGGAAGGGACTTTGCTCATGGACCAGGCGGCGGCGAGAGGGGCGGTCATCTGGCGTGCTTTTGATGCGCCCGTGGAGGACGCCTCCATCCAGCTGCTGGTCAAGCCCTGGGCCTGTTCTTGGATCGCCTTCGGCTTTTACACGCCTGGGGAGCGGCCTGGTGCGCAGCGCAAGATCAACATCGCCGTGACGCCGGCAGGCGTGGTGGCCGTGCGCGATGTGGAGAGCCAGACCAATCTGAAAGCGGCCAACACCCGTGCCGATGCCGCCAAGGAATGGCAGCGCGTGGCATTTGAATCCAAGGGCGACAAGATCACCGTCATGGTAAACGACAAGGCGGTGTTCGAACTCAAGACCGAGCTCACCCGAGGCCCCAAGGCCGGTGTTTTGCTGAACCTTTATGGCGGCAAGGGCAGTGTGGACGAGGTCGAGGTGAAGAAGCTGAAGTAAGGACGGAAGACCTCGCTGGCAGGCACTCTATCATCCCTGGGCGCGCGTCAAAAGCGAAGGCGACTGCGGGCGGGAGGACGAATTTGCTTTGGCGGTATCGCTTGACCTATTGGCCACCCGTCCCTCATTTTTCGTCCTATGAACCCTCCCGGCCTCGACAACCTCCTTACCTGCCTCCGATTCCCCTCCGTCTCCACTGACTCCACGCGGCGTGCTGATACACGGGCCTGCGCTGAGTGGCTGCTGAGCAAGGTGCGTGAGATGGGGCTGACGGGAGACCTGCATGAGACGCCGGGGCATCCGGTCCTGGTGGCGAAGAACAAGCACATCGCCGGACGCCGCACGGTGCTTCTGTATGGGCACTACGATGTGCAGCCTGCGGAGCCGCTGGGAGAGTGGAAGTCTCCGGCATTTGAGCCGACGATCCGTGACGGGAGAATCTTCTGCCGAGGAGCCACGGACAACAAAGGGCAGCTCATGGCGCACGTGCAGGGGCTGGCGGAGACGCTGGCGAAGCACGCCGATCTGCCGGTGAACCTGACGGTGCTGTTTGAAGGCGAAGAGGAGATCGGCAGTCCGAATTTGAAGCCGTTTCTGGAGCAGCACCGCGAGATGCTGAAGTGCGATGTGGTGGCCATTTCGGACACGGGCATGGTCGCTCCCGGCGTGGGCACCTTCACTTACGGACTGCGAGGCATTGCCTGCCTGGAGGCGAAGATTCATGGACCGTCGATCGATCTGCACAGCGGTATTTTTGGCGGTGCCATCGCCAATCCGGTGACGGCCATCGCGCGGCTGGCAGCGACGCTGCACGATGCCGAAGGGCGCGTGATGGTCGAAGGCTTTTACGACGGGGTGCGCCCAATCGCGGACTGGGAGCGGAAGGCCTGGGCGGATCTGGGCGATGGCGATGCGGAGATGCTGGAGCTGACGGGATCTCCCGCGCTGTTTGGAGAGCCGGGCTACACGGAGCGTGAGCGCCGCTGGGCACGGCCCACGGCGGAGGTGAACGGCATCGGTGGTGGTTATCAAGGGGAAGGCTCGAAGACCGTGATCGGCCGCGAGGCTTTTCTGAAGCTGTCGTTCCGTCTGGTGCCAGATCAGCACCCGGATGTGGTGCTGCAGCGTGTGGCCACGCATTTGCAGGCGCATCTGCCAAAAGGCGTGCGGCTGGAGATCAAGCCCGGACACACCGGCATGCCCTACCTGATGGACCCGCATTCCACTCTTGGAACAGCAGCGCAGCGTGCGCTGAAAAAAGTGTTCGGGGACAAGGTGGCGCTGATCCGTGAAGGCGGCAGCATTCCCATCGTGCAGGCATTTAAAGACGTGCTGAATGCCGACACACTGCTGCTGGGGCTGGCGCTGCCAGACTGTCAGGCGCACGCGCCGAATGAGAATTTCCCCATCGAAAATTTCGTCGCGGGCGTCAGCCTGAATCAGGCGCTGCTGGCGGAGCTGGCGTAACTTTTTCTGCAAACTTTGCAACCATTCCCACACGATGATGTTTGAGCCGCAGTGCTTTCACTAACCAAATAACACGCACGACATGAAACTCAAAAAGACATTCCTCTACGGGTTCAGCATCCTGAGCCTGACCTGCCTCTCCAGCGCCCAGGACGCCCCGAAAGGACCGCCGCCTGAAGGTGGCCAGCCTGGCGGACCTCCACCCGGAGGCAGACCGCAGGGCCCTCAAGGTGGTGGCGATCCCGGTGCACGCATCGCGGAGTTTATCAAACGCGCTGACACCAACTCGGATGGCAAGATCAGCAAGGAAGAGTTTGACGCCCTCGGCAAGAAGGAGAGCGAAGAGCGCTTTGGCCGCATGGACGGCAACAAAGATGGTTTTGTCGATCAGGATGAAATCGGCAAAATGATGCAAATGGCGCGTCAGGGCGGACAGGGAGGCCCCGGCGGACAGGGCATGCGTCCGCAGGGTGGTGAAGGCGGCGGCGGCGGCTTCCGTCGTCCGCCAGGAGGTGAAGGAGGCTCCCCCGGCGGTGCTCCTGGTGGCCCGCCCGGACAAGGCATGCGCCCCGGTGGTGAGGGCGGTCGTGGCGAAGGCGGCCCGCGTGGTGGCGGCATGTTTGGCGACCCCAAAGAAAACTTCAAGCGCATGGACGCTGACGGCAACGGCAGCGTCTCCGAAGACGAGTACATCAAGGCGATGGAAAAAATGCGTGAGATGTTCCGCAACCGTGGCGGCATGGGCCGGCCGGGTGAAGGCGGCGGCGCTCCTGGCGGTGCCGGCGGCCCTCCCGGAGAAGGTCAGGGCGGCTTCCGTCGTCCTCCCGCTGAAGGTGATCCAGCGCCGAACGCACCCACACCTCCACCCCCACCCGCTCCGGCTCCTGACAAGCCGAAGGAATAAGGCGGCTGGTGTCAGCTCTTTTTAAATCAACAAACGCGGGATGGTCGAAAGGCCATCCCGCTTTTTTGTGGGTGAAGTCAGAGGCTGAACAAAACATTTTCAACCTTCGCCTGCAGGGGCTAGTTCCGGTCGTATTCCTCCCCTGACTTCATGAGCTTTTTCGACAAGATGCATTCGCAGATCTGCAAGGGGACCCGATGCTGGATGAGCTCTGACCGTGATCTGGAAGCACTGGAGAAACTGGCGGGCATGTGGCTTCCGAATGATTACATGGCCCTGCTGAAGTCCAATGGCTGCAGTGACCGGTATGACGTGGATCTTCGGGGCTGGCGCGTGGAAGAAGAGCTGTGCCTGCATCTCTACAATACCGGTGATGTGGAAAAAATCACCCAGGCACACGGCCTCTTCACCTGGTTGCCGCAGACCTTGATCATCGGCCACAACGGGCGCGGCGGTCTTCTCCTGCTGGCTGGCGGGTCAGCATGTCCACGTGGCATTTATTGTGTGACGGAGGATGAACTGACGGCCGATGGACTGGCGAATGCTGTATTCATCGCGCCTTCGATGACCGCGCTGATGCAGCATGGACAAAATCTCGACCGGGTGTTTTTTTCCGCATCACGCCGGGAAGATGCGAAAGCCAGAGCGTGGGAGGTGGCGGTGCAGGAGAGTTATGCGCGGGCGCTTGCCAGGCATGTCGGGAAAGCGGGCAGCATCAGGTGGCGGTTTGCCGCCTTGCATGAGCAGCTGGCGGAGGCTTCCCGGACATCAAACGATCCAGTCCTTCGCACACCTGACTGGCCGGAAACACTGGCGGACCGGCTGTGGGCATCGCATTTCAGTCAGGTGAACGAACAGGTCGGGCGCGGAAAGCCGCTGCTGCCGCGTCTGCATCCATGCCTGCGTTTGAAGGAAACCGTCCGGCCACCGCCACCGCAGGAGGTGCTGCGCCTGCTTGACTCCCTGACTGTGGCGGCATCGGAAGAGTATTTGGACCTGATGGATGAGTGCGGCGAACTGCTGTTGTCCGTGGATCTGCGGGCGGAAGGTCATACGGGAAAGGAGCGCTGGCTGAAGCTCGAGCAGCCCAGCCGTTGCTGGCAGTGCGTGACCAAGATGGAGGATACAGAGATTTTTCCACCTTTCATGGTGCTGGGAGACAACCGGTCCTATCACCTGCTGGCGTACTCCGAAGGCATGACCCCGCCAGGGCTCTATCGCCTGGCCAGGTATGGAGCCTACCACAGGGATCCGTGTCCGGCGTTCGTTGCGGACAGCTTGGAGAGCCTGCTGATGCGGGGCGAGGGGCTGGACATCCTCTTCGAACCCATTGCGGAGCATGAGCGGGCCGTGGAGCGACTCGATAGGCTAAGTGCTGAGGTGAGAGGGCGGGATGAATCTTCCGCCGAGTGGGGAGATGGCACCGGGCGGCATCACCGACATCACCTTCGGGACAAAAGCATGCTGGAAGAGATGATCTCCAACTATCTCAATCCCAACTTTTACGATGAAGAGTACCTTGGCGCGTGGTGTCGGAGATCCTGGCCAGAGGAGGCGGAAGCGCGTGTTTTTAAGGTGCTGCTGAGGGCTGCACTAGATGAACCCGGACTGGTGACGCCGCAGATGTATGATCGCTGGACTCACGGGGATGACTCCTACGACACACAAGCCAAGCTGCAGGATCACCTGCAGTATCTCTGGGAACTGTGCTTTTCCGAGCAGGCTCCGCAGGAGAAGCCAGACGCTGCTGAAGCGTGATCAAACTCCCATGACCTGCTTCAGATACCCGATGCTCTGGCGGGCGATCGTGGGGGCATCCGGAGTGTAGTCGAAGACTTCGACGGAGAGGTAGCCGTCGTAGTTTGTCTCCCGCAGGGCGGCGATGATGGGTTCGTACTTGATCTCGCCCTGGCCGGGGCCGCGGAGGTTGGCGTCGTTGGTGTGGAAGTGCACGGTCCAGTCCTTGCTGTCGCGAATGATGTCGGGGATGGATTTGGACTCGTCGCTCATGGCCTTCACATCGAGGTGCAGTTTGCAGGAGGGGTGGTCCACCATTTTGCAGAGGCGGATGGTTTCCTCGGCGGTGTTGAGGAAATTGGTCTCTTTGCGACCCAGGGGCTCCATGGCGATGACGACGCCGTATTTGCCACATTCTTCGGCCACGCCGTACACGCATTCGGCAGCGCGCTTGAAGGCATCTTCATAGTTCCATTCCGGCAGGAGGTTGCGCGCTTTCGGGCTGCCCCAGACCATGATGCGGCCGCCGGTGGCACCGCAGAACTGGGCGAGATGGCGGCCAAATTTGACAGTTTCCTTGCGCTGGAGGGCGTCCGGCGTGGTGATGTGAAACCATGTGGGCTTGGTCAGCAGCCAGTGCAGGCCCAGGATTTCCAGGCCGAAGGATTTGGCCTTGGCACAGAAGGTTAGGGCCTCCTCGACGGTGAGTTCACGGGGGTCGTCCTTCAGGGTAAAGGGGGCGAGCTCGATGGCGTGATAGCCGGCGGCGGCGGCATCTTCGCACATTTTTTCAAAGGTCCAGTTCTGGTAGGTTTCGTTGCAGATGGCGAAGCGCATAGGCTGCCAGAGTGCGCGGATGCCCCCGGACGTCAACAGCCCTTGCATTCGGGGGGGAGGAATGTGCTATATTTCCGCATGAAAGCCAGCCGCCTCTCCCTTCTACTGCTCGCGTTTGCCGCCTCCGTGCATGCGGAACTGGCGCTCGATGTGCCTGCGATCGAGCTGAAGCCGAAGCCGGAGGACGAGGAGGTGGAGACCACCTTCAAGTTCCGCAACAAAGGGGACAAGGTGGTGAAGGTCCTGGGGCTGGAAAGCGCCTGCAGCTGTCTGAGCGCCACGCTGGACAAGGCGGAATATCAGCCCGGCGAGGTGGGCACGGGGCATGCGTCCTTCAAGGTTTCCACCTTTGTGGGGCGGCACGAGAAATTCGTGACGGTGAACACGGACGACCCCAAAAATCCCGACTGGCAGGTCAATTTCGTCCTCGATGTGCCAGCCGTCGTGGACATCAAGCCGAAAAACCTCCAGTGGTGGGTCGGCGACGCTCCGGCGCAGAAGGCCTGCCTGGTGGAGTTCGTCGGCGCTGAGCCGATGAAAATCATCAAGATCACTCCCACGCGTCAGAATGTGAAGTTTGAAGTGAAGGAGATCAAAGAAGGGCGGCAGTACCTCATCACGGTGAAGCCGGACAGCACCCAGGAGGTCACCATGGGGGCGCTGAAGATCGAGACCACCAGCAGCATTCCCAAGTATCGCAACCAGCTGGCCTTTTTCACCATCACGCAGAAGCCGGAGTCGCAGCCTGCCCCGGCAACCACCGCTGCTGCTGCGGCGGCCTCTGCTCCGGCTCCCATTCCGGCTCCGGCCCCCGTTGCGGCTGAACCCAAGCCCTGATCTGGCTGCTCCATGGTTCGCGCATTCATTCAGGCCACGATTTTGCTGCTGCTGGCCGCTGCTGCCGCCTGGGCCACGCATGCCTGGCACCCGCGGGCGCCGGCGCTGTATGTGATCGAGGAGCCGCTGAGGAATGACGAGGTTTCCATGAAGGTCATCCAGGAGCGCTGGAATGGACAGGTGCTGTGGATCGATGCCCGCGTCCAGGAGCAGTATGACGCAGGGCATGTGCCGGGCGCGGTGCTGCTGAATGAGCAGCATTTCGAAGAGCAGCTCTTCGGCTTGCTGGACACGCTGCAGACGAACAAGAAGCCGATCGTCGTGTATTGCAACGCGGCCAAGTGCGATGCCAGCCGCAAGGTCCTGGAACATCTGAAACAGATGATTTCCATCGAGAATGCCTATGTGCTGAAGGGCGGCTGGAATGCGTGGCAGCAGGTTGCAAAGAAGGGATAGGAATGGAATTGAGCCGGGCGGGGCGAGCCGCTAGCATGGCCGCACTTATGACACTGGAAGCACTTCTCATCTGGTCGGCACTCGGATTGGTGGCAGGCGTTTTGGCCAAAATCATCATGCCGGGGAGGCAGGGCATCAATCCCATCACCACCGTGCTGCTGGGGATCATCGGCAGCATCATAGGCGGTTACCTGGGCCACAAGCTAGGATTTCACGACATGACCGGCAGCTTCAGCATCAAGGGCATCGGCACCGCCGTGGCGGGGGCTTTGGTCTTCATGTTTGCCTGGCGCCTGCTGTTTGGCAAAAAACGCTGAGCCTGCGCTGGCGTGACCGGCAGGGGAGATGGGTGGGAAAGACCATGGCCAGAGCAGTGGAATCTCAATTTTTGAGAATGCATTCGCAGGATTTGACCGTTAATCTTTCCCAACCAACGCATGTCCAAAAATCTCAGTGCCCTCTCTTTTCGCAAAGGTGTCGAAAAAAACGTCTTTGAACGCATGGTCGATGCCGCCGAAAAGGCGGGCACGGCTGAAAAGAACGAAGTGGTGCACCAGATGGGCCAGGATCATCTCTTTGGCGATGCGATCACGCTGGGCGCGGTGTCCTTCTACGATTTCCTGAAAAAGGAAAACGAGGGGAAGAAGATCTTCCTCTGCAACGGCAGCGCCTGCCTCTGCGCCGGCACGCAGGACAAGCTGCACCACAGCCTGGAAACGCATTTCAAGCCCGAGGAGATCGGCCACATCTGCTGCCTGGGCCGCTGCCATGAGGGCGGGGCTTTTCAGTATCAGGGGAAGAATTACTCCGGCCAGAGCGATGATGCCGTGGCTGAACTGGTGAAGACGGGGAAGGGGGATGCGGAGGATCGCTACGCAGTGGTCTCGCACCTGCAGCCCGCCATTCTCACGGCGGAATTCAAAGGCATCGAGGACTACTACGCGCCCTTCAAGAAGCTGATCACCGAGGGGAATCGCGATGCGCTGAACACCGAGCTCAAGGACAGCGGCCTGCGCGGCCGAGGCGGTGCGGGTTTCCCCATGCACTTCAAGTGGGCCAGTTGCCGTGCCGCAGAGGGCGCGGTGAAATACATCGTCTGCAATGCGGACGAAGGAGATCCGGGCGCCTACATCGACAAATACCTCATGGAAAAGCAGCCGCACAGCGTGCTGCTGGGCATGATGGTGGCGGGCTGGTATGCTGGCGCGGAGAACGGCATCCTCTACATCCGCGCCGAGTACCCAGATTCAGTGACCATTGTGAACGAAGCCATCGAAGACCTGCGCGCCGCGGGTCTGCTAGGGAAGAACATCCTCGGCACGGGCTTCAACTTCATGCTCAAGACCATCAAGGGCGCGGGCGCTTACATCTGCGGAGAGGAGACCGCGCTGCTCGCCAGCATCGAAGGCCAGCGCCCCGAGGTGCGGACGCGGCCACCGTTTCCCACCATCGAAGGTCTTTTCCGCAAGCCAACCATCGTCAACAACGTGGAAACCTTTGCCAACCTGCGCGCCATTTTGACCATGGGCGGCAAGGCGTATGCACAGATCGGCACCCCGCAGTCGACCGGGCCGAAGCTCCTCTCGCTCGACTCCCATTTTGTGCGTCCGGGCATCTACGAAGTCGCCATGGGAACCCCGCTGCAGACGGTCTTCGATCTCGCTGGCGGCTTTAAATCCAAAATCAAGGCCGTGCAGATCGGTGGCCCGCTGGGCGGCATCGTACCCATGTCCCACATCGGCGAGCTCACGGTGGATTTTGAGAGCTTCAAGAAAGCCGGCTTCCTCCTCGGCCACGCCGGCGTCGTCAGCATCCCGGAGAGCATGCCGATGATCGAGTACATCCAGCACATGTTCCAGTTCACTGCGGACGAAAGCTGCGGCAAATGCTTTCCCTGCCGCCTCGGCAGCACCCGTGGCAAGGAACTCGTGGCCAAAGCCCGCGCCGACTCGAACTTCAAGATCGACCGCGAACTGATCACCGATTTGCTCGATACCATGGAGCAGACCAGCCTCTGCGCCCTCGGCGGCGGTGTGCCGTTGCCGATCAAGAATGCGCTGCAGCATTTTGATGGCGAACTTCGCTCTTATTTTAACGACTAGCATTCATCCAAACCACTCACATTATGGTCAAGGATCTCTCCACTCTCACTGCTTTCATCGACGGCGAAGCCTGCCAGTTCAATGAAGGCGATACGCTTCTCAATTTCATCGACCGGCATCGCGGGCGGGGGCATGTGCCGACGCTTTGTGATGCGCCGCAGCTGGAGCCTTATGGGGCCTGCCGTGTGTGCTCGGTGGAGGTGGCTTTGCAGGCGGATGGGCCACGTCGTGTCGTGGCCTCCTGCCATACGCCGCTGACGGCGGGGATGCACGTCTTTACGGAATCGCAGAAGGTGCGCAGGCTGCGCAAGAACATCGTGGAACTGGTTCTGACGGACCACCCTCTGGACTGCCTGACCTGCGAGGTCAGCGGAAACTGCGAACTTCAGACCGTGGCGGCGAAGGTGGGCATTCGCAAGGTGCGCTATCCGGCGGGTGCGAACCATCTGGACCGCAAGAAGGACCACTCGCACGCCTACATGACCTCCGAGCTGGCGAAGTGCATCAACTGCTCCCGCTGCGTGCGTGCCTGCGATGAAATCCAGGGGCAGCATGTGCTGTCCATGCATGGCCGTGGCTTCAATGCGAAGATCATCAAGGGGCTTGATGAGTCGTTTGCGGACTCCGAGTGCGTGTCGTGCGGCGCGTGCTCGCAGGCCTGTCCGACATCGGCGATCAGCGATGTGTTTTTCTCCAAGTCCATCGAGGCGACGAAGAAGACGCGCACCATCTGCACCTACTGCGGCGTGGGCTGCAATCTGAATGTGGCGACGAAGGGCGATCAGGTGCTCAGCGTTCAAGCCCCCGTCGATGCGGAGGTGAACCATGCGCATACCTGCCTGAAGGGACGCTTTGCCTTCAAGTTCTACAATCACAAAGACCGCCTGCGCAAGCCGCTGATCAAGCAGCCGGACGGGCAGTTCAAGGAGTCCACGTGGGAGGAGGCGTATGATCACATCTTTGCCAATCTGACGCGCATCAAGGCCGAGAACGGCGGGCAGTCGGTGGCGGGCATCTCCTCCGCGCGCTGCACCAATGAGGAGAACTACCTCATGCAGAAGTTCATCCGCAATGTGATGGGCACGAACAACATCGACTGCTGCGCGCGCGTGTGCCACTCGCCCACCGCGTGGGGCATGCAGAAGAGCTTTGGCACGGGTGCGGCGACGAATTCGTATGAGGACATCGAGCACACGCGCTGCATCATGGTCATCGGTGCGAATCCGACCGAAGGCCATCCGGTGACGGGTGCGCGCCTGAAGCAGCACATCATGAAAGGCACGCCGCTGATCGTGATCGATCCGCGCAAGATCGAACTCGTGCCGTATGCGAAGCACCACCTGCAGCTTCGCCCGGGCACCAATGTGGCGCTACTCAACATGTTTGCGCGCTGCATTCTCGATGCCGGTCTGGTGAAGACGGAGTTCGTGAAGAAGCGCTGCGAAAACTGGGAAGAGTTTGAGGCCGGCCTGCGTGCGCTTGATCTGGCAGAGCTGGAAAAGATCACCGGTGTGAGCCTTGATCTCGTGCGTGCTGCCGCCATCGAATACGCTTCCGCGGAGGCTGCCATGAGCTTCCATGGCCTCGGTGTGACGGAGCATGAGCAGGGTGCCAAGACGGTGATGCTCATCTCGAACCTCGCGATGATGACGGGCAACATCGGCCGTCCAGGCGTGGGCGTGAATCCTCTGCGCGGCCAGAACAATGTGCAGGGCGCTGCGGACATGGGCTGCCAGCCGCATCAGGGCGCGGGTTATTATGAGATGGCCGATGTGGAGGTGCAGAAGCGCTATGAAGCCTTCTACGGCGTGCCTTCGCCGACGGAGCCGGGCTGGAAGATCCCGCAGATGTTTGACGCTGCCATCGAGGGCAAGCTGAAGGCGCTGTGGCTCATGGGCGAGGATGTGGTGCAGACGGACCCGGATGCTCACCACGTGCGCCATGCCATGGAGAGCCTGGAGTTCCTCGTGGTGCAGGAGATTTTCATGACGGAGACGGCCAAGTATGCTGACGTCATTCTGCCTGCCTCGTCCTTCCTGGAAAAGAGCGGCACCTTTACCAATGCCGAGCGCCGTGTGCAGCGGGTGAACGCCGCCGTGAAGCCGCTCGCAGGCACCAAGCCGGACGGACAGATCATGTGCGAAGTCTTGCAGCGCTTCGGCGTGGCTCAGGCGGACTACACGCCGGATGGTGTGCTGGCGGAGATCGCTCAAATCGTGCCGTTCTTCAAAGGTATCACCTGGGAGAACCTGAGTGTGAACGGCTTGCAATGGCCCGTCAAAGAAGGCGGCGTGGACACCCAGATCATGCATCAGGAGCAGTTCACCCGTGGCAAAGGACACTTCCATTTCTTCTCGTGGAAGGAATCCACCGAGCTGAAGACCAACGGTGCGGAGTTCCCTTTCATTCTCACCACCGGGCGCATTCTGGAGCACTACAACTGCGGCACCATGACGCGCCGCACGGGCAACAGCGACATCGTCGGCCAGGACTTCCTCTCCATCAATCCGGAGGATGCCAAACGCAAAGGCATCCGCACCGGAGACATCACGCGGCTTTCCAGCGCGCGTGGCGAGGTGGAGCTGGAGGCGCGTGTCACCGATGAGGTGAAGCCCGGCATTCTCTACACGACGTTCCATTTCCCCGAAGCCATGGTGAACAACGTCACCGGCCAGGGCTGCGATGGCGACACGCTGTGCCCCGAGTACAAAGTCGTGGCCGCCGATGTAGAGATGGTGCGCATGGGCAAGCTGAAGAAGAAACAGAAGGACGGCTTCGCGCCTGCGATGGTGTGAGCATTCAGGCGACGATCTTCAGAGGCATGAGGCATGTCATCGCGGCGCTGCTGGTCAGTGTGATCGCCAGCGCAGTGCTGCATGCCGAGACCCTGGTCATTCCTGTGGTCGGTCAGGGATGGCGGATCAAGTTTGAGGGGCCGGTGCTTGCCGTGGAGAGTCAGCATTTCGATGCCGACGGACTGATCTATCGTGGCAATGCGGGGCGCTTTAATGTGTCCGCCATTGTGGAGCCGCAGCCTGGGGGCGGTGACGACAGCAAGGCCTGCCGCGATCATTTCTGGCAGAAGGCTGTGCAGAATCCGATGGTGCAAAAGGACAGCGTGAAGCAGTGGAGCACGCCGATGTGTGAATGCGTGGAGTATGTGACCGTGGACGAGAGCCAAGGGGAGAAACAGACGCTGGCGAATATCGACTGCTACTTCGAGCTGCTGGGCAAATGGGTGGACATACATGCCTCGGTCATCACGCCGACGGACGATGACACGCGCATGTTGAAGAAGCTGGGCGAGTCTCTCATCTATTGCACCTTTGCCCGGCCCAAAAGCGAGCCGCAGGAGTTTGAGATGGGGGCCATGGGGCGTCTGCGTTTTGTGGTGCCTGCGGCATGGCAGCTGGGGAACCATTGTGTGACCATGGGCATTGGCACTGCGGAGCAGCACTCGCTTGCTCTCTTCTCTCCGACGGACCCCAACAAGACCTGGAAGATGACGTTTTTCAACAGCTCCATGCGCTACAAAACGCAGAAGGACATCGAGGTGACCGCGCAAAATGTGCAGCAAGCCGCCGCCGCGCATTCGGTGGAAGGAGCGGCGAAGATGCAGGAGATCAAGCTCAAGCAGGGCGTGGGTTGCCAGGCCGTGTTTACCGATGCCGCGCTGGCGGAGAAGCCGGTCGAACCCGGGAATGCGAAGGTGACCTGCTCCGGCTTGGTGGCACCTCAGCCGGATGTGCTGGGCACCGTGACTATCTCCGCCGATGATGCGAAGGACGCGGACTTCCTCGCCGCGATTCAGGCGCTGGAGAGCATTGAGTGGATCACCAGCAAAGCGCCCGAGGGTAAAGAGTGAAACTGACGGAAACGCGTTGCCGCTTCACCGCCATTTCACACAACAGGTCTTGGAAGTCTCCGCGTTTGGGCCAGACTACGCGGGACCTGAACATGAAAAGTCCTCGCACAGAGACAGCCGAAAAAACG
The DNA here is from genome assembly GCF_044226605.1 of Prosthecobacter sp. GTDB lineage: Bacteria > Verrucomicrobiota > Verrucomicrobiia > Verrucomicrobiales > Verrucomicrobiaceae > Prosthecobacter. The sequence goes on along the minus strand of NZ_JBGAGS010000011.1, from coordinate 16,838 downwards.
GCCATCAGCGCAAGTCGCATCCTGCGGCTTCTCGTGCTGATCCCATTGCTTGTCATCGGGTTCATGGCGGCTGGCGTGGGCATCTTGTTCCTGCATTCTGAACTGTCCTCCTTTCAGCCGCGAATCCCTCACATCAGGCAGAGGCTCGAGGCGCAGAGAGCATCGACACCTGTGCTGCCGCCCTTCCTCGTTCAATGCCTGCATGCAGAAGGCTCCGCGGATCACTTCATTGTGGTATGCCTTCTCGCCCAGGACAATCTTGAAGGGATCTCTTCGTCGCGGCGGCACATGCGAACCCTTTTTTGGAGCTGGTCGCTGCGCCTGCATTTTTCCACGGCGGAGCGGGATGTCCTGCTCTGTGCCTGCCTGAACGACGGAGCCGGGAAGACGGGCATTCGTCATCTCTGCACGCGCCTCTATGGGAGATCGATTGAAGAATTGACCGAGCCAGAATTGGCAGGCCTTGTCGTTGCCAGCCGCTCACCCTCCCGCTTTCTCAACAACCCGGAACTTCTGGCCAAGTTCAGCGCGGAACTCTTGCGTCGCGTCAAAGCCAGTTGATGCGTGGGCATGCCCTGCCCCAGCATCACCCAAACCGCACGCAGTAGATCGGGGGCAGATCGGCGCTGAGGCGGTCCCAGGAGTCGCCGCCGTCTTCGCTGATCCAGAGGGAGCCGGTGGTGCTGCCGAAGGCGAGGGTGCCGCCATCGCCGGAGACATCGAGGCAGTGGCGATAGACGAGATGATAGGCGTGCTCCTGCGGCAGGCCGTGGCGCAAAGGCTCAAAGGTCTGGCCGCCATCGCAGGTGCGCATCACGCAGAGGGCGCCGTCGCAGGCCACGCGAAGCTCGTCTTTGATGCCGGGCACGAACCAGGCGGTCTGCGGGTCGCGCGGATGCATGACCACCGCGAAACCGAAATTGGACGGATTGGCATTCAGAATCTCGCGCCAGTTTTGACCGCCGTCGGTGGAGTGAAAGATGCCGTTGTGGTGCTGCATCCAGATTGTGTCCGGATCCGCCGCGCTCCAGGCGATGCGGTGCGGATCCTGAATGCCGGGATCAAAGGCCAGCTCTGGCGGCATGAATTCGGCGCGAACGCCCGAGCCGATGTTTTTCCAGCTCGCACCATTGTCCAAAGACTCCCACACGCCGCCGCAGGAGATGGCGATGAGCAGGCGGTGGCGGTTACGCGGATCGACGAGGATGGTGTGGATGCCGGGCCACTCGGCACCGCCGCCCATCCACTTGGCGCGGCCCGGATCATTCCACAGACTTTCGACAAGCTGCCATGTGGCGCCGCCATCGAGCGAGTGAAACAGTCCGCCGGGAAGGGTGCCGCACCACAGCTCTTCCGATGCTGCTCCGGCCTCGAGAGCCCAGACTTTTTTCAGGTCCCAGGGAATGGCCTGCTGGCTCGCGGGATTGATGACCTCCGGCGCGTGCTCCGGCTTGGCTGGGTAGGCCGGACAGGCGCGCTCCTCCCACGTGGCGCCGTCATCTTTGGAGGCGTGAAATTTGGTGCCAAAGTGTCCGTGCTCCACAGCGGCGTATACCACGCCCTCAGCAGCGTGAGGCAGCAGCATGGGCACCTGCACGCCGAGGAATGAGCAGCGGGTGATGCGCCAGCCTTCTTTGCCGCGCTCTGCTTCGATGAGTCCTTTGCGGGTGCCGAGGTACAGTTTCTGGCTCATGGTTTGTTCATCCTCCTGAAAGTGACTGCATGACGAAAACTTCCGAATCCGGCTTCAGCACATCGGCCTGCTGCCGACGGTCGGCAATGGCGGTGCCATCCACAAAGACGATGACGTGCTGCCGCACCGCGCCCTGATCATCCAGCACGTAGCTGCGCAGCGCGGGGTGCTGTGCAAACACGGCCTGCAGGGCCTCGCGAACCGTGGCGGCTTCCACCTGGCAGACGGGTGCTGCGGTCTGGCTCGCGAGATTGGCGGTGAAGTGAACCGTGGGCATGGGCGCGGGAGAGTAAGCGGACGGCAGCGGTCACTCGTGCCGCAGCTTTTCATTTCAGCAAGCGGACATCAGGCACGTGGCGTCACTTTCGGAAGGTCTCGGACACGCTGCCCAGCCGCAGGCCAAACTTGCGGAACTGCGCGCGGTTTTGCAGCTGACCATCGGGCTGCAACTGCATGATCTGGTGGAAGTGCACTTTCACGGGATGGCCCTTCACCGGCAGGGCGAGGGTGTAGATCCATTCAAAGGCATTGCCCCAGGCTTCGCCGTGAGCGATGCCCACGCCATCGCTGGCATGCCCCTCGAAGTGATGAGCATCCACGGCGTGGATGTCCCACACGCGATGAACTTTGCGGCCGCTGTCAAAGGTGAAGTCCTGAATGAGCAGCAAGCCATCACGATTTGGCACGCCGTGCAGCTGGGTGGAGAAGTGGTCCTGCACCTTGCCGCCGGGCCCCTTGACGGTGCCTTGGGAGCGGAGGTGGCCGGTGAAGTAGTCCTTGGGATCCAGAGCGGGTTTCTTGCCTGCGAAGTCGCGCGCATGCGGGCCGGAGCAGGACGCCATCATGATGCACAAGGAGAGGCAGAGGCCGAGGGCTAGGCGGTCCAGAGGATGAAACGTGAAGCTCATGGGTGCAGGTGGAGCTGCAGAAAATTGAGGGCACGCGCGGTGGCGTCCGCCGCGGCGGGTTTGGAAAGGGAGTGACCTTCTCCAGGATAAATATGCACCGCAGGCCGCGCATGCAAGCGCCGGGCCTCACGCTGCAGCTCCTCGGCAAACTTGATGGGCACGCGCTGGTCATTGCTGCCATGCAGGATGAGCATGGGCGGGAAGCGCTGTGTGTGGCCTTTCAGCCAGTCAAACAGCCCACCGGAAAGCTCGGCTGCCGCGACGATGCGTGCATCCGTGGTGGCCGCGCCGACGTTGAGAAACGCGCCCAAGGAGTAGCCATACAGGCCGATCGCTCGCGGATTCACCTCCGGCTGCTGCGCGATGAAATCGATGCCGTCTTTCACGGTGGCCTGCCACACCTTCGAGTCTGCGGCGATGGATTTGTCTCCGGCGATCAGCGTGCCGGTGCGGTCGAAGTAGTGGATGAGGTACGCCGCCATGCCGCGCTGTGCGAGCTGCTGTGCGAAGGCCACCATGTCTCCTTTGCCATTCACAAGTCCTCCCGAACCATACAGCACCGCCACCGCCGGATGTGGTCCGGGGGATGTGGGCAGATAAGTCTCCACCACGATCTTTTTTCCGCCGCTGAGGTAGGAGGTTCTGGCCTCATGGACACCCGCAGTCTTTCCGGTGTGCGAACACGACGCGGCCATGAACAGCACGTACAGCACAAGCATGAGGCAAAAGAGTTTTGTCACATCCACCATTCGGCCATGGGGACGCGAGTGGCTGTGACCATTCGGCTACTCCGGCAAATCCTCGCCGCGGGTCTCCGGCAGGCACGCGAGGAAAATCAGGCCCAGCAGGAAAAGCCCGCCGAAACAGGTGATGGCCACCCGAAGATCCAGGGCCGATTTCATCCCGGCGCTGAGCCAGATGAGCACCGGTGCTGCGATGCTTTGCAGAGCATCATTCCGGCAGTTCTTGTCCCTTGGTTTCTGGAAGGAACTTCAGCACCAGAAGGCCGATCACAAACAATCCTGAAAGCATTGTGATGGCAACGGGAGGATCATAGGCGGCCTTGATTTTTCCCGATGTGAAAAGAATTGGCGCGGCGAGCAGGCGCCCGGTGTTGAAGCAAAAACTCGCTCCTGTCGCACGAAGGTGATCGGGGAAAAGTTCGGGAAAATACACTGCGAATCCAGCATGAATGCTTAACGTGACGAATCCCATGACGGGCAGCGCAACGAGCATCTGCCAGTGGGTTTGAGGCAGAAAGCAGACGATGGGAATCACAATGAGCGCGAGCAATTGCATCATGAAGAACGTGCGCTTGCGTCCGATGCGCTCGCATATCGGCCCGAAAGCCAGCATGCCCAAACCGCCGCCAGTTGCCTGCACGATGCCATAGGCAAATTTGGATTCTGATTCAATCACATCCTTCGCCCAGCCAAGTTTGGTGAGGAGATGACTCATCAAATCCTGCCCCGCGACGGTGACGCCCCAGAAAGTGCCCAGTCCCACGGCGGCGAGCGTCATGCCGCACAGCGCGCGCACCCGCCACACGGGGTGACTGAACAACTCGCGAAAACTCCCCACGCGATCTCCCATCGACTTTTGGGCCGATTGCAGACGCTCCGGCTCCTGAATCGAGGCGCGCACCCACAAAGTGAGCAGTGCGGGAACGACACCTATGAGATAGCCATAGCGCCAGTTCGCGCCGACCCACATGCCCGTGATGCCAGCGAGCCATGTGGCCAGCACACTTGTGGAATGGAAGATGCCGGAAGCGCGCGCACGGGCCTCTTTGGGGAAGACTTCCGCGACAAGCGCCGCGGCCACCGCCCACTCACCGCCTACGCCCATCGCTACCAGAAAACGCAGAGCGCAGACATGCCAGAGATCAGTGGCGAAGTAAGTCAGGCCCGAAAAGATCGAGTAGAACAGGATTGTGATGATCATTGTCGGATTACGGCCCCAGCGATCCGCGAGCATGCCAAACAACCAACCTCCAAGTGTGCCACCTACCAGAAAGAAGCCGAGAACGATGTCTCCCCATGCCTTTACATCCGCCGAGTCGGGCGATTGCATGAATATCTCCGCCAGCATCGACTTGCGGGTGATGTTAAAAATCTGCCCCTCAAACGCATCAAACACCCAGCCGAGCGAAGCGACGAGAAGCACCAGCCACTGGTAGCGGGTGACGGTGGAGTACCATTTGGAGGGGGCGGAAGACATGGGCGGGAGATGGAGAATGGAAAAGGCCGGTGGTGGCGCGCATGAGTGACGTGCCGGAGCGCAGCCACATTTCAGCAGGTTTGCGGTTTTACTCAAAGCGCCTGCTGATGCACAAGAGGAGAATGCGGTGGCCGCATGGCATTGCTTGCGGACGGATTCATCTGCCGTGAGTCTGCGCGGCCTATGCAGCCCGCAGAAACCGCCCGCAGCTACGATGAGATCGCGCACCAGTGGCTGGAGCCTCATCTGGAAACCAATGGCATGCGCCAGCACGAGCACGCGCTGAAATTTCGCCGCCAGCAGGGCGGGCGTGCGCTGGACGTGGGCTGCGGATGCCATGGGCGCTTCATCCGTCTGCTGACGCAGCACGGCTACCTCACTGAAGGGCTGGACATCTCTGCGCGGATGCTTGATCTGGCGCGGCAGCGGCACCCTGGCGTGGTCTTTCACCACGCGGATGTATGCCAGTGGCAGCCGCCAGGTGAGTATGAGTTCATCAGCGCATGGGACAGCATCTGGCACGTGCCGCTGGCGTAGAGCGCGGAGGTGCTCTCAAAGCTCTGCGGCGCGCTGGCACCGGGTGGGGTCATCATCTTCACGCTCGGCGGACTGGACGCGCCGGGGGCGAAGCAGGACTGCAGCATGGGCCCGCCCATGCACTACAGCACGCTGGGCATTCCGCAGACACTGCAGCTGCTCGCCGCGGCGGGCTGCATCCTGCGCCATCTCGAGTACGATCAGCATCCTGAGCTGCATGTGTTCATCATCGCGCAAAAGAGCTGAGAAGCTCAGGCATGCGCCAAAGCACTTTGCAGGGATGAAGATGCCAGGTGGGCGAGAGCGTCCGGCCCCACCGGCTCCTCGGGCTGCCAGGGCAGCCACGCGGTGCGGTGCGCCTGCTTTTCCACCACCTCCAGCAGGTAGCGGTGCTCGGAGGCCTCGCGGCTTTGCAGGAGTGGATCGCAGGTGCCGCTGTGCAGCAGGCTTTGATTGATGACCCATGCAAAAGGTTCGATCCGCGCGCGGCGCAGGTCTGCCTGCAAAGCAGCGGCCTCATGCACGGGCGTGGCCTCTGGCAGAGTGACGAGGAGGATGCGGGTATAATCAGGATCACGCAGACGATCGAGAAGCCTGAGCACCTGCTCGGGCTGGGTGCTGCGGGCTTGGCGCTGCAACTCGCGGTGGTAGGCCTCGCTGGCATCCAGCAGCAGCAGCGTGTGGCCCGTGGGAGCGGTGTCCAGCACCACAAAGCGACTGGCCCCTTGGCCGACTTCGCGCGCAAAGGCGCGAAACACCGCGATCTCCTCAGTGCAGGGGGAGCGCAGATCTTCCTCCAGCAAGGCGCGGCCTGCGTCATCCATCGCGCCGCCCTGGGCCTGCATCACTTCGTTTTGATAGGCAGCCGTCTCCGCAGCCGGATCGATCTTGCTGAGCGTGAGGCCCTCCACCCGGCCATGCAGCGTCTGGGCCACATGCGCAGCGGGATCGGTGGTGCTGAGATGGACGGAGTGGCCGCGGCGGGCCAACATGACGGCGATGGCTGCGGCCACGGTGGTCTTGCCCACACCGCCTTTGCCCATGGTCATGATCACGCCATGGCCCTGCTGCTCCATGGCGCTGACGAGATCTGCCAGGCTTTCCATTTCGGGTGGCGTCCAGCTCTCTACCACCTGAGGCGTGAGACTGCCGGGTGCATCGCCGCCCAGCAGCACGCGCAGTCCGGCGATGCCGAGGATATTGATGGCACGCAGCGGAACGATGAAGCTGGGCATGCTGCGGATGAAGCTGTCTGCTGCCTCCAGGGCGGCCATGCCGCGCTGCTGCATGGCCTGCGCCGTCGGATCTTTTGCACACTGCGTTTCAAAGGAGCCGTTGATGATGAGGCACTGATTGCCCACACCGATGGCGCGCAGCTCTTTGGAGGTGCGCTCCGCTTCGCGCAGGGCCGCAACCTGAGGACGGCTGACGAGCACGAGCGTGGTGGCCGCTGCGTCTGCGAGCGTACTGACCGTGGCCTCGTAAATGACGCGCTGCTTTTCCAGACCGGCCAGCGGGCCCAGGCAGGAAGTGCCGCTGGTGTTGTTTTCCAAAAACTGATCCCAGGCCTTTGCCAGGCTCATGAGGCGCAGCGTGTGGCCGGTGGGCGCGGTGTCAAAGATGACGTGGTCATAGGCCTGCACGGCCTCGGGGTTTCCAATGAGGCCGGAGAACTCGTCAAAGGCCGCGATCTCCACGGTGCACGATCCTGAAAGCTGCTCCTCCATGCTGCGCAGCGCCGCTTCGGGCAGAATGCCGCGCATGGGCCCGATCAAACGCTCGCGATACGCCGCCGCGGCCTCGACGGGGTTGATGTTCATCGCCTCCAGCCCGGGCGCACCTGCGATGGCCGTGGGGTGATTGGTCAGCCGGGTCTCCAGAACTTCATCGAGGTTGGAGGCTGGATCGGTGCTCACCAGCAGCACGCGCCTGCCAGCCTCGGCAAGCTTCAATGCCGCCGCGCATGACAAGGACGTCTTCCCAACACCGCCCTTGCCGGTGAAAAACAGAAAGCGGGTGGCCGTGGCGGGATCGGGCACATAAGGAGGAAGCTTCATGATGCGGCCTCCTTTTCCATGATGCCCAGTGCGGCGCGGAAGAAAGCCGGGCGCTCGTCATGATTGGGGTAGCGGCCCTTCATGTAGATCTCTCCCTCGAGGAAGATCAGCGGCAGCACCGTGGTCCCTTCCTTTTGCAGCGCGTCTTTGACCACCGGATTTTGCGCAAAGGCCATGGGCTGCTGCCCGAGATTCTGGCGCTCCACCTTCACCCCTTGTCCGGACAACTGGGAGAGCATGGCGGCGAAGTTGATGAGATCGGGATCGACGTTCGGGCCGCAGATGCCGGTGGAGCAGCACATGGGCGGATCATAGACTTGGACCGTTTTCATAGGGAGGGGCGGGTGGGGGATGGCATCCTGCCATAGCAGGCGCATTTTTCCTGGTGCCAAACTATTTGGCGAAACAACCAAGTAAATGCCTGTCAGTGTGCCAGGATTGCTATCTTTTGACCCGCGGCCCGTCCTCTCTCTGGTGTCACTCCGACCCTGCTCCCCCTCATGGCCCTCACGACGCAGCCAGAATCAGCCTCCCCCTGCCAGACCTGCGGCGCCTGCTGTGCGCACTACCGCGTCTCTTTCTACTGGCAGGAGGCGGTGCAGCATGGGCTGGAGGAAAGCATGCTGGTGCAGGTGAGTCCGTGGCAGGTGTGTTTCAAAGGAACGGAGCAAAAACCGGTGAGGTGTGTGAATCTGGAAGGTGAAATCGGCTCCTGTGTCTCATGCCGGATTTATGAGAAGCGAACGACGCCGTGCCGCAGTGTGGAAGTCGGGGATGACAAATGTCTGCAGGCACGTAAGGCGCATGGGCTGGGGGCGATGACTTGAAAGGATTAGGGTAAAAAGATTTCGGGTAAAAAAATTTCAGAATCAGAGATCGGAGAAATCTTTTTACCCTTCATTTTTTTACCCTTTTAAATCGGCATCGTCGTCCCCGGAATCGCCACGGGATACCATCCGTCCGCATCCGGTTTCACCGGCGGCTCGGTGGCCCAGGAGAGGTTGTCGGGAACGAGGTTTTCCTGTGATTCCATGGCCTGATTCCACGAGATGACCTGGCCGGTATAGGTGGCCATGCGGCCCATGACGCCCATCAATGTGGAATGTGCGGCGTAGTCGGCGTCGTTGCGGACTTTGCCGGTGCGGATGTTTTCAAAGAGGGCGTCGTGCTCCAGCTGGTAGGGATCTTCCTTGTTGCGGGTGCGCTTGCCGCCGGGGGGCATGTTGTTGATGAGGAATTTGCCGTTGTTGGCGAGATCGGCCGCGCCCTTGGTGCCGTGGAAATGTTCGCTGACATCGCGCGCGCATTTGCCGCCGATCTGGCAGCACTGGCTGAGAATGCGCATGCCGCTCTCGTATTCAAACTCGACGGTGTGGTGGTCAAAGATGGTGCCGTTTTCCTTTCCACGGCGCACCTGGCGTCCGCCCTGGCCCACGGCCTTGATGGGCATCTCGCCTTTCATGACCCAGTTGGCCACGTCGAGATTGTGGCAATGCTGCTCGAGGATGTGGTCTCCGCTCATCCAGGTGAAGAAGTACCAGTTGCGGATTTGGTAGTGCATCTCGCTCTCGCCCGGCAGGCGCTCAAATCCGGGGCGCGAGGTGCCGTTCCAGTACACGCGGCCAAAGATGAGATCGCCGATCTCGCCATTATGAATGCGCTCGATCATGTCGATGTAGCTGGGCTGGTAGCGACGTTGGAAGCCCACGGTGACATTGAGCTTCTTCTTTTTCGCCTCTTCGGAGGCGGCGAGCACACGGCGCACGCCGGCGGCATCCACGGCCACGGGTTTCTCCATGAACACATGCTTTCCGGCTTTGATGGCCTGCTCAAAAAGGAAGGGGCGCGGGCCGGGCGGCGTGGTGATGAGCACCACATCGGCCAGTGCGAAGGCCTTGGTGTAGTCTTCGAAATTCGTGAACACCTGGTCCGGCGGCACATCCACCTGGCCCTCGTGTTTTTCCTTCAGGATGTCCAGCGCCGCCTGAGCCTTGCCCTCCAGGGGATCGACCACCGCGACGAGCTTGATGGTGGAGCCAGCGGAGAGCGCCTGATTGCACGCGCCGGTACCGCGCCCGCCGCAGCCGATGAGAGCGATCTTGATGTCATTGTCTTTCGGAGCCGCAAACGCATGCGTGGCGGCAGTCATGGCGGTGGTGGCAAGGAATGTGCGGCGTGAGGTCATGGTGAGCGGTCGGGATGGGACTTGCTCATGAAACCGCTGTGAGGCTGCGGTTATTTCATTTTAGAACGTGAGAGGCAGGCTCCGAGGCCGAATGACAATGCTCCGGCCCATGCAGGCGCCAAATGCCCGGCATCCAGGTAGCCGATGGGATAATGAACTCCGATGGCGCAAATAAAACCGATGGCGCCCGCCACCACCGCGGCCTGCCATAAGTGCCGTGAGGGAGGTGCTTTCCACACGATGCACAGGATCAGCAGACCGGTGGTCAGGACACCTCCTCCAAAACCGGCGCGATCGTGAGCAATCAGCGGCACCAGACGGGGATTGATGGCATTGAGCTGAGCAAGCGAGTAGCCGATGAAATCCAGATCACTGGGGACAAATACGGCGGTCATTACTATGATCAAAATCGTCGCGCCCGCGGCCACCATGCCGCCACCCCAGGCAAGCCACAGCAGCCAGCCCCATGATGCAGCCGTGTGCCAGGAGGCCGGCCATCTGCCGGGTCGGCATGTCATGGGATGCACACAAAGCCTTCGCGTGCGCCACAGACCTGCCACCACCACGGGGAGCAGCATGGCGGTCGCCCAGGCATGCCAGCCGTCCAGGTAACCGTAGCCGAGATAGGCGAGAAAAGAGACGAAGCCCGTTACATTCGTCAGCACCAGAGTCCACCACGCCCAGCTCTCGCCTTCGCGCAGAGGAAAGAGGGCGATCCATGTGTAGAGCGCCGCGATCGCGATAAGCACGCCGCCGAAGGACGCACGATCATGAATCATGAAATGCACGATGCGGCAGTGGTTCAGCCCACACAGGGTGATGGGCTGCATGCCGAGAAATTCGACATCGTGCGGAAGAAAGTGGCCCGTGACCGAGAGAAAAATGGCGCCGCCTCCTGAGAAGGCGAGCGCCAGTGCTGTGAGCAAGATCAATGATCGCCCATCGCCGATGAGTGCTGCGAAAAAAGACCGGGAGTCACCTGGATTCATGTCCGGCGACTGATGGGACTGAATTCGGACTGTGGAAAGAGCGGATCCAGCCATTCTTTCGCATCGTGCAAGGCCGCGAAGAAGGGAATCAGCCAGATGCCACATGCAGGCCTGTGAGGCCTAAGTCACCTTTACTTCACCAGCCCGGCCCAGGCTTTGCGCTCGGACCAGAGCAAGAAGAGGGCGAGCAGGCTGATGACGATGAGGATGGGATTGAGGATGCCGTCTCCCTTTACGAACTGATGGTAGGCCAGGATATTGACGATGACCGGACCGAGGCACAGCAGCCCGAGGTTGCGGGTTTTTGGAACGAGGAGCAGCAGTCCGCCAAGCATCTCAAACACCTTCACAAACTTCATGTAACCCGTAGGACCGAAGGCGGCCATGAAGTGGGCCTCCTCGGGGTTCAGCTTCTGCTCGGGAATGGTGCCGAAGAAAAAGATGCTGGAGAACGTGACGAACAGAAGTCCGAGCATGATGGAGGTGGCGAGGGTAGCGTATTTCATGGGAGTGTGGAGGGAGAAAGTGACTGCTGATTTACGAACAGAGAGGAGGTCAGGGAACGGCCAAGTGAAGGTAAAGTGGGCGGAGGCTTTCTTACTTCAGCAGAGCGGCTTCGAGCCGGTCAAAATTCTCTTCGTTTGCCGGGACGCAGATGGGCTTGAAGCGTTCGCACATTTCCGCGGTGGGGAACTGCATGCACCACGTCATGTGAGCGCCGTCTCCGGCATCTGCCAGGGTGATGGTCATGCGGAAATGCGGGGTGATGTGTTCATAAACGATGCGCTCGGCGGGCACGATCTCGATGAAGCGGGAGTGATTGGCGTAGTCTTTGCCATCGGGGCCGTGCATGGTGAAGATCCAGTCGCCGCCTGCGCGGAAGTCGAAGAATTCAAAGGTATTGGTAAAGCCCTTCGGCCCCCACCAGCGGGCGAGCTGGGTGGGATCGCTGAAGGCCGCGAAGATGCGTTCGCGGCTGGCGGAGAAGAGTCGGGTGCTGATGATCTCGGTAGCGGGATCGTGGGGCTGGCTCATGGCGTGGAGAGTGGGGGTTATTGGGAGGCGGCAGCGGCTTGAAGCGCGGCGATGTCGAGCTTGATCATTTTGAGCATGGCGCGGGTGACCCGTGAAGCGACCGCGGGATCGCCGGAGGCGTTGAGGTCCGCGAGGATGGAAGGGACGATCTGCCAGAAGACGCCAAACTTGTCCTTCAGCCAGCCGCACTGCACGGCCTTGCCGCCATCGGCGGTGAGGGCATCCCAGTAGCGGTCGATTTCCTCCTGCGTCTGGCAGGAGACGACGAGGGAGATGGCTTCATTGAAGGTGAAGATGGGGCCGCCATTGAGGGCGGTGTAGGTCTGGCCAAAGAGCTCGAACTCGATGGTCATGATGGTGCCTGCGGGAGGGCAGGGCGGTCTCTCCTCCTCGGGCACCTCGGCATAGCGGGTGGTGCGCAGGATGCGGCCGTCTTTGAAGACGCCGAGGTAGAAGCGCACAGCCTCTTCGGCGTTGTCATTGAACCAGAGGAAGGTGCTGATCTTTTGCATGGCGCACAGTGGTGGAGGTTAGGTTCAGGCGTTTTTGTACTTCGGATCGCAACCGGGATCGATGGTGATCATCCAGCCCATGCCGAACTTGTCCTGCAGCATGCCGAAGCGTGAGGACCAGAAAGTCTCTCCGAGGGGCATGTTCACCGAGCCGCCTTCAGCGAGTGCGCTGAAGACGCGATCGGTTGCTGCGGCATCTGGCAGAGCGAGCGAGAGTGAGAAGGCGCGGAAGCCTTTGCTCTCCTCGCCACCGCAGCCGTCGGAAGCGAGGATGACGCTGCTGCCGACCTTGAAGCTGGCATGCATGACTTTGTTTTCATAACCCGTGGGAAGCATGCCCGGCGGCATGGGGTCCGGGCTGTCGCTGTAACGCATGAGCATCTGGGTCTCGGCACCGATGGCGGATTTGTAGAACTCGAGAGCTTCTTCGCAGCGGCCGCCGAAGAAGAGATAGGGCTGGATGTGGGATTGGGACATGGGGTGTTTATTGCGGAGGTGTGGGTGTTGCGGTGGGAATGACGAATGACGAATGACGAATGACGAAATCGAGCTGGGTTGGGTGATTCAAGAATTCAGTCGGACACAGCGGCTCAGGCATTCGTCATTTTGCATTTTGCATTTTGCATTCTGCATTCGTCATTGTTTAGGCTGCATGCAGTTGATCATCCAGTTGATGCCAAACTTGTCGCTGAAGGAGCCGAAGTAGGCGCCCCAGAACATGTCCTGGATGGGCATCTCGACTTTGCCGCCGGCGGAGAGTGCATTGAAGAGGCGGTCTGCTTCTTCGCGGGTGTCGGGTTCGAGATTGATGTGCACGTTGTTGCCTTTGGTGCAGGTGAAGCCCATGGACTCAGGAGAGTCCGTGCCCATAAGCACATGCTCGCCCAGAGTTGGCAGCGCTATGTGCATGACGAGATTTTTGTCTGCCTCCGCTGCAGGTGGGCAGTCAGGGCTGGCGGGGATGTCGCCGAAGCGGGCGATGTGACCGACGTATTCGGTTTTGAACACCGACTTGTAGAAGGCGAAGGCCTCTTCAGTATTGCGGGGGAAATTCAGGTAAGTGGAAACGCGGGCCATGGTGGGAGAGGGTGAAGGATGAATGGTGGGGATGAAAAGGCGGAGAGGATTATTTGCTCATGAGTTCGACGAGCTGGTCGAAGGCTTTGCCCCAGCCGTCCGCGAAGCCCATGGCGGCGTGTTTCTCGCAGTTTTCCTTGGTCCAATGCATGACGCGGGCGGTGTAGCGGGTTTTGCCGGTGGGCAGTGTTTCGAAGGTGACGATCGCCGTGAAGAAAGGATTGGGATTGGGTTCCCAGTTGGCGAAGTAAGCGTCGGTAAAGACGATTTTTTCGTTGGGCACAATTTCGAGATAGACGCCCCTGTTGGGGAAGCGCTCGCCATCGGGACCACACATGGTCATGCTGCTAAAGCCGCCCGGGCGGAGATCGATTTCGACGTCGGTTACATACCACGGTTTGGGGCAGAACCACTGGGGATAGAGCTCAGGGGTGGTCCATCCGGCAAAGAGTTTGGCAGCGGGGACGTCGGTTTCACGGACGAGCACGAGTTCGCGTTCGGACAGGGGTGAGTCGATGGGGGCGGGAGGAGGCATGATGGTGAAGTAGTGGGATGTCGAAGTTAGCGTGAAGGGGATGATGGCGTTAGGCGGCACTACAGCCGCAGCATTTCTTTTCGGCGGTGCGGCCGTCGTTTTCGTAGCGATCGTGGCGTTTCACCCAGTCCATGAGGTTGCCGTTCACCTTTTCCATGCGGCCTTTGGGAGTTTGATCGATGAACTGGTAAGCGCCGAGCAAAGCCTCGCCGCCGCGGCTGAAGGAGGAGTAGGTGTGGTAGATCTGGCCGTCCTCGTCTTTGAAGAAGATGCTGAAGCCGGGGAGTTCTTCGCTGTCGGCGTTGTAGTCCTGCTCGGTGAAGTTGTAGGTGATCTTGCCGTTCTTCACGGTCTCAGGCGGGAAGGAGACGTGGAAGTCCTGATTGAAGTCCGTGTGTGCGGCGGAGACCCAGCGGAACTTCCAGCCCATGCGCTGGCGATAAGCTTCAATTTTGTCGATGGGGCCGCGCGACACCGCCACGAAGGAGAGATCGTGATGCTCAAAGTGCTGGCGTGCGCCGTCCACATGATCGCACAGGAAGGAGCAGCCGGTGCAGCCTTCCTCCCAATCCGGGCCGAACATGAAGTGGTAGAGAAAGAGCTGGCTGCGGCCGTCGAAGAGATCCGCCAGCGTCACCTGCTGGCCGGTGGGCGTGTCGAAGACGTAGGGCTTGGTGATTTTCACCCAGGGCAGCTCGCGGCGCTGGCGTGCCAGCTCATCGCCAGCGGCCATGTGGGCCTTTTCTTTGGCCAGCAGCGTAAGGCGGGCCTGCAGCGCCTCTTCCTGTGAGACTGTGGTATGAGATGTCATGATGCGACGATGGTTTGATTGAGCTCCGTGCGGAAGGTGGAGGAGTCGCCGCCGCACTCGGGGCCGGAGAGGTAGCGCTCCCACAGGCTGGGGCCGAGTGTGTGACCCTGGCCTTCGATAATGTCCTGAAAATCTCCCCAGGCCTGGCCGAGACCTTCATACGGGCCGGTATAGACGGTACGGATGATGGTGGCGGCAGGGATCTCTCCAGCGATGACGCGGCCGGTGGGCTGCACGGCATCGGAGACCGGCACGCCGACATCGAAATTGAAGATGCCGGGCGTCATGCCGAAGTGGTGGGCAAACAGAGGCCCCTTCGGTCCAATGCCCTGCGCCGTGGCTGCGGCGATGACTTCCTGAATGGCCGGACCCATCACCTCCTGGATTTGATCTCGCGGCACGGTGATGTGAATCACCGCAGCAGGCTGGGCTGTGGTGGTGATGGGGGATGAGGGGGTGTCGAGCATGGGGGGGAGGGGTTTTGGCCGAGGCGACGGGGTCTCCGACCCCGTCTGTGGATGAGCGAAGCGAAGACTCTGGGAAGATAAGTCTGCGCGTGGGTTTTAAGTGAGGCGTGGGTTTTCGTGGGGGTCGGCTGCGAAGCCGCGAAGCGAAACCCCCACTCCTTGGCTTAGGCTTTCGGCGCGGCTTCGGCGAGCTTCTTCAGGTTGGCGAGGCCTTCGAGGAACTGGTCTCCGCATATTTTATCGCAATCCATGAAGAGGCCCATGATCTTGCCGATGAAGGGCTTTTTGCCCTGCATGGCCCAGGTGATCTTGGTGCCGCTGCCTTCAGAAGTGAAGGTGAACTGCACATCGCTGGTGCCGGCGAAGGGACGCACGAAGGCCAGCTTCATGCCGATTTTTTCATTCGGCTTGCTCTCGATGAGCGTGGTGCTGCCTTCGCCGACCTCGTTGTTGCCGTTCCATTTGTAAACGGCGCCCACACCTTCCGGCGGGCCTTCGAGGGACTTCTTCATTGCAGGGTCTTTCTTGGCCCACGGGGACCACGCATCCCACTGGCGGAAGTCGTTCACGATTTTGAACACGGCTTCCGGCGAGGCGGTGGTGGTGGCCGTGCGGGTGACGTTCATGTCATCGGACTGAAAGGAGGCGATGATGCAAATGACAGCGATGATGGCGACGAGGCCGAGGAGGATTTTTTTAATCATGATGAGATGGGTGGAGAATGAGGAATGAGGAATGAGGAATGAGGAATGTTTGCGGCGATTACTTGGCGGCGTCTTTGGAGGCGGGGCACTCGCCGCTCATGTTGTCCCAGCGCTTCTGCATTTCTTCGGGAGACACTTTTTCGATCTCGTGCTGCAGCAGCCAGACGTGGCCGTAGGGATCGCACACGCAGCCGCTGCGGAAGCCGTAAAACATGTCCATGGCGGGCATCTGCACCGTGGCCCCGGCGGCGGCTGCTTTGGCGATGGCGGCGTCTGAGTTTTCCACCATGAGGCAGAACTTCACCGGCGTGCCACCCAGCGTCTGCGGGGACTTGTTCCAGGCGGGATTTTCATCCGAGAGCATGAGGAGGCCGTCGTTCAGAGACAGCTCGGCGTGGCCGATTTTTCCGGTGGTTTTGTCGGTGAGGCGGAAGCGCTCTTTGGCACCGAAGGCTTTCTCATAGAAAGCGATGGCCTCGGCGGCGTTGGTCACGGTGATGTAGGGACTGAAGGCGGGGTAGGATGGAGTGCTCATGGTGGTGGTGGTGGTGGTGGGTTGGGGGTGTTGAATGACGAATGACGAATGACGAATGACGAATGACGAATGACGAGCCGAGCGGAGCGAGACAGACGAACGAAGTGAGCCCGCAGGGTGAGCGAAGCGAATCAATGACGAATTGGCGTGGGGATTTTAATGCTGGGTGGCGGATTTGACTTCGGCCATGGGGCGGCAGAGATCGGCGATGGGGCGGACTTCGATGGTCGCGCCGTATTGAAGGATGGGGCACTGCTGGGCGATGCGCACGGCTTCATCCATGCTGCTGACGGCGATGCGGAAGTATCCGGCGATGGCTTCCTTGGACTCGGCGAAGACGCCGTCGGTCACGGTGGTTCCCTTGGGACCGGTGACGAGTTTGCCTTCTTCCACGAGAGGCTGTGCGCCGCGATGGATGCCCGCTTTGCCGAGGCCGTCCACCCAGGCGTAGAAGTCGGTCATGACGTGCTGGAGTTCTGAGGGGGACATGCCGTGGTTCCAGTGGGTGCCTCGAATGAGCAGGAGGTATTCGTCGGTGGGGTTTTGGGGATTCATGCGGGCGCGGTTTCGTTG
>NZ_JBGAGS010000010.1:0-302530 GCF_044226605.1 Prosthecobacter sp. | reverse complement strand
GTACCACCCGTTCCCATTCCGAACACGGAAGTGAAACGCTGTTGCGCCGATGATAGTATGGCGAAAGGCTATGCGAAAGTAGGACGTTGCCAGATTAAACATCACCCCGCATCCCCTCAAAAGGATGCGGGGTTTTTTGTGTGCACGCGGCATGACCGGCGGGGCGGGATCGCAATACTTCGAAGTGGGGTCTGACGTCCAGAAGCGCACCGGCGACCATGGCGCCCGCCCGGCGCGAACGAGGCTGATGAAACAGGTCCTGCAAGACCTAGTGGATCAGCCGTTGTCTCGTTGTGAAGAAGGCCGGCTAACAACTAATAGACCAGAAAAGAAACGCCGATGGGCTGGGTTAATGAAGCGCTGCAGCAGCTGTCCGCAGGGAAGGACGCGAGGATCCGTCCACAGGGCGGGTCGATGCGTGGCCGCATTGAGAGCGGAGATCTGGTCACGGTGTCGCCAGTGGATGTGCGTGAGGTGAAGGTCGATGACGTGGTGCTGGTGCAGAGGATCCGTCCACAGGGCGGGTCGATGCGTGGCCGCATTGAGAGCGGAGATCTGGTCACGGTGTCGCCAGTGGATGTGCGTGAGGTGAAGGTCGATGACGTGGTGCTGGTGCAGTGGCAGCGCAGCTACCTGCTTCATCGGGTGCGGGAGATTCGGGGCGACGAGTTTTTAATCGGCAACAATCTGGGAAAGATCAATGGCTGGGTGAAAAGTGGAGCCATCCGCGGCCGGGTGACGAACGTGGTGCATGATGCAGAGGGGTGATCGCGTGCCAAAGCCGCCTTGCAGGGGTTATTGATGTCTGCGGAATAGACTCACACGAATGGAATGCCTGTGAAGCTTGAATCTGGGGGCTGGTGGGCATGCGGGGGCTGTGGCTGCGGCGGGGTGGCGTGAAGACGCTGCTGGTGAACGCGGTGTGCTAAGAAGGCGATGGGTTGGCTCCCCGGGCTGTGCTTGCAAACCCAGGGAAGCACTTGCTATCGCCCGGCATTCGTGGGCTCCATGACGGAAGGCCGCTGGCCTTCAATGCGAGATCGTCAGTCTGTCAGTCTATTAGACCCACTCTCCAAAAGCTTGTCACATTGCCCGGGCAGCGGAGCGGTCCTATTGGCTGAGTTAGTCGCTTGCCTGTTATGTTCCAATAGCAGACGGCGCTCCCGGCTTGCCACTGGGGCGGCTGCGCTCGCCGGTCAAAATGACCATTTTTTCGAGAACTGGTCTATACCTCAGACCGTTGAAAACAAGTCTCGGCCTGTCCGGCAGGAGCTTGCACCCACACAAGGCACTGGGATATAGAGGAGCGTTGAGGGATCAAGAAGAGCCCTCTCCCCCAAGGCTTCCGCGTGGCCTAGCTCTGGCAGGAGTGGGAGCATCCTGGTCACGCAACGCCCTGCCGAGGCTGCGATTTTCATTCCTACTCGAAGCCTTAGCAGCAGGCTGAACGTCCAGACCTATTTTCGACTGCTGCCGGTATAAGGGGACCGGCTGTGTCAGGCTTCTTCTTCGTTTGGCCTGCCGGCGACGACCGCGGCATCTAACGGGTGCTACTTCCTCTCCAGAAACAGCACAAAAATCAAGCGCCCGTCTTTCCATGGCGGCCCACCAATAAACAGGGGGCTGTCCTTGCGCAGCACGGCATCGCTTTTGACCAAGACTTGGTGCTCACGCCAGACCTGCAGGTGCAGGTTCACGCCGTCCTTGTCGGCAGGACCTTTGGAATCGATCTTCATGAAAAGGTCCCGGGATGGAACCACCCAGGATTCATACTCCCGAAAAATGTCCTGCCGGTGCTGCCCTAGAATCTCAAAATGCTTGTAGGGGAAAACTTTGCCCAGGCGCTGGGTCAGATTGGGAAGATCCAAATGCGCCTGCTCCTTCGCTCCGGTCAACTGCTCCACGGAATTCGTCGCAAAAATCAGTGCGCCCCACACATGGCCGTCCGTGGCATGTTTGGCTGCGGAGATCACCGGCGTCGCCGTCTCCTGGGCACGCCCAAGGGCCGTGACACAAAAAAGGGCAAGAACTGTCAGGAGCGCCTTCATCCTCTGGGGAAGAGTACCGGATTGCCAAGCGAATCACGGGAGATTTGGAGCAGGGCAGCCCCTTGGTCGTCAAACATCGTCGTTTCTGCCAGCTCTGGCTCGAGTTCGCTGTGGTGCACGCTTATGCCGGAGATTTTCTTCGCAGCCGGCACAGCATCCAGGCCGTCGAGCATCAGCACCGTGGCATCTGCATTGCTGTCATGGTAGGCGTGCGCCTGAACGTTCACGTTGGGGGTATAGGAGCTGAGGATTCTGCTCTGCGTGGTGCTCTCTTCGGCTGGCTTCATCAGACTGAAGCTCAATACCGCGACTGCGGCTGTTCCGGCGAGTGCAAACCACGGCTGGCGCATCCATTGCAGGATGGAACCCCAGCTAGTTCCAACCTGCTTTGCGCGCGCATCGTCCAGTGCCATCTGCGTGATGCGCACCCCGATCTGCGTGTTGAAATAATCGGCGTGGGGGACACGGATTTCAGCGGGGAGATGGGCGCGGAGGGTGGCGCTCAGAGCGCGCATGTTCTGAGCTTCCCTGGCCAGGGCTGCATCCTGTTTGAGGCTCTCCTCAAACTGAGTGCGTTCTGTTTCACTCATTTCGCCGTCAAGCCAGCGGATGAGATCGTGTTCTTCAGAGGGATGTTTCATAAACGTCGTGGAGTTGTTCCTGAAGTTTCTTGCGGGCGTAAAAAAGGCGGGACATCACCGTGCCAAGCGAGCACGGGATCAAGGCGGCGATATCTTCATAGGCCAGGCCCTCGACTTCGCGCAGCACAATGACCTGACGGTGTTCTGGGGAGAGCTTGGCGATCGCTTCCTGGATGCGCTGCCCCAGTTCCGCGTTGCGCAGAGCGGTGTCGGGGGCCACGTCGCCTTTCGGCGCCGCTTCAGCACCGGCTGCCACGCGGTGCTCGGTGCGCTCGTCGTCAAACTCACCATCGCCCTGAATCTTCTTCTTCCGCAGCCAGTCATAGCTCACGTTGTGCGCGATGCGGTACAGCCAGGTGTAAAAACCGGCATCGTGCTTGAACGTTGGAAGCGCACGCCATGCCTTGATGAAAGCCTCCTGGGCGAGGTCCCATGCTTCGGTTTCGTTCTGGATGAGGTGATAGGTCATGGCGTAGATCCTCCCACGATAGCGAGTGACAAGTTCGTCAAAAGCCCGCGTGTCGCCCGCTTGGCTGCGTTTGACCAAGTCGAGGTCTGAGACTTCGCCAGGGTCAGGCGCGGCTGAGGCAGGCATGGATTTTTAGTGGCGGATTATGGACGGCTCTAACCGGGGAAATATTCAGTTCTCAGCACGTTTTGCAGCCAAAAAGTGCCCTAACCCCGGATCACGGTATCTTTAAGCTCTGTCCCGGGCGGATCAGATCGCTGCTGAGGCCGTTCGCAGCCTTGATTCTCGCCACCGAAGACCCCTTTTTCCTCGCAATGGCAGACAAGGTGTCGCCCTTGGCCACGGTATATCTCGAACCGGTTGACTTTTTAGCCGTCGACTTGGAAGGCGTGGACTTCTTCTTCGTGGTGCTGTGGGAAGCCACCGTTTTCTTGCTGGAGGACGACTTGGAAGCCGAGGAGGAGGACGAGGAGGGCGGAGGCGCCTTCTTCGTGCCGCTGAAAGCGTACGGATTGGCCGGTGGTTCAGGCTGGGAGGGGAAAGAGGCGGGCGCTGGAGGCGTCTGGTATTTCGGCGTCGTGGAGGCGTAGCCGGTCTGGCCCGGATAAGGATTGTAGTGGCCGTCGCTGCCGTAGTTCGAAGCGTAAGGATCGCTGCTGCTGGACTTTTTCGTGCTTTCACACGAGGCCAGGGCGAGGCAGGTGGCGGACATCGCAATGAATCGAAGGGCGGTCATGGTAGGGTGGGTTTCCGTCTTGCAAATCAGCACGGCGGGAGAAGCTTACACTATTCAAATCGGCCGCTCCCTTTTCAATGCCAAAATTGACGCCATTGCGCCCCCCCTGGGATTTATGCAGATCCCCGCAATAGAAGCGTCGGCAGGGGCGTTGTCCGATTCGAGGGAAATCTTCGGATACAGACCTTGCCAATCCGCCCGCCATTCCCTAGCTTCGCGTCCCACCCCATGAAAATCGGATTCAATCTCCTGCTCTACACCGGCCACGTCACCGAGGCGAACTACCCTGTCATCGAAAAACTCAAGGCTACGGGCTATGACGGCGTCGAGGTGCCGATCTTTGATGTGAGCAATCCCTCCCATTTCAAAAGCATCGGCCAGGTGCTGAAAGACAACGGCATGGAGTGCACCGCCGTGACCGTCCTGCCGGATGAAGCCCACAACGCCATCAGCCCCGTGGCTGCAAACCGCCAGGGCGCGGTGGATCATCTCAAGCGCGTGATCGAGTGCGCGCACAATGCCGGCGTGCAGACTCTGGTCGGCCCCTACTACCAGGTGCTGGGCCAGTTTACCGGAGCTTTCCCGACCGAGACTGAGCTGGAAGGCGCTGCTGAAGTGCACCGCGCCATCGCTCCCGTGGCTGAAGCCGCCGGAGTGAAGTGCGCCATCGAGGCGCTGAACCGCTTCGAGTCCCACCTCCTCAACACCATGGAGCAGGCCGCCGCCTACGTGAAGCGCGTCAATCATCCAAACTTCGGCACGATGTATGACACCTTCCACGCCAACATCGAAGAGAAGAATCCCATCGCTGCCATCGACACCGTGTTTGCCACCGGCAAGCTCAACCACGTGCATATCTCCGAAAATGATCGCGGTACCCCTGGGCGCGGTCACATCAACATCGTCGAGCAGATCAAGCACCTGAAAAAGATCGGCTACAACGGCTGGATGACCATCGAAGCCTTTGGCAGCGCCCTGCCAGACCTCGCCGCCGCCACCCGCGTCTGGCGCGATTTCTTCCCCAGCACCGAACAAGTTTACACCGAAGGCTTTGCGCTCATCAAAAACGCGCTCGCCTGATTTTTTACGACCGTTCACGTCAAACCTATTCATTCATCCCATGAACACACCGACCACCACCACCGCTGCGGCCACTTCCCGCCGTCAGTTTATCGGCACCACTGCCGCCGCCAGCGCTCTCACCGTCGCCCAGTCTGCCTGGGCAGCCGGCAGCGATGAAATCAAAATCGGCCTCATCGGCTGCGGCGGTCGTGGCACCGGCGCCGCCGGCCAGGCCCTCAGCACCAATCAGCAGGGCATCACCCTCCACGCTGTTGGAGACGCCTTCAAAGAAAAGGCCGATGGCGCGCTGAGCAATCTGCGCAACAAAGCCCCGGACAAGGTGAAAGTGGATGACTCCCGCATCTTCGCCGGCCCGGACGCCTACAAGAAGGTCATCGACTGCTGCGACCTCGTCATTCTCACCACGCCTCCCGGTTTCCGCCCCTATCACTTCGAAGCTGCGGTGAACGCTGGCAAAAACATCTTCATGGAAAAGCCCGTCGCTGTGGATGCTCCCGGCGTGCGCAAGGTTCTTGAGATGGCCAAAATCGCTGACGAAAAGAACCTCAAGGTCGTTTGCGGCCTTCAGCGCCGTTACCAGAACTGCTACCGCGAGGCACTCGCCCAGGTCAAAGAAGAAGGCGTCATCGGCGACATCGTTTCCGGCCAGGTTTACTGGAACGGCGGCGGCATCTGGTTCCGCGACAAGCGCGAAGGCCAGTCCGAGCTCATGTATCAGCTCAACAACTGGTACTTCTTCACCTGGCTTTGCGGCGACCACATCAATGAGCAGCACATCCACAACATCGACGTGGCCAACTGGTTCATTGGCGGTCCTCCCGTCACCGCCCAGGGCATGGGCGGCCGTCAGCAGCGCGTGGACAAGAAGTTCGGCCAGATCTTTGACCACCACTACGTGGAGTACACCTATGAAAACGGTGTGCGCATCAACAGCCAGTGCCGCCACCAGTCCGGTGTCAGCAACGCTGTGCGTGAAGAATTCACCGGCACCAAGGGCAAGATCTACCTCGACAACAGCGGCCGCTGCTACGCCAACAATCACAAGGGCGAAACCATCTGGAAATATCGTCCAGGCGGCAAGGACATCGGCGATGCCAAGGGCAAGAACGCCAAGCGTCTTGATCCAGATCCGTATCAGACGGAACACGACACGCTGCAGGCCTGCATCCGTGAGAACAAGCCGATCAACAACGCCTACTACGGTGCTGAATCCACCATGACCGCCGTCATGGGCCGCATGGCCACCTATTCCGGCAAAGAAGTGAAATGGGATGACGCACTCAACAGCAAAGTGCAGCACATGCCCAACATCATCACCGCCGAGTCTGAAGCGCCGGTCAAGCCCGATGCTGAAGGCTGGTACCCTGTCGCCATGCCCGGCTGGGCCGCCAAGGACTACGCCGAGCACGGCCGCCAGAACGTGGAGATCATCTGATCCCGCAGGCTGATGTTTTGATCAGGCCCCGGTCGCAGCGATGTGACCGGGGCTTTTTTTGTGGAGCGCCGGGCGATGAAAGCCTTGCCAGCGCCACGTTTCATTCGCTACAACCACCTTCGTCATGACCACCACCAACCGCCGCACTTTCCTTGCCACTTTCGCTGCTTCTGCCGCCACCACGACGCTGCTTTCCCGTGACTGGTCCGGCAGGACGCCGGAGCGCTATCCCGATCCCGACGTCATCGTGCTCGATCCCGAGTTCGAAAAACTCATTCAGGGAAATTCGCCCATCCGCCGTCTGCACACCGGCATGCTCTGGGCGGAAGGTCCCGCGTGGAACGGGACGGGGAACTACCTCGTGTGGAGCGACATCCCCAACAACGCGCAGATGCGCTACCTGCCCGAGGACGGCCATGTCTCCGTCATGCGCAACAACGCCAACAACAGCAATGGCAACACCTTTGATCTGCAGGGCCGCCAGATCAGCTTCGAGCACGCCACACGGCGTGTGGTGCGCTATGAACTCGACGGCAAGGTCACCGTGCTCGCGGACAAGTTTGAGGGCAAAATCCTCAACGCACCGAATGACGGCGCCGTGCATGCGGATGGCTCCATCTGGTTTACGGACCCAGGCTACGGCAGCATGATGGATTACGAAGGAAACAAAGGGGAGCTGCTGCTCAAAGAGTCCGTCTATCGCATCGATCCCAGCGGCGAGATCACCAAGATCACCGAAGATTTGGAGAAGCCGAACGGGCTGTGCTTCTCGCCTGATTACAAGAAGGTCTATGTCGTGGACAGCGGCTCACCAAAAAACATCCGCGTCTATGACGTGGATGGGAAGAAGGTGAAAAACGGCAAAATCTTCACCACCAACAAAGGCGCTCTGGCAGACAAGAAAGCCAAGGGAAATTCCGATGGTGTCCGCTGCGATGTGGAAGGAAACCTCTGGGCCAGCGCCGGTTGGATTGGCGATGGCTATGACGGCGTCCACGTCTTCAATCCCGAGGGCAAAATGCTCGGGCACATCAAGCTCCCGGAGACCGCCAGCAATCTCTGCTTTGGCGGCCCCAAGCGGAACCGCCTCTTCATCACTGCCTCTCAGAGCCTGTACTCGCTGCATGTGAACACACGCGGCGCGCATCATTGCTAGGCGCCATGGCGTCTTGATCTTCTGCTGCGGTCGTATTAAACGACAGCATGGATGAATCCTACACGCAGCGCTTTGGCGGCATCGGACGGCTCTACGGGGCCGCTGCTTTGCCGCGTCTGGCGGCGGCACACGTGGCCATCGTGGGTGTTGGCGGGGTTGGCTCCTGGGTGGTCGAGGCACTGGCCCGCAGCGGCGTTGGCGAGCTGACGTTGATCGACATGGACGACGTCTGCATCACCAACACAAACCGGCAGCTACCCGCGCTCGCCCACACCATCGGCGTTTCGAAAGTCGATGTTTTGGCCGCACGTGTGGCCGAGATCCATCCCGCCTGCCGCGTGAACCGCGTCATCGAATTCCTCACCGAATCCAATGCGGATCGCCTGCTTGCGCCGGAGTTTGATTTCGTGGTCGATGCCGTGGATCGCACCTCGATCAAGGCGCTCATCATCGCGAAATGCCATGCGCGAGGAGTGCCCGTCATCACCTCGGGTTCCGCCGGCGGACGGCGCGATCCCACGCTGATTCGCACAGCGGATCTCGGCCACGCGGGGGCCGATACCTTGCTCAAAGGCGTGCGCCAGTGCCTGCGCCGCCAGCACGGCTTTCCCAAAAGCGAGGAAGGCCGCCCGCTGGCCATGGGAGTGTCCTGCGTCTTCTCCAGCGAGAAACCCATCTACCCCTGGGCCGATGGCTCCTGCTCTCTTGAACCCGAAACCGGAGCCGAAACCGGCCTGCGCCTGGACTGCGCCGCCGGCTTCGGTGCGGCAACTCATGTCACCGGCACGTTCGGTTTTGTGCTCGCGGCGGAGGTGGTGAAGAGAGTGGTGGCAAAGAGTTGACTCGGCAGTTTGAAGTCCTGCAGAATCATGACTTCTGCCGTGCCAAAAAAGGCATCTGCGTCGAGTTCGTCCGCGAGCTGGTTCAACTTTTGCGGCGTTGCCGCTGTCTTTTGGTAACGATTCAGGTCGGTAGGGAATCTGGCAGCGACGTCTCGGTGGATTTGGAATGCCCCTCACCCTAACCTCTCCCCGAAGGATGCACAGACCTGCGATGTCTGGGGCGGGGAGAGGAGGTTCGCGTTGCGACTCCGACTGAGTTTTAAAGCGTGACAGCGCCAATCCCCTCTCCCCGCCCCAAGCTTGATAGCTGAATGCTGACTTCGGGGAGAGGGTTAGGGTGAGGGGCGTTCGAAATCCAGCTTGCGCCGTCATCCTTCGTCCCATGACCCCGGACCTGAATAGTTACCTATCCTGATCATTTTTCCACCGGCTTACCCGCAGCAGCCCAGCCGCCGAAGCCGTCGTCCAGATGGATCAGATTCGTGAAGCCGAGTTTTTCGAAGATCGGCAGTGCGCGGGTGCTGCGGCCGCCGGCCTGGCAGTGCACCAGCGTGGGCTGGGTCTTGTCGAGTTTCCCCAGCTCGGCTTCGAAGTCTTTGGACATGATGTCAATGTTCTTGGCGCCTTTGATGTGGCCGTCTTTAAACTCGTCCGGCGTGCGCACATCGATCACGGCTGTCTTGCCGTCGGCGATGATCTTGGCGGCTTCATTGGCTTTCACATGTTTGACGGGTTCGGCGGCGAGCATAAGGGCGGGAAGAATGAGCAGGAGGGTGGCGAGGAGGGTTTTCATAGGGTTGGAGAGTTTCAAGTGGGAGTCGAGCAGTGAACCTCCACAGACATACGGCCGAGACGTTGGTAAAGTTTTCGCAGACTCAGCAGGGGCCACCAGCGGTAGAGGTAGATTTCCAAAGGTTTCCACATGGCCACCCAGCCGATGATGGTCAGCCCTTCACGGGCGACCGCCTGCCAGTTGGCGGCGGCAGGGGAGAGCACGGTGGCGGCGAACTGGCAGAGGCCCAAAAACAGCATGCCGATCACCAAGGAGGCCCGCCCCTCCCGCATCAGTCGTTTGAATTCTCGCAGCGTCATCGCGGCACGATAGTCGAAGTAATGCGCCACAGAGTCCGCGACGAGCTTCCGTGCGTCATCCACGTCGGCAGGGTGTTTCGCCAGGTGTACGACCAGCTTCAGCTCATGCTGCTGAGGGTGCTCCTGCGCCCAGCTGACGATGAACTCCTCGGCGTCATGATCCAGGTCACGTTCGTGAAACGGGGAAGGGTCCATGGAGTTGAACAACTGGTTCAACTCCATGAGCTTGACCTCAATGAGTCCTGTCATGGTGCGGAGATGGCGTGGGCGCTCAGGCCTTTCCCTTGGCCGCAGCGTAGCCTTTGGAGACTTCGGCCCAGTTCACGACATTCCACCATGCGGCGATGTAGTCAGGCCGCTTGTTTTGATACTTCAGGTAGTAGGCGTGCTCCCACACGTCCAGCCCCAGGATCGGCGTGCCGAGATCGGCTTCATCGACGATGCCTTTCATGAGCGGATTGTCCTGGTTCGGAGTGGAGGTGATCTTGAGCTTGCCGTCCTTGGTGACGATGAGCCAGGCCCAGCCGGAGCCAAAGCGCTTCACGCCTGCTTCGCCGAAGAGTTTTTTGAAATCGTCCACGCTGGTGAAGGTGCTCTGGATCGCTTCTCCCAGCTTGCCCTCGGGGCCTTTCGGGCCGCTGCCGGCAGGGGCCATCCACTTCCAGAACCAGGTGTGGTTGACGTGGCCGCCGCCGTTGTTGCGGATGGCCGCCTGGGAGGCTTCGGGCAGGGCCTTGATGTCGGAAACCAGTTCGATGGCGTCTGTCTTGCTGATGTTCGCGGCCTTGAGCGCATCGCCCAGCTTGGCAATGTAGGCGGTGTGGTGCTTGCCGAAGTGGATGTTCATCGTCTGGGCGTCGATGTGAGGCTCCAGCGCTTCGGCGGCGTAGGGCAGGGGGGCCTGGGTGAGGTCCAGCGCATGGCTGGTGGCTGGAACGAAGAGGGAGCCTGCCAGGGCGGCGGTGCTCGTGGTCATGAAGGCGCGTCGGTTCATAGTGGTGGGTGGGGTGGGTTCAGTGGTCCCAAGAATACGAAACTGGCGGCGTCGATGTCACGGTTAAAGTGCCGCGTGCAAAGCTTTGCCCACGTGCTAAGCTGCCTCTACCATGGCCGCAGTCACCCATCCCCCCGAATGGACCACTCCGCAGTCTTCTTTTCGTTCCCGCGACGACTGGAGCCTGAAGTGGTGGATGATGTTTGCGCTGATCCTCTCAGTGGTTTTCCACATGATGCTCGTCGTCGGATTCGACACCCTGGGCATCGCCAACGTGACGCCCGCCAAACCGCGTGAAGTCCCCGAGCGCATCCGCATCAGCGAGCAGAAACTCAGGGAGCAGGAGGCCATTCAGCAGATTCCCGAGACCATCGCTCCAGGCAACATGCCGGACATGAAGGCCTTTGAGCCCAAGCTGGATGACTTCGACAAGCTGCAGGAACTGCCGAAGAACCAGGAAATCGACCTCACGCCCAACGTGAAGGAGATCACCAATTTCGTCCGAGCCAATGACCCCGGCGATGGCGCCCCTGGAACGCCGAAAGGCAGCGACATGGCCAAGCTTCTCGCCCCGCAGTCCATGGCAGCGCCGGACTTCGCCGCGGATCTCGCCAGCGTGCGGCGCGATGTTTTGTCCAAACCCGTTTCAGAAAAGCAAATGCTGCTGGATGCCGGCGCGGTGGATCCCGGCCTGGGTGGCAAGATGGACACCGGGCTGCTGGATGCGGTGAAAAGCCAGGGCACGGAAACGGCTGCTGGCGCTCGCGTGAAGGGTTTCAGCAATCTCGATGATCTCCTCGGCGGCGGTGGCAAGATGGGTGGCAGCACCGCCCCCATTCTGATGCCCACGGACCTGCTGTTTGACTACGGCAGCGATCAGCTGGCGGAGGCTGCCCGCCTCAGCCTGATGAAGCTCGGCTTCCTCATTCAAAAAAACCCGGACTCGCTTTTCATCATCGAAGGCCACACCGACAGCTTCGGCGGCGAGGACTACAACCTCGAACTCAGCATCCGCCGCGCCACGGCGGTGGTGAGCTGGCTGCGTGAATCTCTGGGACTGGGCACGGACCGCATCCAGGCCGTGGGCATGGGCAAGTCGAAGCCGATCGTGAGCACGGCAGGCACGGCCGAGCAGCAGGGCATGAACCGCAGGGTGGAAATCAAAGTGCGGCCCAGGAAATAAACCCTTTCTACGCAAACCCTCGCAGAACGCCCACCGGTCAAGCCCGTGTTCCTGCAACTCACAAAGCTTTGGCTGCGCGGCGGACGCTGGCTGGTGATGTTCGCCTGCCTGATCTTTTTTGCCTGGTGCTATGTCCGGGCTTTTCAATCGCAAGGCACCACCACGACCGCCATCTCTGAGCAGGAGAGGGTGTACCTCAATGCCGCCATTGAAACCCGGCCCGATCTCAGCCCTGATTTTTCCAGGAGCGTCTCCCAGCCTTTGAATGACTGGCTGCCTCACCGCACGGATGGCGTGGTGCGGCCGCTCTGGCCCTGGCTGGCTGCGTGGAATGTGGCCAAAGGGCAGGAGCCGGCCACGGCGGCTTTGACTGCGGCAGACCAGCATGTGCTGCACTCTGGCAAACGCTGGATGCTGGGTCTCAGTCTGGCTTTCCTGCTGATGCTTGGCCTGGCGGCGGCGCGTGTTTTTTCCGTCCCCGCAGCGCTGCTCACCATTCTCACCATCGGCTTCGGAGTGCTCCTGCCGTCGGCCTCTGCTTTTTCACCTGACGTGCTGTTTCAGCTTTTGTTTCTGATGATCTGGGTGTGCTGCGTGGCGGCCCTGAAGCGCAACTCTCTCTGGCTCTACGGCTTGATCGGCTTTCTTTCCGCCCTGGCCAATCTGACGCTTCCCACCACCACCACGCTGGTGGGCGTATTCATCGCTGTCAGCTCACTGCGCTGGCTGTGGGGGTGGATCATGGCCCACCTGCCGCATGAAAGGGGGACTTCCCTTTGGACCTGGCGCAATCACTGGCTGGGCATGATCCTGCTGGTGGTGTGCCATCTGATCACCGTGGGGCCCATGCTTTCCTATTCGAAGGAAAAGCTGGGGGACGCCGCGCCCTTCCACTGGCGGTGGTTTGAAAACGAGTCCGCCATGCAGCAGTGGACGGCTGCGCACCAGACGCGCGAGTCTTTGCAGGCGGTGCCTCCAGAAGACCGGCCAGGCTATGCCAGCTACCGGGCCGCCCATTCTTCGGAGGACGTGAAGAAGCGGCTCTTCGAAGGGGGGCTGAGAATGACCGAATCGGTGCTGCAGTTTCCCTGGAGTTTTGATTCACTCCCGCATGAGCGCGGTGTGTTCGTCATCGCCCTGGCCAGCATCCTTTTCGTGCTGATGTTGATCCTCGGGTTCGTGGCGCCGCAGGCGGCGCATGCAGGGCAGGCACTCCACCCTGAAACCGCCCCGCTTGCCTTGTTCAGCGTGCTGGCCTGCGTGGCATGTTTCTTCGATTTCGGCTGGGACATGCCCGTCCTCACCTGGGGAAACCGCCACCTGGCTCTTTACCCGCCCCTCGTGCTCAGCCTGCTGTGGGCCAGCGAAGCCCTGGTCCATCGTGCCCGCCGGCGGAAAATGCGGCTGCCGGTGTTTGTGATTTATGAATCCGTCCTCTGGGCGCTGTGCGTTCTGGCCTTCTGGCGTGTGATCGCGGTCTTGCAGCCGGCCTCTTTCGCGGCATGAATGCGCGCCCCGCTACATGGCAGCTCCCAAACATCGCTTCATTCTCTGCTTCGATTTCGATGGCACGCTCGTGCATCCTGAGAGCGAGCCTATCTATCATCCGGGTTTCGGGCAGATGATCCAGCTGCTGCGCAGCCAGGGTGCTGCGTGGGTCATCAATACCGGCCGCAGTTTGAGCCAGACGCTCCAGGGGCTTGCCCAATACGGCATTTTTTACGAACCCGACTTCATCATCGCCCAGGAGAGCGACATCTATAAGCCGGGCTTCTTCAGCCGCTGGACGGACTACGGCTCATGGAACCGGCAGGCGCGCCGTGCCCAGGAGCGCTTTGCGAAAGATCATCAGCAGTCGCTTCTGGCCATCCGGCACATGGTGGAAACACAGACGAATGCCTCCTTCATCACCGGCAGCGCGGGTGAAATGGGCATTGTCGGGTCCAATGATCTCGAGCTGGATGGCATCTGCGCCTACATTGACACGCACGCCCGGCAGTACCCGGAGATCGGCTATCACCGCAATGGCATCTACCTGCGCTTCTCGCACAGCGGCTACAGCAAAGGCACCGCGCTCAGCGAGCTGGCCCGCCTTCTTGGTCTTGACTCCTCCGCCTGCTTTGCCGCGGGTGACAATTTCAATGACCTCAGCATGCTCGATCCACGCCATGCCCGCATGATCGCCTGTCCCAGCAATTCGGTGGAGCCCGTGAAGCAGATCGTCCGTTCCTACGGCGGCTACATTGCCAGCAGGCCTGCGAGCGAAGGAATGATGGAGGCGCTGACTCATTTTTTTGGAAATTCGCCCGCGCCGGCGGCCTGATTTTGCTTTTTCTAAGACTTTCAGGGGAATTTTCCCTTGCCGAACCCGGTGAGGTGTGGAAACCTCCGCGCCCCTCTTCCCAAAAGAGGACGCAGAACTCTCACTTCTTTCAGGTCATGGCATACGCAATCATCAAAACAGGCGGCAAACAGTACAAAGTCTCCCAGGGCGACAAGCTCGACGTGGAGAAGCTCGATTCCGCCGAAGGCGAAACCGTTACCTTCGACCAGGTGCTCGTCGCTGGCGAAGGCAGCAGCATCCAGGTCGGTGCCCCCACCGTCGCAGGTGCCACCGTTTCCGCCAAGGTGCTCAGCCAGCACAAGGCAGACAAGGCCACCACCTTCAAGTTCCGCAAGCGCAAGGGCTTTCACAAGACCCGTGGTCATCGCCAGCCGCTGACCCTCGTGCAGATCACCGCCATCAACGCCTAATCTTTTTACTCCTCACTTCTTATGGCCCATAAAAAAGGACAAGGTTCCGTCAAAAACGGTCGCGACAGCCAGAGCAAGCGTCTTGGCGTCAAAAAATTCGGCGGTGAAGCCGTCATCGCAGGCAACATCATCCTCCGCCAGCGCGGCACGAAGTGGGTCCCCGGCCGCAACGTCGGTCTTGGCAAGGACCACACCATCTTCTCTCTGGTGGACGGCAAGGTCCTCTTCGACAAGGATGGCACCCGTGTGAACGTCGAGCCTGCTCTCCAGGCTTAAGCAGTTCGGCCAATCTATTTTGAATCAGGGCGCGGATAATCTCCGCGCCCTTTTTCGTGACCAAATTTTACCCGTAAACTTTAATTTCCTACTTTACACATCGGGAATTAGGTTAATACTCGCGCCCCTCGCATGAATCCCGATCAAATCCAAGCTCTCAACGACGCTGCTCGTGGCCAGTCCCCACAGGAAATCATCAAGACTGCCCTCGCTCATGCCGCAGGCGGAGCCATCGTGACCACCAATTTCCGCCCCTACGAAGCGGTGATCCTGCATCTCGCCACGGAGCAGAGCAAAGACATCCCCATCCTCTGGGTGGATCACGGCACCAATCTCCCTGAAACCTACGTTTTCGCCGAAAAGAGCCGTGCCAAGCTCGGCCTCAATCTGCAGCCCTACCTGCCCAAGATGACCGCGGCCCACTGGCTGGCGCTCAATGGCGGCCAGATCCCCATGCCGGACGAAGTCGAGCGCGTGGAATCCTTCAGCCGCATCATGAAGCTGGAGCCCTTTGAGCGTGGCATGCGCGAACTCGCCCCGAAAGTCTGGATCACCGCCCTGCGCAAAGAGCAGAATCCCCAGCGCGCCGCCACCCTGCAGCCCTTCATGTGGGACGCCAAGTTCAACTGCCTCAAGGTGAACCCCATCCTGGACTGGACCCCCACCGAGATGGACGCCTACCTGGCCGAGCACGGTCTGCCAAACGAGCGCACCTACTACGATCCCGCCAAGGGCGATGAAAAACACGAATGCGGCCTGCATGCCAAGCTCGTCACCGACAAAGCTTAAGCGTCCATGGATTTCCTGACTCACGAATTCGGACTCTATGTGCTGGCAGGTTTCGTCGCTCAATTGATCGACGGTGCGCTCGGCATGGCCTATGGCGTCAGCGCATCTTCGCTGCTGATGGCTTTCGGCGTCTCCCCAGTCAACACCAGCGCCACGGTGCATGCCGCAGAGTGCTTCACCACCGGCGCCTCGGCGATTTCGCATCATGCCTTCGGCAATGTGGACCGGTTTTTGTTCCGGCGTTTGCTGGTGCCGGCGGTCATTGGTGCCGTCATCGGCGCCTATGCCCTGTATCGCATTGATGGTGAAGTTTTAAAACCCTATGTCTCGGGCTATCTCATCATCATGGGGCTCGTGATCATCGGCAAGGCCTTCATGCGCATCCCGCCACGCAATGTGACCACCCATCTGGCTCCGCTGGGATTCGTGGGAGCGCTTGTGGATGCCATGGGCGGCGGCGGCTGGGGGCCGATCGTGGCTTCCAATCTCATCGTGCGTGGCAACAACGTCCGGATCACGGTCGGCAGTGTGAACGCGGTGGAGTTTTTTGTCACTCTTGCGGCCAGCATCACCTTTTTCCTTACCATCGGCTTCTCAGAATGGAGCGCCATCGTCGGCCTGGCCGTGGGAGGTGTGGTCGCAGCTCCCTTCGGCGCGTGGGCGGCCCGGCGCATCCCGCACAAACCTTTCATGGTTCTGGTAGGCGTGCTTGTCACCTGCCTGAGCCTACGTAATCTTCTCAAATCTATCGACGTTATTTGACAACTCATGTCCGCGATCACCCATCTCCAGTTCCTCGAATCCGAGGCCATTTATATCCTGCGGGAAACTGCCGCCCAGTTTCAAAAGCCCGCGCTGCTTTTCTCCGGGGGCAAGGACTCCATCGTCATGGCCTGGCTGGCGCGCAAAGCCTTCTACCCTTCCAGGCTGCCCTTCCCCCTGCTGCATGTGGACACCGGCCACAACTTCCCCGAGGCCATGGAATACCGCGACTGGTTCGTGCAGGAGATCGGTGCCACGCTGACCGTCGGCCTCGTGCAGAAGTCCATCGATGATGGCCGCGTGCAGGAGGAGAAAGGGCATAACGCCAGCCGCAACAAGCTGCAGACCGTCACGCTGCTGGACACCATCGAGGAAAACCAGTTCGACGCCTGCCTCGGCGGCGGCCGTCGCGATGAAGAAAAAGCCCGTGCCAAAGAGCGCTTCTTCAGCCACCGCGATGAATTCGGCCAGTGGGACCCCAAGAACCAGCGCCCCGAGCTCTGGAACATCTTCAATGGCCGCAAGCACTTCGGCGAGCACTTCCGCGTGTTCCCGCTGAGCAACTGGACCGAGATGGACATCTGGCAGTACATCCGCCAGGAAAACATCCCCCTGCCAAGCCTCTACTTCAGCCACCAGCGCAAGATCATTGAGCGCCACGGCCAGCTTCTCGACGCCAGCACCGGCATCATCCCGCTGCTGGATGAAGAAAAACCCCGCGTGAAGGAAATGACCATCCGCTTCCGCACCGTGGGTGATGCCACCTGCACCGGCGCTGTCGAATCCACCGCCAGCACCATCGACGAAATCGTCGCCGAAGTGGCTGCCGCACGTCAGACCGAGCGTGGCACACGTGCTGATGACAAGCGCAGCGAGACCGCCATGGAGGACCGCAAAAAAGAAGGGTATTTCTGATTTTCGATCCTGTGCTATGCTCCACCCATGAACACCGTCGTTCTCAGTCCGGTTGACAGCCTGCTCGAAGCCGCCAAGCGCCTCACTCAAGAAGAGCGTGTGGCCTTTTTCGACCGCTTTTCCGAGTCGCTGGACGACGAGTTTGAGAATGAGGACGAAGGCCCGCCGCTTTCGCCCGAATGGATGGCAGAGATCGACCGCCGGGTTGCTGAAGTAGAGGCTGGCACCTGCCAGATGCACGACTGGCAGGATGTGCTTCAGGAAGCCCGCGAATCTCTCCAACGTCCCACATGAGAGTCCAGCTGGCAGACGGAGCGAAGCGAGATTTTGCCGATGGCCTGCGCTGGTATCGAAAGCGAAGCGATCAGGCTGCGGATCACTTCATCGAAGAAACGAATAAAACCATTGCCAAAATTCTTAAAGCCCCGGCCCGCAATCGTCAAATCCGGCCAGACATCCGAACCATTCGTATCAAGCGCTACCCCTACAGCCTCATTTATCTCATCCACCCTGACGCGATCAGCATCGTCGCCGTCGCCCACAGCAAACGCCGTCCAGGTTACTGGAGTCATCGCCTCAAATAACATGCCGCTTTTGACAATCCAACTCGACGAGACCATAGCTCAGCGCCTGGAGAAATACGCCGACAAGGGGTGCAAAGAGCCTGCCCGCTTCGTTGCTGACATGGTGGTTTCCGAAATTGAGCAGGCTGAGGCTCTTGAAGCCTTGAATCTGAGGTGCACTCAGTCACCACATAAGGACAAGTTTCTTCGCATCTTGTCCAAAGTCCCCAACAATCCTTCTGATGCTGGAGATGAATGGTAATCACGCCATCTCTCCCAGCTCTTGAGGCTGTCGCTTAAACCCCTCTTTCCCATCTAGTTTTTACCATGGACGTTCTCGTCAATCCCACCGAATCCTCCCTTCTTCGTTTCACCACTGCCGGCAGTGTGGACGATGGCAAAAGCACGCTCATCGGCCGCTTGCTGTATGACTCGAAGTCGATCTTCGAAGACCAGCTTCTCGCCGTCGAAGAATCTTCCAAGCGTCGTGGCGATGCGCATGTCAATCTCGCTTTGCTCACCGACGGCCTTCGTGCTGAGCGCGAGCAGGGCATCACGATCGATGTGGCTTACCGCTACTTCGCCACACCGAAGCGCAAGTTCATCATCGCCGATACGCCGGGGCACATTCAGTACACGCGCAACATGGTCACGGGGGCTTCCACGGCGGATCTCGCGATCATTCTGATCGATGCACGCTTGGGCGTCATCGAGCAGACCATGCGTCACACCTACCTCGCCTCGCTGCTGCGCATCGGCCACATCGTGCTGGCGGTGAACAAGATGGACCTCGTGGACTTTGATCAGGCCGTCTATGACAAGATCGTGGCCGAGTACATGGCCTTTGCCAAAGGCCTCGACAATCTGCCGCACGTCACACCCATCCCCATGAGCGCGCTCAATGGCGACAACGTGGTGGAAAAATCCGCCAACACACCTTGGTACACTGGCCCGTCGCTTCTCCAGCATCTGGAAACCGCGCAGGTGCACACGGAAACGGCCGTCGATGAAGCACGCTTCCCGGTGCAGTGGGTCATCCGCCCCATCTCCGACCGCGACGACGCCAAAGTCGGCAATCTTCACGACTACCGCGGCTTTGCCGGCCGCGTGGCCAGCGGCACCTTCAAAGTAGGCGATGACGTGCTCGTCTATCCGTCTGAAATGAAGTCAAAGATCACCGGCATTCATACCTTTGAAGGCCCGCAGGAAGAGGCGATCCCGCAGCTCAGCTACAGCATCACCGTGGCCGATGAGATCGACACCAGCCGCGGCGGCATGATCGTCAAGGCCGGCGAGCCCGCGCAGACCAACCAGGAGTTTGACGCCATGATCTGCTGGTTTGCCGACAAGAAAACACTCAAGCCCCGCAGCCGCTTCCACCTGCGCCACACCACCAATGATGTGCGCGCCGTCGTCACCGATGTGCTCTACAAGGTGAACATCAGCACGCTGGAAAAAAGCGCTGCCAACAAGGAGTTCTCCCTGAACGACATCGGCTGCGTCCGCCTGCGCTGCGCTGCGCCGATCTTCTTCGACCCCTACTCCAAGAACCGCACCACCGGCAGCTTCGTCCTCGTGGACGAGCAGACCAACAACACCGTGGCTGCCGGCATGATCCTCAAGCCGCTGGTGGATGCCGATTCGGAAGACGTCGAAGTCTCCATCTGATGCGCAAGTCGGGGGCATGGTGGCGTTTTAACACGCAACCATGACCTACGACGGCCTCATCCTCGGTTCCGGGCACAACGCACTCGTCCTCGCCTGCTACGCGGCACGCGCGGGCATGAAGGTGGCCGTGGTGGAGAAAAATCCCGTGGCAGGCGGCGGCCTCGCCACGGTGGAGCATCCGCCCGGCTCAGGCTTCAGGCACAACACTCATTCGTTTTTCCACCGCGGCATCACTGCCATGCCCTGGTATGCCGAGCTGGAGCTTGAGCGCTACGGTCTGCGCTACATCGAGCCCGAGCTCAATGTGGCCATGGTCCTCCCCGGCGATCGCGTGCTGGAGTGGTGGACGGACTTCGACAAAACCTTCGCCTCATTCGCCGCCATCTCGCCACGCGATGCGGAGCGCCTGCGCGAGTGGACGGAGCGCTTTCGCCCCATCGTGCAGCAGATCCTGATCCCCGAGGCTCAGAATGCGCCGCTGCCGCCGGCGGAGCGTGTGGCGCGGCTGCAGCAGAGCGCACTCGGGCGTACGCTGCTGGAGGTGCAGGCGCTGTCTCCCATCGAGTTTGTCATGCGCGAGTTCGAGCACCCTGCCGTGCGTGCCGGGCTTCTCTTCTTCAATGGCCTGCGCGAGGTGGATCTGCGGCAG
This sequence comes from Prosthecobacter sp., assembly GCF_044226605.1. GTDB lineage: Bacteria > Verrucomicrobiota > Verrucomicrobiia > Verrucomicrobiales > Verrucomicrobiaceae > Prosthecobacter. The sequence goes on along the minus strand of NZ_JBGAGS010000010.1, from coordinate 282,475 downwards.
AAAGGCTTCGGCCATTCCATCCCCGCGCTGCTCGCCAGTCCGCGCAAGGCGCAGATGTGCATCGGCGGCTCCCTCCGTCTCGCCGAAGCCCTGTGCGCCGATCTGCGCGAGCACGGCGGCGAGATCTTCACTAGCTGGCAGCCGCGCTCCATCCTAACTCGAAGCGGACGCGCCTGCGGCGTGGAATCCATCACAGGAGATCGCATCGAAGCCGCCCAGTTCGTCGCCAGCGGCTTGAACCCGCAGCAGACTTTTCTCGATCTCATTCCCGCCGATGTCGCGTCTTCGCATCTGCGTGAAAAGGCCGCCGCGTTCGAATACAACCTCCTCGCTCCACTCTTCGCGCTGAACCTCAACCTGCGCGAACCACCACGCTACACCGCTGCCGAAAAACATCCGCACTTGAACCAGGCCTTCATGACCATCCTCGGCCTCGATGATGTGGCGCAGTTTCACGACATCGTCGCCGCGCATGAGCGGGGCGAAATTCCACGCACCGTCATGTGGGGAGCCTGCCCCACACAGTTCGATCCCTCCCAGGCCCCCGCCGGACGCCACACCGCCTTCATGTGGGAAAAGCTGCCCTACGCCCTGCGTGGCGATGCCCGAAACTGGGACGGCGAAAAAGACGCGCACGGTCGCGAGATGCTGAAGCTCTGGCAAACCTACGCGCCCAATCTTGAAAACGCCGTTCTGGACTCCTTCACCCGCAGCGCCCTCGATACCGAGCGCCTGCTGCCCAACATGATGCGCGGCGATCTCCTCGTCGGCTCCTTCGCCAATGACCAGATCGGCTACCACCGCCCCTTTCCAGGCGCAGGCACCTACCGCAGTGGCATTGAAGCCCTCTACCTCTGCGGCGGCTCCACCCACCCCGGCGGCAACGTCACCGGCCTCTGCGGCTACAATGCCGCGAAGGCGGTGTTGGCGGATTGCGGATGCTGAAGGCTGGCGCAAGATAGTGGTCCGCACCTCGCGAAGCGCGCCGAAGGCAATCCTCTGTGCGGTTCGAGCGTGCACCACGTCCCTATACCCGCTCAGCGGACTGAGCGGACCACTTGGCTGCCGCCCACGTGATACCCCTTGAGCAGCGGAGTTTCAAAGAATGATGGATTTTCGCCCCGAATGGCGGACAATGGGCAGCATGAGTACGGCTGCTCTGACGCAATCCTTGTTTTCGCTGCCCGTGGCTGAACGCGTGGCTTTGGCCGACAGGCTTTACGCCAGTGTGCCAGAAGACTGGCAGAAGACGGTGGATCAGGCCTGGCTGGAAGAGGCGACGCGGCGGTCGGAGGAAATGGATGCCGACCCGAGTCTGGAACTTTCGCATGATGAATTCATGGCGGGACTCAAAATCAATCGTGTTAGCCGATGAGGATGACCTATCACAAGCGGGTTCAGGCAGAAGTGGATGAAGCCGTGGAATGGTAGGAGGAGCAGAGTCCCGGACTGGGTGAAGATTTCTTCGCCAAGCTGAAGACAGCCTTCGGCCAGATTGAAGCCCATCCAGAAGGTTTCAGTTTCTGGATGTCTTCCTCATCTGTCCGCCGGGTGAAACTGCAGCGTTTCCCATACGATGTGCTCTATGAGATCCGACCCGGGCGGATTCGCGTTCTCTGCCTCCGGCACGAAAAAAGGCATCCTCGATATGGCAGCGGGAGATCGTGAAACGGGCTGCCAGCCCGTCGGATCGGAATCACGGGCTGGCAGCCCGTATCACGTCCGAAGCTCTTCATCTCACAACGTCTCAATCACCTTCCCCTCCTTCGTCCCGCACGGAACACGGAGGTGCTCCAGCCAGATGGGAATCCATTGATTGAGCAGCAGCTTTCTCGCCTCGGCGAGATCATTGAAAGTCGCGCTGGGCCAGCGGCATTCGCGTTCCTGGAAGTAATACTCCCATTCGTTCTTACCCTTGGCGATGAAGTAAGACCCATCACGCGAGCCGGGCTGGGTGTGAGTCGGCGGCAGGTTCTCCGGCTGCAGCCCCTGCGCGACGAGGCTCGCTTCAATGTCCGCCCGCGTCAGCGTGAAAAGCCGGTTTACCGCCTCCTGGCAGCGTTCTGTGTTGCCCTCTTCATTCGTATCCCGCCACTCTCGCGGCATTCCTAGACGTGCCAGCGACCACGTCGCCACATCATCCTCGGATTGCAGCACCTTCATCTGCTCGGCGATGGAAAGCGATTCAGCAGGCTTCATGCACCAAGGATTCCCGAAAACCAGCAGGAATCAAGACCGTGGGATCGGTGGCCGCAGCATCGCTCCCTTTCTACGCATACCGACCCGGCAGGTTCGCGCTGTCACAGCGCGGCACTGGCGCTGGCCGGTGAATCACCTTTTGCGAGGGCAGCCAGCCTTGATCCCGCCACTTGCGCAGGCCCGCGCGCCAGTCCTTGATCGAATTGGGGCCGTTCATCCAGCCGTTCGCCTCCCAGTGGTTAAACATCGAGGCGCCGTCGCTGGCGGGCAGTCCGATCTGCCTTGCGTAGGCCTCCAGCTCCGCCTGGGTGCCACGGTCGGCGTGGGGCTCCGCGCTGACGGGAGACTCCAGGCCCTTGAGGCTGATGCGCGGGTCCGCTTTGTTCAGCCAGTTCAGCAGCCTCGCACGGCTGAGGCGCCGGTGTTTCAGCTCGCACCAGGCGGTGCATTTCCCCAGCTCCGCCGGGATGTCGAGGGCTTGATACGCCGGATTTGCAGCGAGGTGCGCGAGCCACGTCGCGTCATCCACCGGCTGCGTTTGGCGCCTGGGTTTGGAACTCGTGGCTGCTGCCAGGGGTTGCGTGGCCAAAGGCTGCGCTGCTGGACCCGTCCCGGCCTCGCGTACGTACGCATGCGCTCGCCCGTATGCAGGTGTGGGGGCGTGTGGGTGGGCGGGGGAAAGGGGAGTCTGAGGGGAAAGGGGGTGGGAGGGAGAGAGGGGGAGAGGTGGGGTGTTTTCAGACGATTCAGGCGCAGCAAGACGCTCCAGGGCGGGTTCAGACGATGTTAAGAGGTTTTCAGACGCACGCTGACGCTGTGACTCATAGTAGCGGCGGTTCCTTTCGGCACGCCTGCTGGCCTTGGACGGCTCCGCATCCACGATAACGCCCCCTTCGGGAGTGAGTTCAAAGCGCCGGCCCGAGGCGAGCAGCGCGGCAATCATTTCAGTCGGGATCACCATAGGTATGTTGTGGTATGAATGGGTATTTGATCAAATGCTTTTGCCTGCTTCAGGGCCCTGGCCACGGCTTCCTCGCGGCCTCTGCGGACCTGCAACCGACCGAGGTCCATCTCAGTAAACGCGAACGTTTTGCAGGTGCCATTCCAGAAGCTCCGAATCGCCGTTCGAAGTCTTCGGATGCAGGCGCTCATGGCAGGGGCGGCAGATCGCCACAAGCTCGAAGAGGAGTTCATCACCCACATGCTCATAGGTCTGATGGTGGACTTGCGTGGCCGGAGCCTGCAGGCATCCTTCGCAGGTGCCCTGGGCTCTCTTGAGAACGCGTTGACGCACGGATTGCCAGTCCGCAGATGCCAGATAGCGATGATAGACCTCCCGCCACTCCGCCTTCCGCTTCGCGACGGCGGCGGTCCGGAGCTGCTCGTAGGCAGCACCGCCACCGTTGAGGCGGCTCTGGTAGAGTTCTTCATTCCACTGCGGGCACCTCTCGCGGTTTGGGATGCTGGAGTGTGGCAGTTGACCGCTAAGCTTCTCACCGCAGTCAGGACACTGGATGCGGTAGAAAGGCTTGCCGTCCGACTGCAGGGCCACATGAGGCCCTTTCCGCAGATGATCGCAATGCCGCTGCCTGGCAACCTCCGTGCTGATCTCACGGCCGTCGATTTTGAACGAGGGAAACAGCCACTTGCGGCGCATGAGGCGTTGGTGGGTGACTGCACCCATGAGAGCGTGTGTGGCTGTTTCCATAATATCTGGCGGCAGGGCTGAAACCGATTTTTGATGCACAGGATGAATGGCATTTTTTCTTCCAAACGCCGTCCGGAGGCGGACAACGAGGCGCTCGTTTTGGTGATTATCACCGTGGGCATATCATGGTATGAAACGGTATTTTATCAATAGATTTTGACCTGTTTTCACGGCCTCAATTCAGGTTTTTTTCAGCCTATTCAGACCCTCAGCCGGCAGCCCCATTTCAAGGGGCGTGGACAGCTAGGAAAAAACGCGACAGCGTCTTGGAACCGAAGCGCAGCGCAGGTAGACAGCCGCAGGCTGCCCCAAAGGGGTGAGCGTCAGCGAGCCGAACGAAGTGAGACAGACGACTGAAAGGAGCCCGCAGGGTGAGCGCAGCGAATCAATCAATGCGGTGACAGAGATGCACGGCGCAAGCCTGCATCGACGACACCGCTTTCGCGGGGGTATCGAGCGTTCTCAGGTCCTCCCGCGCCGTTCGGCCTGCGAAAAGCGGCGTGGCGCTACGCTTCCCGCACGCACTCCAAGACGCTGTCGCGATCGAATGGGCCCCTGTGCAATTCCAATTCTTCCGCCATGCCGGTCACCGGCTCTGGAAAGATGGCCTCCAGATCTGCCAGATGATCTTTCCAAGACCATGCAGGCGCAGGTGCGACAGCCTTCGGTTTCTCCGGCGGCACCAATCGCGCCACCTCATGCCCGCCGTCCATGACGGCCACCGTTTCCCCACGCTGCACCAAGGCCAGCCAGGATGGCAGACTCTGGCCGAACTGCTGAAGCGTGGCGGTGCTCATGGTCGGGAGAATACCCGGCAGAAGCACTCGCGGCAAGAAACTAGTCAGGGCAGGCATGGGCATTCCATGCAGCCTCCCGATGGTATTTCTCTAGCGCAAATGCGGGAAGCAATATCTACACTTATTTAGACGATAGAACTCGATAAGTCGCCCTGTCGACTCGTCAAAAATTGGGATAAGCGTTCCATCAAATTTTAAATGAATCGGAGGGACCTGCAAATTGTACAGTCCAATAAAATTATCTAGATTAGCATGCACCAAGTTGTGATTGCCCAATAAGCTACCTCCAACTGCCCTGTGCAACTCGCCTTGTGCCGGGTTCAAAATGTAGTCGTAACCCTCTTTCACGAACTGGCTGAAACGAAGCATGTTTTTAAATATGCGATCATAGGTTAGTGAAAAATGCATGATATGTATTTTGTGGATTATGATTCGAGATAGTATTCAGCGAATTACTGACACGCCTCGCACGTCCCGCCATTCCGCATGGCCTCGATGGAGCAGGCCATGACTTCTTCGGCGGTGTATTGCTTGGCGGCGGCTGCGACGGCGGCGGCCTGGGTGGTGGCGATGACGCCGCGCTTGTCCTTCTCGACTTCGCTGGTGGCTTTTTCGATGTTGGAGGCGCTGCGGGTGCGCAGGTAGTAGGTGGTCTTGAGGCCCTTGCGCCAGGCGGCGCGGTACATGTGGGAGAGGGTCTGCATGGCGCTCTCGCCGCAGAAGAGGTTCACGCTCTGGGACTGGTCGATCCACTTCTGACGACGTGCGGCGGCGTCGAGCAGCCAGGCCCAGTCGATGCCGAAGGCGGTGGCGTACTTGCGCTTCAGGTCCACCGGGATTTCCTCGATGCTTTCGAGTTCGCCGTCGGTGTACTTGATCTTGTTCTGGATCTCGGAGTTCCACAGGCCGCGCTTCTTGAGGTCCTTCACCAGGTAGGGGTTCAGCACCATGAAGTCGCCGGAGAGGTTGCTCTTGGTGTAGAAGTTGGTGAACAGCGGCTCGATGCAGGGGCTGGAGCCCATGATGTTCGAAATGGTGGCCGTCGGTGCGATGGCGAGCACGTTGCTGTTGCGCATGCCGTTCTTCGCGATCTTGGCGCGCAGGCCGGACCAGTCCATCTTGCCACCACGGGGCACTTCGATTTCAAGACCACGCTCTTTGGCGAGGAGGTCCACGGTGTCCTGGGGAAGGAGACCACGATCCCACTTGCTGCCTTTGTAGGTGGAGTAGGTGCCCTTCTCTGCGGCGAGATCGCTGCTGGCTTCATACGCGTAGTAGGCCACGGCTTCCATGAACTCGTCATTGAACTCCACGGCTTCCTTGGAGGCAAAGGGCAGGCCTTTGCGATAGAGAGCGTAGCCGAGGCCCATGACGCCGAGGCCGATGGGGCGATGACGGCTGTTCGCGGTCTTCGCGGATTCGGTCGGGTAGTAGTTGATGTCGATGACGTTGTCGAGCATGCGCACGGCGACGCGGATGGTCTCGCGGAGCTTGGAGTGGTCGATGTTGCCGTTGTCGTCGAGGTGGTTGTCGATGAGGACGGAGCCGAGGTTGCACACGGCGGTCTCTTCAAAGCTGGTGTTGAGCGTGATCTCGGTGCAGAGATTGGAGCTGTGGATGACGCCCACGTGATCCTGCGGGCTGCGCACGTTGCAGGGATCTTTGAAGGTGATCCAGGGATGACCGGTTTCGAAGATGGACTTGAGCATCTTCTTCCACAGGTCCAGGGCCTCCATGGTGCGGCCGAAGATCTTGCCCTTGGCGGCCATCTCTTCGTATTCGGTGTAGCGCTTTTCAAAGGCGCTGCCGTAGAGGTCGTGCAGGTCCGGCGTTTCATTGGCGCGGAAAAGCGTCCACTGCTGGCGGTTCTCCATGCGCTTCATGAAGAGGTCGGGAATCCAGTTGGCCGTGTTCAGGTCATGCGTGCGGCGGCGTTCGTCGCCGGTGTTCACGCGGAGCTGCAGGAAGTCCTCGATGTCGTTGTGCCAGATTTCCAGATAGGCGCAGCCGGAGCCGCGGCGCTTGCCGCCCTGGTTCACGGCGATGAGCTGGTCATTGTGCAGCTTGAGGAAAGGGATGACGCCCTGGCTCTCGCCATTGGTGCCCTTGATGTAGCCGCCGGTGCCGCGCACCGCCGTCCAGGAGCCGCCCAGACCGCCTGCCCACTTGGAAAGGTAGGCATTGTCCGCGATGCCGCGCTGCATGATGGACTCGATGCTGTCGTCCACCTTGTACAGGTAGCAGGAGGAGAGCTGAGAATGCATCGTGCCGCTGTTGAAGAGCGTCGGCGTGCTGGAGCAGAAACGGCGGCCTTTGTACAGGCGGTAGAGCGCGATGATTTTGTCCTCGGCGTTCTCCTTTTCCTGCACGCACAGGCCCATGGCCACGCGCATCCAGAAGAGCTGCGGGGTTTCGAGGCGCTTGGAGGGCTTGATCTTTTTATCGACGATCAGGTAGCGGTCATACAGCGTCTGGATGCCGAGGAAGTCGAAGTCCATGTCGGCGGCGGGATCAAGAGCGTCGGCGATCTTGTCGAGGTCATACTTGAGCAGCTGCGGGTGCAGGCGCTCGATCTCGATGCCACGGGCCAGATTCTTGCGGAAGCCACGGCGGTGGAAGTTGGGAAGCTGCTCGATGCCATGCTCCACGATGTTCCAGCCCAGCACTTCCTCATAGATGTAGGTCAGCAGCATGCGGCCGGCGAACTTCGCGAAGTCGGCGTCCTTTTCCATCAAGGTGCGCGCATTGAGGATGATGGTGGTCTTCAGCGCTTCCACGGTGATGTCGCTGAAAATGGAGCGGCGCAGCTCCATTTCGATCTCGCCACGGCTGATGCAGAGGTCCAGGCCGAGGCTGGCAAAGTCGATCCGGCGCTTCAGGTCCTGGCCATCCCAGAGGAAGGTCTCCGTGGGCGAGGCACGCACCAGGATCAGCGTCTGCTGCTGGTCGGACTCCTGCTCGTCGGCGATGGCGGCGGCCTGCTCGTCCGCCGTGCGCATGGTGGAGCGCAGCGCACGGTACTGGATGTACGCACGGGCCACCTTGAAGTAGCCCTGCTTCATCAGCTCTTCTTCCACCAGGTTCTGCACGTCTTCGATGTGCATGAACTGCTTGCCATCATTGATGATGGCGCGGCTCACCGCCTCCGCCACCTGCACGGCGGGGGAGGAGTCCATCTCCATGGAGAGGAAGGCCTTGCGCACGGCGATCTCGATCTTGTTGTGATTCCAGGGGACGAGCTGGCCGTTGCGGCGGATGACTTTGGTAGTGACCATGAGGGGTTGGAGCGAGCCTGCGTCGTTCGCGTCGGAGTTGGCAAGCGTTTCCGTACGTTTACGTCGCTCGGCCAGGCTGCGTGCCACGTCATGCGCATTGTGGCGCACCAGCGCGCGCTCGATGACCTGGTAGATCTCCTTCGTGCTCAGCATGGGGGCCTCGCTGCTGCTCTCCGCCGTGCGCTGCGTCACCTCCTCCGCCACTGCCCGGGAAATCGCCTGCACCAGCTTGCGGTTGGAATCATTGAAAATCTCGCTCTGCCGTTCACGCGCCAGCAGCAGGTCCGTGATCGCGTTGCCCACCGTGTCGGCGATCTCACCCACATCAAAGTCACGCTCGCTGCTGCCGATCCGCACCTTCGTGGAACCCGGCAGCGGAATGCTGATGGTGCCGGAGGCCAGCGCACTCCTCCATTCGAACTGTGGTTTTTCGTTCTGAGGGGTGTTGTGAGTGACGCGCTTGAGCGCCTTGTCTTCGTGGAGCAGGTCGGTGAGCATGGCGGGAGATCCAGGTGTGGAGTTAACGGGAGCAGTGGGTGGGCGGAACGGAGCGAAACAGGCAGATGAGGCAGGCGGCCGACCATCCAGCGGAAAGTCGGCCAGCATTGATAAATTAAAGATCTAAAGGGAATTAAAGGTCGTCGTCGGAGCACACCTTCAGGGCGGAGGACTTCTGGTAGTCGGTCACCTTGCCCTCGAAGAAGTTTTGCTCCTTCTTGATGTCCATCAGCTCCGCCAGCCATGGCAGCGGATTGGTGATGCCCGGGTTCAGTGCCGGGAGGCCGCAGCCGTCCAGACGACGGTCCGCGATGTAGTCGGTGTAACGCTCAAATTCCTCGGCGCTCAGGCCCACGGCGTTCACCGGCAGGCAGTCGCGGATGAATTCCTTCTCCAGCGCCACGCCTTCACGCATGATGTTCAGCAGCTCCTCACGGAACTCCGCCGTCCAGATGTCCGGGTTTTCCTCGATGAGGTCCATGAACAGGTTGCGGAAGACTTCGATGTGGTTCGACTCATCGCGCAGCGTGTAGCGGAACATCTGGCCGATGCCGGGGAACTTGTTCTGGCGGTACAGGCTCAGGATCATGCCAAACAGGCCGTAGAACTGCGTGCCTTCCATGCACTGGCCGAAGACGAAGATGTTCTTCGCCAGCAGCTGCTTGTTTTCCAGCTTGGTCAGGTCCAGGTCGCGGCGCAGGTTGTTGGAGTGCTTGGTGACGAATTCGTTCTTCTTCACGATCGTCGGGATCTGCTCAAACATGGCCTCGCACTCATGCGGGTTGATGCCCAGGGAGGAAATCATGTACAGCAGGGAGTCCGCGTGGATGTTCTCCTCATGCGCATGGCGGCCCAGGACGAGCTTGAGTTCGGGGGCGGTCACCAGCTCGCGCACCACGTGCTGCACGTTGTCTCCCACGATGCCTTCAGCCGCGCTGAAGTAGCCGATGCCCATCATGATGATCCAGCGCTCGTTCTGGGAAACATCGTTGGAGCGCCATTGTTCCACATCCTTCTGCATCTGGATGTCTTCAGGCTCCCAGTGGTTGGCCTTCATGATCCGGTAAAGATCATACGCCCACTGATATTTCAGCGGGAGAAGGTTAAAGGTCATGCTCTTGCGACCATTAATCACCTTCTTGGCCGCGTAGGCAGCTTCAGCTTTGTCCTGATCGAGTGGGAATTCGCGGTTGCCGATCTTGTAGGTCTTTTCCATGACGATTTCGTTGCAGAGTGAGGGGTGATTTTTAGATTTTTATTGAAAATGATAAACAAGTCAGCACTTGTTATAAATACTAGACGGCACGCGTCCCGAGGCGGATCATGCACAAGATATAGTGTTTTGGCCAGATCTTTTTCCCATCCATTGTGCCGAAAAGCGTTTCACACCGCAGTTTCAAGGGTTCCACGCCGAAAAAATTTTCCACGCGTTAAAATGCCGCCCCTGATGTGCAAATTTGAGAATCCTTGCACCCCTGCCCGATACCGCCAAATACGCCTAAAGAAACGAAAAATAGAGTCAACTAAACCACGAACATTCACACTGTTCCTATTTTTGTCACAAAATCTGCTCCCCTGAGTTTTCCCCCATGAATTTCTCCCAAATCACCCGCTGCGTGCTGATCGCCGCCCTGCTCAGCTCCTGCTCCGTCATGGTTCCACAAGGGCCCACGCCACCGGGAGTCACGGTGGATTTGATACCCAATGGCCGTTACGCCCGGCGGCAGTACCGGCCCATGCGGCCCACGTACATCACCATCCATGCCACGGAGAATTATTCCCGGGGAGGCAATGCCTATGCCCACGCGCAGATGCTTAAAAACGGCTCCATCAAAGGCCGCCACAATGCCATCGGCTACATTGGCTGGCATTTCACCGTGGACGACCACTCCATCTACCAGCACATGCCCACCAATGAACGCGGGGAGCATGCCGACTACGACGGCCCGGGAAACCGCAGCTCCATCGGCATCGAGATGTGTGAAAATCGTGGCAACGACCGCGCCCGCACCCTGGACAAGACCGCGCGTCTCACCGCCTGGCTCATGAAGCAGTACGACATTCCGCTGGATCACGTCGTCCCGCATCAGCACTGGCTCATGGTCCGGCACGATGACCATCGCAACCTGGGGCACAAGAACTGCCCGCACTTCCTCATGGACCGCGGTCGCCCCGGCGCCAAGTGGCAGGCGTTCCTCAGCAGGATCGCCGCCTATCGAAGGGCGATGTGAGATTAAAATGCCTTGCCACATCCGCCGGCCCACGCTGGAGTCTCCGACATGGCTCAAAACCTCGATGCACTTCGCCTCGCACTCCAGCATTCGCCCGACAATGCGCCCCTGCTCATGCTCTTTGCAGACGCCTGCCTCGATGAAGGCCTGATGGACGAGGCCGAGCAAAGCTTTCAACACGTGCTGAAAAACGATCCTGCAAACGCGGACGCACGACTGGGCCTTGCGCGGGTCGCGCTCCTGCAGGGCAAGACCTCCCAGGCCGCCGTGCGCGCGGAGCAGATCATCTCAGACACGCCCTCCTGCGCCGCCGCCTATCTCCTGCTCGCACGCATTCACATCACGGAGGGAGACCGCTCCAAGGCCCGCGCCATGTATGACAAAGGCATCGCCTTGAACCGCTCCCTGGCAGATCCCGGCATCGAAAAAGACCTGCACGGCGTCAAACCTCCTGAAGAAGAGACCTCCGGCCGCAAGCGCGGCGCCATGACTTCCAGCGGCAGTTTCATGGAGTCGGTCTCTGACGACAACGACGACGACAGCCACCCCCGCGGCGGCGCCGCCTTTGACCTTGGGCTGGCCGACTTCGAAAAGCCGAAGCTCAATTTCTCCGGCGTGGGCGGCATGGAGGCCCTGAAGGAGGAGATCCGCATGAAGATCATCTACCCGCTGCAGCACGCGGAACTCTTCAAGGCCTACGACAAAAAAGTCGGCGGCGGCGTCCTGCTGTACGGCCCGCCCGGTGTGGGCAAGACGCTCATCAGCAAGGCCACCGCCGGCGAGATCAAGGCCAACTTCATCGCCCTCGGCCTCCACCAGATTCTCGACATGTGGATCGGGAACTCGGAGAAGAACATGCACGAGGTGTTTGAACTGGCCCGCCAGAACGCCCCCAGCATCCTGTTCTTTGACGAAGTGGACGCCCTTGCCGCTGATCGCCGCGATCTGCGGCAAAGCGCCGGTCGCAACCTCATCAATGCCTTCCTGGCCGAGATGGACGGCGCGGAGTCAAACAACGACGGCGTGCTCATTTTAGGCGCCACGAATGCCCCCTGGCATATCGATCCCGCCTTCCGCCGCCCGGGCCGCTTTGACCGCACCTTGTTTGTCCCGCCGCCAGATGAAGCCGGGCGCGCCGCCATCATCGAGGTCATGGCGCAGAAAAAACCCATTGGCGAACTCGATCCCCGTGCCCTCGCCAAAAAAACCGAAGGCTTCTCCGGCGCGGACCTCAAGGCGGTCTTCGACATCGCCACGGAGGAAGTCATGAACGAAGTCATGCGCACGGGCAAAGTCATTCCCCTGAACACCAAGGATCTCATCAAGGCCGCCGGTCGTCACAAGGCCACCACCAAGGCCTGGTTTGAGAGCGCCAAAAACTATGCCATGTATTCCAATCAAAGCGGCTTCTACGATGACGTCCTGAAGCACCTCGGCCTCATGAAGCGCTGAACTCCTGAGGCAGCGCATGTCAGACGACTTTCATCCCTCCCCAGAAGCCGCCTTTGCCCGTGGCCGGCTGCTGCAGAGCCAGCACCGCATGCAGGACGCCATCGCCTGCTACAAGCAGGCGCTCGCGCTGGATGCGCACCACACGCCCAGCTACATGATGCTGGCGCTGTGCTGGATGAATGACGACGAAACCGCGCCGCAGGCCGTCGATGCCGCAGGCCGTGCCGTCGCTCTGGAACCCGAAAATCCATTTGCCCGCAGCGTCCTCGCACTGGCATTGAACGCGAACGCCAAAGACGGCCAGACCGCCGCCATCAAAGCCGCCCTGGAGCAGGCCGGCGAGGCCGTGAATCTGGACCCCGACAGCGACTTCGGCCACGCGGTGGTCGCCCGTCTGCACCTGCGTCTCCGTGATTATCCCAAAGCCGAAGCCTCCGCACGAGCCGCGCTTTCCCTAGACACAGAGAACACCATGGCCGCGGAGGTGCTCTCCGCCGCGCTGCTGATGCAAAAAAAGGACGGCGACATCCAGAATCTCACCCGCTACCAGCTCGAGCGCAATGCCGACGACGACAGCGCCCACACCGGCGCCGGATGGATGGCCCTCATGCAGGGAGACCATAAAAAAGCCAACCAGCATTTCCTCGAAGCCCTGCGGCTGAACCCCATGAATGAAAACGCGCGCATGGGGCTCATCGAGTCCTTCCGTGCGCGCTCCTGGCCCTACCGCCTGCAGCTGCGGTTCGCGCATTTCATGAACCAGTTTACCGAAGGCCGGCAGACCGCCATCATGATCGGCGGCTTCATCGGCTACCGGGTGCTCAGCAGCTACCTCAAGACCGTCGCCCCCTTCTGGGCCAATGTCGTCATCGGAGCATGGCTCGTCTTCGCGCTCTGGTCGCACCTCGCGCGCGGGTTCAGCACCTTTTTCGTCACGCTGGACCGTTTCGCCCGCCAGGCGCTCAAGCCGCGTGAATTTTGGGAGGGCATCGTGGTTGGCGGGCTGGTGTTTCTCTCGCCCACCGCCCTGGTGCTCGGCTATGTCCTTCACGTGCCGGATGCAGGCTTTGTGGCCCTCATCTGCATCCTCACCGCTGTCACGAATGCCGCCGCATTCACCAATGATCACTACATCGGGCGGCACGTTTACAATGTCGCCGCCGCCATCTCCGGAGCAGGCGTCCTCTACTGCGGCATCGCCATCTTTGCCAATCTCGATCTTCCGCTCATCGGCCTCGCGGGCATCACCGCCTTGTACATCGGCATCGCCACCACCTGGCTGCGCCAGCTGCGGGTGCTGTATGCGTGAGGTGTGGCCTGCTGCAACCAGCACTGGCACGTGCTTTTGCTCGGCTCTTAAGCCCGTTGGCCTTCAGAATACGAAGAGACGATGCAGCCATGTCAAACCAGCGCATGCAGTCATGCGCTGGTTTAGTCCTGCCGATGCGGCTACTTCTTCATCAAATACGCAAAGAAGTCCTTCAAATCCGCATCGCTCATTCCCGTGGTCAGTCCTTCCGGCATCAGCGAGACAGGGGAGGCCTCCATCTTCTCGATCTCGGCCTGCTTGAGTGCCGTCTTGTTGCCGGCCATGTCTTTGATGACGATGCCGTTGGCATCCTGCGCATCCATGAGGCCGGTGAGCATCTGGCCGCCTTTGGTTTTCACGATGTAGGCGCCGAAGCCCTCGCGGATTTCCATGCTGGGCATGAAGAGGTTGTCCAGCCAGAAGTCGGCGTTGCTGCGGTCGTAACCAGTGAGTTCGGGGCCAATCTGACCGCCTTCGCCAAACAGCTTGTGGCAGATGGCGCAGCGCGCCATGAACTGGATCTTGCCTTTGTCCGCGTCCCCGAGGCCGGTCTTCAGCACCGCTTTGATGCGCTCCGCCTCTTTCTTCTTTTCCGGCGTTGGGCCGGTGGCCAGCAGGCCCTTCCAGTGCTTCTCGATGCCCGCGTCAATGTCAGCGTCCTTGTACAGGCTGAGCTGGCGCACAATGTCCACGGTGAAATGCTTGGCGGGGATCTTCCACTCATTGACGAAGTTCACCAAAATCTGCGCCCACTCCTTGCGTCCTGCCATCACGCGCAGCGCATCTTCGCGCAGCGCCTTGTCTCCGGCGATCTGCCCTTCCCAGTTCAGCAGCAGCGCTTCAGGAATGCGCTTGTCATCAAACTTCGCCGCCGCCTGCAGAATGCCGCGCTTCAGACTGGGCGCGTTCGTGCTCTTCAAGATGTTCACCATCGGCATCACCGCCTCCGTCTTGCCCAGTTCCGCCAGCGTCTTCGCGATGGCAATGCGCGCCGTGTTGCTGGCCTTCTTGTCATCCAGCAGTTTCAGCGCGTTCTTCAGCGCATCCGCATTGCCGCTGCGCAGCGCCAGCGTGAGATCGCCACCGCTCTGCTTGGCAATGTACTCGTTGAGCGCCTTCGAGAGCGCGTCCGGCAGCTTCGGCATCTCCGCGCCTTCAAAGGCGGAAGCCAGGCCGGCGACGAACTTGCCACGCAGCGCCTCGTCATTCGTCAGCGCCAGCAGATCCGCGCAGGACTGCAGGTTCTCTTCGCCACCGGCCAGCGCGTAGCGCTTGGAAAGCTTCTCCGCGAGGTTGTCGCGGAACAGCGTGGTCTTGAGGAAGGCGCTGTCGGATTTGAGGAAGGCGAACACCGCAGCGCGCTCCTTCTCCGCCTTGGACTCCAGCGCCCACCAGGCAAGCAGTTGAAGGTGGCCGCTTTCGTCTTCCGCATCGCCCGCCCAGAGCATCGGGAGAGCGACGTCTGCGGGAAGGCGCTTGGCCGTCGCGAGGAGTTGAGCGCGGACTTCAGGATGTTTTTCGTCCTTTGCGAGACGAACTAAGTCACTTGTGTCGCGGTCCTGATCGCCGATCATTTTGACTCCCCAACGGCGCACATATGGGTCTTCGCTCTTCATCGCCCTGTGATGCAGCATAGGCCCGATTCTCCCATTTCCGATGTTGATCTGTGGCCTTATATTGCGTGTCAGCGCATCGAGCGCCCATAACGTTTCGAGTGTCAGCGGCTTGTCATTGAGCTTTTGAGGAAGATCTTCAAAACTACTCCAGCGCCATCCCATCTCCAGGATCGCCTGCTTGCGGAACCACTCGTTTGGATGGTTCAGGTAGCCCACCAGTTCATCCCCACCAGCCTTGCTCAAATCAAACGTCTTCAGCTTCGGCGCACCTGCCGCAGGCCGCACACGATAGATTCGGCCGCTCGTCTTGTGCCAGTCATCAATAGGGCTCACGTGGCTCAGACGCGTGTCATACCAGTCGGCCATGTAAAAGCCGCCATCCGGGCCCACTCCGGCCCACACGGGGCGGAACCAGCGGTCCGGCGTGCTGAGCAGATTCTCTTCATCCTTGGTGCGGAAGGTGGAGCCGTCCGGGATGCGCTCGCTCACATACACGAGATTTTGCAGCGCATTCGGCGCGATGATCTTGCCCTCATAGGCGCTGCCCAGCAGTCCGCCTTCATACACGGTGAAGGCCTGCGGGAAGCGCTTGTTGTCGCCCTCATGGCGCATGTGCTCAAACCAGCCAAACGCATACGGATTGGTCAGCGGGCCGTGTTTGCCCCAGCCTTTGATGCCGTAGCTGCCCTGCTCGTAGTGCATGCCGCGCGTGGCTCCGTTTGTGCCGGAGAAGAGGCGGCCCTTGCTGTCAATGTCCAGGCTGAAGGTGTTGCCACCGCCTTCGGCGTAGATCTCAAAGGTTTTAAAGATCGGGTGAAAGCGCCAGATGCACTGCCCCTCCCACTTCACGTTCTTGGTGTTGGCGCTGCTGACGTTGCCGGTGGTGGTGCTGCCATTCGCTCCGTAGAGCCAGCCGTCCATGCCCCACTGCAGATTCGTCGCCACGCTGTGCGTGTCTTCCAGGCCAAAGCCGCTCAGCTCCACCTCGGGTGTGTCGCTGTCCGGTTTGGCGTCAAAGTCGGCGTCCGCATAGCTCAGCAGGTAAGGGGGATTCAGCACCCAGATGCGCCCCATGCCGTGCAGCGCCGCGCTGGCGATGTTTAGGCCCGTGATGACATCCTCGTGCTTGTCAAAGAAGCCGTCTCCATCCGTGTCTTCAAAGACGGTGATCTTGTCCGCGCCCTTTTCACCACGCGGCGGTGGCAGCGGCACCTTGTCAAATTTCGCGCGCAGGTGCTGGTCGTAGCTGATGATCTTCAGCCCGGCGGGAAACTGGTACTGGCGATACTGCGTCACCCACATGCGTCCTTTGGAGTCCCAGCTCGCATACAGCGGCTGCTCCACCACCGGCTCGGCGGCCATCAGGTCGATCGCCACGTCGCTGCGTGTTTTGAATTTCTTCAGCGCCTCTTCCGGCAGCGTGGGCGGTGTGTCGTCGCGCATCACCCCCCGTCCGGGGCGGGTTTCCATGATCTTCTTCACAGCCTCGTTCCCGGCGACAGCTTCCGGTTTGACATTCGAGTCGGCGGCCAGCGCAGAACTGCCGAGCAAAAGGAGAAGAAGGCGCGATTTCATGGTGTGGAGACTAACAAACGAAGTTGCGGCCGTTTCTTGCCGCCTTGTCACGGGTTTCGGTATTTTCGTGTGGCAGAAAAATCCGGCGACCAAAAGCAGCCTCGGGTCCGATGAAATAGATGGTTCCGTCCCATCTTATGGCCGACTCCTATACAGAAGTAACTTCGCAATCCTATTCGGGTCGTGTTGGCACGTCCATCAAAGGCATTCTGTTCGGCATTATCATCATTCCTATAACCATGATCGTGCTCTGGTTAAATGAAGGGCGTGCCGTCACCACGACCTACAGCCTCAAGGAAGGTGCGGCCGCAGTGGTGGATGTATCCGCGGACCGGGTGGACCCCGCCAATGATAAAAAGCTCGTCCACGTCACCGGGGAAGCCAAGGCCGAAGGTCCCCTGGTGGACACCGTTTACGGCGTCAGCGTGCCGGCACTGCGTCTGGTGCGTACCGAGATGATCTATCAGTGGGTTGAGAGCGAGAAATCAGAGACGAAGCAGAAAGTGGGCGGCGGCACAGAAACCATCGTCACCTACACCTATGAAAAGAAGTGGGTGGACGAGCCCGTGAAGTCTTCCGAATTTAAAACCCCTGCCGGCCATGCCAACGAGGGCAAATTGATCGCTGGAACCAAGCTGCTGAATGCCGAAAAAGTCACCCTGGGCGCCTTCAGTGTGCCGGAGAACTTCGTGAAACAAATGGGCAGCCCCATCAAAAGTGCTCTCACCGACGGGGATCTTGCCAGACTGCCTGCGGATCACAGGGAAGGCACCAAAATCGAAGACGGCGCCTTCTTCTTCGGCGCCAATCCCAAGGAGCCCAAGATTGGAGACGTGCGCGTTTCCTATGAGGTGGTCCAACCCGGCGTCTTCAGCGTTCTTGCCGCCCAAAACGGCCAGACCTTCGAGCCCTATCAAACCAATGCCGGGGACACGATCGACATCATTCAGGAAGGTGCGGTCAGCGCCCCCGCGATGTTCAAAAGCGCCGCTCGCGAAAACTCGCTCATCACCTGGCTGGTTCGCCTGCTGGGTTTCCTTTTCATGGCCTTCGGATTCATGGCCCTCTTGAGGCCCCTCAGCGTGGTGGGCAGCGTGCTTCCCGTCGTGGGAAACATCATCGGTGTGGGCACCGGCATGATCTCATTTGCCCTCGCCGCCACCCTTTCCTTTGTGATCATTGCTCTGGCGTGGATCGTCGTGCGCCC
This sequence comes from Prosthecobacter sp., assembly GCF_044226605.1. Taxonomy (GTDB): domain Bacteria; phylum Verrucomicrobiota; class Verrucomicrobiia; order Verrucomicrobiales; family Verrucomicrobiaceae; genus Prosthecobacter. Next base: position 264,608 of record NZ_JBGAGS010000010.1, on the reverse strand, counting down.
GCTTTTGGGCGTCGCGCTGCTGGTGCTTGCCATTGGCGGCCTCATCTACACCCGCAGGCTGGCGGCGGGGAGCAGGCCCAAGCGCGTCCTTGTTTGAAGATCAACGCTCAAGACGCCCGGAGAGGTGGTGCCACGCCATCGCGCGAGAGCCGAACCGATTTCCTTCGAAGATGGCCTAAAAAAGAGCACAACCTAAATATCTTCTAAGCTTTATGGTTGTTGCCCGCGTTGATAGGTGTGCCACAGTACTCCACTGATGCGTCTCACCAGTCACTCCAGCACCACCCCGCCCGCCGTGGCCCGTTCTGCGCCGCCTTCGCCGCAGGAACTTTCGGCCATGATGCCCTTCGGCCGTTATTCGGTCCAGGCCCAGGTGGGTATCGGTGGCATGGGCACCGTGTATCGCGGAACCCAGCTCAGTCTGGCCCGCCCGGTGGCCATCAAGGTGCTGCGTGTGAGCGATGGCTTCGACTTCGCCTTTGAAGACCGCTTCCGCCGCGAGGCACGGGCCATGGCCACGCTCAACCACCCTAACATCGTCGCCATCTACGACTACGGCCACATCGGCACCGAGTTCCTGTTCTTCGTCATGGAGTTCGTGGATGGCACCGACCTCGGCGAAATCATGCGCACGGGCCGCATGACCCGGGAGCTCGCCCTGCAGCTGCTTCCCCAGATCTGCGCCGGCCTCGAATACGCCCACTCCAAGGGCATCGTGCACCGGGACATCAAGCCCGCCAACATCATGCTCACCCGTCAGGGAGAGGTGAAGATCACGGATTTCGGCCTGGCCAAGGACGTCATGCGCGCGCCTTCCATGGTCACCGAAACGCACATGGTCATGGGCACGCCCGAATACGCCGCGCCCGAGCAGTTTCATGCCCATCGCGATGTCGATCACCGTGCCGACATCTACGCCTTTGGCGTGCTGATGTACCAGATGCTCACCGGCGCTCTGCCCCGGGGCTCCTGGCAGCCGCCTTCCACTCTCCTGCCCGGCCTGGACCCCCGCTTCGATGCCGTGATCGTCCGTGCGCTCATGACGGATCGCCAGCATCGCTACCAGTCCGTGGGAGACATGCGCCGAGTCATCGAGGCTGCCCTCGCGCCGGCGGCCCACACTCCTAGCCGCCCTCTGCCGGTCGCCAAGCCCTCCGCCGGACGCATTCTCCTCCTCGAAGACGATCTCATGGTGCGCGATCTCCTGCGCCGCGCTTTGGAAAAAGCCTCGTTTGAAGTCGTGGAAACCGGCGACGGCAAGGACACGGTGCGCCTCTACCAGGAGGCCATGCAGCAGGGCCGTCCCTACGATCTCGCCATTCTCGACCTCACCATTCCGGATGGCATGTGCGGACGGGAGACCATGCTCTATCTCCGCCGTCTTGATCCCAACATCCTCGCCATCGTCTCTTCCGGCTACCGGGACGACGCCGTCATGAAAGACTGCGCCGCCTACGGCTTTGCCGCCGCCCTCCCCAAGCCCTACCAGGTGGAAGGTCTCCTGCAGATCGTCAACGGCGCCCTCGCCGTGGGCCGCCGCCGCACGTACTGATTTCAGTGCGTAGGACGGGTGTGGCGACAGCCCGCCCGTCTGCGAGCGCGTTCAAAGCCCCACGACACGCTTCCATCCAAGAGCCAGTCCGTCGTTACAGCGGAGTGAACGGCCTGTTCAAAACCTGAGACTACTGCCTCGGGCTCCTGTCTGTTTTCCGTTTGTTCCGTGTATTCCGCAGGCGTTCATTATCGCTTCTCACACCACGCGCACCGCCGCCTGGGCATCCATCGCCTGCCACACGGCCTGCACCACGCGCATGTAGTTCATGCCTTCGTTGAAATCCGGGCGCGGCCTCGGCGCCTTCGCATCGCGCACTGCGGCGATGAAGTCCCGCTCCACCGTCCAGCTGCGCTGCAGTTCCGCTGGCACGGTCAGCGACTCCATCTTGCCACCACGTTTGCCCATCTGCAGATCGTCTGTGGCAAAGTCATAGCTCAGCGTGCCCTCGGAGCCAAAGATCCACAGCTTGTCCGTCGGTGCATGCGCCGCCACGCCGCTGAAGAGCATGGTCGCCTCGATGCCGCTGCGGAATTTCGCCATCACATGCACGAAGTCAGGGATGTCCACCTCCACGCCCGCACGTTCCGGGATCACCACATTGCCGCGTGCCTCCACTTCCACGATGTGACCCAGCCACTGCTGCAACACTTCCGTGTAGATGCCCAGCGTGAGAATCTGAATGCCGCTCAGCTCCGACTGCTGCCGCCAGTGCGCCGGCTTCGCAGCATCCAGCCACGCGTCATTGAAGCTGTGCAGCAGCACCTGGTGCGGCGTGCCGATTGCTCCCTCCGCCAGCAGCTTCTTCACCAGCTCTCCGCCCTTCATGCCCTGCGGTGCCGGACAGATGGCCGTGACCAGTTCCGGATAACGAATGGACGCCTCCCACATCTGGTTCGCCTCCGGTACCGAGGCCGCCATGCGCGCCTGCGTGAAGACGTGCTTCCCATGCTGCAGCGCATAGCACGTCATCTCCGCGTGCATGTACGGGTGCGTGCCGATCCACACCACGTCCACCTCATCGCTCGATGCCAGCTCCTCCCAGCGCTCCACGGCCTTCGCTTCCGGCGCGAATTCCCGGCAGAAGGCCTCGGCACTCGCCACGGATCGGTTCGTCACCTGTACAATTTGCACATTCGGGATGGCCCGCAGTCCGGGGATGTGGCGGGTTTTGACGATGCCTCCGGCACCAATGATGCCGATGCGGATGGGTTGCTCTGTTGCGTTCATAGACGTATGGATAAACAGCACGTTGGACCCAACATCCAATCCCCGCATGCAAATCCTGCACATCTTCATTTCTCCTGAGCACATCTACGTCGGTCATCACGGCCAGCCGCCCGGCACCGCGCCCACCGTCGAAGTGCCTGAGGTTGAATGCGTTGCCGGCAAGGGCCTGCGCGGTGATCGCTATTTTGGGTGGAAGGACGACTACAAGGGCCAGGTCACCTTCTTCGAGCACGAGCAGTACGAGCGCCTCTGTGAGCAGTTCAGCGTCATGGGTGTGCCACCTTCGGCTTTCCGCCGCAACATCATCACCAAAGGCATCGACCTCAATACCCTCATCGGCACCGAATTCGAGGTGCAGGGGGTTCGTTTTCTCGGCACGCAGGAGGCCGCTCCCTGCCACTGGATGAACCAGGCCTTCGCCGAAGGCGCCGAAGCCGCTCTCAAAGGCCACGGTGGCCTGCGCGCCAAAATTTTGACCGACGGTACCCTCCGCCCCTCATGAACACTCCCTTCGCCGCCGCACTGCTGGCAGGTGGTCGCTCCACCCGCATGAAACAGGACAAGGCCCTGCTCCACTGGCATGGCCAGGATCTCTGGCAGGCCCAGCTGCACAAGCTCCAGTCCCTCGATGCTGAGCGCGTGCTCCTCTCCTGCCGCGCAGATCAGCCCCTCTACGTCAGCCCCAGCGATGAAGTGGAAGTCGTTCTCGATCCCGAAGACGCGGAAGGCGGCCCGCTGGACGCCATCACCCGCTGCCTGGAACTCGTGCAGATGCCCCTCCTCGTCCTCGCTGTGGACATGCCATGGATGACCGCCGCTTTTCTCCGCGAGCAGCTTCACAAGCACGACAGCCCGGACAAAGGCTGGTTCTTCCGCGGCCCTCATGGAGACGAAGCCCTGGCCGGTCTCTACGTCCCCGCCATGCTGCCCCTCATGCAGGACGCGCTTGCCAGGAAAGACTTCAAACTCCAGCACATCATCGAAGCCGCCGTCCACACCGGGCTCGCCATCACCCATGCATTGGGAGATCAGCAGATGCCGTTTTTCCACAACGTGAACACGCCGGCGGATTTGAAGTAATGCGCCGCTCCGTTTCCCGGCGGGCGCATCGGGTCATTTGGCGGGTTCCTTGGGCCGCGGCACCGTCGTGGTGGAATACAATGAGGGCAGGTTCTTGAAGAGGTAATAACCCGTGTAGTTGTCCTGGAGCAGCATGTGCCTTTGTATTCCAAAAGTACTCGCCTCTCCCACACAGCCAAACTGTGTGTACACCCGCTCCTCCGAGAACTCCTTCAGCTTCTCTTCAGTGAAGCGGTCCTTTGCCTTCGGATCCAGGGCGATCAAGCCGGCCATTCCATACAGCCGCTGCTCTGGGAACTCGGCACTCTCAAACAGCTCGTTCAACAACCACTTTGCTTCAGGGTCATAGCGGACGATCACCGTGAGCGCCCAGCAGGCATCGGTGGGAGAGCCTCCTTCGCCAAAGGCGCGCGAGGCAAAGACCTGGGTGTTGCAAAGAATGTCCCTGGCCTTGTCGATGAGCTTCGCTGCGTCCGGACCACCTTTCTTCAAAATAGCCTCTTCACCCGGCAGCTCTGCCTGCAGAACCGAAAGCGCCATGAGCGTGAATGCCGTCAGGAGGAGAACAAGGTGGGAGCGTATGAGGTGAGTTTTCATGTTCCAGAATAAGGCCGCCTGAAGCAGCAGGACAACACCTTTGAGAGCCGTCCCGATCAATGGCGCATGTGCCTCGGCACACCCCGGTCACATCTTTTTGAGCTGTGCCGTCAGATACTCGCCGCACGGCACCTCTTTTCCATCCTTGAACCGGATCATGTAAGGCTTGCCAGACGTCCCTGAGGTCGAGGCCACCTTGGCGATGAAATCCGCCGCTGTCTTCACCTCCTTGTCGGCCCGGCCCCATTTCGCGCGCAGAAACTTGGCGGCGTTCGCGGCAGTGTACTCGCTGCCATTCCGGATGAAGGTCGCGCCTTCCAATCCCTGAATGTGCGAGATCAGCGCCTCAATTTTTACCTTCTCTCCGGGCTCTGCCGCGGGCAGGATGGCAAAGAAACACAGCAGGCACACAATCTGGGTGATGAGTTTCGATGTCATGGCGGTATTCAATGATCGTTCCTGCCCAGATTCAAGGCCGTCCCGATTCAGCGCAATTCATGCCCCAGAATCGCCAGCGTCGCGATGCTGGCCGTTTCCGCACGCAGCACCAGCGGCCCCAGCGTCACAGGCACAAAGCCCGCCGCGAATGCCTGCGCTTCCTCTTCAGCCGTGAAATCACCTTCCGGCCCGATCAGCACCGCCACACTAGCCGGCTTTGATTCCGGCAGCGCCTGCTTGAGCGTGCGGCTCCGCTCGCTGAGCGCAGGAACCACTTTGAAGTCCGCCTGGAATTTCACTCCCACGGCAAACGCAGCCGGCGCTTTAAACTCCGGCACAAACGGCGTGTGGCACTGCTTCGCGCTTTCAATCATGTGCCGCCGCCACTTCGCCAGCTTCTTCTCGGCCTGTGCCGCATCCAGATGAATCACCGTCCGCTCCGTGATGACCGGCTGCACGCTCGCCGCTCCTAGCTCCACCGCCTTCTCCAGCAGCCACTCAAAAGGCTCCCCTTTGATCAGCGCAGGCAGCAGATGGATCGAAGTTTGAAAAGGCTGCACACAGGACTCCGAGATGATGCGCGCCTGCACCTCCGCTTTGGAAACATGCGTGATCTCACACACCGCCACGCGCCCCTCGCCATCAAAGATTTCAATGCTGTCCCCCGCCTGCTTGCGCATCACCCGGCTGCAATGCTGCGCCTCATCGTCGCTTAGCGTGAGATGTGGCGCAGCCCATTCAGCAGCTGGCAGATGAAAACGCGGCAGCGACATGTGGTCAGCGCTTCATGAGGGCTTCAATCTCATCCGCCTCGATGGGGATATGCGCCATGAGATCAATGTTCTCCGTCTCGCCGATGAAGATGTTGTTCTCCAGCCGCACGCCCAGCTTTTCCTCACGAATGTAAATGCCCGGCTCCACGGTGAAGACCATGCCCGGCTGCACGGCCTTCCACATGTGCCCCACGTCATGCACATCGAGCCCCAGCGGATGCGAGGTGCCATGCGGAAAGTATTTTTTGTACGCCGGCTTCTCGGGATCCTGCTTGGCAATGTCTTCCTGAGTGATCAAACCCAGCCCCAGCAGCTCCTCCTGCATCAGCAGTCCCACCTTCTCCTGGTATTCACGAATGATCACGCCCGGGCGAAGCATCTTGCAGCACTCCTTGAAGACACGCAGCACCGCATCATACACCTGACGCTGGCGCGGCGTAAATTTGCCGTTCACCGGAATCGTGCGCGTCAGGTCGGCGTTGTAGTTGCCGTAGTTTGCCGCCACATCCAGCAGCAGCATCTCGCCATCTTCGCACTGGCAGTGGTTGGTGATGTAGTGCAGCACACAGGCGTTTTTTCCCGTGGCGATGATCGGCGTGTAGGCAAATCCGCGTCCGCGCTGGCGGATGAACTCGTGGCAAAGCTCCGCCTCGATCTCAAACTCATGCACCCCCGGCTTCACAAACTTCAGCAGGCGGTCAAAGCCGTCGCCCGTGATGCGGATGGCCTCGTTCAGCGCCGTGATCTCATGCGGGCTCTTGATCACCCGCAGCTCATGCATCAGCTGCGCCAGCCGGCGGTAGTCGTGCAGCGGATACTCATGCTGGCAGCGCCGTGTGAAGCGCGTCTCCCGCGTCTCCGTCGGAATGGTGGCGCGCGTGTGCTCGTTCGAGTTCAGGAAGACATGGTCCGCCTGGCACATCACGCTGCGAAATTGCACCTCAAATTCCTCCAGCCAGTGCACGCGCTCGATGCCGCTGCGTTCCTTGGCCTGCGCCTTCGTCAGCTTCTCGCCTTCCCATACGGCGATGTGCTCATTCGTCTCACGCACAAACAGCATCTCCCGCTGCTTCGGATCCGCCGCGTCCGGAAAGAGCACGAGGATCGTCTCCTCCTGGTCAATCCCGCTCAGGTAAAACTGGTCGCTGTTCTGAATGAAGCTCAGCGAGCCGTCCGCATTCGTCGGCAGCACATCATTGGCATGCACGATGACCACGGATTGCGGCGGCAGCTTCGCGTAAAGATGCTGACGGTTGGAGACAAACAGTTCGGCAGGCAGAGGTTGGTAGCGCATAGGTGTAGGGCAAGCGTCCCGCTTGCAGCAGGACCCGATTGTGGCTGACTTTCTCCGAAAGTCGAGCACATGACCGAGTTAAGGGGCATCCCCCGTTTTCAGCTCCCGCAGCATCCGTTCAATGTCCTGCAAAGAGGGGCTGAATGACTCGTCGGGCAGGGTGTTGAGCCATTTCTCCCCTTCCGCGATCGCCTTCTCCTCATCCTGCCCCTCGACCTCCGCGCAGGCGGCGTCTCTGGATTTCAACTGCGGGTGCGCCACCTTCAGCTCTCCCGAGAGGCAGAAGCCACCCTTGCCTTGCAAAGCATCCTTCGAAATCCCGCGGATCCAGATGCGCAGATCATCACTGTTCGGCGGCGGCGGACCGGGCCCTTGGGTGTACTGCGCCAGCATCATCACAGCCTTCCCCCACGGAAGGTCGAGGCAGCGAAACTTCGCTCGAATGTAAACACTGGCGTTCGCAAAAAGAAAATCCGGCTGCGGCGAGTCAGGATACGTCACCGGGTTCGAGTTGATGAAGTCCTTCATGTTCGAAAGACCGCGGGCAAGTCCGGGATAGTCTCTCTGCAGCACTTCTGGACGCGAGGGCACATGGATAACCCTCATGGCACCCGCTGTTCCGAGGTGGATCACTTTGGTTTCCGGCTGCACGCGCCACGCAGTTTCCAGAGCGTTCATCTGCTTTTCCTTCGCCTGCCCGGCGCTCAAGGCCGGAACCGTTGTGCGGCTTTTGATGCTCAATCCCGGAGGCACAAAGCCCAGCGTCACTTGTGGCGGTCCTGCCGAATCCGTGCTCGCGCAATCACACAAGCAGCCGCAGATGAGAGCCAGAGCAATCGTGGTGGCAGTTCGAGTAACATTCATGGTTCGATGCAAGCGCCCGACTCTGCACCGCAGCCCTCAGCGTGCACTCCCTTTTATTCCGCCGGCACCGCCTTGAGATGCAGACATGCCGGGAAAGGCGGGCCTTGAATTTGAAAGGGGCCGGGTGTAAAATCAAATCCATGGCCGTTGCATCTACACAACCCGCCAGCATGCCTGCCGGCAATGCTGAGGAGGTGACCCTCCACCCAAAACGGGAATGGATGAGCACCTTCGGTGCCTTTGCCGAGGATCCGATTTTTGAATCAGCGATGGATGCAGGCGAGGCATGGGCAAAAACGCAGACTTGGGAGAAAGAGCAGGCAACGCCGAAGACTCATGCTGGTCTTTGACGGCAACATGCTCCGGCAGTTCCTGAGCGCCTCGGAGTCAGGTGAACGGTTGCGCGCCCGAGTGGATGCGTCCGGTGATGACGCATCTCTGACCGTGGTCACCATTGAGGAGTCCATGCGTGGATGGCTGGCGGAATTGAATCGCAGGTCGGCCAGCCCGCACGAGCAAATCGAAGTTTACAGGCGCATGCACATGAGTGTGGATGTGTTTGCCAAATGGACTGTACTGGGCTGGGATAAGGAATCGGCCGACCTTTTTCTGAAACTGCGCCGTGAAAACGTACGCATCGGGACGCGTGATCTGAAAATCGCCTGCATCACACTCGCGCATGATGCGCTGCTGCTGACACGAAACACCGTGGATTTTGCCCAGGTGCCTGGGCTGCGATTTGAAAACTGGGCGGATTAGAGCGTTGCCTCACTCCGCCGGCACCGCCTTCGGCGGATGGCGGTCCTCCTTGATCCACCGCTGCGCTTCCGTCCAAAAAGCTTCCGACGGGAGGGCAAAGGTGGTCACACGGTCCACGCGGGCGATGTTGATTCCCACGACCTTGCCCTCCAGCGTGGCCACGGGGCCGCCCATGTCGGAGGGCATCAGCGGAATGTCGTGCTGCAGCACCTCCGGAAAATTATCGCTGCGCAGGGAGACTCCGCCGTTGGCAAAGTCCTCGCCCTCCCAGTTTTGCAGCACCTTGGTACGGCTGGCCAGACGCACGCGGCAGGTTTCCTCCTTGTCTTTGCGCAGGTAGTGCACCTCGATGATCTCTCCGGGCTGCCGCTTGTTCACGATGTCATGCACCCGGCGGAACTCCGCCACCTTCTCGCCAGCGATCGTCAGCAGCACGTCATTTTCCTGCAGGCCCGCCACTTCGGCCGGGCTCTCACTGGCAATGCCCACGATGCGCACGCCCTTGCCGTCTTTGGTGGATTTTTCATCCATGCGGATGCCCAGCGCCGCGCCCGTACCGGCAATGCGGCGATTTTTGGCGCTCACAATGCCGATCCGCGGCTCCGTCCCCGCATCCGCCACGCTGCACAGCCACTGCCCCATGGTCAGCGCATGCGCGCCCCCAAATGAAACAGCCCTCAGCCCGGTGATGCCCACCGCCTGCGCCAGCAGCAGGTCCAGGCGGGTCTCCCGGTGCACCTCCCGCAGGTCCGCCGTGCGCCCGTCGCTAAATTTGATGCGTGCTTTCTGCAGCTCTGGCACTTCGCTCGCCTTGAGTAAAACATACCCGTCTTCTCCCACGATGGTAGCGGTGCAGATAGGCCTCCCGAGCAGGCTCTCAATTCGTGCGGCGCAGGAGACCGTGAGCGGCTTCAGCTTCTCCACCGCCGTGAGTGTTTGCTTTCCGTTCGTGCGCTGGTCAGGGGGCAGCGTGGGCCGCGGGGAGTCCGCCTGGGCGCAAAGAGGACCCAGGAGACACACCATGGCTGAATGCCGGAGCACCAACGAACACACGAGCGAAATGCGGCTCAGCGCAGGCCTTCCACTCTTCATGCCGCATGCGTCATCCGTCATTGCTTATTCTCCTTCCTCCTGCGGCTTTTGAGCCAGTTGCACGGAGACGTCGCGCTCCTTGCCATGCGTCCGCAGCCGGATCTTCAGGGTGTCGCCGGCGGCACGGGCACGCACCGTGGCGCTGAACTGCTGCTGGTCCGTCATCGCCTCGCCATTCACGCTCAGGATGATGTCCCCGGCGCGGATGCTGGCCTTCAGGGCAGGGGACCCATCGATCACATCTGCCACGCTCAGTTCCAGATCGTCGTTCATCACCGTGGCCACCCCCAGGTAGCCACCGGCACCGATTCCCCAGGTCTTGATCACCTGGGATTTTTGCATCGCATCCCAGGACCGCAGGAAGGGAGCCATCGAGACATGTACATTTTGGTCCCGCCCCTCCCAGATCTGGCTGTGAATGCCGATCACCTCGCCATTGGAATTGAAGAGCGGCCCGCCCGAGTCGCCTCCCATCAGAATGCAGTCCGTGTGCAGGCTGTTGGCGGTTTGCTTCACGATCTTGCCCACGCGCAGCACCGGCCCGCGCGCCTTGTCAAAGCCGCCGGGGTGCCCCAGCGCAAAGCACCACTCTCCGGGCTGGGCCTTGGCCACTTCACGGCTGAGGCTCACAAAAGGCCAGGGCTTGCCACGGTCTTTCAGCTGCGCCAGCGCCGCGTCCGTTGTTTTGTCCAGGCCCAGAGACTTGGCCGTGGTCACGCTGCCGTCTTCAAAAATCACCCGCATCTCCTTGCCCGGCCCATTGGGTACGTGGGCGGCCGTTAGCAGCAGTCCGTCGGCGGAAATGATCACCCCGCTGGCCGTCCCGCCCCCGGTCTGGATGGCCACCAGCGCCGGTCTCACCTTTGGCAGCAGCTTCTGCACATCACTCTGCACCTTGAGCAGGGCGGAAATGTCCGTTTTGGCTCCCTTGCTCTCCATCTGTCGATCAGCCGACCATGCCTGCCCGGAGAGCAAGATAAGGGAGGAAAAAAGCAAAAAAGTGGAGCGCATGAAACGGCAGCCTGAATACCAACGGTCCGAACCTTTGAAAATTGTCAGCGTACAGTGTTCAATTCCGCCCCCTCTGTCAATCCTCCATCGGCTCCCACAGGCGGGTCGCCGGAGGCAGCATCATCCATCAGCCTATCCGCCCTGAAGGCTGCGTCGGGCGCTTACTCCCAGACGCCTCCCGGCGCCGTCATCCGGAAAAAGCCCGCCGAGGGAACCCTGATTCCCCGGTTGAACATCCCCCCGGCCTGCGCTTCTCTCGGGCGTCTTACCCCCCAATCACACTCTTTACATGAACTACGACCTCATCGTCATCGGCGGCGGGCCTGCGGGCTACGTCGGAGCCATCCGCGCAGCTCAACTCGGCAAGAAAGTGGCCTGCGTCGAAAACGACCGCGCCGGGGGCACCTGCCTGAACTGGGGCTGTATTCCCACCAAGGCTCTCCTCAAAAACGCCGAGCTTTACCACACCCTCACCCACCGCGCCGAAGAGTTCGGCCTCAAGATCGGCAGCGTCGAGTATGACTGGTCCAAGGTGATCGGCCGCAGCCGTGGCGTCAGCGACAAGCTGAACAAAGGCATCGAATTCCTCTTCAAGAAGAACAAGGTCGATTACCTCAAAGGCACCGCCAGCATCCCTGCCGCCGGCAAGGTCGAAGTGACAGCCGCAGACGGCAAAAAGGAAACCCACGACGCCGCCAACATCCTCATCACCACCGGCGCCAAGAGCCGCCCGATGCCAGGATTCCCCTTCAATGGCAAGACCGTCATCGGCAGCAAGGAAGCCATGACCCTCGCCACCCAGCCCAAGAGCGTCATCGTCATCGGCGCGGGCGCCATCGGCATCGAGTTCGCCTACTTCTTCAACGCCTACGGCACCAAGGTGACCGTCGTTGAAATGCTGCCGGACATCCTTCCTGTGGAAGACACCGAAGTCAGCAAGACCCTGGAAAAGAGCCTGACGAAGGCCGGCATCCGCATCCTCACCAACACCAAAGTCACCGGCACCTCCGAAGACGGCAAGGGCGTGAAGATCACCGTCGAAGGCGCAGCCAATGAAACCCTCGAAGCAGACGTCTGCCTCGTCGCCATCGGCGTCGCTCCCGTGCTGCCCGGCGGCATCGAGATCAAGCTCACCGACCGCGGCTGGCTCCAGACCGACGACCGTTATCAAACCTCCGTCAAAGGCATCTACGGTGCCGGCGACATCATCGGGCCGCCCTGGCTCGCCCACGTGGCCAGCTACGAGGCCGTGCAGTGCGTCGAAGGTCTCTTCACCAAGCACAAGCCCAAGAAAGTCGGCGTCTTCCCAGGCTGCACCTACTGCCATCCGCAGGTGGCCAGCATCGGCCTCACCGAACGCGCGGCCAAGGAAAAGGGCCTCAAGTTCAAGGTCGGCAAGTTCCCCTATGTGGCCAGCGGCAAGGCCCTCGCCGCCGCCGAGCCCGAAGGCTTCGTCAAGATCCTCTACGGCGAGCCTCACGGCGAAATCATTGGCGCGCACATGATCGGCAGCGAAAGCACCGAGATGATCGCCGAGATCGGCCTCGCCATGAATCTCGAAGCCACCTGGGACGAAATCGAAGCCACCATCCACGCCCATCCGACCCTGTCCGAGATGGTCAAGGAGGCTACGGAAGTCGCTAAGGGGCATCCGATTCACGTGTGAGTCGTAGCGTGATCTCGGTCGCAACAATCTGAAACTTTTTCTGGCGTGCTCTTTATGGGCACGCCAGTTTTTATGTATCCATGAGGCCGGGATATTCGCTCATCCAAACCAAATAGATAAGTTTAATGCACTTATGAAATCACTCTTTTCTCTGCTTCTTGCCTGCACATTGTTAAATGCTTGCTCTGGCACACACTCAACAATCAAAGAGGGTTATGCCTACCAGGTCACAGAAGATCAGGCTGCAGTTCTTGTTGATTCAGTGATACGCTCAAATATTGCCAATGATCGTATGCTGCCCGGCAGTAAACTAGTGGCTTCTGGTTATGATCGTTCGATCATAGACACTCAGACTTATACTGCCACGGCTATTGCGGTGCCTCGTTTGTCAGCGTTTGGGTTTGAGATTCAACATAAAGGAACCATGTTCAATGGGCCAGCCAAGGCAAAACGTCTCTATCGTATTCTCAACGAAAGAGCCGTCTTGGCCGCTCCACGAGTCTTGTTGAATGCGTCTTCCAGCTCCCATCACTAACTTCAACAGCAGCCATGCCTCTTGATGATCTCATCAGCGGAGTTGACTTCGCTGATGCGATGATCGGAGGCTGGCGCTACCTGCTCAGCAGCACCTACCGGCTGAAAAAACGCCGTGAATGGCGAAATGTTGGATGGGTTTGGATAACGCTCGAAATCATCTTCGGCGTATTCGGCGTTCTATTGTCGCTGGGGCTGGTGGGCCTGGCTGCCTTTGCCATTTGGAAATCGCAAAGCCATTGAATCATCAAGGCAGCGCCAGCGCCCAAAGCTGCTTCATCGTCGCGACATAGACGACGCCATTCGCCATCGTCGTGCTCGCGCTGATGGGGGCTTTGAGTTCGAGATTGCAGAGCACCTTTTTCTCATGGCCGGCGGCCAGCACGCAGAAGTTTCCTTTGCGGGTGCCGAGGTAGATCTTGCCGTCGGCGATCATCGGCGAGGCCCAGAAGGTGCCGTTCATCGCGTGGGTCCAGATGCCTTCGCCCGTTTTCTCATCGACACAATGTACTGTGCCGTCGGCATCGGTGGCATACACGAGGCCGTCATGCACGGCGGCAGTGGTCAGCGTGTGTTTGCCGAGGGGGTGGCTCCATACTTCTTTGCCGGCACGCGGATCGACGCATTTGAGCCACGATTCGTTTTTGCCCCAGAACACATCGCCGCCGCCGGCGATGAAAAGCTTGCCATCGGCGAGCACCGGCATGCCGTAGATGTTGCTCGGTCCTTCCAGCTTGTTCTGTGTGAACTGATGCACCTGCGTCTTGGGCGCGGTGGGGTCGAGGTCATACTGCCACCGCTTCGTCAGCGTCACCACCGCATCCGTCGGCGATGCGTTTTCCAGCGTTTCGAAGGCATAGGTGATGCCGTTGCCGCCGCAAAAGAAGATCGTGGGCTTGCCATCCACCTGCGCAAAGCTCGGCGAGGACCAGGTCGCGTGGAAGATGTTTGGCGCGATGTGCTCGTCATCCCGCGCGAGGTATTTGCCCGTGTTCTTGTCCACCACGATCAGGCTCGGCGCATCCGGCTTGCGGATGAAGCGGTGCGTGTTGTCCACGCCGGTGCCGGTGTTCAGGTAAAGGTGGTCGCCGCGGATGAGGATGGAGCTGTGCGCATTGTCATGGCACCAGATGCCGCAGGCCTCTTTCATGTCGAGCAGCCACACGATGTCCGCATCCAGCGGGCCGGGCATCAGTGCGGGCTGATCCCGCAGGGCCAGATGTTTGCCTTCATCCTGGTAGGGGCCGTCGTTGCCATTGGCCATGCCATGCACGTCCAGGCACACGACTTCGCCGCGATTCGTCACCAGATAAGCGCGATCACCCTCCACGGTGGCTTCGGATGACATGCCCACGTCCGGCCAGTCGAAGTATTTGTCGTCCTCCAGCTTCGGCACCACAAGCTGCCACAGCAGATGGCCGTCTTTCTCATCCAGGCACATGAACACGCCCCGATCACCGACGTGCTTCGGATCACGCGGATTGGCATTGTTGGTGCCGATGAAGATGCGCCCTCCTGCCACCACCGGCGTGGAGTGCCCCTGCGTGCCGAGATCCATCACCCACTTCACATTCTGTCTTGTGACGGGATCAAAACTCTCTGGCAGATGATTTTCTTCCGAAACGAGATTACGCGTCCAGGCCTGGCCCCACTGGGGTTGATCGGCGGCAAACGACAGGATGGGGAGCAGGACAAACGCGACGCGGAAGAAGGACATTGAGCTTCCAACGCTGCAGTTTCAGCACTTCACTCAGGCAAGGCTTGAAACGAGATGACAAGGTGCCGTTTGATGACGCGTACAGCCTTCTCCCACATGAACCGCCGCCAGTTCCTTCACACCGCCTCCGCGTCTGCCGCAGCCCTCACGGCTTCCTCCTGCACCACAACCACCCGGCGTGCGGACAAGCTGATCATCGACACCCACCAGCACCTCTGGGGCGGCGACTTCGTGAATCCTCCGTGGCTCAAAACAGCGCCCGAGGTTCTGCGTCATGACTTCCTCACTCCGGAGTATCAAGAAGCCACTCACGGCCTCAACGTGAAGGCCATCTACATGGAGGTCGATGTCGATCCCAAAGATCACGTCAAAGAAGCCGACGCCATCGTCGCGCAAATCCGTGCGCGCAATACCCCCACCGTCGCCGCCACCATCGGCGGCCGCCCAGCTTCCGCCGATTTCGAAAGCTACGTCCAGCGCTACGCAGGCACTGGCATCGTCAAAGGCCTGCGCGAGGTGCTGCATCGTCCCACCACCCCGCGCGGCTACTGCCTGCGCCCCGAGTTCGTGCGCGGCGTGCAGACCCTCGGCAGACACAGCCTCAACTTCGAACTCACCATGCGCCCCACCGAGCTGCACGATGCCGTGAAGCTCATCCAGCAGTGCCCTGAAACCCGCTTCGTCCTCGACCACTGCGGCAATGGCGATCCCAAAGCCTTCAATCCCAAACTCGGCCCCGGCCTCCCCCGCACCTGCACCGCCGACGGCTGGAAGCGCGGCATCGATGCCGTCGCCGCCTGCCCCGGTGTCATGTGCAAGATCAGCGGCATCGTCGCCTTCGTCCCCCCGGGAGAATGGCGCGCCGAAGACCTCGCCCCTGTCGTCAATCACTGCCTCGATGCCTTCGGCCCCGACCGCGTCTTCTTCGGCGGCGACTGGCCGGTGTGCCTTCTCGGCAGCCGCGTCCGTGGCTGGGTGGAGGCGCTCAATCAGATCGTCGCGTCACGCCCCTTCCAAGATCAGCGCAAGCTCTGGTCTGGCAATGCGACCAAGTTTTACCGCCTGTGACCCCGTAGGACGGGTGTGGCGACAGCCCGCCCGTCCCTCACGCTGCGGCGTGGTGAAAACCGCGTCAGCGTTTTTGAGTGCTCCAGCCCTCTGGAGCTTTCGCGGGACATGAAACATTCGAAAGCGCCGGAGGGCCAGCGCAGTCCAAAACGCAAAGCGCAGGCAGTATTGGTCTAATACCATGAACCGTTGAAAACGAGTCTTCGTCCACGCCGCATAAGGTTGGTGGGCAGCCGAGTTGGATGATAGAGCCATCCTCAGGGAGGATAGACACCCATGGCAGCGCGAGAGCGCCAGCAAAGTGGTCCGCTCAGTCCTCTGAGCGGAACGAGCGAGCGTGTGTCGAACAAGCCAGAAAGGAAGAGGTTCGGACTTTGAGTGTCAGGGGGCATGCGTTGGCTTTGCGGCCTGCGTTCCGCTCAGAGGACTGAGCGGACCACTTTAAGAGCCAGCCTGCGGCTGGCACACTAACAAACCCCTTTTCAACTGCTCTTGGTCTAAGCGCCCTCAATCCAGCGTCTGCCTGTAGCGAAACACCCCGATAAACAACGCCACCAGCGCAAACAGCGCGATTTGCCAGAGCTGCAGCGAGATGTCCATCAGCGTGTTTCCCTTCAGCAGAACGCCGCGCACGATGCGAAGGAAATGCGTCAGCGGCAGCACCTCGCCAATGTATTGCGCCCACTGCGGCATGCCGCGAAACGGAAACATGAACCCAGACAGCAGCAGCGAGGGCAGAAAGAAAAAGAACGAACCCTGCACCGCCTGAAGCTGATTGGCCGCGAGGGTGGAGAAGGTGATGCCCACCGCCAGATTCGCCGCGATGAAAACAAACGCCGCCAGAAACAGCGGCCCCAGGCTTCCCATCATCGGCACATGAAACAAGAAATGCGCCGCCAGCAGGATCAGCGTGATCTGAATGTACCCCACAAAGATGTACGGAATGATCTTCCCCAGCAGCACCTCAAACGGTCGCGTCGGCATGGAGAGCAGATTCTCCATCGTGCCGCGCTCCCGCTCCCGCGTGATCGCCAGCGCCGTGATCATGACCATCGTCATCGTCAGCACCACGCCCATCAGGCCCGGCACGATATTGTACTGCGTCACCGCCTCCGGATTGTACAGCGCATGAATCCGCAGGTCGATCGGTGCCACGCTCTGCGCCAGATAAGCGAGCGGCCCCTTGAAATCATTCTGCAGCGCCGTGGTCAGCAGCGGCCGCAGAATATTGATCGCATTGCTCGTCGCCGCAGGGTCCGTCGCATCCGCCTCCACCAGCAGCGTGGGCTTGTCTCCACGCAGCAGATCGCGCGAGAAATCCTGCGGAATCGTCACGACAAACTGCACTTCCCCATGTTCCAGCACCTCGCGCGCTTCGTCCTCGCTGTGCACCTGCCGCACAAACTCATAATAGCTGCTGTTGCGGATCGCGCTCAGCAGCGTGCGCGCCTGCGGCCCATCGTCATTCATCAGCACCGCTGCGGGCAGGTGCTTGGGGTCCGAGTTGATGGCAAAGCCAAACAGCAAAAGTTGCAGCATCGGAATCCCGATCATCATCCCAAAAGTCACACGGTCCCGCCGCATCTGGATGAACTCCTTGATGATGATCGCCAAAAATCGGGTGATGGAAAAATAGCGGTTCATGCGGCAGCGGCAAAGTTGTCCTTCGACTTGTCCATCAGGTGAATGAACACATCCTCCAGCCCGGAGCGAATTTGAGTCCATTCATGATCCTTGCGATACGGCTCGATGGCCTTCTCCAGCGCGGCCTCATCCCCGCCGCTCACATGCAGACTGCTGCCAAACGCCACCGCCTGATGAATGCCCGGTTTGCCCCGCAGCTCACCCGCCAGTTTCAGCAGATCGCCGCCCTTCACCTGCCAGGTGGTCAGGTGCGCGCTCTCGACCACTTCCTGCACCGTCCCATGCGTGAGCAAATCCCCATACGCAATATACGCCAGCCGATGGCAGCGCTCCGCTTCATCCATGTAATGCGTCGTGATGAGAAACGTCAGCCCCTCGGCCGCAAGCTGGTGAATCTGCTCCCAGAAATCCCGCCGCGCCTTCGGGTCCACACCAGCCGTGGGTTCATCCAGCAGCAGCAGCTTCGGCTCATGAATCAGACACGCCGCCAGCGCCAGCCGCTGCTTCCACCCGCCGGAGAGCTGCCCCGCAAGCTGCTGCTCACGCCCTGCGAGGCCCAGTCGCTTGATGGAATCTTCTACCACCTTCGCCCGATCCTTCACGCCATACATGCGCGCCACAAAGTCCAGATTCTCGCGGATGCTCAGGTCCTCATAAAAGCTGAACTTCTGCGTCATGTAGCCCACCTGCTTTTTGATCTCCTCGCTCTGCTTGATCACGTCAAACCCCAGGCACGTGCCACTGCCCTCATCCGCCTTCAGCAGCCCGCACAGCATGCGGATGAAGGTGGTCTTGCCGCTGCCATTCGGACCCAGAAATCCATAGATCTCGCCTCTCTTC
The DNA here is from genome assembly GCF_044226605.1 of Prosthecobacter sp. Taxonomy (GTDB): domain Bacteria; phylum Verrucomicrobiota; class Verrucomicrobiia; order Verrucomicrobiales; family Verrucomicrobiaceae; genus Prosthecobacter. Next base: position 246,449 of record NZ_JBGAGS010000010.1, on the reverse strand, counting down.
ACCTGCAGGTCGATCTTGTTCACGACCGTGCGCGTGCCGAATCGCTTCGTCATCCCTTTCACGTCGATGGCCAGTTCCTCGCTCATCGGTTTCAAGGCGCAAACTCCACATCCACCGGCTGCCCTGGGTGCAGCTTGGCCGCCACCTCATTGTCAAACCTCAGCTCGATCATGAACACCAGCTTGCTGCGGTTTTCCTGGCTGTAGATCACCGGCGGCGTGTACTCCGCCTGCGCCGCGATAAAGCTCACCTTCGCATTCAGTGCCTCGGCCACTCCATCCAGCCGCACCTTCACCGCATCTCCTACCTTCAGCGTCGTCAGCCGCGTCTGTGGCACAAACGTGCGCACCTTGATGTTCGCCGGCGGCAGCAGCACCACCACCGGCTTGCCCGCCCCCACCATTTCGCCTTCGCGATACAGCGTATCATTCACCACGCCTGCCAGCGGTGCTTTCTGCTGCTTCTGCGAAAGGTCCCACGCCGCCTTCGCCAGCGCCGCCTCACGCGCCTTCACCTCCGCTTCCAGCGCGGCCACCGCATCGCTGCGCATGCCCAGATTGGCGGTCTTCAGGTCTGCCTCCAGTTGCTCCACCTTCTTGTGGTTTTGCACATTCGCGCTGCGCGCCTGGTCCGTGCTGTCCACCGCCACCGCGCCCGACTTCGTCAGCTCCATCTGCCTTGCGAGCTCGATCTCAGCCAGGGATGAAGCCTCACGCGCCTGCTTCAGCTGCGCTTCCAGCGACGCGATCTCCGTCGGCCGCTTGCCCTTCTGCGCATCTGCCAGCGTGTTCTTCGCCTGCTGCACCCGCTGGCTCGCCTCATTCCGCGTCGCTGTCTCCGCCACATTCTCCAGCTCAAACAGCACATCGCCCTCCTTCACCTGCGAACCTCGCTGCACATTCAGCTTCGTCAGCTTGCCGGCAAGTGGCGCTGAAACATACACAAACTCACCCTCCACATAACCCTGCAAAACATTGGATGGCGGACGCTTGCAGCCAAGCAAGCCAAAGATCAGCACCACGCAACCGAGGGAATGGAACAACTGCTTCATGGGGAAGGGAGGACGCGGCACTGGTTACCCCGTTACGCACGGGGCGCAAGGTGCGGACGTCTCAGAAACAATCTATGATTGCAGCAAGCGATAGCACTCCGTGATTTTGCGCCCGATGGTACCCCCGCCGTTCGCGAGCAACATCTCCTCGTTTCCCTTGGAAAAGATTCTTCGGCAGGAGGTAGATGACATCACAGCGCACGGCAGTCATTGCTTCATGGCACCAGTGTGGTGGGGCAATGTGCTGCAGCCGCGATCTCCAGATCGCGAAACTCGTCCTCCTCAAGGCAGTCCGCAAAGTAGCCAGGTTCACGAGCCGGAACAGGCAGATCATCATCTTCGGCGAGATGAAGCACCATCTTTTTACCCGCGAAAGGGATGACAAACCACTCTCCCTCCAAAACCGCCTGGGCAAGTTTTGGCAGGGAAGTTTGCGCATCTGGCAGTGTGACCGTTTGCATGAGCGAAAATCACTCATGCGGACCTTTCCTCAAGCACTCATCTTTGGGGGATAGCCTTCTACGTCCCGGATCTGAGATGGGCCTACTTCTTCACCACGCCCAGCACCTCCAGCTCATGAATGGACCAGTACGTTCCTTTCGCTTCGCCGGTCTGCAAAATGCGGATCGCCTTGGCCTTCATTGGCTTGGGGAAGAGGTATTCCACGGACCCCGCCTCGCCCTTGCCTTGCAGCACGGGTTTCTCCCACTCTGTCCCATTGAGCGAGAGCTCAATCTTGTATTGCCGCGGATAATCATTGTGGGACTTCCCAGTATCAAGCACCAGCCCGGAGATCTCCGTCGCCTCAGGAAGCTCAATCTGAAACCACATGTCAGGCGACTGCGAGCCATGCGTGTCCCACCGCGTGCCGATGTCTCCATCGACGGCCTTGCCCACATCCTTCGCACCATGGCTGGCCGTCAGCTTCCACGCGCTGCGGTCCTTCAGCGGCTGCGGATAAAGCGCCTGCAGCTCTTCAATCGTCCAGGGCGCGACGCGCTTGGAGAGTTCCTTGCGCAGCTTCTCCACTTCCTTCTTCTGCACCAGTTTGCCGTTGTTGCCGAAGGCCTTGCGGATGTAGCTCGTCACATCAGCGATCCACTGGTCGTTGTTCGTGGCCATCGGCACCATCGCCGCCTCATACGTCTTGCCATTGATGGGACCCGCGAGGCCGTTCATCATCACGCGCACAATCGCGTCTCCCTGCACTGCAGTCTTCGAACCCGCGAGCGGCGGAGCCAGTGTGGCCCCTTCACGGCCGGCGATGGGCATGCCCGCGCCATCAAATCCATGGCAGGCAAAGCACAGCGAGCGGAAGATCTCCTGCCCGCGTTCGAGCTGCTTCTTCTCATCCTTGCTGAAGCTGCCGCTGATCTTCGGCGCCTCCACCAGCAACTGCGCACCGATCTCACGCACGCCAATGCTGGACGAAGTCATCAGCGCCGTCTGTGCCTCCAGCTTCCAGTTCGGCCAGTTGAAAAGGCGGCTCGTGTAGAGCGTCTGCAGCACCACCGTCGGGTCCTTGTCAGCACGCAGTCCTTTGATGTCCGCGATCAAAGCAGTGTCGCCTTTCTTCAGCAGCGACTCCGCCACACGGATCGCATTCGCACGCAGCTGCGGGTGCTCGTCCTTCATGGAGGTGCGCACGATCTCAGGCGTCACCGCATCCAGTCCTTCCAGCGTCCACAGCGCATGCAGGCGCGCCAGGTGGCTCTCATTCTTCGCCGCCATCTCCACCAGCGCAGGCACCACCGACTTGTCATTTTTCACAATCAGCATGCGCTGCGCCGTATCGCGCCAGAAGCCGTTCGGGTGCGTCAGATGTGCCACTAGCTGCGCAGGCGTCTCGCCGATCATCTTCGGCTGCGGCCCCAGCTTGGTATCCTTATGCACCAGACGCCACACACGGCCGTGCCCGGTCACATGCTGCATGCCGGTCGGCTCGATGGCGCCGCGCAGGAAACTCCCCGGCTTCACCCAGTTGCCTTCCTGAATGATGCCTCGATAAGCGTCCACAATGTAGAGAGTGCCGTCCGGTCCCGTGGTCATGTTCAGCGGGCGGAAGTTCGGATCGCTGCTGCGGATGAACTCCGTCATCTCCGCCTCATACGGGTTCGTCACGGTGGTGATGCCGTCCTTCACGTCCACAATCGCACGACGGATCAGGCGGCCCACCGGCTCCGGCAGAAACACATTGCCATACAACTCCTTCGGCAAACGATCACCACGATAGATCGTCTGTCCCGCGCAGCCGGTGAAATGGTTCAGACGCAGGTCCTCAGGCGAGTGAAAGCGCCCCGGCCCGCCCTGAAAATCACCCAGCGCCACAATCGGCCACACCGTGTCAAACTTCTCGCTCTTCTGCTGCGGCACATTGATCGCCGCGTAGAGGATCGGTGCCTGGTAGTTCCACAGGCCCTTCTCGCCACCCGCATTGCTCCACCACATCTTGCCGTAGTCGTCCTGTGCCAGACCCCACTGCCCGCCATTCGATGCCGTATTCTCCTTCAGCGGCGCATCCTTGCCATTCCAGCGCAGGCGGTAGCTGTTGTAGGTGGTGTAAATCCAGTTGTCCAGACCCCACACCAGGCCGCTCGGCTGGTGCTCCATGTTGCCGCCGCGCGGCCCGCCCACATACCAGGGCCATTGCTCATCCGCCACGCCGTCTCCATTCGCATCGCGGTGCATGGTGATGTCGTTCGTGTCCGTGATGCCCACCAGCACCCGGTCATCCAGCGGCAGCACCATGCGTGGCAGCAGAATGTTGTCCAGGTACACGCTGTGCTTGTCATACACGCCATCACCCTTCGTCGATTCATGCAGCGAGATCCGGCTCTTCGGCGTCAGCTCGTCCGTGCCGTCGATGTCCTGCATGTACGTCCGCATCTCCACCACATACATTTTGCCGTTGCCGTCAAAGACGATGGCCGTCGGCTCCTTGATGATCGGATCGCTCAGCACCAGCTCCAGTTTGTAGCCGTTCGGCAGCTCGATCGTTTTGAGCTCCTCCTCCGCGCTCAGCGCCTTGATGGGAAAGGTGTAGGCCGGCTTCGTTTGGGCAAACGCAACCGTGCTGGCAAACGCGAGAATGGAGAAAAGGCGGAGGTGCATGACGGACAGTGGTGGTGAAATCGTTGTGAATATACTGACGTCACCCGCCGCTCCTTTGGTGACAGACTGCCAATTTTTGTTAAAATCCGGCCATGACGATGCCACGCCTCCAAGCCGATTTCTTCGCCCGGATCGCCGATCCCCAGGGCGTGCGCGCCGTCTTCGAGCACATGCCCGGCGTCTTCTTCTTTATGAAGGACGACCAGGGCCGCCACATCGCCGCCAACACCGCCACCTTTGAGCGCTTCGGCATCAAAAACGAGCGCGAACTCGTCGGCGCCATGGATGAAAAATTCTTCCCGCCTGAAGTCGCCAAAGCCTACCGCGAGGACGACCAGAAAGTCATCCGCAGCGGCAGGCCGCTCATCAACCGCCTTGAAGTCTGGTACGATGAGCAGCGCAACCTGAGCTGGTTCCTCTGCACCAAGCTGCCCGTGCTCGACCGGCGCGGCAGAGTCATCGGCGTCATGGGCATCACCCGACGCGATGAAGACCGCCTGCGCCAGCACGATGTCCGCGAGGTCACCGCCGCCGTGCGCTACGCCGCCGAGCACTGCCACGAGGTCATCACCGCTGCCGAGCTCGCCCGCGCCGCCGGAGTTTCAGAGCGCCACCTCCACCGCAAGCTGCGCGCCGCCCTCGGCCTCAGCCCCTACGAGCTTCTGCTGCGCACCCGAGTCCAGTCCGCCGCCGAAGCCCTCGCCAAGACATCCACGCCCATCATCGAGATCGCCCTCGACCACGGCTTCTGCGATCAAAGCGCCTTCACCCAGCAGTTCCGCAAACGCACCGGCATGACGCCCAAGGAGTTCCGCCGCAGGCATCATGGCTGAGAGGGCGCTTCAGCATCCGCGGATGTGGCGCGGATGAAAGCGAGCCTTCGCCGCAGGCTGAGAGCGGCAGAGGATTCCGGCAGCAGAGTTTCATCCAGCCTCAGTCTCAGCTCCCATCCCCCGCTGGGCTGCCTCACATTCTCGGCCCCCAGGCTGGCCCACCAGGTGAGCATCACATGATTCTCATCCAGCACGTTCGCCACAAACTGCCGGATGCCCGCCTCGCGCGCCTCCTCCCATAGAACGGCCAGCAGGAGCGTTCCCACTCCCTGCCCTTGAAATTCATCCGCCACTGTGAAGGAGACCTCGGCGCATTCCTCATTCCCGTCCAGTCGCCAGTAGGACCCGCCGCCCAGGCCGGGAATGTCGTCGTTGTTTTCGATCACGATCACCCACGTGCGGTGCTGGCCCTGGTCGTCCGTGCACAGCCGCTCGATGAACTTGGGGTTGGCCCCATGCACCCGGGTCCAGAACCTGAAATACGTGGACTCCGGTGAGAGCCTGCGGAAGGCGTCTGCAATGCGCTCCCGGTCATCCGGCGTCAGCGGGCGCAGGATCACGGGAAGCTGGTCTCGCAGCAGCAGGCGGTAACTGGGCATCATGGCAGGCATGGGGGCAATAAAGTCTCATCGGTTACGTGATCAAACGCTCGCTGGTGACTCTTGATTGTCTCCGCCTCATTCATGCTTCACGGCTCGCAATCACATTTCCTCAGTGCTAGCCTTGCTCCCCATGCCGCCGCCACGCACCACCGCCAAATCCGAAGTCCTGCGCGGACTCGTGGACCGCGTGGTGTTTCACAATGAGGACAACGGCTACTGCATCCTGAAAATCGTCCCCGCCGGTAAACACGACGTCGTCAGCCTCATCGGCAAAGCCCCGCGCGTCGTCGCCGGCGAAGAGTTCGAAGCCCGCGGCGTCTGGGAGCCGAACCGCGACTTCGGTCCGCAGTTCAAAGCCGACGAGTTAAAGCTGAAGCGCCCCGATTCCCTCGCCGGCATCGAGCGCTACCTCGGCAGCGGTTTGATCGAAGGCATTGGTCCCAAATACGCCAAGCGCCTGGTGGAAAAGTTCGGGCCCAAGATTTTCGACATCATCGAAAACGAATCCAAGAAACTCGAGGACGTCGAAGGCGTTGGCAAAAAACGCCGCCTCGAAATCCGTGAGTCCTGGATCAAGCAGAAGTCCATTCACGGCATCATGCTCTTCCTGCATCAGCACGGCATCAGCTCCTCCCGTGCCCTGCGCATTTACAAAACGTACGGCGAGGAAGCGCAGGCCGTGCTCAAAGAAAACCCGTATCGCCTCGCGCAGGACATTCGCGGCGTCGGTTTCAAAACCGCGGACGACATCGCCTATCAGCTCGGCGTCGCGGAAGACGCACCCGAGCGCATCAAAGCAGGCATCCTCCACGTCCTCGAAACTGCCGCCAGCAGCGGCCACTGCTGCCTCCCCGAAACCGAGGTCATCAAAAAAGCCGCCGAACTCCTCGGCGTCGAAGCTCTCATCGCCCCCCAAATCGAAGCCCTCATCACCAGCGACAAAGTCGAGCGCATCATGAGTGATGTGGGCACTTCTGCCCGCACCGAAGACTCCGCCACGTCCACCTCATTCCTCTACCTCCCCTACCTCCGCGCCGCCGAGCAAAGCATCGCCGCCAACATCAAGTCCCTCGCCTCCCTTCCTGCGGCCTACCCGGCCATCGATGAAGACGCCGCCCTCGCATGGGTGATGAAAAAGACCGGCAAAGAGCTCGCCGAAAGCCAGCAGCGCGCCGTGCGCGAGGCCCTGCGTCATCGCCTCCTCATCATCACCGGCGGCCCCGGTGTGGGAAAGACCACCATCCTGCGCAGCATCCTGCTCATTCTGCAGAGCAAGCAGATCAAGCTCGTCCTCGCCGCACCCACCGGCCGTGCCGCCAAGCGCCTCGCTGAAAGCACCGGCCTTGAGGCCAAGACCCTGCACCGCCTCCTCGAATACCAGGGCGAAGGCCAGTGGGGCCGCCATCGCGGCAAGCCTCTCGTTGGAGATCTCTTCGTCATCGATGAAGCCTCCATGATCGATGCCCCGCTCATGGCGCAGTTCCTCGCCGCCCTGCCAGATGGCGCCCATCTCCTCATTGTGGGCGATGCCGATCAGCTCCCCTCCGTCGGTCCCGGCATGGTGCTCAATGACTTGATCGCCAGCGAGCGCGTCCCCTGCGTGAAACTCACCGAGATCTTCCGTCAGGCCGCCAGCAGCCGCATCATCACCAGCGCTCATGCCATCAATCGCGGTCAGGTCCCCGATCTGAAAACCGCGCGCAGCAGCGACTTCTTCTTCCTCCCGGAAACGGAACCTGAAGAGATCAAGCACACCCTCGTCGAGCTCGCCCACACCCGCCTCGCCGCCAAGTATGGCTTCGATCCCATCCGCGACATCCAGGTGCTGACCCCGATGAATCGCAACCTCCTCGGCACCGTTTCGCTCAATCAATCGCTGCAGCTCGCGCTCAACCCGCCCAACGAACTCAAATTCGAAATCGAGCGCTTCGGCACCACCTTCCGGGTCGGCGACAAAGTCATCCAGACGCACAACAACTACGACAAGGAAGTCTTCAATGGCGACATCGGCCACATCGTCACCATCGATCCCGATCCCGTCAAAATTCATGTCCGCTACGAGGCCGACCGCCTCGTGCAGTACGAGCCCGGAGAGCTCGATGAACTCCAGCTCGCCTACGCCCTCAGCATTCACAAAAGCCAGGGCAGCGAATTCCCCTGCGTCATCATTCCTGTCAGCACCCAGCACTACGTCCTGCTGGAGCGCAGCCTCATCTACACCGCCATCACCCGCGCCAAAAAATTGTGCGTCCTCGTCGGAGCAGAGCGCGCTTTGTCCCTTGCTGTCAGCAAACAGGAAAGCCGCAAGCGCTGGACCGGCCTTCGCCAATTATTGTCCTAGTCATTTGCCGCGTGATCGCGTATCACTCCCGCCATGACGGACCAACTTCAGCTCTCCTCCGCCTGGCTGAGACAGGCGCGCCGCACGCAGCGCAAGGTGAATTTCGGCTGGTGGCTCGCGCGGTCCATGCCCCTCCTTGTCATGGCGGGAGTCGTCGGTTTTGCCACCATCTTCATCCTCCGCTCACGCGGCATGGATTTGGGCTTTCAACAGCTCTGGCCGTGGGTCGTTTCCGTCTTTGTTGCGTTGATGCTCATCAGCTGGCTGCTCGCTCGGCATCAGTTCGTCTCCACCTCCCAGGCCCTTGTCCGGCTTGAGTCGGAGTTGCAGCTGCACAATGCGCTCACCACCGCCATGGCAGGCCGCGGCGTTTGGCCCTCGCTCGTCGCTGCTGCGGACGACGGCTTCCGCTGGCGCTGGCAGTCCGTCAGCGGTCCCTTCCTAGCTTTCGCAGGCAGTCTTGCTCTTGCCATTCTCCTGCCAGTCGCTCAAGACGCAGAAGCCAAAGGTCCCGTCGTCGAGCCTCAGGCCTGGGCGCAGATGGAGGACTGGCTGGAAAAGCTCAAGGAAGAGCAGATCGTCACCGAAGAAGAAAAAGAAGAGCAGCTCGCCAAGATCTCCGATCTCCGCGATCAGCCACCTGAGAAGTGGTTCAGCCATGAAAGCCTCAATGCCGGAGACACCCTCAAGGAGCAGCTTCAGCGCGACATCAAGCAGCTCGCCCAAAACCTCACCACCGCAGAGCGCAGTCTCAACGCGCTGAAAAATTACGCCGATCAGCTTTCCGTCGCCGCCAAGGAGCACCTGCTCAAAGACTTCGATCAGGCCCTTGCGGACATGAAGTCCAGCTCGTTAGAAATCGACCCGTCGCTCTTGGATGCCATCAAGGGCATCGACCCCAAAAATCTGAAAACCCTCTCTGCGGAGCAGATGAAGCAGCTCAGCGAGTCCATGAAAAACAAGGCCGGCGCCTGCAACGGCATGTGCAAAAACCCCGGCTTCCTCGGCGATGGGGAAGGGGAGGACGATGAGCTCGCCTCCCTCCTCGGCAAGCTTCAAAAGGAAGGCATGGGCGAAAACCCCGGCAAAGGCGGCATCACCCGCGGCCCGGGCACCGCGCCACTGACACTCTCCGATGAAGAAAACGACTTCGGCACCAACAAGAACGAAGCTGTTTCAAACACCGACATGTCACGCGCCCAGGTCGGCAACATGCTCGCCCTTCAGGATGGAAAACACGAAGTGGACAAGACCGCCAAAGGCCCGCAAGCCGCCGGCTCCATTCAAAACGCAGGGCAGGGAGGTGAGCAAGTCTGGCGCGAGTCCCTCACCCCCGACGAAAAAGCCGTGCTCAAGCGCGTCTTCAAATAAGTACGGCAGGCATTGCCTCACTGCGTTCGCCCTGCGGGCAGCCTTCGGCTGGCTATCTGCGCTGCGCTCCGGTTCCTGCCTGTCCATCAGCGCCTCCTTCGCCGCCACGCTTTCAATAGGACGATGCGCATTCTCCTTCGTCGCAATGTATCGCCCGCGCCGCTTCAGCATTCCACCGTGCTACAAAACAAACATCGCCTCGTTTTGTAACTCCCCTCTGTGAAATGTACGTGAAGCGCAGATTTCATCTCGACTTCCGGCCATGGTTCTTGTTTTAGTCGGATGAATGACCGACGCCTACGCTTCAGCCTCAGAAATTCAGACAGCTTCCCTACCCGTCGATGCTTTGCGGCGGACCTTGAACGAAGTGCTCTTCGGCCAGAGTGAACTCATCGAGCTTGTGCTCTGCGGCGTCATCGCCCGCGGCCATGTGCTGCTCGAAGGTTTGCCCGGCCTCGGCAAAACGGAACTCGTCAAAGGTCTCTCCAAGGCGCTGAATCTCACCACCCGCCGCGTGCAGTTCACCCCCGATCTCCTGCCCGGAGACATCACGGGAAATCCGGTGCTGCAGGAGGTGGATGGCAAACGCGAGTTCGTGTTTCAGCCCGGCCCCGTTTTCACCAATCTTCTTCTCGCGGACGAAATCAATCGCGCCTCGCCGAAAACCCAGTCCGCACTCCTTGAGGCCATGCAGGAGCGCCGCGTCACCGTCCTCGGGCAGACACACACGCTCCCAGACCCCTTCTTCGTGCTCGCCACGCAGAACCCCATTGAACTCGAAGGCACCTATCCTCTTCCGGAGGCCCAGGTGGACCGCTTTCTCTTCAAGCTCGAGGTGCTGCGCAATTCCGCTGAGACGCTCGCGAAGATCGTCACTCAGCGCGAACTCGGCGTCGAGCCTCAGGTCGCTTCGGTCATCACTCGCGAGACCTTCGCTCTCATTCAGGCCACCGCGCGGCGCATCTTCCTTCCGGAGATCGTGGCAGACTACATCGCCCGTCTGGTGGACGCCACTCATCCCGGCCAGTCCAAGGCCGCGCAGGGCGTGCGCTACGGCGCCAGCCCGCGTGCCGCCCTCAGCCTCGCCGCCGCTTCAAAGGCGCGTGCGCTCATGCATGGCCGGCCAAACGCCAGCTTCGAAGACGTCCAGGCCCTCGCGCTGCCAGTGCTAAATCACCGCGTGCTGCTGGACTACACCGCACGCATGGATGGAAAAACCAGCGCAGGCGTGGTGCGCGCTATTTTGGAGGAGGTCCCGGTGCAAAATCTCGCCACACCACGCACCTTGAAGGAGGCGGCATGAAGTCTCTTCATCTCCACCTGCTGTGCATGGCGGGCCTCATGGCCGCCGCACCCGTTCAGGCGCAGAAAAACATCGTCAATGACGAGCTTGATCCTCGCACGGGCACGCGGCTCCAGGTCCGCAGCGTCTTTGATCCTCTCCCCGCTTCTGGGTATGCGCCCATGCGCATCGTGGCCACCAATGGCACTGCGCGGAATGCACGCTGGGGTTTCGCCTTTCATTCCCAGACCGAGCACTACCGCCTGCATAACGAGCACAACAGCAGCTTCGCTCTGGATGTGCCCGCCCGCTCCACCCAGTCCGCCATGTTTTTGGTGCCGCTGGCCCTGGGCTATGGCAATCACGGTAGCTGCAGCCGCTCCATGAGGGTGGAGTTCTCCGGCACTGGATTCGATACACAGCCCAAATTTGACCACGACAACCGCAATGAGTCCTTCCCCGCGGTGGCCCTCAGCGAGACTCTGGCAGAGTTCAGCATCTCCCAGCTCAACAAAGAACTGGAGTCGCGCATGCACTCAGGCAGCCGTTATTACGGCGGCAGCCTCACCTTTGGCAGCCGCTTTGATGCCGCGGACCTGCCGGATTCATGGCTCGGCTTCAGCGGTTTTGATTTCATCCTTCTCAGCGGCACGGACTGGCAGAAGCTGAAGCCCGCCGTACAGCGCGCGCTCATGGAGTGGGTGCGTCTGGGTGGCAATCTTCATGTCTTCCTCACCTCCGGACTTACAGCCTCCTCGCTGGGCCTCCCGGAGGAGCAGTCCACCTCCCTGGGGCAGATCAAAATCCTGACCTGGGATGGCAAATCCCTGCCTGCCTCCGCCACGGTTGGCCGTTACTGGGGTGGTGCTATGCGCATCTCCTCCCTCACCTCGGATCATACCGTGGGCACCCGCTGGCCTCTGCTCACACTGCTCGGCCTGCGCAGCTTTGCTTCCTGGCAGGTCATCGTCTTTCTCGTCGTCTTTGGCCTCCTCGTCGGTCCGGTCAATCTCTTCGTGCTGGCTCCCGCGGGGAAGCGCCACAAGCTCTTCATCACCACGCCTTTGCTCTCCCTCGGGGCCAGCGTGGTCATGGTCATCCTCATCCTCGTTCAGGACGGCACCGGCGGCATGGGCAGACGTTTCGTCGCGATCGATCTCGAGCCTGCGGATGCCGCTGCTTATGTCACTCAGGAGCAGGTCAGCCGCACCGGGGTCTTGCTCAGCGCCGGCTTTGAAATGAAGCAGCCTGCTCTCGTCGAGCCTCTCTCCATGCCGGACACCCCCTGGGTGAAGCTCAAGGACCAGAGCACCGGCCAGCCTGCCAACCTCACTCAGGAAGGCCGCGCACGCCGGGGCAATTTCTTCCAAAGCCGGGCCGAGCAGGGCCAGGTCCTGCGTGCTGCGGTCTCCACTCGCGCACGTCTGGAGCTCAAGGCCGGCGCCGCCGCGGATGCTCCTCCCACCTTGATCTCCGCCCTCGGCTTCACGGTGGACGAATTGTTTTACACCGATGCCGCCGGCGCGCACTGGCGGCTTGAGAAACCCCTCGCCACAGGCCGGAGCGCCACGCTGGTCCAGGCGGACGACAGCTCCCTGCGTCTCTGGCGGGAGGCCGCCCTCAAGCCTGCGGTGGACAGCCTCCGCTCCCAGCTTGCGGACGCTTGCAAGGCCCGCCGCTCCTTCTTCGTCGCCCGGGCACATCAGGCCCCGGACTTCACTCTCGACACCCTTTCCTCCATTCGCTGGGTGGATGATCATGTCGTCGTCTTTGGGCCGGTGACTCAGCCTTGAACCCCTCTCCTCATCTTCATGTCATCGTCTGCTTCGTCCCCCGCGCATGTCCCTGAGATGGACCGCAGCCAGCCTGCCGTCGTTGTTGACGATCTGCATCGCAGCTTCGGCTCTCTGAAGGCGGTGGATGGCGTCTCCTTCCAGATCAATCACGGCCAGGTCGTCGGCTTTGTCGGCGCCAATGGTGCTGGAAAGACCACCACCATGCGCATCATGGCCACGCTCGATTCTCCCGGCAGCGGCCAGGTCTGCATCGGCGGTCACAACGTCGTGCATCATCCCACCAAGGTGCGCCGCCTCCTCGGCTGGATGCCGGACGCCTTTGGCACCTACGAGCACATGACCGTGCTTGAATACCTCGACTTCTACGCCCGCGCCCTCGGTTTCAAAGGGGAGGACCGTCTCCGCCGCATCCAGGAGGTCATGGACTTCACCGACCTTACGCCGCTCGCGGATCGCATGAGCAACAAGATGTCCAAGGGCCAGACCCAGCGTCTCTGCCTCGGACGCTCCCTGCTGCACGATCCCCAGATCCTCATCCTCGATGAACCCGCCGCAGGCCTGGACCCAAAAGCCCGCGTGGAGCTCAAAAGCCTCATCCGCATCCTCGCCCAGGAGGGCAAGACCATCCTCATCAGCTCCCACATCCTCAGCGAACTCGGCGAGATGTGCGACAGCCTCCTCTTCATCGACAAAGGCCGCATCGTTCATCATGGCGATGCCGAAAGCATGCTCCGCGGTTCGGAGGCCGCTGCGGAAACCCTCATCAATGTCCAGATCTCCGGAGACCCCGCCAAACTCATCGAGTGGGCCCTCACCGCACCCCTCATCAAAATCGAGGAAGAGACCAAGCGCGGCGCCCGCCTCCGCGTCCAGGCCACGGATGAAGCCACCCTTGCCGGTGTCCTCAACCGCATGATTCAGGACGGCCTCCCCGTCTTCGACTACCACCGCGAAGAGCGCCGCCTCGAAGACGCCTTCATCGACATGCTCGGCCAGATCGACAAAGGCACCCTCAAATCCCAAGCCCAGCCCCCGCCTCTTCCGCCGCAAAAAAACGCAGAAGACGCAAGATGAAGCATCAGCACTCCAATCCCTTTTTTGCGATTTTTTGCGCCTCTTTGCGGCCATCCAGTTCATGACCTCCGCCCTCGCCATCACCGACTTCCCGGACCGTCTCTCGCCCATGGTGGTGAAGGAGCTGCGTCAGGGGATGCGCACGCGGTTGTTCGGCGGTGTCATGCTCACGTTGCATGTCCTGCTCATCCTGTTCACGCTCATGAGCGGCGGCGCGCAAAATGCCTCCGTGGTCAGCGACTGGTTTGACGGCATCATCACCCTGGTTCTTTGCATCATCATACCCCTGCGCGGCTTCTCCGCCGTGGCGGATGAACTGAAGGCGGGCACGCTGGACATGCTCGTGCTCACCAGCCTCTCCGCCGGTCGCATCATCTTCGGCAAGTGGGCCGCCATCGCCTCCCAGTCCCTGCTCATCGCCCTCAGCGTGCTTCCCTACGTGGTGGCGCGTTTCGTCTTCGGCGGGCTGGACTTGTTCGAGGAGATCGCCGTTCTCTTTTACAAATGGGTCATTGGCATCGTGCTTGCCGCCGTGATCGTGGCTCTCTCCACCCAGCGTCAGTTCTGGCTGCGGGCGGTCGTCGTCGGTCTGCCTCTGCTCATCGGCGGTTGTGGCGCGGCTTCCTTTTTCATGATCTCACGCATGAGCCGTGGCCTGAGTTCCAGCACCGCCGTGTTCTCCGTTATTTCCACATCAGGCAGTTCGGGAGAAAGCGGTGTCATCTCGCTGCTGGTGGGCCTGGCCGCTTGGACGATTTTCTTCTTCCTCAGTCTCGCTGCCACCCGCATCGCTCCTGCTTCGTCGCTCCTCAGCGTGGTCAAACGCTCCGTGCATCTCGTCGTGCTGCTGCTGCTGATCCTTCTGGGCTGGTTCACAGGATTGAGCGGTCCCCTGGCCATCATCACCTCCACGGTGCTCTCACTCATCATGGTCGATGCCCTCACCGAACGCGTGAACGAGATCCCATCGGTCTACGCCGCCTTTTATCGGCGTGGCCTGCCTGGCCGCGTGGCCCTCTGGCTGTTCGCGCCCGGCTGGGTCACGGGATTTGTTTACACCGTGCTGATCACCAGTCTCTTTGCACTGCAGGTGGGTTTCACCCGCAGTCTCGCGGAAGCCCAGCTCGTGGGTGTCAGCGCCGCCAGCACCTGGTTGATCGCTGTTCTCGTTCAGCTCTTCTCCACCCGCAATGCACGCGATCTCCTGCCGCCCTTCCTGATCTTCTGGCTCATGGCCAGTGTGCTCATCATGTTGTTCGGCGGGCTCCTGCTCCAGCCGTTTGTCTTGAAGGGTGGCACCGCATGGTTCGCCTGCGCTTTGCCAGAGCTGGTGCCCATGGGTTATGCCACCGCCCAGGCCGCTGACAAATCCGCTTTCCTCGAGTTCGGCTCCTGTGCTGCTCTTTTCTGGCCGGTGCTGCTTTTTTTCCTCGCAGTCTTTGCCTGGCGTCACACCCGTGCCGCCCGTCAGGAAGCCTGGCGCATGGTTCATGGTTTGAAAGGAGGCGCCGCCAGCTGATTATGAGCACGATCTCTCTGCCTCTGCTGCGTGATTTCAGCGACCGCTTCAGCCCCATCGTCGTCAAAGAACTGCGCCAGGGGCTGCGCACCCGCTTCTTCACTTCGGCGCTCATTCTGTTCCACACCTTCATCATTCTGCTGTTGGTCACCGCCACGCTGGATGTGCCGGTCGAGGCGGTGAACGGCATTTTCTGGGGCATCGCCGGACTCATGCTCCTGGTGGTTCTGCCTCTGCGCGGCTTCGGTGCTCTCCATTCAGAGGCTGCGGACGGCACCTTGGACATGCTCACCCTCACCTCCATTCCTTCGTTTCGCATTCTGTCTGGGAAATGGGCGGCGCTTTGCGGGCAGTCGCTTCTCGTCGCCGGTTCCATCCTCCCCTACATGGTGGCGCGCTACTTCTTCGGTGGCGTGGAGATCCTGCGTGAAGTGATGGCCCTGTGCGTTCTGCTGCTGGGTTCCGGCCTCATCACCGCTGGCTTGCTGGCCTTTTCGTCCCAGGCCTCCCTCGTGCTTCGCATCTTTCTCACGCTCTGCATTGGCGCGGGCGCCATGCCCCTGGCCTTTTTTACCGCCTACCTCGTGTCCGCCTCAGAGGCGGACACCATGCTGCGCGAGTTCTTCTTGCTCTCCTTCTGGGAGCAGTTCGGCATCATTGGTGGCGTTCTGGCGGTGGTCGTTTATGCCGTGTATTACTTCCTGGCCCTCGGTTCCTCCCGCATTGCCCCGCCCTCGGAAAACCACAGCACGCGCAAGCGCCTCGTCGCCCTGGCTGCGCATGGTGCCCTGCTCATCACCGGCCTGCTCCTGGCCTGTTTCAACAAGGACTCCGAGGTCGCCATGTGGGCCTTCATTCCCCTCATGTTCCTCACCTTCATCGTCTGCATGGACGTCATGACCGAGGAGATGCCCCGCTTCCCCAATGCCCTCGCTTTTCCCGCACGGCGCCGCCCTCTTGAGCGCCTTGCGGCCCAAGTCCTTCATCCCGGCTGGGTTTCCGGCGTCTGGTTTGCGGCCATCCTGAGTGGCATGGCCATGCTCCTCATCTCGATCATCACCCTTCGCAGCCGCCACTGGGACTGGGACGACGGCCCCCCCCTGTTCATGCTCTGCATGTTCTCCGCATCATTCGTGCCTGTCATCATCCGCATCAATCGCTCCAACATGTTTGCCAACTGGTGGGTCTGGCAGCTCGTGTCCGTCATTTTTGGCATCATGATGACCACCTTTCTCCACGCCGTGGATGCCAGGGATTTCGGCGTCTTCGGCATCGTCACTCCCATCACCGCTCTGTTTGGCATGGAGAGCATCAATTACAGCATCAGGGACAAGTTCCTCCTCGTTGCCGCTGGTTGCAGCTCGCTCTGGATGCTCGCCGCACTCGTCCGTGCCCGTCTGAACGCCTCCGCCTACACCACGCTCGAGCGCGAGGCTCAGCGTCTCGCCGCACTTGAACCAGCCTCCCGCACCCATGACGCTGCTTGAGGATGCCACCGCCCTCCGTTCTCTGCACGCCCGCGCCCGCGGCTGGGCACGCGTGCTGAAGCTCCCCTTCCGCCAGCAGCGCTGGCGCGGCCATGCCGGCGAGTTCATGGGCGGCGGCACCGGCAGCAGTCTCGACTTCCAGGACCATCGCCTCTACCTCCCGGGCGATGACCCCCGCCAGATCAACTGGCAGGCCTACGCCCGCACCGGCACCTACTCCATGAAGCTCTATCGCGAGGAGGTCCGCCCCCTCGTCGATGTCATCTTTGATGTCTCCGCCTCCATGTTTGCCTTTCCTGCCAAGGAGCAGCGTGCGCTGGAGTTGTTCGCTTATTCCGTAGAGTCCGCCCTGCAATCCGGCGCCACGCTGCGCTGCTACGCCATTGCCGGCGCGGACCATCAGCTTCTGGAGCCCGAGGTCATTCTCAGCGGCCAGTGGTCCGGACGCGTCAGCGCCCTGCATTCCACCCCCGTCACTCCGGTGCTCAATCGCCTCCCGCTTCGTGCCGGTGCCATGCGCATCCTGGTGAGCGATCTCCTCTTTCCCACCGAACCCGAATCCGTCCTCGCTTGTCTCAGCTCCCGCAACGGCCGCGGCATCGTCTTCGCTCCTCAGGCCCGCGAGGAGGCCGACCCCGGCTGGGACGGCAACTACGAGTTCATCGATCCCGAAACCGGCCTTCCTCACGAGCACCGTGTCGAGGCCGCGTTGCTCCAGCGCTACGAGGCCGCCTACCGCCGTCATTTCGAGCTGTGGAAAGCCACCGCACAAAAGCACGGCATCGCCCTCGCCCGCGTCTCTGCCGAGTCCGATTTTCAAAAAGCACTTCAGCTTGAAGGCATCCCCAGTGGAGCTGTGGAAACCGCATGAACTTCACTCTCGCCAATACCTGGGGTCTGTGGGCGCTGCTCGGTCTCCCTGCCATCATCGCCATCCACTTCCTCCAGCGGCGCAATCGCCGTGTGCCCGCCACCACCCTCTTCCTGCTTCAGCAGATGAAGCGGGAAAGCCGCACCGGCAGCCGCTTCGAGCGCCTGCGCACCTCCATTCCCTTCTGGCTGCAGCTTCTCATGGTGCTCCTCCTCACCTGGCTCCTCGTGCAGCCCCGCTGGCTCAAGCAGGATGCCGTTCAGCGCATCGCCATCGTCATGGACTCCTCCGCCAGCATGCAGGCCTTTCGCGAGCCGGCATCGCAGGCCGTGAACGAAGTCCTCGGCCTCCTCGAAGGCCCGCTTGCACGCGCCGAGCTCACACTCCTCTCTTCAGACCCCGAAGCCCCGAGCCTCTACCACGGCACCATGCCCGGAGAGCTTCGTCAGTCCCTCGCTCAATGGGAGCCGCTCCTCGGCGTGCACGATTTCACCCCCGCATTGCGCGTCGCTCGTGGTCTCGTCGGTTCTCAGGGCGTCGTCGTCCTCATCACTGATCACCCTCTCTCCGCTCCGCCCCTCTTCGCCGCGCAGGTCATCTCTGTCGGTCAGCCCACAGACAACGTCGGGTGGGCTGGAGTCACCGTGGAGGAAAAAGACGGGCAGTGGCTCTGGCATGCTCTGGTAAAAAACTACAGCCCTGTCGTGCAGGAGCGCCAGTGGCGTGCACTCGCCGGCGGCGTGGAGTCTCCGCTCAAAACGCTCAAACTCGCGCCCAGCGAAACACAAACCCTCTCCGGACCTTTCCCCGCAGGCGAGATCCAGCAGATCACTCTGCGCCTCAGCGATGACGCCCTGCTTCTCGACAACGACCTCCCGCTCGTCCGTCCGCAGCCCAAGGTCCTCACCCTCTGTCCGTTCGAAGGGAAGACACCCTTCCTCGCAGACTTGTTCAGCCGCTACGCCCATCTGCGCATCGTCAGCATGCCTGGAGATTCTGACCTCGTCGCCGCCGTGATGACCCCCGGCTTCGCTCTTCCGGAGCAGCGCCATGGCTGCTTCTTCCAGGCCCCGGCAGACGCCTCCGCTCCTTATCTCAAAGGCAGCATCGTTGCCGAGCCCCATCCACTCGTGGAAGGATTGAACTGGCAGGGCCTTCTCGTGCGCGAGTCAAAGGCCATGCCTCGTCAGTCTCAGGATCGCGTCCTCCTTTGGCAGGGCGAGCGTCCCCTCATCGTCCTCCGCACGATGCCCGCCGGCGGCCGCCAGTTGATCTGCCAGTTCGATCTCGAAACTTCCAATGCCCGCAAGCTGCCCGCATTCGCCGTCCTACTCCATCGCTTCCTCGAAGGCCTCCGCGAAGACAAGCTCGCACCCGAAGCCGCCAATTTCGATGTGCGGCAGCAGCTCCACATCGCCCATCGCCATGATGCAGAAGCGGCTCCGTTAAAACTAGGCACCCAGGAGATCCCCCTCTCCCAGGCCCGCCTTCTCCGCGCCCCTGCAAAGCCTGGTCAGTTCACCATCCGTCAGGGCGACTCGCTCCTCCTTTCCGGTGCAGCCCATTTCGCAGACACCCGCGAGGCAGACCTCACTCAGGCCAAGCCTTTCGATGAACTCTCCAAGGTCAAAGCCATGCAAGTCGAGACCCTCCACGAGGCCGACCCCAACTGGCGTCTCTGGCTCGTCCTCCTGCTCCTTCTCCTCCTCGGCAGCTGGTGGTTCACCATTTCCAAACGCGAACTCAAGGAGGCCGCCGGCGCATGATCTTCCGCCATCCAGAATGGTTCGCTCTTCTTCCAGTCCTGCTTCTCGCAGGCTGGTTCCTGCCGCGCCTCTCTCTCTGGCGTCCTCTGCGCCTGCTCCTGCTCCTCCTCATCACGGTCGCCCTTGCTCAGCCCCAGCTGCGCCGCCTTGCCGATGGCGTGGACCTCTGGGTCCTGCTCGACAGCTCCACTTCCGCCGAACATCCCATGGCCAAGGGGCTCCCCGAATGGGAAAAACTGCTCGAAAAAGGCCGCGGCCCGCAGGACCGCATCTTCTATCTCAACTACGCCGCGGAAGTCATGAAGCGCGGCGCGGAAGGCGCTGAACTCTACGCCCGCAATCAGACCCAGACACGCACCGCCCAGGCCGTCACCCAGGCCCTCGCCTTCGCCCAGCGCGAAGGGGCCGGCAGACCCGCCCGCATCCTTGCCATCACTGACGGTTACTCCACCGAGCCACTCACAGGCCTTGCCTCAAAGCTCACCCAGCAGGGCGTCGAGCTCGACTACCGCCTTGCCCGTGAGAGCGAGACCACCGACTTCCGCGTCTCCGCCTTGAAAATCCCCTCCCGCGCTCAGCTTGGCGAGCCTTTCCTCATCGAGGTCGAGATCCGCGGCACCTCGGACGGCAAGGTGCCGGTCACTCTCCTGCGCAATGGTCATGAGATCAAAACCAGCGACGTCAATGTTCAGCTCGGCAGCGGCCTCATCCGCTTCACCGATCGCCTTCCCACCGCCGGCGTCGCGCATTACGAAGCTCTCATTCAGCCGGAAAAAGACGCGCATCGTGGCAACAACCGCCATGAAGCCATGATCGAGATCGCAGGTGGTCCCCGCGTTCTGCTGCTCACCAAATACACCAGCGACCCCGTCGCCGAGACCCTCCAGCGCCAGGGCTTCACCGTCGAGACCGTCACCGATCTCCACTCCCTCCGCCCCGGCCAGCTTGCCGGCGTGAAGTGCGTCATCTTCAACAACGTCCCCGCCTTCGAGCTGCCCTCCGAGTTCCTCCCCGCCATGGACTTCTATGTGCGCGAGCAGGGCGGCAGCGTCCTCATGGCCGGTGGCAAGCAGAGCTTCGCCGCAGGCGGCTATTTCGAGTCACCGCTCGATCCACTGCTCCCCGTCTCCCTCGAAATGAAGCAGGAGCATCGCAAGCTCATGGTCGCCATGGCCATCGTCATGGACCGCAGCGGCTCCATGAGCATGACCGTGCAGCATGGCTTCACCAAGATGTCCCTTGCCGATGAAGGCGCGGCCAATGCCATCCGCTTCCTCGGCCCGCAGGATCTTCTCGCCGTTTACGCCGTGGACAGCGAAGCCCATGAAATGGTCCCCCTCCAGCAGGTCGGCCCCAACCGCGACAAAATGGAGAGCGCCGTCCGCCGCATCGAAAGCACCGGTGGTGGCATCTATGTTTACAATGGCCTCAAGGCCGCCTGGGATCAGCTCAAAACCGCACCCGTCGGCCAGCGCCACATCATTCTCTTTTCAGATGCCGCGGACTCCGAGCAGCCAGATGCCTACAAAACCCTGATCGACGAAATCACCCACAATGGCGGCACCGTTAGCGTCATCGCCCTCGGCACCCGCAGCGATCCCGATGCCTGGCTCCTCGACGACATCGCCAAGCTCGGCAAAGGCCGCATCTTTTACACCGACAAAGCCGAGGAGCTCCCCAGCATCTTCAGTCAGGAAACCGTCGCCGTCGCGCGCAGCGCCTTCATCGCCGAACCCGTCGGCACCAAGGCCGCCGGCGGCTGGTTTGAGATCAGCAGCCAGACCATGGACTGGCCCAAAGAAGTGGACGGCTTCAATCTCAGCTACCTGCGCGACTGGGCCAGCCAGGCCCTTATCACGCAGGACGAATACACCGCCCCCCTCGTCGCCTTTGGCCCTCGCGGCACCGGTCGCACCGCGGCACTCAGCTTTCCCCTCGGCGGCGAGCATTCCCAGCGCGTCCGCGCCTGGCCCAAATACGGCGACTTCCTCCAGACCCAGGTCCGCTGGCTCATGGGCGAGGCCCTTCCTCCAGGCATCGGCGTGCGCCATCGCCTCGATGGAAACACCCTCACGCTCGATCTCCTCTACGATGACGCATGGGAGCCAAAGCTGCGCGCCAAAGCCCCCCGCGTTGTCCTCGCGCACGGCCTCCGTGCCGAAGGCTCGCACGAGCTTGCCTGGGAGCGTGTCGCACCCGGTCATTTCCAGACTAGCGTTGAACTCCCCGAAGGCGAAATGGTCCGCGGAGCGGTGCAGGTCGGCGGCCAGTCCATCAGCTTCGGTCCCACCATCGTCGGCACCAGCACCGAGTGGGCCTTCGATGAAGCCCGCGTCGAAGAACTCCGTCGCGTCTCCCAGACCAGCGGCGGCCGCGAACTTCTCGAAATGAGCCAGGCCTGGCGCAGCCCCACCATCCCCCGCTTTACCGATCTCGGCCTCTGGCTCCTCATCGCCGCGCTTCTCCTCATGCTCTTCGAAGCCTTCGTCACCCGCACCGGCTGGAAGCTCCCCCAGCTCGCCCGCGCCGAACTCAAGCCCCGCCCCAAACCCGCCAAGCCCACTCAGGAAGCCCTGCAACATCAGCAGCGCCTCAATCAGGCCCCGCAGCCCGAAGAGACCCAAACCCCTGCCACCCCCGCAGAACCCAAGATCACCCAAGCCTCCGCCGAAGAACGCCAAAACCGCTTCCAGCGCGCGAAGAAACGCTGAGGTTTATGCCGAAGTCGTGGGATGGATGTGGCGATAGCCCGCGTGCCCTTCGAAGCATGTAGTGCGAAGAATGGACACGTCTCTCAGCCTGTGACAACCACCCAGCGTGAAGTGGTCCGCACATTCCATGTGCGGTCTGGCAGCGCTCACACAGACAAACCGGGTTATCGTGACACCCCACGCCCTTTCTGTCCCTTCCGTCCTTTTTGTCCTTCTGAATTCGCCCACCTTCCCCAATCCACACGCTTTTCCAACCGCTCATAATACTAAACTGCCCTTCTTCGCCTTTCGAGACAAACACCCCGGCTTCACACCGTACGTTCGGAGACATTCCACTCCACCGCCGCTCCTCATGACCACCTCGCGTCGCTCCTTCCTCAAGAACTCCACCCTCGCCTCCGCAGCCGCCGCCTTCCCCGCCTTCGTTCGCGGCCAGAACCTCAACAGCAAGCTCCAGGTCGCCTGCGTCGGCGTCAATGGCATGGGCTACAGCGATCTCCACAACGTCGGCTCCCACGCCGCCGTGAAGTTCGTCGGCTTCTGCGATGTCGATGCCAACCGCTTCGACAAAGCCGACAAAGAGTTCCCCGGCGTGAAACACTTCTCCGACTACCGCGAGATGTTCAGCACCCTCGGCGATGGCCTTGACGCCGTCACCGTTGGCATCCCCGATCACATGCACGCCCCCGTGGCCGTGGCCGCCATGCAGAAAGGCAAGCACGTCTACTGCCAGAAGCCCCTCGCCCACACCGTCTGGGAGGCCCGCCAGATGCGCCTCTGGGCCGAGAAGAAAAACCTCGTCACTCAGATGGGAAATCAGATCCACTCCTCCATCGAGTACCGCATGGGCACCCGCCTCATCAAGGAAGGCGCCATTGGCAAAATCAAAGAAGTCTATTCCTGGGTCGGCGTCACGGGCAACGAGCGCACCCGCATGTTCCAGCCGCCTCCTTCCGCTCCCGTCCCCGCCAATCTGAACTGGGATCTCTGGATCGGTGCCGCGCCCATGCGCGAATACGCCCCCTCCTACCATCCCTTCATCTGGCGCGACTGGCAGGACTTCGGCGGCGGCGGCCTCGGCGACTTCGGCTGCCACATCATGGACCCCGTCTTCACCGCGCTCGATCTCACCGCCCCCATCAGCGTCCACGCCAAAAACAGCGGCATCAACAATCAGATCTGGCCCACCCATGAGACCATCAACTACGTCTTCCCCGGCACCCAGTACACTGCCGGCAAGACCATGAAACTCACCTGGATGGACGGCGGCCTCAAGCCCAGCCACAAGCTCGCGCAGATGCCTGGAGACGTCGATCTCCCAGGCAGCGGCTCCATCTTCATCGGCGAAGGCGGCACCATGGTTCTCGCCCACGTCGCCGGCCCGCGCCTCTACCCGCTCGACAAGTTCACCGGTTTCAAATATCCCAAAGAAGAAGGCCGCAGCCACTGGCACACCTGGGTGGACGCCTGCCTCGCCGGCACCAAGACCAGCGACGGCTTCCACTACGCCGGCCCCCTCGCTGAAACCGTCCAGCTCGGCAACGTCGCCACCCGCCTCGCCATCCCCAAGATCGACCCCGTCACCGGCCGCATGGAAGAAGCCAACAAAGTCCTCGAATGGGACGCTTCGAACTTGCGGTTCCCCAACGCCCCCGAAGCCGACGCCCTCCTCACCAAAACCTACCGCAAAGGCTTCGAAGTCCCCGCCGCCTGATCGCCGCAGCGCTCTTCATTCCCCTCGCCAACGCTCTGCGTCCTGGAGTGCGCCGGCCCTCCGGCGCTTTCGTACGTCCCACGCCGTCCTGGCTTTTCGCCAAGGCATGCGCGTGGCGACGGTCCGGCACGAGTGGGACCATCCTGGTTCCACAAACTTTCGCAGGGGCTGCTACTTTCATTCACATACGCAGCCGGAGCAAAGCCAGGGCGTTCTTGATCACACCGCGTCCTCCAGCAGCATCTCACCGCCTTGCCGCCGCAGACCCTCGATATCGCTGCTCCACAGCCCATCGCGATAACGTGCAATGAGTAGCTTTAATCACGTCTCCCCGCGCCTCCATTTCTCCCCAAGCACTCCACTGCCCATCCCCAACAACCGTAAACCACCGTCAACAACCGTTCAGCCACCGTCAACCTCCCCTCCACTTCCCCCAAACTTTTCCATGCGCTAATTGAGTGGCTGGCGTAATTATTGCGTCAGACACACTATATGAACTCGGAAAACACGAACGAATCGTCGTCTTCCCTCAGCGGAAGCCTCCTGCTCGCCTCACCGGCCATGCGCGACTCCAATTTTGCCCGTTCCGTGGTTTTCATGGCGGCTCACACAGCCAAGGACGGTGCCTTCGGCTACATCCTCAACCGCCCTCTCGAGCAGTGCGTCGCCGATCTCCTCCCCGACCAGGATCTCGGCCCCCTCGGCGAAGTCCAGGTCTTCATGGGCGGCCCCGTCTCCACAGACAAGCTCGCCTTTGCCGCCCTCCACTGGAACAAACGCCGCCGCACCCTCCGCTGCCAGACCCATCTCTCCGTCGCCGATGCCCTCCACGCCCTCAGCCTCGGCCATGACGTCCGCGGCTTCGTCGGTTATTCCGGCTGGAGCGGTGGTCAGCTCGAAAGCGAACTCGAAGTCCGCTCCTGGATCACCACCAGTGCCCGCCCCCTCGTTCTCACCGTCGAGAAACCCACCCAGATGTGGTCCGCCATCCTCAAAGACATGGGCCCCGTCTATCAAATGATCGCCGGCATCCCCGAAGACGTTGGCTTGAACTAATCGCCCCGGGAGCGCCGCCTGCCCTTCGAAGCTTTAGCGAAGAACGGGGCACTCCGATGCCGCTCTGGAAACGCTCCCTTTGCTGCCAGCCTTTTCGTTACTGCATTCACGCCAGGCTTGAATGGCCCACCGCTGCTAGGCTGGATGTGTTTGGCGTCACGGTCGTTCTTTGCCCAACAAATCTGTCGCCTATGATAGGATTCACGTACTCGACAAATTTGTTGGCCGTCCAATGGTTCGACAATAAATTGTCCCATGCGCGCACTCTTTCTTGCTGCCATCATGATCGCTCTTTGTTCAGGGCGTCTTGTGGCTGCACTTTCCTTCGGCGCCACACCAGAATGGTTGTCGCATCAAGCGTCCTTAAGCTTTGTTGGTGTGCCGCAGAAAGTGGTCGTTTCGCACCTCATTGGTGATCGTTGGCTGACAACCGTGCAGTTTCGAATAGATAAGCGCATTAAAGGTCCGCTATCGGTTGGTGACCTCGTCACTGTGACATCAATTGATCACAAAGGTAGAACGGACCAGATGGACCTCAATAGTGCGGTGGTTAGGAAGCGTGATGTTTTGGTTTTGGCAACAATCGCAGAGAATACGTTTCCTGAGACTGACGGACTTTACATCTTCCTGCCGCATTTTTGGAACTGTCCAGTGTTTTACGCTGATGAACCCGCGAAGTGGATTTACACAGAGGCGGGAGCTGCCATTCGAGATTACTCCGAGGTTCTCAAGTGTATCGAGGCGCAGTCCACCAAGGAAGCAGAGTTGATTCGAAGATACTGGCCCGGTAAGATAGTCCCGAAGCAGATAGATGCCGAGTGGGGAACTGAAGCGCAAAAGGATCTTTACGGAGGTAGTGCAGTTCTAATACAAAGTCTTGAATACAAGGAGCCAGAAAAGACCGATTCCCCTCCAAAGAAACAGGAAGGCGAACAAGACGGTGGTGGACAACCGGCTACCCGTCCCGAGCCGAAATGACTCTCTTGACTGCAACCCTTGACCCTGTTGCGGAGTGGCGCTCCCGGTAGCCGGTGCCACACCTCGACGTTAGGCATTACTCGCGCGATGACATTTCAGCATCCAGATGTTGAGAAGGCTTACAAGCGAGTCATGGCCTTGCACATTGCTGATTTGACCGACGAGGCGCAGCCGGTCTTCGCTTTGATGGATGTTTACGGTTGGTTTCGGCTGATAGAGGGCGAGTAGAGTGCCAAGATTCAGGAGATTATCAGTCTTTTGCTGTCGCATGAGTTGCGTCCTGGATTGAGGAGTTGGTATCGGAGACATGCTGGCAAGGACACCAACATCGCATTCACGGAGTTTCGAGATCATTTGAGCGAGTTGGCTGGTGAGATATTTGTGTGACCGTGATGCCAACCATTCGTCGCAGCGAACGACACCTTAGACTCTCTTCAAAGATTTTTTTCACCTCTAATTTTCGTTACCCTGTCTCCTCCATCCAATCTTCGAAGTAACCGCAAAGCCCCACAAAAAGCAGCTCCAAATCTTTTGCGACTCTTTGCGCCTTTTTGCGGCCAACTCCACTTCCCACCTCCGCCCCCCTACTTCGAAAACTCCCTGTCAATCGCATCCAGATACTTCGAGATCGGATCCGTCCGCGGCGGCAGTTCTTTTTTGATCGTTTCCGGCAGGTTCAGGTAGTTGTCAAACTTCCGCGACAGCCCGCCGCTCTCGCTCGCCTCAAACCAGTCCAGATAGTCACGCACCGCGATCGACTTCTGATACGCGATCAGCGCAAACTCATGCAGCGTCACCAGCCGCTTCTCCATGTCCTTCGTGCGGCCCGCCTCAATGTCCAGCACCGCCACGAGATAACCTCTCACCACCGGGCGAAACAGCACGCTCACCCGCAGCTCCAGCGCACGCAGCGCAGCCACGTTTTCGGCCAGTATTTTGGTGCGGTCCGGATGCTTCAGAATGCGCTGATACTCCTCCAGCGGCAGACTCACCGGCACCAGCGGAGAGGCCGTGCCTGCGGTGGTTGAAGGTGGCAGCGACTTGATCTGTTCCGCCGTGGCAGGCTTCGCATTTGGATTCGTCGTGCGGGGTTTGTCAGATTCAGCACTCTTCGTCTTCGCCACCGGTTTGGAGTTCGGATTCGTGCTCCGCGGCTTGCTGCTCTTCTTGGCAGCAGGCTTCTCATCGGCGGCAGGCGCGGGCTTTTTCTCCTCCTTGGGTTCCACCTTCGGCTCCTCTTCCGGCTTGGGCTTGCGCTTGCGGAAGTCAAACAGCGGCTCCGCAGTCGGGCGCGGTGCGTCGGGCGCCAGCAGTTGCCAGGCATCTGCCAGCACCGGGGAGATCAAGCGCGCCACATCAAAGGCTGTCGGCGGCTCCGCCAGCGCCTGTTTGTCCTTCGTCGCAGGCTTGTCCGCTTCCTCCTTCGGCGTCTCGTCCGCCGGTTTCTTGCCGCCGCGGAACCAGTTCATCGGATTCAGCTTCGTCGGCTTCTTTTCTTCCTTCGGCGGCTCCGGTTCCTTGGTCTCCACCGGTTCCTTCTTGGTCTCCGCTTTCGCCTTCGGCTTGGACTTCTCCGTTGTCGCAGTCTTCGCCGCAGGCGCTGCAGAATTTTCCGTCACCTTCGTCTTGGGCTTCTCCACGGCCGCCGCAGCCTCCTTTTCAGACACCTTCTTCTCTCCCGTGCCAGCGCCAAACAGACGCCCCATGAACCCGGGCTTCTTCTCTTCTTCGGCCTTCGCCTCTTTCTCAGCCACAGCCGTGGAAGCGGCAGCGGCAGATTCCGCGGGCTTTTCGGCAGCTTTGGTGACGCTCTCCGTTTTGGTCTTCGGCTTCTCAGTCGCAGGCGCTGCTGCGGCTTCCTTTTCAGGCTCCTTCTTGGCGCTGGCTTCGCCGCCCCCGCCAAACAGCCGGCCCATGAAGCCCGGCTTCTTCTCCTCCTGTGCCTTCGCATCCTTCTCTGCGGCTGCGGCGCTTTCCGCAGCCTTTGCCAGGCTCTCCATCTTGGACCTCGACTTCTCTGCGTCAGCCGCTGAAGCTTCCTTGTCAGCCGTCTTGCCTTCGCCCTCCTTGGGGCTGCCATCACCGAGAAACAGCAGACGCCTCAGCAGGCTGCGCTTCGGTTTGCCATCTTCCTCACTCGTCGCCTCTGTCTCCTTCTCCTTGTCCTTGGTTTCAGCCGTGCTGTTCCCCTTCGCCTTGGGCTTGGCAGCCGCATTGGCAGACGATTGGCTGGCATGCGCCGCCGGTGCAGGCGCATCCACCACCTGCAGCGGCGCGGGCAGCACAAACGGATGCATCTTCACGTTCTTCGGCACATCGGCGGGCAGCGCTTCGTATTGGATCGTGATGGCTTCTTCGATCGCCTTCAAACTCTCCGCCGCAGTGAGCGGTTCGGCCACGCCCGGCTTCGCCAGCGATGCCAGCTGCAGAGACCACCACTTGTTCAGGCTCGAAGCCGATGCCGCAAAGCCCGGAAAGGCCGCGCTCAGCAGCTCCCGCTCCGACCGTGGGTCCACCGCCAGCGAGTTGAGAAACTTGTTCAGATGTTCCGGCCCGTTGGGCTGGTCCACCAGCGCCAGCACCAGCGCGCTGCACGAGGTGTCATAAATCGTTCGAGACAGCCCGTCCATTTCCGTCGGAGAGGCCTCGATGATTTCCTCAATGCCATAAACCTTGCCGCTGCGGAACAGCGAGGCAAACACCGCGCTCGGGCTCGTCGTGGCGCGGTAGTCCATCGCATGCAGCACGCCCGTCAAAATCCAGTCGGGCAGCATCAGCCGCCCTTTCGGTATCTCCATCTTCTGGTGGTTGCGCAGAATGCGCTCCGCCAGCAGCGCGCGCACCACTTCCTTGCGCAGGTCCGCCACATTCATTCCCGGCTGTTCATTCACCGTCACCTGCAGGTGAAAGCCTCCAAACGTCAGCTCAGACACCGTGGTCGAGATCGCCGGCCCCTGCGCCTTCGCGGCTGCCTCCCCGGTGTTCAGCAGCACCACGATCGGCAGCACCCACGGCTCCTTGTCATTGAGCACCTTCCGCACTTCCTGGGCGATCTCCTCGCACCGTGTGGACATCGCGCTGCGCGTCTCAAACACCTTCCCGTGCACGACGAACTGCCTGCTCGTGCTGGTGGAGCTCGTCACAGGTGCTTTCTCCGAAGGAGACGCCACCCGCGGCACCTCGGTCACCGCGGGCTTCTGCGTCACCGCCTCCAGCGCCTGCATCTTGCTCAGGGAGCTTTCAGACGGCACCACCCCTGGCGGTACAGTCGCCGCCGGCGCTGGGACGCCTGCCGGAGCCCCTGGCATGGGTGCCTGTGCAGGTCCAGGCGCAGGTGACGACGGCACCGGCACATTCGCCGGCGCAGGCGGTCCACTGTTTTGCAGTTGCCCCGGCACCGGCGGCACCATGAAGGTCTTCGGAGCCTCGATGGCTGCCGCTGCTTCCTTCTGCGCCTGCGTCAGCGGTGGCACCGTCGCCTGCCCCATCGCCATGCATGGTACATAGATAAGCGAGAGCACTCCTCCTCGGATGATTGGTAAGCGGCGTTTCATGCTGTGGGAAAGCGGGAATCAAGCACGAGCTTGTCCTTGTCGAGGGTGATCTGCGTCATCTGAAACAGCGCCCGTATTTCCGGGTCCAGCGCCTCCGCCAGCGCACGCAGGGAAGGGTAGATCGGCCTCATCATGCCCCGCGGCATTTGCAGGTGTCCATACGCGCCGCTCAGCAGATCCACCTGAAAATGATTCCCGTCCCGCCTCACGGCCAGGTCCACGCTGGCGGTCCTCGTATGCCCGTGGATCTTCCACATCACATACAGCCGCGCGCGGTCCGGTTCCAGGTCGAGGCGCGCTCCATCAAAGGTCACCCATCCCCCCAGCATCCCGTCGATCTTGCCATTCAGCGTCGTCGCCAGATACCGGTTGATGTCCGCTTCACTGATCTCGATCACCGCCGCCCGCTTGATCGCCGCCTGCCTCAGCGTGTCCACCAGGTCCTCCGTCTTTGCGGATTGAGACGCAAGAATCTTCGGCGTTTCCGCCGGCCGGTGCGCCACCCACGCCGCTCCCGCCAGCATGCTGATCCCGAGCAGCCGCAAAGTCTGGAACAGATGTCGAATCACGGCGTTTGGAGTGGAAAAGGGTGGCAAACTCAGGCGGAAGTACCCGCTGGCTTCGCGGGTGCCGGCGTGCTCGCCGCAGGCGCGGCAGCCGTCGTTGAACTGCTCGAGGAAGAAGCGCTTTCAGAATCTTTCTTCGCCGCCGCCTTGTACGAGTCACTCCGGTAGTCGGTGATGTAAAAGCCGTTTCCCTTGAAAATGAAGCCTGAGCCCAGTCCAATCTTCCTCTTCACCGGTCCCGGACAGCCCTCCTTCGGGCAGTCCGTGAGGTGCGGATCCTTCATCGACTGTTTGGCCTCAAACTGATGACCGCAAGTCTGGCATTCGTATTCGTAAGTTGGCATGATGGTTTTGAAATAAGCCCGCGCCGTTTTGCAGATGGGCGCAGCAGGGAGTGAGTATGCCGCTTTGCACCCTCTGCTGCAAAAGGATTTTCCCCCTCCCTGCTTCCATCCTCCAGCATTCTATGCTCGACACCTGCCCGGTGTGCGATGTATTATCCGGCCATGGCCACGCTGTTCCAAGAAACCGTCTTCATGACGAATCTTTACGCCACGCCCGCCGACTGGCAGCGCGATTTGTTTTATTCCGTGGTGCGCGCAGGCCATTTGAAGGCCGGGTTCGAGCACCGCATCGAGCGGGAAACCTACCCCGGCCACGAGCTGATTCTCTGCCTCAAAGGTCGCGGCTGGGTCCAGGTCGCGGGCAAACGCCATGAAGTCGGCCCCGGCGCCCTCCTCTGGGTGAACTGCCACCACCCCCATCTTTACGGCGCCGCCAAAAAAGACCCCTGGGAGCTCTACTGGATGCGCATTGAAGGCCGCTCCCTCGACCGCATCGCCGAGCTCCTCCAGGTCCGCTCCCAGCCCGTGCTCGAAGGCATCAATGAGCAGGCCATCCGCCAGGAGTTCGAGCGCGCTTTCCAATACATGAGCGGCACCCGTCCCAGCGATGCCGCACTCGCCAGCGCCGCCGTCGCCGCCATCATCGGCCTCGCCTTCCACGTGCGTCTCTCTGAGCCCGGCCTCGTCCAGCCCGAGCTACCCTCCGCAGTATCGAAGGCCCTTGAGCGCATGCGCCTTTACTTCCACCTGCCCATGCGCGTCATCGAGCTCGCCCAGCTCAGCGGCATGAGCGAGAGCCACTTCAGCCGCCAGTTCAAATCCGCCATCGGCACCAGCCCCATCGACTGGCTCCGCCGCGAGCGCATCAATCAGGCCAAACGCCGCCTCATCGAGTCCGACGACCCCGTCAAAGAAATCGCCCGCCAGGTCGGCTACCACGACCAGTTCTTCTTCTCCAAAGACTTCAAAAAAATGACCAAGCTCACCCCCACCCAGTTCCGCGACCAGGAGAAGCAGCCATAGTAGTCTTCTCGCTCCGCGAGAAGAGCCCAGCGCTCCCGCCAGCTTTCCAGTGCCCGAAAAACCCAACGATTCGGGAGCAGGTTCCCTCTCCCCGCCCCTGACTCACGATTCTCCAAGATCCCCGCCGGAGAATCGCAGCGAAGCGAAGATAGACTGCCACAGGCAGCCCGAAGGGCGAACGTAGTGAGTCAGAGGGTTGGGGTGAGGGGCCATCATCCCATCCGCTAGCGTGCGATTCCATCGCCACCTACCCCACCAGCGCCTTCCGCTTCACCCGCTGCTCCACCCACGCATGCGTGCGTCGGAAAATAAAATCCAGCAGCAGCGCCAGCACCGCGCCTGCAAATGCGCCGCCGATCGCGCCATACACGGCGATCATCCAGCTCGCGTCCACCTTGTCCAGAAACGCCCGTCCCACCCACGCCGTCACCGCACCAGCGGGAATGCCCGCCAGAATGCCGCACTGCAGCAGCAGCGCCCGCACCGCCGTGGCCGGCCGTTTGGTGAAAAACCCCAGCGCCACCGAACTCGACACCACGCCAAGCATCGCCAGCCCTGCCGCGATCATGCAGGCAAACAGGCCAATCCCAATGCCAACGCCGATCAGGACGACCATGACAATCAGCGCGATGAGTCCGGGAATTCCCATGCCCTTAGCATCAAACCCAAATCTCGAATTTCAAATGTTCATTTCAACGCGCATAGTGCGCTGATGACTACGCCCCCCGCACCCCAGGGACTCCTCGGCATGAAGCCGGAGGAGATTTCTGCCGTGTTCACAGAGCTGGGCCAGCCCGCCTTCCGCGCCAAACAGCTCGTCGAATGGGTCTTCGCCAAACGCGCCGCCACCTTTGAGGCCATGACGAATCTGCCCAAAGCCACGCGCGAAGCCCTTGCCACCCGCTTCGTCACCCGCACCATGACCATTGCCAAGGTCACAGGCTCTGCTGACACCACGCGCAAATTCCTCCTCAAGCTCCACGACGGCCGCTATGTCGAGACCGTGCTCATCCCGGCCAATCCCGCCCTCTACGGCGGCGCTTCCGATCGCCGCACCCTCTGCGTCTCCAGCCAGGTCGGCTGCGCCTACGACTGCAAATTCTGCGCCAGCGGCCTCGCCGGCTTTACCCGCAATCTCACCGCCGCCGAAATCGTCGAGCAGATCGTCCAGGTCGAAGCCTACGCCGGTGAGCGCGTGGACAATCTCGTCTTCATGGGCATGGGCGAGCCCCTCGCCAATTTCTCCAACGTCACCAAGGCCATCGAGATCCTCAATGCCGAGTGGGGCATCGGCATCGGCGCGCGCCACATGACCGTCAGCACCAGCGGCCTCGCCCCGCAGATCAAAAAACTCGCCGACTTCCCCCTGCAGATCCGCCTCGCCATTTCCCTCCACGGCGCCACCGATGAAGTGCGTGAAAAAATCATGCCCGTGAACCGCAAGTACGCCCTGGCCGAGCTCTTCGAAGCCCTCGACTACTGGAATCAAAAGCGGAAGCAGTTCCTCACCTTCGAGTTCATCCTCATCGCCAATGTGAACGACAGCCTCCAGCAGGCCCAGGCCCTTGCCAAACGCGCCCGTGCCGCCAATGCCAAGGTGAACCTCATCCCCTACAACACCGTTGACGGCCTCGACTGGGTCCGCCCCAGCGAAGCCAGCCAGGATGCCTTCCTCGCCGTCCTCACCAACGCCGGCGTCACCGCCACCCTCCGCCGCGAAAAAGGCCACGACATCTCCGCCGCCTGCGGCCAGCTCCGCCTCAAGCAGGAAACTGAACTCGGCATCATCGAGTCCCCCATCCCCGCCAAACGCATCACCATCGGCGGCGGCATCGACTAAGGTAGGGCGGTTGGTCCCCCAACCGCCGCCGAGCGTCGCCTCGCCACCCTATCTTCACAGGTCCCCGCATGGCTCACCCGTGTGGTGGTCCGCACTCTCCGAGTGCGGTTTCTGGCCCGTCACTCACACGAAACGCTTGGTTTCCATCCGCTCCAGCGCAGCAGGATTGGAGTACGACAGACACTCTTGTTTGTCGATCAGCGCTCTCCAACGCCAAGCCCGACGACCAGCCCACAAACATCCCTTCCAAGAACTGGTCCAAATGCCCCAGCCTCTCTCGCGGAGTTAAACGAACTCCTCTTGCTCCAAACTACCTCACCCGCGCCGGCTTCCTCGCCGCAGACGGCGCACGCTTCACCGGCCGCTTCAGCTTCGGTGCAGACGCCACCGGTTTGGCCGCAGCCGTGGCATTCGCCTCCTTCAGCTCACGCAGTTCCTTCTCCACTTCCGCCAGACGCTTGGACGTCGCCTCCAGCTTCCGCACCACCAGTCGCGCCACAAATTCATACAACGCCGCATGGAAATCCGGATCCTCTTCACGCGGATGGATGTCCTGCAGAAACTTCTGGTCCACCGCCAGGCACACCGCCTTGTTGGAGGCGATCACGGACGCCAGACGCTTGTCATGGTTCACGAGCGCCAGCTCGCCAAAAACTTCCCCGATCCGGGTGATGGCAGCCACTTTCTTGCTGCCGACCCGCACCTCCAGCTCACCACTGAGCAGGACGTAGATGCGGGAGTCGATGCTGCCCTCTTGGATGATATGGTCTCCCGGCTCGCATTGCAGCAGGCTGCTGGAATTGAGCACATCATCAAGCTGGTCATCGCTAAAACTGGCGAGAGCAGGCACCGCGCGCAGGGGCGACGGGCTGTGCTTCTCGTCGTGGATGTAAGCGAATTCTTTCATTGAATATGCAGGGATTCTGTCAGGAGGAAGGCCGTGGGGACAAGACAAATTTCCGTCATTTTCCGGCAGCCTTCACCGCCGCGTCATACGCAGGCCAGAAATCGCTCGGAGACATCAGATCATTTCCTCCGTCGTCAAATCGCGTGCCGATTTTCTCCAGCGGCAGCGCCTTCGCCACATCGATCCCCGCCTTGATGTTGGCCGGTGTGAAGACCAGCCGCGAGAGCTTCATTCCTTTCAAAGGTGACAGATCCGTCACCGGCGTCTCCGCGATGTGCAGACGCTGAAGGTCCGTGCCTGCCAGCGGAGTCAGATCCTTCACCCGCGTGCCCTGCAGAGTCAGGCTGATCATCGGCACCGTTTTCAGCGGACGGATGTCCTCCACCGGGCAGTTCGTCAGCCACAGCATCTGGATCGGGCATTTGGCGATCCCCGAAAGATCTCCGATCGGGCAGCCGAGCGCATTCAGTTCCTTCAGCGGCATGTTTTCCAGCGCCGCCAGATTTTCCACCGGCGTGCGGCTCAGGTACAGCTTTTCCAGCGGCATGCCACGCAGCGGAGACAGATCCCGCACCTTCGTGTCCTCAAGGTACAGCTCCACCAGCTTCTTGCCCTGCAGCGGCCGCAGGTCGGTGATCGGCGTTTCGCTCAGATCCAGCACCACCGGTTCGATGTGTTCGAGAAACTTTGCATTTTCGATCTTTGCCCCCTTCAGGCTCAGCGCCACCACGTCCCCGGCCTGGATGTTGAACTGTCCCTCTCCCATGTACGTCGGGTTGTGGTACTTGATCTCCGTGTGCATCATCTGCTCCGTCCAGTACACCTTCTTCGGTGCGTCCTTGGCAGGTGCAGGCGCAGCTGTGGCAGGCTCTGGCTTGGCGTCAGCAGGAGCCGCCGTCATCGGCTGCTTTTCCATCGGCTGCTTTTCCGCCACCGCCTTTTCCATCACCGGCTTTTCCGCTGCCTGCTGTTCACCGCCCTGCTTTTCCGCCACCGGCTTGGGTGCATCCACAGGTTTTTTGGCCTCATCACCACACTGGGTCAGGAAAAGAGGCAGGAGCAGGACGAGCGGCAGGTTGGGCTTCATGCCAATGGGCATGCCGGATTTCCCCGGGCGATGCAAGCCGGAAGTGAAACAAGAACGGCAAATGGACGTTTTCGCCTCACCACCATGCGCCCTCTCCTTCTCCTCGCATCCCTGCTGCTCCTGGCCTCCCCGGCCCTCGCTGCCAAACCCAACGTGCTGCTCATCGTCGCGGACGATCTCGGCTACAACGATGTCGGCTTTCAGGGCTCCAAGGAGATCACCACGCCCAATCTCGACAAGCTTGCGGCGCGCAGCCTCGTCTGCACCAATGGCTACGTCTCGCATCCCTTCTGCAGCCCTACGCGCGCGGGCATCATGACCGGCCGCTACCAGCACCGCTTTGGTCATGAGAACAATCCCGCCTGGCTGCCTCAGGACACCGTCGCCGGCCTGCCGCTCACCGAGACGACCTACCCGCACCTCATGCAGAAAGCAGGCTACACCACCGGTGCCGTGGGCAAGTGGCACCTCGGCGCGCATCCGCAGTTCCACCCCAACAAGCGCGGCTTTGACGAATACTTCGGCGCTCTCGGTGGCGGGCACATGTATGTCCCGGGCACTAGCGGTGGTGCGGAATACAACATCCCGCTGAACCGCAACGGCAAGGATGAGGCCCAGACCAAGTACCTCACCGAGCAGTTCGGCGATGAAGCCTCGTCCTTCATCAGCCGTCACTCCGGCGAGTCCAAGCCCTGGATGCTTTACCTCGCCTTCAATGCTCCCCACACCCCCCTTCAGGCACCGCAGAAGTGGCTGGATAAGTACTCGCAGATTGCCGACAAAAGCCGCCAGACCTACGCCGCCATGGTCTCAGCCATGGACGAGGCCATCGGTGCCGTTCTCACTCAACTCGAGACCACCAAGCAGGGCGACAACACGCTCATCTATTTCGTCAGCGACAACGGCGGCCCAAACTTGCAAGGCCGCACCGGCACCAACTTCACCAACAACTCCCCGCTGCGCGGCGCCAAAGGCATGGTCTATGAAGGCGGTATGCGCGTGCCCTTCCTCGTCAGCTGGCCCGCCAAAATCAAACCCGGCAAATACGAGCAGCCCGTCATTGCTCTCGACTTCCTGCCCACCTCCCTCGCCGCCGCGGACTCCGCAACACTCACTCCGAACAACCTCGATGGCGTCAATCTGCTGCCCTTCCTCGGCGGCGAAAAATCTGGCGCACCGCACGACACCCTATTCTGGCGCACTAATGGCCCCGGTGGTAACAACGCCGTGCGCCGTGGCAGCATGAAGCTCGTCCGCCTCGGCAAAGCGGAGCCTGAGTTGTACGACCTCTCCACCGACATTGGCGAATCCAAAAACCTCGCCGCTGAAAAGCCTGAGGTGGTGAAAGACCTCGTCGCTGCCATCGCCGAATGGGAAAAAGGCACCATCGCCCCCATTTTCGAAAGCCCCAAGCAGGGCAAGCCGGCGGCGAAGAAGAAAAAGAATTAGGCAGCCAAGCGGCGTTTCTGGCAGGATGCGATTCCTCATGCAGCGCCTTCTCAGCTTCCTTCTCCTGTGCTCTTTCGCTTGCGCGGACGAGTTCGATCCCCTGCGCACGGTCATCGGCAAAGCCGTCGCCAAAGGAAACCCGCCCGGTGCCGTGCTGTGGTTTGAAACCGGTGAGAAAAAACTCACCCTCGTCGAAGGCCAGCGCACTCTCGTGCCGGTCAGAGAGGCCATGACCGAAGACACCATCTTCGACGCCGCTTCTCTCACCAAGGTCGTGGCCACGTTGCCATGCGTGCTACTCTTGATGGAGCAGGGAAAAATCAGTCTCGAGGCCGAAGTGCGGACCTACATCCCGGAGTTCCGCGCGGGCATCACCGTCCGCCATCTGCTCACCCACACCTCCGGCTTCAAACCCGGCATTCCCAGAGAGCCGGAGTGGACCGGTTACGCCACAGGCATCGCCCGCGCCGTCGCCTCTGAGCCCGACGGCCCGCCCGACCGCTTCTTCCGCTACTCGGACATCAACTTCATCCTCCTCGGTGAAATCGTTCAGCGCGTCAGCGGCATGAAATTAAATGAGTTTGCCACGAAGCATGTCTTCGAGCCTTTGCACATGGACTCCACACGCTTCCTGCCGCCGGACGATTGGAAGCCACGCATCGCCCCCACCGAAAAAGACGAGAGCGGCGTCATGCTGCGTGGCGTCGTGCACGATCCCACCTCGCGCAAAATGGGCGGCGTCACCGGTCATGCCGGCCTTTTCACCACGGCAGGAGATCTCGCCAAATACGCCCGCATGATCCTCCACGGCGGTGCCGGTGTGCTCAAACCGGAGACCATCAAGCTCATGACCACGCCGCAGACCATCGCCACCGTCTTTGAGCGCCGCGGCCTCGGCTGGGACATCGACTCCCCCTTCAGCCGCCCGCGCGGCAAAACATTCCCCATCGGCACCTTCGGCCACACCGGCTTCACCGGCACCAGCCTGTGGATCGATCCTCCCTCACAGACCTTCGTCATTCTCATGAGCTCGCGCCTCCACCCCAATGGCAAAGGCAGCGTGCGCGACTTGTACGAAGACATCGGCACCGCGGCCGCGCAATGCACCACCCTCAAACTCACCAGCGGCCCGCCCTGGCCCCGCGATGAAAAAGAAGTCCCGACCGTGCTCAATGGCATCGACGTTCTCGTTCGCCGCAAGTTCTCCGATCTGCGCGGCAAGCGCATCGGCCTCATCACCAATCAAACCGGCATCGATGCCCAACGCCGCAGCACCATCGATCTCCTGGCCAACGCGCCTGAGGTGAAGTTAAAAAAACTCTTCAGCCCGGAGCACGGCATCCGTGGCGAACTCGACCAGGAAAAAATCAGCAACTCGGTGGACAAAAAGACCGGTCTTCCCGTGCTCAGCCTCTTCGGAGAAAAGCGTGCGCCCACCACCGAACAGCTCGCCGACATCGACGCCCTCGTCTTCGACATCCAGGACATCGGCTGCCGCTTCTACACTTACATCGGCACCATGCGTCTCTGCATGGAGTCCGCTGCCAAGGCCAAAAAAGCCTTCTACGTTTTGGATCGCGTGAATCCCATCGGCGGCCTCGTCGTGGAAGGCCCCGCGGTCATCGATGCCGAGAAACCCACAGCCACCCATGCCATCCCCCTGCGCCACGGCATGACCGCCGGCGAACTCGCCGCAATGATGAACGCCGAGCGCGGCTTGAACTGTGATTTGAAAATCATCCCCGTCGAAGGCTGGCAGCGCCACATGCTCTCAGATCAAACCGGCCTCCCCTGGATCAATCCCTCCCCCAACATGCGCACCCTGAACGCCGCGCTGCTATATCCTGGTATCGGCTTGCTGGAGTTCAGCATCAGCGTCGGCCGTGGCACCGACACTCCCTTTGAAGTTCTCGGCGCGCCCTATGTGGATGACCTGCGCCTCTCCTACGAGCTCAACAAGCTCGGCCTCCCCGGCGTGCAGTTCACCCCCATGCGGTTCACCCCAACCGCCAGCGTCTTCAAAGGAGAAACCTGCGGCGGCGTCCGCATCGCCATCACAGACCGTACCGCATTGCACCCAGTTGAGGCGGGCATCGCCATCGCCTGCACTCTCCAGCGTCTTTACCCCAAAGAATTCAAACTGGCCCTCGTGGACACACTGCTCAACCGGAAGGCCAGTGTGAACTCAATGCGCGAGGGCGATGCCTGGAAAAAAGTGGTCGCAGGCTGGGAGGCTGAGACGCAGGCATTCGAAGTCCGCCGCAAAAGCTTTCTGCGATACTGACGCGCCATTTCAGAAGTACGACAGACACTCCTGTCTGTCGGTCAGCGCCCCCTTGTCCCCCAGACTCCCAGGCATTCCCACCTCACTTACCTGAGAATTCCCACGGGAGATGACTTGCACCCACCGGGCGGGTCTATGCTACCATGCCCACAATGAAATCCCGCCGCTTCCTTCTCCTCTGCGCCCTCGTCCTTGCCGCCTGCGGCAAAACCTCCGACAAACCAGCCGCCGCCTCGAAAGGCACCATCGGCGTCTCCTTGCTCACCCTGCAGAATCCTTTCTTCAAAGTCATCGGCGACAACATCGCTGCCGAGGCCGCCAAACACGGTTACGAAGCACTGGTCGTCAGCGCGGACGGAGACGTCGCGCGGCAGAGCAACCAGATGAAGGACTTCATCGTCAAAAAAGCAGCCGCCATTGTGCTCAGTCCGGCAGACTCCAAAGGCATCGTGCCGGTCATCCAGGAGGCCAATGCAGCAGGCATCCCCGTCTTCACGGTGGACATCCCTTGCAACGAACCCGGCGTGAAGATCGTCACCCAGGTCGCCACGGACAACTTCGGCGGCGGAAAGATGGCAGCCCAGGCCATGATCGAGGCGCTGAAAGGGCAGGGGGGCAAAATCGGCGTGCTGGACATGAAGCAGGTGGAGTCCTGCATCCTCCGCGTAAAAGGCTTCAAGGAAGTCCTCGCCGCCCACAACGCCACCGCTCCACAAAAAATCGAGATCGTCAGCGAGCTCGACTGCGGCGGCGCGAATGACAAAGGCTACAAGGCCACCGAGGACATGCTGCAGGCGCAGCCAGACCTCGTCGGCATCTTCGCCATCAATGATCCTGGCGCTCTCGGTGCCCGCGGCGCTCTGGAAAAAGCCGGCAAGGCAGACAAGGTCGTCATCATCGGCTTTGATGGTCAGCCCGAGGGCAAGCAGGCCATCAAAGACGGCAAGATCTACGCCGACCCGATCCAGTTCCCTGACAAGATGGGCATGGAGGTGGTGCGCGCCTTCCTGCGCCATTCCAAAGGCGAGGATCTGCCGCCGCAGATGCTCATTCCCACAAGCTTGTATCGCAAAGCCGATGGTGCTGCGGATGCTTCACTGAAATAATCCTGATGCAGCCCGCCGGTCTGTGGTTTCCTTTTCTTATGAGATCGCTCTCCTTGCTTTTATTCTTTGCCTTCAGCTCAGCGCTGGCCTTCGCCGCCGATCCAAAGCCTGATTCCGAATTCACCACCACCGATCCCAAAAAGGTCAAAATCCTCGAAGACTCCGCTCGCGAGAAAGACCCCGAGATCGATCACTTCAGGCATCTCTGCCCCGGCCTCGCGGGCTATCAGGTCATCCATGAAGGCGGCGATCTCCGGAGCTGGATCAATCTCCTGTATGACGGCCGGAAGACCGACCTCATGAACGACACCCTCACCGCCTGCCCGGGTCAGTTCCCGGCCAAGGCCAACGATGTCGTGCAGTGGCGCGGCCTCCGCCGGGGCGGCGCCTTTGTGCCTTACGCCATCATCTACCGCATGCGCTCCAGCGCAGACGACGCAAAGCAGACACCCATCGAAACCCTCGTCATCATCCGGCTCGACAAAGATAAATCCCGCGTCGTCGGCCACGTCGCCGCGAAGGAAGGAAATGAAAAAGCCGAGATGCTGGCGGACAAACTTTGCAGGCCGTGAACAAACCGACGATGAAAAAGCAGGTCCCGTCAGTCGCGGTGATCGCCGCCCTCTTCGCGGCTTTCACCGCATGCGTTTTCAGCGCCGAACCCGCCGCCCCGGAGGTGCCTCACGTCCGCATCCTTTTCCTCGGCAACAGCTACACGGCGCATCATCAGCTTCCCTCCATGGTGGGAGAGCTGCTGCTGTCTTCCAAACTGCTGGCTCCCCACATCAGCAGCTACCTGCGCGGCAGCTTCAAACTGGAGGAGCATGCGGCGGATCAAACCGCGATGGATCTTCTCAAAAAAGGCGCCGATGACGGCCGGCCCTGGGATGTACTTGTGGTGCAGGAGCAGAGCATCGTCTCTGCCGTCGCCGCCGTCCAGCCGCCGGTGGCCCAGATGATGAATACCGGCCTTGCCAGGCTCGTGGCTGCCGCGCGGGAAGTGAATCCGCAGATCCTCATCGTGGACTTTCAGGTCTGGGCGCGGCATGAAAAACTGTGGAAGGAAAAGTCGGAGGACGCCCTTCTCACCGGCAGCACTCCGGAGGAAGCCCGCGCCCGCATCCACCGCGCCAATGTGAACGCCGTGAATGCCGCGCTGGAGAAAAATCCCGGCGCACAGGTGCTCGTCAGCCCCGTGGGAGATTTCTGGTGGATGGTGCACGATCTCTACCCCGCACTTTCTCTGTACGCAGAGGACGGCACGCACCCGGACATGCTGGGCACGCTGCTCGGCGCGTATGTCATCGTCGGCACCATTGGCGGGCGCGATGCCATCGAACAAGCCTCATGGATCCCGCCGGACTGCCCCGTGGTGCAGGTGTCGCGGCTGAAGAAAATGCTGCTGGATCACCCCGAAGTTTTCAAGGCCGCGGGAAAGTAGCACGGCGGGTCATTTCGGCCGCCAGGAGGTGATGTCATCACTCGTCAGCGGCGTCTGGTCTTTTCCGCTGCTGTACACCGCCACCTTCATCACCAGATGCGCCGCTTGATTCTGCGAGATCTTCGGATCGGCGTTGGCGGTGTCAGGGTTCTTCACCTGGTTGTCACCATTCGTGTCCAGCAGGATGTGGTAGGGCCTGCCATACATGTCATTCAGCCTGTAGGGCCGCGCCGCGCCCACCAGCCCGTGGCGGTCTCCGTTTGCCGGAACAAAGTTGGAATACTGCGTCCGCTTCGGATTCAGATCCGGCGTGCCGCTGGATGCTGGCGGAATGCCCATCAGTGCATCCACCACAGGGCTGCTGCCATCCGTCAGCAGCTCCGGCCCGTCCTCGCCATTCGCCCCTGCTAAATTGGAGCTCACAGGATAGCGGTTGTACTCCGTGTAATAGGTCTCGATGCCGTTCTTGATCTCCGTTACCACCGTTCGCACTTTCAAACGGTTCGCTTGGTCAATCGCATGGCCGATCCCTGCTACCGTGAGGCTGGCGAGGATTGCCACGATGGTGATCGTAATAAGTATTTCGATCAGGGTGAATGCGCCCTGAACAGATTGCCGGTGCGTTTTCATGAGAAGGATTTTACCGGAAATCGCCCTCCAGGGTCAATCCCCATTTTTTCACCCTTGAT
Source organism: Prosthecobacter sp. (assembly GCF_044226605.1). GTDB lineage: Bacteria > Verrucomicrobiota > Verrucomicrobiia > Verrucomicrobiales > Verrucomicrobiaceae > Prosthecobacter. Next base: position 204,596 of record NZ_JBGAGS010000010.1, on the reverse strand, counting down.
CCCGCTCCCGAAACATCGGAACGGCTCGCCTCCTGTGAACAAATCCTCCGTCCTCGCTCAAATCCTCTCCGTGCTCACTGCCGAGCTCGCCGCACTCACCCGCGCCGCGCAGGGTGCCTTCGCCGCCGCCACAGATCCTGACAGCAAGGCCGAAAACAAATACGACACTCGCACGCTGGAGGCTTCCTACGTTGCCCGCGGTCAGGCCCAGCGCGTGGCAGAGCTGCAGCAGGCCGTGCAGGCTTTCGGCGCTCTCTCCGGGCATGAGTTGGAATCAGGCGCCGCCGTCACACTCGGCGCACTGGTAAGTTTGTCCCTGTCCGGAGAGACCACGTACTACTTCCTCGGCCCCTTCGCTGGCGGCACCGAGATCACCCACGAGGGCAGCGAAGTCGTCGTCATCACCCCCGCCTCCGCACTCGGACAAAAGCTCATGGGCAGGCGGGCAGGGGAGTCTATTCCCATGCAGCCCGGCCTCTCTGCCAGGATAGCCACAGTCCAATAGAGTCTTCGAGCACCCACCGCGAAGTGGTCCGCACTCTCCGAGTGCGGCTCCTGCGTTCCGCTCGATTTCACCTCGCCCGCCGCATCTCCACAATCCACTCCGGCGCACGGCCCTGCCCAGGCACCGAACTGTCCGGCTGCCGCTTCAACCCCGCCGCATGCGCCAGCACCCACTCCAGCCCCTCCCAGAATCGCAGCGTGTCCAGCACCGGATTCAGCACATTCGTCACCGGGCAGTAGTGCACGTCCTTCGGGTTCGTGTGATGCACCGCATGGTGCTGCGGCGTCTGCAAAATCCGCCAGTCCTGCAGCAGCGAGATCACCCGCCCATTCTCCTTTCGTGTGCGGTGTGCCCACTTGTGCACCTCGTTCGCATTCCCGCCCACCACGGCAAACAGCCACACATGCCATGTCAGGCAGCCCGCCCATGCCGCCGCGATGACCAGCACACTCATCGTCATCACCAGCTCCTTGTTGCTCTCCCACCAGGTGTTGTGCGTCATGTGCCGCGGCAGATGATGATGCACAATGTTCGGCCTTCCCAGCCACCGCCCCAGCCACGGCGTGTCCTCGCGCACATACGCATCCTCAAACCAGTGCACCAGCCCCGCCGTAAAGTCCGCCGCCAGCACCACGCCCGCCGCCTGCATAAAGAATAAGATAAGGTCTTTCATGACCCCGCAGCTCTGCCTCACCCTTCGTAAATCAGGACATTGATACTCTTGAAGGTGTGATTGAGGGGATCAATGACAGCCGAACTCCGGGTTGCACACCGTGGGGATTCCCATACCTTTACCTCATGTCATTTGATCCCGCCTCCATCCAGCTGCCCCCGCCAGGGGTGGAGACGCGTATGCCGCCCAAAAACAGGCATGAGCTGTCATATGAGGAGGTCTATCAGCAGGTGCGTCGCCATTTGAAGGATGACGAGGCAGGCACGATGTCGGTCCAAATGAAAGCCCAAATCAACGGCCTCCATGCTCACCCAGCGCGAGTTTGCACGGTTGGTTGATGGTCCTTCAGTGGATCGCGAAATCGACCGTCTGACAAAGAAAGGCGGCGGCTGGCTTCAGGCGGCGCAGATTCTCAGTCGCAGGGTCAATGGCACGTTGGATTGGGAGGAACTCGGCCCATCAGGTTCACGCTATCAAATCGTGGGCAGCCGTGGTGAAGCAGTATTGTTTTGGGACAACCACCTAAAAAACCGCATCCTCAAACTGCGCGGACGCGAAGAGAACGGCTACGGCACCGCAGGCTTCGGCTGCATCCTGGCGCGCAATGAGCGCGGCATGATCGACTACGGCCCAGGCACCCTCGAGCAGGCGATGGAGCGCGAGCGCCTCAGCTGGGAGCAGCTCGGATTCGGCTGTGTGTTCGAGGATGTGATTGGCGCTGACGTTTCAGGCCTGCTGCTCGCGCAGGCATTCATCAGCGGCTCCGCTCCCACCGAGCAGGAAATCCGCGCCTGGATGATGCAGCATGGCTGGGAATCCCTGGAGGAGTCGCGCGATGTCGCCGTGACTCTGCGCCCTCATGCCTGGCGTCGCGGCAAGATCGGTGCCTTCGACGCCAACGAAACCTACTTCATCAAGAGCGACGTGGACGGCCAGGTGTATCCCATTGATCTGATCGTTTGGACGATGCCGCCCTGAGTGCATCACCTGGCAGATAGCGGCCGCATGACACATGCGAGGCAGGCCAAAATCAGAGCGCTTAGGCCGGTCTGATGGATGGCACTTTGCCTGTTCAATGAGCTGCCTTCCTCACGAGATTTGTCGTTCAGCTCGCGATATTGCCAGCCCATAAACTCCGGCGATCAATGGCATAAGCAACATCGTAGCATGCAGTAAAATGTCGATTAGCATGCGTTCTTCATCAAAGCTGAAATGGGATGGCTCTGCCCTCACGTAAAAATCGGCTATGAATGAAATAGATAGCAAAAGCAAAATGCCTGTCAGGAGCACGGCGGCAGGTAGCCTTGGCCCGACAATAAAACCCCGAATTATGGCGTAAAGACACCCCAGAATGAAAACCGCCAATCCGACAATCATGGGGACTTCATTGTGACCTGCTCCCCAAAAGCTGAGCCATGTGTTATGAGAGTCTGAGGTGCGCGAAGCGCATCATCAGACGACATGAAACGCAAGAGACACACAGCAGAGGAAATCATCAAGAAGCTGCGCGATGCCGCAGGGCTTATCGCCGGAGGCAAGACCGCCGAGGAGGCGGCGCGGCAGATTGGAGTGAGCGTGCCGACCTACCACCGGTGGAAGGAGCAGTATGGAGGCGCTGATCGAAGCACCGTCAAACGGCTCAAGGAACTTGAGCAGGAGAACAGCAGGCTCAAGAAGCTTGTGGCCGACCAGGCGCTGGACAACGCGATGCTCAAGGAACTGGTGGAGGGAAAGTGGTGAGCCCGGCGCGCAAACGCGAGGCAGTCGCGCACCTGGAGCGCAAGCTCCAGGTGTCGCAGCGCCGGGCCTGCCAGGTCATTGGCCAGCCACGTTCGACCCAGCGTTACGCATGCACGCGCCCGGCGAGGGATGCGAAGCTCGTGGCGGAGCTGCGCCGCTATGCCACGGCGCATCCGCGACGTGGTTATCGCATGGCCGCAGCACACCTGCGCAGGCAGGGCATGAAGGTCAACGGTAAGCGCGTGGCCCGCCTCTGGAGGCAGGAGGGGCTGCGAGTGCCGCAACGCCAGCACAAGCGCCGCAGGCTGGGCCACGGCGGCAACAGCACGCAACGACGCAGCGCCACGCGCATCAACGAAGTGTGGAGTTATGACTTCGTGTTTGACCAGACCGTGGATGGCAAAAGGCTCAAATGGCTGCCGATCTGCGACGAGTTCACGCGAGAGAGCGTGGCGTTGGAAGTGGAGCGGCGGATGGATGCCAGAGATGTGGTGCGGGTGCTGGAAGCCGCCATCGCCCAGCGCGGCCGTGCGCCGCAGTTCATCCGCAGCGACAACGGTCCGGAGTTCATCGCCAAAGCCGTGAGGGAGTGGATAGCGCAGCAGGGCTTCCAGACGCTCTACATCGAGCCGGGCAGCCCATGGCAGAACGCTTACAGCGAGAGCTTCAACAGCCGCCTCAGAGATGAACTGCTCAACCGCGAGGTCTTTGCCACATTGGCAGAAGCAAAAGTGCTGGGCAAAGAATATCGGCGCAGCTACAATGAACAGCGGCTGCATTCAGCTCTGGGGTATGAGCCCCCGGCGGAGTTCGCGCTGCGTTGCCTTTCGGCCGACTCCGCTACGCTGCGTCAACCGAAAGGCAACGCAGTTCCCGCAACAACCAAGAACAAAGACAACACCCAAACCAAGCCGTTAGCCACCGTCAGACTCTCATAGAAACTGGCTCAAGCTCCGGGGGCAGATCAATTGGCAGGCATATCATTACTCCGGATTATTTGTCATATATAAAGTCAGGCTCTGTTGTGCTTTAAAAGCAAAAACGCCGAATAAAATAGCAGGCAGTCCAATCGCCATTTTTTCATCACTTGATAAGAATATTGGAAAAAGTATTCCAAGTAATGCATTGGCCAAGAGATAAATCCAAAACGGACTGTTCTGGTAACGCCTGCCGTAGATCGAAACAAAGAGAGGAAACAGGCTGAATAGAATCATCAAAACCTTCCATTTTTCAGTGAACCACACATGTGTGGTTTCAATAGACATCGAGAAGTGAGGACTCATTTTCAGAATTGTTTACTTCACCAGCCTCACCATCAGATCCTTGCTCTCGACGCTTTCGCTGATCTTGACGCAGATCTCCTTCACGGTGCCCGCGGTCGGTGCTGCCACGGCCGCAAACATCTTCATGGCCTCCAGCGTCAGCAGGGTTTCCCCTTCCTTCACCTTCTGGCCCACGCTCACGGCGATGCTCGCCACCATGCCCGGCATCGGCGCACCGACTTGGGTCGAGTCCGCAGGATCCGCTTTGGTCTTGGTCACCGCGTTCTTCGCCAGCGCCTTGTTGGTCACGTTGGTGTGGCGCGGGTAGCCGTTGAGTTCAAAGATCGCCGTCTGCTGGCCGTTCTGGTCAGCCTCGGTCATGTTGAGCAGGCGCACAAAGAGCGTCTTGCCCTCCTCCAGGTTGATGTGGATCTCCTCCTTGTCCTGCAGGCCGTAGTAGTAGGCCGGTGTGGGCAGCGCGGACACATCGCCATAGGTCTTGCGGAAGTCTGCAAACTTCAGGAACACATCCGGATACATGAGGTAGCTCCACACATCATCATCGGTGGGGTCCTTCTTCAGCTTGCCCTTCAGCTCGGCGCGCACTTCGGTCAGGTTCACCTTCGCCGCATGGGTGCCGGGGCGGCCCTTGATGCGCTTGCCGTCCTTGCCCACGATGGCGTCGGCCAGCTTGTTCCACTTCTTGCGTGAATCCGCCGCCTTGGCGGTCTCCATGCCGTAGAAAGGCTCGCCCAGCCAGCCTTCAAACATGCTGGTCACGTCCTTGCTCCACTTGGTGCCCGTCAGGTTGAAGACATCGCTCGGCTTCACACCGCGCGCCACGCACTCGATCGCCAGGTCACCCACCACCTTGCTCGATGGTGTCACCTTCACGATGTCACCGCAGAGCTGGTTCACCTCCGCATACGCATGCGCGATCTCCGGCCAGCGTGGCCCGAGGCCCATGCCGATCGCCTGCTCCTTGAGGTTCGTGTACTGGCCGCCGGGCATCTCATGCAGATACACCTCCGCCGTGCCATACGGCTCCGCGGTATCAAACGGCTTGTAGAAGGCACGCACCGCCGCCCAGTAGTCGCTGAATTCCTGCAGCGCCTCGCTGTCCAGTCCGGTGTCACGCGGCGTGTGCTGCATCGCCGCCACGATCGAGTTCAGGTTCGGCTGCGAAGTGCCGCCCGAGAGCGAGGAGATCGCTGCATCCACCACATCCACGCCCGCCGTCGCCGCTTCCAGAATGCTCGAGGCATTCAGCCCGCTCGTGTCATGCGTGTGGAAATGAATTGGGATGCCCACTTCATCCTTCAGCGCCTTCACCAGCTTCTTCGCCGCAAAGGGCCGCACGAGGCCGGCCATGTCCTTGATGCACAGCATGTGCGCACCCATCTTCTCCAGCTCCTTCGCCAGGCGCACGTAGTACTTCAGGTCATACTTGTCGCGCTTCGGATCCAGGATGTCACCCGTGTAGCACAGCGTGCCTTCGCAGATGGAGTTCGTGTCCTCACGCACCGCATCCATCGCCGCCTTCAGGTTTGGCAGGTAGTTCAGCGAGTCAAAGATGCGGAAGATGTCCATGCCGTTCTCCGCGGAGTGCTTGATGAAGCCCTTCACCACGTTGTCCGGGTAGTTCGTGTAGCCCACCGCGTTTGATCCACGGAAGAGCATCTGCAGCAGAATGTTCGGCACCTTCGCGCGGATGCTGCGCAGGCGCTCCCACGGGTCTTCGCGCAGGAAGCGCATCGTCACGTCAAACGTCGCACCGCCCCACATCTCCAGGGAGAAAAGGTTCGGCGTGCGGCGTGCCACGCTGTCCGCCACGGCCAGCATGTCAAAGGTGCGCATGCGCGTGGCCAGCAGGGACTGGTGCGCGTCGCGCATCGTCGTGTCCGTCAGCAGCAGCTTCTTCTGCTTCGCCACCCAGTTCAGGCAGAATTTCTCCGGCCCCATCTCCGTCAGCAGCTGCTTGGTGCCCTTGGCAGGCTCCACGCGGTGGTCATACTTCGGAATCGGCGGCGCCGTGAAGGCCTTCGCAATCTTGTGCCCTTTCGCAAACGGGTTCCCGTTCACGATCGTGTCCGCCAGGTAGCTCAGCATCTTCGAGGCACGGTCCTTGCGCGCCACAAACTTCAGCAGGTCCGGATTGTTGTCGATGAAGCGCGTCGTCGCCTGCCCGGACATGAAGTCCGGGTGGTGCACCACGTTCATGAGGAAGGGGATGTTCGTCTTCACCCCGCGGATGCGGAACTCGCGCAGACCGCGGTCCATGCGGTCCAGCGCCTGCTGATACGTGCGCGCAAACACCGTCATCTTCACCAGCATCGAGTCATAGTACGGCGTGATCACCGCGTTCGTCGCACCCAGCGCGCCATCCAGGCGGATGCCAAAGCCGCCCGCGCTGCGGTAGGTCAGGATCTTGCCAAAGTCCGGGGTGAATCCGTTCTCCGGATCTTCCGTCGTGATTCGGCACTGGATTGCAAAGCCGCTCTTCTCGATCTTGTCCTGCACTGGCAGCGCCAGCGGCTCGTCGTGCATCTTGTGTCCCTGCGCGATCAGGATCTGGCTGCGCACGATGTCGATGCCCGTGATCTCCTCCGTCACCGTGTGCTCCACCTGGATGCGTGGATTCATCTCAATGAAGTACCACTCGCCCGATTCGTGATCGACCAGGAACTCCACCGTGCCCGCGTGCGTGTAGTTCACCTCATGTGCCAGCTTCACCGCCGCGTCGCACAGGCCGTCGATGATCTCCTGCTTGATGCCGTAGCTCGGCGCCTGCTCGATCACCTTCTGGTGGCGGCGCTGCACGGAGCAGTCGCGCTCATGCAGGTGCAGCACATTGCCATGCTTGTCCGCCAGGATCTGCACTTCGATGTGCTTGGCCTTGCCCACAAATTTCTCCAGGAACACCGCCCCGTTGCCAAACGCCCGCTCCGCTTCCGTCTGCGCCTCATCCAGCAGCTTCTCCAGGTCCTTGGCCTCGCGCACCACGCGCATGCCGCGCCCGCCACCGCCAAAGGCCGCCTTGATGATCAGCGGAAAGCCGATCTTCTTCGCCGTCGCCAGCGCTTCCTTGCGGTCGCTCACCGGCTCATCCGTGCCTTCCAGGATCGGCACGTTCAGCTTGCGCGCCACGTTGCGCGCCGCCGTCTTGTCACCCATCATCTCCAGGATCTTCGAGTCCGGGCCGATGAAGATGATCCCCGCGTCTGCGCAGGCTTTGGCAAACTGCGGGTTCTCAGAGAGGAAGCCGTAGCCCGGGTGGATCGCGTCCACGCCCTTCTCCTTGGCCAGCGTCACGATGCCCTCGATGTCCAGGTACGCTCCCAGCGGTCCTTTGTCCTTGTTCAGCTCATAGGCCTCGTCCGCCTTGAAGCGGTGCGGGCAGAAGCGGTCTTCCTGCGCATAGATCCCCACCGTTTTCAGCCCCAGCTCGGTGGCCGCCCGCATCACGCGGATGGCGATTTCAGAGCGGTTCGCGACCATCAGCTTCTTGATGGGACGGATCGTGGCAGGGGCTTGGGCTTTCTTGGACATGGAGTTGGGTTGGGAAATGCGCGCGCATAGTCCCGCGAAATCACGGGGAGGCAAGGAGTAGGTGCGCTCTTATGCAGAGACGTTTGCCTGCTAGGCGCGCCGCCGCCGCAGCACCAACCCTCCGAGGGCCAGCAAAAGGAGACTGGCGCGTCCGGCTTCGGGGACCACCGCGATGTTGCCGGAGGTGGTGAACTGGCTGACGTCCCAGATCAAACCGCTGGCGCTGATGTCCGGCAGGTCAAACTGGCTGCCATTGTCCCCGCTCCCATCGCGGTAATTGGTCCCGACGGAGAAACCGCTGAAATCCTTGGTCAGCACCCCCGACCAGTCCATCAGATTGAAAACATCTCCCGCCTGCGGGGTGTAGCCGCTGGCCAGCACGACGATGTTCCCGGCGAGCGTGAGCGTGCCGCTGCTGCCGTTGAAGACCAGACGGTCGTGCCCGCCCACGCCAGCCACAGAATTGAGCCAGGTGTTGTAGCCCGCGCTGCCCACCGCATTGCCTCCGAAGCTCCCATCGCTGAGGGTGGCCGTGGTGAGGTCGAGAGAGATCTTGGAGCTGGCCGCCAGGTTGTAGGAGGCCGCGGCAAGAGGGCTGAAGGTCAGCGTACCGTGGTTTGCAGCCGTCGTGCCATCTCCTGCATACAGCGTGGCGTTCGCGTTCAGCGTGAAGCTGCTGCCCTGCACCACTCCGGTGCCGGAGAGACTGGCGTTGGCGGCCACGGACACCGCACCTGTCCCCGTCTGCCCCACGCCCGCCTTCCCCACCTGCAGCACCCCCACGTTCACATTGGTGGCGCTCGTGTATGTGTTCGCCCCGCTGAAAATCCACGTCCCTGTCCCCGTTTTGTTGACGGCGAGCGCATTGGTCACCACGCCTTGGATCTCCCCGGTGCCTGAGCCCGTCACAATGAAGGTGTGGCTCACACTGTCGGTGGAGGCGGCGTTCACATTACCCTGAATCGAAAGACTGCCCGCCACCGCATCCAGCGTCAGCGTGGCACCCACCGTGGCGCGCACAGGGCCCGCCCAGGTGTTGTTTCCAGACACGTTTTCCATGTAAAGCGTGATCAGGGACTCCCCCGTGACCGTGATGTTGCTGTCCAGCTGCAGGTGCCCTGCGGTGGAGGCCATCACGACGCCGTTGCCGGTGCCACCCAGCGCGCCACCGTTGCGCACCAGCAGATTCCCCGTGCTCACCGTCACCTGTCCGGAAAACGTGCTGTTGCCGCTCAGCACCAGGGTGCCAGTCCCCGTTTTGGTGATGCCTGTGGCCGTGGTGCCATCCGCGATGCTGCCGCTCAGCGTCAGGGTGCCTGACGTCACATTAATGGTGCGCGTGGTTCCCGCCGCCGTGCCCAGGCTCACACCTCCGGCACCGAGATCCAGCGCGCTGGTGAGCGTGGCGGCGAAGTCTCCATTGATGACGACCGCGTTGCTGTTGGCGATCACGATGGCCGCACCGCTGCTGTTGCCCAGGGTGCCGCCATTGATGGTGAAGGTGCCTGCGGTGCCACCCAGGGCCGAACTGTTGTTCAAATTCAGCAATCCTTGGTTCAGCGTCAGCCCCCCGGTGAAAGTATTGGCCCCGCTCAGGCTCTGGGCAAACGACCCTGTCTTGATCACGGAAAGCGCCCCGCCGCCGCTGCCATCCGCCAAAATGCCGGCAAACGCCGCGTCCGCCGTGGAGCTGATGGTCAGGGTGGCCGCCGTGGCGTTTTGATTGCGCACCGTTCCAGACCCGGCTCCCGTCGTGGAGGCCAGCCCGCTGATGGTGACCGAGTTGCCGTTGAGCGAGAGGCTTTTCACCACCGTGCTGTTGGTAAAGGTGACCTTGTTGGGCGCGGTGGAATTCAGCGCCCCGGCGTTGTCGATGCGCACATTCGTCACATCGATCGCCAGGCCTCCCGTGAAGGTGTTGTTCCCCGCCAGCGCGATCGTTCCCGTGCTGCTGCCCTGCGTGCCCAGGCTCAGCACGCTGCCCACGGTGGATTCACCAATGTTCGAGCTGATGATCGAGTTCACCGCGCTGAGGTTCTGGGTGATCAGCGCGTTCCCCGCCAGGGTGATCGCCCCGGAGAGTGTGACGTTGTTCACCTCCAGCCGGATGGCCCCGCGCGCGCCGGCACCATTGCCGCTCAGCGTGAAGGGCACCTGCCAGTTGCCGCTGGCACCCAGCACCAGCGTGGTGTTCGTGCCCACGCTCACCCCCGTCAGCGTGGCGGACGGCAGCGAGTTCACATTGTTCACCTGCACAAAAAGACCGTTCGTATCCGCCGACGTGAGCGTCAAAGTGCCCGAAAGGGTCGAGGCGCTGCCGATGGTGACGAGGGCGAAGGCCCCGGCAGTCTTTTGCAGCGTGATGTTGCTGCCGCTCAGCGTCGAATTGATCGTCAGTCGCGAGCCGACCGAGCTGGACCCGTCCTGCATGGTGATGGAAGAGCCGGACGCGAGCGAGATCGTCCCCCCGTTCAAAGTGTAGGCCGAGCTCACAGCCCGGAAGATGAGGCCGCCAGCATTGACCGTGCCGGAGACAGACACTGCGGCACCCGCACCACCGGCGCCAAACGCAGCAATGTTCCCTGCGGCATTGGACCAGGGTTGGTTCTGCAGGGTGTTGGTTTCATCCAGCCAGTTGCCACTGCCGTCCGACCACGTGCCGGTGCCATCCTGCGCTCCCGAAGTTCCGCTGTTCGCATCCCACACAAAAGTGGCTCCCTGAGAGGGAAGCGGCAGCACAGCTCCCCAGAGAAGCAGGGCCAGGGGAAGACGCAGTTTTTTCAGCAAGGACATTCGAAAAGGATGGGGGGAAGAGACAATGCCAAGCCATCGCCGTTGGAAAAGTACAAGAACATAAATGCCTTCTTTATCGTCCTTCGGTGCCGGGAATGACGTTTTCCCTTCTGCATGGACCAAGATTGGCCGTGAACTTGCTAAGTGCTAGTCCGGCAGGCCCTCAGCTTTCGTCCGTCCCCAACCCTTTTCGCATGTCCATCCACGTCGCCCTTCACCATCGCACCAGCTACCGCTATGAGCGCCCCATCGAGCTCGGCCCGCAGGTCATTCGCCTCCGTCCTGCACCCCATTCCCGCACGCGCATCCTCAGCTACTCCCTGAAGATCACGCCTGAAAAGCACTTCCTGAACTGGCAGCAGGACCCCCAGTCCAATTACCTCGCCCGCCTCGTCTTCCCGGAGAAGACCGACGAGTTCACCGTGGAGGTGGATCTCGTGGCTGAGATGGCCGTCTTCAATCCCTTCGACTTCTTCCTCGAGCCCGAGGGCGAAAACTTCCCCTTCGAGTACGATGCCACGCTCGACCACGAGCTTGCCCCCTTCCTGAAGCGCCTCCCTCTCACGCCAAAGCTCTCGGAATACTTCACCCGGCTGGAGAGCGATCTCCTCGCCATGAAGCCCTGGCCGCCACGCACCACCACCGCCCTGGTCGCCATCAATCAGCGCCTCTGGAAGGACATCGGCTACACCGTCCGCATGGAGCCGGGCGTCCAGACCCCGGAGGAGACCCTCACCAAGCTCACCGGCTCCTGCCGTGACACCTCCTGGCTCATGGTGCAGATCATGCGCCGCCTCGGCATCGCCGCCCGCTTCGTCAGCGGCTACCTCATCCAGCTTAAGCCGGACGTAAAATCCCTCGACGGCCCGAGCGGCACCGAAGTCGACTTCACCGACCTCCACGCCTGGTGCGAGGTCTATCTCCCCGGCGCGGGCTGGGTCGGTCTCGATCCCACCTCCGGACTCTTCGCCGGAGAGGGGCACATCCCCCTCGCCGCCACGCCAGACCCCACCAGTGCCGCCCCCATCAGCGGTGCCATCTTGGAGAAATGCGAATCGACGTTCGATTTCGACATGAAGGTCACTCGCATTTACGAGTCGCCCCGCGTCACCAAGCCCTACACCGAAGAGCAGTGGGCCGAGATCGCCGCCCTCGGCCATGCCTTGGACAAAGAACTGGACGCCAACGATGTACGCCTGACCATGGGCGGCGAGCCCACCTTCGTCTCCATCGACGACCCCGATGCCCCCGAGTGGAACACCACCGCCGTTGGCCGCAAAAAAGCCCAGCTCTCAGACGAGCTCCTCAAGCGCCTGCGCGATCGCTTCGCCCCCGGTGCCTTCCTCCACCACGGCCAGGGCAAATGGTACCCCGGCGAGCAGCTCCCGCGCTGGTCCTACGCCTGCCATTGGCGCAAAGACGGCCAGCCCCTCTGGGCACACCCCCATCTCTATGCAGACATGCAGAAAGACTACGGCGTGAGTGAGGTTCATTCCGCCCGCTTCATCCACGCCCTCGCAGAGCGCCTCGGCTGCGGCGGCAAATGGATCATGCCCACCTACGAAGACGCCTACTACTACATGTGGCGTGAGCGTCGGCTCCCTTCAAACGTGGACCCGCTGAAATCCAACCTCAAAGACAAAGAAGAGCGCGCCCGTCTCGCCAAAGTGTTTGAGCAGGGCCTGGACAAGATCATGGGCCACGTACTCCCTCTCAAGCCCGCCGGCAGCGGTTGGCAGACCGGCCCCTGGTTCCTGCGCACGGAGCGCTGCTACCTCATTCCCGGAGACTCCCCCATCGGGCTGCGTCTCCCGCTTGATTCCCAGCCTTGGGTCACCACCACCGACTACCCCTACCACCATGAGCAGGACCCCATGGAGGACCGCGCCGCACTCCCCTCCCGGCAGCACTTCGTGCGCGGCATCGGCGGCATCCCCGCTTCCTTCTGGCAGCGCCTTTCCCAGCGCCCGGCCCCGCTCGATCTGGAAGGTCTGACCGACGAGGAAAAAGCCCGGGTGAAGGCCCAGGCGGCAGCTCTGGAAAAAGAGCAGGCCAGGGCAGGGGAGCGTGACGGCTTCATCGACCCCGCCTTCCAGCCGCCCACCGTCGGGCAGTCCGCAGACTGGATCGTCCGCACCGCTCTTTGCGTGCAGCCGCGCGAAGGAAAACTCTTTGTCTTCATGCCCCCCACCCAGACGCTGGAGGAATACCTCTCCGCCCTCGGCGCCGTGGAGGATGTCGCTCTCGCGCTAGATCAGCCCGTCGTCATCGAAGGCTACCCGCCCCCCTACGACCCCCGTCTGCACGTCCTCAAAGTCACCCCCGACCCCGGCGTCATCGAGGTCAATGTCCACCCCGCCAAAAACTGGGACGAGATGGTGCACATCACCGAATCCCTCTACGACGAAGCGCGGCAGGCACGCCTCGGCACCGAGAAGTTCATGGTGGACGGCCGCCACACCGGCACCGGCGGCGGCAATCACATCGTCATGGGCGCGGAGACCCCCAAGGACAGCCCCTTCCTTCGCCGTCCCGACCTCCTCCGCAGCCTCACCAGCTACTGGCAGAATCATCCGTCGCTCTCCTTCATGTTCAGCGGCATGTTCATCGGCCCCACCAGTCAGAGCCCGCGTATCGATGAAGCCCGCAACGACTCCCTCTACGAGCTCGAAGTCGCCTTCAAGGCCGCCTCCGATGCCGTGGCAAAGGGGGGAGAGGTGCCGCCCTGGCTCGTGGACCGCTTGTACCGCAATCTCTTCATCGACTCCAGCGGCAACACCCACCGTGCCGAGTTCTGCATCGACAAGCTCTACTCCCCGGACAGCAGCACCGGCCGCCTAGGCCTGCTGGAAATGCGTGGCTTTGAAATGCCGCCGCATCCCCACATGAGCCTCGCCCAGGCCCTCATGCTCCGCACCCTCATCGCCCGCTTTTGGAAGGAGCCCTACGAGGCCCCCCTCGTGCGCTGGGGCACCGACATCCATGATCGCTGGATGCTCCCGCACTTCAACTGGAGCGACATCGAAGACGTCTGTCAGGACACCCGCCAGGCTGGCTACGAATTGAAGCCTGAATGGTTCGCTCCGCACTACGAGTTCCGCTACCCCCTCAGCGGCGACTGGGCCACGCGCAATGTTCACGTGGAAATCCGTCAGGCTCTGGAGCCATGGCACGTCCTCGGCGAAGACGCCGGTGCCGGCGGTGCCGTCCGTTACGTGGACTCCTCCCTCGAGCGCATCCAAATCAAAGCCCAGGGCCTTGTCGAAGGCCGCTATGCCATCACCTGCAATGGCCGCACCGTGCCCATGCACCCCACCGGCACCAATGGCGAGTACGTCGCCGGCGTCCGCTACCGCGCCTGGCAGCCGCCGAACTGCCTGCACCCCACCGTCGGCGTTCATTCCCCCCTCACGATTGACCTCGTGGACCAGTGGAACCAGCGCTCCCTCGGCGGCTGCACGTACCATGTCGCCCACCCCGGTGGCCTCAGTCACGAAAAGTTCCCCGTGAACTCCTACGAAGCCGAAAGCCGCCGCTACGCCCGCTTCTTCCGCCACGGCCACACCCCCGGGAAAATGAAAGTGGAACCCGCGAAGCCCAACCCCGAATTCCCCTTCACCCTGGACCTCCGAAACGCCTGACAGGCTCAACATTGACGCCACTACCCCGGTAGCCTACAATAAAAGATGAGTTCACGCAGTCAGGCCATTTTGAGCCAGATAGAGGCGCTGCCTCCTGAAGAGCGGCAGGAAGTCTGTGATCGCGTGCTGGTTTGGTTTAATGCAGCTGCGTCTGCCAGAACAAATCCAGATCCCATTCGTTCGGCGCGCGGAATGTTTGCTGGTGGCGGCTTGAACAACGCCCTGATGAAGCATCGTCAGGAGGAGCGCAATCGTGGCTGAATCAGTTGTGCTGGATACGTCGGCCTGTTTTGCCCTGCTGGAGGATGAGGGCGGAGCGGATGTTGTCGAAAAGCATCTTGTCGATGCCAGATCGGGCCATGTGGACATTCACGGATCATTTGTGACTTTGACGGAAGTGGAGTACATCACGATGCAAGAGCGTGGAGAGGAAGACGCCGCCCGGGCGCTTGCCTCCCTCAAAGCCTGGCCGGTAACCTGGCATCATTCCGGTGATGCCATTTGCTCCGCTGCGGCAAAACTCAAAGCGGCTCACAAGGTATCGTTTGCGGATTCCTTTGTCGCTTCGCTGGCGCAGGATTTGGATGCCACACTGATTCACAAAGACCCTGAGTTTCTGGCTTTGAGCGGCATGGTGAAGCAAAAAATGCTTCCTCCCAAATAAAGAAGTCCCCACCGCTCACTCATGGCATAAACCTTGCGTCCCCCCGACAAATCGGATGCACTGGCGGCAAGGGTTCCTACTGTCAGCCTGTTTCTCCAGCCACCTCCGACCCCGCATTGATCTTCCAATCCCAAAGCTCTTCCACCGCCGCCTCCCCCGTCTCGCCACGGGTCATGGCTCCGCGCATGGAGGGTCCGGAGCTTCGCGGGCATTATGACGAACTGCGGGACGCCACCGGCAAGGTGCGTCCGCATTATGAGCAGGTCATCGCCGACCTTCTCCGGCGCGATGTCGCGGGCGTCAAACGCATGTCAGACACCGCCCGCCGCCTCCTCGCGGAGCGCGGGGTCACCTTCAATATCTACGATGAAAAGGGCATGGACACGCCCTGGCAGATGGACCCCGTGCCCTTCGTCATTTCCGCCGGAGAATGGGAGGGCATCGAGAAGGCGCTCATTCAGCGCGCCACCCTGCTCAATGCCATCTTGAACGACAGCTACGGCCCCCAGCAGCTGATCCGGGAAGGCAGCATGCCGGCGGCCCTCGTTCTCGCGCAGGCCGCCTACCTGCGCCCCTGCCACGGCATCAAGGTGCCAAACGCCAAACCTCTCCAAGTATACGGCGCAGACATCGCCCGCTCCCCGGATGGTCAGTGGTGGGTCATCTCAGACCGCACCCAGATCCCCACCGGTGCCGGTTACGCCCTGGAAAACCGCCTCATCACCTCACGCCTGCTGCCAGAGGTGTTTCGCGATGCCCGCGTGCGCCGCCTCGCCGGCTTCTTCCGCCAGATGCAGCAGTCCCTCGCCGCCCTCGCACCTCGTCCCGTCGAGGAGCCCCGCGTCGTCCTGCTGACTCCCGGCCCCTACAATGAAACCTACTTCGAGCAGGCCTACCTCGCCCGCTACCTCGGCTACACCTTGGTCGAAGGGGAGGACCTCACCGTCCGCGATGACCGCGTCTTTTTGAAGACCCTCAACGGCCTCGAATCCGTGGATGTCATCCTCCGCCGTGTGGACGACGATTTCTGCGATCCCCTGGAGCTGCGCAATGACTCCATGCTCGGCGTCCCCGGCCTCGTCCGCGCCGTTCGTGCCGGCAATGTCTCCCTCGGAAACGCCCTCGGCTCCGGCCTCGCCGAAGCCCCCGCCCTCATGGCCTTCCTCCCCGGCTTGTGCCGCAAGCTGCTCGGCTCAGATCTCCTCATGCCCTCCGTGGCCACCTGGTGGTGCGGTCAGGAGCGGCCGCGTGCCGAGGTGGAAAAAAATCTCGACCGCATGGTCATCAAGAGCGCCTTCCGCGGCCGTGGCCGGGAGGCCTTCTTCGGCAGCGCTCTCGGTGCTGCCGAGCGTGCCGCCCTCGTCGAGCGCATGCGCTTCGCGCCAGACCGCTGGGCCGCCCAGGAAAAAATCTCGTTCTCCACCGCGCCTGTGTGGGATGAAGGCCAGCTCGTTCACAAGCCCGTCAGCGTCCGCGTCTACCTCGTCGCCACCAAGGACGGCTACATGGTCATGCCCGGCGCACTCACCCGCGTCGCCGCCAGCATCGAGTCCCCCCTCGTCTCCATGCAGAAAGGCGGCACCACCAAGGACACCTGGGTGCTCAGTGACGGCCCCGTGGAAAACGTCACCCTCCTCTCCCGGACCAGCGCCCCGGTGGAGCTCCGCCGCACCGGCCACAATCTCGGCAGCCGTGTCGCCAATCACCTCTACTGGCTCGGCCGCTACGCCGAGCGCGCCGAATCCAGCGCCCGCCTCCTGCGCTCCACCCTCCTCCGCTGCTCGCCGGAAAGCGGCATGAGCGAGACACCCCTGCTCCTTCCGTTGCTGGAGGCCCTCAAGCGCCTCACTGTTCTCGATGCCGTGCCAGACGCCGCCTCCCTCGCCTCCCAGCAGGAGCAGATTGAGGCCCGCCTCCTGGAGGCCATCTTTGACGCCGATCACCCCAACAGCATCCGCTCCAGCGTCACCCACATTCAGCGCATCGGCGTCCTGCTGCGGGACCGCATTTCTGTGGACACCTGGCGCGTCATCAGCCAGCTCGGCGATGCCCTGGACGCCTATGACAACACGCCCAGCGTCACCCCCATGTCCGATGCGCTGAACGTGCTCACCCGCATCATCCTCGAGCTCGCCTCCTTCCATGGTCTCGCCAAGGAAAACATGACCCGCGCCCAGGGCTGGATGTTTCTCGACATGGGCCACCGCATCGAGCGCACCGTTTACATCTGCGAGCTTCTGCGCGCCGGCCTTCATAGCGACGACGCGGAAAACCCCAGCCTCCTCGAGGCCATTCTTGAGGTCGGAGACAGCACCATCACCTACCGCAACCGCTACAGCCTCCTTCCTCAGCTCGCCGCCGTTTACGATCTGCTCATGCTCGACGAGCTCAACCCCCGCGGCCTGCGGTTTCAGTTCGAGCGCATCCGCCAGCAGTTCAAAAACCTGCCGCACGAAAAAAACTCCGCCATCCTCACTCCCGCCATGCGCGTGTTCCTGGAAAACAGCACGCGCCTCCAGCTCTGCGATCCCACGGAGCTTGCCCGCGTGGAGCCGGGCGCCTGGTCCCAGACTCAGGTCGCCAAAGTGCTCACCCAGCTCATCGAGGCCATGCCCGTCCTCAATGACGCCCTCACCGCCGGTTACTTCGCCCATTCCACCATCAGCAGCAGCGACGTCGCGCCCGCCGAACCACCCTCCGCGTGATGAACTACCGCATCACCCATCGCACCATGTACGCCTACAGCTCCCAGGTGGCCATGTCCCATCATGCCGCCCGTTTGCGCCCGCGCGATACCGAAACTCAGCGCTGCCTCGAGTTCAGTCTCAGCTTCGATCCCGTGCCCGATCTCATCACCGAGCACACCGACTCCTTCGGCAATCAGGTCTCCTGCTTCTCCGTCCAGAAGCTCCACCACCACTTCGAAGTCACCTCGCGCAGCTTCGTCTCCCTTGCCCCCGTTCTGCAGCCGGATCCCCTCCAGACTCCGCCTTGGGAGTCCGTCGCCGCCATGTTTCGGGATCCCGTCCCCGTGGATCTTCTGAACCCCTGCCAGTTTGTTTTCGGCAGCCCCCTTCTCGTGCCGGAGATGCCCCTGCGGGACTTTGCCCTTCCCAGCTTCACCAAAGGCCGCCCCGTCCTCGCCGCCACCGCAGATCTCTTCCGCCGCATCTACCGCGAGTTCGTCTTTGACCCCAAGGCCACCACCATCAGCACCCCGCTGAATGAGGTGCTGGAAAAAAAACGCGGCGTCTGCCAGGACTTCGCCCACCTCGCCATCGCCAGCCTCCGCGCCATGGGTCTGCCTGCACGCTACATCAGCGGCTACCTGCGCACCCACCCGCCCGCCGGCAAGCCCCGCCTGCAGGGTGTGGATGCCTCCCACGCCTGGGCCTCTTGCTTCGTCCCCGGCTTCGGCTGGGTGGACTTTGATCCCACCAACAACTGCTTCACCTCCCTGGATCACATCACCGTCGCCACCGGCCGCGATTTCTCAGACGTCAGCCCCGTCCGCGGCATCATCACCGGCGGCGGCAAGCACACCGTCGGCGTCGGCGTCGACGTCGAACCCGTCGGCTCCTGACAAAAAATTTCCCGGTTCACTCCGTCAGAAATCTTTTTGCCCTGTTCCTCGGTTCATAGCCACCCACAGCCTCGTTCAGAAGCAAAAGCGTCAGGAAAAAACAGAACAGTAAAATCCTCCGAATCAGCCCTCCGGAAAATTTTTCTGCCCTGTTTCCCCGCTCATTTGGAAAGCCCGCACCTCATCCCCCCAGCGCATCTCCGCTTTCAGCAACATCCAGCCAAGCCCGGCCCACCGATCTCATTCGCAAAGCCCTCCCAATTCTGGCACACCCCCTGCTAAGTAATAGATCCTCATGTCGTCACTGTTTAACGACTACCAACCAGAGAGCTTCTTCGACGAGGTGTTTTCCGATTCCGGGAAGGCACGTCCTCACTACGGAGCCATGCTTGATAGTGCAGGTTCCCTCACCCCCTCCGAATACTCCACGCGTCAAAAGGCCGTGGACGCCGCCTTCCTCCGCCAGGGCGTCACCTTCACCGTCTACGGCGATGACCAGGGCACCGAGCGCATCTTCCCCTTCGACCTCATGCCGCGCATCATCCCGCAGCGTGAATGGGAGACCGTCGAGGCCGGCCTCATCCAGCGCATCACCGCGCTGAACCTCTTCCTCAACGACATCTACCACGGTCAGAAAATCATCACCGACAAGGCCGTGCCCAGCGACCTCGTCCTCTCCGCCTCCCATTACCGCCCCGAGTTCCGCGGCATCAAGGTCCCCCACGGCATCTACATCCACATCTGCGGCACCGACCTCGTGCGTGACAACAAGGGCGACTACTACGTCCTCGAAGACAATGGCCGCTGCCCCTCCGGCGCCTCCTACATGCTGGAGAACCGCAACGCCATGAAGCGCGCCTTCCCCGGCCTCCTTCAGTCGCTGCCCGTCCGCCCCGTGGACGCCTACGGCTCCATGCTGCGGGAGACCCTCGCCCACCTCGCCCCCGGCAGTGTCATTGATCCGACCATCGTCGTCCTCACCCCCGGCATCTACAACAGCGCCTACTTCGAGCACTGCTACCTCGCCAAGCAGATGGGCGTCCCCATCGTCGAAGGCCGCGACCTCATCATCCGCAACGACCGCGTCTTCATGCGCACCACGAAGGGCCTTGAGCAGGTCCACGTCATCTACCGCCGCATCGATGACGACTTCCTCGACCCCCTCGTTTTCCGCAAGGACTCCCTCCTCGGCGTCCCCGGCATCATCAATGCCTACCGCAAAGGCAACGTCGCCCTCGCCAATTCCATCGGCACCGGCGTCGCAGACGACAAGGCCGTCTACGCCCTCGTCCCGCAGATGATCAAATACTACCTCGATCAGGACCCCATCCTCCCCAACGTGCCCACCCACCTTGGCGTGGACGAGAAGGAGTGCGCCTACATCCTCGACAACCTCGACAAGCTCGTCGTGAAGGCCGTGAACGAATCCGGCGGCTACGGCATGCTCATGGGCCCGCACGCTTCCAAAAAGGAGCGCGCCGAGTTCGCCGAGCGCATCAAGAAAAACCCGCGCAACTACATCGCCCAGCCTGTATTGCAGCTCTCCCGCCACCCCGTCTTTGTGGACGACCACTTCGAAGGCCGTCACATCGACCTGCGGCCCTACGTGTTGTGCGGCGACCGCGTCCGCGTCGTCCCCGGCGGCCTCACCCGCGTGGCGTTGAAAAAAGGCTCCCTCGTCGTGAATTCCTCCCAGGGCGGCGGCAGCAAGGACACCTGGGTGCTGTGGGATGATCCCCTCGACATGCCTGCCGAAACCTCACCCGCCGCCTGATCACACGCCATGCTTAGCCGAGTCGCAGACAGCATTTACTGGATGGCACGCTACGTCGAGCGTGCGGAAAACCTCTCACGCCTCCTCCTCTCCACCCAGGACCTCCTGCTCGATGCCGGCTCCGACGGTGTCGATGAAGCCCAGTTCTGGCAGCCCCTCCTCGCCACCACCGGCGATGAAGAGGCCTACTTCACCCAGCACAAGAAAATCAAAGGCAAGGACGTCACCGAGTTCCTCGCCCTCCGCGCGGACAATCCCAACTCCATGCTCAACAGCATCCGCGCCGCCCGTGAAAACGCGCGCACCGTGCGGGACCAGATCTCCGATGAAATCTGGGAGTCCTTGAATTCCCTCCGTCTCTTCGTCGAGTCCTCTGAAGGCAAGACCATGCACCGCACCCAGAGCGCCGCCTACTATGAGCGCGTCCTGCGCGGCTCCTATGAGTTCCAGGGCATCGCGGACTCCACCACTCCCCGCGGTGAGATCTGGCACTTCCTCCGCCTCGGCACCTGCCTGGAGCGTGCGGACAAAATGTCCCGCCTGCTGGACACCTGCTCCAGTCTCTCGCTGGAGCTCCCTCCCTCACCGCAGGCCAGGCCCCTGCGCTGGGCCGCGCTCCTCCGTTCCTGCTCCGCCTGGCACGCCTTCCAGGCTCAGTGCAGCAAGCTGGACCCCACCCAGATCATCGAATACCTCCTCCTCGACGAAACCTTCCCTCGTTCCATCGCCTGCTGCGTCGCAGAGGCCCAGTCCGCCCTCCAGGCCCTCTGCGCAGACGCCGGGCTCCATGGCATGCCCCTGCCCCTGCGGTACGTCGGCCGCCTCCGCGCAGATCTCGCCTACACCACCGTGGAGGAAGTCCTCGCCGCCGGCCTCCATGACTACATCGACGATCTCCAGCTTCGCCTGAATCAGATCGGCGAGGCCATCTTCCAGACCTTCGTTCAGCATGCAGAGCTCTCCCAGCTTCCGGAGGAGGCTCCCGTGGAAACCACCACCGCACCCGGTGCCTTTCACGCCCATGCCGAAGAAGATGTTCATCTTCAGCAGCAACAACAGCAGCAATAGCTCCGTCTCGGAATCCCCCGCTTCTTTTCATGCGATTCCGAGTCTTCCACCGTACCCATTACGTCTACCGTGGTGCTGTGCGCGACAGCTACAACGAGCTGCGCCTCCGTCCCGTCACGGATGACAAGTCGCGCCTCGAGTTCTTCCTGCTGAACATCAAGCCCCCCGCGCGCCTTCAGCACTTCCGCGACAACTGGCTCAACTACGTCCACTACTTCGACATCTCCGAGCCCCATACCGATCTCATCATCGAGTCGCAGTCCACCATCAACACCACCAGCCCCTACAAGGACGGCAAACCCCTCGGCGTCCGCTTTGAAGTCCTCAAAAACGAGACCGACGAAATGATCGTCCCCTTTCTCGGCGAGAGCTCCTACGTCTCCATCACCCCGGAAGTCTGGCGCCTCGGCATCGACATCCGCAACGACTCCGACGACATCTTCGCCACCGCCGAGGCCGTCATGCAGCACATCTTCCGTGAGTGGAAGTATCTGCCCAATGCCACCACCTCCTCCACTCACATGACCGAGGTTCTGGAAAAGAAGCATGGCGTCTGCCAGGACTTCGCCCACCTAATGATCGGCATCTGCCGCTCCCTCGGCATCCCCGCCCGCTACGTCAGCGGCTACCTCTACAATGGCCCGGACTCCCACCTCCGCGGCGCCCAGGCCTCCCACGCCTGGGTGGAGGTTCACGTCCCCGGAAAAGGCTGGTTCGGCCTCGATCCCACCAACGCCACCCTCGCCGACGAGCGCCACATCAAGATCGCCACCGGCCGCGACTACCACGACGCCGCCCCCATCTCCGGCCACTTCGACGGCCCCCCCGGCGCCACCACCGCCCTCAAAGTCGAACTCGAAGTCAAACGCATCGACTGACCCTCGCTTCCATTTGACCATGGCTCCGTTTCTCTTTCCCAATTCAAGGAGGCGGTCACTTCATTGACCAGTCATCTCCACGGCAATGGGCTCCTGAAACGCGCCACCGGCGGCACCCCGCGTATAATTTTCAAACCGAGGCACATCCGTCCTTTCGATTCCTTTTGAGATAAAAAAGCAGTCGATGTTGGACAGCCTGACTCCGTCGGGGGTCAGGACTGAAACAATGAAATAGTTTTGCACGAAAGTATACGAAGCCGTGCGCATCACCTGAGTGACCTGCAAAATAGAACCCTTGGGCAGGGTGGCATAGAGCTGCGCGCCCGAAGGGGGGGATAAGGCTTCATTTTCCAGCGGGTAGAGGAACAAGTGTTTCTCTCCAGAATAATAAAACACCGATGTCCGCTGAGTCGTTTGATATTTTTTCCCGATGATGGAACGGAACGATGGTTCTTTCGACAGATTCGTCTCACAAGCCGTCACAAGCACGGTCGCTAGCGCAAGAAGAAGCTGGCAAGCTCGATGGAACAAAGGTCTTCCCATACATTATAATGAATGACAAACTGCAAAAATGATGCCGTCTTTTCATACAACTGACAAAGAAAGCTCTGGGGTGCAAGATCAGTCGCAGTCGTGAACTACTTCGGTTACGACCATTTTTGGCGCCACCACCGCCCTCAAAGTCAAACGCATCGACGGCTGAACCTTCTAGTTTGGCCGGATGAAATAAGTTTCCGCCTGAGACACCACCGCTTCTTCCTCTCTCACACGCAGCGTCCGCACTTCGGGTGCATGGCCGGGATACATCAGGATCAGTTCACCACGCTTTTTGTTATAGCCGATGATCAGTGCGGTATAAATGTAATAGTCAGTGTTGTCGGTTGCCACGGGCCATTTTTTCCTTTCTTCAGGATTTTTCGGGCTCGGCAGTTCCAGTGAGGGATCGGCGGCATATCGCTTGGCAAAATCCAGCAGATACCCGTTTCTTATGTCCGAATACACGTGCGTATAGACTGGGGGCTGGCCTCGATCGATGGAGTGCTGAACCTGCAGCAGTTCGAGCTTTTTGATCATCTCCGTCCGCACCTTGGCTGCTTTGGCCACGGCGGCAAAAACTTCGGGAGAATGGTCCATGTTAAACTCCGGCTTCCATCCGGTCGTTCGTGCGGTGGCTTCCACGTCTATCGTCCAGCCGTAGTAGCTGGCCAGGCACTCGCTGGCACGCAGTTCGTTGTCACCAGGCCTGTCCTCCGCTTCTCGGGCCACTTCAGGAAGTTCGGTGATCAGCACATCCCCGTTCTCCTTCTGCTGGACGTGGGCCTTCAGCGTGTCCTTGAGGCTCGCGGTCGCGCCGGAGGCCGGGCTTTGCTGGGCGCTGATCGAAACCCACAGACGCACCCCCGGCTCCATCGTCAGGCGGATGCTGCTCGCAGGCGTGGTCCATTCTTGAATCACCGTGCCAAGCACTGCACCGGCCGCCTTCACCAGTTGTCCCGGCTTCCCAGCCTTCGCTTGCACAGCAGCGGAGGCCTTGGCCGCCGTCTGTCGCATGGTTTGCAGATAGGCCGCATCCGCCGCCTGCGTGCCGCGCTCCATCAGCAGCACATCCAGTCGTGTCAGCTTTCCGGCGGTTTCCGTCGCCACCAGTCTCTCCGCCGGCACATCAAACACGGGTTCACTGCTGCGCATTTCCTTCCGTGTTGAACCCACCGGTCCCGCCACCGGCTGCCACACTCCCGGCAGCGTCGGATTCTTCCACGCCCCCGCAGACTTCATCAGCGCATCAATCAGCGGCCCCGCATTTTCAGCCCAAACCACTCCCACTGAACAGGTGAAAAACAGTAGGCCACCCAGCAACACGGAAGAACACAGCGCAGATCTCATAGTAAGGAAATTCGCCAAATTTTATCCACCCAGTCCACCAAAGGCAATCTTTAAGCACTCATGAGAAATCACCCCAAATGAGCCTGCAAAAACTGGCTGAAATTTCCCCGCCATCACGCTCCCCAGTGACCGAACTCCGATGCCACGACTAACAAAACACGGCTAGGTCCTCTCCTCGTCAAACCCGCCCCGAACCACACCAGCCCCAAAGGGGCGGCCTATCGCAGCCCAGGGCAAAGCGAGCCTCAGCGAGCGCCGCCCTGGGTCAGAGAGAAACCATCCGGGAAGCAAACCGGGCACCCCGCCACACCCCTCGGGTACCAGCAGCGTCTGCCTGGCGTTCCGCCACACTCCGCCCCGCTTCCACACGGCCCCTCCTCTACCCAATTCCCAGCGCCTTCCGAATCTCCAACGCATCCCTCAGCGCCACATCCACCGTCTCCCCGAGCACCGTGAAATGCCCCATCTTTCGCTTCGCTCGCGCCTCGCGTTTCCCATAAAGATGCAGCTTCGCGCGTGGATGATTCAGCACCGGCGACCAGTCCGGATGCACCAGCGGCGCAGGCCACACATCGCCCAGCAGATTGATCATCACCGCCGGCGTATGCTGCGAAGCATCTCCCAACGGAATGCCACAAATCGCCCGCTGCTGCTGCTGAAACTGGTTCGTCCGGCACGCGTCGATCGTGTAGTGTCCGCTGTTGTGCGGACGCGGCGCGATCTCATTGACGATCACTTTGCCCGCTGTCGTCACAAACATCTCCACCGCCATCGTGCCCACATAGTCCAGCCCTTCCGCCACCGCCTTCCACAGCGCGATCGCCTCCTCGGTGATCTTGGAATCCACCCGCGCAGGAGCAATGGTGACATCGAGAATATGATGCGTGTGCTGATTCTCCACGCAGCCATGCGTCGCCATGCTGCCGTCGATGCCCCGGGCGCCAACCACTGACACTTCGCAGTCAAAAGAAACCCACTGCTCCACCACCGCACGCTGGCCGGCGAAGCTGCTCCACGCCTGCGCCAGATCCGTGTCCGCTGTCACCTTGCACTGCCCCTTGCCATCATAGCCAAACGCCGCCGTCTTGATCACACAAGGGCGTCCCAGCTCCGCCACGGCAGCCTCAAGCCCCGCCAGATCATCGATCACCCGAAACGGCGCGCAGGCGATGCCCTGGTCGCGCAGAAAATTCTTCTCACGCTCACGATGCTGCGTCGTGATCAGTGCCTTCGCACCGGGCCGCAGCGGCTTCACCGCCTCCACCGCAACCAGACATGAGCCGGGAATGTTTTCAAACTCCGCCGTCACCACATCCACCTGCTGCAGAAAGCCGTTCAGCGCCTCGGTGTCCGAGTACGCCGCATTGATCTCAACATCCGCAAACTGCCCAGCAGGGCAGCCCTTCCCTTCATCGGTAAAGATCACGATGCGATGTCCGGCGCGCCGCGCTTCAAGGGCCAGCATGCGTCCGAGCTGGCCGCCGCCGAGGACGCCGAGGGTGGAGGGAGGCGGAAACTTCATGCCTTGGGTTGGACTTCGGCTTCGAGTTCCTTCTGACTTTCCAGCACCTTCTGCGTCTGGCGCTCACGGAAGGCCTGCAGCTTGTCCACCAGCTCGGGATTGTCATTGGCCAGCATCGAGACGGCAAACAGCCCGGCATTCAGCGCCCCGGCATTGCCAATCGCAAAAGTCGCGACCGGAATTCCCCCCGGCATCTGCACGATGGAGTACAAACTGTCCACGCCGCTGAGCGCACGGCTCTGCACCGGCACGCCAAGCACCGGCACCGTCGTCATGCTTGCCGTCATGCCAGGAAGATGCGCAGCACCCCCGGCACCCGCGATGATGCACTTGAGTCCCCGTGCCGAGGCCGTGGTGGCATAGTCGTACAGCAGCTGCGGCGTGCGGTGCGCACTGACCACCTTCTTCTCAAACGGAATGCCAAAGTCGGTGAGCACCTGGGCGGCATTTTGGAGCGTGGGCCAGTCAGAACTGGAACCCATGATGATGCCCACAAGGGGCTTGTCTGAAGCGGAGTTGCTCATCGGGAAAAGAGATTCACGATGGCAGCAGGCACGCCCGGCACAAATTTTTTCTGGCCCAGATTTAGGGAGACGCTCGACTCCCCATGACCATTGGGACGTCGTTCTCTTTCCTCATCCTACTGCGCATGATCCCAGCCCCAAAGGGGCGACCTATCGCAGCCCAGGGCAAAGCGAGCCTAAGCGAGCGGCGCCCTGGGGCAGCTCTGGCCTCATAGGGAGCTACCGTTTCCTCACGCCAGCGGCGCCCTCGGCACCGCCGGACCACGCTTGCGTTTGAGAAAGCTGGAAATGCCCCAGATCCCCAGCACCACATAAGCCGCCAGCGCCGGAATCCAGTTCCCCCGCACCGACCCCCGATCCTCGATCACAATCGCAAAAACAGACGGATCTTGCGGCCAAGACTGGCGCACAAGGTAGGGCAGGGGAGCCTTCTGGATCACTCCCTCGAGAAAGGCTCCCCGGGTCAGTTTGTCGAGGCCTTCCGACTTGGTCTTGAGGATCACCTTCATCTCCGGCTCTGGCCACGCACCCGCCGTGAAAGGCACATACAGATCCGCACCCAAGTCAGACGCGCCGGTTCGGATGCCGGAGATTTTTTCCATGTCCAGCGCCGGCAGTTTCGCGTGCTCCAGCACGATGTTTTGTGGCACAAAGCTCGCGTCCCGTACGGCGCTGTCAAAAGATCCGGCATCCGTATGCCGTCCACCGGTGCTCACCAGCCACACGGTCAAACTCAGGTGGGCGAGGATGCAGAGCACCGGCAGCCCCAGCACGATCCCCTTGGCCACCCGGCCCCACGCCATCAGGAGCAAAAGCATCGCTGGAATCAGGTGAAGGATGAAGGTGAGCATGAACGAGGCCTTGCCCGAGTAGCTGCCCAGCAGCGCCGTCTGCGCCGCGGTGATCCACCCATACGGCCCCCACTCCGCCCACAGCGAGAAAGCAAACGAGGCGAGAAGGAGATTGAACCCCAGCGCACAAAACAACGCGGTGGTGGGCGAGATCTTTTTCATCGCGCTTTTTTAGGGGGTCGGCAGGGAAGCGTCAATCCAGCAGGCCCGCACCCCCTGAAGTTTCTTCTGGAAGCATCCAGCCGTTCCCACCTAAAATCCGCTTCGTAGTTTCCTCGCACCAAGGGCCTTGCCGGATGCCGCAGCTTGTGGCAAGCAAACGGCCATGAATTTCCTCGATAAACTCAATCAGCGCATCGCCGCCACTGGATCAAACCTCTGCGTGGGGCTGGACGTGAGGGCGGAAAATGCGGAGGAGGAGACCAAGCGCTGGATCCTCAATGTCATCGAGCAGACCGCGCCCTTCGCGGCCGCGTTCAAGCCCAACTCAGCCTACTTCGAGGCCCTCGGCTGGCGCGGCATGAAGATGCTGGAGGAAATCCTGCAGGAAATCCCAAAAGAAATCCCCGTGGTTCTCGATGTGAAGCGCGGGGACATCGGCGAAACCCAGGGCTACTACGCCAAGGCCTGCTTTGAGGCGATGAACGTGGATGCCGTGACGCTGAACGCCTACATGGGGCGGGACACGCTGGAGCCGTTTTTGAAATACGCGGACAAAGGCCTCTACCTCCTCGGCGTCACCTCAAACCCGGGCGCCAAGGACATCGAACTCCAGCCCACTGGAGACCGCCAAGTCTACGAACTCGTGGCCGCCATGACGGCAGGCCACCCCCAGGCGGGCCTGGTGGTCGGCCTCACCAATGCAGCGCCAAACGTGCTGGACCACATCCCGGACGTACCGCTGCTGATCCCTGGGCTCGGCGCTCAGGGGGGGGATCTGGCGGCCCTGAAAGGCAGCGGGCGGAAGGCACCCCTGCTCGTGAATGTCTCGCGAGGGGTTCTGTATCAGAAGGATGAGCTGACTTTCGCCGCCCGGGCGGAATTCTGGAAGAGTCAAATCCAGAATGCCCTGAGCTGACCTGTCATTTTTAAGAATGAACAAAATCGGAACGCGGATGCTACTTGATTGAAACGTTTTCGTGCGGATGGATGATGACTTTCAAAGCCATCCCATGGTCATCGACATTAGCGAGCACCTCAAAACACCCCTGCAAAGACGGATCTATCGCCTGATAGGCCCGACTCTGGAGAAGGCGCTGGGCCTGCGTGGCTTTGATGACTGCTACCAGGAGTCTGCGCGCCTCTACAAGCAGCACCCGAGGCATCCTGAAGTTTTTGCCTGGTTCGACTCCGTGGCGCATTCGCTGAAACTGCAGGAGGAGGTGGATCTGCCCGCTGAATTTGAGTTCCCAAAACAGGGTCCCCTCGTCATCGTGGCCAACCATCCCTTTGGCGTCATCGATCCCGTCATGCTTGCGCGCTGGGCCGGCCAGTTCCGTCCGGACATGAAGGTGATGACGAATTCGCTTCTGCTCGCCATGAAGGAGCTCGCGGACCATGTCATCCCCGTGGACCCCTTCGGCGGTGAAGGCTCTGCCAAGCGCAACATGGGCCCCATGAAGGAGGCCATCAAACTGTTGCGCGGCGGTGGTGCGCTCATCATTTTCCCGGCCGGTGAGGTGGCCTCGTACAAACCCGGCCGCGGCCTGGATGAACCGGCGTGGAGCAATCACGTCGGCTCCCTCGTCCGCCGCACTCAGGCGACCGTGCTGCCCGTCTATTTCCCCGGCTCCAACAGCGCGCTCTTCCATGCGGCGGGTGTCATTCACCCACGCCTGCGCACCGGCCTCCTCCTGCGTGAGTTCTGCAACCGCGCAAACACCCCGGTGCCCATGAGCGTGGGACAGCCCATCCCCTACTCGCGCCTCAAGAAGTTTGAGGATGACGAGTCCCTCACACGCTACCTGCGCATCCACACCTTTGTGCTGCACCAGCGCGGCAAAGAGCAGACGGCCAAACTGACGGTCAAGGGCGAAAACCTCACCATCATACCCCCCTCTGAAACACAGCAAGCCCACATGGTGGACGAGATCGACCGCATCCGCGCGCGTGGCGGGCGTCTTGTTGGTCAGGGAAATCTCTCCGTCTATCAGGCCCATTCGCATGAGATCCCGGCGCTGCTGCCTGAAATCGGCCGCCTTCGGGAGATCACCTTCCGCGAAGTCGGAGAAGGCACTGGCAACGAGATCGACATCGACAAATATGACCGCTACTACGAGCACCTCATTCTCTGGGATGAGGAGAAGGAGCAGGTCGCCGGCGCCTACCGCCTCGGCCGTGCGGATGTCATCCTGCGTGAGTACGGCTCCAAGGGTCTCTACACCAGCACCCTCTTCCGCTTTGAGAAGCCCTTCCTGGCCAATCTCGAGCATGCCGTGGAGATGGGCCGCAGCTTCATCATCAAGGCCTACCAGCGCAATCTCGCCTCCCTCCCGCTCCTGTGGAAGGGCATCGCCCACTGGGTTGCGCGGAATCCGCACTACAAGAAGCTCTTCGGCCCCGTCAGCATCAGCAAGGACTACAGCAGCCTCTCGCGGAAGATGATCGTGGAGTTCCTCCAGGACAACCGCATGCACCCGCATCTGGCCAGCTTTGTGAAGGCGCGCAATCCCTTCCGCTACATCCGCAGCCGCCGCATGATGCGGGAGTTCATCAGCGCGGATCTGCAAAACGTGGACGACTGCTCCGCGCTGATCTCCAGCCTGGAGACGGACGGCAAGGGCATCCCCATCCTGCTCAAGCACTACCTCAAGCTCAACGCCACGCTGCTCAGCTTTAATGTGGACAAGGACTTCTCCTCCGTGGTGGACGGCCTCATCATGGTCGACTTCACCGACATCGACGAGCGCCTCCTCAGCAAATACATGGGCGAGGAAAACTGCCGGAACTACCTGGCAAACATCAAAAAAGAAGCGGCCTGAATTCAGGCCGCTCCTCGGGTGGATTAGTTCATTTCTGCCAGGGCATCAGTGTGCACCGTTGCCATTGGTCGCCGCCAGCTCGGGCTCGATCAGGCCGTAGTCCCCGTCCTTGCGGCGGAACAGCAGCGCCAGGCGGTGCGTCTTCTGGTTGTGGAACAGCACGAAGGGGCGGTCGCTGATTTCCAGGTCCATGATGGCCTCGTCAGCATACAGCGGACGGATCTTGTACTTCTCCTTGTGCACGTAAGCGGGCTCGATGTGCTCCTCTTCGGTGTGAAGCACTTCCTGGTGGAAGACCTGCTCCTCGATGTGGCGGATCGAACCCTCGCCGCGCGGGCGGTGGTTGCGCAGCAGACGCGTCTTATACTTGCGCATGCGGCGGGCGATCTTGGAGGCGCTTTCGTCGATCGAGGCATAGATGTCCTCCGTCACCGATTTCACTTCGATGACGATGTGGTCGGCGCAAAACAGGATGATTTCGGCGATGTGCCGGTGATGATTCTGCACGTCGAGCACGACCTTGGCCTCGATGATGCGGGGGTAGTCAAGGTGGAGACCTTCGATCTTCTTATGAGCGTATTCGCGGATCGCATCCGTGACGTCCATGTGACGTGCGGTGACGATGATGGGGAGGTTGACGTTGTGTTTTTGCATGGTGGTTCTCCTTTTTTGGTTGGACTAAAATGGGTTACATGGTGAAGCCCTCGCCGAGGTAGAGGCGTCGCGCCTCATCATCGTTGACGAGGAAATCTTTGCTGCCGTGGCGGCGCACCCGGCCTTCGAAAATAAGGTACGCGCGGTCCACGATGTTGAGGGTTTCACGGACGTTGTGGTCGGTGATGAGAATGGCCAGCCCGGCGCTCCGCAGCATGCGGATGATGTCCTGGATCTCGCTCACGGCGATGGGGTCCACCCCGCTGAAAGGCTCGTCCAGCATGAGAAGCTTGGGCGAAGTCACCAGCGAGCGGGCGATGGTGAGCCGCCTCTTCTCACCACCGCTCAGGGTGATGGCGAGATTGTCGGCGACATGGTCGATGCCAAACTTTTCCATGAGGGCCTGCGTCTGCTCCTCACGTTCGGCACGGGTGTAGGGCTGCGTCTCCATCACACCCATGATGTTTTCCCGCACGGTCAGGCGGCGGAAGATGGACTCTTCCTGCGGCAGGTAGCCCATGCCCAGCCTCGAGCGCATGTACATCGGCTTGTTGGTCGCATCCTGGCCGTCGAAGGTCACCTTGCCGCCGTTGGGCTGCACCAGGCCCACGATCATGTAGAAGGTGGTGGTCTTGCCAGCGCCGTTCGGACCCAGAAGGCCGACGATCTCGCCCTTTTTCACTTCGATATCCACGCCATTCACCACGGCACGTCCGTCATAGACCTTTTTCAGCCCTTCCGTGTGAAGCAGGGTGTTTTCGTCCGGATTGATGGCCTCCAGCTCGACTTCCGGAAGCTGCTCTTCAGCAACTTCCGAGGAGAGCTGGGGGTCATGACCGTCAGCCTTCTGCCTTCTTTTCTTGCTGCTGCGCGGAGCCATGTTCACTGCGGTGAGGGTGCGGAGGAAGGCGGAGTGGCGCTCCTGCGGGGCGTGACTTCGTCTCCCTGAAGAATAAGCGTCTCATGATTACCTGTGGTGGTAAGCTTGCCATTCTTGTCGATTTCAATGATGCAGCCGGCCTCGGTGGCCTTGAGCAGCTGGTTGCCCGCCTGCACCTGCGGCCACTCCATGAGCGTGGTGATCTTGGTCTTGCCGTTGTAGATCAGGTGCTTGCAGTGGCCGATCTGCAATTCGCCATCTTCGGAAATTTTTTCGATCGTGACCATGGGGCCGCGGGCGTCCGCCTTGTCGATCGGTGGTTCGGCGTCGGCTTTCTTCTTTGGCTGCGCCAGGATGTCCGCATCCTTGGCAGAGGGGCCTGGCTTCTTCGTCTTGGAGGCTCCGCCGAGAACGCCGCCCTCCTGCTTGGAAATGAAGAGCTCAATCTCCTCGCACTCGATGTACATCTGCGGGTGCCGGACCTTCACATCGCCAGTAAAGATCGCGTAGTTCGTGTTCGAATCGAAATAGGAATGCTTCTGCGCGGTGATGTCGATCAGACCCTTGGTCGCCTTCGGCGCCTCGTCCAGATTCAGTGGCTGCAGGGGTTTGGGCTGCGGGCCGGTGGGCTTTGGGGCAGGCGGTGTCTCGGCCACGGCGACTGCCGGTGCAGACGCCGGCGCGGTTGCCGGCGGGGCATCCGCCGGAGTGGCGGTGGTCCCTGGCGTGGCAGCATTGGAGCCGCCCTGCATCACCGACTGCGCCGCCTGAAGCGCTTTCTGCCTCATGTCCACGCCTTCGGGGGAGAGCAGGATTTCCTTCGCCTTGTCCTTCAGTTCGTCCGGCACCTGTTTCACGGCATCCTTGGCGGCGTTCAGCGCCTTCGCCTTGGTGTCTGCATCCACCTTCTTTTTGCGGAAATCCAGCAGCGGCCGGATGCTTTCCGGCGCCTGTGCCATGGCGCCTGCGCAGGAGAGCAGCAGGGCGGTGCAGAGTATGGATGACGTCTTCATGTCACTTGGGTGGGAGTGTGGCGGCGGGGGGTGGTACCTCGCTGCTGTCGGCGTCGCTGTCAAAGATCACCATGTGGATGTTTCCTGTCATGCGTCCCTGATTTTTTGCGGTGTCGAAGACCAGGCTGTCGCCCTCGATCACGAGGTTGGAGCGTGTCACCCGGCTGCGGTCCGTGCTGCGGAGAATTCCCCCGGCGCCCGCCATTTGGAAAAACGCAGTCTGCAGATCGACTCGCAGATCGTTCTTCGGGTCGGTGTTGAACATCTGCACCACCAGGTTCTCGGCGTAAATCCTCTGGTCATCCACCCGGCGCAGCATGTCTGCCGTGATGAGGGACGAGCGCCTTCCGGACGCATCAAAGGAGGGAATCACCGCCCCGTCGTTGACGGCGCCGGGCGGCACCATCCGCAGGAAGGCGCTCATGCCGGCGTCCGCCGCCTCTGGCTGGTCAGCCGTGGCAAACATGACCAGCCCCGCCAACACACCGAGCGTGATGGATAGGGCAAACCTGCGGCGGTAGAGCAGATCAAGTGATGTCGCGAACGAGGCCATGAATCTTGCGCAAGGTTTCCACCACTTCCGCGATGTCGGAAAGCGGGATTTGGTTGGGGCCGTCAGAGAAGGCCTTGGCGGGTTCCGGGTGGGTCTCCATGAAGACGCCGTCGCAGCCGGTGGCCACTGCGGCGCGTGCCAGCACAGGGGCCAGCTTGCCATCGCCTCCCGTGGCCGTGCCCAGTCCGCCCGGACGCTGCACGCTGTGGGTTGCGTCCATCACCACCCGGTAGCCCAGCTCCCGCATCCAGTACAAGGAGCGCATGTCTGCCACCAGGTTGTTGTAGCCAAAGGTCGTGCCGCGCTCCGTAAACATGAAGTTCTCGCAGCCGGCGCTCACCAGCTTGTCGCCGATGTTCTTCACATCCCACGGGGCCATGAACTGCCCTTTCTTGACATTCACCGCGCGGCCCGTTTCCCCGGCGGCCACGATGAGGTCTGTCTGGCGGCACAGGAAGGCGGGGATCTGCAGCAGGTCGATGTGTTCCGCCGCCTGCCGCGCTTCCTCCACCGAGTGCACATCGGTCGTCACCGGCACGCCTAGCTTCGCGCCGATCCGTGCCAGCAGCTTGCACCCCGCCTCACAGCCCAGCCCCCGGTAGGACGAGATCGCGCTGCGGTTCGCCTTGTCGTAGGACGCCTTGAAAATCCAGCGCCAGCCATGCTGCCGGGCCATGGCATCCAGCTTTTCAGCCACACCCCAGATGAACTCCTCGCTCTCGATGACGCACGGCCCAAGAATCAAGACCGGTTCTGTGCCATCCATCGACACCGACCCAATTTTCACCACCGGAAGAGAGAACAGCCCCATAAAAACTAAAAATTTGATTCTGTGAGCCTCGCTCCAGAATCGGTTTTGAACTTCTCCAACCCCGTTGCGCGGCCCGCTGACGCAAATTGTAAGCGGGCACTCGCCGAAAGACAACGGAAGATTAAAGCAGGAATGATGCATCCAAACGCCGACCCCACCCCGGGCGCCCAAATGGAGCGCCTGCGTCCCGCAGGCCGTCTTCCGCCACCCCGCAGAAGACCGTCTCGTGACTCCGCCCCTCCCCCCACCCAACGCACAGTCTGGATGGGCCGGAGCGGGCTATCGCAGTTTTTTCGTGTGTAAACGCTGGGCAAAATGAATCAGCGTCACGATCTCCACCTCATCAAGCAGCACACGATAAATGATGCGATAAGATGCTGCATGAGTCTCCCGCACATCCAAATCCAGAGCTTCATGAACCGAATGGCCCGCGAGGGGTGCAACGCAAGAATGTCCGTGCGCTCGATGATTCGCGTGACCATTCGATCCGCATAAAAAGACGAATCTCTCGCGATGTAGCTGCGGATGGCTCGCAGGTCTTTCCGCGCCTGGCTGGACCAGAAAATCTTCACGCCACTCCGCCACAGTCCCCGCATGCCCCCAGCCCCGGTTTCAAGATTCACAGGCATTCCATTCGCGTCACTCTATTGCGCAGTCATCACTGAGCGCACAAGCACTCCCGCCTCACCTCCGGAAAAAACGCCTCAAAGTCCTCCCTGAACCCCTCATACTCCTTCTCCAGCACCTCCACCGCCGCCGCCAGATCAAACGGTCTCCTCAGCCTCCGCGACATCCGCCTCAGCGTCATCTCAATCCCCGGCAGCGTCGCA
This sequence comes from Prosthecobacter sp., assembly GCF_044226605.1. Taxonomy (GTDB): domain Bacteria; phylum Verrucomicrobiota; class Verrucomicrobiia; order Verrucomicrobiales; family Verrucomicrobiaceae; genus Prosthecobacter. The sequence goes on along the minus strand of NZ_JBGAGS010000010.1, from coordinate 169,963 downwards.
TAGGACCCCAGCCAGTCCGCCCGCCGCATGTGCTCCAGCACCTCCCACGCCTGCGCCGGTACCCTCTCCCGCACCGCGTCCACCGACTCGTAAAACTCACTCACAAACTCCCCCAGCGGCGGCGCCCCCGCGCAGTGACCGCACCATCCCGCCGCCAGAAAGTGATCATAGAACACATCCGTCAGCACCGACCCAAACCTTCGAAAGGGCTTCTCAAACCTCCTCACACTCCTTCTCACCATCGGATGCGCATCCGTAAACGCATCAATCCTCCGATGCCTCGCAATCCCCCTCTGAAACCCCTCCGGCAACCCCACCAACTCCGAAGGCCCCACCCAGTCCGGCAGCAAATTCCCCACCCGAAACTCCACATCCCCCTCCGACAAATAAAGATGCGCCAGCCAGTTCATAAAAACAAAGTGCCCCATTTCCCTCAAAGATCGAGCTTTCAAAAGCCAGTGCCTTCGTGCCAGCCAGTACGACAGACACTCTTGTCTGTCGATCAGCGCTCCCCCATCCTCCCCAGCCCACAAACACCACCAAACCCACTTAGCCAAAGCTCTTCGTCAGCCAAAACAAACATCAATGCGTTAAGGAATCGACGAAATCTCAATCTTACCTCGGCGAAGACTGGCTCCCGCATTCCGACCATAAAAATAAGCTAGCTTTCTAGGATCCGAAGGCAGCCCCCACACCTTCAAAACATCGGGCTCGAAATAGCCATCGATCACCCCTTTCCGATACCTCCGCGCCACGCGGCGTTCAGGGTAGAGCTTGAAGATCTGCTTCAACAACTCATGGCGGGAATAGGGAAAACGAACATCCCGATAGACCCTTCTCACGGCCATCCTGATCAGCCCCGCGGGCAGCGTGATAGGCAGTGCAAGATAAAGCCCCAAAACGTAGATGCTGCCAGCTACAGCCTCTTTCACCCGCACAGACAAACGGTGTTTCCAGCAAGGCACGCAGCGGCCATGATAAATCGATGCCGTCATAGCCAGAATCGACGTGCCACACTTGCAACAGACTGTCTTCTCAGAATTCATTTGCCGTGGATGAAAGCCTATACACGCACCATGTCACACCTTTATAACATCCTCTTGGTGGTTGGATGTTCCAGGTTATCGCATTAACTCAATTCAGTAATCCAGACACTCTTGGGTCTGCCATGGCTAACCACCAGAAAGCCTTTTCTCCTCGCCAGTGACCACTTGTTGAAGTGGAACGGCCAGACCTTTTCATGCGGTTCAAGTTTGGCTTTGAATCTCCGATATGCATCTCGCAGTTCTCGGCGAACCAGGAAGGCAGGCAGTGAGATTCCAAAAGTTCGTAGAATCCAGGGAGCCGTTTGATAGGCAGCGTTGAGAAGATCCTCTTCCGAGCGGACAACAAAGTATGGATCTTTCCTTTCCCTAATCTCCCGCTGGAGCTCTAACCAACAATCATAGCAGCGTCCCTTCCTTTTCTTGGCCACGACACGGATTACCTCTTTGCTGCACTTCTTGCAGTTTTGGTATCCCCTTTTCATATCGTAACCAAGATCCGGCCCCCTCACACCTTCACCCACTTCCCCGTCTCCGTACTCTCCAGCATCGCCTCGCACAGCTTGATCTCGTGGTGCCCGTCCTCCGCCGTCGCAAACAAGACCGGCGTCTGCTTCCCGCTCGCGATGTGCTCATACACCGCGCGGTAGTGCATCTTGTGCGCATCGCTGAAACCCTCCGCATGTCCTGGCGGATAGTCCGTGTAGTTTGCCACGTCCTCCAGGAATCCCGGCGTTCCGCGCTGCATGATCTGGTTTGGCTCATCGCGATGCCCCACCTGGATCTCGTTCGGCTGCTGCAGGTCCCAGCGCACGCTGCCCTTCGTGCCATAAATGCCAAAGCTCAGGCTGCACTTCCACCCCGCCGCCACCTGCGAGATGAAGGCGTTCGCATGCACCCCGTCCGCAAAGCCATGCTTCGCCTTGCCAAACTTGAGGAGCACACTTCCAAAGTCCTCAGTATCAACTTTGTAGTCCACCATCTTTTTCGGGTCAACTTTTGCAAAGGTCTTCACCTCCCCCTTCGGCCGCTTGCGTGTCTTGTGGAAGGTCTCCACATGCGCAAACACACTTTGCGCCTTCGCGCCCAGCACAAAGCTCACCGCGTCGATCCAGTGCGTCCCGACGTCGCCCACCGCGCGCAGTTTTCCGCCCTCGCTTGCCAGCACGCGCCAGTTGTAGTCTGTCTCATACATCAGCCAGTCCTGGAAAAAGTGCCCCTGTACGTGCATGATCTTCCCCAGGTCACCTCGGGCTACCATGGCGCGCATCTGGAGAATGGCGGGGAAAAACCGGCACATGTAGTTCACGGCGAAAACCGGCCCCTTCTTCCCGCCCTTGCGCACCGCATCCACCACCAGCTGCGTGTCCTTGGCCGTCATCCCCAGCGGCTTCTCGCAGATCACATGCTTGCCCATCTCCAGCGCCTGCAGGCACTGCTCCACGTGCACCTTGTTGGGCGAGGTGATGTGCACCACGTCGATGTTCGGGCTCGCATACATCGCCTCATGGTCATAGTCCCCGTAGATCTCCGGGATGCCCCACAGATTTCCCACCTGCCGCGCGCTCTTCGTCGAGCCGCAGATCCCGTTCACCGTCACCCCCAGGCGCTTAAGGGCCTCAATATGAACAGGTCCGATAAAGCCGGTGCCAATAACGCCGGCGCGAAGGTGGTGGAGAGGAGTCATGCAGCCCCAGTGAAGCGCGAGGAGTGCAATGGTCAACGCGTCAAAAGTCCCCTCCTCATCTTTAGCCGCCGCTATGCACGTCCCGCCAGCGTCCTCGGAGTGCGGCGCTTCAGCGCCGCTTTCGCCTGCCTCCTCGCCTTCTCCTATCTCAAACACCCCTTCAGCCCCCGCTCCGGGCCCACCTAAACTACGCCTTTTCTTTATTCATCGCTCTTCCCACCCACGCCGCGCATGAAAAGAGGTGCCAAACCCCGTTCTTAAGGATATTCAGCCCGACTTCATGCCCGCCTCCACCCCCGCATTCTCTGCCACCGCCGCCGCAGCTCTGCTGGACGACGGCATCGCGCAGCTGGAGGCCGGCGATGAAAAACCCGGCGACGTCCTCGGGCCCTACCGCCTGGTGGAAAAGCTCGGGGAAGGCGGCTTCGGCATCGTCTGGCGGGCCGAGCAGTCCCAGCCCGTCCGGCGCGAGGTCGCCCTGAAGCTCCTCAAGCGCGGCATGGACTCCCGCCAGGTCCTGGCCCGGTTCGAGCAGGAGCGCCGCGTGCTCGCCGCCATGGAGCACCCCAGCATCACCACGATTCTCGATGCCGGCATCTCCCCGGACGGCCGCCCTTTCTTTGTCATGGAACTGCTCCGCGGCAGGCCCATCACCGCCTTCTGCGAGGAGCACCACCTGCCCCTGCGCGACCGCATCGCCCTCTTCCGGGAGGTCTGCAGCGCCGTCCACCACGCCCACCAGAAAGGCGTCATCCACCGGGATTTAAAGCCCTCCAACATCCTCGTCACTCAGGTGGACGGCCGCCCCGTCCCCAAGATCATCGACTTCGGCATCGCCAAGGCCCTTTCCTCCGGCGGCATCGAGGCCATGACCTTTGCCACCCAGGCCCACTTCGTGCTCGGCACCCCCCAGTACATGTCCCCGGAGCAGATCGAGGACGTCGGCAGCGTGGACACCCGGAGTGACATCTACGCCCTCGGCACCGTCCTTTACGAGATCCTCACCGGCCACCCCCCCTTTGCAGAAGTCACCCGCCACGGCCAGACCCGGCAGGAATTTTGGCACCTCATCCGCCACAAAGCGCCCTCACGCCCCTCCACCAGCATCGTCACCGGCCTCGCCACAGGGGCCGCCACCAGCCTGGACGCCACCGCCGCCGCCGGCGCTTCCGCCTCCCCCGCCCCCGAGCGGCGCATGGATGTCTCCCAGCTCCCCGCGGACCTCGACTGGATCACCCTCCGTGCTTTGGAAAAGGAGCCCCAGCGCCGGTATCAAAGCGCGGCCGAATTCGCCGCCGATCTCCAGTGCTACCTCACTGGTGCGCCCGTCTCCGCCCACCCCCCCAGCACCGCCTACATTGCCTCGCGGTGGATCCGCCGGCACCGTGTCGCCTTTGCCGCCGCCTGCTTCAGCCTGCTCGCCGTCCTCACCGGCACCGGCGTCGCCATCTGGCAGGCAAAGCTCGCACGGGAGGCCCAGGCCCGCGCCGAGTCCCAGTCCCTGCGCAGCCGGGAGACCGCCGCCTTCCTCACCAGCCTTCTCTCAGAGGTCGCAGACGAAGTCCGCTTTGGCCGCAACCCCGAAGCCCTCCGCCTGGCCCTCATCACCAGCCAGAAGCGCATCGAGGACATGCGCCAGGACCCCGACCTGCAGATCGAGCTCATGGGCCAGGTCGCCAGCCTGTACGATGCCATGAGCGACCGCAAGCTCTCCCTCGCCGCCCTCCGCCGCACTGCGGAGCTCGCCGCCGCCCGATTGGGCGCGGAGCACCCCGTCGCCCGGGAGGCCGCCTTCCGGCACCTCCTCATGGCCGTCGATCACGGCTCCCGCATCGAGGCGGTCGATCTCCTCAAGGAGCTCCGAAGCCACATCGAGCAGCATGAAGGGCGCGGCAGCCCCGGGTGGTTCCGCGCGCAGAACCTCCTCGCCCGCGTCTGGATCAAGCTCCGCCGGGGAAAGGACGCCGCCCAGGAGACTGCCGCCACCGTTGCCGAGGCCCGGGCCAAGGGGCTCACCGGCCTCCAGCTTCACGCCATCCTCATGGACCACGCCGCCGCGCTGGAATCCGCGCGCGAATTTTCCCGGTCCGAGCAGCAGATCCAGGAGTGCATCGCCCTGGCCAAAACCGGCGGCTACTACGAGGCGCGCCTCTGGGAGTTCGACAACCGCCTTGTCGAGCTGCAGATCCACGCCGGGAAATACGCCCGCGCCGCCGAGATGCAGGCCGGCGTCGTCCAGCGCCTGCAGGCCAGCGATCCCCAGGCCCCCAATCTCCCCCACCAGTATGTCTTTCTGGCCGAGGTGGAAAACCGCGCCAGCCTCCACGCCCAGGCCGTCACCCATACGGACGCCGCCATCCAGCTCATCCAGGCACGGTATGCCGCCATCACCCCGGAGCAGGCGCAGACAAACACCCTGCGGGAGGACCTCCTCGTCGCCCATGAGATCAAAACCGCCGCCCAACGCGCCCTCAAGCAGCCTGAGGCCGCCATTGCCACCGCGGAGGAGGGGCTCCGCGTGGCCCAGCAGGGCGGCACCGAGACGCTCCTGACCCGCGCCCTCGCCGCCCTGGCCAGCGCGCACGAGGGTGCCGGGCACCTTGAGGAGGCCTGGCAGCTCCACCACCAGCTCTACGAAAACCACGCCGCCCACAACGCCAGCTACAAAAACCGCATCGACGACCTGCGGGAGATGACCCGCCTCCGCCTCCGCCAGCAGCGCCCGGCAGACGCCCTGGCCCATGCCCGGGATGCCTGGCAGCAGACGCTGGCCGAACCCTCGTCCAAGCTGGAGCCCGACTACCTGGAATACATCGCCCAGTTCGCCCTCCAGACCTGGAAAACCATCAAGGCCGCCGATCCCACCGCCCTCCCCCCCGAAGAACTCCCGGCCTGGCAGAAAGCGGCGGGGCAGAAGGGGGCGCTTTGAGGGGCGGCGGGGAGAGGGTTTGGATCAAGAATCGTCATGCCGACGAGGTGCGCTTTTGGAGGATGTCGAGGCGTACTTGTGTGTCGGATTCGGCAATCCTGCAAGCTGGTTGCGGTTGGGTTTTTGTGTCGGATTCGGCAATGACTTGCATGTTGTTTGCAGTTGAGCAGGCCTCCATGGAGACCGGGACAGGGGCGTGGGTTTGGAGAGTGAGGCCGACGAAAATGAGGAGGAGGATTTTCCTGGGGCGGTGGGTGATTGCAGGCTGCTGCAAAACGGGGGTGGCACACGGAACACACGGAATACTCGGAAGGAGGAGCGGATGGGGTGGCGCGCCGCAGACCAGAATTTTGAACCACTCATCGGACACGCATAAAACACTCATGGAAGAAGCCGGAACCGACCCTGGGATGGCTCCATTGGCGCTGTCTTTGAGGGAAGTTACTTGGGAGGGGCAGAGAGGGGGCGCTGCATTTTGGCAAAGGAATGGATTGGCAAAGGAATGGCCGGAGATTTGCACCGCAGAGATTTGGAGAACGCAGAGATGAGTTTTAGAGATCCAGATGCTGCGATTTGTGAAGAGGGGGCTTTGGGGGGGGAGGTGTTGTGGCGGATGGGCAGAGGGACCGGAGGGGTTGGCCGAAAAAGGGGAAAGAGGGGAAAAAGGGGGCGCTGCTTTTTGGCAAAGGAATGGATTGGCAAAGGAATGGCCGGAGATTTGCACCGCAGAGGTTGGAACGCCGCAGAGATGAGTTTTGGAGATCTGACGAACGAAGTGAGCCTGAAGGGGAGCGAACAGCGAATCAACACTCGGAATACACGGAAGGAGGGGCAGAGAGGGAGAGGGAGCAGGGATGGTTTTTGAAGGGGGCGTCTCTGGGGCGATGCGGAACAGCGGGCGGCACGCAGGTGGCGCTGGTTTTGGATGTTGAGGTGGTCCTGGGGACGTGAGGGAGAAGCGAGTGGCTTGGCTGGGTTGAGGGGGCTTTGCCGGAGCGGAGATTTTGTCCATTATTTGCACCGTGACCGCATTCCCCCTGGTATAAAAGTTTCTTCAACCCAGTTGTCGGATCTTGGACGGCAGATGTCCCTGCCGATGGTAACAACAGCTATTACTGCCGCCCGGCAGTCTGCCCCATTCAATCATTTTAACCTCTCATTAGAATCCATGAAAAACGTCATTCGCATCTGGCTGGCCGGGATGATATTGCATGTGGCTCATGCGGCCATGGCGGGGGTAGAGCAGATTGAGGATGCATTGAAGTTTCCGCCCAAAAACTGTCGCAATCTCGCTGAACTCAGGGCCAAAATTACTCCAGCCCAGAAGTGGTGGCGATTAGACGAAGGCAGCAGACGCTTTTATATCGGGGTCTTCAAAAGACCTTACGGAGGGGCATTCGAAGAGCATCAGGTATGCCTCTGGGAGTATGATTCGGCAAGCAGCAGTGGCATGAGCTTGCTATGGCAGGTGCATTTAACGGGTGTGCATGACCCGGAAGTCCGACTTGGTGCCACGGCCATTGAGATCATTGGCAGCATGGGTCCTGATCCGCGTGAAATTGTGGCAAGCATTCTCCTTCGGACTCTGCACGGTGGCAGCCGGAATATGGATACCAAACTCAATGCAATACCAGCCGACGCAAACGAGTAGCAGGAAACTGAGGCCGGGTACAAAAAAGGACCGATAGATTTGGGACGTGCGTTTTTGCCGCAAAGGGGCAGAGGGAGCAGAGATGGTTTTTGAATCGGTTCTCCCTGGGGCGATACGGAACAGCGGGCGGCACGCAGGTGGCGCTGGTTTTGGCTGTTGAGGTGGTCCTGGGGAGGTGAGGGAGAAGCGAGTGGCTTGGCTGCGTTGGGGGCTTTGCCTGGGGGATCATTTGTCAATTATTTGCACCCTGACCCCCAGTTTCGCTAATTAATTAGGCAAGTGATAAACGGAAAGCTTGTGAATCTCCACTTCAGTCAACGGCCCCTGAGTCTCAAGGCCAAATCGAATTGTTCCAGCTTCTGTCATTGGCCCCATCGTAACATCCCCCAAAATCACGCCATTATGGGTCACCACGCTTCTCCCATCCCTGCATGTAATCTCGAATGTATTTTTCCTTTCTAGCGACAGTTCTCCAATCGGACTGCCGATCACCCTAGGACCTCCAGAAACCCATTTAGGCCCATTTTCCCAATATCCGTCTCCCCATGTGCCATCTGAATTGACAAAGATACGAACACCATCTTCCCCACTACGACTTTGGCCACGGAGGACCAGCCCTACGCCAAATAAATGTTTGCCTTCGCTTTTTGTGATCGAGTATTCGCAGACAACTCTGCAGTTAGTAACTTGCACATTCAAACCAAACCAGTCTGCGATACTTTTCATTAATGAGCCTGCATGCAAAGTGCCACTGCCCTCCGCGATTAAATTTTCGGATGAGGTCGAAGCGGGAAGAATGGGGAGGAGGCTTCCGAAGCCCCCTAAGACCGCAGCGATGAGAGTAATCCACTCTGCATGATCCAACTTCCTGCATTTACACGCTCTAACGGCAATGAAAACGATAGCTGTAATGCAAATAACGACAAGAGTGGCAAGAAGCGTAGTCATAAAAATGGCTAAAAAATGCATTGAGTAAAAAAACGAAGTCACTCAGGTTGCACCAATTTTTGTATAATCAAAAATACAAAACCCGGCCATTATTCTATTGGCCATTAATGAAAAGGCACCGATTTTAAATAAAATTAAACTCGGCCAATCCAGGTGGTAGGCAATCTTCAAAGGGCGTGTTCAGTTCTTTCAGACAAAGCTGTTCTGAATCATGTGTTTTGCACTTGAGTGGCTGCATTGATGGTGAGAGGCTTGAAAAAGCTTTTTGTGTGCAGCCATGAATGTACATCGAAGCAGCGACGGATGAGTTGAGTCCGTTCTCTTTGTGGCGATAAGGAACAGCGGGCTGCATGTGTCGCGGCTTTTGAATGCTGAAGTGGTCCGAGGGGACGTGAGGGAGAAGCGAGAGGCTTGGCTGCGTTGAGGGCCAAGCGTAAGCGGAAATTTTGTCAATTATTTGCCTGCCCCCCAGTTTTTCAGTTCCTCCGCCATGATATGGCTGTTCAGATCACTTCTGATATGGTGTTTGCACATTAGCCCCCCAATACTAGGCACAGACCTCGTCAAATAGTATTTGCACTTAATTATATAAGACCTAATTTGCATGCCAAAGCGGGTATAAAATGAGTGAAACTAAGCAAATAGCGCTGATTGCGCAAAAGGTCTCTGCCGAAATTTTTAAGGAATTTGGATGGACTCAAATAGGCCCTGAAGACCACGATTGGACATGCGTAAGCCAGGAGAAGCATGAGGTGCAGACCCACCCATCAGACTTGGTCATGTGGTACGAAGATCCCTATGAAGATGTGCGGATGGTCTTCAATTTTGACCTGAAAAGTTATGCTGCCGGAACACTACAAAAGGCAAAAATTCGAAGTGCTATGACCAGTCTTTGTAAAGCCACAGACTGCGCGAATGTGAGCGCCGACTGGAGTTCGCTCTATGGGAGTTCTAGTGCGAACTACCAAGTGCATGGACTCCTTTTTGTATATAATCACGACGGATTGTATACGGGCGATTTTGACTCAATGATTCAAAAAATGGATAGTAAAGATCTCCCTCTGAGCAACAAAAACAAAGTTCATGTGTTCGGACCTGCCACGGTTAACTACCTCTCGACTATAGCGATTGACTTAGCTATTCTGCGCGCACGCAAAACGAACGATGGTCAATCTGCGAAGAGCGGCTTTTATTTCCCAGATTTAGTGGGACTTCATCCAAGAGCGCAGAATCAAAAAAGCGCATCAATCGAAATGCTCTTAAGCCCCTGGCAAATCATTCGCTTTGCATCCACTACACGGGGAGAACCAGCCCAGATCAGTTATGAGTATATTGTTTATTACCGCGGCACAGGAGAAAGTGTAGACGAATTCAAGTACCTTTTCGACGCATTCTTCAGGTTTCAAATGTTAGGGGATGAGGAAAGCATAAACATTCGGATGCCGTTTGCAGATCTAAAAGCTGCTGCCACTTTTCAACAAGCAAAAGAAGCGTACGCAGCCGACTTCTACGGACTTAAGGAATTCCAAGGAAGACTCAGTCGTATTCAGATCGGACCTATGTCTAACATTGTTAAAAACTTTTCAACCGTCGAACTCGGCATGGAGACATATGAGTAAAGTAGCACGAATTTCCAGGTATTTCGCTGACGATAAAGATATTTGTGACTTAATATCACAAGGGGCAGTAACAAGCTCTAAACTGACGGAAGTTTTACGACAGCGTGGAACCTTTGTATCCAGTGAGACCAGCAAAGAAAATTTAATTACTTATTTCCAACGCTTACAATTTTCTTGGCCTCAATTAGCGGATTTTCTGGAGATTTTGGATCGGCCGGAGCGAGAAGATCGATTCACAAATTGTCGCATTGATGCGTCATCGAAAGCATTAACAATTGATGCCACAATCACCGCAATGGAAAAAGTAAAGGCGGAACGCGGAGCAAAATATAATGAAATTTATAAGATAAATAAAATTGACGATAAGTCTGCCGTCTTAACGGTGGAATATGTGGAAGCGGATTTTTCCAAGACCAGATTGCGTCAGAAAGACGAAAAAACATTGAATTTCAGAGTAGATATTACAAAGACCGGCATTCAAGTGCGGCACCAAGCTGCAGGTCGTGGACACGAAATTATGAACGATGTCGAACAGCATTTGCAGCCTTCCGACGACAGTCCTCCCCCCACACGAAGGGAAATTATAGTAACAGGTCTGGGCAGTGAGCAAAGATCAAAGTTCTTCATCGAATTAGCCCGGGGGATTGAGGGATACAACCTTTCTGATCAACACGGTCTGCGAGTGGATAAGCCAAAGGACGACGTTAATGAAGACGATGACGATGATACTGACAATCCTCATCTAGAGAAGCAAGGCCGCGTCAATAGGGCCGTTCTAGAAGGAGATTCCCTTCTTTCCTCCGCTGAATATCAGGACTATTCGAAGCGCGGCTACTCTGTTAGCAGGCTCGGGTGGATTGCCGAGGCGGAAAACAAAACACTTGGGATTGTAGAATTTTCTGCTGAGTTCCAAAATGGACCCGATGGAACTGGGTTTAAATATGGAGTGCTTGGAAAGTGGGATGTCAAAAAAGATGGCGAGTTGGCAAAAACTCGTCGAGCAGTCACTCCCGCTGAAAAGAATAGGCTTTTGAAATTAATTGAAGAAAGCGCCTATCGGGCATTGGATAAAGTTAGTTCCGAAAAATTGGAACTGCCACCCAAAGAGGAAGCACCATAAAAATAATCTTATTATGCAGCCGCGCTTTCGATGGTTTAATATATCTCCGTTTGATCATGCATCAGTTGTCAAACTAGCGGCTTCATTGCAAAAGAAAGTATATCACCAAAACGCTTCAACTGGATTTAACCTGGAAATAATACGCAAAGACCGTATCGCGGGAACTTTCACTCATAAAAGAGAATTTGTCGAAGAGGTTCGGGATCCATTTGGAAACTTGGTAAAAGTTCGCAGAATAGCCTTTGACCAGTGCAATTTTTTGGTGGGTGTCAATAGTCCCAATATCCGTCTTCAAAATTTTGCCCGGCTCGGAAAACGTTTAACAGAGACTATTGCCGATGCGCTAGACTATACGATCTCAATAACTCCGATTGAAATCGATCCTCTTCGATGGGCTCAATGCATAACAGATAAAAATACTTCAGTGTCGCTTTCAGCCTTAAGATCCTTTCCATTCGAAGTATCAAGTGGTATAGCTGGTTCTATTCGCTTAACGGGTAGCGGAGATATAGCAAAAGAACTCGAAAGGCTACTAGGCAGCAGGAAAGTCCGAGCTAGCAATATTTTTTGCACTATTAAAAAAGGCGCTTTAGAATGGAAAGTTGAATTCCGCTCAACGGGGGCCGCAGTCGTACATAAAGGCGATTACGATCGGATAATAGGGCCGATTGGCGACGCCTTGACTTGTGCGACTATCTAGACTCTTACATTAAGGAGGTGGAAAGGAGTGTCCGCGCTCCCTTCTGATGCGTCAGCCCTCGAGGATGTAGCCGCAGGCGAGTTTTTGGAAGCGGTCGATTTCGTGGGAGGTTTTTTCGGGGGGCCAGTTGAGTTCGGTGGCCATGAGGGCGCCGACTCTGGGGGCGGCGGACATGCTGCTTTGGGCATCGAGGAGGAGGCTGCGGCTGCGGCGGGCGAGGACATCGCCGACGGTGCGGGCCATCTCGTGGCGGGCGTGGAAGATGACTTCGGCGCAGGTGAGGTCGAGGCGGGGGTGGACTTTGCCGGCCCATTCGGGCTCCTTGGCGGCGAGGGCGCGGATTTCGGCTGCATCGCTGCCATAGACGGCGAGGGGATCGTGGGGATCGAGGACGGTGGCGGAGCCGTGGATCATGAGGCTTTGGGTGGTGCAGTGGCGCATGCCGAGGCCGCCGACCATTTCCGCCTGGTCGATGACGTCTTCGGCCATGCGGCGGTAGGTGGTCCACTTGCCGCCGATGATGGTGACGAGGCCGGATTCGGCGACGAGGATGGTGTGGTCCCGTGAGAGGGCGGCGGTGCCTTCGGCGTTCTTGGTGGCGACGAGGGGGCGGAGGCCGGCGTAGACGCTGAGCACATCGCTGGGCTGCGGATCGCGCGTGAGGTAGCGGGCGGCGTGCGTCATGAGGAAGGCGATTTCGTCTGGCAAGGCGCGGGGTTCCAGCGCAGCGTGATGGACGGGGGTGTCCGTGGTGCCGATGATGACGCGGCCGTGCCAGGGGACGGCGAAGAGGACGCGGCCGTCGTCGGTCTTGGGGATCATGATGGCGGAGTCGCCGGGGAGGAACTCGCGGGGGAGGACGAGGTGGACGCCCTGGCTGGGAGCGACGATGTTTTCGGCCTTTTGCTCGTCCATGCGCCGGATGTCATCGACAAAGACGCCGGTGGCATTGATGACACAGCGGGCGCGGATTTCCTGCTGCCGGCCGGTTTCGACGCATTCGGCCTTGAGGCCGATGATGTGGCCGTTTTCCTTGATGAGGCCGCAGCAGCGGGTGTGATTGAGGACGATGGCGCCGTGGTTGACGGCGGTGCGGGCGAGGTGGATGGCGAGGCGGGCGTCATCGAACTGGCCGTCGTGATAGACGACGCCGCCGGAGAGGCCCTCGGTTTCGAGGGTGGGGAGGAGGTCGATCATTTCCTCGCGGGAGAGGTAGCGGGAGGGCTCGAGGCCGAGGTGGCCGGCGAGGGTGTCGTAGACCTTCATGCCGATGCCGTAGAAGGGGCCCTCCCACCAGTGGTAGCTGGGGATGACGAAGGGGAGGCTGTGGACGAGGTGGGGGGCATTGCGGACGAGGAGGCCGCGCTCGCGGAGGGCTTCGAGGACGAGGGAGACATTGCCCTGCTTGAGGTAGCGGACGCCGCCGTGGACGAGCTTGGTGGAGCGGGAGGAGGTGCCCTTGGCGAAGTCGGACTGCTCGATGAGGACGACGGAGTGGCCGCGGGAGGCGGCATCGACCGCGGCGCCGAGGCCGGTGGCGCCGCCGCCGATGATCGCGATGTCGAAGGGGCCGGTGTGGGCGGAGAGCTGGGAGAGGAGGTGCTCGCGATTCATGGGGGGCATTCTAAGAGGGCGAGGGGCTTAGGGGAAGCGTAGAGTGAGGAGGGGGAAGTGGGGGAGTTCGTTGGCGGGGAGTTTGCGGTTGTTTGCGGTGGTTTGCGGTGGTTTGCGGTGGTTTGCGGTGGTTTGCGGTGGTTTGCGGTGGTTTGCGGTGGTTTGCGGTGGTTGGCGGTGGTTTGCGGTGGTTTGCGGTGGTTTGCGGTGGTTTGCGGTGGTTTGCGGTGGTTGGCGGTGGTTGGCGGTGGTTTGCGGTGGTTGGCGGTGGTTGGCGGTGGTTTGCGGTGGTTTGCGGTGGTTTGCGGTGGTTTGCGGTGGTTTGGCGGAGGGGTCGGAGGGGTCGGAGGGGTCGGAGGGGTCGGAGGGGTCGGAGGGGGAGGTTTTTGGGGTGGGGGAGCGAGGGGGACGTTTGGGTTTGCCGCAGAGGGGTGGAGGGGCAGAGGGGGCGGAGATTTTGAAGAGCCGTTTCCGGCACTTCTGCTCCTTTGCCGGTCTGCGGGTGAGTCGGGGGTGCCGAGGGCGTGGGGATGGGCGGGGTTTTGGGTGTGGCGGGGCGCCGCACAGGGGATTGCCTTCGGCGCGCTTCGCGAGGTGCGGACCACTATGACTGTGCGGACCACTATGCTGCGGGAAGGGGGTGCATTCGGCGTTCGACATTGCGGGGGGGCTTGCTAGCGTTTGGATTCCCAAACAAACCAACCCCCAACTACCCCCCATCCCATGTCCGACATCGCTCTCGCCAAAGGTGAAAAATTTCTCGAAGACAACGCCAAGAAGGAAGGCGTGGTCGTGACCGCCAGCGGTCTGCAGTACAAGGTGATCACCCCCGGCACTGGCAAAAGCCCGAAGGCCACTGACACGGTGGAAGTGCACTACGAAGGCACCCTCATCGACGGCAAGGTTTTCGACAGCAGCTACCGCCGCAAGGAGTCCATCGAGTTTCCGCTGAACCGTGTGATCGCCGGCTGGACGGAAGGCGTGCAGCTGATGCAGGAAGGGGCGAAGTATCGCTTCTTCATTCCTTCGAAGCTCGCCTACGGCCCCCGTGGCGCTGGTCGTGACATCGGGCCGAATGAGGCGCTGATTTTCGACGTGGAGCTGATCAAGGTGAAGTAAGTTTCGCCTGTTTGCAGTTCTTTGCTCTGTGGTGCTGGGCGGTGCGTGTTGCGCCGCCCAGTTTTTTTTGGCACTCATCTGGTGCGCGGCCTGCAGGGACGTGCGGTTTTGCCGCAGAGGGGCGGAGAGGCGGAGGGGGCGGAGGTTTTGAATGCGGAGAGGAGGGGCTGCTAAAAGATGGATGGTAAAAGATTCTGAAGTGCAGAGGGTGCTAGGACGGGAGCGAGGCGTCGTTATGGGGGGATGTGGATGCGATTTGCTGTTTGTTTTATCTCCTGCCTGCTGGTGTGCTCTGGTTTCGCCGCCAAGCCCAACATCGTGCTCATTGTGAGCGATGATCAGGGGTATCCGGATCTCGGGTGCATTGGGAGCAAGCCGCTGATCACGCCGAATCTGGACAAGCTGGCGGCGGAGGGGGTGAGGGGGACGAGTTTTTATGTGACGTGGCCGGCTTGTACGCCGTCGCGGGGGAGCATTCTGACGGGGAGGTATCCGCAGCGGAACGGGCTGTACGACATGGTGCGGAATGATCTGGTGAACTTCGGGCACCGTTTTGGTGCGGAGGAGTATGCGGTTTCGCCCGAGATGACGCTGGGGCTGGATGTGCGTGAAGTCACCATCGGCAACATGCTGCAGCAGGCGGGGTATGTGACGGGTTGCGTGGGGAAATGGGACATGGGGCAGGCGAAGCGGTTTCTGCCGCTGCAGCGGGGCTTTGATTTTTTCTACGGGCACGGGAACAACGGGATCGACTACTACACGCATGAGCGGTACGGGGTGCCCTCGCTGTTTCGCGGGAATGCGCGGACGGAGGAGGACAAGGGGACGTATGTGACGGAGGTGTTTCGGCGTGAGGCGCTGTCGTTTGTGGATCAGCACGTGGTCAAAAACCCCTTCTTCCTTTACCTCGCCTTCAACGCGCCGCATGGGGCTTCAAGCTTCGGGGAGGGGACGAAGGAGGGGGAAAAGAAGCTGAGCGAGGGCGTGCAGGCGCCGGAGAAATACGTGGCGATGTATCGGGGGAAAGTGAAGGACGAGAAGCTGGCGCGCTACTGCGGTGCGGTAACGTGCATGGACGAGGCGATCGGGGCTGTAATGGAGGCGGTGGAGAAGGCGGGGCAGACGGAGAACACGATCTTTGTGTTTCTCTCTGACAACGGCGGCAGCGGCAACGGCGGCAATGCGCCGCTGCGGGGCCAGAAGAGCACGATGTGGGAGGGCGGGCTGCGGGTGCCGTTTATCATGCGCTGGCCGGGGAAGGTCCCGGCGGGAAAGGTGACGGACGAGTTTCTCACGTCTCTGGAGCTGGTGCCGACGCTGCTGGCGGCGACGGGCGGAAAAGCGCCGCAAGGGGTGAAGCTGGATGGCTTTGACATGCTGCCGGTGCTGAAAGGGGAGGCGAAGTCGCCGAGGACGGAGATGTACTGGCAGCGCCGCGGAGACAAGGCGGCACGGGTGGGGAACTGGAAGTGGGTGGAGTCCGAGAAGGGCGGGGGGCTCTATGACCTGAGCGCCGACTTGGGGGAGAAGAAGGACCTGAGCGGGGAGAAGCCGGAGGTGGTGAAGATGATGCGGGAGAGGTTTGAGAAGTGGCGGACGGAGATGGATGAGACAGAGCCGCGGGGGCCGTTTCGGGACTATTGAGGTTGTCGGTTCTCGGTTGGCTGGGGTGGGTGTTGGACGGTAGGGGGGAGGGCGGTGACCGGGGGGGCTGCGAGAGCGGCGCTAAAGCGCCGCACTCCGGGGACGCTGGCGCGGGTGTTTGGGAGGGGCGTGGTGCGCGAGGGCTGGGGGGCTCGGGGAGGGATGTCGGCTGCTGCTTTCGGGATGAACTTTGGTGATTGTGAGCGGTGCTGGCCGTCGAAAGCGGTAGCTGCGTTCGTGCCTTATTTCGCGACCGCATTGATTCGCTGCGCTCACCCTTCGGGCAGCCTGCGGCTGTCTACCTTCGCTGCGCTTCGGTTCCAAAAGGGTTGGTGCGGCTTTCAGGGGGTGGCGTGGAATTATTAAAATTTAGTTCGTTGATAATGAATGAGGTGGCCTGCGGGAGGGTATGGCGTCAACACAGAAAATGAGAAGATTTTAACAAATTGAGTGCGGGACTATTGCTGGAAGCGTGCTATGTAAGCGGTTCAACCCAACTATGACCAGATCCAGCGCCCCTGAGATGTCTTCGCCCAAGCCGCAGGCCACGATTTCCGAATGGAAGAAAATAGTCGCCCCTTTCACCGTCCCCTCCATCCCCCGAGCGACGTGGCAGATTTTGAATACTTTTGTCCCTTATGCGCTGCTTTGGTATGCGATGTACTGGAGCCTCTCGGTTTCCTACTGGCTGACGCTGGGGATCGCGGCGGTGACGGGGCTGCTGCTGGTGCGCATTTTCATCATTTTCCATGACTGCGGGCATGGGTCGTTTTTCAAATCGAAGCAGGCGAACAGCTTCCTGGGCTTCATCTGCGGGATGCTGACTTTCACACCGTATTCGCACTGGACGTGGCAGCACTCGGTGCACCACCAGACCTCTGGCGACCTGAGCCGCCGTGGTGATGGCGACATCTGGACGATGACGGTGAAGGAATACCAGTCCTCCAGCCCGCGCTGGCAGTGGTTTTACCGGCTGATCCGCAATCCGATCACGCTGTTTGTGGTGGGGCCGCTGGCGCTGTTCCTGATCCATCAGCGCTTCCCCTCGCCGCGTGCGAAGGGCAAGGACCGCAAGTCGGTGATGACGATGAACATCGCGCTGGTGGCGATGATTGTGGCGCTGAGCTTTCTGTTTGGCTTTAAGAACTACGTGATGATGCAGATCCCGGTGACGATGTTTGCGGGGATCGCGGGGATCTGGATGTTCTATGTGCAGCACCAGTATGAGGATGTGTACTGGGAGCACAAGGAGGAGTGGGACTACACGACGGCGGCGCTGGAGGGGAGCTCCTTCTACAAGCTGCCGAAGATCTTCCAATGGTTCACGGGCAACATCGGCTTTCACCATGTGCACCACCTGAGCTCCCGCATCCCGAACTACTACCTGGAGAAGTGCCATAACTCGCACCCGCTGTTCTATTCGATCAAGCCGCTGTATTTCTGGGAGAGCCTGAAGTGCATGAACCTGCGCATTTATGATGAGAGCGACCGCAGGCTGATCTCCTGGAAGGAGTACCGCCAGCGCTATGGCGCCGAGGCGCCTGCTGCTGCCGCGACGGAGGAGGTGGATCCTGCGGATCTGCCTGCGCCGAGCGAGATTGGTTCTGGCATGTCCTGATTAATGTAGGGACGCCTTTTTTCACAACACCGCAGAGAGAGCCTGCTGAACCGGGTTTTTCTGCGGTGTTTTCATTTATTCTTCGCGAATTATTCCGCGCATTGCTGAGTCGCGGTCGTAGCATGTAGCATGTCTGTTTTTCGGCTTAACACGGAGTATAGCCCGCAGGGGGATCAGGCGCAGGCGATTGCGAAGCTGACGAAGTCGGTGCGTGCGGGAAACCGGCACCAGACGCTGATGGGCGTGACGGGATCGGGGAAGACTTTCACGATGGCGAACATCATCGCGGAGGTGGGGCGGCCGGCGCTGGTGTTCTCGCATAACAAGACGCTGGCGGCGCAGTTGTACTCGGAGTTTAAGAACTTTTTTCCGAACAACGCGGTGGAGTATTTTGTGAGCTACTTCGACTACTACCAGCCGGAGGCGTACATCGCGCGGACGGATACGTACATTGAGAAGGACAGCGCGGTGAATGATGAGATCGAGCGGCTGCGGCTGGCGAGCATGGGGGCGCTGATTACGCGGCAGGACACGATCATCGTGGCGAGTGTGTCATGCATTTATGGTTTGGGTTCGCCGGAGGATTATGAGGGGATGATGCTGCCGCTGAATGTGGGGCAGCAGATCACGCGGGAGACGCTGCTGACGCGGCTGGTGGACATGCTGTATGAGCGGAACGACATCCAGCTGACGCGTGGGAAATTTCGCGCGCGTGGGGATGTGATCGAGATCGTGCCGGCGTATCTGGAGAACGAGGCGATCCGGGTGGAGTTTTTTGGCGATGAGATCGACCGGATCAGCGCGGTGGATGTGCTGACGGGAACGGTGACGCTGAAGCTACCGAGTTATACGATTTTTCCAGCGAAGCAGTTCGTGACGCCGGGGGACAAAATGCGCAATGCCATCGTGAAAATTCGCGAGGAGATGGAGGAGCGGGTGGCGTGGTTTGAGAAGGAAGGGAAGCTGCTGGAGGCGCAGCGCATCAAGATGCGGACGCAGTATGACATCGAGATGATGCAGGAGATGGGCTTCTGCCAGGGGATCGAGAACTACAGCCGGCACCTGACGGGGCGTGAGCCGGGGGCGACGCCGGGGACGCTGCTGGATTTCTTCAAGGAGCCGCCGCTGATGTTTATCGACGAGAGCCACGTAACCATTCCGCAGATCGGGGGGATGTATGAGGGGGACAAGTCGCGCAAGACGGTGCTGGTGGAGCATGGGTTCCGTCTGCCGAGTGCGCTGGACAACCGGCCGCTGAGGTTTGAGGAGTTCATGGGAAAGGTGGGGCAACTGGTGTATGTGAGCGCGACGCCGGCGCGGTTTGAGATTGAAAACAGCAAGGTGGGGAATGCGGGCTACATCGCGAAGAGCACGGATGCGCTGCCGTATGCGGGGAATGTGCGCATCAGTGGCAGTGCGGAGTCGATTGAGAAGTTTGATGTGACGACGAAGGGGCGTGCGCTGGTGGTGGAGCAGGTCATCAGGCCCACGGGGTTGCTGGACCCGATCATCACCGTGAAGCCGTTGAAGGGGCAGATTGATGAGACAATCGAGCTATGCCGGCAGCGGGTGGAGAAGCGTGAGCGTGTGCTGGTGACGACGCTGACGAAGCGGACGGCGGAGGATTTGACGGACTATCTGCGCAATCTGGATTTCAAGGTGCGGTATCTGCACAGCGACATCGATGCGATCGAGCGGGTGGAGATTTTGCGCAGTTTGAGAGCGGGAGACTGCGATGTGCTGGTGGGGATCAACCTGCTGCGCGAGGGGCTCGATTTGCCGGAGGTGAGCCTGGTGTGTATCCTGGATGCGGACAAGGAAGGCTTTCTGCGCAGTGAGTCGTCACTGATCCAGACGGCGGGACGTGCGGCGCGGCATGTGAACGGGGAGGTGGTGCTGTTTGCGGATCTGCAGACGAAGAGCATTCAGGCGCTGCTGAGCATCAGTGGCTATCGCAGGCAGGTGCAGACGGAGCACAATGAGAAGCACGGGATCACGCCGCAGACGGTGCAGCGTGCGGTGCAGGAGAGTCTGCAAATCCTGGGCAAGGCGCGTGACGTGGAGGAGAGCGTGGTGCGCGAAGGGGGCGGTGATTTTGCGATCACGGAGACGATCCGTGAGCTGGAGCAGGAGATGGCTGAGGCGGCGATGAAGCTGGAGTATGAACGCGCGGCGCTGCTGCGGGATCAGATTCGTGAGCTGAAGAAGCGGGCGGGGCTGAATGCGGATGATTCGAGTGCGCTGCCAGCGCAACGGAAGAATGTGACGTATGCGAAGCCGAAGAGGGGTGGGAGGAAGGGGAGGTAGGAATGACGAATGGAGGGGTGAGTGTGGGGAGAGGTTGTGGTGCTTGACGTTTGTGATGAGGTTGGGCAGGATCGCGGGATGATGATTGACGTGATTGTCCTTTTCTTTGCGATTCTCGGGGTGGGATGGGGATGTCGTGTTTGGAATGAAAAGCGCAGGATGGCAGCGTTGACTCCGGAAGACGGGGAGCTGGTGAAATTGCTGACGCGGGCAGCGGCGGCGATGAAGAAAGGGGACAGCGAGGCGCAGAGTGAAGTGCTCAAAGCGGTGGGTGCGCTGGGCACCGGGGCATCGGTGCCGTTCATTGCAGACTGGCTTTCCACGCGGAGTCTCAGCGTCTTGTGGCCGGATCTGCTGGAAGGCATCTTAGAGGGTGCGGAGCATGCGGACGAGAAGTGGAGGGAGGGTGTCTTTCGAGTGCTTGAAAAGGGGCTGGCCAATCCTGCGACGCCGGATCGTTTTCGTGGCTGGCCGGGAGTTTCGTGGCCGGCGGTGATGATGGCGGTGGATGAGAAGCGCGCGCTTCAAGTGTTTGCCAAGCAAGGGCTGCTGGTGCTGGGCGCGGAGGGATTTGCGGCCGCAGTGGATGCGATCAATGTTTCGCCTACGGCTGTGGTGCCTGCGGAGATTGCGGCGCAGTGGCTGCCGAGGGGGCTGCCGGATCTGAGCAAGAAGGGCATGGGAGAGCAGTACCTGCTGATGCTGCGCGCGCATGCCGAGCATGATCTGCCCGAAACGCAACGGCGGCTGTGGGAGCTGGTGGAGAGAGGAGAGATGGCCTTGGATGCCGCGAAGCTGCTGTTGAAGGCTGAGGGGCTGCCTGATCCTGTGTGGAAGTTGAGCAGCCGGGTGGATGAAGTGGGGCTCGACAAGGTGAGGCCCGCTGAACGGACGGTGTGGCTGGTGGGGAACTGCTTTGTGTTTCTCACGGCCGGGTCCGAGTTTGAGACTTACGCGGCGAGCAGTGAGGCGGATCACCTGCCGGAGATTGTGGAGGCGTTAAAGGAGATCGGGGCGCCGGCGACTGCGCGTTGTTTGCAGGAATGGGCGAGGCTGTTTGGCGAGGAGTGGCCGCGGGATGACGATGAGCGGGAGACGATCATCGAGAAACGCAGGCTCAAGCCGCAGGCGCATTGGGACAAGGTGTGTGCGGGTGCGGAACCGCTGGAGAATGTGGTGGCGCTTAATCTGAGATATGAGTTGAGCCACGCGGACCAGTTTGAGAGGACTGAGCAGTAGTCTTTCTCCAGAAATTGCGAAAGCGTTGGTGAATGGGCGGTGCCAGTCTGAAAGAAGAGGCCATGAAAGCCGGGCCAAGGAGGTGCCTCATTTCCCTCACAGCCAAGGAAGGTATATCTTCTTGAGAATGCTGAACACCGAACTGCTCTTGTGCTGGGCGCCATGGGCTGCGTCGATGACCACCAACCTGTTTTTCTCCAACTGAAAAAACAGGGGAGAATCTAGCAAAACTTGAGGGTCGCTTTGAGAGCCAATCAGGGAGAATTCAGTGTCTTTGCTCCAGCACAACAAACGAGCAGGAGGCAAGGCTCCTTCGGTCCTTAAATCTTCAATGATCTGAGGCTCTCCATGACTGTCCAGAACGAGGAGACCGGGGCCCTTCGCCAGGTGAAAAAACATCCGGCCAAGACTCACGGCGGACAGCTGCAGCGTTATCGCAGTGCTCAGGGTTACTCCGCCGCTAAAGCCCACCAAACTGTGATGGTGGAAGCAGACCGTGTCATTTTCATCCAGATCAATGACCACATAACGATGGCCTTCCGAAGCGCCATATTGAAGCTCCAAAGGGCCTTGAGGAGATCGAATGCGAAACAAGCTCCATGTTCCATGGAGAAATCGGGCGACCAGACTGTTCCATGGTTGGGGAAATGCGATTTCGGGCGGCGGTCCAATATGATGGTAAGTACGCTTGGCGTAGAACGCCGTGCCTTCGGGGAAACTGAGCTTTAAAGGATTATGGACACTTGCCTTCATGAATGATCTTTGAGGCTAAAGCGAACGCTTCCAGCTTGAGCGATGACAATACGTGCCGTGTATCTGACCCACAGCCAGAGAGCTATGCAGATCAAGTATGCGACAAATAATCTGTCCAGCCAGCGCAAGGTCTCAATTAGTGTTTCGAAGAACCAATCAGTGGGTTCTTTTGATTCGTGCAGCCATTTTTGCCTTAGCCAACCCTCGGGGTCCTTGAAAAAGCTTGGTGTGCTGCTCAGCGAATTGTCCAACGAGGCTTTGGACTGTGTTAGCTTCGATTCAATCACTCGATCCAAGATAAAATGAATGGTTATTCCTGGAAGCAATGCAACGAACACAAAAGCAACGAGCTTGATGCCGCGATGACCCGCCTTGAACAAGGTTTCATCACCTGTCGATTTCAGGAGTTCGTGATTATCACGCTTGTATTTCCTGAACATGATCACAACCCCCGCTGAAAAACTGATCAGCGCAGCGGCAGGGAAAATGATGAAACCGTATTTGATGACAACGCTGAGAAAGCCCAGCGCAATCAGTGCCAAGGCACCGTAAATGAAAGCCCGATATCTTTTGTGGAGGCGGTTATCGAAGACGGGCTGTTGCATTAATTCAGCCGAATAAATCTTTTCTGAAGGTAGCAGGCCTGTAGACTCAGGCTCCTTTGCCTGCAAGAAACGGGTGCTGCGTACCAGCCAGAAAGCGATCAAGGCAAGCAGCGCCCTCTGCGGCACACCTGCCAATGGGGTATTGCTGAAAAGCCAGATAACAAAGACAGCAGCCGCAGCCAGGAGGAATATGCTCGTTGCCAAGGTGCCCCAAGTTTTTCTCAGCACCTCAACGGCCAGCGTTATGATGGCAGCAAGAGCATACGCCCCAACAAACAGTTCGAAACCCAGTTGATGATACCATCGCATGCTCCATTCCTCAGTGGTCCTGGGCACGGGCACATAACTTGATCCCTTCCCAATCAGCTTTTCGAACCATCCTGGCGGTACTTCAGCATAATGGTCTGGAAGCATGTCGAAGAGAATGACGAGCAAAACACCTCCAATCATCACCCCGGTCACGGACAGCCAAAAAAGCCGCCCGACAAGCATCCAGCGTCCTTTTGCAAGTTTCCTTATTGCGAGGTCGCAGAACCAGGCAATCGCCAGGCAGAAACAAACGATGGCCGCTTTGATCCACAGGCCTTCCGGCCACCTTGCGGCGTAGTCACTAACCCACGATGTCACAGGATTATAGGTT
This sequence comes from Prosthecobacter sp., assembly GCF_044226605.1. Lineage (GTDB taxonomy): Bacteria > Verrucomicrobiota > Verrucomicrobiia > Verrucomicrobiales > Verrucomicrobiaceae > Prosthecobacter. The sequence continues at coordinate 146,727 of NZ_JBGAGS010000010.1, read as the reverse complement.
GGTCCGCCGGGCAGAGCAAAGTTTTGACCGTGGATGACGACATGTCCGACGATCATGAGCATCAATGACAGCCCCATCAGCAACCAAAAGACGGAGGAATGTCTGAGCAAATGATGTAAGCGGCTCATGAGAGAGTAATTTTCTACCTTGGGGGTTCACTTGAATGAAGCGAGCTGCAGTTTGGGATCGGCGATGCCAAACCGCGTTGTGCGGCCCTTCTTACGGGCGGGAAGGAGACAGGTAAAATTTTTCTTGCCAGTGTAACAGTTGTGCTGTTACAGTAAGAACACCTGCGAATATGCTGCCTTTTTCGATCCAGCTTCAGGATGGGAGTCCGGTCTCTGACCAGATTCTTGGGGCTGTGCGCAAAGCGCTCTTAACCGGGCAGATGAGGGCGGGGGATGCGTTTCCGAGTGTGAGGACGCTGAGCCAGGAGCTGCGCATCAGCCCGACGACCGCGCACAAGGTGGTGCTGCAACTGAAGGATGCGGGCTGGCTGAATTCACGACCGGGAATCGGGATGGTCGTGACGGTGCCGGATCAGCCCAGTTTGAAGGAGCGGCTGGAGCAGATCACGCCGGAATGCCGGGCGCTGCTGAAGGAGGCTGCTGATCTCAATCTCACGCTCGAACAAGTCATCAAACATCTCAAAAGCCTATGATCACGATCAACGATCTGCATAAACGTTTTCGAAAAACTGAAGCTGTGGCCGGTTTGAGCCTGGAGGTGCCGGAAGGGCAGGTGACGGCGTTTCTGGGGCCGAATGGCGCGGGGAAAAGTACGACGATCAAGTGTCTGCTGAATTTGCACAGGCCTGACAGCGGAACGATCACGGTGCTGGGCGGGGATTCGCGGAAGCTGGGGCCGGCGCAGTTTACGCAGATTGGGTATGTGTCTGAGAACATGGAACTGCCGCTGTGGATGACGGTGAAGCAGTTTTTGGATTATTGCCGGCCGCTGTATCCGAACTGGGATGCGGCGTTTGAGAGGCAGCTCATGAAGCAGTTTGATCTGCCGCAAGGTACGAAGCTGAAGGATCTCTCGCGCGGGATGCGAATGAAGGCGGCGCTGCTGAGCAGTCTGGCTTACCGGCCGAAGCTGGTGGTGCTGGATGAGCCGTTCAGCGGGCTGGATCCGCTGGTGCGTGATGAGTTTATCCGTGGGCTGCTGGAGCTGACGGAGCAGGAGGGGTGGACGGTGTTTGTGTCGTCTCATGATATTGAAGAGGTGCAGCGACTGGCGGATCGCGTGGCGATCATCAATCGTGGGAAGCTGGCGCTGAATGAAACGAGCGACAGCTTGCAGGCGCGGTTTCGTGCGGTGGAAGTCGTGCTACCAGATGATGGTAGGGCGCCGGTGGGGCTGCCGAGTGACTGGCTGCATGCGGAGCAGGCGGGGAGGACGCTGAGATTTACGGCGAGCCGCTTTGCCAATGAGGAGGCGTTCTCTGCCGCGCTGCGTGAGGCGATGCCGGGTGCGGCCCATCATGAGGTGCGGCCCATGAGCCTGCGGGAGATCTTTGTGGCGCTGGCTCGTGCTTATCGACTGGAAGGGAAATGAGTTATGAACCTGATCCTTCATCACTTCCGCAAAGAGTTTCGATATCTGCGGCTGCGCTGGTTTGCGTTTCTGGGGCTGCTGGGGCTGGACCTGGCGGTGAATCTGGAATGGCTGATGCCGCTGCGGGCGGGAGTGGAGGTGCCGCGGTGGCTGGTCTATGTGCCGATGCTGCTGATACTGGCCGGGTTCAGCCTGATGGGATCGTCTCCCGAGGACAAGCCGGGGAGTGATGGCAGCTTTATCAGCACGAGGCCGCTGCCGATGCGAGCGTATTGGCAGGCACGCATCGCGCTATGGTTGGGGCTGCTGGTGGTGCCGGTGATGCTGCAAGATGCGATTTATCTGCTGCTCTCGCACCGGCCAGCGGCGGAGGTTTGCACGGGGGCTTTGTGGAAGGGGATGAAGACGATCGGGCTGACGGCATGGGTGCTGCCGATGACGGGGCTGTGGCGGCGCGGGGAATTTTGGCTGGCGTTTGGCTGCCTGGCGGCCGGGTTGTTTCTGGTGGACCGGGTGGCGGAATTTTCCGCGCTCACATGGCTGTACACGTCTGTGGTTTACCGGCCGAACGATATGGGCCTGGCTGTGGCGGAGCTGATATTTGCAGCGGGTGTGTTTTGGATGGCCTGGCGGCACCAAGGCGGCTGCGTGAGAACATTCCGATGGCGCGCGGGTGTGATGGTGGGACTTGCAACGGTGTGCCTGATCCTGGGCCGGTTCTGGCCATGGAACGACGACAACAGGCCGCAGAACCAGGCGCGGGTGAATGAGCTGGCACCGAGTCTGAACGTGAACATCGATCTGGGCAGGCTGCAGTTTACGAGCTTTGCGGAGGATCAGCAGCGCCGGCTGTATTTGCCGATCCGGACGCAAACCGCGGATCCGCGTGTGTCCGTGCTGCTGAGGCCGCAGTCCAGTGTGACGATCCAAGCTGAGCGAGTGAGCCGAGCCGCATGCGATTACTGGCTGCGCAACCGGAGCTTCAATCTGCAGCTGATTTCGAAGACGCTCATGGCTCCGGACAGAGTCCTGCGGGATCTGTTTCCGGCAGGCACACTCTTCACCGCCAGCCGGGAATATTCTGGATGGAGCATGGTGACGGACGAATCCACATGCCTCGGCAAATTTGATCCACCTTTCCCTGATCCCACGAAGATGCTGCGGATGACCACGGATTACAAGGTGGACTGGTTTCAGCGGGAGATCGCGCTGGACCTGCCGCTGGAGACCGGTGCGCGAGGAGAGTCCGATGGTGATGTGGTGAGAATCCTGCACGTGGATGAGAACAAAAATGAGAGCGGTGTGCCGAGCCTGGGGGGTGTGAGCGTGGAACTGCATGTGAGCACGCGTCATCAGCCAGCGGGGCCGATGAGCGACACGACGATGCTGCTCTATTCACCGGAACGGCGTCTGGTGTGGCTGGAGCCGGTATTTCAAAAACATCAGCCGATACGTGGAAATGAAGCGGGCTGGAGCCGGCATGTGGTGCACATGGGCTGGCGCAATGTCCTGAACTATGCGGATGGTGAAGATGCCGGGGTGAATGTGCCGAAGCTCAGGCTGATGCTGCTGCGCAGCCGGTTTCTTGGCACGACGGAGTGGACATGGAAATCTCCGGACATCACGCTGGCGGATCATCCATCACGCAATGAAGCGCCTGAGCTGTGGAAACAGGAGATCTATACTGGGCGGGAGGTGAAGGCCTTCCAAGATCGTCTGGCGACCTTGAAGGCACCGACGGCGGAGAGTTCTGAAGCCGAAGCAAGGCGCTACCTCTATGATCTGCTGGCGACCGTGTTTGAAACGGGAGCAGCCAACAAGCTTGCTGCGCAAAAAAACATGGGAGAGGCCTTCCGCCCGCTGATGCAGCACGATCTTTCGCTGATGCTGGCGCTGCCTGAAACACTCTGGCCGGGCTGGAACAACTACCCGCCGAGGAGTCTGCTGAATGAGTACCTTGGTGACGCTCAGAAAGACATGGTGATTGACCTGGTGCTGAAAAACACGGTGCTGGCGGACACGATCGTGCGCAAGGGGTGGAGCGAGGATGCACGGCGTCTGCAGCCGCGCCTGCTGTCGCTGCCCAGGCTGCCGAGCGGCATCGACGTGCTGATGCTGAAATGGGGGGACAAGGCCTCGCTGGAAAAGCTGATGGATGAACTGAGGCACAAGGACAGCCTGAACGGCTACGCAGGGCTGGACAAATTTGCCGAGATGCGCCCGCGGCTGGAGGCGCTGACGCGAGAAGCCATCACGTGGGAGATTCCTGTGCTGAGAAATGGAAATCACTGGACGGCCTATGAGTACAAATACGCCGCCGAATATGGCAGCAGCGAGGCGCTGGAGATGAGCCTGCGCTGGATGGGGCTGGGGGGAGATGTGCCTTCGCGCAACTCGAGCCTGCCCACAGTGCATCTGCTGAAGGCGGACGGCAGCGAACTGTGGGATGTGAAAATGGACGCTGAGAAACAGTGGCCGCGCTACCGGCACCTGCACGCGTCTGATTTTGAGTACCTGCCTGAACAACGTTCCTGGAGGCTCCGCAAACCATGACCGCCACCCTGCCTTTTCGAGTCGCGCATCAGTTCCGCACGGAGTGGCGGCATCACCGGGCCTGGGTGCTGGGATGGACAGCGTGGGTGGTGCTGCACCGGTACTTTGGCGACACGAGGAATAATGGAGACCTGGGCTCTGTGTTCGTCCATATTGCGCTTTTGATGACGGTGCTGCCGCCCGCGGCAATGGCGTGGCTTTGCATCCGCGGAGACTCGCCCTCGAACACAGACTATGCCACGCTCACGCGTCCCATGGGGCAAGGTGCGCTGTGGCTGGGGAAGGTGGCGTTTCTGTTCTGTGGCGTGATCGTGCCGCTGCTGCTGGCGGAGAGCATGGGCTGGACGGGCTTTCGGCTGGGCGTGGGGAGCTGGCTGGCGCTTGGCGGCGGTTTGATTTTGTGCGCGGGACTGGTAATGGGAATCGCCAGTGCGCTGACGGCGCTCACGAGCAGCACGCGGCAGGTGATCGCCATCGCGGTGCTGGGGGTGCTGGCGGCTGTTCTGTGGATGGCGAGCGGAGAGACCGTCATGGTGGACTTGTGGGGGCCGAGCCAACACGATGTGGCTGCGGAGGCGGTGACACATTGCGGCTGGATGGCTGCGGGCGGGATCGCTTTTCTGGGCGTGATCACTGCCTGGTGGGTAGTCACCGTGCCGCGGCGTCGAGCGGCAGCGGCGGCACTGCTGGTGCTGAGTCTGATGCAGGCGCCGTTTGTTGCGGCGGTGTGGAAGGCGGACTGGGTCACGCCGCCAGCGCTGCGATATGACGGCAAGAAACTGGGCGTGAAAACGGGCAAGGCGGATCCGGCGGACAAGACGCCTGGGCGCAGCCTGTGGCCGACGCTGAGGCTCACCGGACTGGGCAAGGATGAGGTGGCGAGTGTGGTCGAATTTGCGCCAATGGACCAACGCCCAAAGGAGTGGCCGCCGCTGGGCAGTTATTCCGATCTGATGGTGAACTCGAACGGCTATGACACATGGCTGCACATGGATCATCTGCGTGCGCTGCTCAAATACAGTGCGCCCACCACGCTGTGGCGGCACCAGTTGTACGGCAATGGTCTCTACAATGGGAGGCCGAAGATCCATGAGGCGCTCAAGCCCCTGCACCTGAAACCGCAGGCGATGCCGGAACGCTGGAGGCTGCGGCTGGCGGTGCATGAGATGAAGCGCGTGGGGAGCATGCCCTTCAAGGAGCTCTGGGCGCATGGTGCGGAATTTCCGGTGCGCGAGGGGCTGCGGGTGGAGTTCACGCCCTTCAGCTCTCTGGCAGGCGCCTGGGAATCCAAGGGCTGGCTGCACTACCTCCATCCGCTGACGCTGCGACCGCGTGATCACCGGGCGGCCGAGGCGCGTGGACGTGAGCTGGCCGACGGATTTCTTCTCGTGCTGGAAGATCCCATGATGCAGGAAAATGACGCCATGGACCTCAGGCCCTTCCAGCAGAAACACGGCCTGGAGCGTTATTTGAGCCTGGCATTGCAGGACGATCATTCGCAAAGTTTTGAGGTCCGGCTGTGGACGCCGCGGGTACAGCATGAACTGCTGAAGACGACGCACGAGGACTGGGTGAACCGGCTGAATGCTACTTTGTGGTATGCGGAGGAACGCGGCACGGTGGATCTTGAGCTGACGGCGGCGCAGATGGCGGAGGTGCTGGCGGAAGTGAAGGCGCAGCCACAACCCCAGGCGGAGGTGAAGAAACCATGAGGCATACGTGGCACCAGTTTTGCAAAGAGTTCCGCTACCTGCGGGTGCGGTGGTGTGTGCTGCTGGCGGTGGTGGTGCTGGATCTGGCGGTACAGATGGAATGGGTGCTGCCGATGAGGGCGCTTGTGCCCGGGGGGACCGAGGGCATTTCTTTTGCGAGCGACATCCTGATGCGGGTGCTGCTGTGGATGGTGGTGTGGTGGTTCATGCTGAGCGTGCCACCGGAGGAGGGCGCAGGCAGCGGGCAGAGTTATGTGCAGACGCGTCCGCTCTCCCGCATGAGCTACTGGATGGCGCGACTGATGGTGTGGACGGTGCTGGCGCTGCTGCCGCTGATGCTGGAGAGCGCGGCGTATCTGGTGCTGAAAGGTCGGCCTTTTTCAGATGTGGCGCTGGGGATGGCGGAGCGTGCGTGGGCGGCGGGAGCGATGACGCTGTGGCTGCTGCCGCTGCCGCTTTTGCTGCGGGGATGGGAGCGGTATGCGATGATCGTGCTGGTGGTTTTGTCTGCGGAGTCGCCGCTGTCGCGAGCGACGGGGAAGGTCTTTGAGGCACTGCATCTGGAGTACAACCCGCCGCAGATGGCGATGGAGTTTGGGCGCAACGTGCAGGCGGCCTGGCTGGTAGGGCTGCTGGTGCCGGTACTGGTGATGTGGCACCGGCGCAGGCAACTGGGATTGCTGGTGCGAATGGGAGGGCTGCTGCTGCTGACAGTGCTGCAAGCAGGCGTGGCTGCTTCCTCGATTTTTTCAAATGCGTATGAGAAGCCGAGCGATCCGAAGCTGATCGAAAAACTGGCGGCGGGGCGTGCGGTGGTGATCCCGGAGCGTGACCGGAAGTTTCAGCTGGAGATCGACAAGGGCGGCGGCGGGAAATACATTCTTTTCCGTGCGCATGCGCGGCTGGAGGGCATGCCGGATGAGTTTGTGCCGATGTGGCGGGCGAGTTCGAGGACCATGATGCAGAACGGCGAGGCGATGCCTGTGCCAGCGCAAGATGAGCTGCTGCGGAAGCCGTTTTATGCCCTGGCTTATCTCTGCCAGTACTACCCCATGGCATCCGCGCTGCCGGGAGGACGGCCGCCAGGAATGCTGACTCTGGACGTCAGCGTGCAGACGCAGAATTTGCAAGCCCGGCTGCCCCAGCCGGCAAAGCTGGATGTGCCGGCGGATGCGCGGCTGGGTCTCACGGCTGATTGGATGAGGGTGCACAAGCTGGGCGACATGCCGATGCGTGCGGGGGCGAAATTGGAGGCACCTGATTTCAAGGTCGAAGTGCTGGACGTGAGGCCGAACATGGACGGGCGGGGAAACAAGAGCACCGGTTGCGTAACCGTGGTGTACCGGATGTCCGCGCGCAGTTTTGAGTGGCGGAATGATCTGCTGCCGCTGTTTCCGCATGCGTACATCGTTTCGGAGAAGAACCGGCTGATGTGGCAGTTTGTGATGCATTCTGGTATTGAGCAGATCCGGGGTGCGAATCTGGGGTGGTGCCAGATGGTCCAGCAGCTGACGTTTCAGCGGGTGCTGGGACCTGGAACGGGCGTGACGGCGAAGAATCTGGCCGAGCAGAAGCTGATGTGGCTGAAGCCGGAATATGTGGGCAGCTCTGAGCATGCCTTTGAGATGAAGGATGTGACGATGGAGGGGTATGTGCACAAAGAGGATGAGTGGCCGAAGAGCCAACCTTCGACTTACGCGGGGAATCCGCGGGAGGGTTTTCTAAAGCAGGTGCGCGAGATGGTGCGCCCTGGAGAAGGGGCTGGGCGTGAAGAGATCGCGCGATATGTGGCGGGGGTGTATCAGGCATCTCAGGTGTTTGTCCGCAGGACGGAACGGGGGAATGATGGGGAGCTGAAATGGCCGGGGAGCGAACGGGAGGTGCATGCGCTGCTGGTGCCCTTTTTGCTGAAGGCGCCGGAGGTGTTTCGTGCGGGGCTGGCGCATGATAACGCGGAGCTGACGCAGGGGGTGGTGCATGAGGCGGTGCTGCAGGCGGGCATACCGGGCATCTCCCGGTCTGAGACAACAGGAGAACCGAGGTATGAGCGGGTGACGCCGGTGCAGGACAAGCCGGAACAGACGACGAAGCGGGTGATGGAGACGCTGTGGCTGGCCTCTTATGACAGGAGCTTTGAGGCGTACATGGAGGCGATCCGAAAACGCTCCGATGAACCGCTGTGGCCGCTGATGGATGAGAAGCCGCGGAACGCTGAGGAGGTGCTGGCGGATTTTGCGAAGACATTTGACTGTGGTGAACTGCGCTGGCTGATGAAGCAGCCCGATGTGAAGTATCGGAAGGAAGCGGAGCGGCTGACGCGTGAGGCGTTTGCGCAGCTGCCGCTGGCGATGGGAGTGAACCGCTCGCATGAGGGGCCGCTGTTTTCGGCGGTGGCGCTGGGCATGCCGGAGGCGCTGGACTGGCTGCTGCGCGTCGTGGTGCTGAAGGAGGATGAAGATGCGCGAGGGCTGCTGCTGCAGCACAACGCGATATTTGGCCAGCCGGAGAAGCGACAGCCGGATGTGAAGACGCTGAAGCAATTTCTCCAGGATGCGCGCCGGCATACGGCGAAGGATTACCGCTATGACGCGGCGAAGATGATCTGGGAACTGCTGCCTGACCAACCATGAACCCGATGAGTGCTCCAACCTTTGCTTTTCGTGTGTGGCATCAGTTCACGCTGGAGTGGCGTGCGCAGTGGCTGATGGTGCTGCTGTGGCTGGTGGCGCTGGCGACGGGCTGCTGGCAGGTGTTGCAGGATGATCACGCGGACATTTCGATGCCGGAATTTTTGCCGGGACTGCTGGCGCTGATGATTGTGGTGAGATCGGTGAAAGCGGATGGGCCGGGAAATGCGGATGTGGGTGCGCATGCGAGGCCGCTGGGGCGCGGGGCAGTATGGCTGGCGAAGGTGATCTTTTTCAAGATCGCGCTGCTGCTGCCGTGGCTGGTGTGCGCGTGGCCGGAAGATCGTGGCTATGGATATGGGGTGGTGGAGTGGGTGGCGGACGTGGCTGGGCGTGCGCTTCCTGCGGTGCTGTGGGGTGCGTTTGCTGCGCTGATGGCGAGCTGGAGCGGGGAGACGCGGAAAAACCGGATGCTGGGAGGGGGCAGTGCCGTGGTGGTGGCGCTGCTGCTGTGGAAGCTGTACTCGATGGGGAGGGATGATGGGGAACGCTGCGTGCTGGCGGTGGCGGGATGTGTGCTGAGTGTGACGCTGGTGCTGGCGTGGTGGCAGACGACGCTGACGCGGCGCGCGTGGCTGACGCTGGCCTTCGGTGGACTGGCGACAGTGCTGGTGGTGAGTCTGGGGCACTGGAACTGGCGCGCGAAACCTGAGCGGCGGTACGCAGAGACGAAGCTGGTGCTGCATTGTGGGTCCAAACCTGAGGGGGCGGCGCTGGAGCTGTGGCCGGGAATGTATGTGACGGGGCTGCCGGCGGATCATGCGGTGTCTGTGGTGGCCTTTGCGCCGGTGGATGAGGCGTGGCCGCCGCAGACGGCGTTTTCAGATTATACCTGGATGGATGATGCGCCGCAGGGGAAGGTGCATCATCGCAGGCACTGGATGACGATGGCGCACACACGAGTGCTGGTGCCGCACTATTCCACCGGAGCGCTCTGGCATGGAAATGAGGATGCGGAGCGGGTGGAGACGCTGAAGAAGGTGGTGGGCAAAGATGTGGAGAGGCCCTGGCGACTGCGGCTGGCGGTGCAGCGAATGACGCGTGTGATGTCGATGCCGCTGCGTGAGGCGATTCGCGGGGAAAAACGTCTGGTGCTGGACACGGGACGCCGGCTGGATTTTGAAATGAGTGCGCTGAATTATGACAGCGAGATGCATTTCTGGGCGAAGCTGCGCCGCAGGTATCCGCTGCTGGCACCGGTGAGCGAGCAGGAGCGGATGAAAGTGGCGGGAGCGTTTCCGGAGGAGGATTTTCTGGTGCTGCTGCACTCGCCGGGGATTCATGAGGTGCGCACGGCGTGCGAAGGGGACTACAACTATTCCTTCTCAGACGGAATCCTGCACCGCGTCCATAACCGGGATGTGGCTTTTCGGTTTCCAAATCCGCGGGCGCAGATGGACATGGCCGGACTGAAGCTGAAGGAATGGGTGGCGGGGACGACGCTGGATGTGTGGTTGCCGGAGGAGAGAGGCGTGGTGGATCTGGAGGTGAGCGCGGAGGAGATGGGGAGGGTGATGGAGGCGAGGTGAGAAGTTCTTGATTCCAGTTTCTTGGGTTGGGCAACGGAACTGGTGGATGACGGTGTTTGAGAGGGATGCTAATTCTTGGACGTGTGCTGCCGAAGGACTTCGGGAATGGAACAAGTGCCCTGCTGGAGAACACTTAGACAACGGTTTAGATCCTCAACGGTGTGGGCAGCCGTGACCGCCGCGCGCAGCCGGGCGAGACCTTTTGGAACCACCGGATGTGGAATGGCCTGGACAAAAATTCCCCTTCGCTGGCAGAAGCGGGCGAGCCGCCATGCATCCCAGTCGCTGCCACAAACGATGGGAAAGACGGCGCTGGTGCTGTTCAGGTAGGAAAGACCGATCTCACGAAGCCCTTTGGCGAAATGCTCCACGTTGCGATGGAGGATCTCGACACGCGCGGGCTCAGTCTCGATGATCTTGAACGCCTCAAGCGCAGCTGCCGCGGAAGCCGCCGGAAGGGCTCCCGAATAGATGAAGCCACGTGCCTGCAACGAGAGAAATTCACAAAGCTTTGCACTTCCGGCCACATAGCCACCCACGCTGGGGATGGCCTTGCTCAGGGTGCCCATCTTGATGTCTATCGTGTCCATCGGCATGCTGAAATGCTCTTCGATACCACGGCCAGTTTTGCCGATAACTCCGAGAGAGTGAGCTTCATCCACCATGAGCGTGGCTCCGTGTCTTCTACATAACTGGTGAATGTTTGGCAGGTCCGCCACATCTCCGTCCATGCTGTAAACACCATCGACAATGACGAGTTTTCTTCCTTTGGCCTCTAAGGAAGTGAGGCATTGCTCCAGGCTGTCCATGTCATTGTGCTTGAAACGAAGGAGTTTGGCGCGGGACAGGTGACATCCATCGATGATGCTGGCATGGGCGAGACGGTCGATGATGACGGTGTCCTGACGCGACAGGACGCTGGCGATGACGGACACATTCGTCATGAACCCGCTGGAGAATACAATGGCGGACTCCGTGCCTTTGAAGCTGGCGATTTTACTTTCCAGCTGCTTGTGAATCTCAAGCGTGCCGGCGAGCAGACGCACTCCGTGGGCTCCGGTGCCATACAGGCCGATGGCTTCCTGAGCAGCCTGGTTGATTCTGGGATCGCCATTCAGGCCAAGGTAGGAATAGCTTCCGAGGAAGATCATGCGGCCATGATGCGCGACATCTGCCTTGCCGGACTCGGGATAGCCCTGGATTGGATAGGAGTTGTAGAACCAGAGGTCTTCATTTTGCAGCTTCTGTTTTGGCCAGAAAGGTTCGAGTGGGTGATCGCGCATAGGATTGTCGGGACAGATTCCACCGTTGTGGACGGGCGGCGGTGTTCACCCCACTAGGCGCTCACGAGCCTTTTTGCGATAGGTAGGAATACGGACATGCCCACACGAAGACCGGTGCGGCAGGTCTCCGGGTTAAAGAATCAAGGAGGCAGAAAGAGGCCTCAGCTCAATCACGACCCATGCGCCGCCTTGCCTCAGCCACTGCAGCTGTGCGAGTTTCAACAGACAGTTTTCCCAAGATCCTGCGAGCATGGTGCTCCGCTGTTCTGATACTCATTCCAAGAATGACGGCGATTTCTCGGTCACGTTTTCCTTCCGCCATCCAAGTGAGAACTTCGCATTCGCGCCGGGTCAAGCCGAGGCGGCGCAGTGAGGTGAAATCCGTCTGAGACACTGCGCGTTGCCGGAAGTTTGCAGCGAGAAGAATCTGGTCATTCTGGTGGGCGAGGGCGACCTGGCGTCCGAACAAGGACAACAGTTTCAACTCGTGGTCGGAGAATTCACGCCTGCCTCCGCGGCTGAAGGTGAAACCGCCCAGATGAGTATCATTTTTCAAGGGCATGGACACCTGATGACAAACTTCCGCCGGTTTAAATATCACATCATACATGTCGAGCTTTCGGAGCTGCCGCTGCGTAAGGAAATCGGAGATCCGAAGAGGCCCCGTGAAGCCCGCTGCGAAATGAGGCAAAACAGGGTGCTCCCTGGGCACCAGCTCACCCATCAAGCGGAAGCGCTCTTCCATGTCCTTGGGATCGTAGGGGACATTGAGCGCCCCCTGATGTTCTTTTGTTTTCTGGTCCCACAGTTCGAAGGTGTGGCAGGTCTCAGGCATGAGCTGAGTGCAGGCCCGAAGCAGCCGCTGGGCGAAAGGTTCGGCTGAAAAATCGTGCAAAATCTCCAAGGATTCCAGCAGTGCGACAATGTCCTGTTTAATTGCTCGGCTCATGGTGATTCAGCAAGATCATGATTAAGCTTTCGCCGTCAAACGGAAGCAAAGCTGTCTTAAGCGCACCATGATGTGAGGAACGGCCATTTGGCGTCGTTTGAGTGGGCCTATGATGAAACGACGCGCTTTTATTCTTGCCTGTGGTTCGACTGCTTTTGCCTCTGCGGCTGGTGGCGGTGGGAGGCTGAAGATTGGGCAGATTGGGACGGAGCATGCGCATGCGGCGGGGAAGATGGAGGCGATGCGGTCTTTGACGGAGCTTTGGGAGGTGGTGGGGGTCGTGGCGGAGAAGGGGTATGAAGGTGTGCCACTACTGACGGAAGAGAAACTGCTGGGGACGCCGGATCTGAAGGCGGTGGCGGTGGAGACGCGGATGACGGATTCTTGTGCGACTGCGCTGCGGTGCATTCAGGCTGGGAAGCATGTGCATCTGGACAAGCCGGGGGCGCTGAAGCATGCGGAGTTTAAGGCGATGCGACTGGAGGCGGAGAAGCGGGGGCTGACGGTGCAGATGGGGTATATGCTGCGATACAATCCGGCGTTTGAGCTGCTGTTTCAGGCGGTGCGCGGGGGGTGGCTGGGGGAGATCACGGAGATCGATGCGGCGATGGGGAAGCTGGGGGATGCGAAGCAGCGTGGGATTTTGGGAGCGCTGCCGGGCGGAGGGCTTTTTGAGCTGGGCTGTCACATGATCGATGCGGTGACGACGATCCTGGGCAAGCCGCAGGGGGTGACGGCTTTTTCAACGCCGACGCGGGATGATGGCGTGAAGGACAACCAGATGGCGGTGCTGCAGTATGCGAAGGCAACGGCAGTGGTGCGCGTGAATCATGTGGATCCGTTTGGCGGGCCGCGACGGAGATTTAATGTGACGGGGACGGAGGGGACGTTTGAGATCGTGCCGATGGAAAGCGGGAAGGTGAATCTGTCGCTGACGACGGCGAAGGGGAGCTACAAGAAGGGGACGCAGTCGTTTCAACTGGAGGTGCCGAAGGACCGGTATGCGGGGGAGTTTACGGATCTGGCGAAGGTGGTGCGCGGGGAGAAGAAGCTGGCGTGGGATGCGGCGCATGACATCAGCGTGCATGAGACGGTGATGCGTGCGTCGGGGGTGTGGGAGGGGTGAGGGGAGTTGACGATGGTTTACGGTTGTTGGCGGTTGTTCCGGCTTTTGAGAGGGGTGTGAGGTGCGTGGGACGGGAGGAAGATGGAGAGAGCTGGGGGTGGTGCGAAAGCGGCGCTGAAGCGCCGCACTCCGGGGACGCTGGCGCGGGTTCTCGGTGGGGCTGGGGTGTGCGAGTGCTGGTGGGGCCTGCGAGAGTGTGCTGGCTGCCGCTTTCGGAAATTCGGTGGTCTTTGTGCGCAGTGCTGCACGGCGAAAGCGGTAGCTCCGTTCGTGCCTCACTACGCGACCGCACTCCAAATGGGGTGCTGGTCCGGCGTTGCAGCAGGGGGGCAGGAATACCCCATTACTAGGAGTGAGTCGGCGGGTGTTTGCGGGAGTTCTGGTGCGGGCAGGAGTGCCCGCATCACTTTTACTGAGTCGCGAACTTGGTGAGGAGGCCGCGCTGGCGGGTGATGTTGAGGACCCAGACGAAGAGCCAGCCGGCGAGGGTGAGGTAGATGAGGTTGAGGCCGGCGGCGAGCCAGAGGTGGTTCCAGTTGAGGACGCCGGTTTTCATGACTTCGCGCATGCCTTCAAAGATGGGGGTGGCGGGGAAGCACCAGGAGATGGGCTGGGCCCAGGCGGGCATGTCTTTGACGGGATAGAAGACGCAGACGGCGGGCTGAATGAAGAAGGGGACGGCCCAGGCGAGGGATTCGGCGGCCTGGCCCCAGCGCAGAATGAGCGCGGTGGAGATCATGCCGAGCGCCCAGCCGAAGACCATGAGATTGAGGAAGAAGGGGATGAGCCACCACTGAAGCTGAAAGATGTTGAAGGAGTAGCCGACGTAGGAGACGAGGCTCATGACGCAGCAGGTGACGAGGATGCGCAGGAAGCCGACGACGAAGGTGGCACCGAGATATTCCGCGGTGCGGACGGGGGCGACGAAGACATTGAGGAGATTGCGGGTCCAGACGTCTTCGAGGAATGAGATGGCGACTCCCTGCTGGGCGCGGAAGAGGATGTCCCAAAGGATCATGGCGCCGAGGAAGAAGAGGATGAACTCGCCGAATTTGGCGTCGCTGTTTTTCTGGATGAAGACGGTGACGTTTCCCCAGACGACGAGATCGACGAGAGGCCAGAAGATGAGCTCCACAAGGCGCATGGGGGTGCGGGAGTAGAGGAAGAGGTAGCGCATGACGAGGGCGCTGATGATGCGGAGATTCATGGGGCGGGGTCTTTCTTGGGTTCGTCGAGGATTTCGCCGTCGCGGGCGATTTTGATGAAGACGTCTTCGAGGTTGTCGCTGCTGGACTGGGCGACGATGTCGGAAGGGGTGCCTTCGCAGACGATCTTGCCTTTGTGGAGGAAGATGACGCGGTCGCAGACTTCCTCAATGTCGCGCATGTTGTGAGAGGTGTAGAGAATGGCGATGCTGCGCTCGCGCTGGACCTTGCGGATGACTTTGCGGACTTTGTCGGCGATGTCGGGGTCGAGGCTGGCGGTTGGCTCGTCGAGCATCAGAAGCTCGGGGTCGTTGAGGAAGGCTTTGACGAGATTGACGCGGGTGGATTCGCCGGCGGAGAGCTGGCCGGTGACGCGTTTGCTGAGGTGGGAGATTTCGAGAAGCTCCATCAGCTCGGCGATTTTTTTCTTCGGATTTGGGACGCCGTAAATGCCGGCGAAGACGCTGAGGTTTTGCCAGACGAGGAGATTGCCGGGGAGGGCGGTGTAGGCGGAGGAGAAATTGGAGCGCTGAAGGATGCTGATGCGATTGGCGTGGAGTGGGACGCCGAAGGCATTCAGCTCGCCGGAGGTCGGCAGAGTGAGGCCGAGGAGGCAGTTCATGGCCGTGGTCTTGCCGGCGCCATTGGCACCGAGGAGGCCGAGGACCTCGCCGCGATGAAGCTGGAAGCTGAAGCGGTCGAGCGCCTTGACGCCATCGAACTCACGGGTGAGCTCGCGGGCTTCGAGGATGACTTCGCGGGGGGCGGGGGAGGTGGACATGCGCGGTGGGTTAGTTCGCAGGGGGTGAGGTGATTGTCATGCTGGAAAAGGTGAAAACCTTGGGAGTGGAATCAGCCATCGAGACGATGGCGCCAATAATCTGGTTTTCTCTTCTCGTGCATCACAGCAAAAATCCGGATGAGGCCTATGTGTTCCTCGTGTGTGTAGTACAAGCGGTATGGGAACACCTTGAGCCGGAAGACATGAATGCCATCTTCGAGCTTTTGATACCGCGAGGGATCGAGCATGATTTGCTCAATCGACTGCCGCACCGCTTTAACAAACCTGTCTCCAGCAAAGATGCTGCGGTCTTCATACCAGTGGGCAGCTTCTTGAAATTCGCTGCGAGCGTCTGGATGAAAATCAAACGTCATGCTGAACGGCGCTCGGCGAGAGACTGCTGAATCTCACGAAAAACCTGCTCGCCAGGAATGGTGCTCAAACGCCCGCTGCGGACGTCATCGATGCGATGACGCACTTCCTGGATTTGCTCCGCTTCCAGATCGGGGGTGATCTGGATGGTGGGGATCAAGCTCTCCACCAACTGAAGTCTGCTGTCTTCTGACAAAGACAGCGCCTCCGCGAGCACCGTGTCCAAAGTGGCAATCATGTGGTGAGCTTAGTTCTAGCTGACGAAAAAACAAGGTTTACAGATACTCCTCGATGGGAAGCTTGCCGTTGGAGGCGCAGATGAACATGGTGCCAGGCTTGGTGGTGCTGGGCTTGAGCATGACTTTGCCGCCTCCCATTTCGACCATGAGCTGGCCGGCGGCGATGTCCCAGAGGCTGATCTGCTCTTCGACGTAGGCATCGAGACGGCCGGTGGCGATGTAGGCCATGGCGAGGGCGGCGCTGCCGAGCATGCGGGTTTTGCGGACTTCGTAGGCGATGCGCTTGTAGCGCTCGAAGCCGAGGTCGAGGGCTTCCTTGCTCTTGGAGAAGCCGACGGTGACGACGGCTTCGGCCATTTCGGCGCGATTGCTGACGGCGATGGGCTTGCCATTGAGCTGGGCTTTTTCGCCGCGGATGACGGTCCAGGTCTCGTTCTGCATGGGGTCGAAGATGACGCCGATGAGGAGTTCTTTGGATTCGCGTTTGCGGGCGGCGATGGAGACGCAGAAGTGGGGGATGCCGAAGAAGTAGTTCACGGTGCCGTCGATGGGATCGACGATCCATTCGACGTCGCCATTGCCGCCGGTTTCGCCGCCTTCCTCGCCGAGGATGGCGTGGTCGGGGAAGCGGGCGAGGATCATGTCGGTGATGAGCTTCTGGCTGCGGACATCAAGCTCGAGCTTGATGTCGTGCCGCTGCATTTCGTTGACGGTGAGTTCGGAGCCGAAGTTTTCGGTGATGAGTTTGCCGGCGGCGTGGGCGGCTTCGGTGGCGGTGGCGAGGAGTTCTTTCACTGGATGCTGGATACTGGATGCCCATTCTTCGCTGAAGCTACGAAGGGCAAGCTAGATTCTGGATGAAATGAACTGGATCAATTCATCTGCGATGGAGGTTTTCGACTGCCTGGGGAGGGGAATCGTGTGACCGCCGGGGAGGCAGAGGGTGACTTCGTTTTCTGTGCTGTCAAACCCGATGCCGGATTGGGATACGTCGTTGGCGACGATGAGGTCGCAGCCTTTGCGCTGGAGCTTGTCCTGGGCGTGGGGGATGAGGTTCTCGGTTTCTGCGGCGAAGCCGACGAGGAAGCCGGTGAAGCCGAAGGTGGAGCGGACGGAGCCGAGGATGTCTTCGGTGCGCTCGAGTTCGAGCGTGAGGGTGGTGGCGGACTTTTTGATTTTTTGGGTGGCGGCCTGGGCGGGGCGGTAGTCGGCGACGGCGGCGCTGAAGATGGCGGCGGTGCAGCCGGGGAGATGAGTGCGGACGGCGTCGTACATTTCGCGGGCGGTCTCGATGCGGATGAGCTGGACGCCGGAGGGTGCGGGGATGACGACGGGGCCGGAGATGAGGAGGACTTCGTGGCCGGCGGCGTGGGCGGCTGCGGCGAGGGCGTAGCCCATGCGACCGGAGGAGCGGTTCGAGAGGAAGCGCACGGGGTCGATGGGCTCGCGGGTGGGGCCGGCGGTGATGAGGAGGCGCATGGGGAGTGTTTGAAACAGAGATGAGACCAGACCGGCTAAAGCCGGTACTACAATACGGCGTTGGGTTCGTTGGGAGGAGGTGCGCGGGACTGGAGAGTTCTTGTGCTGGGCCTGCGGTGATGAGAAGGCGCTTTGGGTCTCCAGACTTGAGGGGAGGAGGAAGATTGGGTGGGTGTTTAGCCGCCGGGGACGGTGAGGGGTTTGCCGTTATCTTTGGGGCCGAGTTTGATGAAGTAGGGGACGGCGCGGCGGGCCCAGGCTTCGGCATTGGGGAAGTCGCCGGCGGTGGAGCCGAAGGTGCTGCGGAGCATGTCGGTGTCGATGATGCCGGGGTTCATGGGGATGACGGCGACTTTGCCGCCGGTGTCCTGGGCGGTGGCCATGGAAAGGCCTTCGATGGCGTACTTGGTGGCGCAGTAAGGGGCGACGTCTGAGGCGGTGCAGCGGCCCCAGCCGGAGGAGAAGTTGACGATGACGCCGCTGCCGCGCTTGAGCATGGCGGGTAGGAGGTGGCGCATCATGGCGGCGGGGCCTTTGATGTTGATGTCGATGATGCGGCTGAAGTCCTCGGCGCTGGTTTCCCAAAGGGGGGCGTTGGGGTTGATGATGGCGGCGTTGTTGAGGACGAGGTCGGGTGCGCCGGAGTGCTTGAGGAGGGCGGCGCAGAAGGCGGCGATGTCGGACTCGCTGGAGACGTCGCAGGTTTGGAAGAGGTGGGGAGATGGGAACGTGCGGGAGAGTTCGGCGATCTGGGCGGTGTTGCGGCCGCAGCCGATGACGGTCCAGCCGGCTTTGATGAAGAGGGGGACCATGGCGCGGCCAAGTCCGCGGGTGCAGCCGGTGATGACGACGGTTTTGGGGTTCATGCGAAGATAGTGATGAGGATGCAGGATCAAGGCCATCGTGACCATTCAAAGCTTTGCGGGGCTATAGGATAGGTCGCGCTCACGAAGTAAATGGCAGCTTTGCATCAAGGAAAGCAGCGCCTCCAGCCGGTCGGGGGTGGGCTGGGGTGCCCAGGAACGATCAACCAACGCCCGGAAGCCCTCTTCTTCGACACTGATGCGTAGCCGCGGCTTGCCCTCCTCGTTGCGCTGTGTCGCGATGGCAAAGTGCTGGCTTAGCACACACTGCTTTAGCAACTGCTCGGCCAGCTCAGCAGGGGAGCGCTGCCCGAATCTTCGCACCAAGTTCCGCCACTTGGCAAAGGGCACTCTGTGAGCGGTGCTATATCGCGCAAGTTCCTGGCTCAGAAAGCTGTCCGGGGTGATCCATGACAGCATCCGTTCCAGTTTGAACAACAGCCCTAGGCAGTCGTTCACCGTCTGTTCTCCTGCTCGGGTAGCGTGGCCCAAGACGTAGGTTTCCGCGATGATGGACAGGTGCTCGTCCTCGCCCTGCTGCAACCACTGGCTGTAGTCCTCAAAGGAGCGGCATTGGGCAGGCAGGCAGGCCGTTACAGCTTCTTCCACGCAGCCATCCATCTCGATCTCCTCAGCCGCGCGCCGCCAGAGATCATTTGGTTCACAGATCTGTTCATCAATCAGCATCCGTTCAATCCACGCGAGCAGGGACTCGACTGCCTGGCGCTGGGCCTGGCGCATCTGGAGTAGCCGCCAGCGTTGCGACTGCGCCCTGGGGCCCGCCTCCAGGCGCAAAGGGGAGCCGTTTGAAAGCCGGCCAAACGCCAGCAGTTCCCGCAACGTCGCGGCATCGAGCGGCTGCCTTGCCTGTGTCAAGGCATCGATCACCAGCCGCACGAAGGCGCTGCGTCTTGCCAGCGGATTCACCTGCTCCAAATCTGCGGCGGCCGGCACCGAGTTTTCTTCATACAACACCGAGCGGAACAAGCAGGCCTCGGCCTTGGAGGTTTCTTTGACGTTCCAGACTTCGTAGGCAGCCTCTGCTTCCTTGGGGGTCGCTTTGATCGCGTCGGCATCACACAGCAAATCAAAGGAGGTGCATCTGCTAAGTTCGGCATGCAACGCCATGGCCAGATCCTCGCCTGTGTCGGTGGGCTTGAAGAGATCGGGTCCTTCCCGCGCCAGCAGACCTAGGCCTGTGGTCAGCGAGGGGCGGTACTGCACGGCGGCGAGGTAGCTCGTGTTCCCGGGGCTGCGGTTCCAAGACTTGAAGTCCAGCATCACCCTTCCCCCCGGGCCCGCCTTGGGCACCTTGGCATCGGAGCCTGGCATGTGCAGGGTGGCGTCGTGAAGCTTGTGTCCCCACAGGAAGAGGCTTTCCGTTTTTTCGCGAAACCGCAGCATGTCAGCCGTCGTGGGCCGCCTGTTGCGCGCCTTCCATGCCTCGCGCGAATACCAAGATGCCCAACACATAAGGCTGTAGGGCCGCACATGGCGGGTGGCATTGCTGATGCCCGGAATGCAGGCGTCCATCAGATTGAAGTTATCCTGCGCCATGCCCAGATGGTCCAGGCCACGGGCGATGGAGGCCGAAGGGCTGACGAAAAAAGGCGCGTCGCCGTAGATGCTGAGATCAGTCGGCATGGGGCTCTGGCAGTCTGGGGTCAAAGATAAACCGCTGGCATCGTTCATTGCCACACTGGCTGAGACGATGATAGTTGAGCTCACTCAGGCCAGCATGGCTCAGTCTTTGGTGGCAATGCGGGCAGGCCTCGCGCTCATCTTTCCGCAAGGTGAACCGCACCATCTCCGGCGTGTCGAGCGCTCTTGCCAGCAGCTCTCCAGTTTGTGTTTGAAACAGGGCCAGCCGTTTGTCCGGCTGCGAACCTCTACCGCCAAGCCAGGCGCACGCATTCTGAATCTGCTCGCCCAAGGAAGGCGTGCAGAGGATCTCCAGTATTGCCTCCTGCATGCCGGCCGCTTGCTTTGGAAACAGCTGCCGGAGAGCCGGTTCGAT
Source organism: Prosthecobacter sp. (assembly GCF_044226605.1). Classification (GTDB taxonomy): domain Bacteria; phylum Verrucomicrobiota; class Verrucomicrobiia; order Verrucomicrobiales; family Verrucomicrobiaceae; genus Prosthecobacter. Next base: position 126,372 of record NZ_JBGAGS010000010.1, on the reverse strand, counting down.
GCCCTCGGCCAAGGCAGCTTCGATGAAATCGAGACGGGGTTCACCCTCCATGTACGTCTGGATCTCCTCGTGCAGGGCTTGCAGGACCACGCCAGCATTCCTGCGTCGTCCCGCCGCCAGAAAGGCTGCCGTCGAAAAAATGTGGCGGTCCAGCTGTGTGGGGGCCGCGCTGGCGGGTTTCGGCGCGTTGCGGCAGGCGGCATTCAGCCAGCGTCGCAGGAAAGCCTCAATCGTCCCCGGGTCGCGCGCATGATCCAGCATCATCGCCAGCCTGACCTCCCGCCACATCATCAGTGCGATAGTCCTTTGCTTCGGGCTGCCGCCGCGAAGCGAATCGCGGATCATGGCTTCAAAACGATCCAAGGCCTCCGTCACGCGGCTGTCGCCTTTTTCCGTGTCCTCGATGCCGCCGTCACTTTCGTCCTCCGTTTCCGTGGCATGGTTGGCCGTTTCTTGGGAGAGCCTCAGGCGCAGGCGTTTTCTCAGCTCATCAATTAGGTGTGAGAGCTGTGTGGTGGATGCTGAGTTACTGCGGGTTTCGTTCAAGGACTGGTCCCGGCTGACCGTTGCGAGCCGTTCCAGATCAATCAGGCTGGTGTTGACTGGGCCGGATGCCTTGGGAGTCTTGGGGTTATCAGCTGTCGCGGGTGCTTCCTCCAGGCCGTGCAGGTGGCGCATGGCGCTTTCCATGATGAAATTCAGCAGCACAATGTCATCCTCAAAGGTGGCCTGGCCGTTGAGGTGGCGAAGCAGGGTGCCTACTGACATCAGCCCGGTCCGGGCCATGTTGAGGTACATCTCCACGCTCACCCACCCGCAGGCCGTCCTGTCTTCGAGATGCATGGTGAGCTGAAGGGTGGCCGACGCGCCGAACTGGCCCAAGTCGGCGAGGCGTTTCGAAAAGGCCCCCTTCTCGTCCACCTCCAGGATAAAATCCTTCACGCTGCCCCCGGAATCCTCCAGAGCGACTTGCCAGCTTCCTGCAAGCACGCCTCGGCCCAACATCTGGCCGCTGAGCACATCTTTGGACAGCCTGGCGTGAACAAAGGCGCGGCCACGCAGGCCTGCCCCACGAAAATCCTGTCTCTTGTGAGTTTCAGGAGCCGTCACTTTTTTCCACCTCAACGCGGGCGGGGACCGGTGGCCGGGCCGGCGCATCAGCGCCACTTCAATGTTGTCTGTGGTCTCCAGGCTTTTGGTCGTCGCGTTGACGCTTCCGGTGATCATCAGGCGTGTGTCATCCCGTAAATCAAGCTCAAGCCATTTAGCATGCAGACGGCGCGAAGGGTCGCTCAGCATGAAATCCTCATCTTCGTCGCCGGTGCTGATTTCCGCCGCCATGATTTTGACCGCGGCACGCTTGCCCGAGTTGAATGGGAAGGTGGTTTCCTCATGTTTTTCAGGCAGCAGGCCAATCGTCAGGCTGGCGGCCCCAACCTCATGGGCCATCCGCCTCAGTACCCCGCCATCTGTGTCGTGGAAGGGCGAAAGGGAGCGAATCGCGGAGGCACCCCCTGCTGCCAGCGCCGCATCCTTGATTTGAGTGGCTAAACTGTTCGTGATGCTGTGCCACAGACGCGGCGACTCGGCGCGGTCGGCTCCTCTGCCGGCATCACGAGCATGCTCGCGCATGATGACCAGCCATGTGGGGTCTGGATTGATGAAATCTCGGCGTTGCTCCAAGGCCTCCAGGGCGTCTGCCAGATCCATGAAGACACGCGGATATTGTTTTGAGGAGATGACTTCGGCCACTTCCACGTTTCTGCCGTGCCCGCAGAAGGTCAGATTGCCGCTGCCAATCACCAAGACGTGCTCATGGGCTCCCACAAGGTAGGTCAGCTTTGGATGAAACACGCCATGTTCCATCGCCACAGGCACCACGCGGTATTCAATGCCGACAGCATTTGCCTGCCGTTCATCCAGGCTGCGCTCGTAGCCGTCCGTATCGGTGATGATCCAAAGCTCGCGGCAACCGTTCCGCAACATCGATCCCTTGAGCTGGCTTTCGAAGAATGCCAGACTCAGGGTGTAGGTGGTGAAAAAGGCCTTTTCCCAAGAATGGCGGATAATGACATCTAACGGTGCATGCACTGAAAGCCTAATAGGCGATGGTGGCGCAGGCGGCCAAGTTTTTTATGCCGCCTTCTCCACCTCATCCCAAGGAATGGTGGAGAGTTCGGCGTTGGGGTTGCGGCGTTCGAAGTAGTTGATGGCCCACTGGTCGGAGAAGAAGACGACCCAGCGGTCGGCGCTGTCCTGGGCGGTGGTGACGCCGCCGGGGATGTCGAAGTCTTCGATGGAGCCGCCGTCTTTGGTGCGGACCCAGCGGAGGACGGTGTAAGGGGCGTTTTCGAGGCGGCTCTGGGCGTTGTATTCGCTTTCGAGACGGAACTGCACGACTTCAAACTGGAGGGGGCCGACGGCTCCGAGGAGCGGCACGCGCTGACCGGCGTGAGGCTGGATGAACTGCTGCACGACGCCTTCGCTGAGGAGCTGCTCGAGGCCGTCGCGGAAGCGCTTGTAGTGCGCGGTGCTGGGGTTGTGCAGGTAGGCGAAGACTTCGGGTGCGAAGCGGGGTATTTCGTCGAACTTGAGCTTGGGATCGGCGGCGAGGGTGTCGCCAATGCCGAAGCCGTGATTGCCGACGATGCCGACGACGTCGCCTGCGTAGGCTTCGTTTACGGTTTCGCGATCCTGGGCGAAGAGCTTTTGGGAGTTGGCGAGGCGGACGAGCTTGCCGGTGCGGGTGTGGGTGACCTGCATGTCGCGCTCGAACTTGCCACTGACGATGCGCACGAAGCTCATGCGGTCGCGGTGGCGGGGATCCATGTTGGCCTGGATCTTGAAGACGAAGCCGGAGAAGCCTTCGGCAGTGGGCTCGATGACGCGGCCATCGGCGGCCATGCGGGGCTCGGGCGGCGGGGCGAGCTCGAGGAAGCCGTCGAGCAGCATCTGCACGCCGAAGTTGTTGCTGGCGCTGCCGAAGAAGACGGGGGTGAGTTCACCGCGATCGATTTTGGTGCGGTCGTAGGCGTGGCCGGCGCCGTCGAGCATCTCGAGTTCCATCTTGGCCTGTTCGAGTGCTTCGGGGACGGTGTGCTGGGCGACGAAGTCGTCATCGAGACCGCCGACTTTTTCGGGGGCGCGGTAGGCGCCGTGGACGGTACGCTCGAAGAGATGGACGTCCTTTTTGCGGCGATCATAGACGCCACGGAACTGCTGGCCGAGGCCGAGGGGCCAGTTGATGGCGCAGGCACCGATGCCGAGGACGGTTTCGAGTTCGTCGAGAAGGGTGAGGGGCTCGCGCGCGGGGCGGTCGAGCTTGTTCATGAAGGTGAAGATGGGCACGCCACGGCGGCGGCAAACTTCGAAGAGCTTGCGGGTCTGGGCCTCGATACCCTTGCCGGCGTCGATGACCATGATGGCGGCGTCCACGGCGGTGAGCACGCGGTAGGTGTCCTCAGAGAAGTCCTTGTGACCGGGGGTGTCGAGGAGGTTTACGACGCTGTCCTTGTACTCAAACTGGAGGACGGTGGAGCTGACGGAGATGCCGCGCTGCTTTTCCAGCTCCATCCAGTCTGAGGTGGTGGCGCGCTGGTTTTTGCGGGCGGTGACGGAGCCTGCGAGCGCGACGGCGCCGCCGTAGAGCAGGAGCTTTTCGGTGAGCGTCGTTTTACCGGCGTCCGGGTGCGAGATGATCGCGAAGGAGCGACGGCGGGCGATTTGGGCTTCGTGGGGCATGAGGGGCGGTTTACATGCCTCAGGGAGGTGGGGGGTTCAAATGAGGAATGAGGGGAAGGGGAAGTTTACGGTGGTTGACAGTTGTTGACGGTGGCTGAACGATTGTTTGGGGAGCGCCGGGTGTGAGGGGGTGGTGGGGTTGAGGAGAGCGATGGAGGCAGGCGTGTGGCGGGGCGATTTGCAGACGCTGCTGGGACCCGTTGTGTGAGTGAGAAGCGCTGGGTTTGCTTTCCGGAGTTGTTGGCGGAAAACCCTGGGCGGCGCTCGCCGAGGCTCGCTCTGCCCAGGGCTGCGATAGGCCGCACCGTTGGTGCTCGGAGATGTTGGCGCAGGGCTTACGCATGAAGGGGCAGCGAAGGCGAAGGCTCATGCGAAAGGACCGAAAGGACGCGGCGCTCCGTGACAGCTAGATACTTGGGCGCTGTTTATGCGTAAGCCCTGATGCTGTCGACAAGGTGTGGGGAGAACGATTGCCGATTTGTTTTCCGTTCAGCACTGCGAAGGAAAGATGGTCAATTCCAGAGATGGTGAGCGACTTGGGCGGGCGTGATTGGCGATTGATGAGCAATCGATTTTTGATTTTTGAAGTGGCGTGCTTTTCTAAAACCAGTGGGGGACGAAGCGGCTGGAGTTGGCGGTGATGAGGGAGGTGTCTTCGCGGATGCCGATGCCGGCGGGGGTGCCGCCGATGATCCAGGAGCCGATGACGGGGTGGTTGCCGTCGAAGGAGACTTCGGGGTGGAGCTCTTGATAGGCTTTGGGCTGGGACTGCCAGGGGCCGTCGCTGCTTTCCAGGAGGTCGTTGTTGCGGATGAGGCGGACGTTGGTGCCTTCACGGCCGAAGAAAGGTTTTTCGACGTGGCTGGGCATGCCGTCCGGACTGAAGGAGGCGCGGAGGAGATTGGGGTGGCCTTCAAACATCTCCCAGAGGAGGACGAGGAAGGCTTTGTTGCTCCAGAGCATTTTCCAGACGGGCTCGAGGAAGCGCTGGCATCTGCCGGGGAGGTGGATGGAGAAGTCTTCCTGCCACATCCATTCCCAAGGGTAGAGCTTGAAGAGGAGGTCCATCGGGTGGTCCTGGTGGTCCACGAAGTTTTGCATGCGCTCGTTCCAGCCGATGTCTTCGACGGCGAGATCGACGGTGCGTTTGCCGGACTGCTGGCAGGTGTCGATGAGGTAGAGGAGGGTGCGCCAGTCTTCCTCGGCATCGCGCTGGGCGCAGAAGTGGATTTGTTTCTGCGGCCATGAGGGCCAGGAGGCGAGAAGCTGCTCGTGGATGGAATTGAACTGGTCGGCGTTTGGGCGGGTTTGCTGGAGCCACTGCCATTGCACGACGGCGGCTTCGAGCAGGCCGGTGGGGGTGTCGGCGTTGTATTCGAGGAGCTTGGGGGTGCCGGTGCCGTCCCACATGAGATCAAAGCGGCCGTAGAGGGAGAGGTCGTCGCGCTCCCAGGATTGAATGATTTCCTGCCAGGCTGCGGGGGAGATGGCGAGGCGCTCGCGCCAGTTATCGCGGATGGCGCGCTCGGCGGCCTCGATGCTAATGCGCTGGAGTTCGGCGGTGGATTTCTCCAGCGTTTCGATGTCGCGGGTGCTGAAGCGGTAGTGGGCGGACTCGTCCCAGTAGAGCTGGCCGTCGATGGTGTGGTAAGTGAGGCCGAGGGATTCCACCTGGGCCTGCCAGTCGGCGCGGGGACTTTGGGTGATGCGTTTCACAGGAGATCAGGAGCCGGAGAAGTGGCCCGAGGAGTATCCGGTATGGCCGAAGCCGCCGCGGCTGGAGGTGCCTGAGTGCGAGGAGTAACGGGAGGAGGGAGCGAAGGCTGCACGCGTGGCGGTGGCCTGGTTTTGTGGGACGCCACTGTGGATGGGCGCTCCGGCGGGCTGGAGTGTGTAGTCGCTTAGGGCCGGGGTCGAGGTGCTCGGCCTGGTGGTGCTATTTGGAGGGGAAGAAGCCAGGGGTGCTGACGTGCCTGAAAATGTAGGGCCGATGCGATAGTAGGAGGACGAAGATGAGTAGGCCTGGGTGCTGTGATAGCGGGACCATCTGCCGCAGCGGTAGTAGCCCCAGCGTGAGTCGTAATGATCGTAGGGGTAGGGGAACCAACCGGAGCAGGGCTGATGGTAGTAGCCGAGCTGGGGGTCGTAGGCGTTGTGCGGCGGGGACTGGTATGAAGTGTCATATCCTGCCGCAAAGGCAGGCAGGGCGGCACGCATGGCCGGGCTCAGAGAGCTGGGTGGCAGGACTGCGGTGCTGTGGACATTCACAGGCCCGGCAGAGGGTGTGCGATGACAGCGGGTGGCAGCCAGGCTCACTCCTGCGAGCGTCAGGATGATGACGTTGCTTCGTTTCATGATCGAGGCGGGAAATGCCTAGCTGCTCATCGCAGCAGCGAGGATCAGCGACACGCCGATGATGACGCTGCCGGCGAGGATGGCGGCGGCGATGTTTTTCTTTTCGAAGATTTCACCGTGGAGATCGCCGGGGGTGAGCTTGTCGAAGAGCTTGTAGCCCACGATGGTCATGAGGATGCCTGCGAGGCCGAAGATGAGGAAGAGCTCAAGGCCGTGCTGGATGGAGTATTCGGCGAGGGGGAGGTGTGGGAGGGAGGGCATGAGTGTGGTCTTGGGATTGGCAGGGGATGGCTGAAGAGAGGGTGAGGGGTGAGCCTATAAAATGAGCGCGGGTGGGGGAAAGATAAATTACAAGGCGGAGGGATTTTTGTCTGGGAGGGGGATGCGAGCGGGCAGATGGTTTGGTATCTTGTGGTATGAGCAGGTGGCCAGTCTGCGAGGACGATCGCCAATGCTTTGGCCCATAAGCGCTTTGGGAGTGCGTGATTGACGATTGATGAGCAATCGATTTTTGAAGTGACGAGCCAGTGAGAGGCGGCATTGATCAACGCGCTGTGTTTTGCGCTGCTTTTCCAGCGGTGTTCGGGGCTGAAAAAGGGTTTTTCGAAGTGGTCACACATGCCGTCAGTGTGAAGTGTGCATAGATGGTATACTAATCCCTCAACTAATGGCCCCCAAGAGTAGGATTGATGCTATTTTTTATCTTTGAGTTCCTTGGCAAGGAAAGTAATGGATTCCGCAGCATCTTTGGCGAAGTTTGTATTAGCCTTATCAAAAAGCTCAGTTTCAGGCCATTTAATTGGCTCTTTCAAAAGAGCATTCAACGCGGTAAACGCTTTGCCATCAATTGAACCATCCACCTTGGCCTGTTCTTTTGCTGCAAGATAAGTTAGAAGATAGCGATCTAAAATAGATTTGACGCGAAGCAGATAAGTAGACGTATCTACAAAATGCCGATATTGGCGCAGAAACCAGGCGCTAAGAAATTCTATGAAAGCGAATAATATCGAACATGAAATAATACCATAGAGAAATTGATTTTGAAATTGGTTGGCCCACGCCAACACTTGCCATGTCGCGATAGATACAATAAAAAAGGCTATACCCCACTTTGAATAAGACGTTCCTTTATTTAGAAGTATTGAGGCCTTTTCATCGGCTGCATCTGCTTTAGCTTCTAGCGTTTCGACAATTGAAGTAAAATAACTTGTAAAAGTTGCAGGGTTATTTGGTTGATTCTTTTCCCGGGCTGTTAGTGTTTGTTCGACAATTTCACGAATTTTGTCTTGGCTAAGATGTTCTTGCCGACCTTCTGACTTTATGATAGCGAAGATTTCCTGAGGAGTAAAAGATTCCTTATTCCGGCGATTCGCTGAGCGTCTATCTACAGATAAAAAGTCATCTGAATCATCACCATACGGTTTACGGCGAATCATATTCCGCAACATTCTAAAATATACAATAAAAAAGATGAGGGTGAATGGGACCAATACAAAGGTGTAGCCGATATTCTCTGCTGGGATGCTTATTAGGTATGAAATAATATCTTCAAAGTGCGCCTTCACTACGATGGCCAATCCTATTGCGGCGCTAATCGCGGAAGCGATAATTGCTTTTTTGCTAATGGTTCCTTTTGCAGCACGGAGAAGGACTCTTGCGACCGATTTTTTTGGCCGAGTGTTTGATTTCAGCGGATTAAAAGTGATTCCCATACGGAATACTTAGCATTATTTGCTACCCGTTAAACGAAAAACGCTCTTACCGTTTTTCGTGGGCGTTACTCACGCTTGGACTCGGAGAGGAAGGGGTAAAGCTCCGTTGAATACTCCACCCCAATCAGGTAGAGGCCGCAGGCGGGGGCGGTTTGGTTGCTTTGGGGGGCGGAGGGGTCGGTGAGGAGGTTGGCGAACCATTCTTTGGGTTCGCGGCCGCGGGCGACGTGCATGAGGCTGCCGACGATGAGGCGGACCATTTTGTAGAGGAAGCCGTCGCCGGAGAATTCGAGTTCGATGAGGTCGCCGGTTTCGCGCATTTCGGCGCGGTGGATGGTGCGGGTGGTTTTCTCGGTGCGCTGGCGGCGCTCGGTTTCGGGCATGTCGCCACGATTGGCGGAGAGGCGGACGAAGTTGTGAGTGCCGACGAGCTTTTCGCAGCACCAGCGAACGGCGTCCAAATTGAGCGGGCCATAGACATGCCAGGCGCGGTCTGCCTCAAAGGGGGAGAGCATGCGGGGGCGCCAGATGCGGTAGCGGTAGGTTTTACCGATGGCGTCAAAGCGGGCGTGAAAGCTGGGCGGGCATTCTTCGACGTTGAGGATGCGGATGGTGAGGGGGAGGCAAGCATTGAGGGCGTGGGCCCAGGCCTCGGTGCTCATGCGGACGGTGTCGGGGACATCGCAGTGGGCGGATTGCGCGAGGGCGTGGACGCCAGCGTCGGTGCGGCCGCTGCCCTGCACGTGAGTGACGATGCGGGTGGCTTTGCGGATGGCGGTGTTGAGTTCATCCTGCACGCCGCCGCCGCCTTCCTGGCTCTGCCAGCCGCGCCATGGTGTGCCGCAGTAGGCGACGGTGAAGCGGAGGCGTTTGAATCCCGGCTCGGGGCCGTGATTTTTACCGGCCTTACTTTCGACGTCGCTTCGGCTCATCGGTCCATGAGAGTTCGTATGACTCGTCGGGGAGCAGGAAGCCGGCGGGGCCGCGCTGCTGATTCAAATATTCCTGGAGGATGACGACGGCGGCGAGTTGATCGACGATCTCGTTGCGCTCCTTTTTTCCGGTGATGCCGGCGCGGGACATGGAGGCCTCGGCTTCGACGGAGGAGAGGCGCTCATCGACGAACTCGATGGGCACCTCGTGCCGCAGCTCTTTGCCGAGGCTGAGGGCGAATTTTTCCACGCGCTCGGCGGCGCTGCCTTTCTCGCCACTCATGCGGAAGGGCATGCCGATGACGATTTTGGCGATGTGTTTTTCTTGCACGATCCGAGCGAGGGTGCGCTCGGGTTCGTGGTTGGCATCGATGGTTTTGAAGGGGCTCGCAACGATCTCGGTCTCGTCACTGAGAGCGAGACCGATGCGGACGGTGCCGTGATCGATGGCGAGGATGCGCGGCATGGCTGGAGGCTAGATGCTGGTTTCTAGATGCTGGATACCAGAGCCAGAGACGGATTAGCGGAGCTCCTGGGGGAGGCCATCGACGATCTTTTTGATGTTCTCGGCCTTGCTGCGGGTGGCAACGAGGAGGCCATCTTTGGAGGCGACGACGATGAGATCCTGCACGCCGATGAGGGCGACATGCTGGCCGGTCTGGGTGAAGACGATGTTGTTGAGCGAATCCTGCTGGGAGAGGGCGCAATTGTGCTGGTTGCCATCCTCATCGGTCTTGAGGTAGCGGCCGACGCTGGTCCAGTTGCCGACGTCGTCCCAGTCGAAGGTGGACTCGATGTTGAGGACGCGGGAGGCGCGTTCCATGAGGGCGTAGTCGATGGAGAGTTTTGGCAGTTTGCCGAACTGCTTGGCGACGGTGGCGCTGAAGTCCTTGGAGCCGCGGAGCTCGGAGATGAAATCGGCGAGCACGGGGCAGTGGCGGCTGAGCTCGCTGAAGATGGCGGGAATGGTCCAGATGAACATGCCGGCGTTCCAGAGGAAATTGCCCTGGCTGATGAAGTGCTCGGCGAGATCGGGATTGGGCTTTTCACGGAAGCGGGCGACTTCCCAAACGGGCAGGTCATCCAGACCGCCGATGCTGGCGCGGCGGCCGCGCTCGACATAACCGTAGCTGGGGCAGGGCCAGGTGGGGGTGATGCCCACGGTGACGAGGCTGCCGCTGTTTTCGGCGGCGAGGGCGGCATTGGAAAGCACGCGCTGGAACTGGGCGTGGTCTTTGATGAGATGATCCGCCGGCAGCACGATCATGGTGGCGGTGGGTTCGCGGGCGACCACCCAGCCGACTGCAAGGGCGATGGCGGGGGCGGTATCGCGCTTTTCGGGTTCCGCGACAATGTTTTCAGGCGGAAGGTCCTTCACGATGGCGCGAACGGAAGCCTCCTGCTGCTTGTTGGTCAAAATGAGGATGTTTTCCTTGGGCACAAAGCCGTCCAGGCGCTCGATGGTGAGCTCGAGCAGGGTTTTTTCTCCGAAGAGCTTGAGGAGCTGCTTGGGCAGGGCATCGCGGCTGATGGGCCAGAAGCGCTGGCCGCTGCCTCCGGCGAGAATGAGGGCGTAACGTTTTTTGGATGCGGCTTGGGACATGTGCAAAAGATAGGAGTGATCGGGCTTTCCTTAACAGGAAAGCCGGATGCGGGCAAATTCCTCTTTGGTGATTCTCGCGAAACGGTTATGGTAAAGCATGCAAGAGAACACTTCCGCCCCCGGTTACGAAACCTATGCTTCACTGATCGCCCCTGCCGCTGCGGGATGTGCGCTGGGCATCTTGTTTGGGCGGGGGATGCGTCGCGGATCTTCCAACATGGTCGCACTGACTTTGCTGGCCGCGAGTGCCGCGATCGCGGCCCCGGTGATCACTGAAATCGTCCAGCGTACGGCCAATCGTCCAGGCAGCGAAAGGGGCAGCCGCCGGAGGCTGGAAGGCATCCGCAATCACGGCATGCCGGATGGCGATGTGGGTGAGTTTTTTGCTGACCCGCCGGAGTCGTTTGGAACGAAGAGCCGGTGATTCGCCGGCGGCTTTTGAAGGCGTTTTTTTGATTCAAAGCATTCGAACTGGCGGGGTTGGGAATGTGCAATTTGAATGAATGTTTAGGGGGTGGGGCATGCGGAAGTGATGCGTCCTCGGCGCGCCGGAGGTCCGATTTGGGTGCATGAAGGTTCCATTTACTTTCCGTGGCTGGCTGAGAGGAGCAGGTGCTGTGCTGCTGCCGCTGCTCGCCGCCTCCTGCCTGAACGGTGGCGGGAGGTTTCAGAAAAAGATGTGCGAAGGGCCGCCGCTGAGTGAAGAGCCGCTCTACAAATGGCGGGCTTCGGACGGGGTGGAGGTGCCCTACTGCCAATGGCTTCCGCCCAAGGGCATGCGGCCCAAGGGACTGGTGATTGCCGTTCCCGGCATGGATGAGGCTTCAGACGACTGGGGACAGCTGGGCAGGCACCTCTCGGCCCGGGGATATGAGGTGTATTCGTGCGACCTGCGCGGACAGGGGCGGGACATGGACTGCCCGGAGCGGGGTGACTACCACCGGTGGAAGAGGTGGGTGGAGGATGTGAATGAGTTTGCGGATCATGCCCGCGGAAAACGCAGCCTGCACATGGCCTACATGGGGCACAGCCTGGGTGGAATTCTGGCACTGAGCGCGGCTGTTTCTAGCGAGGGGCGTGGACCTGATGCGCTGGTGCTTTACGCGCCTGCCTTTGTGCTGGCTTATCCCCCGTGGTTTGCACGTCCGGCGGTCACGCTGGCGGAGGCGGTGACCTTCAACCAAAGCCGGGTCACAGGGCCGGCGGTGTTTGAACTGATCGGCCGGAACCTGGTGTCCAATGTGGAGGATGAAGCCGCGTGGGAGAGATCCTGCGACAGGCTGTGCAAGGGGATGACCTTGCGCTACGTGCTCGCGTGCATGGACGCCGGGAAGCAGGCTCGAAATCTGCCGGGCAAGGTGAACATCCCCGTGCTGCTGCAGTATGGCCGCAGCGATGCGACGCTGTACATGTGCAGACGCAGCCCCGGGCGGCTGTGGGAAATGTTTCACTCGGAGGACAAGGAGCTGTGGTGGCACCCTGATCCCGAGGCGAATCATGACATGCTGAATGACCGAATGGTGCGGAGGGTGATGCTCGACAAGACCTGCTCCTGGCTCAATGACCGGGTGTCTGCGAGGGCGGCGCGATGACGAGGAGGGAGCCGACCTGGCTCAGCCTGCGGAGTTCAGGCGAACGTTTTCCAGCAGCTCGGTGATGTGACGCTGAGCGCGCTGGACGGGCTCCTCCTCGCTGAAAGCCAGCTCAAGCACCTGGGTGGTGCGCGTGATGCGGTCTTCCAAAGCGACTTCGTCGTGATCAAGGGTGTCGGCGGCATCTGCCAGCTTGATGAGACGTGTCTGCCAGTCGCAGGAGTGCAGCCGTTTGAGATGGAGTTCGGTGTCCTGCTCGGTCTCATGGCTCAGACGCTCGACGCGGGTGGCAATCTGGCGGCCGAAGTGCTCGCAAAGCTCGTCGAAGGAAACCTCGGATTTATCCATGACGTTGTGCAGGAGCGCGGTGGCGAGCACGGGGGGCTCGGGGCAGTGATAGCGGGAGGCAATGGTCAGGGCAACGCGCGTAGCCTTGGCAAGGGAAGGGGGTGTTTCTCCGCTCGCGACTTCAGAGGCGTGGACGCTGGCGGCGAAGGCAGCCGCTTTCTGCCAAAGCGGCTGGGCGATGGCTTCGGCGATGCCGTCCTGCTGTTGCTTGAGCTGCTCGCTCAGAAGTGTGGCCATGAAGTTCATACTCTTGATTTTTCGCAGCGGCTTGGGGAGGTGGATGTAGGTTTCTGAGGCGATGCCAGGGAACGGGCGTGTGAAAGATCCTGACTTTTATCGTCTTTCTAGAACTTGCTTCGTTCGTGAGGGTGAGCGTGTAAGATGTTAACGGCCAGAGGGTTATGGTGAAGGGTGGCACGCAGATTCGGCTCGGAGAGGAAGAGACTGTTTTTGGTCTGGCGATGATCTCGGGATGCGCAGGTCGCGATGGGTGGACCTGAGGTGTGATTCAGGGTGTGCTCTTAAGACTTGATCCCCGGGGCTGTTCTGGCTAGATCGTCCGAAATGCCCCCTGAAAATCCTCACCGCTTTCCCGACACGAGGATCACGCTGCTGAAAAGGTCCTTGAATGCAGCGGACCCGAAGTCATTGGACGCGCTGGATGAGCTGTGCCGATTGTATGAGCCGCCCGTTTTAGCCTGGCTGCGAACGCATGTGGCAGATCCTCACGCCGTGGAGGATCTGAGGCAGTCGTTTTTTGTGAAAATCCTGCACCAGGAGGCCTTTGCCGCGGCGCTGGAGCCAGGGGTGTCCCTTCGCGCTGTGCTGCTGGGCAGACTGAGGTACCATTACCTGGATTACCTGCGCTCGATCCATCGAGGCAGGAGGGACCAGACCGACTCGCTGGATTCCATGGAAACCGGAGACCGGGAGAAAATCGAGCCATCCCACACGCAGACGGCTGACAAGGAGTTCCACAATCAGTGGCGGCTGACGATGCTGAAGGCGGCTGTCCAAGCGGAGAGGGAAAAGCGCCTGAGCAAAGGGATGAGCGCGCAGGACTTTGCTGAAATTCTCGATTGTGTGTTCAAACAAAACACCGCGCTGCAGAAGGACGTCGCGGCCAGGATAGGGATGGATGCCGAGGAGATGAAGCAGGCCGTCTTCCGGCTGCGTGAAGCCATTGGCAAAACCCTGCGGTCGCTGGTGGCGGACACCCTGGTGGAGCCGACGGAGTCTGAAATTGATGCCGAAATCGACTGCCTGGAAACTCCCTATTAAGATCTCAAATGAACGAGCAAGAGGATGCCGCCACCTTTGATCTGAAAGGAGTCGATGCCGGACAACTGTTTCGTGCGGCGAGGCAGAAAGGACCGACACCGTTGTCGGAGATCGAGATCACGGCCGGGGTGCTGGCAGAAGCGCTGAAGGACAAGTATGACCAGGTGCGGCCGATGGAAGGCGGGGGCATGTCATGCGTGTTTGAAGCCTACCACAAGATTTTGACGCAATGGATGGTGATCAAGCTGCCTGCGCCCAAATACCGCACGGCGGAGGATGTGGAGCGCTTTGTGGTGGAGGCGCGGGCCATCTATGGGCTGCGCGACAAGCCTAACATTGTCAGATTCACCGAAGTGGGCCAGGTCCTGGGGGTGCCTTATTTTGCGATGGAGAAGGTGGAGGGAAAACCGCTCTCGAAGGTGATGGCATCGCTTTCCGACGATCAAAAACTCGGCATCGGCATCGCGGTGTGCGAGGCGCTGGCTGCGGTGCACCGGGTCAAGATCACGCACCGGGACATCAAGCCTGCCAACATCATCATCACGTCGGAACACCAGGTGAAGGTGATTGATTTTGGGATTGCGTCCGTTCCGGAAGAGAGTTCCGGACAAACGGTTGCAGGTTCGCCGGGCTACAAGGCACCTGAGCAAGGATGCAGGCTGCCAGTGGATCATCGGGCGGACATCTATTCACTGGGAGTGACTCTCTGCGAAATGTTCACGGAAAAAATGAGCCTTGAGCCTGAGTCCAGCACCAAGCTGGCGCGTGGCCTGGTGGATGCGATCTTGAAAGCCACCCGGCAGCTGCCGGAAGAAAGATTTCAAACCATGGATGACCTGGCGGCGGTGCTGAAGGGCGTGCGCAGCACCAGCCGTCCGCCACCGCTGCCGCAAACGCCGACGAAACGGCCGCCCGTCAACACGAGCGCGAAGACCGAAGGCCCTGGGAGCAGCGTCCCACCTCCACCGCCTCCGGTGCCACCTCCGCTGAAGCCCGAAACTGCGGCGCCGCGGACTGCATTTTCTCTTCCTTATCGTTATCTGGCCATGGCAGCGGGGGTCTTTATTGCGGTGAAAAGCCTGGGCTGGGAGAACTGCCTGTTTGGCCTGCTCATTGGCGGCGCCACCCAGCTGCGGCTGGTGGCGTGGAGGGAGAGGCTGGTGATCATGGGCGTGCTGGGACTTGCCTGGGGCTGGCGTCTGAGCCTGCCGGTGACGCCCGAAAATGCCACCGCCTCACGGCCGTTTGTCAACAGCCTTGGCATGGAGTTTGTGCCCGTGCCTGGTAGAAGAATTCTGATCGCCGTGCGCCCGACAGAGCGGGCGGCATTCGGAGTCTTCACGGCCGATCCGCTGCAAGCGGGGAAGCGCGGCTGGGCCAAGGCGGTCACGACCCTGAAGGGCGAGCACCGCCCGGTGACGAGGGCCAATTTCCAGGACGGCCAGGAGTTTTGTGACTGGTTGTCCGAGCGTGAGCACCGGCATTACCGGCTGCCGCTGGCGGACGAATGGACGGCGGCCGTCGCTCCATCGGGACACATGAATGTGGATGAAGTGCTGACGAGAAACAAAAGCGAGGTGGACGCCATTTATGACGGTGTTCATCTCAGCACCGTCCAAGTGAAGAATTCCACCGGGATCGACGAACTGAACGACAACCGGTCTGAGTGGTGCGGAGACGCGCCGAGCGAGATCAAAGGGGTGCTCTTCCGGCATTTGCGACGCGCCGATTTTATGAAAGGAGACCGTGCGATCATTTGGAGCGACCTCGCACTCCCGACCACCCGCCGCTACTCCGAGATTTATGAAAAAGCCCCGGCATCTGAAACCACCGAAGACGGCCTGATGTTCCGCTGTGTGCTCGAACTGGACAGCACGCGGGCATCCGAAAAACCTGCCGCCCAAAAATAAATTCCTTTTTGTGTGCAACCTTTCCAGCCGCCTGACGAGGTCCTCCATGAACCCAGTAACAACTACTATGGACGAACAAACAAAAGAGAAACTCGCAGCAGCAGGAAAAATCGCCTACGGCGCAGCACGCGTGGTGGGCAGCATTGTCACCGCCACAGGGCATGGCATCATCGGCAGTTACTGCAGGCAGCATCACATGATGAATGCAGCGGCAAGACTGGCCTCCGATGGCTTGAAGAACGGCGGCAAATCGATCGAGGAAGGCATCGAGCGCTGGAAGCGTGCGGGCTGACCGGCCGCACCTCACGACCCCATTGAACCCACACTCTCTCATGGACGACTCCACTCCTCAGAACGACACGCCGCCCGCTCCAGGTGCTGTGGAGGTGAAGCCGCCCGAGGTGGTGCCAGCCGAAGCGCCCGCTACGCTCAGCCTGGAGCTCGTGCCCGCCGAGGCGCCGCCAGCAGCCAGTCTGAAACTGGAGGTGGTGGAGTACCGGCGCCTGCCCGGGAAGGCCTCCAAGGTGCTGGCGCTGGCGAAGGATGCGGCGGCGCGCTGGCTGCCGGTGGTCAAGGAGAACGGCAAGGTGGTGGGACAGAAGGCGCTGGAGGCCAGCAAATGGACGCTGCAGCAGCTGGGGACGGCTGCTGCAGCCACCCAGGAAAAAGGCAAGGCGCTGGCTGAAGAGTGGACGCCGATCGTCAAAGCCAAGGGGGCGGAACTTGCTGCCCAAGCCAAGGTCAAGGGGGCGGAGCTGGCGGCGCAGGCCAGGGTCAAATCCAAAAAACTGCTGCAGACGCTCGCGAAACAAAGCGCTGAGATCAGTGTGAAGGCGGGCAAGGAAGTGGCGCTGTGGTGGAAGGGGCCGCCATTGGAGAAGGATCTGCTGGAGTGCCTGAAAAATGCCGGCCGGTCCGAGCATGCAGCGGAGGTTCTTGAGGAACTGCGCAAGCTCGACGCGGACACTCTGGAAGTGGTGCTCTTTGGAGAATTTTCCGTGGGCAAATCCTCCCTGCTCAATGCCCTGGTGGGGAGGTCCCTGCTGCATGAGGACGTGGTGCCGAGCACGGGCCAGATCACACGGCTGGTCCAGGCGGCGGAACACACGGTGACGGTGAGGCTGGCCGATGGCACGGAGGTGGGCATTGATGTGGCGGATCTGAAGGAGTTCACCACGCTGGATGAGCAGGGTCTGACGCGGTCAGACATCGCGGAGGTGGTCATCGGGATTGATTGTCCGCTGTTGCGAAACGGCGTCTCACTCGCGGATGCGCCGGGTTCCTTCGATCCTGGTTCAGGAGAAGGAAGAGTCGAGCAGATCGAGAGGACATTGAAAGCCTTCCGGCATGCCGACGTGGTGGTCTGGGTGTGCCATGCAGCGCGGCTGCTGCGGGATTCGGAACTGGCGCTGACGGAGAAGCTCGTGAAGCAGCACCCGTATGTGCAGCTGATCCCCGTGATCAATTTCATGGGAGAGCTGGGGGAGAAGGACCGGGGCAACGTGCGTGCACGCGCGGCGCGGCTGCTGAGCGAGCGCTTTCCTGAAAACCTCATGCTGATGAAACAGCATGATGCCGACATGCCGCCCTTCTTTGAAGTCGATGCACGCGAGGCCCAGGACAACCCCGGGGAGACCTGCGATGGGTTTGCGGGATTGTCCAAACTGATCGCGGATTTGAGCACCAGCGAGACGATCCGCGGCGCGACCTACAAAGCACGCATCCGCAGGCTGCAGGCTCTGCTGAACACCATCCAGGAAGAGGTGCGACCTGCGATGGCCGGCCACCGGACCGAGGCGGATGCCCAGGCTGCGGTACACAGCGAACGGGTGAGGGAGGCCGAGCTGTGGCTGAGGAGGTTTGAGACTGAGGCGGAGGCCCGGAAAACGGTGCTGGACGGGGCGGTGGAGAACGTCTCCAACAGTCACCTGCTGATGGTGCTGCATCATGACCTGGAGGGCAGGCCGCTCAAAGATCTGCCCATGGTGGCGGCGCGGCGGGGGAAGGCGAAGCTGAAAGAAGCCTTCGATAATGCGGCGGAGGCGACGAACAACATTCTGCAGGAACTGGCTTCCAAGCACGGGATGCCCACGCCGGAGCGTCTCAAGCGAGGCTGGTTCGAGGTTTCGTTTTCATTCACCCATGAGGAGGCGGGTTTTTGGAACCGTACTTTTGGGGGGAAAGCCTACCGCGAAACTTACATGCAGCATTTCAACCGGCAGTTCCGGCATGTCTGGAACGGGGCGATCGTGGCGCTGAGGGAAAAAATTCATGCCCACTGGGCGCAGTCCGTCAAAACGATCATCTCGCATGGCTGGCACCACAAGGTCAGCGTCTTTCTGGATGGGGCGTCTTCAAAGCAGGAGCTGATCGCGATCAAAGCGCGTGAACAGAGGCTGCGGGATGGAGCGCAGCTCTCGTTTACAGAGCGTGGATCTTCGAGACATGGGGATGCGCAACGGGTGCTGACAGAACGCACCGCGCGCGGGGAGCGGCTGTCGGAAGCAGAATTGAACCTGGAATGCCTGGACGCCGCGCTTGCCGCTGTGCAGAAATCCCTGCCAGCGCGCAAGCGGCAGGAAATACCTCCGGAGGCCAAAAAGGGGCCGCCTGAGCCGGGCAAAGGAAGTGGAGATCAAAAAAAAGATGAGGCGGCATCAAGAAATGGACCTCCGGCATTGCCCAATGCGCAACCCGCATCCAACCTTGCCCCTCATAGTTCACCTGCCCGTTTGGTGTCTGGTGCGCCACTCCCTCCGCCGCTTCCCCCATCCTCCAAGCCGCCGCCGCTGCCATGACACCCCCTGCGCCCATCGACTGGAACCAACTGCGCTCGATCGCCGACCTTGCAAAAACGCGCGAAGGGATCGTCGAGGAATTAAGCCGGCAGGGCGTCAAGGAGGTGACCCGTGAGCAGACGCTGATGGTGGGAGACGTGGAAGGCGGGCTGGGCATGCTGATTGAGCACTGGCTGGGAGAGAAGGCCTTGCAGGCTCTGAAGCAGGCCGGGCAGGGACCGCTCGTCATCGCCGCCGAAGCCTTGAAAAAGGGAACGATGCCGGATGACTGGCCGACCTTTGTCTCCAACAAGCTGCCTGCCAAGCATCGACTGATTGTGACAGGCAAAGCAGGGCCGATAGCGCCAAAGCTCGAAAGCAAAATCATGGCCCTGGGCTGGATTCCGCAGGTGGTGGCAGTCAGCAGGTTCGGGCAGCTGCTGCCCCAGCAGGAACAGCTCACTCTGCGTTCCGCGGCCAAGCTCGCCGGAGCGGGGCGTGTGCTGGCCGTGGTGCTGCCCGGGGAGACCGCGAGCGCAGACGACCTTGCCAAAATACTCCAGCGCGCCAAAAGCCAGATGGAGTCCCAAGGATTTGGCACAGAACGCTGGGCGGGGGCCCATGCATGGCTGATGGACGGGAGTGTGGATCATCATCTGGTGGTCAAAACACCCGCCGCCGTCGTGGAGATTTCCGAGGGGGCGGCCAATGCAGCCCTCGACAAGGCCCAGCGGGCCGCGGTGCTGACCGTTCTCAATGACATCGTCCAAGAGGTGGGCAGCCGCGGAGAACGGCCGCTGGCGACGGTGACGGAAGCGGAGCAGGCAGAACTCCTGGCTGGATTTGAACGCTCACTGACAGAGGTGAGGGAGCGGCTGGAAAGCCAGCTCGGGCAGGACCAGGGGCAGCCAGCAACCGCAGCGGCAGCGCGGCAGCATGTCATAGCGTTTGTGCGCGAATGGACGCACCACAATTCCCTGGGGAATGTGCCGCCTGCGATCCTGCTGTCTGTGAGCAAGGCGAGGGACAGGCTGGACTATTTCGAGAAGCTCCGGCCCGGAGCCAGCGCGTTGTTAAGCAGCCTGGTGGAACGGTCTGTCAGCCAGCTGGACGTGCGTGTGACAGCTGCCAAGGGGGCGGGTGGAGAGACAGCCGGCTGCCTGCTGCTGCATCCCTTCATGATCCGCATTGCATTCATGCTTGTGACTGGATTCGCCTTTTACGCACTGGCATCCTTCGTGCCGCTGGGACAGCAGCTGGCGCAGAGCCTCGGCCTGATGATTGGCGGGGTGGCTGGTTTTGCCCTCGGAGGAATCTTCGGCAGAGCGTTCGTGAAACAGAGTCATGGAGCGCCGGCGGCCGTGGCGGCCAGGAGCCCTGAAGTGCAGGTGCTGAACTATAGCGCCTTCACCAACGAAGTCCTGGAAGCGCTGCGCCTGCACCTGTCCCTCACGCAGATGGGCGTCCAGGCCCAATGCCAGAAAATGATCCGTGACCTTGAGTCCTAATTGTTTCCCCTCCCCATCCAAACCATGAACTACCAAAGCGCCGAAGCGCTCAATCAGTCTATTGCAACCACGCTCCGAAACCTCGGCGAAGTTGTCGCCCGGCTGCCTGCCTTGGATGAAATCGCGCCGAAAATCCTGGCCCGGGCATCCCAGGTGGAGGCGGACATGTTCACGCTTCTGGTGGTGGGAAGCTTCAACCGGGGCAAGTCCACGCTGCTGAACGCCATGATGGGACTGGATGTGCTGCCGCAGGAGATCATTCCCAGCACGGCGGTGGTGACTGCGATCCGCTTTGCCGAGACACCCAAGGTGGTAGTACATTTCGTGGATGGACGCCAGCCGGAAACGATGTCCATCGCGCAGTTCAAGGAGAACTATGTTTTGAGCGTGGATGAGATCGCGAACGATGCGGGACTCTCGGACACGGAGAAGGCCAGAAAAGCCTCCGACCGGTTCAGCCATGTGGATTATGCGAATGTGTTCTGTCCGCTCGAACTGGTGCGCAACCGGATCGAGCTGGTGGATTCTCCCGGGACGGAGGATGACCGTGCGCGGACGGAGCGAGCGCGGGACTTTGTGGGCAAGGCAGACGCCATCGTTTATCTTCTGGACAGCGGGCAGCCCGTGACGGAGCCGGACCTGGAGCACCTGCGCTGGATCACCCGCCAGGGAAAGACGGACATCTTCTTTGTGGCGAACAAGTGGGATGTGGCGGAGCGCATGGCGCGTGGAGATGCCGAGAAGCTGGGCAAGGTCACCGCGCGGTTTCGTGAGAAGCTTGCGGAGTTCACCTCGGCAGGCGGCAGGGACCGATTTGAGCAGCGCTTCTTCCGCATCAGCGCCCTGAACGCGCTGGAAGCCCGCGAAACGCGGCCGGTGGACATGGCCAAGCTGATGGCGTCCGGAATTCCTGCCCTGGAGCAGGCACTGGAACGCTTCCTGACCCATGACCGTGTGGCCGTCAGAAACGCGGCGGTGCTGGCCGATGGACAAAACTATGTGGACTCCGTGCAGGAGACGATTGACCGCGAACTGGCGCTGCTGCGGCAGGGGCTGGAGCAGCTGGAGCGCGCGCGTGTTGAAATCGAGCCGCGACTGGAGCGCATGCGCGGCATCATACGACATATCAGCGAATACCTGACCACGCGGGTGGATGTGATTCACGGCAAGATCGTGGACTCGCTGCGCATGCAGCTCGCAGCCATCGACACACGTGCGGAGGTGGAGAAGCTCAACATGTCTGAGCTGACCGATGGCTCGCTGACGTGGAAGGTGCTGCAGGACAGAACAGCGGATGAGGAAAACAAGCTGGCCAAGAAGATGGAGCGGCAGATCGAGCCGCAGCTGCGGGCGCTGATCGCCAGAGAGCGGGACGCATGGGAGCGCGACTCTGTGAGCATCACCATGCGGGATGAAAGCCAGAAGCTCCGGGCCTACCTCGAAAAAGAGGCCCAGCTTTACCGGCAGGCGCTGCATGAAATTGACCAAATCCTGGGCACGGAGACATCCGAGCCAGTGCAGGTGCACCAGCTGATCGACCGCTGGCTGGAAGACACGATCCTGAGCAAAACCAAAGTGGACGGAGTGGGCGTGGGAGATCTGAAGATCGAGCTGAACCTTGCGCTGATCCTGGGGTCCCTGCTGATTGAAATCATGCTGCATACGAAGGCTGCCATGCTGACCCTGGGCGGCACGGTGTTTTTCTCGGCGATCTTTGCAATGTGGCGAAAGGCCAGGATCGTGAACAACGCGAAGGAGGATCTGGCCGACCAGCTGCAGCGTGCGCTGCTCTCCATCCCCACGCCCGCGCAGACCGCTGAGGCGAAGGCGAAACTGCAAAAGTTCTTTGAGGATCTGCGCCATCAGGTCACCGCCAACATGAACGCGGAGGTGGCGCAAATTGAGAAGAACCTGGCGGCTGCCATCGACGAGCACAAACGGGGCGAAATCGATGCGGTGGCGAGGACGGCTGAGCTGGAAAGCATCCGGTCCGCTGCTGCTGGGGAACTGCGCAAGCTTGAGACCATCTGCTCGGGTATCTGACGCGGCGGGCCGGTGGAACCCAGCGCCGTGGCGGGTCGCTTGAATGCGGAGGGTTCTCCAGTTGAGGAGGCTCTCCTGGTTCCGCACCACTTTGTTCGCTGAGGGCGAAGGGGGCGCCTGCGCGCCGTCGGCAGCGCGGGCGCCAATCTGCCCTGAGGGGAGCGTCTTTCGTGCGCGATTCAGGGCGGCAGGGGGGGTGACGGCGCAAGAGGCTCCATTTGATCGCCGCGCCTTTTTTAGGCAGAAACTTGGCCCGGGGGCGTTGTGAATTTCCTGTTTTAATCCTACACGCGTGTTTGTGCGCGGCATCCGTAGTCATTCTTAATCATGGCAGATCTTCCCGTTTCGCTTTCACGCCTGCTTGATGTTCTGCACCGGCTGCATGCGGTGAAGGACGTGGCAGACTTTCCCATGCACGTCATGGGGGTGATCCGTGAGCTGCTGCCGGCCACCTGCGTTTCGTTTGACCAGATCGACCTGGCCACCGGGGAGGCGCTGAACGTTATCGACGGCGCCATTCCTTTTACCCGGGAGGAGTTCATGCGGCGCTGGCAGGCGCACTGCCATGAACATCCGGGCATCGCCTACCTGAGCGCCGGCGGAGACTCCACCGTCTTTACGATCAGTGACTTTCTGACCCGCCGGCAGTTCGAGCGCACCGGACTTTATCAGGAGGTGGTGCGCCACTTTGGTGTGCGGGACCAGCTCGGCATCATCCTGCCTGTGCCGGGCCACATCCTCGGCATTGCGGTGAACCGGGACACGGGTTTCACTTCGGAGGAGAAGAAGCTCATGCAGATGCTGCAGCCGCATTTTGTGCGCGCCTTTGAAAATGCGCAGCTTTTCACCAGTCTGCGCGGCGCATCCGAGATGGATTTCCGCTCCTGGAGGAAACATGGCCTGACCCAGCGCGAGTGCGAGGTGCTGCGCTGGGTGGTGGAAGGGAAGAGGAACGGCGAGATCGCCACCATTCTCGGCACGAAGCCTGGCACCATCGCCAAGCATATGGAGAACCTTTTCGCGAAGCTGCGAGTGGAAACGCGCAGCGCGGCGGCAGCCCAGGCCCGCCTGCTGCTGGACCCTGCGACGATCCTGCCCAATCCCGGACAACCCGCGAGCGATGCCGGCGGTTCCCCTGCGTAGGCCTGCGTGTTTTCAAACGGGGGCCTTGTCACAGACTGTGGAGGCCAGCTCTCTGGCGTGCTCACCCGTTGGTCGCGTTGTGCACTTGCCCGTGGAGGAGTCGTTCTGGTTCACGGGATTCGCTGGCGGAGAGGGTGGGAGAATACCCAAACGCCGTCTTTTCCTTGGAAATCAAGGGCTTAGGCCCGTGACATCGTGAATCAGTGTGCCGCTTCGGTGTGACACTGCAACCGTTTTGTGACTTGCTCACTCACTCGCGCAAGGGAGCACGCTTGGGCTTCGTCTGCTTTGTGTTCAAAACGAGCGGCGTTTGCAGCGTAACGGCTTCTCTTTCGGCCTTGGCATCTTCTTCCCGCTGGCGCTTCTTTTCCAGAATGATGCTGCCCAGCTTCTTGAGCAGTTCGGCAATCCCCCGCTGTCTCTTCATCCGAATCAAAACCTCAGGCGTTACGTCGGGGTCAGGCATCCAAGGCTTCGCATCTGACACGGCATGTTCATGGTGTTGCTGTCTGGCGAAGTCTTCCGGGAACCGTCGTTCCAGCATCCATGCTGCGGCCCGCCAGTCGCGCTTTGCCGCGTCACAGATGGATGAAACATGCACCTGCATGGCGACGGCTTGAGATTGCCGAAGTTGCTGGTAAAACTGGCAATATTCAGGCGGGGCACTTTCATTCTCTCCCCGCTTTTGCCAATGATTGAGCGTGTCGTATGACATGCCCGCGACTGCGGCAGCTTGCTTGAGCGGCATTCCCTGTTCAATCGCCTCCAGAAGCGCGGCTTGCCTAGTGGGGTTCAAAAGCGTGGGTCTGCCGGGCTTTTTGGCAGGATTCTTGGGAATGTAAACGGGCTTGGGCATGGTGGGGCATCAGGCGATGTTCAATGCCCGGAACTACCATACGCAAAGCCAAACCAAGGCACGGAGAGGATAGCACGGTGCCCCCCTCGATTCAAAGCATGTATGCGCCGCAAAAAAGGACGCTCTGACTAGTGGCAGATCAGGCTTCCCGGCAAGTGAGCACCGGTTGCAACAAGGGGGCTTGAACACATGTGCGAAAGGAAGGCTTTTTAGGTGGCATTGTCGAGACGCTTCAAAAGGCGGTGAACTGATGTGCTGTGCCATTGCTTGCCTTGCGGGGTGGCAATGCCACGAGCATTCAACGCAGTGGCAACTTCACGAACGGCGGTGATGCCTTCGGATTTGAGGGCTTCAATCGTGGCCTCCAAGTTGTGTGCTGTCTTCACAGCTTGCTCGTGATTGGCCTTGCCCAGCTTCGCACCGTGTTTGCCCAAGACCACGCCTCTTGCCTTGGCACTGGCGAGAGCGGCTTTGGTGCGGGAGGAGATGGCACGTGCTTCCTCTTCTGCGACGGCGGCGAGAATTTGCACCGTGAGGCGGTTAGCGGTCGGGTTGTCCACTGCCAAGAACTCAATCCGGGACTCCATCAGGCCGGAAATGAAGTGGAGATTGCGGGCCAGTCTGTCCAGCTTGGCAATGATGAGCGTTGCTTTCTGCTTCTTGCATAGAGCGAGGGCGGCGTTTAGCTGCGGGCGGTTCTTGCGCTTGCCGCTCTCCACTTCCACGAACTCGCCAACGAGGTTCCACTTGCCGCCGTTCAGGTAGCTTTCAACGGCTGCCTTTTGGGCTTCTAGTCCAAGGCCGCTCTGGCCCTGTTTCGCTGTCGAAACGCGGTAATAAGCTACAAATTTGCCATCCATGTTCACACATATATGCTCGTATATGTGTGAACACAAAAGGAAAGTGTTATTTTTGAATGTGTCGAAGACGAAATGCCATGTGCGAAGCGGTTGATGGCTTTAATTGAATGGTGTCCATTCTTTTCATCTATGAAAACTATTCTCTGCGCACTCACAACACTCCTGCTGTTCGCGAACGCTCATGCAGACCCATCTCAACCCAATCTTGTGAAACCATTGGGCCAAACCGGTTTGTGGGAGCAGAAGCCCGCGTTCTCAGATGAATTCGATGGCGCGGCAGTCGATCCTAAGAAGTGGACAACAAATATTGCGAGTTGGGGACCCTGGACATGGGATGAGAAGAACGCGGTTCAGAAGGACGGCAAGCTAGTGCTGAGCATGACCTATGAACCGCATACACGGAAGAACGGTCTATCGCTGTCTTACAAGTCGGGCATCTTCCGCTCGAAGCTGAAACGCACCTACGGCTATTACGAGGCGCGAATCAAAGGTTGTAGCCTCTTCCCTGGGGCCTGTCCCGCGTTCTGGATTTACAGCGATGGCAAGACCTCAACAGGCGAGGTGCGCTATTGCGAGATCGATTTCGTCGAACTGCAAATGAACGAACTCAATCGCGAAACCAAGGTGCGCGACTCCGTGAATCAGATCGACATGAATCTTCATCTGCGACTTGCAGACAAAGACGGGAAGGTCCGCTGGGTCAGGCCGGGAACGGACCCTGCGCTCTGTAAGAATGCTTGGACGGCTCCTTGGGACCCGCGTGAGGATTTTCACGTCTATGGCTGCGATGTCACCCCTGAAAACATCATCTGGTATATCGATGGCAAGGAAGTTGCCCGGAAGCCCAACCAATACTGGCACCTGCCGATGAACCTCACTCTCTCCCTTGGACTAAGGTATCCGCACATCGGTTGGGTGGGGCAAGAGATGAAACCCCAACCACTGGCAGCAACGGAGAAGGGTTTTCCCACATCAATGGAAGTGGACTATGTGCGTGTGTGGGAGCGCAAGTCCTAGAGCGCGATTCTTGCCAGAAGCAACAGCCTCGCGCTGTAGGCCTTAATAAAATAGTGATTTCGAGAACACACATTCAGATTAGCCCTTCCCACGGAAAACCGGGCGATTTCGGGGCAAAAAGCGGGCAACGATTGTTTGAACACACTTTCAGAAGCGGAGACGGCCAAGTTGAACACATGTGCGAGCCTTGGCGGCAGAGCTAAGGCCGGGGAATGTCACTCACGGACACGGACGGGAGGCGAGAGGCTGGTGGGTTGCAGGACGAATTCGGATAGGTCAATGCCCATCAAGGCTAAAAGAGGATCACCTGCTATCGAGGAAAGGGCGTCTGCGGCGTCCTTATAGGCGTCGGTGAGCACATAAAACTTCCGTTTGTGGTCAAATCGGATGATTCCGCGCTCCGCCAGCGTCTTGAGGGCATCGGAATACGGCCCTTTCTTGATGCCACCACGGTAGCCTTTGTGAAAGCAGAGCCAGATGAGCATGGTTTGAATTCGATCCATGCGTGTTTGCTTGAAAATCGTGGGGGGAATGGCCTCAAAGACGGCGGTAATCAGTTCCAAGAGCGTCTTGGGCTTCAATTCGGGCGTTTGCACGGTTTGCAAATGCTCCATGACGTTGTTCATGTGCTTCGCCGCCCGTTGCCGGAGTGCTTTGAGCAGATGCGGAACATCGTCCCAAGAGCGCCCGCCTGCTTCCGGGTTCAATCCGGCCTCTTTAAGAAGCGCGGCCCGCTGATTGTAGAGTTCGGAATGCACAATCTCGAATCGAATGCGCTTGTTGGTCTTAGCGTAGAGCTTCAAACGCACGTTTTCGGCTATCGGGATGCTGAAACAAGGAGAGTTGTAGAAGCGCCCGGCTTCCTTCACCTGCATTTTGTGCATGGCAGCGGTTCCCTCTGCTTTGGAAAGGTGCATGAGTTTCGTTCCGATCTCCCAAACAGTGGTAATCGGATTGTCTGCGGGGAACTCCCAGAGCGTTTCCACTTCGCTAAGGCTGTATGAGTCTTCCCGATCCCAGCCCATGTGCTTCCAATCGGTTTCCGGGTCATTTTGAAGCACGCTCGTTTCAATAATGTCGCAGGCGCGGGACAATTCCTTGCCCATTTGATCCCCGATCAACTCCAGATACTTCGGCAAGTGTTCTCTATTGGCATACTTCTGCCATTCGGGAGTGGAGGGCAACCAGTTGTCCTGCTCATCAAAGGATTGTTCATCTCCGTGAACACAGCGTTTGCCCTTCCGCCTTTGAAGACGCGGCGTGTGCGGCCTTTTGGGGTTGTCCTGTGGCGGCTGATGCCGGATGAAGCGTTGCAAATTCAGGGACAGTCTCAATCTGGCAAGATGGACATGATCTCCCGTGATAGGCAGGCGGTATTTGTCCTCGTAGAAAAGGCAGTGACCGCCACACAAAGGAGGCTCTTGGCGGCGTGAATCCTTCGGGTGAACGAGGGCTTGTTTCCGAATCACTAGCTTGTTGGAATTCTTGTCAGAAATGATCCGGCGAAAGAAGGCTCCATACAGCGGCTTGCCACCCGGAACGATGTCGGACTCCCATGCGAAATCATTCAGGTAGCCTTTTTCCGCCTCCTCTGAATCGTCTTCGGGTGGGGAACCCAGGTAGCTCTTGAATTCATCCACCATCTCATCACCGGGCGTCAGGCCAAGCACACGCCACGTCCCTAAGTCCAAATCAATTTTATCCTCTCCGGCATCTTCGGGAAGGAACTGCGTAGCGAGGGAAAAGGGCGATGAATTCAAGGCTTGAGCAGGGGGACTGCTTCAAAAATGGCATATTCGATGGTTTTTGCTCGTGTGACTTTGTTCTATAGTAGGCTCGCACATGTGTTCAAAATCGGCTGGTGAGGACTACTCCGCCAATCTGCCACCGTGAGGGAGGTTCCGTGCTTTTGAAAACGAGGGGGCGTGCCATGCGGCACTCAGTCCGTGCTTTTCCGTGGCTTGAATATCTGAACTTTGCTCTCCCCCTCCTGCCGCATGAGCTTCCAATCTCCGAACTCGTCACGGAAGAAGAAGTAACGATAGTGCCCGCCGTAAGGGTCGGGGTTGCTGCGAACCGGGAAAAGTAAAGTGCCAGCCGGAACCCGCCCGCCAGTAGAAATCATGGTTTCACCGCGCTCAAATTTGCCACGCGGCCCTGCATATGAAAACCTTCTGATGATCTCATCGCTTGGGCCGCCGTCGTTGTTTTCGACTGCTGGCGCTTGCTTGACCTCCTCCGGGCGAGGAGTGAACAAGAACATGACAAGTGGAAGTCCTGAATCTGATTTGCCAGTGGAAACCATTGATACGCTAAGGTTGCGCAACGACTCGCCCGAACCTTTTACATCGTCAGAGCCGTCAGCCTCTTTTGTCAGACGGTCCACCAGTCCCCAAGCCTCGCCAGTATTCGCTTCCGGGGACAGAACAAAAATCACCGTATTGGCGAGCAGATATGATTCCTGACTTCTCTCTGGCGGGTGCTTGGTAAAAGCACACATCAATGTGCAAATCCGTTTCGTCTTCGGTTCAAGGTTGATTTTGATGTCGCTTCCATCATCGAACACGCATGACACCCACGGTTCGCCATCAATCGTCTCCTCTTTGAAGGACTCGATTTGCAATCGCTGTTGTTCCTTGTTGAAGGCCGTGCGGAATTCCTCGGCAGTCATGGCAAAAGTCCGCTTCTCTGCGACTGCATCCGCTTTGTCTCCCCCAAAGAAACAGCTTTTCAAAAGCATCATCACCCCCAAGGCAACGATAATGAGGCAACCGCAGCCAAGAATCTCGTCCTTCTTTGTGACAGGCGGCTTTGAAGGCGCTGCTTCTCGTGTTTGAGTTGGGGCTTCGGGGAGGGCTGGCGGTTGCGTATTGTCCATTTGTTTGAGGGGCAGAAAATCAATCTCTGCCACCGCGCCCGGATGATCCGAACGGGTGGCCGGAGAGTTGATAAGCCGCACAAGGACGACCGCGACGGCCTTTAAGCCGGAGGCTCTGGACATAACCGCCGCCTCCCGGCCATTTTCATGGTGGGAAGCGGCGTGTTTCGCGGCACACGCCCGCCGCCTTATGCGAGGTTATCAAGACTCGGCTGGCATCTCTGCCAGCAATGCGAAACTACAGAGTCAGCGGAAAACGCGCAACTGTGAAAAGCGCGTTGCTTCAATCCTCACGGGGGACTGGTTGAGGTTTTGTCCTTGCCGTGTGAAGATGTGACAAATCGAGGCCGGGGTATTCGATCTTGATGATGTCTTCGGCGAGTGTGCGGAGGTAGCCCGCCCCTCTGCCGTAATGGTTCATTTGACGGCTTGCCGGGCCTTCACCGTCTTCCCAGCCTGCGAGGCGTGCCACCGTCTCAGCGGGGAGCCGTGCCGCCCTTGTGGCGTCCCTAAACTGGTGCCTGAAACTGTGCATGGTTGCCCGGCACCCGCTGCCCACGGTCAATTCCACGAAGCGGGCGAACCATTTGGAAAAGGCATCGGAGAAATAGCCCTTGTGACCCGGCGTGAGTTCCGGGAACAAGCGAGGGGATGCACTGTCACGCCTGCGTTCTTGAACGAAATCCATGAAGCCAAGCCGCACCAATTCAGGATGCAATGGAACCTCGCGCTTGCTCTGTTTTGTTTTGAGCTTCTTTTCGCATTTGCTGCCGTCTTCCCGTTCCTCGCGAATGGCTATGAAGGTGATGCCTTCAACGGTCTTCACGTCTTCCGTGTAAAGCTGGCAGGCTTCGTTGCAGCGGAAGCCGTGAAACAGAGACAGCAATGGAACCCAAAAGCGCCCGCCGCGTTCCTTGCCTTGGGCGCATTCCATGTGAAGCGACGAGCGGAAAAGGCGGTTCAGTTCCTCAATCGTGAACTGTGGGCGGGGGGCCGAAACAGCGCCACTTTCAAAAGTTTTGCCAAGCCTTCTGTTTTTGGCCGGGTTCTCAGGGATCATTTTGAAGTCCACCGCCAGATTGAACAGGGCCATGATTTGAATATGGTTATTGCGGAGAGTTTTGGGACTCAAGCGCCTACGGTCTTCCGCTTTGTCCGCTGCCTCCACGGCCTGCGCCAAAGTCATTCCCTTGTAACGCTTCGTGGCGTTTGGTGGAACGCGACGCAACAAATCGAAAAGTTGCCAAATGTCTTCTGGCTGAATCGTGGCAAGCTGCCGTTGCCCTCCAAAAAATTCGCGGATGAGACGGCAAGCCAGCTTGGAAGCATCCTCACTTTTGAGGCTGAGATTTTCGTCTTTGATGATCCGCTTCCGCAGTTCCAAAAGATCGTTCACAGTCTTCCCTTTGGGCTTCTCCGCTGCCGCTTCTGCGTAGGGATGAACGCCTTTGAAAAGGGGATCATGTTCCTTCACGATTTCGCCCTTGAGCATGTCTTGAGCGCGGCGGTAATACTCCAAAAGCGCCCGCAAGAAAACCGGGCGGAGCGTCTTGAAAGCGGGGCTTGTCACTGCGCATTCAATGTTTTCCGCCTTGAGGAACCGCTGCAATTCGCGGGTGCCGTCCAGCGGCTTGCCTTGGAAGACCTCGCCGCGTGCCAAGTCGTATTCATCATCTTGAACATTAGAGCGCATTTGCTCGCGTTCGTGCTCCGAGAGAAAGCGGCCCTCCTCCTGCATCCATTCCTCGAACTTGTGTTCAAAGCTGGCGAGGTAGCGGACGGCCATTTGATAGGCTTCCTTTTCAGGAATGACCGTCAAAAGCTGCTTTTCCTCCTTGGCCGGGGGAGCCTTTGAAGCCCGAAGTTTGTTCCTTGTGAGGTCAAAGATTTGGGCGGCTCGCTCATGTTCGGCAATGACTTTGCGGCAGGCTTCCCGGTAGTCGGATGTTCTCAAAGCCTTGCGGAGCATCTTCTTTCCAAGGGCGGCTTGGAGTTCGAGAGGCACTTTGAAGTTGGTATAGTAGCGCTGTTTGCGAAGCAGCAAACCCTGTTGGCGGGGCATGTCTTGGAAGGGGGCAAGTGTGACAGTTCGGGGTTCCATGTCACTACCTTACCCCTTGATCCCCAAGGCCGTCCAAGCATCTAAGGTGCTCGAAAACGGGGCGGCGGAGAGGGTGGGATTCGAACCCACGGTAGTTGTTACACTACGTCTGATTTCGAGTCAGGTGCCTTCAACCACTCAGCCACCTCTCCTTGATTCAGCGAGACGGAAGCCTAGTGCGTCTGCGGATGAATGCAAGGCGCGGGTTGCATCGGGGGCGGAGATTTGAGGGGAAATCGCAGGTAATGGCGTGGCGAAGGTGCCGGGCTCATCTCGACGGAGCGAGAGGGCTACTTTTTGGGCAGCTTCACCTTGCCGTGTTTGACGCTGAGGTGGGGGCTGTGGCGGGACAGGTAGCGCCAGGGGTAGTCGATGGCCTGGCTGATGCCAACGCGGATGTCGGTGGCGATTTCGTGGGTGGATGAAGAGGGCTGAATGAGGCCGCAGCCAGTGGGGCGGCCTTTGCCTGCCATGGGGAGGCCGTGGTGGGTGCCGTCGATGCCGAGGGCGAGTGCGAGCTTGCCGGGGCCGGAGCAGAGTTCGTGGAGTTTTTCGCGGTGACGGCGCTGCTGCATTTGTTTAATGCCGCGGGTGGGTTCGAGGGCACGAATGAGGATGAGGCCGTCCTGGGAGCCGCCTTTGACGAGGAGATTGAAGAGCCAGTACATGCCGTAGTTGAAATAGACGTAGGCGGTGCCAGCGGGGTGGGTCTTGACGAACTCGCGGGCGCTGGGACGGGTGGCGGTGTGGGCGGCGAGGTCGCCCTCGACGGAATAGGCTTCGGTTTCGACGATGATGCCGGCGGTGCCTTTCCAGACGAGTTCAACGCCGATGAGATCGCGGGCGACGGTGAGGACATCGCGCTGGAAAAAGGAGGTGCCGAGGTAGGGCATGGTTTAGAGGCCGGTGGGGTGATCGACGAACTCCCAGGGGATGCCGAATTTTTGCTCGATGTAGGCGGAGAGGGCTTTAACGCCGAAGGTCTCGGTGGCGTAGTGGCCGCCGTAGATGAGATTGACGCCGATCTCTTCGGCGAGGGTGTAGCTCCAGTGGGGGCCTTCGCCGGTGATGAAGGTGTCGATGCCGGCCTTGGCGACGGTGGCGACTTCGGAGCCTGCGCCGCCGGTCATGATGCCGATCTTGCGGCAGGTGGCGGGGCCGCCGGGGCAGAGATGAACGCGGGCGCCGGTGGCGGTGGCGAGGCGCTGCACAAGTTCGTCGCGGCTGATTTCGGTTTCGATCTTGGCGCCGTTTTCGGTGCCTTTGGTTTTCATGAAGGTGCCGCAGGGTTCAAAGCCGAGGGAGCGGGCGAGCACGGCGTCGTTGCCGAGGGTGGGGTGGAAGTCGAGTGGGAGGTGGCAGCTATAGACGGCAAGACCGGCGTCGAGGGCGGTCTTGATTTTTTGGAAGACGGGGCCGGTCCAGGTTTGGAGGCCGGTCCAGAACATGCCGTGGTGGACGATGAGGAGATCGGCACCTGCGGCGGCGGCTTTGGTGATGACGGGCAGGGTGGCATCGACAGCGGCGACGATCTTGGTGACTTGGCCGCTGCGGTTTTCAAGCTGGAGGCCGTTGAGGGCGTTGGAGTAATCAGCGATCTCTGAGATGCGCAGTTCGGTGTCGAGATGGGAGACGAGGTCGGCGAGATTCATGCTGGACAGTGGGTGAGGCGATTCGATAACATGGGATCATGTGCTGCTTCACAGGAAAAGTCGAGGAGGTCAAAAACACGCGGATCTTTGCGCGGCTGGGCGAGCATGGGAACCAGGTGCTGATCTATCAGATGTCGGTGAATGTGCCGCGGGATCTGGCCATGGTGCTGCCGGTGCCGGTGAAAAAGGGCACGGGAGAGAAGGAGGTGAAGTTTTTTGACTTCTCGAAGTACGCCTCAGTGTTTGATGATCTGTGGGAGATGTTTCCTTCTCGTTTGACCTATGGGGACACGTTTGCGGCAGCAATTCCCGCTTCGGCGAGCCGGTCCCTCGAGGTGGTCTCGGTGGGAGCCTACGATGCGAGCTTTGTGCCGACGGCGGCGGATTTCAGCCGGCTGGACGAGCGCTTTCGCCTGGCTGAGGGAACCTGGGACAAGCTGCCGGGATATGCGGACTTTGGCTTTGCGGTGTTCAAGCTGAAGCCGGGCAATGCGCAGGTGCATCCGATGGCGTTTTCATTTCCGACGGCGCTGGCGGGGACGGTGTTTTTCCCGACGATGCACATTCACGACGGGAAGATTCACGCGAAGGAGACCTTTGACCATAAGCTCTACCTGCAAGGCTCAGGACTGAATGTGATGGGCGGCGGCTGGGAGGAGTCTCCGGGGCTGGCGGTGACGAAGGTGAAATGTGGCTACACGCATGGGATGGTGAGGCCGGAGATGCATGTGTATCGGAACCAGATTCGCGGAATCTGTGACAAC
Source organism: Prosthecobacter sp. (assembly GCF_044226605.1). Taxonomy (GTDB): domain Bacteria; phylum Verrucomicrobiota; class Verrucomicrobiia; order Verrucomicrobiales; family Verrucomicrobiaceae; genus Prosthecobacter. Next base: position 93,299 of record NZ_JBGAGS010000010.1, on the reverse strand, counting down.
GGGGACATTTTGGTGAAGCCGAAGAAGGCTTGAGCATGACGAAGGCTGAAGTCACACGATTTGCCCCGAGCCCCACTGGCTGGCTGCATCTTGGGCATGCGTATGCGGCGCTGTTTGCGCATGAGCAGGCGGCGGGCGGGCGGTTTCTCATCCGGCTGGAGGATATCGACGGCACGCGGGCGAGGGCGGAGTATGAAGCGGCGATTTTTGAAGACCTGGCGTGGCTGGGGCTGGAGTGGGAGCAGCCGGTGCGGAAGCAGTCGGAGCACTTTGAGGATTATCGCGTGGCTTTGACGAAGCTGGAGGGGCTGGGGGTGCTGTATCCGTGCTTTTGCACGAGGCGGGAGATTCAGGAGGAGATCGCGCGGGCCGGGAATGCGCCGCAGGGGCCGGACGGGCCGCTGTATCCGGGGACGTGCAGGAGTCGCAGTGCGGAAGAGCGTGCGCAGCGCATGGCGGCGGGAGAGCAGTATGCGCTAAGGCTGGACGTGGCGAAGGCGATGGGGCTTGTGAACGAAGATTTGGAATGGACGGACCGGGGGCGGGGAGTTTTCCAAGCGCAGCCGGGGGTGTTTGGCGATGTGGTGCTGGCGCGGAAGGACACGCCGGCGAGCTATCACCTGGCGGTGGTGGTGGATGATGCGCTGCAGGGGATCACGCTGGTGACCCGGGGGGAGGACCTGCTGGAGGCGACGCACCTGCACCGGCTGCTGCAGGCGCTGCTGGGACTGCCAGTGCCGGAGTGGCGGCACCATGGGCTGATCGTGGATGAGAACGGGAAGCGGCTGGCGAAGCGGGATGATGCGCGGTCGCTGAGGAGTCTGAGGGCAGAGGGGTGGACCCCCGAACAAGTGAGGAATATGATCAAAATTCAAATAGATCACGTCAAGCTACCATGATTCACTTCGAAGACTTTCCGTATGCTCAGCTTCGCGAAGCGATGAACACGATCGCGGGTCGTATGGCCACGGTGTTTGGCGCCATGGTGCTGGGAAGTTTGCTGGCATCGTTTACCGCCACGGAGTCATGGAGTGACATGTTCGGGTGCATTCCTCCTATCAGCTGGTTGCTGGAACTTTTTAATGGGCGCGGTTTCATCGTACTGCCCGGCATCGTTGTCTTTGCCATCCTGTTTGTGAGGATGCAATGGCCCCTGCCGCTGGTTTTACTGGTGACTGCAGTCATGTGGTGGGATGGCCATGGTGCCATCCGTTGGGCAAGGTACGACAGTCCTGCCGTCAAGCGGGGGCAGGAGTTCGCGTGGCCGATGGGGCGTGGCAGGCAATCAAAGTAATCGATCCCCTGTTTCAAAACCCGACGACGGGAGGAGGGACGGTGCGGGCACCGCCGCCGCCGAGGGGATTGCCCTTGGATTCTTCGATTTCGGCGACCACGTTGTCTTTGAAACTGATGCTGAGGGTGCCGACTTCCACACGGACGTAAACGACGGTTTGCACGATCTGGCCGAAGGCGTTGACACCGGTGCTGGTCTGCGGGACCTGATCGTAGATGGCGTATTCCACGCGCTCCTCCTTGCCCGCGGCGGTGACTTTGCTGGACTTGCGGGAGGGTTTGCCCATGGAGGACTGGACTTCCTCTCTCGTCATGCCGAGCGCGACCTGCTTGTGCTGGATGAGATCATCGACCATCTTGGTGCGCTCATAGAGTTTTTTGAGGTTCGCGTTCAGATTGGGATCGGCGGAGAGCATGTCGGCCATGCGAACCCAGCCGGCGACATCGCCATGGCGGGCGCGGCCGCGGACGCGGTAGGCGGTGTCAGACATGGCCAGCAGGGTGACGACGGTGCCGGGGGCGAAGGAGCCGAGAGCGCCCTGCAGCTTGCTGGTGGGGTAAACGGGGGCCTCCAGCTGGACTTTGAGGATGATGGGCTTTGGGGTCATGCCCTCGAGGGCAAAGGTGCCGGGCTCGACGGTGGGCAGGGAGGAGCGGTTGCGCGGGGAGGAGGCGGCGGATTGCGCCTGGGCGGCCTGAGTGATGCAGACGGCAAGGAGAACCAAACAGATCGCTTTCATGGCAGGGTGGTTGGGAATTCGGCTGAGAGTAGCCGACTCAGACGGTTATGAGCAACCTTTTGTTCGACGCATAAAATCTCCCGCGTATTCCTTTCCACCCCCAGCCATGCCAAACGGACCCCTTTCCACCAAACTTTTCGACCTCGCCAAGCAGTACATCCCCGGAGGCGTGAACTCGCCGGTGCGCGCCTTCCGCAACGTGGGCGGCGACCCCTTCTTTGTGAAGCGCGCCAAGGGCTGCCGCATCTATGATGTGGATGACCGCAGCATGATCGACTACGTGGGCACCTGGGGTCCGGCGATTCTGGGCCATGCGCCAGTGCCGGTGATCGAGGCGATCCACACGGCGGCGAAGGAGGGGGTGAGCTTTGGCATTCCGAACCTGTATGAGGTGGAGATGGCGCGGACGATTTGTGAATGGGTGCCGAGCATCCAGAAGGTGCGCATGGTGAGCAGCGGTACGGAGGCGACGATGTCGGCGATCCGGCTGGCGCGTGGGTTTACCGGAAGGGACCGGCTGGTGAAGTTTGACGGCTGCTACCACGGCCACTCGGACAGCCTGCTGGTGGCGGCAGGCAGCGGGGCGCTGACGCATGGGAACCCGGACAGTGCCGGGGTGCCGAAGAGTTTTGCGGAGCTGACAAGCGTGCTGCCTTTCAATGATGAGGCGGCGCTGGAGGAGCTGTTTGAGAAGCAGGGGCACGAGATCGCGTGTGTGATCGTGGAGCCGTATCCGGCGAATGCGGGTCTCATTCTGCCGAAGCCGGGCTTTCTGCAGAAACTGCGGGACATCACGGCCAAGCATGGGGCGCTGCTGATTTTTGACGAGGTGATGACGGGCTTCCGTCTCGCCCGTGGCGGAGTGCAGGAGCTGGAGAAGATCACGCCGGATCTGACCTGCCTTGGCAAGGTGATCGGCGGCGGGCTGCCAGTGGGTGCCTTTGGTGGTCGTGCGGATGTGATGGACAAGCTGGCACCGATCGGTCCGGTGTATCAGGCCGGGACGCTGAGCGGCAATCCGGTGGCGCTGGCGGCGGGCCTGGCGCAATTGCGCGAGCTGGAGAAGAAGAACGGCTATGCGCTGCTGGAGAACCTGGGGCAGATCATGGAGGACGCCGTGCTGGAGGTGCTGAAGAAGAAGGGGCTGAACTACCGGTGGTATCGCCGTGGGAGCATGTTCTGCCTGTTCTTTACGGAGAAGGAAGTGCACAGCCTGCAGGATGCGAAGACGAGCGATCTGGCGGCGTTTCGCAAGTTCTTCCACCACTGCCTGGACAACGGGGTGTACTTTGCGCCGAGCCAGTTTGAGACGGGATTCATCAGCATGGCGCACAGCCGGGATGACCTGGAGCAGACGGCGGAGGTGGCGGCGGCGGCGCTGGGGGCGTTGTAACTTGATTTTCCGCATGCCATGCGTCCGACCACAACGACCATCGGAATATGCGCAGTGGTTCAATTCGTGGTAATTGCGAGCGGGTGGTTGCTCACGAGATCCTTTCGCAAGATCTACTTGATCGCGAGTGAGCAGGGAATCTTGGAGCCCAGCCCAGGGCTCCTCAGCAGTGGCTATGCAAGCCACGGCTGGCTTCTGCTGCCTGTTCCGTTGCTGGGATGCGTTTGGCTGCTCTGGCGCATCAGGAACGATCCCGAACGCCATCACAGCACTGCGGTGACTGGAAGAATGTGTCTTGTACTTACCGTCGCGATTTTTGCAGCATGCACATGGATGACCAAAAGGATGATGTCCGCAGCCTTCGATCCGCGCGAAGTGCCTCTCAAACTTCTGGTTGTGCCCCGGTGAGAGCGGATGTGCGGGTGGGGGTGTAAAAGAGGGTTTCGAACGGGAGACGGCATGGTAGTTTTCTCCCATGCCGCAGTTTACCATTGATCTTCCCGATGAACTCATGGCCGACCTGTATCGCAAGGCGCAGGCGTGGAATCGATCTATTGAGCGCTTCTTGGCGGACTACGTCGTCATGTGCCTGGAGAATGAGAAACCGGCTACAGTGGATACAAGGCGTGAGGCGCTGGAGGACATTCTTGAAGAGCGGGACAAGGGGCCGTTTGTAGTGATCGATGATCGTGACGCATTCGTTGAGCGGATCATGGCCAGGGCTCGAGCACGTATAGAGGGTGTCGCTGCCCGTGGTTAAGCCGTAGCGTTTGCCAAAGCGCAGCGCCGCCAGTAGCATGCACACCATGTCTGAACCTCGTTTTGCCGTTGCCCAGTTGGATGAAATCACGCCGACGCCGTGTCCGTGCGGGCAGGCGAGGAGGGCGTTTAAGGAGGACTGGAATACACTGGCGACAGTGCACCTGACGGACATCCATGCGGACTCGAAGGCGCACTACCACAAGAAGATGACGGAGATCTATATTGTGCTGGAGGGAGAGGGGCATCTGGAGGTGGACGGGCAGATCGTGCCGCTGAAGCCGATGACGACGGTGATGATCCGGCCTGGGTGTGTGCACCGGGCGGTGGGAAAACTCAAAATCATCAATGTGCCGATGCCGCCGTTTGATCCGGCGGATGAATTTGAGGTGTGACATCCATTCTGCGGACGATGAAGCGCTTTCTGTCTCGTCGCTTTTTTGCCAAGCTGGTGGCAGGCTTGGTGGTGCTGGGACTGGTCGTGGTCGCGGTGGAAAACTGGACGGGGGCACGTGCTCTAGCGAAGGCCAAAGAGGACTTTATGGGGAAGGGAGGGGTGCTCGAATTTGCGGCGCTGCATGCAGCACCCATTCCGGCGGAGAAAAACTTTTTCGCCATTGAGCAGCTGGATGGCATTTCGACTCCCCGAAAAGAGCAGGAGCCGTCGCTTCATGGTAAACTTCGTTCATTGGACTGGATGTATGGATCCTTTGAAAAGCATCCCAAGGCACGGCACCCGAATCTATATGGCGGCTGCGCAACGAGCGAGCCTCTGGATGTAAAAAACGCGGCAGCCTACCTTTCTGAAGTCTCCTACATCGACACAGCGCCGGATGCTGATGCGGCACAAGTTCTGGCGGCGATTGACAGATTGCACCCGCTGCTCAAAGAGCTGAGTGATGCTGCGGTGAACCGGCCCGAGGCGTGCTTTGATCATTCCGCAGCGCTCAATTTCACAGGCGCACCTTACAAGCGTCCTTCACCCAACCTGAGCGAGGTCATTGCAGCCGCCAAAGGGCTGGCATTGCGTGCGCAGATGGCCGTGGAAGCTGGCGATCCGGAAAGTGCGGTGCGCTCCATTCAGGCCTCGATGCGCTTTACCCAGGCGCTGGGCGAGGAGCCTTTGTTTCTCAGCCTGTTGTGCGCCATCTCAACGGCCGTTTTAGAGTCGAACTCCATCTGGCTGATGCTTCATCGCCACACGGCTTCCTCTGAGCAACTGGCGCGGGTGCAGACGGATCTGGAGCGACTGGATTTCAGACGTTTTCTGTTTCAAACCACACGCGGTGAGATGGTGTTGCAGATGGAGAGCATCGAATGGTATAAGGGGCATCGTGACGACTGCCTCAGCGCTTTCTCGCAATTGCAAGTGCTGAAGGATCAAACGGAGCCAGCGTGGCATGCATCAGCCGCCATTTACTTCATTCCGCCAGGCTGGTTTGATCACAATGAGGCCACTGTGTTGCGGCTGGGATCCAAGTATCTGATTGAGCCGGTGATGAGCCGTGATGGACGCGGGATGATTCGTGGCTGTGACGAAATGGCAGGTTTGTTAGACGAACGTCGTGGAATGACTTCGCCGCATCATGTCTGGAGTGCACTCGGCTTTCCCCCGTTCCGTCTGATTATTCAAGAGGCCATTTATTGCGAAACTTTGAGACGGCAGTGTGTCGCCGCGGTTGCTATTGAGCGCTACCGGCTGGCGCATGGGAAGCTGCCGGCGGCACTGGGGGACGTTGTGCCGGAATTTTATTCTGCGGTGCCGCAGGATATCATGGACGCCGCGCCTATGAAGTACCGGGTGGAAGGGGAGGAAGCTTTCGCGCTTTGGTCGATCGGGTGGGATGGCAAGGATGACGGTGGCAAACGCCCGGATGGCAAAGAAGCGAAACGTGTGAACAGGGAAGATTACCTCGGAGACTGGGTGTGGAAAAACTGAACCTGAGCACTGGTCAAGGAGGGGAGAGAATGCTTGATTCTGCGGCATGACTCCTGTTTTTGCAGATCCAGATTCGACGCGTGTCGGCTTTGCGAAGAGCATTCTGGAGTCGGCGGGCATCGAGAGTTTCGTGCAGAATGAAAACACGCGGACGCTGGGGCCGAAGATGTTTGGATTTTCGGAGACGATGCTGAACGAGCCGCAGCTGTGCGTGGTGGATGATGCACGCGCGGAGGAGGCGGCGGCACTGCTGCGGGAGCATTTTGGCAGCGCGAGTGATGCTGGGGAATGGATCTGCGCCGGGTGCAAAGAATCAAATCCTGGCTCGTTTGAAGAGTGCTGGAAATGCCAGGCGGCGAAACCTGAATGAACTGACTTATGAAGAAGCTTGCTTACACCCTTCTGCTGGCGGCGACGTGGCTGCCGGTGATTGTGAATGCTGAAACGCCGAAGGGGAAGAAGCCGGCGGGGCCGGAGGGATTTAACGAACTCAAGATCGGGGATGCGGCACCGGATTTTGATCTCATCGGCATCGATGAGGAGAAGCACACGCTGAAGAATTACGAGGACGCGGACCTGCTCATGATCGCGTTTTTGAGCAATCACTGCCCGACTTCGCAGGCGGTGGAGGGGCGGATCAAGAAGCTGCAGAAGGACTTCAAGGGGAAGGGGCTGAAGGTGGTGGCGATCAATCCGAATGATCCGGCGGCGCTAAGGCCGGATGAGCTGGGCTACTCGAAGTACAACGACAGCTTTCCGGAGATGAAGCTGCACGCGAAGGAGCAGGGTTTTACGTTTCCCTATCTCTATGATGGTGACACGCAGAAGACGGCGCTGGCCTATGGCTGTCTGGCGACACCGCATGTCTTCCTTTTCGACAAGGAACGCAAGCTGCGCTACCAGGGGAGGCTGGATGACTCACGCTACGGAGATGACAGCACCGTGACCTCTCCGGATGCGCGCAATGCGGTCGAGGCGCTGCTGGCGGGCAAGCCGGTGCCGGTGGAGGTGACGAAGCCGCACGGGTGCTCCACGAAGTGGATCGACAAACGGCAGCAGCTGGTGGCGGACAATGAGAAGTGGGAGAAGGGCGAGGTGGAGGTGGAACTGATCGATGCGAAGGGCGTGGAGGCGCTGCGCAAGAACGACACGAAGAAGGTGCGGATGTTCAACGTGTGGGCCACGTGGTGCGGGCCGTGTGTGAAGGAGTTCCCGGAACTGGTGGCCACCTCGCGGAAGTTTGGCCTGCGGGATTTTGAGTTCATCAGCATCAGCATGGACGATCCCAAGACGATGGATGAGGTGAAGACGTTTCTGGAGAAGCACAATGCGGTGGTGCCGGACAAGCTGAAGCCCTCGCTCAAGGCGGAGGGGCGCAAGGGCAATGCCTACGTCTTCAGTGGAGCAAGCCAGGATGAACTCATCAAGGCGCTAGATGCCGAGTGGCCCGGTCCGATCCCGCACACACTGGTGGTGGCGCCGGGAGGAGAGGTTATTTTCCGCCAGAACGGCGCCGTTGATGGAGACGAACTGCGCGCCAAGATTTTGGAGCACATGGGCCGGTTTTATAAGCCGGAGCCGGAAGCGAAGCCGTGACGTGAGCCGTCTCAAGACGCAGGCTGCGCACTGAGGTCCACGACCTTGGTGTCAGCGATGTCATCATGGATGGTGTTGTGCTGGGAGCGGAAAATGCAAAGGGAGTCCACAATAGCGAAAATGCCGCCGATGCAGGGTATCAGGGCGATGAGCTGCACAGGCAGAAGACGCCTGAGGATGATGTGAGAGCGCTCGACCGGCATGCCATTTTTCCGCACGATGCGCACACCTACGATGCCTTTTCCAATGGTCTGGCCGCGGCCGAGATGAACCCAGTTAAGGGCAAGCATGATGCAGAATCCGACGGGAGCCCAAAGCAGCTGCTCTGGACTCCATGAGACGCCACGGGAGGCACGTTCCATCATGCGATCAAAGTATCCGCCCAGCCACATGACAGGGAGAAAAACGGCCAGCATGATCACGGTATCGAGGAGGCTGGCACCCAGACGCTGCCAGGGGGAGGCAAGCTTTTGAGATGCCTCTGGAACGGCGGACACAATATTCGCTTGGGGCGGCGCGTAAGGATTGATGGGATCGTTCATGGCGCGGAAATTGTGAGACAGACAGCATTTTGCTGTCCAGCCTAAAACAAACCGCAGACCAGATTTACAAACCGCAGACCTTCCGTGGTGAGCTTGCCAGTGCTGCCGCTGCCGGACACGCAGCCCCGGGTGTTGGTGAAATGGGGGATGCCGGTGTCTTTGATCCAGGTCACGTAGGGCGCTGAGACTGCGGTGGTGGATGCCTTGACCGCCAAAGGCAAACCCCAGCGGCTGAAGGTGATTTCCCAGCCGGCGGGCCTGCCCACGGGCCGCGGACCCTCGAGCAACCAAGGGTAGTTTTTGAGGATCTCCATCTCGGCAGTGCCGGGCACGGCCACGCGGTAGCTGCTTTCTGTGGTTTTCACCGCGCTGGCCGCAGTGAGTTCCGGGTTCTTCTTTTGCGCGAGGTAGAGGGACTGAAGATCAAGGCCGATGAGGTTGAGGCCGTTGTAAAGGCCGTGGTGGTTGGGCGTGTTGAAGCTGGCGTTGTGCCAGAGTTCAAAGCGGCTGGAGAGGAAGAGGTTCAGCTCCACATGGACGTGGGCGCGGCGCTGGTCGATGCCGCTGCCCGTATAACCGAGGATGCCAAGGGGCGTTCCAGCCTGCACCTTCTGCCCGGTGCTGACATGCGCCGAGGCGAGATGCGCATAGAGGGAGAAAAACGGGCTGCCGCCCCAGTTGTGCTGCACCACGATGTAGCGGCCGTAATTGCTCAGGCCTGATGCGGCGGCGACATAAACTACGACGCCGTCGGCAATCGCGCCCACCTCGTCCTGCGGATTGCCTCTGGCATCGCGCTGCAGAGGCTTGATGTCGAGACCTTCGTGAAAGCGGGCGTAGGCGATGCGGCTGCCGAAGCGGCGGGGATCGCGGACAAAGCCAAACTGCCCGCCCTCCCAAGGGGTGGTTTTGGAGCCCTCGAAGTCGCGGTCCACAAACTGGAAAAAGTCTGCGGGAGCACCGTACAGCGAGTGGTTGGCAGTGGGGAGCTGCAGCTGCTGCGCCGGCAGTGCGCCAGCGAGCAGGGAGAGCAGAAGCAGGGGAAGCGCGAGACGCATCATCATGGTCATCGACTTCAGGTGCCGGGCAGCTTGTAGCCTTCGAAAGGCAGGTCGTTGGGCTTCTTGGGGGGAGGACGGACGACGCCGCGCTCCTTGTCGCGGGCGGCGGCTTTTTCAGCGGCCTCCAGAGCCATGGCATCTCTGCGGGAATTCATTTTCTCCTTGTCCGTGGAGGGCAGCATGTCGTCCATCAAACGGGAGGAGGATTTCATGTATTTGAGACGCGGGTAGAACTTGTCCATCTCTTCGATCGTCTGCTGGGAAAGCCCGCGCCAGATGGTGAAGCGTCCGTCGGTGATGGGCTGGTCGATCTCCACCATGTCGATGGGCAGGCCGTTGACCATGGTGAGGATGTACATGCCGCGGTACTGGCGGGTGGCGAGATCCAGAGCCGTGCGGCCTTTGGTGTCGAGCTGCAGGAGCACGCCGTAATACCCGGGGGCTTTTTCGTCGGGGAAGGGTTCGAAGCCCGAGATGCTGCGCTGGCTGAACTCGGGGATCTTTTTGAAGATCATTTCATGGCCGAAAATGGGGAGCTTCATGAGCTCGTGGGGATGCTCGATCTCATTGGTCTGCACGTGCGCGGTGATGAGGAGCTTGTTCTCCCTGAGGGTGTCACAACTGGCCAGCAGACCGGAAAAGGACAGCATGAAAACGGCGCGGAAAAGGAGTCGCATGAGTGCATCAAACCAAAGACGCGCGCGCTTTGCAACCCTGGAGGCGCAAACTGGCGTGAAACTTCCATGCCGGCATGGACATCCCCCGATTTGACAACACCGCGAATCGCCGGACTGTCCGCGCACCACGCAACCATGCCAGACCAAGTACGCACGCTCCTCACGAAGGCCCAGATGGCCGATGGCGTGCGGGCATTGGCGGAAAGCATTGTGGCGGCCAATCCGGGGGCCGGGAGCATCGGCCTCGTGGGGGTGTTCACGCGGGGCGTGCCGCTGGCGAAGCGGATCGCGGCGGAGATGGAAAAAATAGGCGGGCCGAAGGTGTTGATCGGCACGATCGACATCACCCAATACCGTGACGACCTGAACACGTTTCAAATGCTGCCGAAGCTGGAGGGGTCTGACATTGCCTTCGACATCGACGACCTCAACGTCGTGCTGTGTGATGAAGTGATTTACACTGGGCGCAGCGTGCGTGCGGCACTGGACGAGCTGATGAATTTTGGGCGCCCCAAACGGGTGCAGCTGGCCGTGCTGGTGGACCGCTGCGGCCGCGAATTTCCCGTGCAGCCGGATTTCTCCGCCCTGAAGGTGACCCTGGCGCCCGACGAGAGGGTGGCTGTGAGATTTGAAGAAGTGGACGGGCAGGACGCCTGCACCGTGCAAACCCAAGCCCCCGCAAGATGACCCCGCGCAAAGACCTTCTCGACATCGCCTCGCTCACGGATGAGGAAATCTCCTTCGTGCTGGACAATGCCGTGCCGTTCAAGGACCTCTTCAAGCGCAGCGTGAAGAAGGTGCCGACGCTGAAGGGGCAGACGGTGCTGACTCTGTTTTACGAGCCTTCCACGCGCACGCGTTCGAGCTTTGAGGTGGCGGCAAGCAGACTGTCTGCGGACGTGACGCACTTTGACATCGAGTCGAGCAGCGTGGTGAAAGGGGAGTCGGTGCTGGACACGGTGGAGACGCTGGAGGCCATGCGGGTGGACTACATCGTGGTGCGGCACAAGCAGTCCGGCACGCCGAATCTCATCGCCAAAAACACGCGAGCCAGTGTGATCAATGCCGGCGACGGGTGGCATGCGCACCCGACGCAGGCGCTGCTGGATGCCTTCACGCTGCGGGAGATCCACAAGGACCTGCGCGGATGCCGCGCGCTAATCGTGGGAGACATCCAGCACTCGCGCGTGGCGCGGAGCACGAGCCTGATTTTTCGCAGGCTGGGCATGCAGGTGGCGTATTTGGCTCCCGGCTCCATGATGCCACGCGAGGTGCCGCGGGAGATCCCGCAGTTTGGCAACTGGACGGATGCCTTTGAATGGAAGCCGGATGTGATCTATCTCCTGCGTGTGCAGGGAGAGCGCATTGACGAACCGTTTGTGCCGAGCTCGGCGGAGTACCATCGCAACTACGGTCTGACGGATGAGCGGGTGAAGGTGCTGCGCGAGCGCGGGCTGCACCTGATGCACCCCGGTCCGGTGAACCGCGGCGTGGAGATCACGGACGCGGGGATGAATTATGAGAAGTGCCTGATCAACCAGCAGGTGGAGAATGGCATCGCGGTGCGGATGAGCGTGCTGTACTGGCTGAGGCCGGGGGCGGCGGAGTGAGAGCGCTGGGTGGTTGGAAGGAGCGCAGAGATTGTAAACTGAGAACTGAAAACTGGGAATTTTAAATTGGCCGGAGAGGGGGCTGCCTGTGATATAAAGTCACCCTTCAATCGCCACCTCTTGAACATTATTCTGATGGTCAAAGGTCACGCTCAAATCGTGGTGTTCCAAGGCTGGCGATGATTCAAACGCGATAGTCACCGATGAATCTGAAGAAACCAGAATTCGCCCGAGTTGAAGTGATGAAAAAAAGTCACCAACATGACCTTCGGGTGGTAGCCATCCCTCAGAGCGTTGGAATATCGATTCTTTTCTGCTATTCAAAATAGCTAGCCAGCCTTCTTCGAATTCACGATATCGATGGTCGAACGTCTCTCGCCAGCTTGTAGGATCTGCTTCTTTGGAAGTATCCGGGTGAAAAGAGGCGCCGATTGCACCCTCGCTCGAGTCAGATTTATAGACGCAGATTGTGAACAAAGGTTTTCCATTGCCATGGAGAGTCGAAAGCGAAAGACGAAGAGAACCTAGCGATTCAGTCTGCAACACGTCAGGAAAGGTCTCTGAATAGTCGGCGGGTTTTGCCCCGAGCCACTTTTTGAGTTGAGACCAGTAGCTCATGGTGAATCTCAAAACTTCCCATCCCGAGACTCGAAATGCGTGGGCTTTCCGAGCGATTCGCCGCCGTGGGAGATCCAGTGGGCGACCCAGTCGGTGAGTTCTTCGTCGCGGACGAAGGGGACGCCGAGATCAACGAAGCTGCGGTAGGGATTGCTGAGGAGGGCGTCGGGGGCTTCCTGGCCGGTGATTTGGACGGGTTTGCCGAAAATTTCGCCGAAGCGTTTGGCGACTTCGCGGACGCTGAGGGTGGCGGTGCCGGTGAGGTTGACGTGCCAGGCAGGACTGCGGGCTTTGGCGAGGCTGAGGAGGGAGAGGGCATTGGCATCGCCCTGCCAGATGGTGTTGAAATAACCCATGGTGACGTCCACGGGCTCGCCGCTCCAGACCTGGCGGGCGATGTCCACCATGACACCGTAGCGAAGATCGCAGGCGTAGTTCAGGCGGATGAGGGAGACGGGGGTGCCACGAGTCTCGCTGAAGTATTCGAAGATGCGCTCACGGCCCATGCAGCTCATGGCGTATTCGCCCCGGGGATTGAGGGCGTCTTCTTCGTGGCTGCCGCCGCGCTCGACGGGGACGAGGCCATAGACGTTGCCGGTGGAAAAGGCGGCGATGCGGCTGCGGTGGTAGCGCTCGCACACAAGGCCGGGGAGCCAGGCGTTCATGGCCCAGGTCATGGGTTCCTGACCGGTGGAGCCAAATTTCATGCCCGCCATGTAGATGACATTGGGCGCATGGGGCAGGTAGGCCACGGCGTTGGCGGCGAGGAGATCGCTGGCGATGACATCAACGCCGTGCCGCTGAAACTCCTCCGCCGCGCCAGGTGAACTGAAGCGTGAAACTGCGATGACGCGGCGGCTGGTGCCTGCCTCATCGCTGGCACGTTTGGCCATGCGAGCCAGGGAGGGGCCCATTTTGCCAGCCGCACCCAGAATGACAATGTCCCCGGGCAGGCGGCTCATCATTTCGATCACCGCGGGAGTGGGGCGGCTGAGGCGTTCTTCGAGCTCTTCGAGGCTTGTGGGCGACATGCGCGCATCTATGACCGCGATTTGAAAAATGGAAGAGATTTTGGTGAACAAGCTGAGACTGGCCGGAAAATCATCCCAGAGTTTGCCGAGGAGGCAATTCCCGCTAGCATCGTGGCCCGATGATCGCCAATGCCGCCCACGCTGTAACCGCCAACCTGAATGTGCTCGACTTTTCCTGGGTCTCCAGCCCTGAGGCATGGATCGCGGTGCTGACGCTGTGCGTGCTGGAGATCGTGCTGGGCATCGACAACATTGTCTTCATTTCGATCCTGGTGGGCAAGCTGCCGGCGGCGGACCGGCCGCGCGGACGTTTCATGGGCCTGGGGCTGGCGATGCTGACGCGCATTCTGCTGCTGCTTTCCATCACATGGGTGATGTCCCTGACGAAGCCGCTGTTTGAGGTGTTTGACCATGCGATCACCGGGAAAGATCTGGTGCTGATTTTTGGCGGCCTGTTTCTGATCTACAAAAGCACGAAGGAGATCCATGAGAAACTGGAAGGCGATCCCGAGGGCGAGGTGCGCAACAGCGTGGGCAAAGGCGCGGCGTTTGGCGCGGTGATGGTGCAGATCGCGCTGCTGGACATCGTGTTCTCGCTGGACTCGGTGATCACCGCCGTGGGCATGGTGAAGCATATCTCCATCATGGTGACGGCGGTGCTGATCTCCGTAGGCTTCATGATGCTGTTTGCGAAAGCCGTGGGCGACTTTGTGGCGCGGCATCCGACGGTGAAAATGCTGGCGCTGAGCTTCCTGATTCTCATTGGCACCGCTCTGATCGGTGAAGGCTTCCACTTTGAGATTCCGAAGGGCTACATCTACTGCTCCATGGGCTTTTCGATGGCGGTGGAACTGCTGAATCTGAAGGCCAAGAAAAAGAAAGAGGCCGCCTGATTGCCGACTGGCACGAAATGGCACAGTGATGACACAAAGCGTGCCGATTCTGGCACACATTGGTAAGTGGTTGATGGGCTGAACGAATTTTTAGTTAATTCATTTTCAATGGATTGAGTGGGTAAAATAGAGTCTGGCATGGCTGATGCATAAGTATTGGGTGGAACGAAAAACCAACTCCCAAAACTCAATCATCAACCCTGCCAAAACCATGAAACTCATCCGCACCAACCCCTTCGGCCTCAACCGCATCGCTGACTTTGATGGATGGTTCCGCCATCCTCTGGCTGGCCTGCCCACCTTGAGCAACTTCCTCAACAACCTCGGCGAGGTGTTTCCCGGCGTGTCCGGAGACAAGCTGGCCGTGGATGTGCATGAAGACAAAGACAACTACTTCGCCAGCTTTGAAGTGCCGGGCGTGAAGAAGGAAGATGTCAAAATCGAGCTGAACAACGGCCTGCTCACCGTTTCTGCAGAGAAACGCGAGAAGGATGGCGAAAAAGAGAGCTCCTTCAGCATGACGCGCTCCGTCTCCGTGCCGGACGGCGTAAACGCCGAAGCTATCTCCGCAAAGCTCGAAGACGGCATCCTGACCCTGACGCTGCCCAAACAGGAACGCAGCAAGCCACGCACCATCGCCCTGAACTGAACCATCCCCAACCCAACCAAAGCCAAACACCCCACTTTTAAAATGACTATGAACACCACCTGCACCCCCCGCACCTGCTCTCCTTCCACCACCGGCGTCACCGAATCTCTGCGCAAGCCGCTCTACAACGTCAACGGCAATGCCGAGGCGTATGAAGTGCGCGTAGAGCTGCCAGGCGTGCCGAAGGGCGGCGTGAAGATCGATCTCGAAGACAGCATCCTGACCATCCGCGGCGAACGCAACACCACCGTGCCGGAAGGCATGAAGACGCTGCACCGCGAGCTTTCCCCGCTCAGCTACCTCCTGCGCCTGCGCCTCAACACGCCGGTGGACGAGGAGAAGATGACGGCCAAGCTCGAAGATGGCGTGCTGACGCTGCGCCTGCCGCTGAAGGAAGTGGCGAAACCGCGCCAGATTCCGGTGCTGTAATCCCACCGGTCAGCGCCTGAAAACCACCTGCCGCCCGCCTCGCCGAAATGTGCGAGGCGGGCGGCCTCTTTTTGGCTTCCAGCGCGGCACGATCTCGGCTAGTAGCGTGGATATGGCCGACTCTTCCCCTCCCCAGCCTTCACTGCAGCAGACTCTCGGACCCTGGCAGATCATGTTTTATGGTCTGGGCTCCATGCTAGGCGCGGGGATCTACGCGCTGATTGGCAAGGCGGCGGCAGGCTTGGGCAATGCCATGTGGCTGGCCTTCATCATGGCCATGGTGGGCGCATTGCTGACGGGCCTGACGTATGCATGCGTAGGCGGGCGGTATGCCAAGGCGGGCGGCGCGGCGTATGTGACGCAGCGCGGGCTGGGCAAGCCGCTGCTGAGCTACATCATCGGCATCGCGGTGATGATGAGCGGACTTACCAGCATGGCCACCGGGGCTCAGGCGATCATCGGACAGATCAAGGAGCTCATCGGCTGGCAGCCGACGGACATGCTGGTGAAGCTGTGCGCCATCGGGGTGGTAAGCCTCGTGGGCTGTGTGATCTACCGCGGCCTGAAGGAGAGCATGTGGCTGAACATTCTGTGCACAGTGATCGAGGCCAGCGGGCTGATCTTCATCATCATCATAGGCGTGCGCTTCTGGGGTGGGGTGAACTACCTGGAATCTCCGGGGGATACGGTGGCGGGCGGAACAGGCTCTGGCATTACGATGGCGCTCATCATGCAGGGTGCGGTGCTGACGTTTTATTCGTTCATCGGTTTTGAGGATATTTTGAATGTCAGCGAAGAAGTGAAAAACCCGGGGCGCAATGTGCCGCTGGGGCTGATCGGCGCGATGGTGCTGGCTACGATGATCTATCTGGCGGTGGCGATCACGGCGGTGTCCGTGGTGCCCTGGCAGCAGCTGGCGAAGAGCGATGCACCTCTGATGGAGGTGGCCCGGAGGGCAGCACCGTGGTTCACGGGGATCAAGCCGGTGTATGCCTTCATCACGATCTTTGCGATCGGGAATACGGCGCTGCTGAACTACCTGATGGGATCGCGCCTGCTCTATGGAATGAGCCGCCAGGGGCTGCTGCCGGCGGTTCTTGGCAAACTGCATCCCACTCGGCACTCGCCGCATGTGGCGGTGTTTGTGCTGTTTGGCATTGTTTCGGTGCTGATCCTAAGCGGGGGTGTGAAGCAACTGGCGGAGTCCACGGTGCTGCTGCTGCTGATCGTTTTCACGGTGGTGAACATCTCGCTGATCATTCTGAAGCGTCGCTCCGATGAGCCGAAGGGAGGCTTTGAGCCTCCGACGTTTGTGCCGGTGCTGGGTGCGCTGGTATGCGCCTCGCTGATCGTGGTGCGGGTGCAAAGTGCCATCACAAGCACGGATGAAGCGCAGCGCACGGCTCCGCTGATTGCGGGGGCGGTGGTGCTGATCAGCGTGGTGCTCTACTTTATTTTGAAGCCAAAGAATCCAGTGGTGCAGGAAGATTGAAGTGGGGCCGTTCCGGCTGTATGGAAACGTTCCCATGAGTCAGACCGCCAACCTTCACATTGCCTCCAACATTCCGCTGCCTTCGCCACGCGGAATGATCAGCGACATCGCGCCGACGGAGGCGCAGACCGCCTTTGTGGCACAGTCGCGGCAGCAGATCCGGGACATTCTCACGGGCAAGGATTCACGCTTTCTCGTCATCCTTGGGCCGTGCTCCATCCATGATCCCGAGGCAGGACTGGAGTATGCGCGGAAGCTGGCGGCACTGGCGCAGGAGGTGAAGGACCGGCTGTGCTTGGTGATGCGCGTCTATTTTGAAAAACCGCGCACGACGGTGGGCTGGAAGGGGCTGATCATGGACCCGCGGCTGGATGGTAGCTGCGACATTCCGGCGGGGCTGAAGCTGGCGCGGCAGATTCTGCGCGATGTGCTGGATCTGGGACTGCCGACGGCGACGGAGCTGCTGGACCCCATCACGCCGCAGTACATTGCGGACCTGATCAGCTGGAGCGCCATTGGCGCACGCACGACGGAGTCGCAGACGCACCGGCAGATGGCGTCCGGTTTGTCGATGCCGCTAGGTTTCAAGAACGGCACGTTTGGGCACATCACGCCAGCGATCAATGCGATCAAGGCGGCGATGCAGCCGCAGACTTTTCTGGGCGTGAGCGAAGACGGGGTCGCCTCTGCGGTGACGACGAGCGGGAATCCGGACTGCCACATCATTTTGCGGGGTGGTGAGGATGGGCCGAACTACGGCGCGGACAATGTGGTGGAGACGATCGACGGACTGGAAGCGGCGAAGCTGAAGCCGGCCATCATGATCGATGCGAGCCACGGCAACTGCGCGAAAGATCACCGCCGGATGCCGGATGTGTTCCGCGAGATCGTGCGCCAGCGCGCCGCAGGGCAGAAAGCGATCATCGGCGCGATGCTGGAGAGCAATCTGGTGGGCGGGAACCAGAAGTTTCCGCAGCCGCTGGACAAGCTGGTGCGCGGGCAGTCGATCACGGATGCGTGCATTGACTGGGAGACGACAGACATGCTGCTGCGCGAGGCGTGTGCGTTGCTGTGACAGGCTGACTTTTCCTGCCATGAACGCCCAGCTCTTCACGCTCTCGTCCGGCAGGAAGCTGGCCTATGCGGAATTTGGTGATCCTGCGGGTGTGCCGATGTTTTATTTTCACGGCTGGCCCGGGTCGCGTTTGCAGGGCGAGTTTTTGCATGAGGTGGGAAAGAAGCGGGGGCTGCGGGTCGTGGCGCCAGATCGCCCGGGCATCGGGCTTTCGGAGTTTCAGCCGCAGCGCAAGCTGCTGGACTGGCCTGCGGACATGGCAGAACTCGCGGCCCACCTAGGCTGGACGAAGTTTCATGGGCTGGGTGTTTCCGGAGGTGGTCCCTACGTGCTGGCCTGTGCCCATGCCATGCCCGAGCGGCTGCTGAGTGCGGGCGTAATCTGCGGCGCGCCGCCACTGCGAGAGGTGGGCACGCAGGATCTGATGTGGACGTATCGACTCGCGCTGTGGGGGCAGCGCCATGTGCCGCCGCTGCTCGGTCCTGGGCTGGCTGCGGCGGGGCAGTTCATGCGGCTGCCGGTGGATGCACCGCTGATGGCGGCGTTTGTGGGGAAAATGTGTGAGCGGGATCAATTCGCGCTGCACCAGCCGGAGCTGTATCGGATTCTGATGGCGAGCGGTCGAGTGGGGGTGACTTCATCGGTGCGTTCTGTCAGCACGGATGGGAACATCTATTCGAGCGACTGGGGCATCGATTTCAGCAAGGTGCTCTTCCCGTTGCGGTACTGGCATGGTGGCCGGGACAAGAACATCCCGGTGACAATGATTGAGCGGTTTGTGAGGAAGATGCCGAATGCAAAGCTGACGGTGTTTGAGGAGGACGGGCATTATTCACTGCCGATGCTTGGCGCGGAGAAGATCGTGGATGTTTTGCTGGATGAGGCGCGCGGGGCTGCGAAGTAGCGCGAATGCTGCTGCTGAGAAAGAAGGCGCTCGCGGGGAGGTTTGCCCGCACTAGTGTGTGGCATGGACGACCTGGCCGAACGCATGCGCGCCGATTTTGAGGAGATCGGACGGACGTTCATGCCGTTCGGGAAGTATGGGCCGCAGCATTTTCCGCCGAACGGGGTGCCGATCTACGACATCCCGGCGGAGTATCTGGGATGGTTTGCGAACAAAGCCGGTTTTCCGAAGGGGCGGCTGGGGAAGCTGCTGCAAATGGTGCACCAGATGAAGGCGGACGGGTCCGATGTGGTGTTTGACGTGTTTCGGAAGAAATACGGGCGCACGGACCTGAAGCCGGTGAAGCAGAAGTCGTGGAAGTTTGAGGAGTGAGACCGCACTGGTCCGATGGGTGTTCGCCCACGTTGTGGTCTGAGCGAGGTTAGCGGCCTGCGGAAAGCGGTAGCTTCGTTCGTTCCTCACTGCGCGACCGCACTCCAAAACACGGCACACGGCGGCTTATGCGCGGATGGGCGGGCCGTACCAGACGTAGCACATGAGATAGACGATGATGCCGGTGACGGAGACATAGAGCCAGACGGGGACGGTCCAGCGGGTCATGCGCTTGTGTTTGTCAAAGCGGCCGCGCAGGGCGGGCACGACGGTCATGATGATCAGGGGCAGGCTCAGCACCGCCAGCGGGATGTGGGTGAAGAGGATGAAGAAGTAGATGGGGCGGGTCATGCCGGTGCCGGCAAACTTCACGTGGCCGGCGTGGTAGTGGTAGTAGAGGTAGCAGCCGAGGAAGGCGGTGGAAAAGAGCAGCGCAATGATCATGCTGACGATGTGCGGCTTCCGCTGGCCGATCTTGATCATCGTCAGGCCGAGGAGGATGTGCACGAGGGCACAGCCATTGAAAATCGTGTAGAGCTTGGGGAGTTCGGTGACGTCCATGGGTTACTGGGCCGCGGGCGGGATGTAGGGGAACTTTTTCTGTTCGTCGAGCAGGTAGCGGAGATCCTTGCGGATCTTTTCATCCCAGAACTTCTGGGCGTCCGGGTCGGCGTTCAGAATGTCCTCAAGGCCGCGGACATGGCCGCGATGGTCAATGACGGCGACGCGGAGATCGTGGATGTATTTGTCATCCGGAGAGAGGCGGTCTTTTTCCGGCAGATCCTGCACGGGGCGGAACTGGACCTTGGTGGTCATGAACTTGCGCACTGCTTCCTTCTCGCCATTCACAAACCACCATTTGGCGTCGTCCTTGATGTCGAGGCCGGCGGCGAATTTTTTCATCATCTCCGGCGTGTCGTCGGCATCGAGAGTGAAGCTGATGAACTGGAGGCCGGGCTCGTTGCCAAACTCCGCGTGCAGTTTTTTGAGCTTGCCGATGACGGCGGCACAGCCGCGGGGGCAGCGCGTGAAGACCCAGGAAATGACGAGGACCTTGCCCTTCAATTCTTCGAGGTGGACGGTCTTGCCGCTGCGCTCGGTGAGTTCGAGATCAGTTTCGAGGCGGCCGTAGATGGGCGGACGGTTCACATCATTGTCAATCTTGGAGCGGTAGATGAGGTAGTTGTAAAAGACGACAAGGCCGAGCACGGCGATGATGATCGGCACCCAGATGGACCAGGGGTTCAGCGGAGCTTTGGCGGGGGGGGATTCGTTCATGGCGGGGCGGTTTACGCGTGCTTCCAGGCAAGGATGGATACGGTCAAAATGCCGGGGAGATACATCAGCGTGCAGAAGAAAAGTTTACGTGCGGCGGGCCGCTCCGGCTGGCGGTTGAAGCGCAGGGCCAGCAGGCAAAGCCAGCCGGTGAGGAGGATGGCCGGTGGCAGGAACCACCATGCATGGGCCACCCCTGCGTAGACCGGGTAGAACATCAGCAGCAGGGTGGCAATGGAGTAGCCGAGCGCATGAAAGCTGGTGCGGGTGCCTTCTTCGTCATCATTCGCCAGCATGACGAAACCACCTTTGCGGTACTCGTCCCGGTACATCCAGTTGATGGCGAGGAAGTGGGGAAGCTGCCAGAGGAAGAGCAGGAGGAAGAGGTAGATGGCCCCCGGCTCGTACATGAGCTCCCAGCGGAAGTGTGGCGCGGAACCGGCTGGCAGCGGCCCTGCAGCACCAGCCCAGCCGATGAGGGGGGGAAGCGCGCCGGAGACCGCGCCCACGAGGGTGTTGGTGGCGCTTTGGCGCTTGAGCGGGGTGTAGATGAAAAGGTACACCGCGAGGGTGAGCGCGGTAAGCGCCGCAGCCTCCATGTTCACCCGGATGGTCAGATGGATGAGCGCCATGGCGCTGAGCAGCCAGCCGATGCCGAAGGCCGCCGAAGGACTCACGCGGCCGGAGGGCAGGGGGCGGTCCGCCGTGCGCTGCATGCGCGAGTCGGGCTCGATCTCCATGAGCTGGTTGAACACGGCCGCGCCGAAAGCAGCGAGGGTGCTGCCGACGATGGTGTGGAAGAGCAGCCAGAAATCGAAGCCCTTGGGCGCACGCAGCCAGAAGCCCACCAGCGTGGTGACGATGACGAGCGCGCTGAGGCGGAACTTCGTCAGGGTCAGGAGGTCGCGGGTGGTCATGAGCGGTTAGCGGAAGAACTTTTTCGCCTTCTCGAAGAAGCTTTCCTCCATGGGGGAGGTCTGCTCGCCGAGGGACTTGGCGAATTCGTCGAGTTTCTCGCGCTGTTCGGCATTGAGCTTGGTGGGCACGGCGATCTGGACGTGAACGTAGAGGTCGCCATGGCGGTCTTCGCCGAGGATTTTCATGCCTTTGCCGCGCAGGCGGAAAGTGGTGCCGTTTTGGGTGCCGGCAGAAACTTTGACCGACGCCTTGGACTCCATGGTGGGCACCGTGAGTTCGCCACCGAGAGCGGCGATGGCGAAGGACAGCGGAACATCGCAGTGCAGGTCGTTGCCCTCGCGTTCAAAGATCTCATGCGGTTTGACCTGGACGACGATGTAGAGGTCGCCGGCAGGGCCGTTTTTGATGCCGAGATCGCCGTTGCCGGTGGAGCGCAGACGGGAGCCGTCTTCGATGCCAGCAGGCACTTTGACACGCACCTTGGTGCGTTCCTTCGAGCGACCGGTGCCGCTGCAGGAGCGGCAGGGATCGCTGATGGTCTCGCCGCTGCCGCTGCAGTCCGGGCAGGTCTGCTGAATCTGGAAGAAGCCACGGGAGCTGATGACCTGGCCGACGCCACCGCAGGTGCGGCAGGTTTTTTTACCGCCACCACTGGCGGAACCGGAACCTGAGCAGGTTTTGCAGGAGGCGCTGCGCTCGTACTCGATCTCACGCTCCACGCCGTGCGCGGCGTCTTCGAGGGTGATTTCCATGCCGTAGCGCAGATCGCTGCCACGCTGGGGGCCATCGCGACGACGGCCACCGCCGCCGCCTCCACCGCCAAAGAACTGCTCGAAAATGCCGCCACCGCCGCCGCCGCCAAAGACGTCGCGGAAGATGTCGAACGGATCGTGGAAGCCGCCGCCACCGGCGGACGGGCCGCCCATGCCACCCGCGAAGGCGGCGTGGCCGTAGCGGTCATAGGCGGCACGCTTCTGCTCATCGCTGAGCACGTCGTAGGCCTCTCCCACTTCCTTGAATTTACCTTCGGCGGATTTGTCGTCCGGATTTTTGTCCGGGTGATATTTCACCGCGAGCTTGCGGTAGGCTTTTTTCAAATCCTCGGCCGAGACGTCACGGGAGACGCCTAGGACTTCATAATAATCTCGTTTGTCGGCCATAGCAGTGTGGAGAGGAGTTTACGCCTGCGCGGGAGGCTGGGTGCCACTGGAAACGATGACACTGGCAGCACGCAGGAGGCGGTCTTTGAGTTTGTAGCCGCGGCGGGTGACCCGGAGGATGGTGCCTTCGGGCACGGAGGGGCTTGCCTCCTGGGCGACAGCCTCATGGAGGTTAGGGTCAAACACCTTGCCCTGGGCCTCGACTTCCTGCACGCCGCTCTCACGCAGGAAATCCTGCAGCTGGCGGCTGACCATGCTCATGCCCATGAAGATCATGGACTTTTCCGACTCGGCGCGGGCGGCTTCGAGGCCCATGTCGAAATTGTCGAGGATGGGGAAGAGGGCGCGGAGGAGGTCGGCGTTGGCGTAGGCGCGGGTTTCCTGGGCCTCCCGGGCGGAGCGTTTGCGGAAGTTGTCAAGCTCAGCCTGGCTGCGGTAGGCCATGTCTTTCCAGCGCTCGGCCTCCAAGGCCAGAACAGTCATGGGGTCTTGAGGTGTGGTGTCCTCCACTGGAGCGGTGGCTTCAGAGTTGGGGACTTCTTCAAAAGCGGCTTGCTGGGTCGTATCGGGACTCGGCTCGGTCATAGGGTTTCGCGGTGTTTTGGGGGGCCGCGACTATGCCGTCTTCTGGATCGCAATCAAGGTGATGTCGTCATGGGAGCGCCGGCCTTTCAAAAAGTGCTCCAAATCCAGGATGATCCCGCCGATGACGGCCTTGGGCCCGTTGGGGGCATGCTTGGCTAGTTCTTCCTCCACGCGTTCCTCCCCAAATTCGATGCCTTTGGGGTCCATGGCCTCGTTGACGCCGTCGGTGTAGAGAAGCAGGGTGTCTCCCGGCAGCATCTCGAAGTCCGCGTCCTTGGTGACGCGCTCGAAGACCGAACCTTTGTCGATGCCGACGCCGAGTCCAGGGGGGTGAAGGGTTTCGACCTTGCCGGTGGCCTTGCGCCAGAGCAGCGCGGCGTTGTGACCGGCACGCGAGAGGGTAAGTTTTGGGCCATTTTGCTCCATCACGACGTAGGACATGGTGATGAACATGTCCTCGCGGATGTCCGGGGCGATCTGGCGGTTCACAGCGGCCAGAACCGCGCTGGGAGAGTCGGAAGTTTGAGACTTGGCCCGCATGAGGGTGCGGCACATGACGGTGATCATGGCGGCGCCAAGGCCTTTTCCGGAAACATCGGCAATGACAGCGCCAAAACGGCCGTCCGGCAGGGGGAGATAGTCAAAATAGTCGCCGCTGAGGGTGCGTGCGGGAATGTTTTTGCCGGCAATGATGAAGCCGGGCACCTGCGGGTCTGCCTCCGGCAGCAGAACCTTCTGGATCTGGCTGGCGTTCTGCAGTTCCTGCTGGTCCATGCGATTTTTCGCCGCCTCCTGATGGGACATGGCATTGGCCAGGGCGAAGGCCGACTGCTCGATGAGGGAATTGAAGACCTCGAAGTCATTGGCGTTGTAGCTGCGGCCTTCCTTGGGCGAGGTGACGGCCAGCACGCCGAGCCTGCGCGTGCCAAAGCTGAGGGGGCCGATCATGGCGGTGACGTTCTGCTGCGAGGGGACGAGGTGCTCGCCCAGGCGGGGATCCAGGCCGATGTCTGCAAGCAGCTCCGTCTTCTGCTGGGTGAAGATGCCGCCGAGCAGTCCTGCCTTCACCGTTTCTGCGTTCATGCGCAGGGTGCTCAGAAGAGTGGCGGAGTTCTCCTTCATCTGCTGACGGACGCGCTCCGGCAAAGCGATGAGGGGGGCGCAAAAGTCGGAATAGTGGCGGGGCACAAGCTGCTGGGAAGCTTCGTCAAAGAGGTAGAGGGCTCCGCCGGTGCTCTGAGTCACGCGTATGGCGCCCTCCACGATCAGCCGGTACATGGAGGCCTGCTGGTCATCACGCCAGATGGCCTCGCCGAGATCATGCAGGTAATTAAACATGCGCCGTTCCTCGGCCACGATGGCCTCCTCCTCGGCGCGAAGCTCCGCAAGGGCATGGCTCTGCTGACGAGCAATTTTTGCCAGCATTACGAGTCCCGCCGTCATCAGCAGCACGATCAGGACAATGAGGGCGGAGGTCATGTTTTCAATGGGCGGCCCGGCTCATCCGGGGGGACGCCCTCAGGCAGGAACAGCAGATGTGCCAGCCTCCAGCTCTTTTTCCAAAAATTCGATCACATCGTGAAAGCGGCTTTCATTGGCGGCGCTGACATTGGCCAGGGCCTGGTGGGCGGAGAGCACATGCTGGGTCTGCGCCTCCTTGCATTCGGCAATGTTTTCGCCGCAGTTCTGCAGGGCATCGCAGACGGCCTTGCGTTCGGCCTCCCAGAGCTTCCCGTCACGGTCCAGTTCAAGAATGTGGTCGAGGCCGAGGCTGGTGAGCAGCTGCAGATTGCGCTGATTGGCGTTGACCACGCACAGGGATCCGCTGCCGGACTCGCGGAGGTTCAAGGCGGCTCCCGTCAGCATGCCGAGGAAGGTGGAGTCCATCATCGGACAGCGTTCGAGATCGACGACGAGATTTTTCATTCCCTGCTCGATCACGCGCTGAAGCGCTTTTTTGGCCTGCAGGCTGTTTTGAAAGGTTCCCCGGCCATCCACCCTCATCCAGAACACGCGTCCGATGGTGCCGACAAGAATATGAGTGGGAGGAGTCATGCGTTGCGGGGTTAGTTCCAGAGCGCGGATTGCTGGCTGACCAGCTCTTCCTTGCCTCGCAGGATGCTTACGCGCCATGCGATCACGCGACCACTTTTTTGATATTCTGGGCCGACGACCTGGAATTTGGAAACATTGCTGCGACGCACATCATCCACGACCAGTTCCTGGACGTGTTTGGCAAGTCCGGACTGCGCCTGCTGATATTCGAAGCGGACGGTCAGCGGCCCTGTGCGGTCGTTCGCCTTCCAGAAGAAGGCGTAATAATGGCCGAAGCGGTCCACAATTTCCTTTTTGGTCACCGCTCCATAAATGAAGTGCTGGCGCTCAAACAGAATCGTCGTGTTCGTCGTCTGCGGCGTAAAGAATGGCATCAGGTGGTAATACTTCACCTTGGAGATCTTTCCTCCAGGGCCCACCACGGTGCTCGAACAGGCAGAAAGCGCAAAAGCAAGGATGGCAAGGCATCCGAGGCGGAGGCAGGAGGTGCGTTTCTCTGTCGTCATGAAGGAGGGGAATATTGAATCGGGACGCTTGATGTCAACGTTCCCTTGGATTCTTTGCGCAGCCAAAGAATTATTTACAAAAGTGAAACGGGGTCCACATCCCACGTCACAATCACATCTTCTGGCAGGCTAGTTGCTTGCATGACCTGCTGGATGTGGCGGCAAAGGGGGCGGATTTTGGCGGTTCGCAGCAGGAGCTGGAAACGAAACTGACCGTGAGCCTTGGCCATGGCGCAGGGGGCGGGCTCACCCATGAGCACGTCTTCCGCCAGGCCCTCCATCAGGCGGCGGTGCAGGGTTTGCAGCGCAAATTCCGCCATCGCCTGGTGTTTTCCCCGGCTGGCGAGGATGACGACGTGGGTGTAAGGCGGGTAGTGAAAGGCGCGCCGCTGCTCCAGCTCCTGCTGCGCAAAGCCCTCGAAATCGTTGTGCCGTGAAAACTGAACGGCCGGGCTGTGCGGGGCGTAGGTCTGCACGACGACCTCGCCCTTGACCTCGCCACGCCCGGCGCGGCCTGCCACCTGCACCAGGAGCTGCAGCGTGCGCTCGGCCGCACGGAAATCCGGCAGATTCAGCGCGAGATCGGCATTCAGCACACCGACGAGGGTCACGTTGGGAAAATCGAGGCCTTTGGCGATCATCTGCGTGCCGATGATGAGATCCAGCTTCTGGGCGCGAAAATCTCGCAGCAGGTCGCGAAGCTGGTTTTTGCGCTGGATGGTGTCTGTATCCACCCGGGCGATGCGGGCCTGGGGGAAAACTTCGCGCACCACCACTTCGACACGTTCGGTGCCATATCCGGCAAATTTCATGCCCGGCTCATGGCAGAAGGGGCATTTGGCCGGAGGGAGCCGCCGCGAGCCGCAGACATGGCAGACGAGGCGGTTTTCATGCTTGTGCAGCGTCATGGGGATGCTGCAGTCCTGGCACTGGATGGTTTCGCCACAGGCCACGCAGGTGAGGGAGGTGTTGAAGCCGCGGCGGTTTAAAAACAGGATGGTCTGCTCCTTTTTTTCCAGCCGGGAGGTGATGGCCGCGCGCAGTTTTTCAGAGAGGATGCCGGCATTGGCCACGGTGGTGCCGGTGCCTTTGCGGCGCTCCATGCGCATGTCCACAATACGGATCAGCGGCAGGGTGCGGCCATCGGTACGCTGCAGCATTTTGAGCAGTTCATACTTGCCGCTCGCCGCATTTTCGAAGGATTCCAGACTGGGCGTGGCGCTGCCGAGCAGGACCACGCATTTCTCAACGCCACCACGCACGACGGCGACATCCCGCGCATGGTAGCGCGGGGTTTCGTCCTGCTTGAAAGAGGGCTCGTGCTCCTCATCCACGATGATGATGCCAAGGCGCTCCAGAGGGGCGAAGATGGCGCTGCGGGCGCCGATGACGATGTCCGCCCTGTCTTCGTGAATCTTGAACCATTCGTCGTGGCGCTCGCCATCGCTGAGATGGCTGTGCAGCACGGCGATGCGTTCGCTGCGGTCGGAGAAGCGCGCCTTGAAGCGCTCGATGGTCTGAGGCGTCAGGGCGATCTCCGGCACCAGCACGAGGGCTGTTTTGCCTTGCTCCAGCACGCGGGCGATGGCCTGCAGATAGACTTCGGTTTTGCCGCTGCCGGTGATGCCGTGCAGCAGGAGGGGTTTGGGCTGTTCGGTCGAATCGATCGCAGCGACGATGCGGTCAAACGCCGCCTGCTGCTCTGCGGTAAGCGTGAGTGCCTGGCTGGGCAGGAAGGCCTCGTCGTGAAACGGGTCGCGCTCCACGCGGACCTCGCTGCGGGAGATCCAGCCTGCTTTCAGAAGGGGGGGGAGAATGGACGCGGCACGCGGCAGGTCCTTGCGGATCTGGCTCAGAGTCGCCTCCCCACGGCAGCTGCGCAGGATGTCGAGCACGCGGGCCTGCATGGGCGCTTTATGTCGGAGTTTTTCGAATTCGTCCGGCGGCGGCTCGCGCAGCAGCTTGAGGTGGCTGTCCATGACGAAGCTGCCCGGCTTGTCCCGCACGGCCTGGGGCAGCATGGTGCGCAGCACGGTGTGGACGGAGACGAGATAGTATTCGGCGATCCAGCGTGCCAGCCTGAGCAGGGCCGGTGTGAACATGGGCCGCTTCGCGACCACGCTGGCGACTTCCTTGAGCCGGCCGCGGTGCGGTGACTTGTCCAGCAGCTCCAGCACGACCGCATTCATGCGCCGGTTTTGCAGCGGCACCATCACGCGTGAGCCGACAACGACAGAGTGCGCCAGATTCTCCGGAATGGCGTAGTCCAGCTCCATGGCCGCAGCCCCTTCGAGCTGCACGCGGGCGACCCGCCTGACCGGCTGCTCCGAGACGACCGCGGCCACAGGCGTGCCGAACAGATCGGTCTGGCCGGGCTGGGAAGCGGGATTCGGACTGGAGGGGGGCATGCGCCGCACCCTAGCCGTCGTCAATCACAGGCCAAAACGATTCTTCTTTTGAGAAACAATCCGCCCCGTGCGAGTGTTTCCCCGCAGCAGCACGGAGCGAACGGCATGTGGAACTTTCTGACAGAGCACTGGCGCGACGGCGTGGAGATTTTGATCCTCGCCGCGCTGGCGTATCATGGCTATCTGTTCTTCCGCGCTACACGTGGCGCGCGCATTTTGACGGGTCTGCTGGTGCTGCTGCTGAGCCTGGCGCTCATCTCGCTGCTGCTGGAGCTTTCGGTCATCAGCAGCCTGCTGCAGCGCTTTTCGGTCTTCCTGGCCATCGCACTGGTCATCATTTTCCAGCCGGAGCTGCGCCGTGTGCTGGCAGAGCTGGGCAGCAGCCGCATTTTTTCCTTCAATCGTCCCGATCCCGAAGCGCTGGATGTGCTGATGGAGGCGATGCAGCAGCTCTCCTCCCGGCGCTGCGGCGCGCTGTTTGCCCTGAAACGGGGCATTGACCTCAAGCCGTATGCGGAGTCCGGAGTGGAGCTGGATGCGGTGATCTCAAACGAGCTTGTGACCACGATTTTCCAGCCCAAGACGTCGCTGCACGATGGCGGGGCGATCATTGACCAGGGGCGCATCTCGGCGGCGGGCTGCGTTTTTCCCGTGAGCCAGAGGGAGATCCAGGACCGTGCCATCGGTCTGCGCCATCGCGCCGGCATGGGCATCTCCGAGGAGACGGATGCGATCGCGCTGGTGGTTTCTGAAGAGACGGGTGCGCTCTCCCTCTGCTTCCAGGGCAAGCTGGAGCACGACCTGGAACCTGAGGAGCTGCGCCAGCGCATCAATGAAATCCTCACTGGCGGTTCTGCCGGCGCAGAGGAAACCGCAACGGAGGGCAGTCATGAACTGGGGGCATCAAATTAAGGAGCTTTTCACCCTGAACTGGCGGGAGAAAATCATTTCTCTGGTTCTGGCGTTTTTGTTCTGGTTCATGATCAAGGCGCAGGATGCCCGCTATGCGCCGACCTATACCATGCCGCCGCCGCCGCGGATCCCGGTTTCCTCCTCGCCCGCGCCTTCCCAGCTGACGCCCGTGATCCCGCCGCCGGTCCAGGTGCCCTCCGAGCTGGAACCCACCCTTTCCCCGCCCAATGCCTCCACGAAACCGGCGGGCAAGCCGGCGGAGGCCATCGGCGGTGCCGCCGGTCTTTGACACTTAGGAAGTCCTGCGCTAAAGCCGCCGTCCTATGTCTGAAAAGCGTCAGTTCTTCGGCACCGACGGCGTTCGTGCCGTGGCCAATCGTCACCCAATGACCCCAGAGTTCGTCATGCGGCTCGCGCAGGCGGCTGCCGTCGTGCTTGGCGGCAAACAGGAGGGGGGAGAACGCCCCAAGGTTGTCGTGGGCCGTGACACCCGGGCCTCCGGAGAAATGCTGGAGTCAGCGATCGCCGCCGGTTTGAATTCCGCCGGTGTGGACGTGATCCTCGCGGGCCAGGTGCCCACCCCGGCGGTGGCCATGCTCAGCGCCCAGCTCGGGGCGAACTTCGGCATCATCGTTTCCGCCTCCCACAATCCCTTCAAGGATAATGGCGTCAAATTGGTGCATGGCGACGGGCACAAGCTCAACGACAAGACGGAGTCCGCCATCGAGCGACTGGTGCTCGGTACGGAAGACACGCCGCGTCCGGAAGGCCGTGGCATCGGCCGCATCACCAAACTGGCCGATGGCGTGGACCGCTACGTGGCGCATGCAGTCGCCTCCATGGGCGGCATACGCCTGGATGGCATGCGCGTGGCGCTGGACAATGCGCATGGAGCCTCTTCTTTCACCAGTGCTCTTGCGCTGGAGCAGCTCGGTGCTGACGTGCAGGTTTTCCACTCCGAACCGGACGGCTTTAACATCAACGAAGAATGCGGCTGCACGCATTCGGAAGAGATCGAGCGCATCGTGCGCCAGTGCCAGGCGCAGGCGGGCATCGCCCATGATGGAGATGCGGACCGCGGCGCGCTGTGCGACGAGCAGGCCATCGCCTTGGACGGGGATGAACTGATGGCCATCGCGGCGGAGTCCATGCTCCGCAAAGGCACGCTCAAGCAGAACACCCTGGCTGTGACGGTGATGAGCAACTACGGTCTCGACGATCTCGTTTCCCGCCTGGGCGGACGGGTGATCCGCACCGGTGTGGGAGATCGCTACGTGCTTGAGGAAATGCGCGCGCGCGGGCTGAACTTCGGCGGCGAGCAGAGCGGACACATCATTTTTGGCGACTGGGCCACCACTGGAGACGGGCTCATCTCGGGCCTGCAGGTTCTGCGCATCATGAAGGAAACCGGCGAGCCGCTGAGCGAGCTGCGCAAGTGCCTGAAAAAATTCCCGCAGTGCTCGCGCAATCTTCGTGTGCGCACCAAGCCTCCGGTCGATCAACTCGCCGAGGCGCAGAAGATCATCAAGGAGACGGAGAAGAAGCTCGGTGACTACGGCCGTGTGCTGCTGCGCTACTCGGGCACCGAATCGCTCATCCGCCTGCTGGTGGAAGGACGTGACGTGGAATACCTCGAAGCACAGGCGGACAAGATCGCGTCTGCAGTTCTTGCCCAGATCGGCTGATGTCGCACTACTTCATCACCGGCACCGATACTGACGCAGGCAAGACCTACGTCACCTGCCTGCTGCTGGAGGCTTTGAAGCGTGAGGGCAAAACCGCCGCAGGCTTCAAACCATTCGTCTGCGGTCAGCGGGATGATGCCATTCATCTGGCCAATGCCAGCAGCGAAGGACTCACTGTGGAGGAGGTGAATCCGGTTTGGTTCAAGGTGCCCGCCGCGCCGTATGCAGCGGCGATGATGGAGAACCGCCGGTTTGAGCTGAATGATGTCATCGAGCGGTTTCAGGAAATCGCGCAACGGCATGATCATGTGCTCGTCGAAGGTGCGGGCGGCTGGGAGGTGCCGCTGAATGAGTTTTCCACGATGGCGGACTTCGCCCAGCGTCTGGCGCTGCCGGTGATCGTGGTGGTGAACAACAAGCTCGGCTGCCTGAACCACACGCTGCTGACCGTGCGCAACATTCAGGCCCGGGGAATGACGTGCGCTGGCGTCATACTCAACTATGTGCAGGAGGAGCGTGACGCCGCCAGCATCAGCAACCGCATGGTGCTGGAGCATTTCCTGGATGTGCCGGTGCTGGGCGAAATCATGCACGGCGAGACGGAGATGGACTGGCCGCTCTGAAACACGGGTGTTTTTCAGGTCAGATTTTTTAAGAACGTTCGGCGTGCAGCGCCGACCACCGCGAGACCCACCAGTACGCCCAGCGCCATGGAGGGCGGTATGTCACTGGGCCAGTGCGCGCCGCAGTAAATGCGCGAATACGCCACCGCAGCGGCAAGCAGATACATGAGCGCTCCCGCGCGCCGGTAGAAGGAGGCGATGACGGTTGCGACGGCGAAGAGATTGACCGTGTGGCTGGAGGGGAAGGACTTGCCATGGGTGGCGCCATTCGGTTCGCTGGATTTGACCACGGGCCTGGTAAACAAGCGCATGAAGGCGGGAGAGCCGTTGCCGAGATCACGAATGATGACGTCTCCCCGGGCATCGCGCGGGCGCACGCGGCCGATGGTCTTTTTCAGCGTGTTGGAAATGACGCCGTCGCCGAGTCCGATGGCGACTCCCACGCACAGCAGCATGACGCGCGCGCGCCTGCCGCCACGCCAGAACGTGATCAGCACGGCCACGATGATGAGCGGCAGCCATGCCTCGATGGCGGAGAGCGCTGGCATGAGCCAGTCGAGCACCGGATGCGACCATGCGGTGTTGATTTGATGGAGCAGGCTGATGTCCCAGGCGTTCATTGCGCGCGGATGGGTTTCCAGCTCTTGAGGTTTCGCCCCAGATAGACGCTGAGTTCGCGCGTGCCCATGCCCAGCGGAATGCGGATGTTGCCGCGATACTCCAGTTTTTCGAAGGCGTTGGTGAAGACGGGGTTTTGCAGCAGGACCTCGGCGTGGCCTGGATCAATGATGAGCGCATCAAAGCCAATGCGCTCCTCCGGCCCGGGCCAGATTTCATACTGGGACATCACCGCGCCGCTCGGCTCCCAGCGATAGACGTGCGGGTGCGACGGCATGTAAAAACCCATTTCCGCCGCGCTGTAGCGATGGCCCAGTGCCATGACAAACGTGTTTTCGGGCTCCGGGAGCAAGTCGAAGAACTCCTGCGCTTCAATGCCGGCCTCGCGCCAGCCGAGCATGTCTTCGAGTTTGTGGATGGAGCCCAGTGCCTTGTCCGTGAATTGATCGCCAAACCGGGAGCGGGAAAATTGGAACGCTGCATCCCAGAAGGAATCCGGTGCGGAGATGAGGCCGATGAGAAGGATGTAGCAGGTGTAAGTGAGGGTTCTGCCAATGCGCAAGGACCAGCGCTCCCAGCCCGGATGCGCCACGAACGGTGCCATGCCACGCAGCCATGCAGCGGCCAGAATGAAAGCCGGCACGAAAAAGACGGCGGGCCAGTTTGGATTGATGCGCTGACGCAGAGCCAGCAGCGCAAAGCAGGCGAGCCCTGGAGCCGAAGCCAGCAGGACGAAACGCATGGGGCGTGTCAGCTGCTTTCGCTGTTTCACCGCCACGATCATCGCAACCAACAGTGCGACAAACGTCACCGGGGTGTAAATGAGTGCCTGCAGGCCGATGTTTTCGCCCGTGCGGCCCAGCCAGTCTTCGAAGTCTAGATCCTTCTTGGCGTCGAAGTGGTGCTTGGTGTGCTCCAGGGTGATCCAGCCGTGCTCCTGATTCCACAGCAGCACGGGAATGATGAAGGACATGCCGCAGAAAATGGCGAGCCACATGCGCGGATTGCCCAGAAGCGCGCGGTCCTCGCGCGAAGCGAAGGCGAAGACCAGCATGAGGGCCGGGAAGGCCAGCATCATCTGCTTGCTCAGCGTGCCAAAGCCGATCACGAGGGTCAGTGCGAGCCAGCGCATGGCTGACTCGGGCTTCTGCGCGGCAAGCCAGAAGAGCAGCAGTCCCAGCGTCCAAAACAGCAGCAGCGGCGCATCGATGGTAAACAGCAGGTTCAGCCCGGCATTGGCAAGGGTCAG
This sequence comes from Prosthecobacter sp., assembly GCF_044226605.1. GTDB lineage: Bacteria > Verrucomicrobiota > Verrucomicrobiia > Verrucomicrobiales > Verrucomicrobiaceae > Prosthecobacter. Next base: position 60,232 of record NZ_JBGAGS010000010.1, on the reverse strand, counting down.
CAGCACGAGCACGGCTGTGAGAAAGGCGGTGCGGGCGTCAAACAACAGCAGTGCGATGCGGTGGATGATGACCAGCGTGACCGTCCCCAGCAGCAGGGAGGCAAACCGGATGCCCCACTCGGCATTGCCTGTGATCCAGCCGATGATGCCCATCATCCAGCCGATCATGGGCGGCTTGCTGTAGTAGCACCAGTCTGGCCTGCGGCCCCAGTCCCAGTAGTAGGCTTCGTCTCCGATCAGATCCACCCGGGCCACGAACAGGAGCATCAGGACGACGCGCGCGATGAAAACAGCAGCCAGCAGCCACCAGAAGCGTTTAATCCAGGTCGGGGAGTCAGAAGCGGGGTTCACAGCCATCGTGTGCATGATAGCCGTGACTGCCGGGTGGGAAATGAGAATCCAGGGGGTTGATCTTGTTTCCTGGCCCTTTCGTGGACACTTATCCGCACCCCATGACCCAAAGTACCGCGCAAAAAGAAATCGACTGGCTCTACAGCACGCAGTTTTACGGCATCAAGCTGGGGCTGGACAACGTGCGTCGTCTGCTGGGACAACTGGGTCTGCCCAAGACGGGGCAAAAGTTCATCCACGTGGCCGGCACGAACGGCAAGGGTTCGACCTGCGCCGACATGCACTCGATTTTGAAAGCTGCGGGCATCAATGCCGGCTTGTTCACGTCGCCTCATTTGATCCATTTCGGCGAACGTATTCGCGATGCGGAACGGATGATCACGCCGGAGGAGATCGCGGCAGGCGTGAACCGGCTGCGAGAGCGGGTGGCGGGGTGGGAGCCGCATCCCACGTTCTTTGAACTCACGCTGGCCCTGGCGCTGGAGTGGTTTGCACAGCGGGGGAATCCGTGGGTCGTACTGGAGACAGGTCTCGGGGGAAGACTGGACGCCACGAATGCGATCACTCCCGAGGTGAGCGTGATCACACCCATCGGCTGGGATCACATGGAGATGCTGGGAGACACGCTGGCGAAGATCGCGGTGGAGAAGGCTGGCATCATCAAGCCTGGCGTGCCGGTGGTGACGATGCGGCAGGATGCGGAGGTGATGGATGTCATTGCGAGAGCCGCGGAAGAACGAGGTGCGCGACTGACTGTGGTTGATTCACCCTGGGATGGCAAGACAGGACTCGCGGGGCCGCATCAGCGATGGAACGCCGCGATGGCGGTGGCTGCGCTGAAGGCCGCGGGCTTTGTGCTGGATGACGATGTGATCTCACGCGGATTGCGCGAGGTGCAATGGCCCGCGCGTTTTCAAAAAGCCGGCGGATGCATCATCGATGGGGCACACAATGTGGACGCCGCGCGGGTGCTTGCCCAAACGTGGAGCGAGCAGTTTGGAGAACAGAAAGCTGACATCATCTTCGGTGGAGTTGCCGGCAAAGACACCGCGGCCGTGATGCGTGAACTGGCACCCATCTCCGCGCGCTGGCATTTTACAGGCTTTGATTCGCCGCGCGCGCTGGCTGCGGAAGCTCTGGCGGGAATCTGGCAGGGGCTGGGGTGCGAGCCGCGCCCTGTGACCACGCATGCCCGCATCAGCGATGCCTTGCAGGAAACGAAGCCGAACGCACGCGTGCTGATTGCGGGATCGCTCTATCTGGCGGGCGAGGCGCTCGCGCTGTTCGAAAACAAGACGGCGGCTTTCGAGCGCAGTGCGCAGTGACTACTCCTCCGGCGTGATCATCTTGATGCGGTAGCCGTTTTCGTTTTTCTCGAGCTTCATCAGGCCGAGGTCTGCGGCTGCCTCCAGCAGCACGCTGAAGGAGCTGAAGCCGTAAAAGCGCTCGTCAAACTGTGGCTGGCGCCTGCGGATGGCCTGCTTCACCGGGCCCGCCCAGACGGTATCATTGCCGCTGCGGCTGAGCATGGCCTCGACAGTCTCCACCACGATCTGCATGGCTTTCTCAGGATCGCCGCCGGCCTTTTTCTCCTGCGCGGCAGGTCTGGCGGCGGTGGCAGGCGCTGGCTTGGCACGGGCGAAGCGCCTGCGCGTCTTTTCCTCTTCGCGCACGAGGTCGTCGTAGAAGATGAACTCGTCGCAGTTGTCGATGAACAGGCCGCTGGTGCTTTGCTTCACACCCACGCCGATGACGGTCTTGTTGTTCTCGCGCAGTTTGCTCACCAGCGGGGAGAAATCAGAGTCGCCGCTGACGATGGCGAAGGTGTCCACATGGGGCTTGGTGTAGCAGAGGTCGAGCGCATCCACCACCATGCGGATGTCGGCGGAGTTTTTGCCTGACTGGCGCACGTGCGGGATCTCGATGAGTTCAAACGACGCTTCATGCATGGCGCCTTTGAAGCTCTTGTACCTCTCCCAGTCGCAGTAGGCTTTCTTCACGACGGTGCTTCCCTTCAGCAGCAGACGGTCGAGCACCTTGCTCATGTCAAACTTGTCGTACTGCGCGTCCTTCACTCCGATGGCGAGATTTTCAAAGTCACAAAAAACTGCGATGGTATGAGTGCGGTCGGTGGGGGATGCCATGGTGGCAGACTCCCTTCATACGCATGACTGGTCAACCCTTGATGTCGTTGAGCTAGGCTCACGGCCTAGTTTCGCAGGGGCCTGCAAAAAGCCATTTCTCAGGAGCCAAACCTTGCCGACACGCAACGAGGGCGCGAGAATCGATGGAGGTAGTATCTGCACCTGTGCCGCAGATCCCATGTCAGGCTTTTCCCGCATTACATCCCCTGAGTTAACTTTCCAATGGCATCGCAGCATCGCCGAGATCGCCGCAGCGTGGGATGCATGCTTTGGCCGGGAGTCCGTGCTCCGCTCCCACGCGCTCCATGAGGCGGTGGAAAACGCAGCTCTGGATCATGTCGAGACGCACTACCTGACCGGACGGGACGGCGAGGGCGTGGTCTGTGTGGTTCCGTGTTTTGCCTTCAAGCTGTCGCTCGTGGCAGTCGCCAGTCCGTGGCTGCAGCATATGACTGATTGGATCCGCAAGGTCATTCCCGGCTTCCTCACCGTGCGGCTCTTCGTGGTCGGCAGCGCCATTTCCAATGGCGACGATCTGCTGGGCTTCAAGGATCTGGCTGATGAAGGCTTGTGGAGTGCGGAAAGACTGAACTCGGTTTTCGATGAAGTCCGCCGCCAGGCCAAAGCCCTCGGCATAGGCATGGTCGTTATCAAGGAGCCTGGTAAAGCCACTGCTGACATATTGCGGGCCAGACTGGGCCCCGAGTTCTTCTTTGTGGAAAGCCTGCCTGCCATGTTCCTGCGGCTGCCTGGCAAGGAAAGCGGCGGATACGCCGTGGCGATCAACACGCACTACCGGGGCAAGATGAAAAAGCGCAAGGCAGTCTGCGCCGAAAACGGGGTCACCTGGAGCGTGGTTCCAAATTCAAAAGGCCGCGAGGCAGAAATCTACCATTTATACCAGGAGGTGCTTGAGCGGTCGCACTCTGTTTTCGAGCGTCTGAACCAGGCCTTCTTCAAAGAGGTGGAGCGCATGCTCGGCGACGATGCCTTCTACGTAATGGGAGCGCAGCAGGCCGGAGGAAGCGAGCGTCTGGTGGCATGTGAACTGGTGCTGTGCGATCGTGACGGCGGCACCATTCACCCGTTGTACAGCGGGTTTGACTATCGGTTCAAACGCGACTCAAACGTTTACTTCAACATGTTTTACCGGGTCATCGAAGAGGCTGAGCGGCGCGGCTTCAGCCGTGTGCACCTCGGACAGACCTGCTACGAAGTCAAAGCAGAGCTGGGGGCGAAGCGCGTGCCGCTTTATCTCGGCATTCACCACGGCAACCCATGGGTTCACTGGCTGCTCTGGCAGCTGCGCAAAGCTCTCTTTCCCACCACGGCTGTCCCCGAACGAGAGGTGTTTGGCGTGCCGCCGCCTCCTGCCAAAAACGCCGCCCAAGCCAGGCGCCAACCAGCCGGGACCGCGCATGCGGTGAAATAGAGGCCGCAGACCGTCAAGGAGTCAGCCACAACCCAGGGCTTCATAAAACGGCCAGGCGGACAACGAGGGCCTTCCGAGAGATTCCTGTTCAAAGTCACCTTTCATGCCGGAATTTTTCATGGCGTGCAGAGCTGTGCGGCAGTCTGACATGCAGGAGTCAGCAAGGAGGCGGTCGATGATCTGAAGGTCGCGCCGAGTCAGTGGCGCTGATGCGGCGGAATGCCGCCATGCCATGTGAAATGGGTGCACGGGATTGCCGCGGATCTCGCGCAGCCTGCGCAGGATGTCCCAGCCGCTGGGGTCGGTATCGCCGAAATGGTGGTGTGGCAGGCCGGAGGGAAGTTTTTGCAGCAGGAGCTTCACCGCCTGTGTGGGGAAGGAAGTGGCGACGATGAGTGTGCTGCGTGCCTCATCCGCATGCGCAAGTTGAAGAAAGGTGGTCTTGCGGTTCTCGACCGTGAGCAAGCGCTCCGCGCTGGTGGTGATGTGGGTGGCGCGCTCCAATTCTGCCGCGGACAGGGTGGATTCGAAACGCAGATCGACCGGCTTCACGTGATCCTCGAAATGCAGCACCAAAGGCCCGCAGTAGTGCAGGGTGCTGTTGCTCGTCTGGATGCCAAGCGCTTCCAGCGGTGTCTCGCGCTCGAAGAGAGCTTCAAGGGCGCGCTCGAGGAAGCTTTGCTGCTCTTCCAGATGTTTGGAGTCGTGGCCGAGTTGCGTGCTTGCATCACGAATCAGGGTGCCTGCGGGCCATTCGCGGGAGGTGATTTGGAAGAGGAGAGAGAGGAGGTCATTTACGCGTGTTACTTCAAGCCAGCGGAAGGGTTCCAAAACACGTGGAATGGTAAATGCGCTTTCCAAGCGCTGGCAGAGACCCTGCCATAACTCTGGCAGGAGCGGATGTGTTTTGGCGGCCCATGTCTGCACGATCTCCAAGGCTTGCTGCTGAGATGCTGCCCCGGGCTGGCTGCCGAACTGCGCATGCAGCCATGCCTCCGACTCCAGGGGGATGAGGATCTTGTCGATGTAGCGCGGGTTGCGTTTGCGAGGAAGCAGGCGCAGCTTGGGCATGCGCTGCGCTTCACGCAGGGCGGCCTGCTGATCTTCGGCAGACTTGATGCCAGCATCCTCCAGCAACTGTTCCCAATCACGCCGAAAGGGCTGCACCGAGGCGGTCACGCGCCGCTTGCGGGCGGCCATCCAGTCCTGGTGAAGCTGCGCCAGCCATTTCATTCCATCAGCTCAGCGAGACGTGCGCCTTCCACGCGGACGACCCAGTTTTCGATGTTTTGAATCTGCTCGCTGGCTTCGTCGTAGGTGCGCTCCACGCGGCACTGAACGACGGTGTCGGCATGCTGGAACATGGTGGGCAGGCGGTCTTCGGGGAAGGCCATGATGAGCTGGAGGCCGAAGTTGCGGGCGAGCGCGAGACAGTCGTCGATGCGGTCGCCGCTGAGCTTGCTGAAGGCTTCGTCCATAACGACGAGACCGAGGTTTTGCGGATCATCGCGGCGGCCGAGATCATACACGCGGCGGAAGGCGGCGAGGGTGGCGACGAAGAAGGGCGCCTGGTTTTCACCACCGCTCTGTTTTTTGGCGCTCTTGTTCAGACTGATGGCGGCGGCATCGCCACGCCCGGCGGGCTTGGCCTCGATGTCCCAATGGTGGTAATAGCGGTAGTCGAGCGCGCGCTGGTGGCGTTTGTCTTCAGGATTGTCGGCGGCATCGATGGCGGCCATGAGCTCGTTCTTTGCACGTTCGATGTCTTCACGTCCGGCGGCGTTGAAGAGTTCCATTTCAGAGCCGCTGGGCAGACCTTTTTCGACGAGCGTCCAGATGGCGGTGTGGGCTTTGTCGGCACGACTTGTGAGCTGGTAGCGCCAGCCGCCGATCTCGTGATCCATGGCGCGGTTTAGTTCACGCTTGGTGCGGTCGGCTTCGCTGAGCTTTTCGCGCAGGACGTCGAGAACCTGGTGCTGCAGGCGGTCCTCCCACTCGCGCTTGGCCTCGAGGGCGGCGGTTTTGAAGCGTTCGAGTTCGTGCGTCTCCAGATCTTCGCGGCGCTTGTCGTAGGCCTCGTTGTCTTCGGCTTCGGCATCCAGCGCATCGCTGAGATCGGCGTGAACGCTGACCAGTTCGCGGCGCTGCTCATCGCGCTGACGGCGTGCCTCCTGTGCATGCGTGTCGAGCTGCACAGCCAGCGCGGCAGCCATTTCAATGGACCTGCGCCACGAGGTGGACTTCTGCCGCTGGGCGTCGATGCGGCCAGTGATGTCGTCGTCGGAAAAGCCGCGCACGAGCGTGCGCGAAGCCTGGCGGGCGATGCGGGTCTGCTCCTCCTGGAAGATGTCTTCGCTGATGGCTTCCTCGAGACGGGCCTTGGTGAGTTCAAAGGCGGTGATGGCGGACTTGAGGCTGCCAATGCGTTCGTGAATGCCTTCCAGCGAGGCATTTTCCACGCGCAGATTTTCCATCGCCTTCACGTTGTCCGGCGTGGCGATGAGATCCCAGGTGGACTGAAGCTCGCCGAGTTCTTTGCGCAGCTTGGGCAGCAGCGGCACTTCGTCCGCGCCGTCGGGCACGGTGAAGCGGTCGAGATGCCATTCCATACCACGATTCACAAAGGCGCGGAGATCATCGCGATCACGGCGTACTTCTTCAATGACGGCGTCGGTTTCGCGAAGCTCGTTCTCACGCACATCGCGGAGACGGCGCAGGCCTTCCTCTCCCAGCGTGAGTTCTTTTTCGGGCGTGAGGCGCACGCGGCGGGGCGGGTCTTTGAGCCAGCCGTCGAGCGAGAGCGCGCGCTCGTGCTTGTCGAGCTGCGCGGCTTTGTTGACAGCGACGATGCCGCCGAGCAGATGATCGAGCACTTTGCCGGCCATCGGGTGCTGGGTTTCGACCATTTCGCGCAGCGAGCCTTTCTCGACTTTCGCACTGATCTTGGCGGCTTCTTCAGGGTGAATGAGGAGCTCGTTCGGGCTGGGCGTCTGCTGGGCCTGATCCCACGCGGCACGGAAGTCCTCGGGAATGATGGCGCGGCGGTTCATGCCCAGCACGCTCTCCAGCAGCGGCCACCATTTTTCTGCCGTGGGTTTCACTTCGACGATGCGTCCCAAGGCGACCGCCTTCTGGCCGCGGGCGAGGAGGGCATTCAGCAGAGGGGAAGGGGATGACTGCCCTTCGCGGAGCTGCGTGAGGTCTTTGTGCAGCGCGGACTTGCGCATCTCATGTTCGGCCAGGCGGGCCTCCACAGGGCGGAGCTGCTCCATGGCTTCATCGCGCAATTTGATGAAGGCATGGGCAGAGTCTCGTGCGGCGGTGAGGGCTTTGCTCTCGTCCTTGCTCTGCATGCCGGAGATGGCGGCGGAGGCGTCATTGGTATCCTGCAGGCCCAGGCGCGCTGCGTGCAGCGTCCAGTCCTGCCAGTGGCGCAGATGGTTGCGGATCTGCTCATGCAAGCTCGCGGCGGCCGTTTCCAGGCGGCCGATATCCTTGGAGACTTCGCGGCGGCGGCGGTCATTTTCCTCCATGCGCGCGGCCTTGTCTCCAAGTGCGGCACGGGCTGCCTCCACCGAGCGGCGCAGGCGGTCGCGTTCACTCAGGGCCTGCTCATGAACCTTGCGGTTGTCCTCGTAGTCCGCCTGTTTTTCATCCAGTTCGGCACGACTGCGTTGCAGATTTTCCAGCGCCTCCTCGTGCTTCAAGGCGTCGCTAAGGTGGGTGTAGAGCGCGGACTCACGCTTCGACTTGATCCAGTCCTGATGATGCGCGGAGATGCGCTTCAGGCGCTCAAGCTGGTCGTGCATTTTCTCCAGCCGCTCCTGCGCACGGCGGTGGGCGTCCACGCTGGCTTTCACGGCTTTCACATCCGGCATGCCGGGTTCCAGCAGGAACTCGCGCACGAATTTTTCAAAGTTGCTCTCCGGCTCAAAGGCCATCGCGCGGGGCAGCGTCTTGCCCATCTGCTCGGGATCAAAACCCAGGTGGCTGCGCAGCGCCATTTCCTCCAGATAGGCCTTCTGGCGGTCCCACACATCGCCGTCGAGTTCGCGTTTCACGCGGGTGCGGAATTCGTCTTCAGGCAGAAACTGCATCGCCCGGGGTCCGGCTTCGCTGTTCAGAAAATCCTGCCACGCGAGCCTGCGCCCGGCACAAAACCAGATGGTCGAAGGCTTGGCGGAGGGGCTTTCGTACTCGATGCGCGCCCCCCAGGTCTCGCGGCGCGGCTCTGCTTCGCCAGGCTTGAGGGGCCAGGTGAATTCCAGCGCGGCGAGTGTGACGCTGCTGGGGCGCAGGTAGCGCTCGTTGCCATCACGGCCAGTGGTGTTGGTGTCGCAGAGGCAGTAGCCGCGCAGGCTGCGCCCGCTGCCTGCGCCTGCGGCGGCTTTGTTAAACTTGCTCTGCTGCTCGCCCAGCATCACGAACTGAATGAGATCCAGCAGCGCGCTTTTGCCGCTGCCGTTGGCGCCGGTGATCAGCGAAAGGCCGGAGACATCGACGATCTGGCGATAGCCGTACCAGTTCACCGCCAGGATGCGGCTCAGGGTGATGCGTGACTGGCTCATGCCGGCACCTCCTCCGCTGCGGCGCTGCCATCTTTTGGCGGCAGAAAGGTCTCCGCGCGCGCCTGCCATGAGGCGATGTCATCAAAGGGAATCACACGCGCCAGACTCGGCAGAATTTCGATCTGCATTTCCCCCGCCTGCGTCATGCCTTCAGGCTTCAGCGTGCGCACCAGCCGATGCCGGCGCAGGCGCACAAGGCAGGATTCGATCTGCGATTTTTCCGGTGTGGCCACCTTGTCAAAATACACCTTCAGCGCGGCCCAGAGCTGATCCACTGTGACAATGACCGCCTCCTGGCTGCCGGTGCTAATTTCATCATCGTACAAACGCCACAGCGCCAGCAGCACCAGCGTCTCGTCCTTGTCAAAACGACCGAGCAGAAGGCAGGATTCCGTGCGTGGCCTCGCCTGTAGCAGCGAGTGCTCCTCATCCACGATCAATTCCAGTGCGAGGGGAGCCAGGTAGTCCTCCACATGCGTGCGATAGTGATCACGCGCCAGCAGGTACAGTTCGCGCCCGCTGCCCTCATCGCCGAGCAGCACGCCACGGCCCAGCAGCTCCGCCAGCACCTCGCGCAGTCCCGCGCGGTCAGCATCCGGCACATCACTCCAAAAGGAGCGCGGCCAGAGGGGATCTGAGGTGGAGGCGGACATGGCGGGGTGCCGATGATGGAGGGGCTTGAGCGCTTGCTCAACCCTCTCTTGTAATCTCAAACCGCTCAATCCGATGCCCCGCATGCATGTCATGCTCGATGAGATGCGGTTCCAGGCCGTTGCGGCGGCGCAGGCCGTCCACGCTCCAGCGGACGCGTTTGCCGGCGAGGGCAGGGGCGTGCTCGTAGGCCACCACGGCGAGGAGATCGAGCAGGTCGTCGGCGGTTTCGAGGTGGATTTCCTCGGTGCTGGCGCTGCTTTTCTTGCTTGGCAGAAGCTTTGCCACCAGGCGTGCGGCGCGCTGCGGTGTGAGGGCGAGGCGCTGGCGCTCCTTCCATGCTGCGAGCACATCGTCCTCGCTTTGCTTGGCGGTGCCGCTTTGGCCAAACGTGAGATCCACGGGGGCCTTGATGCGGCGGGATTTGGCGAGGGACTCGGTGCCGAAGAAGAAGCGGGTTTCCACGCAGCGCGGCGCGAAGTCGGCGGGCTGGTCATTGAAGTCGGAAAAGCGACCGCCAGCGTGCGCGGTATTGATGGCGTCGCAGTAGGCCTTGATGATTTCGGGGCGGCGGCCGCGAAGCTCGGTCTGGTAGCGGTAGCGCTGCTGGCTGAGGCGGTTGAAGGCGGCCATGCGCAGGTCGATGGCCTCGGCGCGCCGCTTCAGGCCGCCGAGGTCGCGGTCCAGCCGGGTGAGCATGGAGACGGCGATGTCGTAGGACTCGGAGTTGTCGTAGCCGTAGTGCTCGCGCAGGCCTTCGGAAAGGCGCTCGCGCATGAGCGGATCGTCGTGGCGCTCGGCGATGGTGCCGCGGGCCTGCTCGATGCGCATGAGCAGGCCGCCGCGGCGCAGGGCATCGTAGCAGACCATGTGCTGACCCTGGCCAAACTCCTCGTAGAGCAGGCTCAGCGTATCGGCGGCGGTGGCGCTCTGCCTTTGCCGCTGCTCAAAGCTGGTGACGATTTTTTCCACGGCATGCAGCTGCTCGATGGCGCGCTCAAGCCGCTGCGAAAGATCGGTGATGGTGGAGCGCAGCTGGTCTGGCTGCTGGAGCACGGGGTCGAGCACGCCGCGTGCCTCCAGCGTCTGGCAAAGGCCGCGCAGGGTGTCGGCAAAGGTCTTCAGCTCCGCCACGCGGTCTTCGGCGAGGTCTCGCAGCATGCGCAACAGGGGGCGAAGGCCAGGGGCGATGACGGCCCAGCGCTCGTGCAGGCCGAGCGTCTGATCTTCGATCCAACCCGCGGCGATGAGGCGGTTGAAAAACTGGCCCGCACGCTGCCGTGCATCGCGCAGGGCCGCACCCTCATCTTCGGCGAGAAGCGAAAGCGGATGCCGGGCGATGACTTCACGAATGATCTCGTTCGTTTCGCGCTGCGAGAGCCTGCCTGCTTCACCGGCTTCCTCGATCAGGCGGTCCGCGCAGTCCACATACACCGGCGCGGAAGGCCGGGAGAGCGGGCGGAAAAAATCCGCCGACACGCTGCGGCTGAGTCGGGTGCTGAGAGATTCGGAAACCATCGGGTCCACACCATGCGAAGACTTCCTGCCGAGGCAACTGCCCGTCCAACTCCGCTATGGTGCATGGACGATTCCGCCCTTGGGCGGCGGCGGCGCAAGAGATGGCTGTGCGCGGGCGTTGTGCGGGGCTGACCTGATTTTGTTAAAACGCCCACGCCAACCCATGAAGACACGTCTCCTCATCCCTGCGATCTTCCTCGCCGCCTCTGCGCATGCCGCACCGCCGAAGAAGGAGGAAGGCATCGACCCGAACAAGCCGGTCTCCTTCTACAAACACATCCGCCCCATTTTCCAGGCGCAGTGCAACGGCTGCCACCAGCCCGCCAAGAGGAAGGGCGACTACATCATGACGGAGTTCGTCGCCCTGCTCAAAGGTGGCGAGGAAGGCCACGCGATCGTGCCGGGAAAACCCGCCGAGTCCAATCTGCTGAAGCTCATCAAGCCAGACGAAAAGGGCAAGGTGGAGATGCCGCAGAAGGCCGACCCGCTGCACGAGACGCAGATCGCCCTTATCGAGCGCTGGATCACCGAAGGTGCCAAAGATGATACACCGGCCTCCGCCAAGGCGGAATACGACATGGCCCACCCGCCGGAGTACGTGAAGGCCCCGGCCATCACCTCCATCGAGTATTCACCGGATGGCAGCATGATCGCCGTTGCGGGATATCATGAAGTGCTCGTTCACAAGGCCGATGGCAGCGGCATCGTGGCACGTCTCGTGGGTCTGGCTGAGCGCATTCAGAAGCTCGCGTGGTCTCCGGATGGCAAGAAGATTGCCGTCACCGGCGGCAGCCCGGCGCGCATGGGCGAAATCCAGATCTGGGACCTCGCCGCAAAGAAGCTGGAGCTCTCCAAGTCGCTGACCTTTGACACGCTGTATGGCGCAAGCTGGTCGCCCGATGGCAAATTCCTCGCCTTTGGCTGTGGCGACAATGCAGTGCGTGCGATTGACGTCGCCACCGGCAAGGAGACGCTCTTCATGGGCGGTCATAGCGACTGGGTGCTGGACACCGTGTGGGGTGTGGATGGCAAGCATGTGGCCTCCTGCGGCCGTGACATGAGCGTGAAGCTCACGGAAGTGGCCACGCAGCGCTTTGTGGACAACATCACCTCCATCACTCCAGGGGCGTTGAAAGGCGGTGTGCAGGTGCTGGCGCGCCATCCGCAGCGCAATGAAGTGCTCATCGGCGGCACCGACGGTGTGCCGGCGATCTATCGCATGGAGCGCATCACCAAGCGCGTCATTGGCGACAACGCGAACCTCATCCGTAAATTCCCCGCCATGCAGGGCCGCATCTTTGGCGTGGATTTCGCGCCAGATGGCAAGCGCATCGCAGTGGGCTCGTCCAATGAAGGCGTGGGTGCGGTGAACATCTATGCCAGCGACTACGACAGCACCATGCCCGAGGCGGTGAAGAAGATCGTGGAAACCGTGAACGGCAAAGGTCCGGAGCTGGATGAGTGGATCGTCAAAGATGTGAAGCAGCTCAGCAGCACACCGGTGCCCTGCGGCCTCTTCAGTGTGACCTTCAGCCCGGATGGCAAAACAGTCGCCGCAGCAGGCCAGGACGGCATGGTGCGTGTGATCGATGCTGCGACCGGGGCCATCGCCAAGGAGTTTGTCTCCGTGCCGCTGGTGAAGGAAAAAGTGCTGGCCGCCACGGACGTGATCGCGGACGACAGCGTGCGCGCCGTGCTGGAAAAAGGCACCAAGGTCGAAACCCTCCACACCGGTCCGACCGTCGCCTCCATCGAAGTGGAACCCGCCACCATCAAGATCGGCAAGCCCACCGAGTATGCGCAGCTTCTCATCACCGCCCGCATGAGCGACGGCACCCGCGCGGACGTCACCCGCATGGCCAAGATCACCGCGGAGAACACCGACGTGGTGGACGTGAACACCCGCGGCATGGTGCGCCCGGACAAAGACGGTGCCACCGCAGTGAAGATTTCCTTCCAAGGCAAGACCGCCAACATCCCCGTGACTGTGGCCGGCTTGAACGTGGCCCTCAAGCCCGACTACGTGCGCGATGTCATGCCCATCATGTCAAAGCTCGGCTGCAATCAGGGCACCTGCCACGGCGCCAAGGAAGGCAAGGCGGGCTTCAAGCTCTCCCTGCGTGGCTATGATCCCGTGTATGACGTGCTCGCTTTCACCGACGACATCTCCAGCCGCCGCGCCAACGTCGCCTCGCCGGAGCATTCGCTCATGCTGCTGAAGGCCAGCGGCGCTGTGCCGCATGAGGGTGGCCAGCTCACCGTCCCGGGAGAGCTTTACTATGAGTCCCTGAAAGCCTGGATCGGCCAGGGTGCGAAGCTGGATCTCAAAACTCCGCGCGTCTCCAGCATCGAGCTTTCGCCAAAGAATCCCGTCATCGAGCGCATCGGCGGCCGCCAGCAGCTTCGCGTCATCGCCCATTATGCGGATGGCTATGTGAAGGATGTCACCGCCGAGGCCTTCCTCGAGAGCGGCAATGGCGATGTGATCGAGGCTGACAAAAAGGGCCTCATGACCAGCCTGCGCCGGGGCGAAGCGCCCATCCTCGCCCGCTTTGAAGGTGCCTACGCAGCCACCACCATCACCGTCATGGGAGACCGCACCGGCTTCGCCTGGAAGGAACCGGAGAAGTGGAACAAGATCGACGAACTCGTGGCGCAGAAATGGCAGCGCATGAAGATCGAGCCGAGTGGCCTGTGCAGTGACGAGGACTTCCTGCGCCGCATTCATCTGGACCTCACCGGCCTGCCGCCAAAGCCCGAAGCTGTGGCCGCTTTCCTCGCAGACACCCGCGACACCCGCACGAAGCGCGGCGAGGTGATCGACAAGCTCATCGGCAATCCTGATTTTGTTGAACACTGGGCCAATAAATGGGCCGACATGCTGCAGGTGAATTCCAAGTTCCTCGGCACCGAAGGCGCCTCGGGCCTGCGCACCTGGATCAAGCAGCAGGTTAGCGACAACACGCCGTATGACCGCTTTGCCTACCGCATCATCACCGCCAGCGGTTCCAACAAGGACAATCCACCCGCCGCTTATTTCAAAACCGTGCGCACCGCCGAAGACATCAGCGAAAACACCACGCACCTCTTCCTGGCCACACGCTTCAACTGCAACAAGTGCCACGACCATCCCTTCGAGCGCTGGACGATGGATCAGTATTATGAAACAGCGTCCTACTTTGCGCAGATCGACCTGAAGGGCGACCCTGCCGCCAAGGGAGCGACCATCGGCGGCACCGCGGTGGAAGGAGCCAAGCCGCTGTTTGAAATCGTTACCGACAAAAAAGACGGCGATGTGATGCACCTGCGCACCAACAAGCCCGTGGCGCCCCAGGTGCCGTTTGAGGCCGAACTCGTCAGCAAGACCGCCAGCACCCGCCGCGAGCAGTTTGCCACCTGGATGACCAGCCCGCAGAACGACTACTTTGCCATGAGCTATGCCAACCGCATCTGGGGCTACCTCACCGGCACCGGCGTCATCGAGCCGCTGGACGACATTCGCGCCGGCAATCCGCCGAGCAATCCGGAGCTGCTGCAGTACCTGACGAACGAGTTCATCCAGAGCGGTTTCAACGTGCGCCACCTGATGAAGATCATCGCCAACAGCCGCACCTACAATCTGAGCCTTGCCACCAACAAGTGGAACGAGGACGACAAGATCAACTACAGCCACGCCAAGGCCCGCCGCCTGCCCGCCGAAGTGCTCTTTGATTCTGTGTTTGCCGTGACCGGCAGCATGCCAAACATCCCCGGCGTGCCCAAGGGCACCCGCGCCGCCGCGCTGGCAGACGGCCAGATCAAGCTGCAGGACGGATTCTTGGCAAACTTTGGCAAACCCGCCCGTGAATCCGTGTGCGAATGCGAACGCAGCAACGAGGTGAACCTCGGCCCCGTCATGGCCCTCATGAGCGGCCCAACAGTGGGAGACGCCATCAGCGATCCGGGCAACGCCATCGCCAAACTCACCAACGAGATCAAGGACGACCGCCAGCTGGTGGACGCCATCTTCATGCGAGTCCTCAACACCCATGCGAGCGAGAAGGAGATCAATGCCGCCCTTGCCTCCATGCAGGAGATTGATCCAGAAAACAAGCAGCTCGCGGGTGCGCTGCAGGTGAAGGAAGCAGAGCAGAAACCGATCATCGAAAAGGCCGAGGCGGACCGTCTGGCCGCCATTGATATGGCGAAGAAGGAACTCGAAGCCTACAAGGCCAAGATCGCTCCTGAAGTGGCCAAAAAAGAAGCCGCCCGCAAAGCCGCCATCACGGCCGCAGAAGCCAAGGTGAAAGCCTCCCAGGACACAGCGCCGGCCAATCAGCCCGCGTGGGAAAACTACCTCGATCTCACCACCGAGTGGCAGCCCTTTGACAGCATCAAGGTGCAGCGCGCGGGTGGTGTGGAAAAACTCGAGATGCAGCCCGATGGCAGCCTCTTTGCCACCGCGATGCCCGCAGGCCGTGAAACCACGGGCGCCTACGTGCTCATTGGCAAGACCTCTCTCACCAACATCACCGCGATCAAGCTGGAGATGCTGCCCGACGACCGCCTGCCCAGCAACGGCCCCGGCCTCGCTCCTGATGGCAATTTCGTCCTCGGCGAGTTCACCGTCCGCACCGACCCCATTGATGCCAAGCGCAGCAAGCGTGGTGGTGAAGAGCAGCTTCTGAAAAATCCGAAGGCAGACTTTGAGCAGGACAAGTTCTTGGTCACGGAGTCGCTCAAGAAGGGCAATCGCGACCGCGGCTGGGCCGTCAGTCCGCAGGGCGGCTTCCGCCACGAGGCCACGTTTGAATTCGCCAAGCCGGTGGCGAACGACGGCGGCTCTCAGTTCACCATCACGATGACCTCCAACTTCCAGAACGGGAAGTACAACCCCGGCCGCTTCCGTCTTTGGGTCACCACGAATCCGATGGTGCGCTTCGGTGTTCCGGCCGCTGTGGCCGCCGCATTGAAGGCTCCGAAGCGCACGCCGGAGCAGAACGCGCTGCTCACCCAGCACTTCCTCAATCAGTTCAAGGACTACCAGGCGCAGAAGAAGGTCCTGGCCAACGCCCGCAGGCCGCTGCCGGTGGATCCGCAGCTTGTGGCATTGGAAACCAAGCACACCGACAGCCAGAAGCCCATCATGCTGGATCCCAAGCTCGTGCAGCTCCGCCGCGACGCGGGCCTGAGCCAGACTCAGCTTGGCAACAAGCGGCTGACAGCTGCACAGGACCTCGCCTGGGCCCTGATCAATTCGCCGGCCTTCCTGTTCAATCACTAAGCTGCCCTCTCCAAAGTTGCCCAGTTGCGCCGCAACTGGGTCGGGAGTGCGTTCGCCTCCCCAATTGACGCGTGGGGTGCCGTGTCGTAACCTTCAGCCAAGGTGAGTACCGAAAAAAACTGCATCAAGCAGCTGGCAAGGCACCAAAGGCCATTCGCTTGAAGCCTTCCACCACCGACTACGCGACCTTTGCGGCCACGACGGACAAGGTGCTGGGAGTGATCGCTTCAAACGGGCCCAGAACGAAGCCGAACAAGCGCATGCTCTGGCTCGCGAATTCGAAATCCTGAGGCTGTCGGATCAGACAGGGCATCAAACATTGACTCGACGGCGTCGATGCCATAATTTCTATCCATGATCGCCGAACGCTTTCCAGGTTTCGCGCAACTGCCCGACGAGGATAAGATGACCCTCATGGCAGAGCTTTGGAAGGATGTGATGGACGACACCCCTGACGACAACCCTGCTTTGGCTGAATTCGTTGAACAGCGGTGGCAGGAGTATCAGCAGCACCCGGAACGGGTATCTGCCTGGAGTGATGTCAAAGCTCGAATTCTGGCCTCTCGTGCATGAAGCACGAGCTCGTCTGGACTTGGGCTGCCGAGGCCGACTTGCAGCGTTTCTTTGCTGAAGCTGAGGATGTTCGGGAAGGCAAGGGCATGGAATTGCTGACTCAGGTCGAAACAGCTTCTGCCTTGCTTGTTCAGTTTCCTCGGATGCCACCGAACTGGAGGTTTCCAGTTCGGCGTCTCATGATCAGGCGGCGTCAACTTGCATTGTTTTACGTTCCAGAATCGCGCGGCATTGTCATCATCGGTGTTGCCGACCCTCGGCGTGATCCTGAGGCATGGTGGGATGAACTTCGCAGCCGAATGTCATGAAGACCGACCTAACAACCCAGCCCACCCCCACAGTCGTCCTCATTCACGGACTTGGCCGGTCGCGGCGCAGCATGTGGATGGTGGGGCTGTGGCTGAAGTATTGCGGCTACCGGGTGAAGAGCATCGGCTATCCGTCTCACCGCAGTTCGATTGCGGATGCGGTGCAGAAGCACATCAATCCGGCGCTGGAGAAGCTGGAGATTGAGGAAGGAACGCAGGTGCATTTCGTCACGCACTCGCTCGGTGGCATCGTGTTCCGAGCCTGGGCGGCGCAGCGGGACCCGAAGTTTCCGCTCGGCCGTGCGGTGCTGCTGGCCCCGCCAAATCAAGGCAGCCAGATCATCGATGAACTGCGGCAGTGGGGCTGGGTGCGCTGGCTTCTTGGACCCGTGTCCGCAGAGCTGGGCACCGATGCGAACAGCACGCCCAACACCCTCGGGCCTCTCCCGCCAGACACCGGCGTCATCATGGGAAACAAGGACACGCTGCCGGTTTTTCGGCGTTTTTTAGGCGACGAGTCAGATGGTGTTGTCACCATCGCTAGCTCGCATGGAGAGGGAGAGGCAGACTTCGTGCTTCTGCCGACGAATCACGCGACCATCATTTTGCAGCCTGCGGTGTTTCGCGCAGTGACCCGGTTTTTGAAGACGGGGAGTTTTAGGGAGTGAGGGCGGTGCGATTCCAGATCATGTTCATCACGCTGTCAGTGTGACGCATCATGTCGTCGTTCGTGAATCGAAGTGTCTCGATGCCCTGAGAGCGCAAAAATGCCTCTCTCACTTTGTCGTGCTGCTTTCCTTCGGCGGTGTTGTGCTGTCCTCCATCCAGCTCGATGGACAGCTTTAAATCCGCGCAGTAAAAATCGAGGATATAAGGCTCCACCGGGTGCTGGCGGCGGAACTTGCGTTTGTTCACTCGACGATCACGCAGGCAGGCCCACAGGAGGGCTTCGGGGTCGGTGGCATCCTGGCGAAGCTTGCGGGCAAACTCGATGAGGGTGAGACGCTCTCCGGTGATTTCATGGCGAATTTCTTCCAGGCGCGTGAGCATGGGGTCAATACGTCGGAAGGCACGAAAATCGTCAAGAGGGCTTTTTGTCGTCCCCTCACCCCAGCCCTCTCCCCGAAGTTGATCCTGGAGCAGCGGAGTCTTGGGCGAGGAGAGGGAGATTCGCGTTGGATTTCTTTGGAAATAAATCGGAGCCACAACGCAAATCTCCTCTCCCCGTCGAGGACGCGATTGCTCAGTGTGACCTTCGGGGAGAGGCCGGGTGAGGGGGCAATATTCCGCCCCGCCAGCCTCACCTCACGGCGCCGCCAGCTTCGTCACCACGTGGCTCATGTATGGGAACAGCTGCTTCTTGCGGCTTACCACGCCCGCCATGTCATACACGTGCTCCTTGGCCTGCGGATAGTCGATGGCATCGATGACACGCTGGTCTCCGGCCACCAGCAGCACGCTGTGGTGTCGCGTGATGTCCGTAACCATGAGGCAGGCGAAATGGAGATTGTGCTTCGTGAGAAGGGCATGCAGCGCGCCTTGAAGGTCCGCCTCGCGTTTCCAGAATTCATCAAGCCCGAGCTCCTCAATCTGGGAGATGCTGATGTGCCAGCCGTTTTCCTCGAAGACCTTGCGGTCGCTTTCCAGCGCGCGGTCGGGGGTGTTCTCGCGCAGCATGGAGCCGGCGGCGAAGAAGTCTTTGACGAACTGCGCACTGTCGATCCCGCCGATGCCGCTGAGCCACTCCAGAATCTCTTTGTCCGTGTTCGTGGTCGTCGGGCTGGTGAGGTGCAGCGTGTCCGAGATGATGCCTGCGCAGAGACAGATGGCGGTGGCTTTCTCCGGGGCCGCGCCGCGCATGCGGTACATGATGCCCACGATGGTGCAGCTGCTGCCCACGGGCTCGTTGATGAAACGGATCGGCTCCTTGGTGCGCAGATTGCCGCTCAGGCGGTGATGGTCGATCACCTCGATGATTTCGGCTTCATCCGCACCGGCCACGGCCTGGGCGAATTCATTGTGATCCACCAGCACCAGCTTCATGCGGGGCAGATCGATCAGGTCCGACTTGGAAAACACGCCGAGAAGCTTCTGCGTTTCCTCATCCACCACCGGAAACAATGGCTGGCTGGAATGCTGCGCCGCCGGGACGATTTCACGGATGGGCGTGCGTGAGCCGAAGGACAAAAATTCGTGCGACAGGGCCTCGCCGATGGGCCGCGAGAAACGCAGCAGCTGCGAAGTGCTGGCGGTGTCGTAGGGCGAATAAATAATGGCAACGCCCTGCTCCGCCGCCCGCTTCAGCACGCTGGTGGTGGCTTTGAATTTGCCGGTGATGATGAGGCAGCGCGCGTTCATCTCGATGGCCAGCTCATGAATCTCAGGGCGGTCGCCCGTGACCATTACCAGAAGATTCGCGGGGAACTGCTGCGCACGTTTGCGCGTGGTCTCCAGACTGGAAGCTGCAACGACGAGCACAAAATCCTGAATTGTTTCCAAGTCCGGAGCCGCGCCGCCCAAAATGCCATCGAGCGCGTTCACAATGTTCAGCAGGCTGCTGCGCACTTCACGGTTGGCAGCATCCGTCTTGTCGTTCGTCTGCGCGGGCAGGAAAAGCTGACCCAGCTCCTGGATGGCAGGCATGCCCAGCAGGCGGCCCTCATCATCCACGATCGGGATGCTGCGGAAGTTGTGGTCCATCATCATCCGGTACACCGAGAGGAAAGTCTGGTGCGGGCTGGCGGTGAAGACATCGCGCCGGCAGATGGTGGAGGCCGTGGGCCGCACATCCAGCAGCAGCCTCGGGTTGGGCACGCCGGCGGTTTGGAGCACCCAGTTGGTACGCACACTCAGCTCACCGCAGCAGGCGGCCTCCGCCTTCATGCCACGCACATCGCGCAAAAATGCCGCGTAACCGATCGCAGAGCAGATCGCGTCCGTGTCCGGATTGCGATGCCCGATCACGTGGATCGTGTCGGGCGACGCAGTCTGGCGCAAGGCCGAGGAAATGCGGTTGATCAGCGACGCATTTTCCGTCGCGGCTGTTTCAGTGGCGGCCATGCGAGAGGATGCTGTGGGGGGACAAGCTCAGCCTCAGGCGGTGGCAAAACCCAGCGCGGTGATGCGGGCATGCACGGCGTCCTTGTTCTCAAGGAGCTCGGCGATGGGGTCCCACTTGCCTGTGGTCAGCGCCTCATGGGCGGTGCCGGGCAGGGTGATGCCAAATTCCTGGTCTTCAAAAAGCACCTTTCCAGCAACCACGTCGATGGTGACTTCGAGCTTCGGATTGCGCTCGATCTCATTGGCCAGCACCTTGATGTCCGCGGCGCTCGCGCACACGCAGGGAATGCCCAGCGTGGTGCAGTTGCCGAAGAAGATTTCCGCGAAGCTCTCGGCGATGACGGCGCGAATGCCGAAGCGGTACAGGGCCTGAGGGGCGTGCTCGCGGGAGCTGCCGCAGCCGAAATTGGTGCCGGAGAGCAGGATGTTTGCGCCTTTGAAGCGGGGATCGTCCAGCGGGTGGCCGGTGGGCTTGCCGTCCTTGTCGTAACGAACGTCGTAGAAGGCGTATTCGCCGAGTCCGTCAAACGTGACGCATTTCATGAAGCGTGCCGGGATGATGCGGTCGGTGTCGATGTCCGAACCGGGAACGTAAACGCCGGTGCCGGCGACTTGGGTGATTTTTGCGAGTGCCATGGGGGCCGCCATACTAGCGGAATTCGGCGCGAGGGCAAATAAATGCACGCCTCAACGTCCCTGCTGCTGGATCAGGGCCGCCCGGGCCTGCTCGGCCTCCAGGGCGGTCTGGCGCAGGAGTTCGCGGTAGTTGTCCAGCCAGTTGACGGTGCCCGCGGGGTTCATGGCCTTCGCCTGACCGGCCCAGAGGTAGGCAAATTCCGCTTCCCGATACTTCCTCATGCGGTGGTAGTGCATGCCCAGCGCCATGCGCGGCTCCTCGTAGAGGGGGGCCAAGGCCAGCGCCTGCTGGATCGCCTGGAAAGCCGCGTCGTATTTTCCGGAGGCATCCAGGGTGTCCGCCAGGGCAAGCTGATAGAGGTAATTGTAGGGGTTCAGCGTGGTCGCCCGGGTGAGCTCCTTCATGGACGAGTCCACCGTTCGGAGATAGGCCTCCTTGGTCATTCCCGAGTTGATCGAATTCATCAGGGCCAATCCATTTTGATAGGCCAGCACAGCATTGCGCGGGTCCATGGCAGCAGCCCGGGCAAAATGGTCCAGGGCCTCGGCCGTCCGTCCGCGGCTGTTCTGCACGCGCGCGTAGGCCCCATGGCCGTCCGCAGTGCCATAGACCGCCGCGGCACCTACCAGCGTGGCGGAGGCCACCAGCATGGCGATCTTCATGAGGAAGCGCAGCCCCCAGATACGGCGGGGCTTGTACACCTCGCTCTCGATACCCGGATTGGCCAGCAGCCCGAGCAGCACCGCTCCCAAAAGGGCGGTGATCGGGATATGGCCGTGAAATTCAAACACCGCATGCACCAGAGTGGCCAGCAGCGCGGCCATGCTTCCAAGCGTGAGCGCCAGCGCATTGCTGCCCAGCATCCCGGTGGCCGGATACTTCTCCGCCGTGAACCAGCGCAGGAAGCGCAGCCCGTTCAGCAGGTGCACCAGGATCACCAGCGCCACCAGCGCCAGCCCTGCCCAGCCGTAGTCCGCCAGGGTCTGCAGGTATTCGTTGTGGGCGAAGAGCGAATCTCCCGTCTGCGCGGAAGAAGCCGGATCGCGATGCGTGATGCCGCCTTCGTAAAACATGCGCGATCCCACGCCGATCCACGGCGAATCCGCATGCTGCGCCAGCGCGGCGCGCCAGATGTGCACGCGCATGTCCTCGCCCAGCGGTGTGGCCAGCTGTCGCGTGAGCATCGAGTCTTCGTTCACCTTGTAAAGTGCGGCGCCAGCCGCGCCGCCGACCAGCAGCAGGGCGATGAGCAGCCACTTAAAGAGCGGCCGCTTCGTGCGCCACACGATCCACAGCGTCAGCAGCACCATCGCCATGCCGCCGGCAGCCAGGCCCAGCATGGCCGCCCGGCTCATCGTCAGCACCACGCCTGCCAGCATGCTGAGAATGCCGAAGCCCAGCAGCAGCCGTGAGGCGATGTGGATGCGCGCAAAGAGCATGACCCCCGCCGAGAGAAAGGCCGCAAGGGAAAGAAAAGCCGCGAGGTGGTTGGGATTGTTGAAGAAACCGCCGATGCGCCCCGCCGGGAAAGAGCGCGAAAATTCCGGCACCAGGTGGAAGTCCCAGCGCCCTTTGAATTGCACCCACCCGGCGGTCAGATCTCCCGCCACCAGCACCAGAACCACGCAGACGATTCCCAGCCGCCATTTCGACTGGCTCAATGCGGTGACGGTCAGTAAATAAGCGACAAAGCAGGCGAGCAATACCGCCCCGTCCTCCCGCGCATACACCTCCACTGGAGAAGTAAAGGCGCGCCATCCCACATAACCCGTCAGCGCGAGCATCGTCAGCAGGCACCAGTCGCTCGGCTGAAAGCTCACCCGCAGCTTCCACCGCAGCACTGCCACCATCCCCGCCAGCCCGATGAGCATGCACCCCGGCCAGAAGAACAGCAGCCGCGTCTCCGTGCCGAGCAATCCGGTCACGAACAGGCCGAGGAGAAAGAGAATGAGAGCGAGTTTCTGCATGCCAAAAGGACCGCCCCAGGACGGAACAAGCTGAAAATGAACACCGATTCTCCGGAGTTGGACACTGAAAAAGTGCGCCGACTTGTCAGACGTTTGTCACAGCGACAGCGCATCGGCCGCAGATGGGACTTGCGTGGCTTCCCGGGCAAGGTTCCCGTCTCCCATGACCCGGGCTGCCAGCATGCTTATTGAATCGACAGACGTTCTCCAGGACGCCGAAACCGTTTTTGAGCGTGTGTTTCGCACCGACTTTATCCAGTCGGGTTTTGCCGTGCTCGTTTTGCCTGCCGGCACGGAGTCTCACGATTTGCGGCGCAGCATGCGGCTCCTAAAAGAGCGCCTTTCAGTGCTGCATGCGGAGCGGTGGAGCGAGCCGCTGGAGTATCTTTCGCTTGGCCGCTTCGATCAGCAGACCACGACCCGTCTGCATTTGGACGGTGCCCCAGACCGTTCTTTTTTAATGTTGGGCTATGAACCCACGTCGGTGCGCAGTGACTTTCACATCGCAGACTTTTCCCGTTGCGCGCATGATCTGGGGATTACCCCGGCGGATTTTTTGCAGAAGCACAATCCCATGTTCAGTGCCGGGGCGGAGATGCTGAAGGACTATCTCACCACCGTTTCAGACTGGCAGGAAAGCAGGTCGCGCATTGTCGTCATCAACAACTGCATGGCAGAACCCGGCGCGGCCGGTGGTACCCACGGCGTGCTGCATGGTGCCACGATCCTCTCGCCTGACTCTGGGGCTTCCAGAGTCATCAACTCCACCATGATGGCCCCTGCGCGCTTCGCCACCTGCGATCCCGCCATGCAGGTTCAGCAGTTTGTCTCTACCCATGAGATTTCCGGGCAGATCCTCAGCTAGACCATTCTCACAGCGGCAGCGGCTGGTCCTCGCCGATGACCTTCACTTCCATTTCCAAGGTCACGCCGCGCTCATGCATGGCAGTTTCCTTGATCTGGCTCACGAGGTCGAGCACTTCGCGGGCTGTGGCACCGCCTTGGTTTACGATGAAGTTGGCGTGCACATCGCTGACGATGGCCTTGCCGATGCTGCGGCCTTTGAGGGCCAGGTCGTCGATCAGCTTTCCAGCGCCACAGATTTCAGGATTCTTAAACGTGCAGCCGGCGCTGGCACCCACGGGCTGGGACGTGCGGCGCTTTTGATGTGAGGCCGCGAGCTTGGCATCAATCTCCGCCTGCGGCGCAGGGCTGCCTTTCAGCGTGGCTGAAACGACGTAGCGCTCCTCAAACTCCGGCACATTGCGGTAGTGGTGCGTGATCTCAGCGAGCGGCTTTTCCTTGATGCTGCCGTCGGTGTCGATGAAGCGTACGCTGACGATGCGGTCAAAAGTCTCGCTGCCCATCGCACCCGCATTCATGCGGATGGCGCCACCGAGATTTCCGGGAATGCCCTCCATCCATTCAAAGCCGCCGATGCCCGCATTGCGTGCCGCGCTGGCAATCTTCTTGAGCCGTGCTCCGGCTCCGGCGGTGATGACGTCGCCATCCACCGTCACGTTTTCAAAGTCGCCCTTGGTGTGGATGACCGCGCCGCGAATGCCGCCGTCTTTGACCAGCAGATTGGAGCCGCGACCGATGACTCGGATCGGGATGGAGGCCGAGCGCAAATAGCGCACCACTTCCGCAAACGCTGCCTCATTGCGAGGCTCGATCCAATACTGCGCGGGACCGCCAATGAGCCAGGTCGTGTGGCGGTTCATCGGCTCATACAGCCTTGCCACGCCACCGCCGTTCGCGTCCAGAATGGCGCAGAGTTTTTCCAGCACCGGCAGGTCGCGCGCGATGCAGCGGCCGACTTCATGCACATTGCCCGCGCCGAGCGTGATGAGCAGGTCGCCGGGGCGCAGCGCATTGCCCACCTTGTCTCGCGCGATGGGCATCGTCGGCGTGCTGCCGGTTTTGGTGTGGTCGTTTTGCAGACGCACTTCTTCGAGGATGGTTTCGCCGCTCACGCCGGGCAGCGGCTTCTCGCTCGCCGGATAAACGTCGGTAATAAACAGTTCGTCCACATCGCCAAAACTGGCGCCGAATTCCTTCTTCAAAAGCTGCGTGCGGCTGTAGCGATGCGGTTGGAAGAGGCAGACGATGCGCTTGGCATTCAGGCCCTTCGCAGTCGCCAGCGTCGCGGCGATTTCGCTCGGGTGGTGGCCGTAATCATCTACCACCGTAAAGCGCTCGCCACTGTGGCGAATTTCAAAGCGGCGCTTTGCTCCGCGGAACGTGCGCAGCGCATGCTGGATGGCCTCAAACGTGACGCCGCAGCGGGTCGCCAGCGCGATGGCCGCGAGCGCATTGGAAACATTGTGCTTCCCGGGAATGCCGAGCGTGGCTGTGCCAAGAAGCTGGTCCTTTTGATACACCTCGAACTCGGAGTGATCCGGCTTCATCGAGAGGATGTTCGCCGAGAAATCGTGCGCGCGGCTCCAGCCGTAGCTCACGCCCTGAGGCCCGGCGCAGACTTCGCTGGCCACGGGATCTTCCGCGCAATACACCCAGTGCGTGCGCGTCTGGCTGAGCACCTGGCGGAACACCGCCTTGATGGCCTCGATGCCATCGTAGAAATCGAGATGCTCAGGCTCAATGTTCAGCACGATGGCGTGTTCGGGCGTGAAGTTCACCAGCGTGCCGTCGCTTTCATCGCCCTCGGCTACAAAGAGTTCGCCCTCGGCATCCCAGTGCGCATTGGACCCGAGAATCGGGATTTCCGCGCCGACATAGTGGCTCGGTTTGAGCCCACCCTGGCGCAGCACATGCGCGGTGAGCGCGGAGGTGGTGGTCTTGCCATGCGTGCCGCAAACGACGACACCCTGCTTGTTCGCCATCACCGCGGCCAGCGCCTCCGCGCGGCGGATCAGCGGGATGCCCTGCTTGTAAGCCGCCTCATAGGCCACGTTGCCAGGCTTGATGGCGCTGGAGTAGATGACCATGTCACAGTCCTCCACCTCCTTGTCCGTGTGGCCGTGGAAAAACTGCAGCCCGAGCTTTTGCAGGCGCTCCGTCTCCAGCGTGGTCGCCTTGTCCGAGCCGCTGACCTTGTGACCCAATCCCAGCAGCAGCAGCGCCAGCCCGCTCATCCCCGAGCCAGCAACCCCAATGAGGTCGATGCGCATGGGGTGACGGCTTTCTTTGAGGAGGCTGAGTACGGCGTGGGTCATGATGGATGGGTGGGAAGATTCAGAGAATTTCGCCTCTCTCCAGAAGGAAATGCCTGAGTTCAAGTCGTTCGACATCATTCATCTGAAGCAACCAGACAGTCGTGCGCCCGACATCCGTGCAACCGATGATCAAGGCTCCATCCCGACGGAAATGCGCAGTCCACACGTCCTGTCGTGGATGGAAGAGTCGGGTGATGATGCCTGTATCCGGGTCCAGTCCCGTCAGATTGGGGCCCTTGTGGCTGTTACAAAGCAGGCATGCCATGGCCAGATTGTCCAAGTCGTCCCCGCCTTGATGCTGTTTGGCAGTAACGTGCTCAAGCTGAAGCGGAATGAACGGTTCATGTTCCTGCTTGAGCAGGCAGTATTCGCAGCGCCCCTGAGAACGCTCCCAGACCTTTTGGCGCAAGTCTTTGTTCATGCGCTCTGCCGTAGTTCGCGCAGGTAAACGCGCGCTTTGGCCTGGAGCACGGAAACAAAGCTGACCGCGCGGGCGATTTCCTGATACTGCCGTTGTTCCTCGGCATTCAGCAGCCCCTCGCGTGACCTGCCGGCCATTTCTTCGATCGCTGCAGTCGTTTTTTCGTCTGCCCGCAAAGCGACGAGCGCTTCCGCCGACTGCTTATTGAAGCAGGCGCTGACATTGCTGAACAGGCTGTCCACAAGGCCAAGATTAGATTGCATCGCTTAATTCTACCCCTCGCCGCTACTGCTGCAACTGGGTCTTTTGGCGGGCCAGAAGACTATCCCGCCACCCCCACCCATCACTGACAATCACCCCGTCATTTTCCAATCGCCCACCTCACACGCCTCGCTCTCATGGCAGCGGGATTAAAAACATTCCCAATCATGAAACCAGAAATCCAAATCATTCCGAAACTGTGGGCCACCATTCCTGAGGCGATTCGCAACCGGGTGGGGCGGGAGGCAGGGACGCAGCGCGCCATCTTTGAGGAAGGGCATCTGCTCATCATCCTCCACCAGCTTCCTGGGCCGCACGATGTGGAGCGCAGGCCGGCGCTGTTCTGGCGGCAGCCGGACGGGTCTTGGAAATCAAGCCCGGAAAACGGCGGCAGCCTCGCGCTGCAAAATCACCTGGCGGCTTACGCGGCGCGGCTGGATGATCTGGACAAGCAGGAGCACTCGGCCCAAACAGCCGCCGAGTACCACCAGGTGCTGGAGGCCATTGCCCCGGTGCTGCGCAGCACCCGCAGCATCCACCGCGCCATGCAGCAGGCGCGCGAATTTGTGAAAGCAGACCGCGATGTGATCAATCTGCGCGACCAGGCCGCAGCGGTGGAGCGCACCGCCGAGCTGCTGCTGCAAGACGCGCAGTTTGGCCTGAACTTCACCGTTGCCAAGCAGGCCGAGGCCCAGGCGAAAAGCGCGCAGATCATGGCCAACACCTCCCACCGTCTGAACGTGATGGCCGCGCTGTTCCTGCCGCTCACCGCGCTCACCGGCTTGTTCAGCATGTATGTGAAGGCGGACGTGGCCGACACACCGGCGAACTTCTGGCTCATCGCCGCGGCTGGCGTGGCCATCGGTCTTGTGATGAGCGCGTTGGTGGCCAGGCGCTAAGGACTCGCGCCATGGGCCGCAGCGTTGCGTCCGGGGCGGGCGTGTTGCCATACGTGCCCGAGGGGTGCAGCGGTAGATAGACCATGCCCTCGGATCAGGTCCAGCCATGTTTGGGGCCGGCACCGGGTCACTATTGTCCGGCGACATCCTGCACGAAGCCAGCGCGCAGCACCACTACTGAGGAGTAGCGGAAAAAGTTCAAATCATCGCACAGCAGCGTGGCCGGCTCTTCAGGGAGTGCCAGCCGCCACAGCTCCTAGGCGAGCGGCTCCCATTTGAGAGAGCCTTCCTGCAAAGCCCGATGTGTCCCTGTGATGACGGTCTGCCGCGGGCCGTCCACCGTCTTCGGAAGGCGGTTCAGACTGCCGGCTACAAAGGCCCGATGACCTCCTCCAGCCTGATATCTTTCCCAGGCCCGGTCCCATGAGGTGTTGTGTGAATGGTAATTGTAATAAGCGATGTTCTTGTCACATAGCAGCCGATCTCCGCGCAGGACGACGAGGCTGTCAAACCCGTAACACTGGCATTGCGCCCAGACATCCGTCGGCACCACCAGGTTCCGCCATTCGGGAACGTCATGCCGGGTGATGGACATGTCTCGTTCTGGAGGCAGCACCTCGGTCAGGATGCCTTTCCAGTTGAAGGCATAATCTGCTCCCAGCGCCTCCAGCACATCCTGCTGTTTCAGGTACAGGGCATATGCCCATGTAATGGCCGTCGCCCGATCCGTCTCGTGAAACAGACAAAAGTCCTCCAATAAGCTGCACACAGGAGGGTGTTCTCCGGACCGCATGAATGAGTCGCGCACAATGTTGTATGCTTCCAGTGTGAAGGAGCCGTAGGCCAGAAAATCCGGCATGTCCTTGTGAATCTCCTGCATGCGGAAACACTCCTTCACCTCGGGCTTCAATGACGCGTTCAAGAATTCAAACACCACATTCAACGAGGCAGTGGGGGAATTGTTCATCACAGAAGTCATATAAGAAGCCAGCTTTTCGAACCGCAAGAAGTTCGAAGCGGCGAATGATGCCCGGAACTGTGAAAACTACGAACGGCAGGGGCATTACTCCCCGCTCTTTTTCCGCGCTTCCAGGTAATGCGTCATCGCATTCAAGTTTTTGACAAATTCCCCCGCGTCGATCTGGTCGTCCTTGATCCAGCGGCCTTCGCTATCGAGAGATTCAGCGGCTTTTTTGGCCTTGGAGGCGGCGCCTTTCGCACGGCTGGCCCATTCCTTCGGGGTCTGCGGTCCCGCAAAGTTTTGCTGCAGTTCTTCGCGGCCTTTGGCCAGCTGCTTTTTGAAACTCTCCAGCTTGCTCTGCTGGCTGGTCTTGAAGGAATAATGCGTGGGCATGTTGCTGTCGTCGTAGGTCAGGACGTAGGTATCCTTGACGAAGAACAGGGGCTTGTTGGTCTGCAGTTCGTAGAAGCGCGCGTGCGTGCCGTCGGCCAGCTTGGAGCGCTCAAACCACGAGAGTGCGGGCTGGATGGGGCGCAGGTATTTGTCATCTCCCGTGACCACCCAGAGCTGATGCAGCACCTCCATGGCGCCAAGGCTTTCGTAACCCGTGACCGATGGCGGCTCAAACTTGCGCGCCCAGACCGGGTGCATGTCGCGATCGTACTGCTGCGCCCAAACTGGCTGCGGTTCAGGCATCTGCGCCAGCAGGAAGAACTCCCCGAGCTTTTTCAGAGCCGCGAGATAGCGCTCATCTTTCTCAAGATCGTAGGCACGGAACAGAACCCGGGCGATCTGCTGCAGATTGTCGTCATTGAGCGTGTAGAAGCCGGTGTACTTCACAGCCGGAAACGTGCGGCTCCAGGTCTCGGGATAGCTGGCTTTGACCACCGGCGCGCTGGCATCCGCAGGGCCGCTGAACTGCTGCGGCCATGCGCCATTTGGAGCCTGGGCAGCGAGCAGGGAGTCGAAGGCAAACTTCGTGCAGCGCTTTAGTTCCGCATCGTCCTTGCAGGCAGGTTCATGCACCATCTCCAGCAGGAAAAGCAGCGCGGACTCAGTCTTGTTGTCGTCGAGCGTGGAGGAGTTGCGGCGTTTGCCAGGCTCTTTGTCCCCGGCATCGAGATCGCTGCGCAGATGGTAGCGCTTCATCTTTTCCGGATCGAAATCGAAGTCGCTGTCCCAGCCGCCGGTGGCCAGCTGGCATTTGATCAGGGACTTCGCCGCATCCTTGGCAGCTGTGAGAAAGACTTCATCTCCGGTGGCCTGATAGGCCCTCAGCATGGCCAGCCCCATCGTGGTGGTGCCGTGCGGCTGGATGGACGTGAGCGTGGCGGACTTGCCATGCTCGACCTCGCCGATCTTGCCCTCCTTGTCCCAGCTGCTCGCATAACCTCCCTCGCGTGCGAGATGGGTGTGCGCGTAGGTGACAGCTTTTTTCATGGCCGCCGTGATGGCAGCGGGGTCAGGCAGTTCTGCGAGAGCGAACGACGAGGACAGGGCGAGAAGGAGCAGAGGGCGCATGGCTGGGAATGCGGAAACGTCCGGATCAGGTCCACTCCTTCAGTCTTTCCGGAAACGGGCAGTCCGCACAGGCGGAGTCATCTTCCAGGCAGAAGTCTTCATAAATCTGCAGCAGTCCCTGGTGATGATGCAGTTTTTTGCTGAAATCCTTCGACTTGGGGTCGTCGCCAAACAGGCGTTGCACCGCCAGGCGCACCTTTTGGTTGTCGAGCAGCGCGGGGAGTTCGAGATACTCCGCCCACAGGCGCGTCCGTTCCGGCACCAGCAGCGGGTAGGCCACATTCGCCAGCATCTCCTGCACCCGTGTTTCTCCGATCAAGGCGACCGGTTTCTCCGCGGAATCTGCCAGCAGGGTGTAATGCGTCGCCCAAAAATCATGCGTGAGCGCCAGCAGGGATTCACGCCAAGCGGCCTGGCTCCAGCGTGTGGCATCTGCCAGCGGCGTGACGATGGCGGACCACGACTCCAGCATGGCGGCCAGCGCTCCCAGACGGCGCTGCGGGTGGTTTCCGGGGCGGATGGCATTGAGCTTCCAGCGCAGCGCCTGGCGGTCGTCCAGCCAGCGCTCCACGCCACTGCGCAGCCGCCACCATTCGCTCCACAGCTGGCGCAGGTAGGAGCGTGTGGCGGGTTCGGTGTCGTCACTCCGTATGCCTTCGAGAAATCCGGAGATGCCAAAGAGCCAGGCCTCGCGCTTCGCGGCATCCATCTGCGTGATCTTTTTCAGCGGCATCCGTTGGGCGAGAATCGCAAAAGGCTGCTGATTTTTTCGATAGCCCAGCGTCTGCGCCAGCGCCTGGTAGATCGCCTGCTCGCGTCCCTGCGCGGCCACGCTGCGGTGCAGCCGCTTCGATTTCAGCTCAAGCCGATGCTGCGCGGCGGATTCAATGATGGACTGCACCCGCGCGGCGTCCATCTCGCGCAGAGGCGTCGAGCAGCGCCCCAGCCGTGCCGGGGCGAGGTTCTGCTTCGGTTTGGTGCCCTCCGGCAGCATGCCGGCGTGCAGCAGCACCTGCGGCACCGCATGGTGCGCACTCGTGCGCGTGAAGAAGCGTTCCTCCGGCGCGTGCAGAAAAAGGTGCAGCACCACACGGTTGAAGTTTTCATTCGCCCCGTGTGCGTGCCGTTCCCAGTCGCGGGCGTCGGGATCCAGCTCGATGTCCCCGCGCAGCGTCTGGCCATCGATCACGACGGCGCAGTGGTTGAAGTCCGGGCCCGCGCCCGAATTCCACACGCCGAAATCAGCGATCTTTACGGCTTTGCCATCCGTGGTGGTGAATTCACTGCCAAAGGCCCCGGCAAACCACAGGCTTTGCAGTTCCATCTCCGTCATCGGCTCGGCAAATCCCGGCAGCACCTCGGCCACACCGGCAAACACGGCATCGCGAAAACGTGCATACTGGTCGGCTAGCGGGAGCGGCGTCATGGCAGGCCCGCACCAAGGCGGGGCTGGCGCGGAATGCCACCGGATTTATAAATCTGCAACATGTCCGGGATGAAAGTGACACGCTTTTCCCTTTGCCCGCAAACCGCCGCTTCAGATGCACAAGATTGCAACAGGAGCGAATCTGGCTAATCTCACCGAGAAGTTTAGGAAATCCGCCCTGCGGTCACTCCAGGGAAGGCTGTTTTCTGAATGAGATGCACCTCCCAACCCAAGATCATCACCGCCATGAAAACGAAGCTCATGCTCGCCTCTCTGCTGGCCTTTGCCGCCATCGCCCAAGCCGGTCCGCCCATCTCCCCGGCTAAGATCAAAAAGCCTCTGCGCATCAGCCAGATCAAGAGCATCTTCCCTCAGGCCCCTCCCAGCGCTCCCGCTGCTCCGGCAGGCACCGCCGCAGGTGGATCCGCCACCACGGCTGGCTCAGCTGGCACAGCCGCTTCCAGCGCAGCGGCTCCCGTCGCCGAACCCAAGATCAGCAAGCGCGCCAAAGCCAGACCCTTTCTCAATCATCCAGTGACTGCTCCGGGGCCGCACTGAGAGCTGCCGCAAGCCGGCTGAGATTTCCATTCATCCCTTGAAGCCGCCGCTGTCATAGCGGCGGCTTTTTTGGGCACGCGAAAAGTCAGTCATGGCCGAGCACGAAAAGGATCCTCAGAAGCACTTTCCGAAGGACCTGCTGAAATTTTGTCTGCTTTGGGAGCCAGCATCACGCGATGTCTAAAAATGGTCAGGCGCAGACCGGACTGCCGGGCAAGCTCCTCAAGCGCATCGCGGTAGGAAATGTTTTCCGCACTCATGGAAACGGTTGCGGCGCTGGCCTTTTCATCGGTGCGAAGGACGGAATTTACTCCTCCTGCCCTCTCTCCTGAGGCCAGCTGCATATCCCGACTCTTCACGTGCAGGTACTCCATGGCCTCTTCCACTGTGGCGCCTCGGAGGCTGACCTTGGGAAAGACAATGCGGTTCAAGGTCTCTTCGAGGAAGCTGATTCGGAAATCAAGAATCCCGATCTTCCACGGAATGCTCCCATATTTCTTGGCCTTATACCCCTCATCATCCACGCCCTGAAAAACGAAGCGCAAGTTCGCAGGATCGATCTCCAGCATTTCGTCATTGCTGCTGCGGATCAGTTCGCCGTGGCTGATGCTCGTCGTCCACGGTTCCTTCTGCGTGACGTTGGCGGATGATGCAAAGGGGTGCTCTCGGGTCGCAGCCAGCGGCTTCCAGGGGCCTTCGAGTTTGTCGGCCAGCCAGGCCTTGTAGTAACGCTGCCCGGGTGCCATGGCCTCGATGAGGGTCAAGTATTGCTCGCGGCCTTTGAGCTTGTAAGTATGCGAGGCTTCAAAGAGCTCATCCTTCGTGTCTTTGAGCAGAAGTTCGGGCTTGGACCAGCCGAGCGGGAAGCTGGTTTTCGTGGTCTCACGCCGCCAGAAATGGCCGTCATCACTGGTGTAAAAGAGGTGCGCTTTGGTGGCGTCGCAGATCACCCAGAAGTCAATCCACCGCATCTTGTCGCCACCCTCGGGCAGCGTCTCGATCATGGGCTGCGGCTTGCTCCATGACTTCGGATCGCTGAGCGTGGTCGTGGTGGAGAAAAACGGCCCCATCTTTGGCGCACGGCGTTCATCGGCCAGCTGGTAGATGAGATACCACTTCCGGTGAGGCGTGAAGAAGAACACCTGCGGTGCGCAGTGGTACTGGTCGTGGAAGTCGAGCGTGTGGCGCGTCGCTTTGTCGGCATCCTTCCAATCCGTGAAACTGAGGTATTGCATGTCCACCTTGCCGGAGGCACGGCGATGCGTGGCAAACAAATGCCACTTTCCCTCATGAAACACCAGGGTCGGGTCTTTCAGCGCCACATCCGGGTCCGCGGTATCCGTCGCGGGCCCAATAAGCGGTGGCGAGCTCTCCCACTGAAATTCACCCGTGCTCAGCCACGCCGGCTCAGCCCCATGCAGTGTGGCGATGAGACACAGGGAAGGCAGGAGATGCAGTTTCATGACATGACAGTGGCCGGGAAGATCACTTCCCCGCAGCCGGGCTGAGGAGGTAGGCGTGGCCGTCTGTGGTGAGCTTGTACCGGCTCAACGCAGCGACATATCCCAGGGCCTCATGCAGAGGGATCTCTCGGAGATCGAGGCTGATGGGGGCCGGCGTTCCGCCGGGTTTGATCAGGATGTTGATGCCCTTCTTGGTGCTGTCGAGATCACGTGACTTCACCCGCAAAAACTCAACGGCCTCCTCAAGCGTGGCCTCTTGGAACATGACGTTTGGGAAGATGATGGCTCGCGCATTGCCGAGCACCGGAGGTGCAAACTGGGGCTCCGGCTTGGCTGCGATGACGACAGCATGAGCATCTACGCGATATTTGAGCCCGGCGAACTCCGTGCAGTAGCGCAAAGCCACGCCCAGAGGTATGTCCCGAAGGTCCAGGGTCAGAGGCGTTTTTGCCGAGTCATCCT
Source organism: Prosthecobacter sp. (assembly GCF_044226605.1). Classification (GTDB taxonomy): domain Bacteria; phylum Verrucomicrobiota; class Verrucomicrobiia; order Verrucomicrobiales; family Verrucomicrobiaceae; genus Prosthecobacter. The sequence continues at coordinate 26,609 of NZ_JBGAGS010000010.1, read as the reverse complement.
TGTCCAGGATGAATGATACACCTTTGACCACTAGCGGCTCGGTCTTGTCGAGATCACGACTTTTCACACGCAGGTATTCCACCGCTTCCTCGATCGTTGCATCGCGGAACTGCACCGTGGGCAGAATGATCTTGTCGAGCTTTTGTTGCACCGTGGGTTCAGCCGGTTGCAGGGCTGACAGAGGAAAGGCACATGCGAGTGTGCATGCAGCAGCGAGAAACGTGCGGCGTGTTTTCATAGAAGCCTCTGAAATATCAAATGCGGCCGCAAAAAGGAAGCCTCTTTTCAGGGCATGAGTTCACGCAGCGAGACTTCCGCCAGCGATCCCACACGCATCCATGCACCGGTAAAGTCCAGGTGCTGCGTCATGGGCCCTGGTGCAACGATGCAGCGGATTCCGGCGGCCACCGCGGCGCGCAGCCCATTGAGCGAATCTTCAAAGATGACGGCCTCTTCAGGTGCGACGCCAAGATTTTCCGCGGCATGCAAAAACAGGCTGGGGTCAGGCTTCACCTTTCCCGTGTCATCCACGGTGGAGATGTGGTGAAAATGATGGCGCAGGCCGAGCTGTTCCATCCAGGAGTCGATCCACACGCGCGGGCTGCTGCTGGCAATGGCGATGCGCAGTCCGAGCGCAGCCGCTTCCTGCAGACGGTCCGCTACACCGGGCAGCAGGGTCAGATGCTTGCGCAACTCGCCCTCGCGGGCCTTGCGCTCCAGTTCCATCGCCGCCCAGTCAAAGTCGCGTCCCGTAAGCTGCTCAAGGTCGCGCTTGGGGTCATAGACGCCCGTGATAAAGTCAGTACCAACCGCCTGCGCGTAGCGCTCCACGGGCAGGTCATGGCCGTGCGTGTTGAAGATTTCTCTCCAGGTGTGGTAACCAGTGCTTTCAGTATCAACGATGAGGCCGTCGAAGTCGAAGATGACGGCGCGAATGGGTGGGGGCATGCGCATGGATGGCCGAAAGTGTCGCAAGATGCAAAAGATTCGAAAACCGTGAAAACTGACAGCGCACTTTTTGTGCAAATTCGGTTCGTCTGCTCTCAAGGACATGGCAGCGTGCGGGCACGATGCTCAGCCTGAAACGCCCCGCCCCCGAACACCTGCACCGACTGCTGGAATCATGGAAAAATGAGCCGTTGAGTTACACGCCGCCGTTTGAAGGCGGCTTCATTGCCGATGAGCATGAAGTGAGGCTGGGCAGTGGAGAGGAAGTTTATCGTGCCGCGTGCGAGGCCTTGGACGCATGGGTCATGTTTCCCACCTGGGCGGAAGTGGACCGCTTGGAAGCCAAGGGTCAGCAGGTGGGTCAGATCGTCGCCATGGTCACGCGCATTTGCGGCCTGTGGTGGGCAAACCCCTGCCGCATCCTGCGCCGCTGCGACTCCGCGAATTCGCACGGCTTTGTGTACGGCACTCTGCCAGAACACGCTGAGTGCGGCGAGGAGCAGTTCGTCATCGAGCGCAGGCCGGATGGCAGCGTCTGGTATGCCATCCGCGCGTTTTCACATCCGCATCATTGGATGGCCTGGCTCGGCTTTCCGCTGGCCCGCTGGTGGCAATGCCGGTTTGTGCGGGATTCGCAGCGGAGGATGAAGGCGCTATGAACCGGTATGCCTATGCGTTTCAATCCTGGATCAAACCGCTGGTCTGGGCTGCGGCGGTGTTGGCGCTGGCGTTTGACGATTTTGTCTTTGTGGAGGCACTGCTGCTTTTCTCGGCGCTGATGCTGATGCCCCTTTGGCATGGAACGAAAACCTGGCGGCACAGGCTGGAATACGTGGCTGCAGTGGTGATGGCAGGGTCGTTCTTGCTCAAGCCCGGCGTTGGGTCGGCCCTGTGTGCGCTGCCGTGGCTGGCGATGCGCGTCTATGCGCTGAAAGAGGTGTCGGCAAAGTGGCGCAGCCAAGGAGTTCCTTCAGCAAGCGTTGCTTGCGAGCAGATGGCCGCAGTCTTCCCCGCTATCGGTGCGGCATGGCTGGTGGCCAATCGCGCCAACTGGACACCCTGGGGCTTCGATCCGCTGATCGTGCTGCTAACTGCTGCGCATTTCCATCATGCAGGATTCACGCTGCCTCTGATGCCAGGGCTGAATGCCAAAGCGAAGCCGGGATGCTGGACGCGCTTTTCATGTGTGGCGATATTGCTCGGTGTTCCTCTGGTCGCCACGGGCATCACCTGCACCCACTTCGGGGTGTGGAAATTCGTGGAGCCATTTGTCGTGGTCGTGTTGGTGCTTGGAGCGCTGGGCGTGGCCCTTTCGCAAATGCGACGGGGATTGGAAAGACAGCATTCGACGATGCCACGCTTCGGCTTCATCGTTTCAGGCGCATCTCTCCTGGCCGCCATGCTACTCGCGCTTGGCTTTGGCCTGCGCTATGTGCTGCCAGACTTCGCCCTGACGATGCCGCAAATGTGGAAGATCCACGGGACGCTGAATGCGTTTGGTTTTGGCCTGTGCGGGATTCTGGCCTGGCGAAGTTCCATCAACCGGCTTGCCTCGCCCCCTTCAGCAAATCAAACAGCGTGATCATTCCCAGCAGCTTCTTCTCCGCGTCCACCACCACCGCTTTGCTTACGCCGCTCCGCATCAGCGTGCCCACCAGCACCGGCACGGGGGTGTCGGCAGTGATGCAAAAGGGCTTGGTCAGCGGCAGGGTCTGCAGTTTGTCCGCGCAGGTGAGGCCGTGGTTTTTCAGCCACTCATAGGCCACGGAGCGGCGCAGCAGGCCGATGACGCAGCCGTTCGCGGTGACGGGATAGGTGCTGTGCGGGTGCGCCTGGAATTCGGCCACGGCATCCTGCACGGTGACGCTGGAATCGAGGGAGGCGATGTTCTTCGTCATCACATCGGCGGCGCAGCACTGGCGGGTGGCTTCGGGGATCATGTTCACCGTCTGCTGAATTTCCTCCGGCAGATGATATTGCTGCGCGGTGCCACGAAAGAGCGCATCAAGTGACCCGATGCTCCTGGCGAGGGTCTTGAAAGTCTCGCCATCGATGGCCACGAGTTCGCTGGATTCGGTGGCCTGGGCATCAAAACGCCAGATGCCGTCGCTGAGCAGTGCGCGCTCTCCGAAGTGCTCGCCGGGGCCGGCGGCTTTGACGATCTGGCCCTGCGCATCGGTGATGTTGACGTTGCCTTTTTTGACGGCGTAGAGGGATTGCGCCGGCTCACCGGCATGGAAAAGAGAATCGCCCGGCTCCAGGTGCATTTCGCCGAGCGGTGAGGAAAAGCTGGGCGTCAGGAGATTGATGTCGCGCGGGAAGAACATCTCGAAGGTCCACTCCGCCATCACGCGCAGCTTCCGGTCAAAGCCGGGGAGCTTCATGAGGTAGATGCTGCGCCACATGAACCAGGCGATGATGCCGGAGAAGCGCATGCCAAACACCTGCGCCACCGCCTTGCGATGGCCGATGGTGGCGAGTTCGCCGAGACCAGTGAAGCGGAAGGACTTGAAGGCGCGTCCGGTGAAACTAGCGGCGATGTTTTTGGCCACCAGCGCCCCCTGCCGCATGGCAAACTGCGCGGTCTCCGGGCAGTTGCCGCCGTCGGCTTTGGGAAAGACGGCGCAATCACCGGCAGACCACACATTTTTCAGGCCTTTCACTTGGCCGGTAGCTTCCACCACGACCTTGCCTTTCTCCACCGGAAGGGCACCCGTGGCACCCAAGGCGGTAATCTGCGGATGCGGTGCATTGCCCACGGTGCAGACCACCAGCGTGGCGGAAAGGCTGGTGCCATCTCCCAACTGCACGGTGCGCGCGGTGACGGCGCGCACACGGCTCTTGAAGAGGATCTTCACGCCCATCTCGGCAAGGCATTTCCCCGTGTAGGTGCCGAGGCTGTCGCTCAGCATGCCGAGCAGTCGCTCGCCGCTGTGGATGAGCGTGACGCTAGGTTCATCCGGCTTGATGTTTTCATAAAAACGAAGCGCACCGACGATCAAATCCTGGATCTGCCCGGCGGTTTCCACGCCAGAGTACCCACCGCCGACGATGACGAAGGAGAGCAGCTCCTTGCGCAGCTTGGCGCTGGTGATCAGGTTGGCCTCCTCCATGCGGCTGATGATGGCGGCGCGCAGCTTCATGGCATCGCCCACGGTGCGCATGAGGTAGGCGTGCTCCGCCATGCCGGGAATGCGGCTGAGGTCCACGCCTGCGCCGGGGGCCAGCATGATGTGCTCAAAGCCCACCGTGACCTGCGGCGTGAACATGCCACCATTCAGCGTGATGATGCGGTTTTCCAGATCGATGTGCGTGACCTCGCCCTTCAGCACCTCGGCCTCCTGGCAGATCATGCGGATGGGATTGACCACATGCTGCGGCGAGAGGGAACCTCCGGCGACTTCAGGCAGCATCGGCTGGAAAACCATGTGGTTTTCACTGGCGATGATGGCCACCGTCATGCCTGAGATCTCGCGGGTGATGCTCACCAATTCGCGTGCGCAATAGACTCCTGCAAACCCTCCGCCGATGATGGCTACCTTGAAAATGCGGTCGGGTTGCTTGATCTTGAGCATAGTCCGCATTTCAGACGCAGGCAGCGAGCCAGCTTGAGGGAAAAATGCGACGTCTCAGGTCCGCTCGCGGCGCAAAACGCGCTTCATCACCACCAGCGCATCTCCGGGCATGAGCATGGCGCTGGGGCTGGGGTTCATGTCGGTGGCCCCTTCCTTGCGCAGGATGGCCACGATCAGCATGCGGCCGCTGAGGCCGTTCTCGATTTCGTTGACGCGTTTGTGCACCCAGGGCGAGTCCGCGCGGACCTCGATTTCCTCCATGTCGAGCCCGAGTTCCGTGAGGTGGTGGTCCAGATCGACACCGGCCTTCGTCTTGCCGCCGATCAGGTCCCGCGTGTTCGGGTGGAGGATGAGGTGGGCGATGCGGTCTGCGCCGATGTGCGCGGGCAGCACGACACGATTTGCACCTGCCTGCAATAGTTTGCGCTCCGTGGAAGGCACCTCGCCGCGCGCGATGATCTGGATCTTGGGGTTCATGTTGCGCGCGCTGAGCGTGATGAAGACATTCGCTGCGTCGTTGGGCAGCACGGTGGCCAGAACCCGCGCACGGCTGATGCCTGCGGTCTTGAGCACGGATTCGTCGGTGGCTTCTCCTTGCAGCGTGAGGAAGCCCGCATCCCGCACTTCCGCCACGCGGTCAGTCGCCTGATCGACAATGACAAAGGGAATGCCGCCCGCCTGGAGCTGGGTGGCGATCATGCGCCCGATGCGGCCATAGCCGCAGATGATGGCGTGGTTGGTTAGTTTTTCGATTTCGTGTTCCATGCGTTTTCCTCCCAAAGCCCGTTGAATCTGCGCCTCCGTCAGCCACTGCACCAAAGTACCGGTGACGAAAATGATGCCGGTGCAGCCAAAGAGAATCAAAGCCACAGTCCACGCCCGCAGCCACGGATCGGTGATCGGCACCACCTCGCCATAGCCGACGCTGAAAGCCGTGATGACGACCATATAAAAGGCATCGCTCCACGACCAGCCCGCCATCCGGTAACCCACGGTGAAGACCGCCATGACCACGCCGACGAAGGCAAAGGCGTACAGAACATTGGTCTGCGGGCGGCTCTTGGAAATGGGCATGGGGTTGGGGTAAAGGAAAAACGTAGCGAAAGCCGTGCCAGAACCGGGGCGGACGCTAAAGATCGCTGCGACCGTCTGAAATGCCGCGTGCGTTCGGGGCGTTTGCTTGCCACGTTCCAACCCCAATCTATGAAGCAACTGCTCACCGGCCTCCTGGTCTTCTCACTCCTCGGCTCCGCGTTTTCAGCGGACAAGAAAAACATCGTCATGATCGCGGGGAAGCCCTCCCACGGCCCGGCGCAGCATGAGCACAATGCGGGCATCCAGTTGCTGAAAAAATGCCTGGAGCAGAACACGGCGGACGCGGTGGACATCAAGTTTCACCTGAACGGCGAGTGGCCCTCCCAGGAGGAGCTTTCCAAGGCGGACAGCGTCGTCATCTACTCGGACGGCGGCGGCGGGCACCCGGCCCTGCAAGGCGATCGCCTGGCGCAACTTGACAAGGAAATGAAGCGCGGCTGCGGCTTCCTGACGCTGCACTACGCAGTGGAGCCAACGATTGAAAAAGGCGGCAAGGAATTCATCGACTGGATGGGCGGCTGCTTTGAGATCAACTGGAGCGTGAACCCGCACTGGGACGCCAATTTCAAGGAACTGCCCGTGCACCCCATCAGCACCGGTGTGAAGCCCTTTGGCACCAATGACGAATGGTATTTCTACATGCGCTTCCGTCCGAACATGCAGGGAGTGACTCCCATCCTGAGTGATGTGGCTCCCGATTCCACCATGAGCCGCCCGGATGGCGCACACAGTGGAAATCCGACCGTGCGTGAGTCCGTGAAAAACAAGGAGAAGCAGCACGTCGCCTGGGCCTGTGAGCGCGCCGATGGCGGCCGCGGCTTTGGCTTCACCGGCGGCCATTATCATCAAGGCTGGGCCAACAACGATCAGCGCAAGCTGGTGCTGAACGCCATCCTCTGGACCGCGAAGGCGCAGATCCCTGATGGCGGCGTGGCCTCCGCCGTGACGGAGGAAGACATGAAGGCGAATCTGGATCCGAAGCCCGGCCAGGGCCTGCCAGAGAAGCCCAAGCCTGCCCCCAAGGCGAAGTAACTTTTAGCCTCCAGATTCCATGAAACGCCGTCATTTTCTCCAGCAAAGCACGGCGGGTCTGCTGGCCGCCAGTCTGGCCTCCGGGCAGTCAGCCTCTGCGCTGATTGCCTCGGTGGAAACGATCACGCTCAAGCGAGGCCGCGATGGCAGCGGGCCGTCGTGGTTTCATCCTAGGCCCTGCGTGGTGCCGGCAAAAGATGGCCCCGTGGTGCTGATGACGATGCAGGAGATTCGCGGCTCGGATTACTTCATGCCGGTGCACTGGATGGAGTCGCGTGATCTTGGCAAGACGTGGTCGGAGCCGCAGCCCATTCCGGCACTGGGCCGTGAACCCACGAGCGATGGACGTGGCGAGGAAGGCGTGTGCGACGTCGTGCCGCAATACCACGCCAAAAGCGGCACGGTGCTGGCGATGGGGCACAATGTCTTCTACCGCGGTCCCAAGTTTGACCGTAACCAACCGCCGCGCTGCCCGGTGTATGCGGTCTATAAAAACGGCCAGTGGTCCGAGAGGAGACGCCTGGTCTGGGATGACCCGCGCGGTGCGACCATCTATACGAACAACTGTGGCCAGCGCGAGGTGCTGGAAGACGGCAGCATTGCCTTCGTGATGTCCTTTGGTGCGCAGCAGACGGGCCGCTCGGCCGCGGGTGTGCGCTGCTCGTTTGATGGAGAGACGCTGGCCATTCAAAAGGTGGGCCGTGAAATGAAACACGCGAAAGGGCGCGGGTTGCTGGAGCCTTCGCTGGTGCGGTATCGCGGGAAATTTTATGCAACGCTGCGTGCTGAGGACAATCGCGGCTACGTGGCGGCGAGTGATGACGGCCTCGACTTTGAAGAGAAGCAGCCCTGGTGCTGGGATGACGGCACGCCGCTGGAAATGAGCACCACGCAGCAGCACTGGCTTCCGCACAGCGAGGCGCTGCACCTCGTCTATACGCGCAAGGATGCCAGCAACGTGAACGTCATTCGCTGGCGTTCGCCTCTGTTCATGGCGCAGGTGGATTTGAAGACACTGCGGCTCATCCGGGAGACGGAGCGCGTGGTGCTTCCTTTGGAAGGAGACGGCATCAAGGCACCTGATGAGGTGCCGCTGATGGGCAATTTTCAGACCACGAACATCTCGCCGGATGAATCCTGGGTGACGGATGGCGGCATGCTGCCGAAGCACGGCTTCAAAGGCGATCTGCTGCTGGGAAAAATCCGCTGGAGCCGGCCGAACACTCTGGTCTGACTCAGGCGGAGTAGCCGCCGGAGATGTAGGCGTTCAGCTGCTCAATCGTCATGCGCTGCGTGGCGATGGTCCACTTCACGAGATCGCCAATGGATACAATGCCGAGCAGTGTCTCGCCATCCACCACGGGCAGATGGCGGATGCGGTGCTCGGTGATGATCTCGAGACAACCTGAAACGGATTGATCGGGACCCACGCTCACCACATCACGCACCATGATGTCGCTGACGGGGGTGGCTTTCGAAGATTTGCCCTTGATTGCCACTTTGCTCATGTAGTCGCGCTCGGAGATGATGCCGACCAGCTTGGTGCCTTCCACCACAGGAAGGGCGCCGATGTTTTTCTCCGACATCATCTGGATGGCCTGGAAAACGGTGGCTGAGGGAGTGATGGTCCAGATGTCCCGGCCCTTGTGCTCCAGCAGGGTTTTGGCGGCGGTAGGAATGTCCATGGTTTGGATGTTATTAGTCATTTTCTGAAATTGGATTCTGATAATCAAGCTTCGTTTTCCCGCCCCGTCCGGCCGGGGGAAAAGCGGGAATCGGTGCAGCTTGGTGCTTGAGAATGACCTTCCGTGCCGTTTGATGCGGTGCCATGAGCACCCAACCCACGCCTCTCTCCCGCCGACGCTTCGTCGGTGCCGCCGGCCTCGTCGCCGGCAGCATGATCACCCGCCCGCTGTTTGGACAAAACGCCCCCAGCAACAAGCTCAACGTCGCCCTGATCGGCGTATGGGGCCGCGGTCTGGCGCACTACGACTCCATCTCGGAGGAAAACGTGGTGGCGCTTTGCGACATCAACGAGGCACGCTTCCCGGATGCGCTGAAGCGCTTCCCGAATGCCACGACTTACATCGACTGGCGCAAGTGCCTGGACCACAAGGGGCTGGACGCCGTGGTCGTCTGCACGCCGGACCATACGCATGCGTTCATCGCCAACTGGGCGCTGAAGCGGAACCTGCACTGCTACTGTGAGAAGCCGCTGGCCATCACGGTGAATGAAGCGCGCACCGTTCGTGCGACCTGGGAAACCAAGAAGACCAAACTGGCCACCCAAGTGGGCATGCAGCGGCATGCGAACCCGAATTTCAACCGTGTGCGCGAACTGATCCGCGACGGCGCCATCGGTGAGCTGAAGGCCGCCTATGCCTGGGGAAACCGCCAGATTCCGAAGCCCGGCTACTTCCCCGAAGAAGGTCAGCCGCCTGCCGGATTCCACTACGACCTGTGGCTTGGCCCTTCGCCTTTCCACCCCTACAATCCGGCCTACTTCTCCGGCGGAGCCGGTGCAAACTGCCTCTCCTGGAACATGTTCTGGGACTTCGGTGCGGGACAGATCGGCGACATGGGCAGCCACACGATGGACCTGCTGTGGAATGCCGTGGACGGCGGCCTGCCGACCTCAGCCGAAGCCAAGGGCGATGCCTACAACTCCGACGTGACGCCGGTGAAATGCGAGTCCCACTTTGAACTGCCGGCGAATGACTGGCGCGGACCCATCTCCGTGGCCTGGTATCAGGGCGGCGCGATGCCAAGCTCGCCGAAACCACAGATCGACCTGACCAAGATCGGGCACGGGGCCATGTTCAAGGGAACGAAGGGCTTCCTCATCGCGGACTTCGACTCACGTCTCATCCTCCCTTACGGGAATGATGCGGACATGAGCTACTACAAGCCACGCAAGAAGGAAGACATGCTGCCGGACATCGGCCACTTCCAGAAGCAGTGGTTTGATGCCTGCCGTGACCCCAGCAAGCCCACTGCCTGCAACTTTGGCTACAGCGCGGACATGATCGAGATGATGCTCCTCGGCTTGGTGGCCTATCGCACGGGCAAGAAGATCCAGTACGATGGCAAGACGGGCACCAGCCCTGACACACCGGAAGCGAACGCCTTCATGAAGAAGGAATATCGCGACGGCTGGAATATCGACGGCTGATTTGCGCAGGACAGCGCATTTAAGCGCATTGACGGGAGAGAACGGTCAAAGCGACACGTTTTCTCCCGTCTTCTATGCCGACTCTCAACCCACTGTGCGCATGGTTTTGTCTCACTCTCAGCCTTGGTGCGGCGGAGCGGGAACTGTTTGTGGACGGGCACATCATCGAGAAGATGGAAGGTGCGGCTTTGAAACTGCACAAGCCGGAGGCGCATGATGTGGCGATTGTTTGTGATGAGGCGTGGGAGGGAAACACTTCAGGTTACTTCACGCTGTTTCAGGATGGTGATCTTTTCCGCTGCTACTACCGCGGGTCGCATCATGGTGAGGAAGGCGGAAGGCCCAGCCAGCCGGGAGTGACCTGCTATGCGGAGAGCCGCGATGGCATCACGTGGGTGAAGCCGAAGCTGGGGCTGGTGGAGTACAATGGGTCCAAGGAAAACAACATCATTCTCAAGGGAGAAGGTTGCTCCAACTTTGCGCCGTTCAAGGATGTCAATCCGAACTGCCCACCTGAAGCGCGCTATAAGGCACTGGCGAGCACTGGAGATGAAAAGACGCGCAAGCTGAAGCCGAGCCTGCAGGCTTATCAGTCGGCCGACGGGCTGCACTGGACGCGCATGCGGGAGGAGCCGGTGATTACAGCTGGGTCGTTTGATTCGCAGAACACAGCTTTCTATGATGCGGAGCGTGGGGAGTACCGGGCTTATTGGCGCTACTTTACCGGGGGGTATACGGATGAGCGGGGATGGAAACCGAAGGGGGTGCGGGCGATCCGGACGGCGACTTCCAAGGATTTTCTGCACTGGGAGAATCAGAAGGATCTGGCCTATGGGAAGGACGCGCCGGAGGTGCAGCTGTATACGAATGCGGTGCGGCCGTATGCGCGGGCACCGCAGCTAATCTTCGGATTTCCAACGCGGTACCAGCCGAAGCATTCGCAGGTGGAGCCGGTGTTTATGAGCAGCCGGGACGGGGTGAACTTCAAGCGCTGGGAGGAGCCTCTCATACCCATTACGGCACCGAAGGACCGGGACTGGAATCGGAGCAACTATATGACGTGTGGGGTGCTGCAACTGCCTGGAAGGGAGCGGGAGCTGTCGGTCTATGCGAGCGAGGCGTACTACCAGGGGCCGGGAAGTCGCATTCGCCGATTCACGTTTCGAGTGGACGGTTGTGTGTCGGTTTCGGCAAAAGATGGGGTGGTGGTGACGAAGCCTTTGACTTTTGATGGAAGCAAGCTGGTGCTGAATTTGATCAGCCGGGGAGAGACGCGGGTGGAGGTGTTGGATGCGGAGGGGAAGGTGATTCCGGGATTCTCGGCGGGTGATTGCAAACCTATCCAGGGGGACCACATCGACCATGAGGTGGTGTGGAAGGGGGGGAGCCTGGCCGGGAAGAAGGTGAGGCTGCGGTTTGAACTGAAGGATGCTGATCTCTTTGCGCTGCAATTTGTACCATGAAACTGATCTTTGCTTTTTTGCTGATGCCACTGCTCTGCTATGCCGAACAGGCGCAGCCTTGGGTGGAGAAGATTCACCGCATCACCTTTGAGGAGTATGATGCGACGCTGAAGTACTGGGCGGAGAAGCATCCGGGGGTGTTCACGTTTGAGAAGCGCGGGGAGTCGCATGAGGGGCAGCCGGTGTATCTGGTGAAGATCACGGATGCGAAGGTGCCGGATGAGGACAAGCAGGTGGCGCTGGTGTCCGCGCTGCATGGAGGGCCGGAGAGATCGGGGACGACGACAACGCTGAAGCTGATCGAGTGGCTGCTGGGGGATTCGGAGCTGGCGAAGGAAACAAGGCAAAAGCAGGTGGTGCTGGTGGTGCCGATAGCGAATCCGTATGCGTTTTTCACGACGGACCGTTTTAACAACAAGGAGAAGATCGATCTGTATGATTCGCAGATTGGCTACTGGGATCTGCCGAAGCTGAAGCTGGCGGTGCCGAAGCGCACGCCGGAGCTGAACGCGTTCCTTGGTATCGTGGATGAGTTTCAGCCGGATGTGCATCTTGATCTGCATGGGACGGGTTTGCAGGCGTTTCCGGACGACAAGATGGGCGATCGAACGATGCTGAAAGGGCAGACGATGTTTGAGGTTTCGGCGTGCTCGTACTCCAACTGCGGAGTGAGGCCGTGGGACCCGCGGGTGACGGAGGCGATGGTGAAGGCAGGGCAGGACGCTGGGTATGGATCTGACCGGGCGGAGGCGGATGCACAGCGGTGTTTTTACAATCCGGACCATGATGTGTTTCGCAGCCGGCTGTGGAATGCGCCGAGGCCGCAGCGGTTTCGAACCATGTTCTATGGCTACATGAAATATCATACCATGATTTCGACGACGGAGATCGGTTGGGAGGAAAGCGGGGTGGCGCGGGTGTCGGGCATTCTGGCGCTGGGGAACAAGCCGTGGGTGAGCGAGAAGTTTTCGGGGTATCCGGTGACACGGGTGCGTGCGAGGGCGGGACGATTTGTGACGGCGTATGGTGAGACGGCCACGCAGCGACGGCAGAGCCGCGCGGAGCTGTGGGGTCGGCAGCCGACCTTTGCGGATGGCATGATGTATCCGGAATATGACGGGCGGGCGACGTATGTGTGCGCGGTGACGCCGAAAGGGCTGGCGGCACTGGACAATGATCCGGGGAAGTTTGTGGCGAATCTGCGGGGGCTGCCCGGTGTGAATGCGGATGCGATTGAAGCCTTTGTGAAAAAGGGGCCGGAGTATGAGTTTACGTCTGATCCGCGTGAGGCGACGAAGGGTGAGCCGATTCAAAAGGGCATCGGGTTTCGGCTGCGGATCCCCTACAAGGCGCCGACGCTGCTGGATGTGGCGGTGAACGGGCACACGCTGAAGGAGAGTGCAGCGGATGGGTATCAGGCGTGGTTTGCCGATGGGTACACGCAGGTGCAGATCAATCTGCCGCCGGAGAAAACCAAGGCGGCGGACCTTTTTGTGGTGACCTGCGCCTACAACGGGAATGAGAAGCGCAGCTATGGGTGGGAGCCGCCTGCGGCGGTGATGGAGAAGCTGAAGAAACCTTGAGGTGTTTTTTTCATGAGCGCCGCCAAACGATACCGTCCGTGCATTCTGGCAACGTGCTGTGTGCCGTGGAGTGAGAGGTTCGAGTTTGAGGAAGAGATTTTTCGGCGGTCGGTGCGGCATCAGATCGCATGTGGCATTCGGGATCTTTATGTCTTTGGGACTGCGGGGGAGGGGTATGCTGTGACGGAGTCGCAGTTTGATGTGGTGACGCGGGTCTTTCTGGATGAGACGAAGGCGGATGGGGTTCAGGGGATGGTGGGTCTGATCAATCAGTCGCTGCCGACGGTGATCGAGAGGATCGAGCGGGCGAGGGCGATGGGGGCAACGAGGTTTCAAATCAGTCTGCCGAGCTGGGGCGTTTTGAATGATGTGGAGATGCAGACTTTTTTCCGTGAGACCTGCGGGCGATTTCCTGAGGCGGAGTTTCTGCACTACAACCTGATGCGCACGGGGCGCATCATCACGGGGCAGGAGTATGGGAGGCTGGCGGCGGAGTTTCCCAATCTGGTGGCGACGAAGAACAGCACGGCGGATGAGGCGAGGCTGAGGAGTCTGTTTGCGGATGCGCCGCAGCTTCAGCATTTCATCACGGAGGCGGGCTTTGCGAAGGCGGCGCTGATGAGTGAGTGCGGCTTTTTGATCTCGTTTACCTCAACGAATTTTGCACGGGCGAGGGAGTATTTTCAGGCGGGGCGGGAGCGGGATGAGGCGAAGATTGCGAGCATCGTGGCTGACTTTGAAGGACTCATCGCGGCGTTTAAAGAGGCGGTGGGGAGCAGTGCGCACATGGATGGTGCGTATGACAAACTGTTCTGCCGCATTCATGATCCGGCGTTTCCGCTGCGGCTGCTGCCGCCGTATGAGAGCGTGAGCGAGGCACGGTTTGACCGCTATCGTGAGCTGCTGCAACAACATCAACCGCACTGGCTGCCATGAAGAGTCTCTGCCTAACCACTGGACTGCCGTTTATGGAAGCTGCGCCGGGCGCGGAGCCGGTGATCGATGAACTGGAGGTGCGTGTGCTGCGCGGACTGGCGGCAGGTGCGGCGTGGCCGGAAGAGGAGGCGGAGCGTGTGGAGGTGATTTTTGCCGCGCAGCCGCCGCCGAATCTCGTGGCGTTTAAAAATTTGAAGTGGCTGCAGATTGAGTCGGCGGGGTATTCGCATTTGTTTCCGCATCGGCTGGGTGAGCGAGGTGTGACGGTGACGAATGCGCGGGGGATTTTTGACTGCCCGATCGCAGAATGGAACTTGGCCATGATGATCAATCTGGTGCGGGATCTGCGCACGCTGATCCGGCATCAGGATGCGGCGATCTGGGAGCGGTCGGCGCAGTTTACGGGTGAGATTCGTGGGAAGACGGTGGGCATCTGGGGGTATGGAGGAATCGGCCGTGAGACGGCGCGACTGGCGAAGGCTTTTGGCATGACGGTGCATGCGCTGACTCGCTCGGGAGTGAAGTCGCGGGCGGATTCCACCTGCATTGCGGGAACGGGTGATCCGGATGGCTCGCTGCCTGACCGCTATTTTACCGAGCAGGAGAAGATGGAGTTTTTGAGCGGGATTGATTTTCTTGTGCTGGCGATGCCGCTGACGACGAAGACGGACGGCATCGTGGGCGAGGTGGAACTGCGAACGCTGAGGAAGGGGGCTTTTGTGCTGAATCCTGCGCGGGGGCCGCTGATTCAGCAGGAGGCGCTGCTGGCGGTGCTGCGTGACGGGCATCTCGGCGGCGCGGCGCTGGACACGCACTACCACTATCCGCTGCCGGCTGAGCATCCGCTGTGGCGGTTTCCGCAGGTGATTCTGACGCCGCACATTTCGGGGACTTCGTTTTCGCCGCATTACAGCCGGGATCTGCTGAACATTTTTCGCCAGAACGCACGCCGCTATGCGGCGGGTGAGGCGCTGCTGAACATCATTCCACCTGACGACCTCCAATGAAAATCACCGCCGTTCGCACCCTGCTGACCACCGCGCCGCAGCGGGACATTTTCATGAAGTCGCGTGTGAGGCGCTCGGCGGCGCTGATCCTCATCGAGACGGATACGGAGTTGACGGGGTTGGGGGAAACATACGCGGGGTACTTTGTGCCGGAGATGGTGCCGGAGATCGTGAAGTTTTATGAGCCGATCCTGGTGGGGCAGTCGCCGCTGGAGGTGGATGTGCTGAGCCGGAGGATGTTCACGGCGGGGAAGTTTTGGGCACGGGTTGGGCTGGGCTCCATCGTGCTGAGCGGCATTGAGGCTGCGCTTTTGGATCTGAAGGGGAAGGCGCTGGGGGTGCCGGTGTATGAACTGCTGGGCGGTCGCTGCCACGAGACGCTGCCGTGTTATGCGACGGGCGGGACGAGTCCGCATGATCGCGGGGAACTGGAGGGCAAGGTGGAGCAATACTTAAGCCTGGGATTTCATGCGGTGAAGCTGGGCGCGGGATTGTACCGGCCGGGGCATCCGATCCTGGCCTCGCGGACGGCGCAGGAGGCGAGCGATGTTGAGGTTAGCAAGGTGGAGTTTTTGCGTGAGCGCTTTGGCGACACGTTTCAGCTCAATCTGGATGCGCACATGGATTTCTTGGGTGAGGCGGATCACATCTGGAATCTGCCCACGGCGCAGTTTGTGCTGCAGGCGCTGGAGAGCTACCCCATCGGGTTTTTTGAAGAGGCGCTGCCTTATACGGACATGCGGGCGTATGGTGAGCTGAGGCGCTCGACGACGATTCCGGTGGCGGGTGGTGAAACGCTGACGAGTCTGGAGGAGTGGCGCGACTGGCTGGAGCACAAGCCCTTTGCGCTGGCGCAGCTGGATGCGGCGTTCATGGGAGGGATGATGAACTTTATCAAGATCGCACGGCTGTGCGAGCTGCAGGGAGTGTCCATCGCGACGCATGCGTGGTCGGCGACACCGGGTGTGGCGGCGAATCTGCATGCGGCGTTTGCGAGCCGGAACACGGCGGTGTGCGAGATGGCGGCGTATAATCCGACGCGGCCGGAGCTGAACACGCACATCGTGGCGCCGCTGCTGACGGATTTGTGGATTGAGCCGCCGGTGATTGAGAACGGGCGTGTGCGGCTGGCGGATACGCCGGGGCTGGGAGTGCGGCTGCCGGAGGGGTTTCTTGAACGGTATCCGTTTGAGCCGGGGAGCGGGGAGTTTAGCTCGGTGACGGGGAAGGTGTTGAGGCCGTGAGGGGGAGGGGAGTGGCAGCTGGTTAGAAGGACAGAAAGGACGGAAGGGACAGAAAGGACGCGGTGTTTTGGGGGAGGTGGGTGCTTTTGAGGAGGGTGGGTGAGCGGAAGCAGGCTGGCCTGCGGAAAGCGGTAGCTGCGCTCGTTCCTCGCTGCGCGACCGCACTCCAAATCGGAATGAGGCTTCTTGGATCAATCGAGGTGGGTGGGCTTCGGAGGAAGGTTTCCAGAGCGGCAATGGAGTGCCGCAGTCCCGGCGGGATCAATCGCGGCGGGCGGGTTTGACGATGATGAGGAGGAGGCCGCAGAGGAGGACGCCGAGGGCGGAGGACATGAGGATGTAGCTCAGGTCCACGTGACGCTCTTTAAGCCAGCCGCCGAGATAGGCGGCGATGCCGCCGACGATGCAGGAGCAGAGATTGAGGAAACCGTAAGCGGTGGCGCGATGGCGGGCCTCGATGACCTGACAGAGGATGGGCATCATGTTTGAGTCTGAGCAGCCGCGGGCGAAGCCGAAGGCGATCAAACAAACGGAGACGATCGAGAGGGTGTCTGTGTTGGCGCTGAGGAAGACGAAGGGCGAACAGAGGGTGAGGGCGATCATGGGGACGAAGACGCGTCCGCGAAGATTGACACGACTCCAGCGGTCCGCCCAGGCGCCGCCTACGACGACACCGGCCAGGCATGCAGTCTGCATGTAAACGGAGAAGGTGAAGCCGGCCTTGGTCTGAGTGAGGTCAAAATGCTCGCGGAGGTAGCTGGGCATCCAGGAGACGAAGGCCCAGCCAGCGAAGCCGAGCAGGCTCCAGTGGAGGGCGAGGAGCCAGAGACGGGCATTGCCAGCGAGAGTGGCGACGATTTGGAGCGGAGGCTCGGTGGTGAGGCCGTCGGCGGATTTTTCGGTGCGCTGACGCGGCGCGTCCCGCAGCAAGGCGAAGAGAATGAGCGCATAAGCGACGCCGAAGGAGCCGAAGACTTTAAAGCCGGAAGACCAGCCGTGATGGTCCGCCATCCAGCCGCCCATGCCGCCGAGCGCCATGCCTGCGTAGATGCCGGTCATGTGAAGGCCGGTGGCGAGCGAGCGTGTGCTGCCGCGATGGTAGTCCATGATGAGGGCAAGGGCGGCGGGGATGTAGCAGGCTTCGCTGATGCCCATGAGCACACGTGTGGCGGCAAGCTGCCAATAGGTCTGCACATAGGCCGTGGCCCAGGTGACCGCCGACCAGACGATGAGGCTGATGAGAATGACGCGGCTGCGGCTGAAACGGTCCGCGCACCACCCGCCCACAGGGCTGAGCAAACCATACACGAAGAGGAAAACCATGGTGAGGGCACCAAAATGATCATCGCCCATGGGGATGGCGGCCTTGATGGAGTCGCGCATGGTGGTGAGCATGACGCGGTCGAGGTAGTTCAGGCAGCCGACGACCCAGAGGAGAGCGACCACCAGCCAGGCCCCCTGATACGGACGCGAATCTTCGGGAAGGGAAGGGGGGCTTGCGTCAGAGGGCATGGGCTGTGACAACGGCCAAGGAGTTTCGGCTCTTCCTGTATTTATGCTGGTCTGGTGACATGACCAAGAAAGCGCGGGGAGTTGCTGACGTTCACAGCGGGAACTTATGAGGCGCTTTTTTCGAATCTTCGTTCTTCTGGCAGCTTTCAGCGGGCTGATGAGCGTGCGTGCTGCTGATGCTAGGCTGCAGGTGGCGGCGCTGGAGTTTGGTATCACACCGACGACGGGAGGCTTTACATCGAGCAAGGTGGGGGCGCTGGTGCAGAAGGTGGAGGGGCCGCTGAAGACGACGGTGACTTTGTTTCAAGCAGGGGAGTCGCGGGTGTGCCTCATCGCGACGCACATGAATTCGCCGAAGGGGGCGAATGTGAGTCCGCTGATCCGGCGCACGGCGGCGGAGGCGCTGAAGCTGCCGATGGAGCGGGTGCTGCTGATGGTGTCGCACAATCACACGGATCTCAATTTGGTGAGCAATCACATCGAGGCGTATTCGACGATTGCGATGCATCCGCACGATGTACCTCCGGCGAAGCTGGTGCCTGCGGGGGAGGAATTTATCAAGCAACTGGCGGCGACGGCGAAGCAACTGCCTGCGCTGCTGCAGGCGGTGACGGTTTCGTGGGCGGAGGGCACGGAGGGGCGAATCAGCTACAACCGCAAGGGGCGGCGTGCGGATGGGAGCAGCTATTTGATCCGTGAGGAGGATCGCGATCTGCTGGGCGTGGATTTCAATGGGGACATGGACCGGCAGGCGCCGATCGTGGTGCTGAAGAATGTGAAGGGAGAGGTGGTGACGGCGATCACGCATTTCACCGCGCATCCGTGCACGTGTTTTCATCCGGAGAAGCCGATCATCTTTGGCGACTGGCCGCAGGTGGCGTGCGAGCATGTGGCGGCGCATCTTTCTCCGAAGAAGCCGATTGCGGTGAGCTTTCTGCAAGGCTGCGCAGGGGATGTGAACTCGAAGGGGATGTTTCGTGGGGATGTGGAGCTTTCGAAAAAGTATGGGCGCATGCTGGCGGACAGCTACATCGCGGCGCTGGGCGGGCTGAAGGTGTCGAAGCGGGATGGGATGGACTTTGCGGTGGAGAAGGTGGGCATACCGCTGGCGCCGCTGCCGAGCGAGGAGGTGCTGAAGAGGGAGATTGCGGAGATGGAGGATTTTATCCGGCGTGCGAATGCGGGGGATGAGAATACGCTGGCGTGCATCGGGCATAATTTCCCGAGGGAGCTGACACCGGCGTATCGCGGCAAATTGATCGAGATGATTTTGCCGTGGAGCCAGTGGGCGCTGGAGCGGCGGAAGAAGGGCGAGGCGGAGAGTGTTGCGAAATTTCTTGAGGTGGAGATTCAGGTGCTGAGGCTGGGGGATGTGGGATTTGTATGCATGCCGTTTGAACCGTTTCAGGGGATTGGGCGGCAGATCCGTGCGGGATCGCCGCTGCCGATTTCGATTCCGTGTGGCTACACGAATCTCTCGTATGGGTACCTGACGGATGGTGCGAATACGAATCCGGGTGATGGGGAGTATATGAGCGCGCACTATCGCTACAGCAAATTTCGTGCGCCTTATGCGAAGCCTGCGGGAGATGTGATCGCGGTGAAGGGGCTGGAAACATTGAACCGTTTTGCCAAGGAGAATTGAGATTGATTAATACCATGAGCATTCCCACGGAACCTTTTCATGAGATCGGCGCGGAGGCGCAGATCGATGCGAATGTGGTACTCGGGTATCGCTATCCGGGAGACTCGCAGCCGACGCGCATCGGGGATCATGCGATCATTCGGAGCGGGAGCATTATTTATGCGAACACGACGATCGGGCACCGCTTTCAATGCGGGCATCAGGTGCTGATTCGTGGGGAGATCACGATCGGGAATCGGTGCGTGGTGCATCACAAATGCACGCTGGAGGGACGGCTGATAATTGGCAACGGGGTGAAGATCATGGCGCATGTGTATGTGCCGAGCCGCACGACGATTGGAGACATGGTTTTCATTGGACCCGGCACGACGTTTCTGAATGCGAAGTATCCGATGCGGCAGGATGGGGTGCAGGGGGCGACGATTGAGGATGGGGTCACGATTGGTGGTGGGGTGACGATTTGTCCGGGAGTGAGGATTGGGCGCGGGGCTTTTATTGGTGCGGGGACGCTGGTGAACAAGGACGTGCCGCCGGACACGCTGGCATATGGCGTGCCGGTGAAGTTTCAGCCGATGCCGGAGGTGCTGGCGGGTGGGAATCTGCCGGAGCAACTGCTGCCGCAGACGGATTTGTTTGGGGCGCAGAGGGACGATACGTGGAGGGAGGAAACGCTTTAAATTTTATGAAACGCTTCAACTTGATGCTGATGATTTGTGCATGCGCGACAGTGTCTGCTGCTGCGGAATTTTTTGATGAGACGCAGGCGGTGAGCTTGTTTGCTTTTGATAACGTTTCGATTCCGTATTCGCAGAATCTTCGGCTGGAGATGAGGCAGCCGGAGAAGCATGCGGGGAATCCGGTGCTGCCGCGTGGTGCGCCGGGGACGCCGGATGCGCTGGGAGTGCAGTTTTATGGATCGATACTGAAGGAGAATGGGAAGTATCGGCTGTGGTATGTGGCGTTTGATGATGACAAGGAGAACAAGGTGGCCTCGGCGCGGTGGCGTGCGGCGTATGCGGAGAGCACGGATGGTGTGAACTGGACGAAGCCAAATCTGGGGCTGGTGGACTACAAGGGGAACAAGAACAACAACCTGCTGGCGATGGGTGGCGGGCCGTGGGGATTTGTGAATGTGAAGGTGCTGAAGGATGAAGCGGACGCGGATCCGGCGCGGCGGTACAAGATGACCTCGCATGTGTATTTTCGAGGGCAACGAAGGCTGGGGACTCTGCTGCCGTTTGTGAGTGCGGATGGGCTGACTTGGAAACCTGTGGTGGATGTGAAGTCAGTGAAGGCGGAGCTGAAGAAGGAGGATGTGCTGCTGCCTGCGATTCATTTTGAGCCAAGCGGCGGGCTGTATCAGTGGGACGGGATGTTTTATGCGTGCGGACAGAATGCACTGAATGCGACGCGGCCGTATCAGGGACGGGTGACGCGGATGTATCGCTCGGCGGATTTTGTGCACTGGATGCCGACGCAGAATGTGGGATTTGTGCGCGAGCCGCAGCATGAGGTGCTAGGGGCGGGGCGCAGCCTGGAGGGGGAGCAGACACACGAGGGGATCAGTGTGTGGAACCGGCGCAATGTGCTGCTGGGCGTAGTGGGCCTGTGGCATGGCGCGAAGGAGTGGCCGGACATCACGATCGATCTGGGCTTTGTGGTGAGCAATGATGGGCTGAATTTTCGTGAACCAGCGCATGAGTGGACTTTCATCAAACGTGGTGAGGATGGCGCGTGGGATCAGGGCGGTGTGATTCAGGGGCAGGGCTTTGAGAACATCGGTGACGAGACGTTTGTTTATTATGGCTCGTGGGATCCGAGGCACTGGAAGGAAGCGCCGCCGCGTGGTGGGGTGGGCATCGCGAAGCTGCCGAGAGATCGGTTTGGCGAGCTGGTGGTGGAGACGGCGGGAAAGGGGCCGGGGGATTATCAACTGCCGGAGATCACGAGCGAGTTCACGACGGCTGCGATTCTGGTGAAGGGAGCGCAGGAGTTTTTTGTGAATGCGGATGGGCTGGGGGCGGATGCGGCGTTGAAGATTGAGCTGCTGAGTGCGAACGAGACGCCGCTGGCGGGATATGTCGGCACGGTGAAGCAGAGCGGGTTTCAGACACCGGTGGTGTGGGAGAAGGGGGGCGCGGATTTGCCTGAACGGATTCGGGTGCGCGTGACGTTTGAGGGGAAGCGCAACACGGAGATCCGGTTTAGCGCGTTGTATTTGAAACCCGCCAAGTGATGAACTTATGAATCGACGTCATTTTCTTACTGCCACTGTCGCGGGCAGCGCGGTGGCTGCTGTAGCAGCGCCACCCAGTGGGATTATCGATTGTCAGAGCCATCTTTTCTTTCCGGAGGTGATCGAGATGATGCGGAAGCGGAAGACGGAGCCGCTGGTGTATGATGAGAAGGGAATGGCGATTCTGAAGATGGGGGACTGGCTGCGGAAGGTGCCGCCGTTTTACCTGGATGTGGATGCGAAGCTGGCGACGATGGACAAGAACGGGATCGAGATCACGATGCTGAGCACGAATGATCCGGGGCCGGAGTGGTTTGGCGCGGACGGGCCGGCGGTGGCGCAGCTGATTCATGATTCGCTGGCGGGGGTGATCGCGAAGCATCCGACGCGGTTTCGCGGGTTGTGTGTGCTGCCGCTGCAGAATGAGAAGGCGGCGAGCGAGGAGCTGGACCGGTGTGTGAAGAAGCTGGGATTTAAGGGTGTGCTGCTGTACACGAATCTAGCGGGGGCGTGGTGTGATGAGCCGCAGTTTCACTGGCTGTATGCGCGTGCGGAAGAGCTGGGGGTGCCGATCCTGCTGCATCCGGCGAAGCCGATGACGACGGAGGTGGTGAAGGGGTATGAGCTGACGAGCACGCTGGGGAACATGTTTGAAAATACCATTGCGATCGCGCGGATCATTGCGAGCGGGTTGCTGGATAAACATCCGAGGCTGAAGCTGGTGTGTCCGCATCTCGGTGGCACGCTGCCGTACATCAGCGGGCGGATGGATCATCAGCTCACGGTGTTGAAGCGCGGGCCGCAGAATTTGCAGCGCAAGCCGAGTGAGTATTTGAAGAGCATCTATATGGACATTGTGTCGCCGCTGCCGGAGGCGATGCGGTTTGCGCTGGATTTCAGCGGGGCGGACAAGCTGCTGTTTTCGAGTGATCATCCGTGGGTGGAGCCGAGCGCCATTCTGGAGCCGCTGCGGTCGCTAAAACTGCCGGCGGCGGATGAGCAGAAGATTTTATCCGGGAATGCGCGTGAGTTTTTTGGGCTGGTGTGAGAGAGGTGAGCGGCTGCATGGATGAATGAAATTGCGACTTATGGAATCGAACCTCTGCTTTGGATAACACAACTCAATCACCGTTTTCATGAGACTACTGCCCGCCTTTTTTGTGATGGTACTTTGTCCTGCGGCATTTGCGCAGAAGGTCGCAACTCCGCCGCCGACGAAGCCGCCGCTGGAGGCGGTGGATGTGACGAAGCTGCCGGAGGGCACGACGGAGCTGGATTTGTTTCTGCTCATGGGGCAGTCAAACATGAAGGGGCGGGGTGTGATGCCGGAGGAGCCGAAGCGTGATCCCCGCATCGTGATGATGCATCTGGGTGATGATCAGTGGTATCTGGCGCGGCACCCGCTGCATCTCACGGGAGACGCGAAGACTTTCAAAGGGTATGACAACGCGGGAGTGGGGCCTGGGCTGGCGTTTGCGGAGACGCTTGAGACAGCGAACCCGAAGGCGGCCATCGGGCTTATTCCGTGTGCGGTGGGAGGGTCGTCGATTCAACGATGGCTGAAGGGTGCGAAGCTGTACGATGAGAGCGTGCGCCGGGCCAAGGTGGCGCTGCAAAGCACCGCGGATGTCAAAGGACGCATTCGAGGGGTGATCTGGCTGCAGGGCGAGGCGAACGCGAGGCCGGACGGACTTCCGGTGCATGCGGAGAGGCTGCGTGCGATGATTGAATCTTTGCGCAGTGATCTCGCGGTGCCGGATCTGCCTTTCATCGCCTGTACGATCGGCGAGATGGCGGACGAAGAGAGGCTGGCTGACATCCAGGCGATGAATGCCATCCTGCTGGATCTGCCGAAACAGGTGCCGCATACGGCGTGTGTGGATGCCCGCGATTTGAAGACGCATATCGGCGACAAGGTTCACTTTGACACGGCCGCGCAATATGAAATCGGCAGACGCTTTGCGGCGAAGTTCACCGAACTGAGCAAACCATGAAGCCGGACATGATCGAGAGCGTGACTGGTATCGTCGGCATGGGGCTGATGGGCAGTGCCTTGATGAAGATGACCGGTGCGGAGCGTGGGTGGGATGTGGATGGGGCGCGCTGTGTGAATGCGGTGACGGCTGGGGATGTGTTTGAGAATTGTGTGGTGGTTTTTCTTTGTCTGCCGAATTCAGATATTGTGCGGGAGGTGTTGAGGGGCGCGGATTTGAAGGCGGGGCGGATTGTCATTGATACGACGACGGGAGATCCGAGTGAGATGGCGGCGCTGGGGGCGGAACTGAAGGAGCGAGGCGTGGAGTATCTGGATGCGACGGTGTCGGGGAGCAGTGCGCAGTTGATGAAGCGGGAGGTGCTAGTGATGGTGGGTGGAGATGGGAAAGTGTTTGAGCGATGCCGCGGCCTGCTGGAGAGGTTTGCGCGAGAGGTGGTGCATGTGGGGCCGTGTGGGAGCGGGGCGAAGATGAAGCTGGTGACGAATCTGGTGCTGGGGCTGAATCGTGCGGCGCTGGCGGAGGGGATTGTGTTTGCGCAGCAGATGGAGCTGGATCTGGCGCAGACGCTTGATGTGATGCGGAGAAGCATGGCGTACTCGCGGATCATGGATACGAAGGGTGAGAAGATGATCACGGGAGATTTTGAGCCGCAGGCGAAGCTTTCGCAGCATCTGAAGGATGTGAGGCTGATGCTGGCGGCGAGTGAGTTGCCGCTGCCGCTGAGTGAGACGCATCGGGCGTTGCTGGAAAAGGCGGAGGCGCTGGGATATGGAGAGGCGGACAACAGCGCGGTGATTCAAGCGATTTTAAAACCATGAGTGCTGCGCAACGATATCTTGTTTTAGTGACGGTGTTTCTGGGGCTCGTCTTTGATGGCGTGGAGCTGGGGCTGATGCCGGTGGCTTCGCTGTCGGTGTCGAAGAGTTTGCTGGGGGCGAGTTTTACAGCGGAGCTGGGGGGCGAATGGTTTGCGAGATTTACGGCGGCGCTGATGCTGGGCGCGGCGATCGGTGGTGTGGCGCTGGGAGCGCTGGGGGATCGGGTGGGGAGGACGCGGGCGATGGGAGTGTGCGTTTTGTTTTACTCGGTCTTTGCGGCGATGGGTGCGTATGCGCAGACGCAGGAGCAGATGCTGGTGCTGAGATTTATGGTGGGGCTGGGAGTGGGCGGGCTGTGGCCGAATGGGATCGCGCTGGTTTCGGAATGCTGGTCGAGTGCGTCGCGGCCGCTGGTGTCGGGCGCGATGATGGCAGGGCTGAATGTGGGCATCCTGGCGCTGTCTCAGGTGGCGCGGCAGTGGCACATCACGCCGGAGTCGTGGCGGTGGGTGTTTCAGTTTGCGGGGATTCCTGCGGTGCTGGGAGTGTTTGTGCTGATCGCTTTGCCGGAGTCGCCGAAGTGGCTGGCTTCGCGTGGGGCGGCGAAGGGACCGGTGACGCCGCTGCGGGAACTGTTTCAACCGGGGCTGATTCGATTCACGGTGGTGGGGATTTTGCTGAGTTCGATCCCGATGATCGGTGCGTGGTCGGCGAGCAAGTGGATGATTCCGTGGGCGGACAAGATCGCGGGGGCGGCGCATGGGGACTACAAGGCGGCGACGCAGGGGTGGTGGGCGCTGGGGGCGACGCTGGGAAGTCTGCTGGGAGGGCAGTGTGCGATCTGGCTGGGGCGGCGGCTGAGCTATTGTGTGATCAGCGCGGCGACGGTGAGCATTACGTATGCAATGTTTCAACTGACGGCGCCGCTGCAGGCGGGGTTTCATGCGATCGTGTGCGCGCAGGGGTTTGTGGCGACGCTGTTTTTTGGCTGGCTGGCGCTGTATCTGCCGGAGCTGTTTCCGACGCGGGTGCGGGCGACGGGAAGCGGGCTGGCTTACAATTCGGGGCGCTTTGGTACGGCGGTGGGAGTGCTGGCGGCGGGATATCTTTTCTCGGCGCTGGGCGGGGATTATGCGCGGGTGGGAGCGATTTGTGCGTCGATCTATGCACTGGGGATGGTGGTGATCTGGTGGGCGCCGGACACGAAGGCGGAAGACCTTACGTGAGGGCATGGCGCAGTGATTGCTGGGGTGCGCGAAAGAAAGCGGGCTGAGCGCGATTACTTGAGAGCGGTCTGTCAACTCAACGCTGATCCCTCATGCTCAAGATCCTTGCCCCGGCTGAATCGCGCAGCGCTTTCTGCGATGGTGTTTCGCGTCGTAATTTTATCAAGATCGGAGGACTGGGGTCGGTGGGGCTTTCGCTGCCGAAGCTGCTGGCGCTGGAAGACCAGGCGGGCATCCGCAACTCGCACAAGGCGGTGATTTTGATCTATCTGGTGGGCGGGCCGCCGCATCAGGACATGTTTGATTTGAAGCCGGATGCGCCGCGCGAGATCGCCGGGCCGCACAAGCCGATCGGTACGAATGTGGACGGCATTCAAATCTGCGAGCTCTTTCCGCGGATGGCGAAGATGATGGACAAGTTTACCGTGATCCGCTCGCTGGTGGGTGCGCAGGCGGGGCATGATGCCATCCAATGTTACACAGGATTTCCTAATCGGACCGGGACTGTGCCGCCCGGAGGATGGCCGCAATTTGGCAGTGTGGTGGGAAAGCTGCAGGGGGCGCATGATCTGGCGGTGCCACCGTTTGTGAGCATGTGCTACGAATGTACGCACGGCCCCTACAACGAGCCGGGGCCGGGATTGCTCGGCTCTGCGAGCGCAGCCTTCCAGCACACGGGGCCAAGTCGTGGCGACCTGACGCTGCAAGGCATCACGTATGACCGGCTTTCGGATCGCACGAAACTGCTGAGGAGTTTTGACAACTTCCGGCGCGATGTGGACTCCAGCGGAAAGATGGAAGCCATGGACACTTTTACGCAGCAGGCCATGGGAGTGCTGACATCATCAAAGCTGGCGGACGCGCTCGATCTTTCCAAAGAGGACCCGCGCATCTGTGAACGCTATGGCTCGGGTGACACGGTGAAGCGCATTGATGAAAACGGCGCACCGCGGGTGCCGCAAAGCTTTCTCGCCGCACGCCGGCTCGTGGAGGCCGGGGCGCGAGTGGTGACCGTGAACTACAGCAAGTGGGACTGGCACGGTGGCGCGAACAACGACATTTTTTCCCGCGAGCGCGAGGACTTCCCCATCTTTGACAAGGGCATCACGGCGCTGGTGGA